>CAVYGK010000018.1:0-37900 GCA_963768015.1 uncultured Solirubrobacterales bacterium
AACCGCTCGGCCCGATTACCGATCAGTCCATTCGGCGTCCCGGCCTCGGTGAACCTGCCCTTGACCAGGTTGCCGCTCAGCCGCGCGGTGAGGTTGAAGGTGACGTTCGGGTTGGGGGCCGCCCGCAGGTGGATCGGGCCCGAGCCGAAGTGGACGACACCGAACTGTTGAGGCGTGAGTCTGACTCGGCCGTCGCCGTTCCAGCGCTGCCCGCTGGGGAGGAAGGCGGGCTTTGCGCAGTGCAGCTGGTCCGAAGCGGTGATCAACTCGAGGGCTCTGCTGGCCTGCCCGACCGTCATCGAGAGCTGATCCCGCTGCGAGGTCAGCCCTCGAAAGACCAGCGGCTTGACGACCGTGACAATCCTCGAGATCGGGCCGGCGACCGTCGGCGGCGTCTGAGTCGTGCTCCAGCCGTCGAGCAGCCAGCCGCAGATCAAATACCGGCCATCGGCCGCAAGCTGCGCCTGGCCGTCCGAGGTCGAGACCGTCCCGGCGGGAACCTGCGTGTCGGTGAGCGGCTCCTGCATCAGCGGCTGCAGCGCATTTGTAGGTTCGCCGTCGGGATTGCCGGCGCACGTCGTCCCGCGGCGAGCCGGGACGACGTCGGCTTGCGCGAGGACCGGGATTCCGGCGTCGACCGTCGTGGTCAGGTTGACCGGAAAGGTCTCACCGGGATCGACCTTTGTCGGTGCGGTGAGTTGGATCGAGGCGCCGAGCGCGCCGACGTCGAGCGTCGTCGACGCGCTAGCCAGTACCTGGTCGTCATTGGAGTCGACCAGCCACAAACACACCAGATAGGAGCCGGCGTCGAAAGACTGGCTGGAGACCGGCTCAGTCGTGTACTGGCCCGAGACCGCGTCGGCCGAATCGCTGATCGTCCCGGTGTCCGCTTCCGGCGTCGAGGCGCAGCCACCGCCGGCGGCCTTGTAGGTCGCGTAGACAGCCGCCTCCGGGTCATAGGCCGCCCCGCTCGCGGTGACGGTCAGGTCCTGGCCCTCGATCGGGTCGACCGGCCCGGCCAACGACAGTGTGTCGGCTGTCGTGACCGTGAACGTCCCGGAATACGTCGCCGTGACGGTCGAGCCGGCGACGCTGGACAGCCATCCGCAGAGCTGGTAGCTACCGGGCGGCAGGCTGACCGAGGATCCGGGGTAGTGAAACGACTCCCCGGGATTCATTTGGGTTCCGTCGGGGGAGATCGAGGTGCCGCCAACGGGCGAGCTAGGACAGCCTCCGGTCCCCGCCGGAAAGTAGGACACGTTCAAGATCGCCGGGTTTGCCACGGCGCCCGCGGCAGTCACCGTGATCCCGGCGTCCGTCGACCCGGTGACCGACAGGCTCAACGTGTCGGCGGATGCACGCCCGGCCGCGACCGTGGCCGACAGCGTGGCGGCGAGCACCACTGCAGCCAATGCAGCAAGAAATCTCCGAACCAGTGCGCTCATTCGTCGGGCAGCCGACCCTAGCGCGGGGGCGACGAGCGATCAACGTGCGCTGTTACCAACATATGATCACGCCCATGTCCGAGCTCGACGCAGCGGTCACGACGATCATCGAGCGCTCGCTGGCGGTCAAGCGCGGCGAGGACGTACTGGTGGTCGCCGACGCGAACACGCGCGCGATCGGCGAGGCGCTCCGCGACGGCGCGGCTGCGGCGGGCGCCGATGCCGTCCTGACGATCATGGACGAGCGCGAGACCGACGGGACCGAGCCGGCCCGACCGGTGGCCGCAGCGATGAGCGCCTGCGATGTGTTCATCGCGCCGACCAGCCGCTCACTGAGCCACACGCCGGCGCGAAAGCGCGCCACCGAGGTCGGCGTACGTGGCGCGACGATGCCCGGGGTGACCGAGGACATGCTCGCGCGCGCGATGGCGGTCGACTTCGATCTGATGGCGCGACGCTCGCGCGAGCTCGCGCAGTTGCTCGACGCGTCGACGACCGCGCACCTGACCTGCGCTCGCGGCACCGATTTCACGCTCGACTTGACCGGCCGTGCCGGGATGGCCGACGACGGGGATCTGACCGCACGCGGCGCGTTCGGAAACCTGCCCGCGGGCGAAGGGTTCATCGCGCCGCTCAGCGGCGAAGGCACGATCGTGGCCTCGAGCCTCGCTCCGCTGGGGGTGAGCGAGGAGCCCGCCGTGCTGACCGTCGACGACGGGCGGATCGTCGCCGCCGAACGCGGACTCGGTCTCGAGTACCTCGAGCTGCTCAAGAAGCACGGCGAGCTTGGCTGCAACCTGGCCGAGCTCGGGGTCGGGACCAACGAACGCGCCCGGCTGACCGGCAACGTGCTCGAGGACGAGAAGATCCTCGGCACGGCGCACATCGCGTTCGGCGCCAGCGCCGCGATCGGAGGCAACGTGTCGGTCCCGATCCACCTGGACGTCGTGGTGCTCGACGCGTCGCTGACGATCGGCGGTACAGCGGTGCTCGACGCCGGCCGGTACCTGCTGGATTGACGACGCTGCTCGCCTATCCGAACGTCTCGGAGGGACGCGACCAGCGCGCGATCGATGAGATCGCGGCCGCGTTCGGCGATCACCTGCTCGACGTCCATTCAGACCCTGACCACCATCGCAGCGCCTACACGCTCGCCGGTGAGCCGGGCGAGCTCGCTCAGGCCGTCGCCACCGGCGCGGCGCGAGCCGTGCAGGTGCTGACGCTCGACACCCATGATGGGGTCCACCCACGCGTCGGGGTCGTGGACGTTGCGGCGATCGTCTACTTGTCAATCGGCGATCGCGGCGCGGCCTGCGCCGAGGCGCTGGTGCTCGCCGACCTGCTCGCCGACATGCTCGAGCTGCCGGTCTTCCTGTACGGGATCCTCGGCGACGGCCGCACGCGCGCGCAGCTGCGCAGGGGCGGCCCCGCGGAGCTCGCGCGTCGGATCGAGACGGGGGAGCTCACGCCGGACTTCGGGCCACCGCACATGCACCCGGGCGCCGGGGCGACGCTCGTCGCCGCGCGGCCGCCGCTGGTCGCGTTCAACGTCGAGCTCGGACCGTCCGCGACCCACGACGACGCGATCGCGATCGCGTCGCTGATCCGCGAAGGGGGAGACGAGGGTCTGATCGGGGTGCGGGCGATCGGGGTGTGGCTCGAAAGCCAAGGGATCGCCCAGGTGTCGACGAACGTCGAGGACCACCGTGCGACCCCGCTCAGCGCCGTCGTCGCGGCGATCGCCCGCCACGCACCCCCGGACGCGGCGGAGTTGGTGGGGCTCGCGCCGGCGGCCGCTTTCGATGGTTTTCCCGCCGACCTTCCGCTGCGGGGCTACCAGACGATCGAAGATGCTCTGGCTCACCGCGCCCGCACCGCGTAAGCTAGATCTCGAGCGATGGCACAGACGAAGAGAAAGCGCCGCACCAAGCACCGGGGCAACGCCGCCGGGACGGTCGAGGCGCGTGGTCGCACCGGCCGTCCGCCGAGCCCCGAGGAGCGTAAGAAGCAGGATCGCGCCGAGGCTCGAGCCAAGCGGCTGGACAAGCCGCCGACCTGGCGCAGCGCCGTCAACCGCGCTGGGATCGCCGCGGTGTTCATGTTCGTGTTCCTGTTGCTGACCGACAAGGGTCAGATCATCCCGGCGGCGATCTTCGGCGTGTTCGCGTTTGCGCTGTACGTCCCGTCGGGCTTCTACCTCGAGTCGTATCTGTACCGCCGCCGTCAAGCGAAGAAGGCGGCCTCGAAGGCGGCCACGAAATGATCGACGTGCGCATGTTCACGGTCGGTCCAGTGCAGGAGAACGCCTACGTCGTGCGCGTCAGAGACTCCGACCGGGCGGTGATCGTCGATCCGGGCGACGAGGCTGAGCGGCTGCTGCAGGCGATCGACGCGTTGGAGATCAAGCAACTCGAGGCGATCCTGCTCACCCACACGCACTTTGACCACATCGGGGCGGTCGCTCCCATAGCGCGCGCGACCGGGGCTCCGGTGTACTGCCCCGAGCTCGAGACGCAGGTGCTCGCCAACATCATGGACTACGTACCGTGGCCTGGATTCGGGCCGTTCGAGAGTTACGAGGCCGACCACACGGTCAAAGGTGGCGAGACACTGACGCTCGCCGGGCTCGAGTTCGAGGTCAGCTTCACGCCCGGGCACAGCCCCGGTCACGTCAGCTACGCGGTCCCCGAGCACCGAGCGCTGTTCTCGGGCGACGTGCTGTTCCAGGGCTCAGTCGGTCGGGTCGACCTGCCGGGCGGAGATTGGCCGACGTTGCTGGCGTCGATCGATAGCCTGATTGCCGCCAACCCGCCCGAGACGACCGTTTACCCCGGACACATGGGACTCACCACGCTCGGGCAAGAGCGCGACACAAATCCTTTCCTGCGCGAACTCGCGCATCAGAACTAGACCCCTGGATTCACTGCCGTGAGCGTGATCCAGGCCCCGAGAGGGACGTTTGATGTGCTACCCGCCGACGCGGCGCGGCGGGCTGTGCTGGAAGGACGCGCCGAGCGGATCCTCGGCGCCGCAGGGTACGGACGGATCGAGACGCCCACCTTCGAGGCCACCGCGCTGTTTGAGCGGGGAGTAGGTCAGGCGACCGACATCGTCCAGAAGGAGATGTATACGTTCGACGACGGCGCGGGCCGTTCGCTGACGCTGCGGCCCGAGGGAACCGCACCGGTCTGTCGCGCCTACCTCGAGCACGGGATGCATAAGCTCCCGCAGCCGGTCAAGCTCTGGTACCTGTCGAGCTTTTTCCGTGCCGAGGCGCCGCAGCTTGGGCGCTACCGGCAGTTCTGGCAGGTGGGGGCCGAGGTGATCGGCTCCGCCAGTCCCGAGACCGACGCCGAATTGATCCTGCTGCTGTCCGGCCTGCTGCAGGAGCTCGGCATCGCGCACACCAGGCTGCGACTGTCGAGCCTCGGAACCCCGCAGACGCGGACCGAATACCGCGAGGAGCTGACGGCGTTCTTGCACGCGCACGAGGACGCGCTCGCCCCGGACGTGGTTGCGAGGATCGACCTGAACCCGATGCGCGCGTTTGACGCCAGCGACCGCACAACCCGGCGGACGATGGCCGACGCACCGACACTGTTGGACAGACTTGCGCCCGACGACGCCGAGCACTTCGCGCGCGTGCGCGAGTTGCTCGACGACGCCGAGCAACCGTACGAGCTCGACCCGACGCTCGTCCGAGGGCTCGACTACTACACGAGAACCGTGTTCGAGTTCACCTCCGACGCGCTGGGTGCGCAATCCGGGGTCGGCGGCGGCGGACGGTATGACGGGCTGATCGAGATGCTCGGTGGACGGCCGACGCCCGCCTCGGGCTGGGCGGCGGGGGTCGAGCGGATGCTGCTGGCGGCGCCGGAGTTCCCGATCGCGCCGCCGGCGGTCGACCTGTTCGTCGCGATCGCCGTTCAGACACCGAGCGCCGCGCGCGAGGGATTCAGTCTCGTCCGCGAGGCTCGTCAGGCCGGGCTCAGTGCCCAGCTGGAGCTCACGGGCAGATCGCTGAAGGGCCAGCTCAAGCACGCAGACCGGATCGGCGCTCGCTACGTTGCGATCGTTGGTCCAGAGCCACAGATCGGCCTCAGGCGCATGGAGTCCGGCGAGCAGGAGGACCACGAGCCAAGATCGGTGATCGCGACGATCCTGCGCGGGAGTCGCTTCGCATGAGCACCAGCACCACAAAGAGCAGCCAGATGAAGCGCAGCCCGACCCCGAATCGCTACCGCGACAGCTGGGCGGGCGAGCTCGACGCCGGGCGCGCCGGCACGGAGGCGCGCGTCTCGGGCTGGGTCAACCGCCGCCGCGATCACGGCGGCCTGATCTTCATCGATCTGCGCGAGCGGTCGGGGATCGTGCAGCTGGTGTTTCACCCCGAGACCGCGCCCGACGCCCATGCCAAGGCGCACTCGCTGCGGTCAGAGGACGTGATCACCGCCGCCGGCACGGTCAACCGTCGCGCGCCCGAGAACGTCAACCCGAACCTGGCGACCGGGGAGATCGAGCTGGCCGTGACCGAGGTTGAGCTGCTCGCGGGCGCGCAGACGCCGCCGTTCCCGGTCGACGAGGACATCAACGTCGACGAAAACCTGCGTCTCCGGCACCGGTCGCTGGACCTCCGGCGCGAGCCTCTGCAGGACGCGATCGCGATCCGGCACCGCGCGGTCCAGACGATCCGCGAGGTGCTCGACGAGCGCGACTTTCTCGAGATCGAGACGCCGTTCTTGACCCGCTCGACGCCGGAGGGAGCCCGCGACTTCCTGGTCCCAGCGCGGGTCGCGCCGGGCTCGTTCTACGCACTTCCGCAATCGCCGCAGCTGTTCAAGCAGCTGCTGATGATCGGGGGGTTCGAGCGCTACTACCAGATCGTCCGTTGCTTCCGTGACGAGGACGCGCGCGCCGATCGGATGACCGAGTTCACGCAGCTCGACATGGAACTCGCGTTCGTCGTCGAGGACGACGTCTACGAGGTCACCGAGGCGGTGATGGCAACCGTCTTCGAGCGCGCAGCGCTCGACGTCGCGGAGCCGCCGTGGCGTCGAATGACCTACGCCGAGGCCGTCTCGCGGTTCGGATCCGACCGTCCCGACACCCGTTTCGGGCTCGAGCTGACCGACCTCGGATCCGACTTGGAGCGGACCGAGTTCAAGGTGTTCGCCGATGCGCTGCGCGGCGGCGGGGTCGTGAAGGGCATCAACGCCGGCGCCCGCGAGCTGCCGCGTTCTGAGCTCGACGCGCTGACTGAGCTCGCCAAGCAGCACGGCGCCAAGGGCCTCGTGTGGGCATTCGTCCAAAGCGAGCTGCCCGGTTGGCGCTCGCCGATCGCCAAGTTCCTGAGCGAGGCCGAGATCGCCGCGGTGACGCAGCGCCTGCACGGGGCGCCGGGCGACCTGCTGCTGCTCGTGGCAGACCAGCCGCAGACGACCGCTCAGGTGCTGGGTGCGCTGCGGCTCGAGCTCGCGCGCCGCTTCGGGCTCGTGCCGGCCGGATCGCACGAGATCCTGTGGGTCGTGCAGTTCCCGATGTTCACGTGGCGGCCCGAGGAGCAGCGCTGGGATGCCGAGCACCACCCGTTCACCGCACCCGCGACCGCCGCCGGGGTCCCGGCAAGCGCGGCCGACCTCGACGATCCGAGCGCACTGCTGTCGCGCTCGTACGATCTCGTGCTCGACGGCGTCGAGCTCGGTGGAGGGTCGATCCGTAACCACCGGATCGACGTCCAGGAGCGGATCTTCGAGCTGATCGGGATCGATCCCCGGGAGGCGCAGGCCCGGTTCGGCTTCCTGCTCGATGCGCTGCGGTACGGCGCCCCGCCGCACGGAGGGATCGCGTTCGGCCTCGACCGGCTGGTGGCGCTGCTGGCCGGCCGCGACAACATCCGCGAGACGATCGCGTTCCCGAAGGCGACCAGTGGCGCGGATCCGCTGACCGGTGCACCTGCGCCCGTCGATCCGGCCCAGCTGCGCGAACTCGGACTGCGGCTAGCGTGAGAACGACATGGATGCGCTCGCCTTTGAGCACCACCTGACCTCACCCCAGGGACTGGGCCACACGCCGGGCGATGGCTTCACGGTCACGATCGGAGGTGGCGCCTGCTGTGACGAGATCAGCTTCTCAGTCGGAATCGACTCAGATCGCGTCAGCGACGCGGGGTTCGTCGCCAACGGGTGTGGCGCGACGACCGCCGCTGGGAGCGCCGCCGTCACGCTCGTCCGTGGCGCGGCCGTGCTCGACGCGGCGCGGATCGGGCCAAAGGAGATCGCCGCCGAGCTCGGCGGCCTCAGCCCCGGCAAGCTGCACGCCGCCGAGCTTGCGTCCGACGCGCTTGCCCGCGCGCTCGGTGCCGCGGTCCAGGCGCTCGGCAAGCTCGCTGAGCCCCGCGGCGGCCGGACGCTGGTCGCGATGAGCGGCGGCGTCGACAGCGCCGTCGCGGCCCACCTCGTCAGCGCCGAAGGCGACGCCGTGGCGGTCACGCTCGAGCTGTGGGCCGACTCCGAGAACGACGCGGAGCGCAGCTGCTGTTCCGCCTCGGCGGTCGCCCAGGCACGCGCGCTGGCGCATTCGATGGGTCTGGCGCACTTCACGGTCGACCTGCGCGACGAGTTCCGCGCCGGCGTCGTCGAGCCGTTCATCGCCGGCTACGCGGACGGCGAGACGCCGAACCCGTGCGTCGGCTGCAACGGCCACGTCCGCCTGGATGCGATGCTCGAGTTCGGCGAGCGGCTCGGCGCCGACAAGCTCGCGACCGGGCACTACGCGCGGCTTGCCGAGACCGGCGATGAGCGCGGGCCGCTGCTGCGCACCGCCGCCGACCCGGCCAAGGACCAGACCTACATGCTGGCGGTGCTGGCGCCGGCGTCTCTATCCCGGCTGCGTTTCCCGCTCGGCGAGCTGCACAAGCCGCAGGTGCGCGAACTCGCTGCCGCGGCCGGACTGCCGGTCGCCGCCAAGGCCGACTCGCAGGACCTGTGCTTCCTCGCGGGTACCAACCGCGCCCGGTTCCTCGCGCGCCACGGTGGGCTCGACGACCGGCCCGGGCCGATCGTCGACACCGACGGAACGGTGCTCGCGAGCCACCTCGGCCAGCACCGCTTCACGGTCGGCCAGCGCCGCGGGATCGGCATCAGCCGTGGCGAGCCGCTGTACGTGCTCGACAAGGACCCGGCCGGCCGGCGGGTGATAGTCGGCCCGCGATCCGCACTGCGAACCTCCCGCGTCGCGGTCCGCGGTGCGCGACTGCACCGCTCCGGCTCGCGCGTGAACCGGGTCAAGCTCCGCTACCGCTCGCGGCCACTGCAGGCCCGACTGGCCGGCGACCCCGCCGTCGGACGCCACCGCGCGTTGTCGGTCGAGCTCGCCGATCCGGTCGACGGAGCCGCTCCCGGACAGCTCGCGTGCCTGATGGACGGCGAACTCGTCGTCGGCTGGGGGACGATCGCGCGGCCGTCGGATCCGCGCCTACACTGAGGCGTCTTGATGACCTCAGACGAGATTCGCTCAACGTATATCGAGTTTTTCGAGCAGCGCGACCATCTGCGGCTGCCGTCGTCGTCGCTGATCCCGGCCGAGTTCGACCCCTCGGTGCTGTTCACGATCGCCGGAATGGTGCCGCTCAAGCCCTATTTCCTCGGCCTCGAGCGTCCTCCGCATCCGCGCGTCACCACCTGCCAGAAGACGTTCCGAACATCGGACATCGAGATCATCGGCACCACTACGCGCCACCTGACTTTCTTCGAGATGCTCGGCAACTTCTCGTTCGGCGACTACTTCAAGCGCGAGGCGACGCGGTTCGCGTGGGAGCTCTCGACGGATGGGTTCGGGTTCGCCCCCGCCGACATCTGGATCACGGTGTTCGCCGGCGACGACGAGCTTGGGATCGGCCCCGATCAGGACGCGATCGACGCCTGGATGGAGATCGGTGTCCCGCGCGAGCGGATCGTCGAGTGCCCGCGCGAGGAGAACTTCTGGCAGATGGGCCCGACGGGCCCGTGCGGCCCGTGCTCGGAGCTGTACCTCGATCGCGGCGTCGATCACGGGCGCCCCGATGATCTTCCAGGTGGTGATAACGAGCGCTTCCTCGAGTACTGGAACCTGGTGTTCATGGAATTCGACCAGAACCCAGAGGGCGTGCTGACGCCGCTGCCGGCCAAGAACATCGACACCGGGCTCGGGCTCAACCGGCTCGCGTCGATCCTCCAGCACAAGCCGACCGTGTTCGAGACAGACCAGTTCGCGCCGTTGATCTCGCTCGGCGAGGAGCTCTCCGGGCGCGCTTACGGCCGCGAGTTCTCGACCGACAAGGCCCTGCGCGTGCTGGCCGACCACAGCCGCGCGATCTCGTTCCTGCTCGCCGACGGCGTCGTCCCGTCCAACGACAGCCGTGGCTACGTGCTGCGCCGGATCATCCGCCGCGCGATCCAGCACGGCCGCGGCCTCGGTCTGCAGGACGGCTTCCTGGCGCTGTACGCCGACCGCGTCACCGAGCTGATGGGGGCCGAGTATCGAGAGCTCGGCGAGCAGCGGGACCTGATCCACAAGTGGCTGGCGTCCGAGGAGCAGAGCTTCAGCCACACGCTCGAGCTGGGGCTCAAGCGGCTGGACGAGCTGATCGAGCAGACGCTCGAGACGGGCGCCGAGGGGATCGCGGGCGCCGATGCGTTTCTGCTCCACGACACCTATGGGTTTCCGATCGACATGACGCTCGAGATCGTCGCCGAGCACGGGCTCGGCGTCGACGAGGCGGGCTTCGAGGTCCTGATGGAGGAGCAGCGCTCTCGTGCTCGTGCCGGCTCCGGACGCGCGAGTGGAGGTGATGAGCTGCGCGAGCGGGCGTTGGAGCTCGTCGGGCGAGCGGGATTCGAGACGGAATTCGTGGGCTACGAGGCGACCGATGCCGAGACCACGATCGGCGCCGTCCAAGAGGATGGCGGGCGCCTGCTGATGAAGCTCGTCGAGTCGCCGTTCTACGCGACCGGCGGCGGCCAGATCGCCGACTCGGGGACGATCGAATGCGCCGGCGGCGGCTGCTTGGCGCGCGTCGACGACGTGCTGCGGCTCGGTTCCGACCAGGTGTTGGCGCTCGTGCCCGAGCACGGACGGTTCGAGCCCGGCGAGCGCGTCCACGCCCACGTCGACCGCGCCGCCCGCCACGCGACGGCGTGCAACCACACAGCGACCCATCTTCTGCACGCCTCGCTCCGCAGGCGCCTCGGCGACCACGTGCGCCAGGCCGGTTCCTACGTCGGGCCCGACAAGCTGCGGTTCGACTTCACGCACTCGAGGTCGCTGACCCCGGAGCAGCTCGAGGCGGTGCAGGACGACGTCAACGGCTGGATTATCGAGAGCCAGCCGGTTCGCGCGATCACGACCACGCTCGAGGAGGCGCGTCGGCTCGGTGCGATGGCCCTGTTCAACGAGAAGTACGGTGACGTCGTGCGGATGGTCGAGGTCGGCGACGGGTCGTTCTCGCGCGAGCTGTGCGGCGGCACGCACGTGCGCGCCACGTCGGAGATCGGCCTGTTCCGGATCGTGTCCGAGACGTCGAGCGCCGCCAACGTCCGGCGAATCGAGGCGATCACCGGCCCCGAGGCGATCCGCTTCATGCGCGAGCGCGACTACGAACTCGAACGGGTCGCGGCGACGCTGCGCGTCCCGCCGCGGCAGGCCGAGGAGGCGACGATCCAGCTTCAGAACCGGGTTCGGGAGCTTGAGCGCGCGGGGCGGCGCGGGTCCGACTCAAACGGCGCCGTCGACATCGACACGCTCGTCGCGGCGGCCACGCAGACCGACGGCGCAAGCGTGCTGGCCGCCGCCGTCCAGGCGGCCAACGGGCAGGCGCTGCTGGAGATCGTCGATCGCCTCAAAGGGAAGCTCCCAGATGCCGCGATCGTGCTCGGTACCGCCGGCGAGGGTCGCGTCGACCTGGTCGCGAGCGTCGCTCCGGCGCTGGTGGCGCGGGGCGTAAAAGCTGGCGAGATCGTCCAGATCGCGGCGGCGCGGGTCGGCGGCGGCGGTGGCGGACGCGACACGCTCGCGCGGGCCGGCGGCCGCGACCCGGCGCAACTCGAAGCGGCGCTCAGCGCGGCACGTGAGGCAATCGAGGCGGCGCTGAGTTCGAAGCGCTGATGCGTGTCCTGGCGCTCGACTACGGCAGCGCGCGCTGCGGATGCGCGGTAAGTGACCCGACCGGCGTACTGGCGACGCCGCTGGAGCCGGTCAGCTCGCCCGCCACGCGACGCGGGATCGGCCGGCTGCGCGCGCTGGTGGCGGAGCTCGATGCCGAGCTCGTGATCGTCGGCCTGCCGCTGTCGTTGTCGGGCGGCGACTCGGCGCAGACGGCGGAGACCCGCGCGTTCGCGTCGACGCTCGAACGTTCGCTGCCGGTCCCCGTCGAGCTGTACGACGAGCGCTTCACGACCCGGCTCGCCGTGCGCTCTGGGGGGCGCGCCAGCGAGGACTCACGCGCCGCGGCGCACCTGCTCGAGAGCTGGCTCGCACGTACCCATGCTGCGGGGGCGTCGCATGGCTGACGGCGAGCGGAGCGCGGCCGAACGCGAGGCCGCGCGGCTTGACCGCGAGCGCCGGCGAGCCGAGCGCGCCGGTGGCGGGCCGGTCGATATCCAAACACCGCCGGAGCCCGAACACGACCTCGAGCCCGAGACCGACCCGGAGCGCGAACCCGACCCCGAGCGCGAACCCGACCCCGAAGTGGAGCGCGAGCCCGATGGCCAGTTCGACACAGAGGAACACGAGCTCGAGCTGCCGTCGGGAACCCGGCGCGTCAGCCACCTCGAGACGCTCGGGGCACGGGGACCGCGCAAACAGGCCGTCCGCCGGCGGCCGAAACCGGCACGGGCGAGCGGCTCCAAGCGGCCCGGCGCAAGTGGCTGGTCCGGGCGGGCGCACTGACCGCGCTGCTGCTCGCCGCCGCGCTGATCTGGTTCTTGGTCGAGCTGTTTCAGCCGTTCCACGGCTCGCCGCACGGGCACGTGACGGTCGTGATCCCGCCGCATTCGAGCTCGAGCCAGATCGGAGACATCCTGGCCAGGGACGGCGTCATCTCCTCGAGCCTGTTCTTCGAACTGCGGGCGACGCTTGACGGCAAGCGCGGGGATCTGCGGTCGGGGATCTACCACCTGCAGCTGGGGATGACCTACAGCGCCGCGCTGACGGCACTTACGAAGGCGCCGCCAGCCGCGCGTGTGACGGAGCTGACGATCACCGAGGGACAGACACGACACTCGATCGACGCGCTGCTGCGCGCCCAGGGAGTGCGGGGGAGCTATCTCGCCGCCACGCGGAGATCCCCGCTAGTCGACCCTCGCACGTACGGGCTCAAGCACACGCCGCCGACGCTCGAGGGTTTTCTGTTCCCCGACACCTACGAGTTGGTCGAGCCGATCAAGATCTCATCGCTCGTCGCCGACCAGCTGCGCACCTTCAAACAGAACTTCGCCAAGGTCAATCTCAGGTATGCCCGGAGCAAGCACCTGACCCCATACGACGTGCTGACGATCGCCTCGCTGATCGAGAGCGAGGCGGCGACCGTCCGCGACCGGCCGCTGGTGGCGTCCGTGATCTACAACCGGCTCGCCGACGGGATGATGCTCCAGCTCGACTCGACCACTCGCTTCGCGACCGGCAACTACACCCACCCGCTGACCGTCTCGCAGCTCCACTCGCGCTCGCCGTGGAACACGCGTACGCACCTGGGCCTGCCGCCGACGCCGATCGACAACCCCGGAATGGCGGCGATCGAAGCGGCCGCGCATCCGGCGCACACCAACTACCTGTTCTTCTTCACGCCCGCCTGCCGGAGAGGCGCGGTGTACGCGTCGACCTACTCTCAGTTCCTCGCGCAGGGCAGCCAGAGCTCGACCGCCGCGTGCAAGCACAAGTAGCGCCGACGCGACTCGGGGTGCTGGGGTGGCCCGTGCGCCACAGCCGCTCGCCAGCGATCCAGAACGCGGCGCTGCGCGCGGCGGGGCTGACCGGATGGCGCTACCAGCTACTCCCGGTCGCGCCGGAGTTGTTCGGGGAAGTGCTGAAAGCGCTGCCGGCGGCCGGGTTCCGCGGCGCGAACGTCACCCTCCCGCACAAACCGGCTGCCGTCGCCCTCGCGACTGCGCCGACCGCTCGCGCGAGCGCGATCGGGGCCGCGAACACGCTCACGTTCGAGCGCCGGCCGGATCGTGGCTGACAACACCGACGCGCCGGCGCTGGTCGCCGCCCTGCCACTCGACATCGCAGGCGGCTCGGCGCTCGTGCTCGGTGCGGGTGGGGCCGCGCGGGCGGCGGTCTGGGCGCTCCGCGACGCCGGCGCAGTGAGCGTCCGGGTCTGGAACCGCACGCCCGGACGCTCGCACGCGCTGTGCGAGCAGCTGGGTGGGACCCCCGTCGACGACGCCGGTCGCGGCCGACGTGCTGGTCAACTGCACAAGCGTCGGGCTCGACGGCTCCGCGCGTCTCGACGGTCTGCCGCTGACGGCCGACGACCTTCGAGCGTTCGGCTGCGTCGTCGACTTCGTTTACGCCGCCGGTGGCACCGCGCTGATCCGCGCGGCGCGCCGGCTCGGCGTCCCGACGGTCGACGGGCTCGAGCTGCTCGTCGGGCAGGGGGCGCTGAGCTTCGAGCAGTTCACGGGGCGGCCCGCGCCGATCGAGGCGATGCGCGCGGCGGCCGGTTTGTATGGTGCGGGCCGGATGATCGTCACAAACCAGATCAGCTCCTACCTCGATCAGATCCGCTGGGCGCCGGACCCGGTGCTGGCGGAGATGGAGTCGCACGCCGCCCGCGATCGGATCCCGATCGTCGTTCCGAGCACGGGCGCGCTGCTGCAGGTGCTGGCGCTCGCGCATGGCGCGCGTCACGCGGTCGAGGTCGGCACCGCGATCGGCGTCTCGACGCTATACATCGCGCGCGGCCTCGCGGAGGGTGGGACGATCGTCTCGTTCGAGATTGATCCGGAGCGCCACGAGGCGGCGGGCGAGTATCTCGAGCGCGCGGGGGTGCTCGACCGCGCCGACCTGCGCTTGCAGGACGCACGCGAGGGGCTCGCTTCGCTGCAGCCGGGGTTCGACTACGCGTTTCTTGACGGCTGGAAGGATCAATACGGCGAATACTTCGAGCTCGTCCTACCGCTGCTCGCCCCGGGCGCGGTGCTGGTCGTCGACAACGTTCTGATGGGCGGCTCAGTGGCGGACGACGGCGACCGGTCAGAACGCGCCACTAACGCCCGCGCGTTCAACCGGCGGTTGCTGGAGCACCCGGAGCTGACCGCCACCGTCACGCCGGTCGGTGACGGCGTCCTGGTCGCGGTCAAGCGATGAGCCCCGCGCGGACCGAGGAGGCCAGGCCGGTGACCTGCACGCCCTGTCGCGGGACCGGGAAGCTGATCTCGGGCCTTGGCGGCACGCCGCACGAGGTCGTCTGCCCGTGGTGCCGCGGCACCGGCGAGTTCATCCCCGGTCTCGACGCTCAGCAAGCGCCGGCCGAGGGCGGGGCGCCCGGTGCCGAGGCGGCTCCGCGAGCCGAGGAATAGCGGATGGCGATGCGTCTGACGACCGCGGGCGAATCCCACGGTCCGGGGCTGACCTGCATCATCGAGGGCCTCCCGGCCGGCCTGGCGGTCGACCGCGAGGCGATCGATCGCGACCTTGCGCGCCGCCAGCTCGGCCACGGACGCGGCGGTCGGATGAAGATCGAACGCGACCGTGCCCAGGTGACGGGGGGCGTGCGCCACGGCCGCACGCTCGGCGGCCCGATCGCGCTCGAGGTCGTCAACCGCGATTACGCCAACTGGGAGGCACGGATGAACCCGTGGCCCGTGGACGATCCGGTCGACGAGGTTCATCTGCCGCGGCCAGGGCACGCCGACCTCGTCGGCACCCAGAAGTACGGGCTGACGGATGTTCGCGACGTGCTCGAACGCGCCAGCGCCCGCGAGACCGCCGCTCGGGTGGCGGGCGGGGCGGTCGCCAAGGAGTTCCTGCGCGCGCTAGGCGTCACGATTCACTCGCACGTGATTCAGATCACCGGTGTGACGGCCACTCGCCGCGACGGCCTGACGGCCGCCGACTTCGAAACAGTCGACGAATCGCCGGTGCGCTGTCTCGACCCGGAAGCCGGGCGGGCGATGGTCGCCGAGATCGACCGGCTGCGCAAGCTCAACGAATCGCTCGGGGGCGTGTTCGAGGTCCGCGCGTTCGGGCTCGTGCCGGGCCTCGGATCGCACGTCTCCTGGCTCGAGCGGCTCGACGGCTCGCTGGGTCAGGCGATCCTCTCGATCCAGGCGGTCAAGGCGGTCTCGATCGGAGACGGGCTCGAGGTGGCGGGTCTGCCGGGTTCGCAGGCCCACGACGAGATCTTCTACGACGACGAGCGGGGATTCTGGCGGGCGACCAACCGCGCGGGCGGACTGGAGGGGGGGATGACGACCGGCGAGCCGCTGGTCGTCCGTGGCGCGATGAAGCCGCTGCCGACGCTCACCAAGCCGCTGCGGTCAGTCGACATCGCCACGCACGAGCCGGCCGACGCGCTGCGCGAGCGCACCGATTCATGCACGGTCCCGGCGGCCGGCGTCGTCGGCGAGGCGATGGTCGCGTTCGTGCTCGCTGATGCCTACCGGCGCAAGTTCGGCGGCGACCATATCGACGACGTGCGGGTGGCGCTCGACGCCTATATGCGGCGGATCGGATGGCAGCGGACCTGAAACTCGCCGCAGGCCGCGAGGGAGAGCCGCGCAAGATCGCGACGATCGGTTTCATGGGCGCCGGCAAGTCGACCGCCGCGCGCAGCGCCGCTGCCGCGCTCAGGTGCACCGCCGTCGACGTCGATCTGGTGATCGAGCGGCGACTCGGCAAGCCGATCGCGCGGGTGTTCAGCGAAGACGGGGAGCGCGCGTTCCGCGAGGCGGAGGAGAGCATCACGCTCGAGCTGCTCAGGACGCCGGGAACGCGGGTGCTCGCGCTGGGGGGCGGAGCCGTCACCTCGCCCGCGGTGCGAACGGCGCTCTCCGGTCAGCTCGTCGTCTGGGTCGACATCGATTGCGAGACGGCCTGGTCGCGGTGCAGGGGCACGGGGCGGCCGCTGGCCGCCGACCCTGAGCGGTTCAGGCGGCTATACACCGAGCGCGAGCCGCTCTACGAACAGCTGGCGCAGATCGTCGTCGGTCACGAGCGCTCGCACCGGATGGTGGATGTGCTCGCCGCCGCCGACGGGCTGCCGGATGGGGTGCTGATGCTGTGGGCGGCGACGGCCTCCCACGACTATCCGGCGTACATCGCTCCGGGGCTGCTCACCGAGCGGCCGTTCTGGCCGGCGACCGTGAGCGGACGTCGATTCCTGGTCACCGACGGAGCCGTCGGGAGGCTGTACGGCGACGCGCCGGCGCTCGCGCCGCTCGACGGCCGCGTGGCGATCATGCCGGGCGAACAGAGCAAGACGATCGCGCACGCCGAAATCGTCTGGTCGGAGCTCGCGCGGGCGGGGATGACCCGTGTCGACCTGGTGGTCGCGCTCGGTGGTGGCGTCGTCGGCGATCTCGCGGGGTTCTGTGCCGCCACGTTCCAACGCGGCGTGCGCTACGTCCAGATCCCGACGACGCTCGTCGCGCAGGTCGATTCCGCCTATGGCGGCAAGACGGGTGTCGATCTCGAGCAGGCCAAGAACTACGTCGGCGCCTACCACCAGCCGCAGGCGGTGATCGCCGATACCGCCGTCCTCGCGACGCTGCCGGCGGCCGAGCTGGCGGCCGGCTACGCGGAGGTCGTCAAGACCGCGCTGATCGCCGGCGGGCGCCTGTGGGAGCGAGTCCGGGCCGGCGCCGATCCCGCCGACCCGAGCGTGATCGCCGCCTGCGCCCGGTGCAAGCTGCGGATCGTCGCCCGCGACGAGCGCGACGGCGACCTGCGGCAGGTCCTCAACCTCGGCCACACCGTCGGGCACGCGATCGAGACGGTCACCGGGTACTCGGCCTACCGCCACGGCGAGGCCGTCGCGCTCGGACTGCTGGCGGTGTTACGACTCTCCGGCCATGGGATGCTGCGCGACGAGGTCGCGGAGCTGTTTGCGGCGCGCGGCTTGCCGACCACGATGAGCGGCGTCGATCCCGACGCGGTCGTGATGGCGACCGCCCGCGACAAGAAACGGGTGGGGGAGGGGCCGGTGCCGTTCGTCCTGCTGCCCGAGCCCGGCGCGCCGCGTCCCGGGAGCGCGGTGCCGCCGCGCGAGCTGATCGCTGCCGTCCGCGAACTGGCAGAGTAGGCGGCGATGGCGCAAGCCCGCAATCGCGTCGAGGTGATGCACGGCGTCAACCTCGACCAACTGGGGCGGCGCGACAGCTCGCACTATGGTCAGCTGTCGCTGACCCAACTCGAGATGCAAATCTCGGATGCGGCCGCCGAACTCGGACTCAAGACCCGCTTCTTCCACTCCAACCACGAAGGGGAGTTCGTCGAGCATCTGCACCGCGTCGGTGAGCTTGCGGACGGAATCGTTCTCAACCCCGGCGCCTGGACCCACTATTCGTACGCGATTCGCGACGCGCTCGAGATCGCGGGGCTGCCGGCGGTCGAGGTCCATCTGTCAGACGTCGATGCGCGTGAGCCATGGCGCCGCGAGTCGGTGATCCGCGAGCTCTGCATCGGCCGCATCGCGGGCAAGGGGGCGGGCGGCTACCGTGACGCCCTGCAATTGATGCGAAAGGAATTCTCTAAATGAGCGATCGTGCAGAGCGGCTCGTCGAGCTGCTGCCATCCGAGGGCGTCGACATCCTGTTGGTGACCTCGCTCGTCAACGTCCGCTACATGACCGGCTACACAGGCAGCAACGGGCTCGCCCTGATCGGTCCGGACCGCCGCGTGTTCGTGACCGATTTTCGTTACGTCGAGCAGGCGGCGGTCGAGGTGGAACCGAGTTTCGATCGCCGCCGTGACCAGCTCGAGTTGTTCGACGCGCTCGGAGACCTGCTGCCCGAGGGCGAGATTCGGCTCGGCTTCGACGACACCAATGTCACGGTCCGCCAGCACACGCGGCTGCGAGAGCTGCTCCCCGATCGCGTGGAGCTCGTCTGCGCCGGCGGGCTCGTCGAGCAGCTGCGCGTCGTCAAGGACGCGGGCGAGATCGCATCGGATCCGGAAAGCGGCGGCCACCGCCGACGTCGCACTGAGCGGGATCCTTGACCAGGGGCTCGTGGGCAGGACAGAGCGCGAAGTGGCCGACGCGCTCGAGCACGCGATGCGCGAGCAGGGGGCGCAGCGCCCCGCGTTCGAATCGATCGTCGCCGCCGGTCCCCACAGCGCGCTGCCGCACGCCCAGCCCCGCGATGTCGAGATCGGCCCGGGGCAGATGGTCGTGATCGACTGGGGCGCGGAGGTCGACGGCTATTGCTCCGACTGCACGCGCACGGTCGCGACCGGCGAGCCGACGGACGAGGCCCGCGAGGTCTACGAGATCGTGTTGGCGGCCGAGCTCGCCGGCGTCGAGGCGGTCCACGCGGGCGCCGGGGGACGCGAGGTCGATGCCGTAGCCCGGGGCGTGATCGACGCAGCCGGCCATGGAGAGCACTTCGGGCACGGACTCGGGCACGGCGTCGGCGCCGAGATTCACGAGGCGCCGCGCCTTTCGATGCGTTCCGAGGACGAGCTCCAGAGCGGCAACGTCGTGACGGTCGAGCCGGGCGTCTATCTGCCGGGGCGGCTCGGAGTCCGGATCGAGGACCTGGTCGTGGTCGGCGAGCAGGGCTGCGAAATCCTGAGCTCGCTCGACAAGCAGCTGCTCGTCACCAACTGAGCCGTGGCAGCGGGCTCCTTCTAGACTGGCCCAGCGATGCTCTCGACCAACCAGTTTCGCAACGGCAACCACATCGACGTCGACGGGACGATCTTCAAGATCGTCGAGTTTCAGCACGTCAAGCCTGGCAAGGGCGGCGCGTTCGTCCGTACAAAGCTGCGACGGGCCAGCGATGGAGCGGTGATCGATCGCACGTTCCGTGCGGGCGAGAAGTTCCGCAGTGTCCGGACGGAGGTTCGCCGGATGCAGTTTCTCTACCGCGACGGCACCGACGCGCATTTCATGGACACCGCGAGCTACGAGCAACTCACGATCCCCGAGTCGACGATCGCCGACGCGCTGCGATTCATGAAGGAGTCGGAGGAGATCGAACTCCTCTACATCGACGGCCAGCCGGCGGACGTGCAGCTCCCGAGCGCGATCGACTTGCAGGTCGCAGAGACTGAGCCCGGCGTCCGTGGCGATACCGCGTCGGGCGGTGGCACCAAGCCGGCGGTGCTGGAGACGGGGGCCCGGATCCAGGTGCCGCTGTTCGTCAACATCGGCGACGCTGTGCGCGTCGACACCCGCTCGGGCGAGTACGTCTCGCGTGCCTGACGCGGCTCTGCTCTCGGCACATGCGTAGGACTGACCAACGGCGCGCCGCGGTCTGGGCGCTGTACCAGTCAGACCTGCTCGATCGCCCGCTTGACGAGACCTTCCCCAGCGACGCGCGGGTCTTCACGCGCGAGCTGGCGTGCCTGGTGCGCACCCACCAAGCCGAGCTCGATGAGCTGATCCGCAGCTACTCGAGCGGCTGGCCGCTGGAACGGATCGCGCCGCTCGAACGCTCGATCCTGCGAGTCGGGCTCGTCGAGATCCTGCACGCCGACGAGCTCGGAGGCGAGCACGCGATCCCGCCCGAGGGAGCGATCGACGAGGCCGTCGAGACGGCCAAGCAGTTCTGCGGGATGGACGCGCCGGCATTCGTCAACGGGATCCTCGGCGCTGTCCTCCGCGACCGTCTAAGTACAACGTAGGAGTTCGCGCCCGCTCGCGTGCGAGCGGCCACAATCACTTAGATATGAGAGTGCTGGTTGTCGACGACGATCGTGGGCTGCGCGACGTGCTCAGGCGCGCGTTGACGCTCTCCGGCTATGAGGTCAGGCTCGCCGAGAGCGGCTCCAGCGCGCTGTCGGAGGTCGCCGGCGCGGTGCCCGACGCGATCGTGCTGGACATCGGCCTGCCCGACATCGACGGCCTCGAGGTCTGCCGCCTGCTGCGGCGCGAGGGCAACCGGATCCCGATCCTGATGCTGACCGCGCGCGACGCGGTCTCGGACCGCATCGACGGGCTCGACGCCGGCGCCGACGATTACCTCGTCAAGCCGTTCGACATCGACGAGCTGAAGGCGAGGATCCGAGCTCTGCTGCGACGGGCCGGCGGCGAGGGTGACGTCGACGGCGGGCTCACGTTTGGGGAGCTGAGGCTCGATCCCGCACGCCACGGCGTGAACGTGTCCGGAAAGTTCGTCGAGCTCACGCGGACCGAGTACCAGCTGCTCGAGCTGCTGATGCTCAACCCGCGGCGGGTGCTGCCCCACACGCTGATCTACGACCGCGTCTGGGGTTACGACTTCGGACCCACGTCGAACGCACTGCGCGTGTACGTCGGCTATCTGCGCCGCAAGCTCGAGGAAGCGGGCGCGCGTCCGCTGATCCACACGGTCCGCGGCGTCGGATACGCGCTCCGGGAGCCGGCACAGTGAGTTTGCGCGCGCGGATCGCGCTGGCGGCTGGCGTGGCGGTGGCGCTGGCCGTCGTCGCGGTCGCCTTCTCGGCCTACGAGGGGACGCGGTCGCAGCTGCAGGGCCAGCTCGACCAGTCGCTTCAGAGCCTGACCGGGTCGGTGCTGCCGCCGGCCGGCGGCCGGGGTGGCGGTCCCGGGCCGTTCCCGAACGGCGGCGGACCTTCGCCACCGCCGGGGCAGCAGCCGGCCGGTGGCGGCCACGGCTTCTTCTCGCCTCGCGACCCCGACGACAAGGACGAAGGACTCGGCTTCGATGACCGCAACGGGCCAGCGTTCGGCGGCGCGCCGGGGATCGTGACGCTCGTCTACCGCGACGGGGGCAGTTACTCCCCGCCGGGGCAGCGCGAGGCGATCCCGGTCGACGCCCAGGCGAAGGCGCTCGCGGCGGCGGGCACGGGCAGCTACTACGCCGACGAGACGGTCGCCGGCGCCCGGATCCGGGTGCTCGCGAGCGGAATCGGCTGGCGAGGCGCGCTGCTGGTGGCGCTGCCCCTCAGGGACGTCGACCACGCGCTCTCAAACCAGATGCTGCTCTTGTTCTTGATCTCGGCCGGCGGGATCGTGCTGGCGGCCGTGCTGGGCTTGGGCGTGGCCCGGACGGCGCTGTCGCCGATCGCGCGCTTCACGCGCCAGACCGAGGCGATCGCCGTCAACCCCGAGCGGATCGAGCACGAGCGCCTCGACGTCCACGGCGGCGACGAGCTCGCGCGGCTGGCGCAGACGTTCAACCGCACGCTCGACGCGCTCGACAGCTCGGTCCAGGCGCAGCGCAACTTGGTCGCCGACGCGTCGCACGAGCTGCGTACGCCGATCGCCACGATCCGCGCGAACCTGCAGCTGATGCGTGACGAGCAGCTGCTGAGCCCCGAGGATCGCGACGCGCTGCGCGCCGACGTGATCGAGGAGCTCGACGAGCTGACCGCGCTGGTCGGCGACGTCGTCGAGCTCGCCCGAGGCACGAAGCAGAGCGGCGAGCCCGGCGACGTGCGCCTCGACGAGATCGTGTCCGCGGCCGTCGAGCGGGCCCGGCGGCGGGCGCCACAGGTGATCGTCAGCTCGATGCTCGAGCCGACGCTCGTCAGCGGCGAGGCTGATCGGATCGCGCGCGCGGTCGCCAACCTGCTGGATAACGCCGTCAAGTGGAGCCCGTCCGGCGGCACGATCGAGATCGAGCTGCGCGGGGGCAGGCTGACCGTCCGCGACCATGGCCCGGGCTTCCTCGAGGAGGACCTGCCGTTCGTGTTCGACCGCTTCCACCGGGCCCGCGATGCGCGCTCCAAGCCCGGCTCCGGGCTCGGGCTGGCGATCGTCAGGCAGGCGGCCGAGGCACATGGCGGCTCCGCGCAAGCCGCCAATGCGCCGGGCGGCGGCGCGCTGATGACGGTCGCCTTTGGCCGCCGGCTGGATCTCGCCGACCCGAGTCTCGAGGACGTCGTCAGCTCCTCGCCGACGGCCGAAGCGCGCGTCGCTGACTAGCCGCGGGACGACCGCTCACGGCTGGTCGGCGCGCAGAGCAGAGCCGGTCACGATCGCGATCGGTCGCCGATCGGCGTCCAGCAGTTCGGCGGTCGCGACTGAGATCCGGCGGCCCGCAAACATCACACGCGCTTTGGCGCTCGCCGCGCGGCCGTCGCTCGCCAACGGCCGAAGGTAGTTGAGCTTGCGCTCGAGCGGCACGTAGGCGCCGGGCGCGATCGTCCCGATCGCCGTCGACAGCGCCACGTCGGCAAGCACGGCCACGACGCCACCCTGAACTCGCCCCGGGGGCGGCGCCTGAAACCAGGGGCTCGCCGGAAGCGTGACCTCGGCTTCACCGTCACTCGCGCCGACGATCGACAGACCTGTCAGCTGGTGCAGCGGTGCGTCGGGACCCGGTGACGGGTCGCGCTGCCACGGATCCGGTCCCTGATCCCCCGCCACAATAGGCGCGCCTCCGGTGACCGGCGCCGACCCTGGAGGTAGAGTGATGCAGAGCGAGGTCGCGTGCGCGATCAAATCGCCGTCCTCGTCATCGACGAGCGCCTCGGCAAGTGCGACCGGGGACCCAAGTGAGACGACCCTGCCGCGCGCGCGGACCAGACCGCCGGGTGCGATCGGCCGCAGCAGCCGCAGCGCGAGCTCAGACGTCGTTATCGGCGTATGCCCCGGGAACTTCGTGAGGATCGCGCAGGCCATCGCGGCATCGGCGGGGATCGCCAGCGCTCCCGGGCGCGACCGTCCCGTCGGCGCCGACCAACCAGGACGTGAGCGGCATCGTGAACGTTACCTCTCCCTCAGCCACCTGCTCGACGCGCATCCCGGTCAGGCGCGAGAGCGGCGGCGCCGCCGTTTCTTCGCCCATCATCAGCCGCAGCTGCTCGATCCCGGGCAGCGCGAGCACCCGCGGGTCGGGATGCCCGCCGCGCACGGGCTCACGCCATGGCGGGACGCCTATCTGCTGAGGCTCGATCACTGCGTTTCAACGTAGCGCTAGACGGCCCCGGGCGACCCGTGTCGGGACCGTCGGGCCACCCAACGCCGACACTTCCGCAACGCCTACGGCCCCCGAGCCGGGACCGGCAGCCGCGCCAGCCAGGCGCCGACAGCGTCCCGGACGGCGCCCAGATCGCTGCGCAAACTGTGGTCCCCGGCCACCTCGATGACCGTCCGCAGCGGGGCCGGCGGCGGCATCCCGAACGGATCCCGAGTGCCCTGGATCACGAGCGTCGGCACCTTGACCGCGTCGAGCTCGGGCAGCCGGCTCTGGGGCGGCTTGCGCGCCGACGCCCGCGCCGGCGGGAGCAGCGGGAAGGCGAGGCACAGCACCCCGATCGCGTTGCTCGCCTCGGCGCTGCGGCAGGCGACACGGGCCCCCAGCGAACGGCCACCTAACACGAGTGCCAGTCCGTCGAACTGCCTCCTGGCGAGCCGCTCGACGACCGCGTGCCAGGCTGAGTCCAGCTGAGCGGCGGGCGCCGGCGCCCGGCGGCCCGCGACCCGGTATGGCTGCTCGACCAGCGCGACGGCGAAGCTCTGCGCTTGGGCAGCGTCGCTCGCCGCCTGTAGATCACGGGACCCGATCCCTCCGCCGGCGCCGTGGCCGAGGACCACGGCACCCCGCGGGTCTTTGACGGTCTGAAGGTGGGCGCGGGCGAGCCCGGCGGGGGTCTCGATCTCGATCGTCGGCACGCAGCAATCGTCTCAGGTCGCTGCTCGGCTAGCGTGTGTGTGCAGTGCCAGGGGTGAGCGATTACAAGCCGACGAAGGCGGTGCCGAGCGCGTGAGCGTCGACGCGGGAACCAGGACAGTCAAGATCTCGCGGCCTGACAAGCCGCTGTTCGGATCGGCGATCACCAAGCTTGATCTGGCGCGCCACTATGCGGCGGTCGCGCCGGCGATGCTGCCGCATATCGTCGACCGGCCATTGACCCTCGAGCGCTACCCGGACGGCATCGACGGCCAGCGGATCATGCAGCAGCGGGCCGGGAAGTATTTCCCGCCTTGGATCGCGCGCGTGGTGGTGCCCAAGAAGGGCGGCTCAGTCGAACATGTCCGCGCGACCGACGCCGCCTCGCTGGTGTACCTGGCCGACCAGGCGTGCATCACGCTGCACGCGTGGCTGAGCCGGCGCGACAGGCTCGACCGTCCGGACAAGGTGATCTTCGACCTTGACCCGAGCGTCGAGGACGCGGCGGCTGTCCGCCGCGCCGCCCGGCTGATTGGGGATCTGCTGCGCGAGCTCGGCCTGGACCCGTGGGCGATGGCGACCGGCTCGCGCGGCTATCACGTCGTCGTGCCGCTGCAGCGCCGGCTCGGGTTCGACGACGTTCGCCAGTTCGCGCGTGCGGTCGGCGCGGTCGCGGCAGAGCGTGAGCCGAAGCTGTTCACGATCGAGCAGCGCAAGGAGAAGCGCGGCGGCCGGGTGCTGATCGACGTGATGCGCAACGGCTACGCGCAGACCGCGGTCGCCCCGTACACGGTACGACCACGACCAGGTGCCCCGGTCGCGACGCCGCTGGTCTGGGAAGAACTGTCTGATTCGCGCACGCACGCCGATCGCTGGACGATCAAGACGATCACGCGTCGCCTGGAACGCGACGGCGATCCATGGCGTGAGATCGGCGCGCGCCCCGCGAACCTGTCGCGGGCGCGGCGCGAGCTTGACGCGTTGAGCTCAGGCGGCCTGTAGCGCTTGCCGGGGTTCCAGCGGTTCACTCGCTCAGCCGGGTGAGCCGAGTCGTCTGATCAACGCCGTCGCGTTGGCGGGAGCGAACCCCTGCCAGTCGTTGTTGAAGTAGGCGTAGACCTCGCCGGTCCGTCGCCAAGCGGCGATCCGGCGGCCCCAGGTCTCGATCTCGGTCGCCGAGTAATTGCCGTCGCGTCCCCGCGATCCGTAGTGGAAACGGACGAAACGCCAGTCGGCGGTCGCCTCGTGGCTCTGAAACGGCCGTTTCGGATGGTCGCCGATCGTCAGCGCGACTCCCCGCTCCCGCAGCGCATCCAGGACCTGTGGTACGAACCAGCTCGGGTGGCGAAACTCGATCGTGTGGCGGCCGTCGGGGAGCGCCCGCAGCCACGCGGCGAGTCGCTCGTCGTCGCGATGAAAGTTCTCGGGCAGCTGCCATAGCACCGGGCCCAACCGCGACGCCTCGAGCAGCGGCTCGATCCGCTCGTAGAACCGCCGGATCCCTTCGCCCAGCTCCCGCAGCCGCTTGACGTGGGTCAGATAGCGGCTGGCCTTGACCGCGAACGTGAACCCGGCCGGCGTCTGCTGCACCCATGCCGCGACCGCATCCCGATTCGGGAGCCGGTAGAACGTCGTGTTGACCTCGACCGTGTCGAACCTCTCCGCGTATAGACCCAGCCAGCGGCGGCGCGGCTCGCGCGCTGGATACAACCGGCCCTTCCAGTCGTCGTAGTTCCAGCCAGAGCAGCCGATGCGTACCTGTTTCAAGGCTCGGGTAACTCCCTCTCGATTCGATGACTGACTACCCTCCAGCGCCGGTCCCAGGCCGCCCGACGCTGCGCAAGCTGGCGAACGCGGTCCAGGATTGCCGGGCGTGCGATCTGTGGCAGAACGCGACCCAGGCGGTGATGGGAGAGGGGCCGCGACGGGCGAGGCTGATGATGGTGGGCGAGGTTCCCGGTGACTACGAGGACCGGGAGGGCCACGTGTTCGTCGGCCCCGCCGGGCGGATCCTGGACCAAGGGCTCGAGCGCGTCGCGTATCGCTCGAGCCGACGTCTACCTGACGAACGCGGTCAAGCACTTCCGCTACAGGGAGCGGGGCAAGCGCCGCATTCACCAGCGGCCCGACCGCTGGCAGGTGAACGCTTGTCTGCCGTGGCTCAACGCCGAGCTCGACGTGGTGCGTCCGGAGGCGCTGGTGCTGCTCGGTGCCGTCGCAGCCCAGGCGTTGCTCGGCTCCCAGGTCCGGATCGGCCGCGACCGGGGGCGGCCGCTTGACTCGGATCTCGCCGAGCTCGTCATGATCACGACCCATCCGTCGGCGATCCTGCGCGCCGGCGAGGCGGGCGATCGCCGCCGCGCGATGGACGCGTTCGTCTCCGATCTCGAGGCCGCCGCATCATGGCTGAGCGCCAGATAGCGCATCGTGGGGGAGTCGGCGGCCTCAGGCGTCGGACTCTCGCAGGCCCCCGATACCGAGCGAGTCGTCGCCCGAGCCGTTGTCCGCTCCGTCGTCGGCGGGCGAGTCCGTCGGAGCATCTTCTTCTGCGCCCGTAGATTCCGGCGCCGGCGGATCGTCGAGGAAGTCCCCGTTCGGAACGAAGAACAGGTTGCCCGTCACCGCGGTCGAGAAATCCAGGATCCGGTCGTAGTTGCCCGGCGGCTTGCCGATGAACATGTTGGTCAGCATCTGCTCGATCACGTCCGGGTTGCGGGCATATCCGATGAAGTAGGTGCCGTACTCCATCGTGCCGACTCGCCCGAACGGCATGTTGAAGCGCATGATCTGTCGCTGCTCGCCGTCCTCGTCGACGATCGTGTTCAGCGCCACGTGTGAGTTGGCCGGCTTGACGTCGTCGGGCATCTCGATGTCGCTGAGCTTGGTGCGACCGATCGCCCGCTCCTGTTCCTCGATCGCGAGCGCGTCCCAGGCTCTGAGGTCGTGGACGTACTTCTGCACGACCACGTAGCTGCCGCCGGCGAACGGTGGATCGTCGTCACCGATCAGGACCGCGGCCGCCGCCGCGCCTCCCTCGGGGTTTTCGGTTCCGTCGACGAAACCGAGCAGATCTCGTTCGTCGAACGATCTGAAGCCGTGCACCTCGTCGACCATCCGGGCGCAGCCGGCGAGCCGGTTCATCAGACGCTCGGCGAGCTCGAAGCAAAGGTCGAGCCGATGAGCGCGGATGTGAAACAAAAGGTCGCCCGGGGTCGCCACGGCGGTATGCCGGTCGCCGACGAAGCCGGGGAACGGGTGCAGGTCGGCGGGACGCGGAGCTCCGAACAGGCGGTCCCATAGCTCTGACCCGATGCCGGTCACGCACGTGAGGCTGCCCTCAGGGAGCCTGAAGCCGACGGACCGCTTGAGCCCGCTGACGTCCGCGAGCAGGTCTCGGACCGGTTCCTCCGCGCCCCGGTTGACGAGCAGGACGAGGAAGATCGCCGCTTCGGTAAGCGGCGTCAGGACGGCTTGCGGTTCGGAGGCGTCCATCACGGCCGTATTCTGCACAGTCGCCGACCGGGACAGTATTTATGGCGCAGAACACTTAGGATTCAGGCATGAGCGATGAGAGCATCGCGGCCAGGATCGAGCGTCTGGTCGCAGAAGAGCACGAGCTTCGCACGAGCGAGCAGTCAGACAGCGCCGACCCAGCGCGGCTCGAAGCCGATCAGGAGCGCCTTGGCGCCGTCCAGATCGAACTCGACCGTTGCTGGGACCTGCTGCGCCAGCGCCGCGCGCTTCGCGACGCTGGTCGCAACCCAGACGAGGCCGAGGCGCGCGACGCCGATACCGTCGAGCGCTACTGGCAGTAGCCCCGACCGCGGATGCCGACTGAGCCCCGACCGATCTCGCTGTTCGACGTGGCCAAACGAGCCGTCGAGATCAGCGATCCCGATGACCGTGACCAGCGCCTCGGAGAGCTGTTGGAGCAGTTCGAGGATGACGACGAGCCGGTCGCTTCGATCGAAAACCTCGAGGAACGGGTCGCGATCGCCGTCGAGGGCGTGGACGTCGAGATCGACGATCCGGCCGTGTCGATGGCGGCCGCCACGATCCTGTATCTCGCGCGGCGCCGCGACGAGCTCCACGCCAGCCCGCGGAGGATCCTCCGCCTCGCCGCCCGCGCGGAATGGAAGGGCGATCCGCCGGAGCCGGTCGTCGACTGGCTCGCCGATCGCGACGTCACGGTCTAGAGCGGGAGCGCAAGCCGATCGCCGATCAACCCAGGCTGATTGTGCAGGTCCCGAGCGGCGGCGCGATCGCGGCTCAGCTGACCATGCAGCCGCCCCCCAGCGTCGCCGACGGGGACGTCGTCGTCGAGGTTGGGCTGACCGATGACGAAGGCAACCTCGAGCCGCCGGCCGGTGGCGAGGTCGTCCTGTCGTTTCCCTCCCCCGAGGCGTTGCCGCGCGAGCCGGACGAGGTTCGCCGCGTTATCGCTGACGCCGGCACCGGCGTCGAGCCGCTGGTGGTGGTGATCGAAGTAGCCGAGGAGCTGCGCGAGGACGAGCTCGGCACGATCGTCGAGGCGGCCGCCCACACCTCGCGCGCGGTCATCCTGCGAGTGATCCGGAACGACTGAGCGTCAGGCGGTGTCGTCGGGAAACGGCTGGCGGTAGCCGGGGTCCTCGGAGCTGTACGCGTCGTCCTCGCCGCGCACGTCCCGGTAGCGGCGATCGAATAGCTCCAGCACCTCCGTTACGTCGGATGGCCCGTGGACCCCGTGGCTCACCCCGACCGACTCGTCGGTCGCCTCGGCCGGTTCCGCCTCGCCGTGGTCGATCAGCTCCTCGTGCTCGGACAGCAGCACCGGAAGCTCGGCCACGCCCTGCTCGCGATACAGCAATCCGAGCTCGACGTGTTCGTAGCGGACGACGGCGGCGCCGTCGGCCCGACGCTCGATCCTGACGCCAGGCCAAGTCGCCAGTTCGTTGGCAATCTCGTCGACGAGCGCGGTCGCGTGTGGCATCCGGCGATCGTAACGACTGACGTTACGCGGCGTTGACCGCCTCGGCGAAACGGCGCAGGCCGACGCCCCAGCCCTGCGGCGAGCCGACCGCGTCGCGCATCTGCTCCCAGCCGTCTCCGTGGCGCTCGATGTTGCGGTGTTCGAGCTCGACTCGGGTGCGGTCGGGACCCTCGGGGACGAACCGCACCTCGACCTCGCTCGCCTTGTCGGGGTCGGTCTCGACCTTCCAGCTGAGGCTGATGTCCCAGCTGAACACGATTCGGTTTGGCGGTTCGTACGCGAGCACCCGCGCCCAGCGACACGTGCTGCCATCGGTCGCGCGGTCGTAGATCGCGCCACCGGCGCGCGGCTCCAACACCATCTCGGCCAGCTCGCCCTCGAGGATGTGGTGGTCCGGTGGCCACCAGCTGCCCATTTCCGCTGTGAACACCCGGAACGCTCGATCGATCGGCGCCTGCACGACGATCGACGTCTGGACCGCTGTGTCCGTTGCTTGTGTGCTCATCAGATCTCCTCCGCTGGTTGTTCCCCCGTCGGCATGATCACGACTAGCTACGGATCTGCCGTAGATTTCTAGCTGCGTTAGCCATCGCTAACGGTAAGTTACAGCTTACGGGTCTGGTGGTCAAGCTCACCCGCCCGTTGGCGCAGCCGGTTAGCCGGCTCGGCGGCCCCGCTGGAGTTCAGCCGGCGACCAAACCAGCGAGCAACGTCGTCGCGGTCCGTTCGAAGCGCTTGACGTCGTCATACGGCCGCGCGACCAGCATCGCGCCCTCGAGACCGCCGATGATCGTCTGCGCGGTGTCTCGCGCCGAACCGTCGAACTTCAGGGTCTCGTCGTTGCGGCCGTGTTCGAGCACGTCTGCAAGCCAGCGCTCGTTGTCGTCGAAGAACGACACGACCGCGTCCCGCACGGACGTGGGCAGCGTCCGGTACTCGGCGGCGAGCATTCCGCACAGGCACATGCGCTGGCCGCGCAACGTGCCCGCGTAGAGATCGGCATAGGCGCTCAGCTTGCCCGGGGCGTCGGCGGTGTCTCCGTCGATCCGCTCGAGCGCCTCCGCGAACCGCTGCGTGTAGCGCGTGATCAGCGCCTGCCCGAGCTCGGCCTTGCCGGCGAAGTGATAGTGGAGGCTGGCCTTTGTGATGCCGAGCTCTTTGGCGACGTCGGCGTAGCTGAAAGCGTTGTAGCCGCGAACCTGGACGAGCTGCTCGGCGACGTCGAGGATCCGCTCCGCGGTGTCGGATCGGCCGCGCCGCGTGGCCGATGAAGGGGTTGTCGTTCGTCCGGGCAAGTCCGCAATCCCGCTTGACTTTTTACCTACCAGTAGGTAAGAATAACAATTCAAGCGGACACGTGCGAGGGCAGCCGTGGACGGGACCGACGCTTGACGAGGAGGGACTGATGGAGCGTGGAGAGGGTTATCTGATCGCGGATCGCGACGAGCTCGAACGGACCGGCAACTGGTCGCTCGTGCGACGTTCGCTTGGGTGCCGGTCATTCGGCGTCAATCTCGTCGAGATCCCGTCCGGCGAGTCGATTCCTGAGCACGACGAGACGGATCGCGACCAGGAGGAGCTGTTCTTCGTCGTGGCGGGTTCGCCCGCGATCGTGATCGACGGGGAGGACCATCCCGCGACGACCGGGACGTTCGCTCGGATCGACCCGACGCGGCGTCGCACGGTGCGCAACGACAGCGCCCAGCCGTGCTCTGTCCTGATCGTGTCGGCGCCCACGACGAGCGGCTACACGCCGATGGAGTGGGCGTGATCGGTGGCGCCGGCGGGACGGCGCCGAGCGACGCCCAATGACGGCGTTCGCAACGGTTCGCGTAGCGGCGATCCAGGCGACGCCGGTCGTCCTTGACGCCGACGGGTGCGCCGACAAAGCGGTCGGCCTGCTGGAGGAGGCCGCCGAGCTGGGCGCGCAACTCGCGGTCCTGCCCGAGTGCTTCATCCCGCTCTATCCGTCGAACGCATGGGCCGCCTCCGCGGCCGGGTTTGGCGGCTGGAACGAGCTCTGGGAGCGGCTGTGGGAGAACGCGGTCGATGTTCCCGGTCCGATCACTGACCGGTTGGCGGCCGTTTGCCGGCGCCACTCGATGTACTGCGCGATCGGCGTCAACGAGCGCGAATCCGAGCGCCCGGGAACGCTTTACAACACACTGGTCTACCTCGGCCCGACGGGCGTCCTGGGTCGTCATCGCAAGCTGATGCCGACACACCACGAGCGCCTGTTCCATGGCATCGGGGCCGGCGACGATCTGGCCGTCGTCGAGCTCGAGCCGGCTCGCGTCGGTGGTCTGATCTGTTGGGAGAACCGGATGCCACTCGCCAGGTACGCGGTCTATCGCGGCGGCCCTCAGATTTGGGTCGCGCCGACCGCGGACGACAGCGACGGTTGGTTGGCGTCGATGCGACACATCGCGATCGAGTCCGGCGCGTTCGTCGTAGCGGTGGCGCAGTTCATTCCCACAAGTGCGTTCCCGGCCGATTTTCCCGTGCCACTGCCGCCCGACAAGCACGTCTTCGGGCGTGGAGGAGCGGTAATCGTCGAGCCGACGTCCGGCGAAGTGATCGGTGGCCCCCTGTACGACGAGGAGGGGATCGTCGTGGCCGACTGCGACCTGCGTCGCGGATTGCACGCAAAACGCTGGTTTGACGTGGTCGGTCATTACAGCCGCGAAGAGACGCTCGGCGCGCCCGGAAAGCTGCACGCTGACGGGGCGCCTGCGGTGGCCGTCGATCTCGACGGGACGACTTCGTGAACAGCCCGTATCACGACGGCGCTCGCCGCCTACAGGACCAGTTCGATACTCGCCGTCTCGCCGACCGACTGGATCAGAAGTTCCTGAGCGAGCCGGCGATCGGGCCGGACGCCAAGTCGTTCATCGAGCGGATGGACATGTTCTTTCTCGCCACCGCCGACCGCGACGGTCGACCTCAGTGCTCCTACAAGGGCGGCGATCCGGGGTTCGTTCGCGTGCTCGATCAAACCACCGTCGCGTTTCCGAACTACGACGGCAACGGGATGTACCTGTCGATGGGCAACCTGCTCGAGAACCCGCATGTCGGCATGCTGTTCATCGACTTCGTCTCCGAGCGGCCCTCACGGCTGCGGCTCAACGGCGTTGCCAGCGTCGACGAACACGACGGCCTGACCGCGGAGTATCCCGGCGCGCAATTCGTCGTCCGGGTCCGCGCGACGCAGGTGTTTCCGAACTGCCCGCGCTACATCCACCGGATGGCGCTCGTCGCGCGCTCGCGTTTCGTCCCGCGGGCCGAGCGCGAAGCGCCGATCCCCGACTGGAAGCGGAGCGAATGGGCGTGCGATGTGCTCCCAGCCGGCGATCCGGCCCGATCGCAGGGAGCGACAGGTTTCCGTTGACGCGAGTGATAGGTTGCAGCGCGACATAACGAGCCGAGTCACTGGACCATCCGTGGGCCGGTGAGCGGGGGACCCACGGCGATCGACATAGATCGCAGGGGCGAATCTCCGACATCAGTTCGGCGTAGCGCACAGCGCGAGCCCGTCAGCTAACCCCGCAGGCTTTCGAATCGTTTCCCAGAGGAGGATCGTGGAGGCTGGGCGTGACTCTGGGCCGGGTTGAGCCGTGGCGCGAATCGCTCGAGCGCTCGCGCGCGCGAAGAGCCCAACGCAAGGGGAGAGAACGCGCGCGCGCGAAGAGCCCAACCGCCGCGCGCGCGAAGAGCCCAACCGCCGCGCACGCGAAGAGCCCCGCCGCGGCCGGCGCGAAGAGCGCGACCGAGGCGCACCGTAAGCCAAGCTCGCATGCTTGCGGCGTGCGCGGCGGCGGTCGTCGCGCTCGCTGTGGTCGTTGGCGTCTCCACCACATTGTTCGACCCCGGCGGTGCGCAGGCTTCGGCACCGGTCTCGCGAACCGCCGGCGCCGGGGCCTTGGAGCTGCGCGCGTACCCCCACACGACCCGCGAACTCCAGGGGCCCGGTGCGGCCCCGATCACGGCGGCACCGGCGTGCCGGCCGGTGGCCACGGCCTCTGGGTACGTCAACCCGCTCGCGCGCGCGAACGTCAACCCGGAGCGGATCGACCAAGGCGTCGATTACGCGGGCTCGGGGTCACTGGTCGCGATTGGCGCCGGCCAGATCACAAACATTTCTCTGAACGAGACCGGGTGGCCGGGGGCGTTCATCGAATACCAGCTCGCAACCGGCGCGGATGCCGGCTGCTACGTCTACTACGCCGAGGGCGTCAACCCCGCGCCCGGGGTACACGTGGGCGACTGGGTCGCCGCCGGCCAGCCCGTCGCAAGCATCATCCGCGGCTGGTCGAGCGGCATCGAGGTCGGCTGGGGCTCGGGAAGAAGCACCGAGACGTATGCCGGGCTGAGTGGCAACTGGACCGATTGGAAGGACGCCGACAACATCCCGACGGCCGCCGGTAAGAGCTTCTCCGCGCTGATCGCCGCGCTCGGAGGGCGGCCGGGGAAGGTCGAGGGCTGACCGCGTCTACGAGGTCAGACCGGGGAGCACCTCGCGCGCGAACCGCTCTGTGTTCTGGCGCACGAGCTGGGATCTGAGTCGAGCGATCCAGGCACGATGATTGCGCGCTCGATCCCGCAGGCGCCGATCGTCTGCAGCCGCTCGCGAACCTCATCCGGCCGCCCGGCGACCGCGAACCGATCAACGAACTCGTCATCTAGTTCCCGAGCGAACCCGGCATCCGCCTCGCCGTGGAAGTCCTTCTCGTAGCGGGCCGCGACCTGCGTCAGTGCTCGATCGGTCACTTCAGACAATCCTCTCTGTGGCGAGGAGAACCTCGCGAAGGTCGCCGCGCTTCCCCCGAACGAGCACCCGGGCCCGGACGCGATCGCTGTCGACCGCGACGTTGAGGTAGGCGCCGACCGTAAGGCCGGCTGGGTTCGAACGTCGGGGCGATCGCGACCCCCTCCCGCAGCCGCTCGAGTTCGGCCCCGACGGTCAGGTCAACGCCCTCCGCTTGCCTCGCAGCCGCCGCGATCGTTCGCGTTCCGGTGGCTGCCACATGCAGCGGCACCTTCGGCACGGCGGAACCGCTCAACCACCGGATCGTGCTGGCCGTTCCGTTCTCGAGTATCACCTGCTCGCCGCGCAAGAGACCCTGGAGCGTCTTCAACGCTCGTTCGAAGTCGGCAACCCGCAGGTGCCGTTGACCGATCTGACTGAGTGCCGAATCCCCCTGCGCAAACCCCAACAGCACCCGCCCGGTCTCGGCCTGCAGGGTCGCGGCCGCCGACGCGGTGACCGCGAGATGCCGCGTCACCGGTTCGTAACACCAGGAACCCAGCCGCAGACGCAGATCGCGTTCCTGCCAGCGCCAGCTCCACCCAAATGTCGGCGGTCAGGTTCTGGCTGTCGGCGAGTGCCAGACCCGTGAATCCCCACTCCTCCGCGCTGCGCGCAAGCTCCCGCGACCCGCCCTGGAAACGAGAATGCGTGCAACCACAGCTCCATTTGCCGCAATCATCCTCTCCAACAACCTTTGCAGAGCACAACCCGATCTGAGACCGTGGCTGGAATGCGAGTCCGGGTTGCTGCGCTCTCGCTGGGGTTGATGCTTGGCTGGGGCGCACCGGTGGCTGTCGCCGCGACTGCGCCGCCGAAAATCACGTTCTACTTTGGCCTCAAGCGGCCCGAGGCGCAAGCGCAAGCCGCGTTCTACGCCGTCCAGCGGCCCGGATCTCGGACCTATCGCCGTTTCCTGACCCCCGCGCAGGTTGCCAGCCGCTACGGCGCCGGCGCGGCGACGCAGACCGCGTTCGTCCGCTATACGGCGGGCCTGGGGTTCACCGTCCGGATCGATCCGTCGGGTGTTTTCGCCCGCGTCACCGGCACCGTTGGCCAGTTCGATCGCGCGTTTAAGGTGCAAATCAGGAACCTATTCGGCAATGAGCCGAATGTGATCACTTGGTTCCTCACGCCCGGCGGCCAACTGGTCCTTCCCAAGAGCCTGCGTTCGCTCGTGCAAAGTGGTGCCGACCTATGCGCACTCCGCCACCCCGACTGGTCGCCTGACTGCCGCCACGAGCCGTGCACCCGCGGCGCGTCCAGCCTCCGCGCCGACCACTGCTCCCCGCCCAGGGACCCGTGCGAAGCGGCACCTGGACCGCGGGCTGCGCCAAGGCGCAGGGCACCGGCGGTTTCAGTTACGCGCAGGTGCGACGCGCCTACGGGATCGACCAGCTCGGCAGCGGCAGCGGTGCGTCGGTGGCGATCCTGAACGTCGGCGAGGGCGTCTCGAAGCAGGACATCGTCGACAACGAACGCTGCTTCGGCTATCCCGCGCTTCGCACCCGAACGCTGCGAAGCGACGGTCAAACGGCGCCGTTTGGCCTTGGGACGTTCGAGCCCGAGGAGGATCTCGCCGTGATCAGAGGGATGGCTCCCCGGCTCACCGCGCTCACGTTCACGCAGGTCTGGCTGTCGCCCGAGCTGTGGTTCCTGGGTGCATCCCAGGTGCTCGACGCGCCGCAGCTGCCGAGCAGCTTCTCGATCTCTTACGGCGAGTGCGAACGCTCGATTCGTGGCAAGGGCTCGACGCCGACCACGCGCGCGGGCGCGAACCTGATGGACTCGTTGCTGGTCCGCCTGGGGCTCGCCGGCGTCGGCTCCTACGCCTCGGCCGGAGACTTCGGGTCGACCTGTGACGGCCAGCCTTACGCGGGTGTTGCGTGGCCGGGCTCATCGCCGTTTGTCACCGCCGTTGGCGGCACCCAGCTCACGCTCTCGAACGCCAACCAGCGCGTCAACGAGGTCGCCTGGAACGACCTGCGGTGGACGCCGGCGTCGGCCGGTGGTGGCGCCGGCGGGGGCGGCTTCTCCGCCGTCTCGCCGCGTCCGTCGTACCAGCAAGGGCTCGGGTTGCCTGGTGACAAGCGGACGACTCCCGACGTGTCGGCAGTGGCGTCCGCGTTCCCGGGCTTCCCGGTCGTGTTGGCAGGCAACTGGGTCACCGACGCGGGAACGAGCGCATCGACGCCGCTGGTCGCGGCAGCGATGGCGATCCTCAGTGCCAACCAGAGCCGACAGCGCAGGCCGCCGATCGGTCCGGCCAACGGACTGTTCTATTACCTCGCCAAGCGCGCGCCCAGCACGATTTTTGACGTGGTCAGCGGCAACAACAGCTATCTGCGCAGGGTCCCCGGCTTCCGCGCAAAGCCCGGTTACGACCTCGCCAGCGGGTTGGGAGTCCCGCAGTTCGCCGCGCTCGCGGCGAGCCTCCCCGCGGCGGCGCCGTGATAGCGAGCCGTGGCACCATCTAGTAGGTGACCAGCAACTCCGACGCACCACACCGCCTGAGCGACCTCGCGCGCCTGCGCCGCGTCCGTGACCGGATCGACCGCGAGTATGCGCAGCCGCTCGACGTGGAGGCGCTCGCGCGCGACGCCCACATGTCGGCCGGGCACTTCAGCCGCGAGTTCCGACTCGCGTACGGCGAGTCGCCGTACAGCTACGTGATGACGCGGCGCATCGAGCGGGCGATGGCGCTGCTGCGTCGTGGCGATCTCACCGTGACCGAGGTCTGTTTTGAGGTCGGGTGCTCGTCGCTCGGCACCTTCAGCACTCGCTTCGCTGAGCTGGTCGGGATCCCGCCCAGCGCCTACCAGCGCGGCGAAGCCGGCGCGACGGCCGGGATACCGGCGTGCGTCGCCAAGCAGGTCACCAAACCGGTCAGGAATCGAGAAGCGTCACGCGCGAGCCGCGCCTAGAGTGACCGGCATGAACGTCACCATTCACTCGACGATGCTCCCGCACAACGACCCGGACGAGTCGCTGGCCTTCTACCGCGACACGCTCGGCTTCGAGGTCCGCAACGACGTCGGATACAGCGGTATGCGTTGGATCACCGTGGGCCCGGCCGACCAACCTGGCACGTCGATCGTCCTGTACCCGCCCCAGGCCGCCCCCGGCGTGACCGACGACGAGCGCCGCACGATCGCCGAGATGATGGCCAAGGGCACATACGCGAGCATCAACTTCGCTACCGGCGACCTCGACGGCACGTTCGAACGGCTGCAGGCGAGCGGCGCCGAGGTCGTCCAGGAGCCGACCGAGCAGCCCTACGGTATTCGCGACTGCTCGTTCCGCGACCCCGCGGGCACTCTGATTCGGATCCAGGAGCTGCGCTGAGCCGTCCGGCGATCGCAGCGATCACCTTCGCAGACGTACACACCGGGTCGATTCGACCCACAACCTCAGGAGTGACCATGACTGGCTCTTCGACCCAGGGAATCAAGATCGTCCTGCACCCAGTTTCCGACCTCGAGCGCGCCAAGCCCGTGTACACCGCCCTGCTCGGCATGCCGCCGCAGCATGACGCGGAGTACTACGTCGGGTACGAAGCCGAGGGTCAGCACATCGGCCTGGTGCCGGGCGGTGGACAGGGCATGAAGTCGCCGGTGGCCTATTGGGAGGTGCCGGACATCGAGGCAAAGCTGGCCGAGGTGACCGCCGCCGGTGCGACCGTCAACGAGTCCTCCCGCGACGTTGGCGGCGGCCGCCTGGTAGCCAGCTTCACCGATCCGGATGGCAACGTCCTCGGGGTCATGCAGGACCGATGAGCTCCGTAGAGACGCGATGAGCACGGCCACGACGGCCGCCACGCAATCACCTGCGCTGCACGGTGCCGACAGTCACGGTCTGATCCGCGTCCACGGCGCGCGCGTCAACAACCTCAAGGACGTCAGCGTCGAGATCCCGAAGC
>CAVYGK010000019.1:0-91381 GCA_963768015.1 uncultured Solirubrobacterales bacterium
GTACCGCTACCGGGATTCGAACCCGGGTTTCCGCCGTGAGAGGGCGGCGTCCTAGTCCCCTAGACGATAGCGGCGGGACGTTTGCCGATCCGCACAGTCGGCGGCAGTCAGGTTAGCGTGGCCCAGCGCAAGCGCATAAACCGAGTGGCCACCCACGGAGGCGCTTGCTAACTTCCAGACCTTCCAGCGGCTGTGGTGAAACTGGTATACACGCACGGTTCAGGTCCGTGTGGTCGCGAGACCGTGGAGGTTCGAATCCTCTCAGCCGCATCATCGAGGTGGATGGATATCGACCATCTATTTGATGGAAAATATCCATCGACCGTCACAGCCAGCCGCGTTCCTCGGCGACCCTGACCGCCTCGGCGCGGTTGCGCGCGTCGAGCTTCTGCATCACTGAGGACAGGTGGTTGCGGACCGTGCCCGGCGAGAGGTAGAGCGCGCCCGCGAGCTCGGCGACCGTTGCGTGCCGGCGCGAGGCCGCGAGGACCTCGTGCTCGCGCGGAGTCAGCGGCGATTCGCCCTGCGAGAGGGCGGCGGCTGCCAGGCCGGGGTCGACGACCCGCTCGCCCGCCACGGCGCGCCTGATTGCCGCGGCGAGCTCGCCGGCCGGGGCGTCCTTCAACAAAAAGCCGGCGGCGCCGCCCTCCATCGCCCGGCGCAGGTAGCCGGGGCGCCCGAAGGTGGTCAGGATCAGGACGTGGCAACCGGGCAGCTCGGCGCGCAGGCGCTCGGATGCCTCCAGCCCGGTGGCCCCCGGCATCTCGATGTCGAGCAGCGCGACGTCGGGCTCGGCGGCACGCGCCGCCTCGACGACCTCGTCGCCGCGTGACACCTGCGCCACGACCTCGATATCGGGCTCGAGCGACAGCAGGCTCGCGAGCGCGCCGCGAACCATCCCCTGGTCCTCGGCGATCAAGACCCTGATCATGTGACCGCGGGCGGCGCCGGGGTCGCGGGAGCCGTCGGCCCAGGGGTAGACGCAGCCGTTGGCGGCGGCGAAGTGTACGTCTTCGTGGCGGGAGCCGAGCCCGACGCGGAACCGCGCACCGGTACCGCCACGGCGACCCGGAAACCACCGTCGCGCAGCGGACCGGCCTCGAGACGACCACCCAGTGCGTTGGAGCGCTCGCGCAGCCCCGCGAGGCCGTGGCCGACGAGAGCGCCGTCGTCAAACACCAGCGCCTCGCCCGAGCCGTCGTCGACGACCTCGACCATGGCCTCGGTCAGTCCGGCGCCAACCTGGATCGTGCAGTGTGCGGCGCCGCTGTGGCGGATCACGTTCGTCGCCCCCTCGCGCACGGCCCACGCGAGCACGGCCTCGACATCGGGTGCGAGCGTCGCCTCGCTGTCGCGGATCGCGGCCTCGATCCCGGCCGCCGCCAAGGCCATCCGGGCGCCGGCGAGCTCGCCCTCGAGTGTCGGCCGCCGGTAGCCGCTGACGGCCTGGCGAACCTCGGTCAGCGCCTGGCGCGCGACCTGCTCTACCTCCTCCACCTCGGCCGCCGCGCGTTCGGGCTCGCCGGGCAGCAGCCGACCGGCGAGCTCCGCCTTGAGCGCGATCACCGACAGCGAATGGCCAAGCAAGTCGTGCAGGTCACGGGCGAAGCGCTCGCGCTCCTGCGCGACCGCCGACCGCGCCAGCTCAGCCCGGGCCTCACTCAGCTCCTCGTTTCGGATGCGCAGGTCACGCAGCAGGACCATCAGCAAGCCGATGCCGAGCGCGGTCACGGCGTACGTGATGACATTGCCTGCGGATGCTCCCGCGATCGCGGAGCAACCCGACGCCAGCGCTGCGCACGCCATCACGCCCAGCCACGCGAGCTCGCGGGGGAGCACCATCGCGACCACCGCGGCGCAGTAGGTGAACAGAAAACCCCAGCCCTGTCCCGAGCTCAGGGTGAGCGCGATCGCCATCGCGACCATCACCGCGGCCAGTCCCATCTGCCGATCCCACGATCGACGGCGCCACGACACCACCAGCGCTACGTACGCGGCTACAAACACCGCCGCCGCCGCGATCGTCAACGCATGGCCGAGCGTCGAGCCACCCCCCGCAATCGCGTCCGCGAGCGGGAACACGACGAACCCGAGCCAGACCAGAGCGGCAAAATTGCCACCGCGGAAGCTCGTGGCCAGGGGGAACTGCCCGCGGAACTCGCGCAGCGGTCTCACGCGACCTCGCCCTGCGGCTGACGTAGGAACCTGACCATCAACCAAATCCCGATCACGGTCCAGATCGCGAGCGTCCTAATGCTCGACGCGTTGAACAGGTTGCCGTGATGGAGCGGATCGAACACGTATTGCAGGCCATTCGCCAGCGCCCTGATCGGGAACAGTTCGGCGATCGATTTCAGCACGGTCGGAAGCGAGTTGGTCGGGAACCAGATGTTGGAGATGAAGCTCAACGGCCAGATCACGAGGTTGACCAGCACCGGGCCCGACTCCGCGTTCGGGATGAAGCGCGTGATCCCGATCCCGAGCGACGTGAACGCGGCCGTACCGAGCAGCAGCGTGACGATCAGCGCCGGCAGCTGATGGGCGTGAAAGTCGAGCCCGTAGACGCTGATGCCTAGGCCGAGCACGACGATCGTCATGGCCAGTGTGATGAGCGAAGTGGAGCCGATTCGCGCCGCGACATAGGCCCAGGTCGGCAGTGGCGTGCCCTGCATCCGCTTCAGCACTCCCTCGTCGCGGAGGATTGCGGTGCCGATCGAGAGGTTGACGAACGTCGTCGCGATCACGCCGTAGGCGAGGATGCCAGGGACGAAGAAGTCGTCGTACGGGATCCCGCCAAGGCTCGAGAGATGCGATCCCTTGTCGAGGCTCGCGAAGATCACCAGCAGCATGACCGGGAAGACAAACGTGAACACGCCGCGCCCCCGATTGCGCCAGTAGCTCCGCTGCTCGTAGCGGATCTGCCAGCCAACCAGGCCGAGATCGCGACCGAGTGTTGATTGCCGGACGGTGCTCATACGGTCGCCTCCTCTGTCTGTGAATTGTGTTCGGTCGCGCCCGTCAGCTCCAGGTAGATGTCCTCGAGCGTCGGCTGCGAGACCGCAAAGTGGCCCAGCTTGATGTCGTTCTCGAGCGCCCAGCCGGTCAGGGTGTTGACCGCGCGGAGCGGCTCGCGGGTCGTGACCAGCGCTCGGTCGCCTTCGAGCGAGCGCTCCTCGTACGGCAATCCCGGCAGATCGCTGAGCGACCACTCGGCGGGCAGCGAGAAGCGGATCTCGGCCGGCCGCGCGTCACGGCCACCAAGCTCCTCGGGACGGCCGGCGGCGATGATCTCGCCGGCGTTCATGACGGCGACCCGATCGGCGAGGTACTGCGCCTCGTCCATGTAGTGGGTCGTCAAGAATACCGTCTTGCCGAGCTGGCAGAGCGAACGGATCGTCGACCACGCCTGCCGGCGCGCCGCGGGATCAAAGCCCGTCGTCGGTTCATCGAGGAAGATCAGCTCGGGGTCGCCGACCAGCGCCAGTGCCAGGTCGAGCCTCCGCCGTTGGCCCCCGGACAGCTTCTTGGAGCGGGTGTCGCGCTTGTCGGTCAACCCGACGAGCTCGATCACCTCGTCTACCGGGCGCGGGCTGACGTAGTAGCGCCCGTACATCTCGACCAGCTCGGTCACCGACAGGTCGTTCTGGACGCCGCACTGCTGGAGCACGATCCCGACCCGCTCGCGCAGCTCGCGCGACCCGGTCGCGGGGTCGATGCCCAGCACACGCACGTCGCCGGCGGTCCGCGTCCGGTAACCCTCAAGGATCTCGACGACCGTCGTCTTGCCGGCGCCGTTCGGACCGAGCAGGCAAAAGACCTCGCCGGGAGCAATCTCGAAGCTGACGCCTCGCACCGCCTCGACCTGGCCGTACTTGCGTCGCAGACCGGCGACCTCGATCGCCGGGGCGCGGGACTCTGTTTGCAATGAACTCATGCCCGCCAGGCTAGGCGCGACGACGACGTCGCGTAAGTGGCGGGCGGCCGAAATCGGCCATGACATCTGTCACCCTCGCGCTAAGCGTTCCAGCGCGCAAGCGCCGCGGTCTGGCGCTCGTAGCCCAGCAGCCCGGTGGACCCGGCGTCGAGCACGAACCTCGCGCCGGCGGCGACCTCCATCTCGAGCCAGCGCGCGGTCATCACGCGCAGGATGTGGCCGTGGGCGAATGCGATCGCGTCACCACCGGCGCCGCGGAGACGGTCGAGCGCGCGGTCGGCTCGCTCGCCAACCTGCTCGGGCCGCTCCCCGCCCGGGCAGCCGTCACGCCAGAGATTCCAGCTCGGGTTCTGCTCCCAGATCTCGGGGCTGGTCAGGCCCTCGTACTCCCCGTAATCCCACTCGCGCAGGTCGTCGCTCAGGACGGCCTGGTCCCCGAACCCCGCGAGCCGACACGTCTCGCGTGCCCGCAGCAGCGGGCTGCACATCACGAGCGCGAACTCGCGCCCGGCAAGGTCGGCGCCGACCTGCTCGGCGCGCCGGCGGCCTGCGTCGGTCAGCGGCAGGTCGGTGCGACTGGTGTGCTGGCCGCTGAGACTCCATTCGGTCTCGCCGTGGCGGACGATCAGGACCTGGTGGGGCATGCGGGCAATCCAATCATTGAACGCCGCCCGCGGCCACCTCGGACGGCGACGGCGACGGATTGTCGGTCAGCTCATGGAGCGCGAGCAGCGCCGCCCCGAGCACCCCCGCACGCACCCCGTGGCGCGCGAGGCGAATTTTGGTCGCCCCCCCGAGCCCCGGCACGACGAAGCCCTCCGCGACCCGACACGCGGGCTCGAGCAGCATCTCGCCCGCGCGGGCGGCGCCGCCACCGATCACGACCTCGTCGGGGTCGAACGTGTTGATCGCGTTCGCGATCCCGATTCCGAGGCGCTGCGCCCATAACGTCACGATCCCGATCGCGGTCTCATCTCCCCCATGCGCCGCTTCGACGGCCTCGACTCCGGTTGGCTTCTGACCCGCGGCGTGTTGCCTTCCAAGCGCCGACTCCTCTTCATCGACCGCGCACTCCTCGACGAGCCGGTCGAGTGCGACGCCGGCCGCCTCATACTCGAATGACCCCACCTGTGGAAACCTGCCGGGAACGGGCACCGCCCCCGAGAGATCGGCTGCGATCAGCGTGTGCCCAAGCTCACCCGCGCCGCCTGTCGCGCCGCGGTAGATCCGGCCCCCCAACACCAGGCCACCGCCCACGCCCGTACCGACCGTGATCATCACGAGGTCCCGCGCGACCATCCGCAGCTGATCGTCATGAGCCTCGGCGAGCGCCGCGACCGTCGCGTCGTTGTCGACGAACACCGGCACCCCGAGGCGCTTGCCCAGTACCTCTCGCAACGGAACGTCCGCGAGCGGGACGTTGACCGATGAGACCACCCGGCCGGTGTCGAACTCGACGATCGACGGCACACCGATCCCGACCGCCTCGAGGTCGTCGCTACGGGCCGACTGGATCATCGACACGAGCTGCTCGATCAGCGGCTCGGGGCCGGAGCGTTGCGTCGGCTCGAGCACGGACTCGCCCAGCTCACGGTCGCGCAGCCGGGCGACGGCGACCTTGGTCCCACCCAGGTCGACGCCGATGACCTCGGTCACGAGGGGGCAACCTTCGTCGCGGCAGCCCGATCCATCAGCACGATCAGCTCCTCCGCCTCGGGGACGAGCATCGATGCGGGCACGTGCGGGTCCGGCTTCGCGTCCGGGCCAAACGCGGCCGCGATCGCGTCGGCCTTGGAGTCGCCCTCGGCCAGGACGACGACCTGCTTGCCGGCCGTCAGCGCGGCAAGCGTCATCGTCACCCGCGCCACGAACGGCTCAAGTCCCGCCTCGGGCACCCCGACCATCAGCCGGTCGCGCTCGGCAAGCGACCGCTGGTCGGGAAACAGCGACGCCGTGTGACCGTCGGGCCCGAGTCCCAGCATCACCAGGTCGAAAGTCGGCGTCCCCGCGTCGCGGAGCTGCTCCTCATACTCGTCGGCGCCTGCCTCGGGGCCGAGCTCCCCTTTGATCCGGCGCACATCGACGGCCACGACGTCGGCGAGCGGGTCGATCAACGATTCCTTGATCATCGTGAAGTTCGCGAGATCATCGTCGGGGCCGACGCACCGCTCGTCGCCGACCCAGAACGTCGTCCCAGAGAGGTTGAGGCCGACTGCCTTGACCGCGTCGACGAACCGCTCATTGGCCGTCCGCGGCGTCGAGCCACCCGCGAGCACGATCTGGCCGCCGCCGAGCGACGCGCTGACCATCATGGCGGCCGCCGCCTGGGCCGGCTCCTCGACGACCTCCAGCGACATCGTCACTCGGGGCAGAGCTCCTGCGCGGCGTCGAGTGCCGGCCCGTAGGTGGGATCGCGTAGCAGCGCCTGTCTGACGCCCTCGCCAAGGATCCCTCCCTCGCCGCGCGAGGCGCCGAGGATCTTCCACTCGCGCCTTGTTCCGTCCTCGAGGCACTCGACCGCGTCGAGGCCTCCGGCAGCGCGTTGCAGGGAGAGCGACATCCCAAGCTCGGAGCCCGACCGTGACGCCGCCGAGCCCCGGCGCCTCCTGGTCGATCGTCTCCATCGAGACCTCCACCTCGCCGCCTTCGCGACGCAGCGACCCTCGTAGAACCCCACCGCCCTCATACGCCAGCGGCGATCGCTCCCAGTGCAGACGCGACGCGAGCCATCCGGCCAGCAGCAAACTGCTCGCCGTCGATTGCTCGCGATAACGCACCTGCAGTTCGCCGACCCGCTCGAGGCTGGGACGCCGCCGCGGGAGGTCGAAGCTCGCCGCGAGGCGTTCGCGCCAGGGCGTCGTCCGCAGCCACGCGAGGTCGACGATGTAGGCATCGCCGCACCGATCGCGGGCGCGCGCGAACGCGTCGACAGGATCGGGCAGATCGTCGGAGTCGAGCAGGATCACGTCGATCAGCGACAGGATCGACTGGACGGCTTCATCGTGGCCGTGCGGAGACCACACGATCGTCGGCATGCCGGCCGCTAGGACCGGATCGATGACCGTCTGTAACGCCTCGAGATGCTCGGGACCGAGATCAATCTCGACGTGCTCGCGGACGACCCCCAGCGTGCCGTGACCCGGCTCCTCGTAGCTGACGGTGGCGACGGCGTCCATCCGAGTGCGGCGCTCCTCGACCGCGCAGAGGATTGTCCGCGAAGCCTGATATCGCCCGACGCGCTCGAGCCGGTTGGCGATCTCGCCCTTCCACTCGCGGTCGACGATCACCACCAGGTTGAGCACGCGCGCCGGGACGAGCGCCTCGTTCTCGGCGTGACGACGGAACAGCAGCGACCGCAGCGCGGCCTCGATCGCATCTGGGTTGGTGTCCTGCTCGCTCCAGACGTCCTCGCTCACAGCCGCCGCCAGATCCTCCCGTCCTGGGCCAGAAGGTCGTCGGCGGCCTTCGGGCCTGCCGAGCCGGCCGCGTACTGCGGGATCGGGGACGTTTGATCCTCGGCCCACCCGTCGAGGATCGGATCGATGATCCCCCACAGCGCCTCGATCTCGTCGTTGCGGGTGAACAGCGTGGCGTCGCCCCGCATGGCGTCGAGAATCAGCCGCTCGTAGGCCTCGGGAGACTCCGACAGGAACGATGTGCCGTAGCGGAACTCCATGTTGACGGGGCGGATCCGCATCCTCGGGCCGGGGATCTTGGCGCCGATCGAGACCGACACGCCCTCGTCGGGCTGAAGCGTGAACACGAGCTGGTTGGCCTGGATCCCGACCGAGCCCGAGCTCTGGAGCGCAACGTGGGGAACCGGCTTCAGGATCACGGCGATCTCGGTCAGCTTGCGCGCGAGCCGCTTGCCGGTTCGCAGGTAGAACGGAACGCCCGCCCAGCGCCAGTTCGAGACGTGCAGGCGCAGCGCCACGTAGGTTTCGGTGCGCGAATCGGGCGCGACCCCGTTCTCCTCGCGGTAGCCGGGCACGTGAACGCCGCCCACGACGCCGGGTCCATACTGCGCGCGCACCGCCATGTCCGCGACCTGACTGACCTCGGGCGGCACGATCGCTTCGAGCACCTTGAGCTTCTCGTCGCGTAGTCGATTGGCCTCGAACGCGGTCGGCGGCTCGATCGTCAGCAGCGCGAGCAGCTGCAGCATGTGGTTCTGGACCAGATCGCGGAGCGCACCAGCGCTGTCGTAATAACCGGCGCGTCCCTCGATCCCGATGTCCTCGGCGGCCGTGATCTGAACGTGGTCGATGTAGTTGCGGTTCCAGACCGGCTCGAATAGCGAATTGGCGAACCGCAGCGCCATCAGGTTCTGGACCGTTTCTTTGCCCAGGTAGTGGTCGATCCGGAAGATCTGCGGCTCCTCGAACACCTCGAGCACCTGGGCATTGAGCGTCCGGGCCGAGGCGAGGTTGTAGCCGAACGGCTTCTCGATCACGATCCGGACGTTGGCGCCGTTGGGCGCCTGGTTGAGCCCGGCGGCTCCGAGCTTGCCCGCGATCAGCGGAAAGAACTGCGGCGCCGTCGACAGATAGAACACGCGATCGAGCGTGAAGCCGGACTGCTCGTCGAATTCGGTCAGCGTGCGCGCGAGCTCGGTATACACGCCGTCATCGTCGAACTGGCCCTGCACATAGCGCATGTCGTTGAGCAGGCCCTCGAGCACGTTCGGATCGGGCGTGCGCCTGGAGTAGTGCTCGATCGAGTCAAGCGCCGCCTCGCGGAAGTCCTCGTGCTCCTGGTCGCGGCGGCCGACACCGATCATCTCGAAGCGCTCGGGCAGCTGCCCCTCGTGGGCGAGGTTGTAGAGCGCCGGCAACAGCTTGCGATGGGCGAGGTCACCGGTGGCGCCGAAGATCACCAGCGATGTCGGCCGCACCGGCACGCGCTCGAGACCCGCGACGAGCGGGTTCTCGTCCTGCAGCGTGCTCAGATCTCCAGCTGTGCTCACGGCGCCGGGATAGCTCGACGAACGCGGTCGACCACCTCACGTCCGAGCGTCGCCGCGTGTTCGGCAGTGATGCCGAAATGCTCGTAGACGTCCTTCGCCGGTCCCGACTCGCCGAACGTGGTCATCCCCAAGAACGCGCCCTCGGGACCGATCCACTTGTCCCATCCCATCGGGCTCGCGGCCTCGACCGCGACCCTGGCGGGACAGCTGGCAGGCAGCACCCTTCCCGGTAGGCCTCGTCGGCTACTGCGAAAGTGTCCATGCACGGCATGCTCACGACCCGACACGCAGGTCATCGAGCGCGTCAGCCGCCTTCAGGCAGAGCGACACTTCGGACCCCGTCCCGATCAGGATCAGCTCCGGGTCGCCCCCGTCGGCTTCACGCAGGACATACGCGCCCCGCTCGATCGCGTCGTCCGGGATCGCATCCGGATCGAGGATCGGCAGCGTCTGCCGCGACAGCGCAAACGCCGTCGGCGCCTCGCTGTTGCGAAGCGCAAAGCGCCAGCCCAGCGCCGTCTCGTTCGCGTCTGCGGGCCGGACCACGTTCAGTCGCGGGATCGCGCGCAGCGCGGCAAGGTGCTCGATCGGCTGATGCGTCGGGCCGTCCTCGCCGAGACCGATCGAATCATGCGTATAGACCCAGATCGCCGGAAGCTTCATCAGCGCCGACAGGCGCACGGCTCCGCGCATGTAGTCAGAGAAGGTCAAAAACGTCGCGCCGAACGCGCGGAACCCGTGCAGCGTAAGGCCGTTGACGATCGCGCCCATCGCGTGCTCGCGAACCCCGAAGCGGAGGTTTCGTCCCGCGTAGTGCCCCTTCTCGACGTCGCCGCCGTCTGCGATATCCGTGTTGGTCGAGCTCGCGAGGTCGGCCGAGCCACCGACTAGGTACGGGATCGCCTTCGCCGCCCACTGGATCGTCGCTTCCGAGGCCTTGCGCGTCGCGATCGGATCGTCGTCAGGCGAGAAGCGGGGCATCCCCGCGTCCCAGCGATCGGGCAACTTGCCCGCGTCGATCAGCTCGAGCTCCGCGGCTTGTGCAGGGAACTCCTTTCGATAGGCGTCGAAGCGCGCCTCCCACTCGGACTCGAGCTCGCGGCCCCGTTCGCAGGCGCGCCTGAAAATGGGCGAGCGCCTGGTCGGGAACGTAGAAGTGCTTGTCCGGGTCCCAGCCGTAGAACTCCTTGGTCAGGCGAACCTCATCTTCGCCGAGCGGCGAGCCGTGTGCCGCCGAGGTGTCCTGCTTGTGCGGGCTGCCGTAGCCGATGTGCGAGCGGACGAGGATCAGCGACGGCCGATCCTCGATCTCCATCGCGGTCCGGGCGGCCTGCTCGAGGCGGTCGGGCGACATGTCGTCGCCGACGTTCTCGACGTGCCAGTGGTAGGCGTCGTAGCGCTCGGCGACATCCTCTGAGAACGACTGCGAGGTCGGGCCTGCGAGCTGCACCTTGTTGTCGTCGTAGAACACGATCAGCCGGCCAAGCCCGAGGTGACCCGCCAGCGACGACGCCTCGGACGCGACTCCCTCCTGCATGTCGCCGTCTGACGCGATCACGAACGTGTAGTGGTCGATGATCTCGTGGCCGTCGCGGTTGAAACGGGCGGCGAGCATGTGCTCGGCGAGCGCGATCCCCACCGACATCGCGATCCCCTGGCCGAGTGGCCCGGTCGTCGCCTCGATCCCCGGGCTGTACTTGCGCTCAGGGTGCCCGGCCGTCGGCCACCCGACCTGACGGAAGTGCTTGATGTCCTCGAGCGTCATCGGGTACCCGGTCAGGTACAGCATCGAATAGAGCAGCATCGACGCGTGACCAGCCGACAGGATGAAGCGGTCGCGGTCCAGCCAGTCAGGGTTTGACGGGTTGTGGCGCATGACCCGCGTGTAGAGCACGTAGGCGAGCGGCGCGAGGCCCATCGGCGCCCCCGGGTGTCCCGAGTTGGCCTTCTGGACAGCGTCCATCGACAGCGTGCGAATCGTGTTCACGCACAGCTCGTCAAGATCGGTTGTCGCGGAGGTCGCGGTCAACGGTCCAGAGCGGTGGAAACGGGCACTGCCACTAATCGGAGCATAGTCGTAACGGCCGTTTTCAAAACAGTCGCCTTTGGTGAACGATGCCGCGTCAACCGAACAACACCCCGTAGCGCAGATACTCCTCGACCGGCACGCGGCGGACCTCGGCGACCGCGTCGGCGAGCGCCACCAGCTCGATTTCGGTCGCGCGCAGCGCGGTCATCGATCCCCAGAGGCCGTCGTGGGCGGCGTCGATCGCGGCCAGGCCGAGCCGCGTCGCGAGCACCCGGTCAAACGCCGTCGGCGTCCCGCCGCGCTGGACGTGACCCAGCACCGTCGCGCGCGTCTCGAAGCCGGTCCGCTGCTCGATCTCCCTTTCCAGGCGCTGACCGATCCCCCCGAGCCGCGGATGCCCAAACTCGTCCAGCTCGCCGGTCGAGACGGTCATCGTCCCCTCGATCGGCTGCGCGCCCTCGGCGACCACGACGATCGCGAAGTAGCGCCCCCGCGCGTGTCGGCGCTCGATCAGCCTGCACACGTCGTTGATGTCGAACGGGATCTCGGGGATCAGGATCACGTCGGCGCCGCCGGCGATCCCGGAGTGCAGGGCGATCCACCCCGCATTGCGACCCATCACCTCGACCACGAGGTTGCGGTGGTGACTCTCGGCTGTCGTGTGGAGCCGGTCGATCGCCTCGCTGGCGACGTGCAACGCCGTGTCGAACCCGAACGTCACATCGGTCGCGCCGAGATCGTTGTCGATTGTCTTTGGCACGCCGATCACGTTGATGCCGGCGGCGCTGAGCCGGCTCGCCGCACCAAGCGTGTCCTCGCCGCCGATCACGATCAACCCGTCGAGGTCGTGGCGGGCGAGCGTTTCCCGCACTAGCTCGGTGCCCCGCTCGCGCTTGTCCGGATTGGTGCGCGAGCTACCGAGGATCGTGCCGCCGCGGGGCAGGATCCCGCGCGTCGATTCGATCGTCAGCTCCTCCCAGACATCGTCGAGCACGCCGCGCCAGCCGTCGCGAAAGCCGACCAGCTGGTCGTCGTAGCCGTCGATTCCCTTGCGGACCACGGCACGGATGACCGCGTTGAGTCCGGGGCAGTCGCCGCCTCCCGTGAGCAGACCAAGGCGCACTGGCGGCAATCGTAAGGCAGCCGTGACTGCCGATCCACGGCGACCAAGGATCACCCCCAACCGGGGGGCATGTACGGTTCGTGCCCGATGGCATCGATGAGCCGTGACCGCAGGCACAGGCTGACCGCGCGGGCTCTACTGTGTCGGCAGCCGCGCTCGGCGAGGAGCTGACAGAGTCGAGCCCGAACTCATCGTGAGTGATCATGCCGCGCGTGTCGATGTGCCGGTGCAGGGCGGCACGCTGGCGACCTTCCGGCTCGGCAGTCGTCGCCCGGACGCCCCGGTCGCGCTTGCAATCCACGGCATCACGTCGAGTAGCCGCTCGTGGCTCGCGATCGGACAGGCGCTCGACGACAGGGCCGCCCTGATCGCCGTCGACCTGCGGGGCCGGTCGCGCAGCAACCGGCTCCCGGGCCCGTTCGGGATCGACGCCCACGTGAACGACATGATCGCGGTGCTCGACCATTTCGGGATCGCCGAGGCGGTGATCGCGGGTCACTCGCTCGGCGCGTACATCGCCGCGGCGGTCGCAGGCGCGCGCCCAGACCGGGTCCAGGGCGTGGTGCTGGTCGACGGTGGGCTGACGATCCCCGAGAGCGAGGGCGTTGACCGCGAGCAGTTTCTCGAGGCATTTCTCGGACCGACGTTCGCGCGGCTGAACGTGACCTTCGCGGACCGGGAGGCCTACCGAGCATGGTGGGCGGATCATCCGGCGTTCGCGAATTCCGATGTGAACCCAGATGAGCTGGCCGAGTACGCCGACCATGATCTCGAGGGCGAGCCGCCCCACCTGCGCTCATCGGTCAATCTCGAGGCCGTGCGCGAAGACGGAATCGACGTGTTCGACGCCGACGCGGCGCGCGAGCTGGCGATGCCCGCGGTCCTGTTGTGCGCCCCGCGGGGAATGGTCGACGACCCCAACCCGATGCAGCCGCTCGCGCTCGTCCGCGCCTGGGCGGCAGCCGATCCCGAACGCCGCCGAGTCCGTCCAGATCCCCGACGTCAACCACTATACGATCGCCCTTGGTCGGCGCGGCGCTCGCACGGTCGCGGCCGAGATCATGGCGGCCCTCGAATCGACAAACCGGAGCAGGAGTCCCGATGAGCACGATTGACACGACCATGACCCCCCTCCGCGACCGCGCTTCCTGGCAGGCGCTGAAAACGCACTTCGCGGAGATCGAACCACTGCACCTGCGGGAACTGTTCGCGCGCGACCCGCAACGGGGCGAACGGATGACCGCCGAGGCGGCGGGCCTGTTTCTCGACTACTCCAAGAACCGCGTCACCGACGAGACGATCGCGCTGCTGTTACGGCTCGCCGACGAGTCGGGCCTCAGGGAGCGGATCGACGCGATGTTCCGGGGCGATCGGATCAACACGACCGAGAACCGGTCCGTACTCCACGTCGCACTGCGGATGCCAAGGACCGAGTCGCTGATCGTCGACGGCGTCGACGTCGTCGCCGAGGTGCACGAGGTGCTCGATCGGATGTCGGAGTTCACCGACCGTGTCCGCTCGGGCGAGTGGAAGGGCCACACCGGCAAGCCGATCCGCAACATCGTCAACATCGGCATCGGCGGCTCGGACCTCGGACCCGTGATGGCCTATGAGGCGCTACGCCACTACACGCGGCGCGACCTGACGTTCCGGTTCGTCTCCAACGTCGACTCGACTGACTTCGCCGAGGCGACTCGTGACCTCCTACCCGAGGAGACGCTCTTCATCGTCTCCTCGAAGACGTTCACGACGCTCGAGACGATGACCAACGCGCAGACGGCGCGCGAATGGACGCTCGCCGGGCTCGGTGGCGACGAGTCGGCGATCGCCAAGCACTTCGTCGCGGTCTCGACGAACGAGGAAGGGGTAAGCCAGTTCGGGATCGATACCCGGAACATGTTCGTGTTCTGGGATTGGGTCGGTGGCCGCTACTCGATGGATTCCGCGATTGGCCTGTCGACGATGCTCGCCGTCGGACCCGATGGCTTTCGCGAGATGCTCGCCGGGTTCCATGAGGTCGACGTTCACTTCCGGTCGACACCGTTCGAGCGCAACCTCCCGGTCCTGATGGGGCTGCTGGCCGTCTGGTACGGCGACTTCTTCCTCGCGCAGACCGTCGGCGTGATGCCCTACGAGCAGTACCTGAAGCGCTTTCCGGCCTACCTCCAGCAGCTGACGATGGAGTCCAATGGCAAGTACGTGCGACTGGACGGCACCCAGGTCGACTACCAGACGGGCGCGGTGTACTGGGGTGAGCCGGGCACCAACGGCCAGCACAGCTTCTACCAGCTGATCCACCAGGGGACGAAGCCGATCCCGGTCGATCTGATCGGGTTCGGCAAGACGCTGAACCCGATTCGCGACCATCACGACATCCTGATGTCAAACGTGTTCGCCCAGGCCGAGGCGCTGGCGTTCGGCAAGACCGAGGAGGAGGTCAGAGCCGAGGGAACGCCGGAGGCGGTGGTCCCGCATCGGGTGTTCGAGGGCAACCGCACGACGAACGTGATCCTGGCGCGAGAGCTGACGCCGCGGACGCTCGGGGCGCTGGTCGCGCTCTACGAGCACAGCGTGTTCACGCAGGGCACGATCTGGGGCATCAACTCGTTTGACCAGTGGGGAGTCGAGCTCGGAAAGGTGCTTGCGAAGCGGATCATCCCGGAGCTGGAATCCGACGCCGAGCCCGACCTGAAGCACGACAGTTCGACCAACGCGCTGATCCGGCGCTACCGGAAGCTGCGAAGCGAATGAAACACCCGGCGCTACCGGAAGCTGCGAAACCAATGACACACAGGAGCTGACAGTGGCCACGCAGACACCGATGCAACTTGGAATGGTCGGCCTCGGGCGGATGGGCTCGGGGCTCGTCCGGCGCCTGATCGCCGACGGACATCGATGCGTCGGTTACGACGTGTTTCCCGACGCCGTCAAGGCCATCGAAGCAAACGGCGCCGTCGGCGCCGAGTCGCTGAAGGACTTCGCCGCCAAGCTCGAGAAGCCGAGGGCCGCGTGGGTGATGGTGCCCGCCGGCGAGATCACCGACAAGACGATCGCCGATCTCGCGGAGGTGCTCGAGCCGGGCGACACGATCATCGACGGCGGCAACACCTACTACCACGACGACCTGCGGCACGCGGCGGCACTCCACGAGAAGGGGATCCACCACATCGACGTCGGCACCAGCGGTGGCATCTGGGGTTTCAAACGGGGCTTTTGCCTGATGATCGGCGGCGAGGACGAGCCGGTCGCGCGCCTGGGCCCGATCTTCGCCTCGATCGCCCCGGGTGTGGATGCAGCGCCGCGGACCCCGGGGCGGACCGGCGAGCCGACGACGTCCGAGCACGGCTACTACCACTGCGGACCCAACGGCGCCGGCCACTTCGTGAAGATGGTCCACAACGGCATCGAGTACGGGCTGATGGCCGCCTACGCCGAGGGGATGAACATCATCAAGAACGCCGACATCGGCAAGCGCCAGATGGACATGGATGCCGAAACGGCGCCGCTCGAAGACCCGCAGTACTACCAGTACACGATCGACACGACCGAGGTCGCCGAGGTCTGGCGCCGGGGCAGCGTGATCTCGTCCTGGCTGCTCGACCTGACCGCCGAGGCGCTGTACGCCTCGCCGACGCTCGACGAGTTCACGGGCCGCGTCTCCGACTCGGGCGAGGGCCGGTGGACCTCGATCGCCGCGATCGACGTCGGCGTGCCGGCGCCGGTGCTGACGACCGCGCTGTACTCGCGGTTCGCTTCGCGCGGGCTCGACGAGTTCGCGGACAAGCTGCTGTCGGCGATGCGCAAGGGGTTCGGCGGACACGCTGAGAAGCCGGTGCAATGAGCGCCGACTCGGAGCCTGCCTACAGCGGCCGCTGCCTGTGCGGCGCGGTTGAGTTCACAGTGTGGGACGCATCTGTTCGCGGGCGATTTGGACGGCGACGGCGCGATCGGGTTGCGGCCCGGGACGCTCGACCCGATGCCCGACGTCAAGCCGCGCTGGCACGTATGGGTCAGCTCGATGCCCGCGTGGGACACGGTCCCCGACGACGGAGCGCCGCGCTACGACGAGGCGATCCCCGCCTAAAGGGTGTTGGCTGTCGTAGTGGCTCTAGCCCCCACGAAACTCAACGCCCGGTGAGGATCAGACTGATCGCAGCGCCGGCAGCAGCTCGCGCTCGGCCCAGGCGATGAACTCGGCCTGCTGGTCGGCGCCGATCTGGACCAGCGCCACCTCCGTGTAGCCGGCATCGATGAACCCCTTGATCTTCTCGACGTGCTCGTCGAGGTCGGGGCCGCACGCGAGCGCCTCGGCGACCTGGTCGGGGGTCACGAACTGGGTCGCGCCGTCGAACGACTCCGGGTTGGGCAGATCGGCGTTCACCTTCCAGCCGAGGCCGAACCAGCGGAATTGGTCGTGCGCGCGGCGGATCGCCGCGTCGCGGTCGGCGTCGTAGCAGAGCGCGATTTGGCCGACGCGCGGCTTGCCACTGCCGCCGGCCGCATCGAACATCTCTCCCAGCTCGGCCTTCGGCTCGACGGCGATCATCAGGTCGGCCTTGCTCCCCGCGAGCTGGCACGACTCGGGTCCCGAGACGGCCAGACCGACCGGTACGCGTCGCTCCGGCAGGTCCCATAGCTTCGCCTGCTCGACGTCGTAGTGGCGGCCGCGGTGGTTGACCATCCCGTCGCCGTCGAACAGCGCCGAGATGATGTCGATCGCCTCGCCGAGCATCTCGTGCCGGGCGCCGACCGCCGGCCACCGCTGACCGACGACATGCTCGTTGAGGTTCTCGCCCGCGCCGAGCCCGAGCCTGAACCGGTTACCCGACAGGATCTGCACCGTGGCGGCCTTCTGGGCCACGATCGCCGGGTGGTAGCGGAGGATCAGGCACGTGACGTAGGTCATCAGACCGATCCGCTCGGTCGCCTGAGCGGCCGCGCCGAGGATCGACCACGCGTAGCCCGAATGACCCTGTGACTCCAGCCACGGCTGGAAGTGGTCGCTGGTGACCGAGAAGTCGAAACCGGCATCCTCGGCCATCTGGACGTCGCGGACCAGCTGATCTGGCGCTGACTGCTCGCACATCATCGTGTAACCGAAGCTCGTCATCTCGTCTCGCTCTACCCCTTGTGCCGCAAAACAAGCGGCGCCATTTACCATCCCCTCTCCGTGGCCAGCGCCGACAGCCAGACGCCGACCTTCGTGTGCGTCGTCGAGATCCCGAAAGGCAGCCGCAACAAGTACGAGTTCGACGAGCAGCTCGGCGGCGTCAAGTTCGACCGCCTGCTGATGAGCGCCGCCACCTACCCGACTGACTATGGCTATCTGCGCGACACGTTGGCGCTCGACGGCGACGCGCTCGATGCGCTGGTCTGCCTGACGGAGCCGACCTTCCCCGGCTGCCTGATTCCGGTCAAGGCGCTCGGGATGTTCACGATGGTCGACGAAAAGGGGCCCGACGACAAGGTCCTGTGCGTTCCCTGCAACGATCCGTACTGGAACGGCTACCAGGAGGTCGAGCAGCTTCCATCGCTGCTGCGCGACGAGATCGAGCAGTTCTTCTCGATCTACAAGACGCTCGAGCCCCGGAAGTTCGTCGAGACCGGCGGCTGGCGACCCCGTGAGGAAGCGCTGGCGGAGATCGCGGAGTCCCAGCGGCGATTCCGCCAGCGCGCCTGAGTCACACGTTCCGCGTCGCGGAGCGCGCCTGAGTCACACCTTCCGCGTCGTGCCAGCGGCCGCCACCTGGTGCTTGCCTTCGGCGAACTCCTCGACGATCTTGGCGCAGAACGCCGGCAGGTCGTCGGGGTTGCGCGACGTGACGAGTCCCTCGTCGACGACGACCTCCTCGTCGACCCACTCGCCGCCGGCATTGCGGATGTCGGTCTGCAGACTGGGCCACGAGGTCAGCGTCCGCCCGCGCACCAAGTCGGCCTCGACCAGCGTCCAAGGTCCGTGACAGATTACGCCGGCCGGCTTGCCCGCCTTGAAGTAGTCGGTGACGAACGAGGTCACGTCGCTCTGGAGCCGTAGCTTGTCGGCGTTGACCGTCCCCCCGGGCAGGATCAGGCCGTCGTAGTCGCCGGCCGATGCCTGCGCGACCGGCTTGTCGACCGGGAACTTGTCGGCCGGCTCGAGGTCGTGATTCATCGCCTGGATCTCGCCCTTCTGCACCGACAGCAGCTCCGTCTCGCCACCGGCCCGCTCGACCGCGTCGCGCGGCTCGACGAGTTCGACTTGCTCGACGCCGTCGGTGGCGATGATCGCGATCTTCTTGCCTTTCAGTGACTCTGCCATTGCTCTCCAATCGTGTTTCATGCGGCTCGATTGACCCGCCGTGGTCGCTTCGTCTTGCACTACCCATACCGGCGGCGGTGCATGCCGTACGGCTCCGCGGCCGTCAGTTCGGGAGCGTGTAACGGCAGCGTCACGCGGTCCGATCTGTGACAACGCGCCGCCGCATGCCTCCGTTGTTGGCCGGGTAGCACCACGGCAGCGAGCAAGTCCGAGGAGGAGGCGCAATGGCGACAGCCACAGCCACAGCGACCTCCTTGAGTGCGACGATCAGCTCGCGCGATCCACTCATCGTCCGCACTTCGCCGATCAGCTCCCCGTAGCGGTCACCCTCAGCTCCGCGGACCGCGTCCCCGTGTTCGCGCTCGACCTCGTCGCCGCACAGAGCCCCGACCATCTGGTCTCCGCCCATCCCGATGTGACGGTGGATGCGCCAGATCGGGAGCACCAGCCCGAACTCGCACAGCGCTCTGAACCAGGCGAGCGCGTGGTGATAGTTCGTGTCGACGAGCGTCCCGTCGATGTCGAGGATTGCGACGGTCATCGCCGGCGATCCTAGAGCCGCGGCCGTGACGAAGCGCGCTGGAACGGGTATCCCGCCCAAGGTGCGGGCACTCGCCCTGACCTTTGACGACGGCCCCGACTGCCGGTATACGCCGATGCTGCTCGACGTCCTCGCCGAGGCCGGCGCGACCGCGACGTTCTTCGTGATCGCTCCGCGCGCCGCGGCGCACCCGGCGCTGATCGAGCGGATGCGCCGCGAAGGCCACGCGGTTGGCCTGCACTGCGACCAGCATGTGCGCCACTCAAGTCGCGACAAGGTGTGGTGCGAGCGCGACGTGGACCGCGCCCTGAAGCGACTGCGCGACCTCGGTCTTGATCCGGTTCTGTGGCGAACGCCGTGGGGCGACATCGCTCCCTGGACGTGCCAGATCGCGTACGAGCGCGGCCTGCGGCTGATCGGCTGGACCGTCGATACCAACGACTGGCGCGGCGATCTCGCCGGCGACATGTTTGCGTCGACCCGGCTGTCGCTCGAGCCCGGCGCGGTCGTGCTCGCAGCATGACGGGATCGGTCCGGGCGCTCTGCGCAAAGGCGCCGACGAGACGGTCGCCTACACGAAGCTGGTGATCGACCACGCGCGCCGATCCGGGATCTCGCTGAAGGCATTGGCGTGACCCGGCTTGCGGACGCCACAACGGCGCCGAGCCCGAGCCTGGAGGCGGCTCTGCAGCGGATCTCCGCGACCGCGCGCGAGCGCGACGCAGAGCTCAGCCCAGCCTTCCCCGAGACCGCCTTTGTCGAGCTCGAGCGCGTCGGCGCGACGACATTCAACGCGACTCGCGGCCCGAGGCGCCCACCGGCCGCCGACGAGCTCGCACTGGTCCGCGACGTGGCTCGCGCGGACGGGTCGGTGGGCCGGATCTTCGACGGTCATCTGAACGCGGTCGAGCGGCTTGTGGTCCAAGGTCCGGGCGCGCTGGCCGAGCGCGAGCTCGCCGCCGTTGTCGCCGCCGAACTGCGGACCGGCGTCTGGGGCGGCGACCCGGTCCGCGGCGAGGGTCCTCCCGCGACGGTCGTGTCGCGGGGCGGCGAGGAGGTGTTGCGGGGTGTCAAGACCTTCTGCTCGGGAGCGGGCGGAATCCACCGTGCGCTGATCCTTGGCCGCACCGAGCATGGTGGGCCGCCGATCAGTGTTTGGGTAGACGTCAGCGACTCATCACGGGTCAAGGTCGACCCGACCTGGTACCGGTCCTACGGACTGCGGGCGTCGGTCTCGCACCGGGTCGTGTTCGAAGACGCCCCGGTGCTGGCGCGCCTCGGGCCACCGGGCAGCATCTCCGCGCAGCCGTGGTTCGGTCGCGACGCGCTGCGCACGGCGGCTTCGTGGGCCGGGATGGCCGATGCCTCAGTCGAGGCCGCAATCGACGAGCTGGCAGCACGACCTGCGCACGGCCCGCTCGAGGATCTCGCGGCCGGCCGGATGCTGACCGCGCAGCGGACGATCTCCGCCTGGCTCGACGTGGCCGCCCGGGCGATGGACGAGGCCGGGCCGGACCTCGCCGCGGTCGCCGTTCACGCCCGGGCAGCAGTCGCCGACGCCTGCCGCGTGCTGCTCGATGAGGCGGCAAGGGCGTGTGGGTCGCGGCCGTTCGCGCGCGGGGGCCAGCTAGACCGGGCGCGGCGCGACCTCGAAGTCTTCCTGCTCCAGCACCGTCTGGATCCGCTGCTCGCCCGTGCCGGCGCGGCGGCGCTCGACGATGCCACCGGCGGACCAGGCCAGCGCCAACGGCCGATCCGATGACCGCGATGTCGTTGGCCGCCTTCGAGGCTCGCTACCGTGCCGATCCCGATCCGTGGCGCTATCAGAGCTCCCCATATGAGCGCGAGAAGTACGCCGCGACGCTCGCCGCCTGTGGACCGGGACCGTTCGCGAGTGCGCTTGAACTCGGCGCCTCGATCGGCGTCTTCAGCGCCCAGCTCGCCCCGCGCTGCAGGGTGCTGACCACGATCGACGGTGCACCATCGGCAGTCGCGGCGGCGAGGCTGAGAGTCCGCGATCGCCGCGGAGTGAGTGTGATCCTCGGCAAGATCCCCGAAGACATCCCGCGGCGCCCTTACGACCTCGTGGTTGCCTCGGAGATCCTCTACTACCTGAGTCCGGCGAGGCTCGAAGCGACGCTCGCGGTGCTGAGGCAGGGACTCGCGCGCGGGGCGCGGGTGGTCGCCGTGCATTGGTGTCCGGCCGGGCCAGAGCGTCCGTTCACGGCCCGCCAGATCCACGCGAAGTTGCGAGACCTGCCGTGGCTGCAGCAGCGCGAGTCGCGTCCGACGCCCGAGTACCTGCTCAACACGCTGGAGCGAACGTGAGCCGCGACTACGAGCTGTTGGTGGTGGGTGGTGGGCCGGCAGGGCTCGCGGCCGCGCGCTCGTTCCGCGAAGCCGGTGGCGACGGACCCGTCGGGCTGATCACCGACGAGCGGCGGATCCCGTACAACCGGCCGCCGCTGAGCAAGGACCTACTGCGGGGCGAGATCGACGAGGACGAGCTCGCGCTCGAAGACGATCGATGGTTCGCCGACAAGCACGTCGGCATCGTCGGCGCTCGCGCCGTTGCACTGGATGTCGACCGACGCGAGGTGGCGCTGTCCGGTGGTGCCAAGCTCCGCTACGGCAGCTGCGTGCTGGCCACCGGCGCCGAGCCGTCGCGACTGCCGGTGCCAGGCAACGACGACCCCCGAGTCCGCGTCCTGCGCTCGCTCGACGATCTGCGCGACCTGCGCAGAGAGCTCGACGACGAGGTCCGAGTCGCGGTCGTCGGGTCGGGGTTCATCGGCTGCGAGATCGCCGCCTCGCTGCGCACGATCGGCCACCCCGTCGCGCTCGTGTCGGACGAGCCGGCGCCCAACGAACGGCGCCTCGGGGCCGAGGCCGGAGCGCAGATCGCCCGTTGGCTTGACGAGCTCGGCGTCGAGCTCCAGCTAGGCGCGGAGGTGGCCGCGATCGAGCGCGCCGGAAGTCGGATCGAGATCCACGCCGACGCCGTGCGCGTCACCAGCGACCTCGTCCTGATGGCCACCGGCGTCACGCCAAGGTCAGAGCTCGCCGCGCTCGCCGGGATCGAGCTCGAGGACGGCGCGGTGCCCGCCGACGCTGGAATGCGAACCGCCGCGCCGGGCGTGCTGGCGGCTGGCGACGTATGCCAGGCCAAGAACGAGGCGGCCGGTCGGCACCTGCGAGTCGAGCACTGGGGCGACGCGCTGGGGCAGGGCGGGGTCGCCGGACGTACTGCCGCCGGAGCCGACGCGAAGTGGGACGACGTTCCTGGCTTCTGGTCGACGATTGGAGGTCGCACGCTGAAGTACGCAGCGTGGGGCGACGGCTACGACGAGGTCCGGTTCGAGCCCGGCGCCGACGGCGCGTTCAGCGCGTGGTATAGCCGCGACTCCCGTTTGGTCGGCATCCTCAGCCATGAGCTCGACGAAATCTACGAGCGCGGCCGGGAGCTGATCGCGAGGGGAGCGACATGGAGCTGACCAGCATCGTCGTGATCCCGGCCCGGGATGAGGAGCAGACAATCGCCGGCTGCCTGCTGGCGCTGGCCGTACAGACGATCGGGGTCGAGAGCTTTGAGACGATCGTCGTGCTCGACGCCTGTCGCGATCGCACCGGCGAACTGATCGTGCGCCTCGCGGCCGAGCACGGGCTTCGGCTGGCCACGCTCGACGGTCCCGGCGAGGGTTCCGGAGTCGCGCGGCGGCTGGGGATGGAGGCCGCCGCTGAGCGCCTGCTCGCGCTCGGCGCCGGCGACGCCCTGATCGCCTCTACCGACGCCGATTCGCGGCCGGCTCCGGACTGGCTCGAGCGCCAGCTCGCGTACGTCCGCGACGGTGCCCGCGCGGTCGCCGGACTGATCGAGCTTGACCCGGCCGAGGGAGCGATCCTGCCGCGAGCCGTTCGCAGCCGCCGCGACCGCGACGCTGCGTCGCGTCTCGCGCAGGTGCGCCAGCGGGATCCGGCGGCCGAGCATCACCACTTCGCGGGCGCCTCGATCGGGATCACGGCTGCCGCATATCGTGCGGTCGGAGGGCTCGAGCCGGTCTCGGCGCTCGAGGACGCGGCGTTCGCGGGTCGGCTCGAGCAACACCGGGTCCCGATTCTCCGCGCCGGCGACGTGCGTGTCCGGACTTCGGCCCGCTCGCAGGGCCGGGTCGCGCACGGTCTGTCGGTTGACCTCGAGGTCTCGATCTGGGCTGAACGGAGGCGGTACCGAGCGGCCGCTTTCGACCTCGCCGAGCTCGGGGCGAAAAAGCGCACGACGTCGGTGAGCGTCGTGATCCCGACCAAGGAATGTGCGGACACGATCGGGAGCGTGATCCGCCAGACAGTTGGTCCGCTGACCGAGCTGGGCCTCGTCGATGAACTGCTGGTCGTCGATGCCGGCTCGAAGGATGGGACCGCCGCCGTCGCCGGCGCGGCCGGGGCGTCCACCCTCGACCAGGACGAGATACTGCCCGACTGGGGGCCGGCGGTCGGCAAGGGCGACGCGATGTGGCGCGCGTTGAGCGTCACTTCGGGCGAGGTGGTCTGCTTTCTCGACGGTGACACCCGGAATCCGCATCGGCGCCACCTCCAGGGGTTGCTCGGGCCGATCCTGGCCGATGACAGCGTGCGGCTCGTCAAGGGAGCGTTCGAGCGGCCACTGCAATCCGGCGACGCAAGCCTCCCTCACGAGGCAGGGCGTGTGACCGAGCTGATGGCCCGGCCGCTGCTGAACCTGCACGAGCCGCGACTCGCCGGCTTTGCACAGCCGCTCGCGGGCGAGTTCTCGGCGCGCCGCTCGCTCCTGGAGGCGATTCCGTTCCCCGCCGGGTACGGGGTCGAGATCGCGGTCCTGATCGACGCGCTGCACCGCGAGGGGCTGGACGCGCTCGCCGAGTGTGACCTGGGCAGCCGCCAGAATCGCCATCAGCCACTACGCGCCCTGGGAGAGATGGCTTACGCGGTGCTGGCCGCAGTCGAGCGGCGGCGCGATCGACAGGGGGTGATCGCCGGCACCTACCGCAGGCCTTGGGACGATGGTACGGTCGTCGCGGTTCCGGTCAGCGAGCGACCGCCGCTGGTCTCCGTAGCTCCTCCCCTCAACCGCTTCCGGCTCGCCCACTCCAGCTGATGCCCCAGCCTCGAAAGCTCCATCGCTACGGTCAGGCTGCCGCACGCGGGACGAAGCGCGCGACCGGAGGCATCGGTCGCACAGTCGAGCATCCCGCAGACCGGACCGAGTCGCAGCGTGGACCGTTTGATCGCTTCCCCGAGCGCGCTTCGTTTCTCGCCAGCTCGCCGCTGTTCTTCGTCTTCTGCGCGGTGCTCGTCGGCGCCTGGGCGCTGGCGTTCGCGCTGGGCGCCAGCGACCGCCTGGTGACCGCGGCGGCGGGGCTGATGTCCGCGGTCACGCTGCTGCTGGTCGCGTTGCTCAAGAACGCCGAACTGCGCGCCGAACGGGCGCTGCAAACCTAGCTCGACGCGATCGCCGCCGCGCTGCTCGAGGATAGACGGGGCGAGCGCGGAGTGGCCGAGAACGACCTCGAGCGCTCGATCGGCGTCCACGATGAGATCTGAGCGGCGTTGAGCCGCTCTGGGCCGCCTCAGCCGGCCGCGCCGGTGTCCGGGGACGGCTGTGGATCGGTGTCCGGGTCCGGCTGCGGATCGGTATCCGGATCGATCGGGGTCGGCGGCTCTTGGGGAGCCGGGACCGTGAGCGGCTGCTCGGGATCGGCCGGCGTGCCCGGATCGGGGTCGATCGGCGTCACCGGCGCGTCCGGGACGGCAGGAGTCGCAGGCTCGGTTGGCTGCGGCACCTCGAGCCTGGTGTTCGTTTCGACGAGTGCCATCACCGCTCCTCTACCCGCATCGCGCCCGGAAAACACTCAGCCCCCCGTCGCCCGGAGGTAGGTGAGCACCGCCAGCACCCGCCGATGGTCGTCGTCGCCGGCCGGCAGGTTGAGCTTGGCGAAGATGTTCGACACGTGCTTCTCGACCGCGCCCAGGGTCACCACCATCTCGCGTGCGATGGCCGCATTCGTACGGCCCTGGGCGATCAGCTCGAGCGTCTCATGCTCGCGCGGCGTCAACTCCGCGAGCTCGGCGTCGGCGCCCGAGCGGCCGCGGTCGGCGATCAGCGCGCTGACGACCTCGCGGTCGAGCGCCGTCCCGCCGGCCGCGACCCGCTTGACTGACTCGACGAACGTCCGCACTTCGGCGACGCGCTCCTTGAGCAGGTAGCCGACGCCGCTCTCGCCGGCAGCCAGCAGCTCACCCGTGTAGACCGGCTCCACGTACTGCGAGAGCACCAGCACGGCCAGCGTGGGATGGCGGCGCCGGGCCTCGAGCGCCGCCCTGATCCCCTCGTCGGTGAAGGTCGGCGGCAGCCGTACGTCGCAGATCGCCAGATCGGGCTTGTGGCCGTCGACGATCCGCAGCAGTCCGGGGCCGTCGTCAGCCTGCGCCACGACCTCGATTCCGTTCTCGGCCAGCAGCGCCACGATTCCCTCGCGCAGCAGCGCCTGGTCCTCGACGATGACTACACGCACCACAACCCGGCCGCTACTCGCACGGAAGCACCGCCCAGACGACCGTCCCGTCGCCCTTGACGCTGTGGATGTCGAGCCGGCCGTCGAGCGCCTCGACGCGCTGACGGAGCCCGGTCAGCCCACCGCCTGACGGCTCGGCGCCGCCCGGCCCGTTGTCGGCCACCTCGACCACGAGCATCGCGCCGTCCTGGCTGATCGTCACCTGCGCCGCGGCACCCGGAGCATGCTTGGCGACGTTCGTCAGCGATTCGGCGACCACGAAGTAGGCGGCTGCCTCGACCACCGGCGGCGGCCGGTGCGGGAGCTCGCCCTTGACCTCGACGTGGACACTCGAGCGGTTGGCGAGCGACTCGACCGCGGCGACGAGCCCGCGGTCGGCCAGCACCGGCGGTGCGATCCCGCGCGCCAGGTCGCGCAGCTCGGCGATCGCAGCCGTCGCCTCCTCGCGCGCCTTGCGCACCAGCTTGGCCGTCTCGGGCTGGTCGGCGAGCCGCTCCTCGGCACGCCCTAGCTGCATGCTGAGCGCGACCAGCCGTGCCTGCGCTCCGTCGTGCAGATCGCGCTCGATCCGTCGCAGCTCCGACGCCTGAACGTCGAGCGCACCGCTCCGCGTCCGGGTCAATTCGTCGACCCGAAGCTGGAGCGCGCGCGGCCCCGGAGTCAACCTGCGGTGCAGCATAACCAGTCCGGCGAGCCCGATGATCGGGAAGATCGGCCAGTAATAGCCGCCGCCCGACATCGCCCAGATCGCCACGCACGAGACCGCTAGCACCACCGACACGCCGGCGTGTCCCATGTAGCGGCGCGCGGCCTTGTCAGGCAGCGTCCGAGCCCAGCGGATCACGAGCCAGAACCCGGTCGCCATCCCGATTCCGAGCGCGGGCCACATCGGCCAGAAGTAGGTCGCCCCGGTCGCCGCCCAGATCACGACCAGCAACAGGACGAGCATCGCGGGCGGCGACGCGGCCGCCCGCCCGACAGCCCGCGACACGTCGCCGCGGTTGGGTTGCTCAGTCATGGCTCGACCCCAACGCTGCGACATGGACATCATGATCCCAATCCGGCGCGCTCGGCCGACGAGCGCGCGCCGGCGCCAGACCCCGGTCGCCGAGCAACGTGACGACCGCCGGCAGCGCGACGCCGCGCCCGATCGTCGCGTCGAGCGCGATCGCCGCCGCGAGCCCGACACCGAGCTGCTTGAACTCGAGCAGCGGCAGCGTCGCGAACACCGAGAGCACGGACCGCCCGGACGGAGTGGGATCTGGGGTTGTTGTAGACATGACCGCAGCCTGCCGTCGGCGACCGCCCCTGTCGCTGCGGGACGCGGGCGTCTGTGGTGACGCCGCCCCCCGTCTTCTATGGTGGGGATAACCCCACCGCCGCACCTTCCATAGGCTGCGTCCTGAGCGATGGCCACCAGTACCTCAAAGCGGTGGGCGCATGCCTCGGTTCGCCTGTCGATCGCGTTGGCGTTCGCAGATGCGTCCGTGGTCGTACTGGCCCTACCCCAGATCGTCGTCCGGCTGCACACCTCGATTTCGCACGTCACGTGGGTGATCACCGCCTACAACCTGTCGCTGATCGTCTGCACGATCGCGATCGTCCCATTCGCGGCGCGTCTCGCCTCCCGTCCGGCGCTCGTCACCGGTCTGGCGGTGTTCGGCCTCGCGTCGCTGGGGTCAGGCGCCGCCGGCGACCTGACGGTCCTGATCGTGTTCCGGTGTGTGCAGGGCGCCGGCGCGGCGCTGCTGGTGTCCGCCTCCCTGCCACTGCTTGCACGGGCCGGCGATACGGGCAGCTCGCTGCTGCACCGCTGGGCGACGACCGCTGCCTTTGGCGCCGCCGTTGGGCCGGCCGCCGGCGGCATCCTGACGCAGTTGTTCGACTGGCGCGCGATCTTCTTGGCCCAAGCGCCGGTCGCCGCCGTGGCCGCGGTGACGGCGATCGCCGGCCGGCTCGAACCCGAGGGCTCCGAGCTGGTCGACGACGCCGAGCAGCAGCGCGCCGATCGTGATGGCCTGTCACCGACGCTCGCGAACGTGTCGCTCGCGCTCCTGTCGGCGGCGCTGATCGGAGCCCTGTTCTTGTCGACCGTGCTGCTGATCAACGTCTGGACGCTGAGTCCGCTCGGAGCCGCCGCAGCGCTGTCGCTGATTCCGATCGCGACCGCGATCACCGGGCACCTGGTCGCCTCGCGCTCGCTGAGGTTGACTGCGGCCGTCGGATCGCTCGTGCTCGCCGCCGGACTGGTGGTCTTGGCGCTGATCACCCACCACGAGCTGTTCCCGGCGCTGGTCGCGCTCGCGTTGTGCGGAACCGGGCTTGGCCTGGCGTTCCCCTCGCTAACGACGGTCGCACTGGAGACCCACGGACCGCTCGTCGCGCGGGCCGCGCGGACCGTCGCGGCGCGCGAGGGCGGTCTTGTGCTGGGGCTGGTGCTGCTGACCCCGATCCTGGTCAACCAGCTCAAGGGCATCCAGAATCAGGCGACCCCGCCGATCACCGCGGTGGTGACCGCCGCCCCGGTCTCGCTCGGGACCAAGTTGGACCTCGCCGGCGCGCTCGAGTCGGCGGCTGCCAAGGCGCCCCAGAGCCAGCTGCCAGACCTCGGGCCGCCGTTCGCGCACGCGGCGGCGGCAGCCAGCGCCTCGACGCGCGCTACGCTCGCGACACTCGAGACCCAGGTGGAGGCGATCGTCGTCCGCGCCGCCACGCACGCCTTCCGGCGGCCGCTTTTGATCTGCGCGCTGCTCAGCGTGCTCGCGCTCGTGCCGCTGGGTGTCGCGGCGCTGCGTACGCGCGCGCCGCCTGCCCTCCAGACGTAGCGCCTGAGCCCCTTGCGGGAACCTGCTGCACCGCCCACTTGTTCCCGTCCGGGTCGCTGAAGAAGACGAACCGGCCCCACGGGAACTCCTGCACGTCGGAAACCTCGATCCCGCGCTGGGCGAGCTCTGAATGCGCTGCGTCGGCGTCGCCGACGGTCATCTGTAGACCTTCTACCGATCCCGGCGCGGCCTCCGTCAGGCCCTTGCCGATCGCGATCGAGCACGCCGATCCCGGGGGCGTGAGCTGGACGAAGCGGATCTCGTCGCTCACCGTGTGGTCGTAATCGGCGTTGAAGCCGACCTGCTCGTAAAACGCCTTCGCGCGATCGACGTCGGACACCGGAACCGCCACCAGCTCGAGCTTGTACTCCATCGTGCTGCTCCTTTCTCGTTCGCGGCCCGCCGACGCGGGCCGCCCGTTTCGCCTTCGTCGCCCGGTTCATCGGGCACCGCGAACAGTACGGTCAATTGAGGACTATTTCGGTCCTTAAAGTTTGCGATATTGACGCCGTGCTCGAGACTTCCACGCGGCTCCTGAACCTGCTCAGCCTGCTCCAGGCGCGCCGCGATTGGTCTGGCGCCGAACTCGCCGAGCGCCTCGAAGTGACGCCGCGAACGGTTCGGCGCGACGTCGATCGGCTGCGCCGGCTGGGCTATCCGGTCGACTCCACGCCCGGCGTCGCGGGCGGCTACCGGCTCCGCGCCGGCGCGTCGCTGCCGCCGCTGCTGCTCGACGACGAAGAGGCGGTCGCGATCGCCGTCGGGCTGCGCACGGCGGTCAGCGATGGCGTCGCCGGGATCGGCGAGACGTCCGTGCGCGCGCTCTCAAAGCTCGAGGCGCTGCTCCCCGAGCGGGTCCGGCGCCGCGTCCATGCGGTCGGGGTCGCAACCGTCCCCTACCCGAGCTCCGGCCCGGTCGTCGACCCCGAGACGCTGCTGGTGATCGCGACCGCGTGCCGCGACCACGAACGCTTGCGCTTCCGCTATCGCGCTCACGGCGGCGAGGCGAGCCGTCGCGTAGTCGAGCCCCAGGGCCTGGTGCATACCGGCCGGCGCTGGTACCTGGTCGCGTGGGACACCGCGCGCGCCGATTGGCGGACGTTCCGCGTCGACCGGATCGAGCCCAAGCCGCGGGCCGACCGCCGCTTCGAGCCTCGCGACCCTCCGAGCGCCGATCTGGCGGCGTGGGTCGCCCGCGGCGTGTCGACGGCACGCGACCGCTACCAGGCGACCGTGATCCTCCACGCGTCAGCCCGCGAGGTAACGTCGCGCGTGCCCCACGCCGCCGGAACGCTCGAGGAGATCGATGACCAGCGCTGCCTGCTGCGGACGGGGTCAGACTGGCTCGACGGCCTTGCGATCTACATCGCCAACATCGGCGTCGAGTTCGAGATCATCGCGCCGCCCGAACTGATCGACCGGGCCCGAGACCTGGCCGGGCGCCTGCAGCGGGCATCAGCGGACTAGCTTCGCGCGAGCGAAGGTGAGGAGCCCGACGGCCGAACGCGGGACTGACCTCGGCGACCCGTCGAGCGTCTGCTCGGCGCGCGCTCGGCGGGCGGTATCTCCGCCCTCACGAGTGCCTTGACGAGCCGCGGCAGCTCGTTGCTGAGGTACTTAGCCATCCGTTCCTCGTCACGACGTATGGCGGCGGCGAGCTGCGCCGTCTCGCGATCCCCGACCGCGTTCGCGAACGTCTCGATCCGGGTGTAGAGCGCGATCTCGATCTGCTCCTCGCGCAGCTCATCCTCAGCGTTACGCAGGTGCGTCTCGGCCTGCTCAGTCAAGGCGGCGCGGACCGCTCCGGCCTGCCCTTTGAGCGCGGCGACCGTCTTGCCCGTCAGCTCAGTAACCGGGCCGAGCGGCAAGCCCCCGTCCACTGATACACCCAGTTGCTTGATCCGACCGGCCACCCGCTTCTTGTGGCCGCGCGTTTCTGTCAGGTGCCGTTGAAGGCGCTTCTTGTACGACTGTTTGTCGGTCAGGCCGATGTGGGCTTTCAGATCCGCCTCGAGCTCGGCTTCCTTGCGATGGGCTTCCAGCAGCCAGCTGACGAGCTTGGCGTCGCGTGCGTTGAGAATCGGGTCCGCCACGAATTCCTCTCTATCGCTTGGTGAGCCGTCCAAACACGAACCCCGCTGCGAACGCCGCCGCGGCCGCGACCGGAAGCGGGTTTGACTGGACCTTGTTCGAGGCCTGAGCCATCGCCGATGACGCACTGTCGGGAGCCTTGTTGAGCAGCTCGTCCTTCTTATCGGCGACGGACGCCTTGGTCTGCGTCACGCGCTGTTTGGCCTGCGCCTTGACGTCCGCCTTCTGCGCCAGCGCCTCGACCGTCTCGCCGAGCTCCTCGCGGGTCTGCTCGATCTCGGTCTGAATCTCTTCGGGATCGCGAATGCCGCTCATCGACGCGCCTCCTGAAGACGTGACTTAGCCATCTCGACGTCCTCCTTGATGCTCTCGGTCGCCTGCTCGGGCACCGGCGGTGTCGCCTCTTTTACCCGCTTGCGACCTTGGAGCGCGAGCACGCCCGCGATCGCACCCAGCACAGCGGCGACGATCAGCGCCGCCAGCCACGCAGTTACCGCGGTAGCGAGCGCGAGGATCGCGGTCGCGACCAGCGCACCCAACGCATACAGACCGCATACGCCGGCGCTACCGAACATCCCCGCCCCGATGCCCGCGCGCTTGCCTTTGATCGCCAACTCCGTCTTCGCCAGCTCGACCTCTTGATGCGCCAGCCGGCTCGTCTGCTCGGAGAGCTGCTTCATCAGCTCGGCGAGCGATGCCTGCTGATCCTCGGGCTTGGTTACGTCGACCACCTGGGTCCTCCTGTCTGGACTATCTGATGCCTTCCCGTCTGGCGTTCGCGTAAACAGCTAGCCGGTGCCTATCTCCTTGGTGAGCGCCGCGCCGGCCTGCGTCAGTCCACATGCCTGCAGCATCACAATCGCCTCGTGCGTGATCTCGCGGACCGTCTGACCCTGGTAGATCCAGTTCGCGTTCTTGGCCATTACCGACGCGAGCTTGCGCGCTTCGTGCTCCGCTGTCGCCTCGAGTGTCTCCAGGTCGCGCCGGTCGCCAGCGTCGAATTTGGTCACCTGGTAGCTCTCGCCGCAGGCGTTCGAGATCCCGCTCGTCGACGCGTCAAGCTTCATTGCCTCCGGCAGCGGCGCCTGGGGGGGCGGCGCGCCACAGCCGGTCAGCGCCAGCGCAACGACGCCCGCCAGCACAGCAAGAGACCGTCGCGGGCTCATGTCAGTAACAACAACGATGCACCACCCAGCAGCGCGGCGCCCGTCGTCCACCAGGCGATGTAGTCGCCGATGTGACCGCTGTGCAGATCGCGCAGTGCGTTCACGCCGCGGACGACGGGACGCTCCACCACCGCCGGCAGGCGCTCCCGCAGCGACCCACCAAACAGGCCCAGGCCGGCGACCGCGACGGCTCCAAGCGTCGCGGCGACGGCGTACAGATAGTCGTAGGTCTCGACGTGGCTGGTCGACGCGGCCGGGAAGTGCGCCGCGCGGCCTCCGAGGACCCAGCCGACGTACGACGAGTGATCGCCGAAGTGGGCAGCGGCTCGCTCGATCGCCGGCACCGCGCCCGGGATCAACCCGATCACGATCGCCGCCGCCAGCAGCACGCCCGGGACAGCGACCATCAGCGCCGGCGTACGGCCGGCGGCGCCGCTCTCCTCGTCCTGCTCGCGGCCCGCCTGGAGCTGGCCTCCCTCGTCGTGCGCGCGCGCCGGGCCCCAGCCCCAGAACACGCGGCCGGTGACGCGCAGGACGGCGCCGCCGGTCAACATCGACGCGATCACGAACACCGCCGGCAGCCACGCGTAGTGCGCGTCGATCGCCGCTCCATCCAGCAGCGACTTGCCGAAGAACTCCGTCACGCCGGGCAGCGCCGCGAGCATCAGGCCCCCGAGTCCGAACATAAGCCCGACGATCGGGAGCTCGCGTCCTTTGCCGTGCAGCGCGAACTCGTCCACGGTTCTGAAACGGTGCAGCAGCACCCCGGTCAACATGAACAGCGCCGCTTTGGTGAAGCCGTGGCCGATGACGTAAGTCGCGACTCCCGCCAGGCCCTTGGCACTGAGCAATCCAAGCCCGCACAGGAACATGCCGACGTGACTGATCGTCGAGAACGCCAGCAGCCGCTTGATGTGCCGCTGCGAGATGCACATGACCGCGCCCCAGAGCGCGGTCGCGGCCCCGAACGCGATCAGGATCGCCTGCAACTGAGCGTCGTGCGGTCCCAGCGCGCCGGCGAACATCGTCCAGTACAGGCGAGCGATCGCGTACACGCCGAGCTCGACCATCACGCCTGAGAACAGGACGCACACCGGCGTCGGCGCGACCGCGTGCGCGTCGGCGAGCCAGAAGTGCATCGGCACGGCCGCCGCCTTCGTCAAGAACCCCATGAACAGCAACGTCATCGCCACGACCACCAGCGGGTCGGCGGGATGGCCGTCGAGCGTCTTGCCGATCTGGGCCATGTTCAGCGCACCGGTCCGCGCGTACAACAGGCCGATTCCGAGGAAGATCGCGTAAGCCCCGATGCTGTTGGAGATCGCGAAGTTGATCGCGCCCTGGATCGGGCCACGTTCTTCGATCTTGTACGCGGTCAGGGCATACGCGACGGCACCCATCAGCTCGAAGAAGACGGCCAGGTTGAACAGGTCTCCGGTCAGCGAGAAGCCGACCACCGCCGCCAGGAAGACGAGCATCAGCGCGTGGAACAGCCCGTCAGCGGCTTTGAAGTACTGCCACGAGTAGATCAGCGCCGCGGTCACCAGCAGCGCCGCGAATGTGGCCATCCCGCCGCCAATCGAATCGATCGAGAACGAGATCCCAATCGTGACTTGGTGGCTTGGCCGCCAGCCGCCCATCCAGTACGCGATCGGCTGATGGACGCTGCGGACCAGCAGGATCGCGCAGATCACGACCACCGTGACCGCCACGCCGGTAGCGAGCAGGTCATTGACGCGGCGCGATGTCCAGTGCCGGATCGCGACCAGCACGGCAGCGCCGAGCATCGGGATGGCGACCGCGAGCGCGACGATGTGCATTGTCAGTCGCGCAGTGCGCGCAAATCGTTTGGATCGAGACTGCCGAACCGTTTGTGCGCTTGTACGGCGAGCGCGAGCAACAGCCCGCTCACGGTCGCCTCGATCACGATGTCGGTCAGCACCAGAACCTGCACGACCGGGTCGACCGCTTTGCTGGTCGCCGGAATGTCCGCGAAGATCGGGGCCTGGCCGCCGGTGCTGTAACCGACGCTCAGTAGCAGCACGTAGGTCGCAGACTGGACGACCGCGAGCGACAGAATCGTGCGGATCAGGTTGCGGCTCGACACGACTCCGTAGAGGCCCGCAACAAACAACCAGGCCGCGATCGCGAACGGCAGGAAGCTCACGCTTCCGGCTCCCGCTCGACGAAGATCGCCTGATCGAGGAACTCGCTCCAGGCGACCAGGAACGCGCCGCTAACCTCGAGCCCGACCGCGACGCTGGCGATGTCCATCTGTCCAGCCGACAACAGGTGCCCGGGGATACCGAACGGCAGGAAGTTCTTGAAGAACACGCCGACGAACACGAGGCCACCGAGCCCGACGAGCGCGTAGCCCGCGGCGCCGATCGCGTCGCCGAGTTCGGCCAGCAGGTGCGGCGCGACGAACCGCATGCGGACGTAGCGGCCGGCGATGAACACCGCCAGCGGGGCGCTCGCCAAGATCAGGCCGCCCTGAAAGCCGCCGCCCGGCGTCAGCTGTCCGTGGACGACGATGTAAATCCCGATTGCTATCAGCGCCGCCACCAGGGGCAGGGAGAGTGCCCGAAGCGCTTCACTCGCGCCGCCGAACGCGTGCTCATCTGCCTCGCGGCGGTTCGGCGGTCCGCTCTCCTCGCGCATGTCGCGGAGGATCAGGATCACCCCGAGCACCGAGCCGAACAGGATGAACTCCTCGCCGAGCGTGTCGAACCCGCGAAAATCGAAGTTCAGCGCGGTGACCAGGTCAGTGGCGTGGCGCAAGCTGACACCGACCCCATCGAGCACTCGCCCGTAGACGCCGTGGTAGTCGCCAAACGCCGGCAGCTTCGCGAACCCGACCACCAGCACGGTCCCGAACGCGACCGCCGCGACCGCAAACAGCGCCAGTCTGGTGTGACGGCTCAACGCTGCTCCCGCTGTTGTTCTGCCTGCCTGTCGCGTTCTTGCTCGCGGACCTTGCGCAGCGCCAAAAGGATCATGACCGGCAGACCGACGGTCGAGACGACGATCTCCGACAGCGCCACGTCGGGCGCCTGAAACACGAAGAACAACATCGTCAGCGCCATCCCGAAGACGGCCAGCACGAGCGTCTGGCGAAGCGGATCCTTGGCGGCGACGACTGCCGTGCCGCCGACTGCGACCGCCGCGAGCGCCGAGATCTGCAGCCACGTCACCGCCGCTTGCCCTCCGCGGAGTCAGTCTCGGGGATCTTGGTGCGCCAGTCGCCGTGCTCCCGGATCAGAGAAGCTCCGAACCGTCGTCTGGACGAGGATCGGGCCGGTCACGGTCAACGCGACCCCCACCAGCAGCGCCTTGTCGCCGATCAGCGAGAACGATTCGCGAAACACGATCGCGATCGCGATCAGCAGTGCTCCGAATCCGGCCAGCCCGACATAGTGCAGCCGGTCATAGACGTCTCGCATCGCGAGCATGCCGACCACGGCCGTCAGCTGCAGAATCCCGCCGGCGATCAGCAGCACCAGAGCGGTGACCTCACGCCAACTCACAGGTGACGCTCCATCAGCCGTGCGAACGCCAGCGACCCCACCAGCGACAGCGGCACAAAAACAACCGCTAGGTCGATGAACGGCTGGCGGTGAAAACCTTCCGACAGCAGCATGAGGATCGTGCTCAAGAGGACGGCGCCGAGCTCGACGGCGGCCAACCCGTACGTCGGCGGCGCGAGCAACGCCACGGCAGCGCACGGGATCAGAGCGACCCCGAGGACGGCTGCCGCAATCTGCCACTCATTCATCCGAGTCGCATGAACGTCGATCGCTTCGCGTCCGCCTGACCGCTTCAGCTGATGACCGAGGATCAGTTCGCGCTCGCCATCGACCCCGATGATGATCGTGTTCGGCGCGAACGAGCCAAACGACTCCGCCAGCGCCCGTTTGCCGGTCTCGAGCCGCTCGTCGTCGTCGCTGCGAAACGGCACCGCGCGGAACTGACCGGAGACGCTCCCCGGATGACGCAGCTGTCGCAGAGCTGCGAGTGACACGACGGCGATGTCCGACGGGACCTTTGCCAGTGGCCGATATAGCGTGAGCAGCCAGCGCAGCCTGGTCGACACCCCCGCAATCTCTCGCTCGCGAGTGAGCTCGAAGCCGGCCGCCGCCAGTAGCGCCGCACCGGCACCGACGATCAGCTCGGGCAGATCGGTGATGTCGATCAGCAGCAGGTAAAGCGCGCTGGCCAATAGCCAGCAGATGGAGAACGAGGACGCGCGGCGTAACACGTCTGGGAGCTACCCGAGCCCAGACGTCCGCTAACGCCGGGGCTCGGCGGCGTGGCCGCACAAGCGGTCAGTGCACGACCAGCTGCGCCGCTCACGACCGGCCGACTTGCGTCACCCGAGCGCCAGCGCCGCTGCGCCGGCCGCAATCAGCACGCTGGCGATGATCCGCCGTTGGGGCATCTGCTCGTGGAACATGGCCGCGCCGATCACGGCCGCGAACACGACGCTCGTCTCGCGCAGCGCGGCTACGACCGCGAGCGCGCCCTTGGTCTGGGCCCAGAGCACCAGGCCGTACGCGATCAGCGACAGCACGCCGGCGACCGCGCCACGTTCGATCAGCTCGCGGTCGAAAGTGGCTCGCCGCGCACTGAGTCTGGTTCCCACGACCAGCGCCCCCACCATCATCAGCCCTTCGGCCGTGAACAGCCAGCTCGTGTATCCGAGCACCGAGTGCGAATGCCGCACGCCGACGCCGTCGACGACCGTGTAGGAGGCGATCAGCAGTCCGGTCGCGACGGCGAACGCGAGCGCGCGCTTGGGTTCGTGCCGGCCGCCGTGGGCCAGCACCATCAGGCCGCCGCTGACCACCAGCACGCCGATCGTCTGGAGCGCGCTGAGCGTCTCGCCGACGACCAGCACTGAGGCGATCGCAACCGTCGGCGGCGCGATCCCGCGTGCGATCGGATAGACCTGGTTGTAATCGCCCTCGCGGTAGGTCTCGATCAGCAGCAGGTTGTAGACGACGTGGAGCAGGACCGAACCGGCGATCTCCGGCCACGCGGTGCTGCTCGGAGCGCTGACCACCAGCGCCATTGGGATGCAGATCGCGACCGTTGCCAGCCCCATCACGGCCATCAGCGCGAGCCGGTCGCCGACCGACTTGACGACCGCGTTCCAGGTGGCGTGGAGTGCCGCGGCGAAGAGAACGACGGGAGCGAGTGGCAAACGAGACCTCCGGGCAGGAAAACAGGAGGCCCTCGGGGCTTTTATCCCGTCAGGTGTGGCCGGCCAGCTGGCCGGCTGGCGCCGCTCGGTCCAGGCCCGGAACGCCCTTGTTCGGGTGGGCGCCGACGGAACCCTAGGCGCAACCGCAAGCTGTCCTGCACCCTAGCACCGGCGCACTGGGACGACTGACTTGTAATCCAGAGCACCTTGCAATTACATGCCGGTCGGGTTAGCGTGCCGGCGCAGATACTGCCCGGAAACAGGGAGATCGATCTGTCGGTCGTCTCGGTTGGAAGCAAGACACGCGTCTTCTGGCGTTCACTGCACCCCAGCCAGCGGCGGGCGCTGCTGATGATGGCGGCGGTCGTCGGCGCGTTGCACGTCGTCGGCTTCGTGATCCTGTTCGTGGTCGTCGCGCCGAGCCACTACCACCTCGGCGCCACCGGAGCGTTCACGGTCGGGATCGGCCTGACCGCGTACACGCTCGGCATGCGCCATGCGTTCGACGCCGACCACATCGCCGCGATCGATAACACGACTCGCAAGCTGATGGCCGAGGGCAAGCGCCCGCTGAGCGTCGGCTTCTGGTTCTCGCTTGGTCATTCGACGGTCGTGTTCGCGCTCGCGCTCGTGATCTCAGTCGGCGTGCGGGAGTTGGACGGGCCCGTCAAGAACGACGGCTCCAACCTGCACCGGGTGACCAACGGGATCGGCACGCTCGTGTCGGGGGGCTTCCTGTACGTGATCGCGGCGATCAACATCGTGATCCTGTGCGGGATCGTCCGCGTGTTCAGGCAGATGAAGCGCGGACGCTACGACGAGCGCGAGCTCGAGGCCCAGCTCGCCAACCGCGGCCTGATGAACCGTCTGCTCGGCAGGCTCACCAGGACCGTCACCGGATCGGGCCAGATGTACCCGATCGGAGTCCTGTTCGGGCTCGGCTTCGACACCGCGACGGAGGTTGCCCTGCTGGTGCTCGCGGGTGGCGCCGCGGGCGCCGGGCTGCCCTGGTACACGGTCCTATGCCTGCCGATCCTGTTCGCCGCCGGGATGTCGTTGCTTGACTCGATCGACGGCTCATTCATGAACTTCGCCTACGGGTGGGCGTTGTCAAAGCCGGTCCGCAAGGTCTTCTACAACATCACGATCACCGGCTTGTCGGTCGCCGTCGCGCTGATCATCGGAACGATCGAGCTCGGGGGTCTGGCCGCCTCGGAGCTCAATCTGTCGGGCTCGTTCTGGAACTGGTTCGAGAACGTCGACATCAACCTGCTGGGGTTCATAATCGTCGGCATGTTCATCGCGACCTGGGCGATCGCGCTGTCGGTCTGGAGGCTGGGGCGGATCGAAGAGCGCTGGACCGCGCACCTCGAGCGGCCCGGAGCCGGGTAGTGACGATCGCTCCCGATGTGCCGCGGCTCGAGGTGTCGAGCCCCGACGAGGCGATCGACGCACTGCGGGCGTCGGGTCTGCGCTTGTCGACCGCGCGCCGACTGGTGATCGAGGCGCTGTTCGCGGCCGATGGCCCGGTATCGGCTCCGGCGCTGGCGCGGACGCTGACGCTCGACGAATCCTCCGTGTACCGCAACCTCGAGGTGCTCGAGCGCCATGGGCTGACGCGCCACGTCCACCTGGGTCACGGGCCGGGCCTGTACGCGCTCGTCGGTCGCGACGACGGGGAGTACCTCTACTGCGAACGCTGTGGCGCGGTCACGGTCGTCGACCCCGAACGGCTGGCGCCGGTCCGTGACCAGATCCAGGAGCGCTTCGGCCTTACGGCGCGCTTCACGCACTTCGCGATCGTCGGGCTCTGCGAGGACTGCTCGGCGGCCGCCGAGAACTAAGCCGGCAGCAGCGGGAACGAGCGCTCGGCGCGCGCCGGCAGGACGTAGTTGGCCCGCTTGAGGACGAATATGAACTCGTTGATCCCGTTGTTGACGGTGGCGGTGATCCCGGGGTTCTGAAGCTGCGCGTTGGATGAGTTCATCGCGTTGCGGGTCGTGACGAAGTCCTCGATCGTTCGCTGGATCGAGACGAAGTGCAACCCCGCCTGGCCGCCGTCGACCGTGTTGAAGTCTCGGCGGATGATCAGCGGCTTGCCGTGTCGCCGGGCGCGGGCAGAGGTCTGCGCGTGGCCGATCACGCCGTAGCGGTTGATCGCCTGACTGAGCAGATTCGGGTCGCTTTCGGCGTCGGTTTTGAAGTGCTTGACCTGCTCCGGAGTGACCTGTGGCGCGTACATCCGTGCCACCCGCTCGCGATAGCTGAGCCCGTCATACCAGCTATCTAGCCGCAGGCGCATGTAGCTGACCTGCATCGTCGTGCCACCGGCAAGCGGCCCGGCCGGGATCGTCACGTAGTCCTCGGTCGCCTGGTTTTTGCGCAGGCCCGACTTGAAGCCCATGAACAGCGGCGCGCTACCGGCAACCGGATTGCCCGGAGGGATCCCGCCCGTGTGCTGGTGCGCGGCCGGCAGCCCGTCGCCTACGAACCCAGTGCGCGTCTCGCGCCACGTCAAGGCGCTCGAGATCGCCAGTGGTCCGTCGGCTCCCGGTAGCGGTTCGCCGTGCAGCAACGACGCCTCAACCGCCGCCAGGCGCTCCTCGCTGTCGCACGCGAAGTGCAGGCACAGGTCGTAGTCGTCGATCGACGGGAGCTCGAAGTCCGACAGCCGCTTCGCGCGCGGGATCGGCGACGCGATGTGCAGGCGCTCGAAGTAGCCGGGGTCCCCAGCCGGCGGTGAACAGGAGTCCCGACGGACCCCACTTGTAGCGGCGCTCGAGCGTCCGCAGCGCGGCCTCGAGCAGCAGCGCGTGTGCCCGCGACGGCGTGCCGTTGACGTCGAAGAACAGCAGCCTGTCAAAGCGCGGCGGGATCGAGTCTCCGTCTGAGTCGACCGCCTGCGTCGCCGTCCAGGCGTGCTGGCGCGCGGGCAGCCCGGCCGGCTGCGTACCCAGCGCCACGCTCGGGATCACCGGCTCGGTCGCGCCTCCGCCCGACGCCTGCTCGAGCCCGATGCCGACCGCGGCGCCGCCGGCCGCCAGCGACGCGGCGCCGACAAACAGCTTACGGCGGGTCAGCCCCCGCCGGTCCTTCTCGGGCGTCACGCCGGCGGCTTCCAGTTGAAGCTCGAGTTGACGCGGTGCGGGGTCAGCCACACGTGCTCGTACTCGATGTGCCGGGCCGAGACGGGCGGACTGATCAGCAGCGTGAGCTTGTAGTTGCCTGCGCCCGGCAGCGACACGTTGTTGCCGTAGTGCGGGCCCATGTACTCCGACAGCATCGGCCACTGGCGTTCGTCGTAGACGACCTTGCCGTCGTGGCTGAACGTCGCCCACACGCTCGCGTACGGGATCGCGACCCCGGTCCGGGAGTCGTTGAGCATCACCATCAGGTGAAAGCTCGTCTTCGGGCCGGGCTTGACCATCTGCTCGCTGGACCCGTTGAACAGCACGAACGGCACGGCGGTCATCGCGCGCGCCTCGATCTTCATTCCCTGCCAGTCGGCGACGGCCAGCGGCTGAATCGGGATCGGCTTGATCCCGTCTACTTCCATCGCGGCGTTCGAGCCCGAGCCTGCGCTCGAGCTGCTGCTCATGCCGGCCATGCCGCTCGAGCCAGCCGCCGCGGCGGCGCTCGAGCTCGCGGTGCTGCTCGTCTTGTTGGCGCTCGCGCAACCGGCGAGCAGCGCGACCGTCGCCCCGGCCAGCGCCGCGCGGCGCACCACCGTCATCAGTTGGTTTCTGTCAGGCACTTTGCGACCTCGCAGTCATCAGTTCCAATGAATCAGCTCGCGGATCAAATCGGGTCAGCGTGTACATCTGGTAGGCCAGCAACACGAACAGCGGCCCCGCGTTGGGGTCGGTCGCGTTTCCCATGAATATGCCGCCAAATCCCTGGCCTAGGACCCAGTAGGCGAGGTTCAGAACAACGGCAGCGATCAAGAACGGGCGCGGATGCCAGTCTAGAAAGACCGCGAGCCCGATCGCCGCCGACGTCAGCGCCAGCACGAGCGCGATCGCTAACCCATTGCCCTTCGCGCCGTCGGCGACCCAGATCTGAACGGTGCTCAGCCAGCTCATGCCCGACGGCGCGGCGTTGATCGAGCCGTAGGTCGCGTTCGCGCTGCTGCTCGGCTCCAGCAGCCACAGCCACGCCATAACCAGCCACAGCACCAGCCACGCCACCCGTGCGCCGCGCAGGCCCACCAGCCCGCCCGGGCGCCCGTTGGGCCACGCGATCAGTCCCGCCAGCGCATACAGCGCAACGGCCCCGGGCGCGCCGGTCAGCGGCTCCCCCATGTTCATGAACAGCATCCCGAACGCCTCGCCGAACCACCAGACGACGAGCGCCCACGCGAACGATGCGGCGAGCGCCGGCTTGACCGTCGGCCGATACAGAAGCCCAAACCCAATCGCGACCTGGGTCAGCGCGAACAGCGTGTTGAACACGGTCACGTCGTGCTGGGCGAGGTGCGCCGCCCAGTTGATGCTGTTCGCCAGCCACCCCGGCTGACCCGCGGCGTTGTTCTCGATGAACGCGATAAAGCCCTTTGAATACATGAACCGCTGAAACTGCAGGGCTCCGTCGAGCAGCCAGACCAGGCCCAGGATCGTCTGGGCGATCCTGCGGCTGTCGGATGCGAAGTATTCGCGGGCCCTCGGAATCAGCCGGGAACCCGCACGACTCCCGACGACATGCCCTTCTTGTTGGGCGCTGCTCGTTGCCATCTCGGATGGGACTCCTTCCAATCACGGCCGATCGATCGCAGCCGAGAGCCGCGACGGCGCGATTGGCGTAGCTAGCTTGGTGTCTGGCTGGCCACTGCGGGCACCGGTGTCAGACCGGTGCTACGCCGCCGCCTGGAGGACCACGCCCGGACCAGCCGCCGGCCAGCGGCGCCGGTGCGGGCGCGAGAAAGTCTCGCGGACGGGGTTGAGTCACGCGCGAGCGCTGGACCACTGTCGCCGGGCGGCGAGCCGCGGCCTCGTCGATCACCCAGCGGGCCCCGTGAAAGACGGCCGCGAGGATCAGGCCGATGCATGCGGCGGCGGGGATCGCCCACCACCCGCCGTAGCCGAAGATGCCCGCGAGCCCCCCGGGGTGTCCGATGATCAGGATCCCTTCGAGGAACTCCTGCACGCAGTAGATGCAGATCAGTGCCGCTGCGCAGACCAGCCACAGACCGGCGAACGAGACGGTGAACCTGGCGGCCGAGGTCTGGCCGGCGAGCGCCCGTCCGAGCTCGCGCAGGAAGCCGCCGACGACCAGCGCCAGGAGCAGCACCAGCCACGGGGTGAGCGAATGCAGGTAGGAGTGGCCGGTGCGCTGTAGCTCGGCGCCGGCGCCGCTGCCGAACGCGAGTAGGAACCGCAGCTGATGGACAGCGAGTGCGGCCGGCGGCAGCAGCGCCGCTCCGCACAGTCGCCAGATCGCACGGCGGCGCTCGGCGCTAAACGTCATCAGCGCGAACGATACCGCCGCAAAGCCCGGCGATCGCCAGCTACGGCGCGCGGTCTTGCTTGCGCTCCTCCTTGATGCGGGCCGCCGCCTCGCCGAGCCGTTGTGACTCGTCGTGCTCCTCGGCTGCCAGTGCGCGCTCTTGCAGCGCGGCCGCCTGCTCCTCGACCGCGGGGAGCCGGGCGGCCGCTTGCTGCTGCTCGATCCGATCGTCGGCCGCCGCCTCCTGCGCCCGGCTGACCTTGGTTCGCTCGTTCGCGGCCTTGGCGGCGTTGATGGTCCGCCGCTGCTTGCTCTCACTGGCCGCCCGACGACGTTCCGTGGCCTTGCCGGAGGCGCGCTGCCGGCGACGAGCGGCTTCCTTGTGGCGCTCGTCGAGCTGTGCCTCGGCCTGCTCGGTCCGGCGTTCGGCTTCGCGGCGCAGGTTCAGCGCGCGCTCGCGCTCGTCGGCGGCCGCCGCCCGCTGCGCGGCGTCGGACCGCAGCGACTGGTCACCGAGGGCCGTCGCCAGCGCCGCGCGGACAGTGGCGTCGACGCGATCGACGATCACCCGCGCAACCGGCGCCGGTCCGGTTCGCGTTCCGGGCAGCAGAGCGATCATCACGTCGGCGGGCCAGCGGGCCAGACGCAGCGAGCGGTCGACCGTGGCTGCGGTTGTGCTCTGTCCGGTCATTGGCGATCCTCCAGTCGTCGCGCGCGATCCTCGGCCGCGCCGGCCTCGCGCGCGAGTCGGTTGGCGTCTTGCGCAGCGGCGACATTCGCCCGCTCTGCCGCCTGCACCGAACCCTCGGCTCGAGCGTGCTCGGAGGCCTGCTCGGTGTCGGCGGCGGCGCGTTCGCGGGCTGCCTGCGCTGCCGCGTCGGCCTCTTCCTGTCGACGCTGGGACTCGATCTGCGCTGCTCGCTGATCGGCGAGCACCTTGTTCTGCAGCCGTTGGCGCTCGGCGTCGCGCTCCACCTTGCGCTCTTGCAGCGTCGCCCGCCGCTCGCGCGTCTGCGCGTGCTCTGCATCGCGCCGCGCCTCAAACTCGGTCTCGGACTGCGCCTGCTGGACGCGGCCCTCGCGGGCCAGCCGCTCGTCATCCGACGCCGCCCCGAGGACTTCCTTTGCCTTCCCTACGACCTTGCCTACGACTCCCCCGGAAGTCCGTTCGTTGTTGCTCATGTATCAGGCGTACCCGGCAAGCGCGATCGTCACTCCCCGACCCCGGTCACACAACCGCCGCGGCGAACGACACGAGCGCCAGCACGGTCGCCGTCGCGCCATTGTGCATGGCGAGCCGCCGCCTGCCGCGGTCGGCCGCCGCGAGCGCGAACATGCTCGCCGCGTGAAGCGCGTCAACGCCGGCGCCGGAGAGCTGCGTGGCCCGACTCGGATGCCGGCGAACGAGCTCAGCCTGCACGAGCTCTCGAACCCCCAGCACACGCGCGGCGACCAGCGCCCGCTGGTCGATCGGCGCACCGACGACGGTCGACATCGCACGGCTTGGCGCCAACACAAGCGCCAACCCGTAGGCGCCGCGCACCGCGAACAGCAACCGGTTCACGCGCGGCCGTCCGCATGCAGCGTCATCGCGCTTTGCAGCAGCGCCGCGTGCACGAACGCCTGCGGGAGGTTGCCTCGGAGCTGACGCTGGACGATGTCGAACTCCTCCGAGATCAAGCCGGCCGGCCCACACGCCGCGCGGTTGCGCTCGAACCAGTGCCCGGCGCGGGCGTCGTCGCCCTGCTGAGCCCACGCCAGCGCGAGCAAGAAGCCGCACAGGATGAACGCGCCCTCGGCCTCACCCAGCGGCCGCGCGTCGGGGCGAAAGCGGTAGCAGTAGCCGTCGTCGGCGAGCTCGCGCTCGACCGCGTGCAGGGTTGCCAGCGAACGGGGATCGTCGGCCGGAACGGCGCCGTTGATCGCGGGCAACAGCAGCGCCGCGTCGACCCGGTCGTCGCCCGGAGATCGCTGCCAGCGCCCCTCGGGATGGACCGCGGTCGCCGACGTCTCGGCGACGATCGCGTCGGCCAGCGCGAGCCAGGAGGCGGACTGCTCCGACGGCTGGTGCGACGCGATCGTCCGCAGCCCGGCGGCGCAGATCAGGCGGCTGTGGGTCCAGTTGTCGGGCTCGATCTCCCAGATCCCGGCATCGGGCTCGCGCCAGCGCCGCTCGATCGCGTCGACCGCCGCCTCCACCGCCCGCCATCCCTGGCCGTCGAGATGGTCGTGACCGGCAGCAGCCGCGAACAGCAGGAGCGACTCGCCGAACGCATCGAGCTGGAACTGGCGATTGACCCAATTGCCGACGACATCGGTACCGCCTGGATAGCCGGGGAGCCCGAGACTGCGCTGGTCGGGCACGGGGCCGCCATCAGTGGTGTACGCGGGCACCAGGTCAGGACCGTCGTCGAGCAACCGTTCGGACACAAATCGAACGGCGTCGTCGAGCAGCGGGTACGGACCAGCCTTTGCCACGGCCTGCCCAGTCAGGCACTGATCGCGAATCCACACGTAGCGGTAGTCGTAGTTGCGTCCTTCTCGGGCCCGTTCGGGCAGCGACATCGTCGCCGCCGCGACCATTCCGCCGCCGCTGCTGGTCAGGCCTTTGAGCACCGAGTAGGCATGTCGCGCATCGCGCTGCCCGACCGCACACTCGAGCTTCGGCACACGATCGTGCCACGCCGCCTCGGTCGCCGACCAGGCGCGCGCCGCCTCGGGTGGAGGCTCGGGATCCGGGCCGGCATCGAGCACCAGCACGAGATCGTGGGAGCTCCCCTCCTCGAGCTCGAGCATCATCGCCAGCGGTCGCCCGCCGCCGGCGTCGACCGGTTTTGCTCGCGCTGCGCCGCTCCAGCTCACCCTCGCCGTCCCGAGGCGGCCGTGCCACACGCCGTCGTCGTCGAGGCGCAGGTGCGTTACGTGCTTGGCGCCAAAGTCGGCCCGCAGGTCGAGAACCACTTTGACGCGCGCGGTCCCGCGACGCGCGCGCACCTGGCGCAGCACGACGGCTCGCTGTGGATGGCCGGGAAGCGCAAGCGCCTCGCGGCACTCGACCAGTGCACCGTCGGTCACCCAGCGGCTGCACCAGATCAGCCCGTGCTCGTAGTACCCGCCCCAGACGAAACGCTCGTCAGGCGTCACCGCGTAGGTCCCGCCGCCGCCGATCAACGTGGCGAAGCAGGCGTCCGAATCCCAGCGTGGGAAGCACATCCAGGTGTAGTCGCCACGCGGCCCCAGCACCACGCCGCGTTCGCCGTCGGCGATCAGCGCGTACTCGCGCAGAATGTGCGGCACGCTGATGTTCGCCGCCGGGTCGGAGTCGGTCAGGGGCCGCGTCCGGGAGCGCTCGTCGGTGTCAGCTGCGGTCATCGGCCGCGCGCGGCGGCGATGCCGGCAGCCCCCGCGACTGCGCCCACGGCGGCGGCCGCCCCCGCGAGCAGCGCCCGATGAGTGTTGGCCCACAGCTGGGGCTGCGGCGCTTCGCGCGGTCGTCGAAGATCCCGTGCGTCGCGGCGAGCTCGGGGACGGGCGCGAACAGATTGTCGGGGCGGTCGGGCGGTACCGGCATGCCCTCGACCTGCTGGCCGCCGAACGCCTTGTGCGCCAGGTAGCGGTCGGCGAGCCCCGGCGCGATCTTGTTGCCGACGATCGCCTCGACCGCGCTGTAGCCGACCCACAGCTCGCGACGTCGATGATGAGCGGCCCAGTAGATCGCCTCGGCCGGGATCTCGGGCTGATAGATCGGCGGCACCGGCTGCGGATGATCGGGCAGCTTCGAGCGGCACCAGTTGAACTGGGTCGTGTTCACTCCGGGCAGCTGCACCATCGTGATGTGGACGCGGCTTTTGTCGTGCAGCAGCTCTGAGCGGATCGAGTCCGTGAAACCGCGGATCGCGAACTTCGAACCGCAGTAGGCCGCCTGCAACGGGATCGCCCGGTAAGACAGCGCCGAGCCCACCTGGACGATCGTCCCCGCGTCCCGGGCCGTCATCCGCCGCAGCGCCGTCATCGTGCCGTACACGGTCCCGAGGTAGGTGACCTCGGTCGCGCGTTTGAACTCTTCCGCCGCGGTGTCGACGACGCGGGCCAAGATGGTCGCCATCGCATCGTTGACCCATGTGTCCAGCGGCCCGAAGCGTTCCTCAATCGCGCGGGCGGCGGCCTCGACCTGCTCGGCGTCGGCCACATCGGTCGGGACCACGAGCGCCTGACCGCCGAGCTCCTCGACCTCGCGCCGCGCGTCGTCGAGTCCGCGCTCGCCGCGGGCGAGCAGGCCGATGTGGGCGCCGCGCTTGGCGAACGCGTGCGCGGTCGCACGACCGACGCCGCCTGACGCGCCGGTCACGACCACGACTTCGGGCTTCTTGCCGTTGTTCACGAGCTGGTCCTCCTGTCGGTGTAGATCGCCGGCGAGCCGGAGCTGGCCTCGGCGGACGGCACCGGCTTAGGTCGAGTCCTACCCGCCGGCCTTGAGCAGAGTCATACCCGCCGGCCGGCGGATTCTCACCCAGCGACGAGGACCAACGACGGCAGTTAGGCAGCGACCAGCTGGTCTCGCTTTGAGGCGACCCCGTCGAGCAGCTCCTTGAACGAAGCGTCGAACTTCTCGACGCCTTCGCGCTCGAGTACGGCGACGACGTCGTCGTAGTCGATCCCCGCCTCGGCGAAGCGCTCAAACGTCCGCCGTGCTTCGTCGACGTCGCGGTCCAGCGTCCGCTCGATCCGGCCGTGATCTTCGACGGCGTCGATCGTCTCGCGTGGCATCGTGTTGACCGTCTGCGGACCCACGAGCTCCTCGACATACAGCACGTCCCGGTAGGCCGGGTTCTTGGTCGAGGTGGAGGCCCACAGGCACCGCTGCGCCGAGGCGCCGGCGGCCTTCAGCTCCTGCCAGTCGTCGCCGGCGAACACCTCCAGGTAGGTCTGGTAGGCGAGCTTTGCGTTCGCGATCGCCAGTGTCCCCTTCAGATCGTCGTGGCCTCCGAGCTCATCGAGCCGCTTATCGGCCTCGGTGTCGACCCGCGAGACAAAGAACGAAGCGACCGAGGCGACCTTCGACATGTCTCCGCCCGCGTCGCGCAGCCGCCGCAGCCCGCGCAGATATGCCTCGGCAGCGGCGCGATAGCGCTCGAGCGAGAACAGGAGCGTCACGTTGACCGGGATCTCGGCCGCAATCGTCTCCTCGATCGCGTCGAGCCCCTCGAGCGTCCCGGGGATCTTCACGAACAGGTTGCGGCGCTCGATCATCTTGTGCAGGCGGCGCGCCTCTTTGGCGGTGCCAGCCGCGTCGTGCGCCAGGTCGGGGTCTACCTCGAGCGACACCCAGCCGTCGCGAGTCTCGTCGCCGCGGTCGAACGCCCCAGCCAGCACATCGCAGGCGCCGCGGATGTCATCACGCGCCAGCGCCAGAAAGACCTCTTTGGGATCGCTCTCGGTGGTGAGCACCTCGCGCAGCTGATCATCGTAGGCGTCGCCTTCGGCGATCGCTTTCTGAAAGATCGTCGGGTTGGACGTCACGCCGACGATCCCGTCATCGACCAGTCGCGCCAGGTCGCCATCGCGGACGAACGTTCGTGACAGATAGTCGATCCACGGACTCTGACCATGCTCGGCGAGGGCTTTCAGCGGACTCGTCATCGGATGACCTCCAGGCTCGCTTTCGGTTGCAGCTTCACTACCCGGGCGCGCGCGGCGCTACCGGTGTCCATCAACCGAGTCTACGCCGCTCAAGCGCCTGCCCGGACCCCGTTCTTCGGCGATCCGCCTCAGCGGCACCGCAAACCACAACGCGCCGATCCCGATCGCGGAACGCGAACCCGACGATCCAGGGAGCCGCGCCGCCGACGACGACATCGGTGACCAGAACCAGGATCCCGGTGAAGCCGGCCGTGAGAAACACCATCGCGGCGATCGCGAGCTGATTCGCGGTCTGCACGAGGTAGCGCTTCTCCCCATGGCGAAAGAGGATCCGGTGCTGAATCGAGGGCGCGATCAACAGCACCGCGGCGATCGCCACGCACAGCAGCGTGACGAAATATGTGGCGCGTCCAAACGTCGAGACGTGCCTCCATCCCGTGTTGAACGGCACCACGAGCAGGAACGCGAACATGACCTGAATCCCCGTCCCCGCGACTCGCAGCTCGTTGAGGAGCTCCATCGTGTTGCGATCGAGCCGCTCTTCAGCGGTCTCGTCACGGCCGTCCGTGCTTGTCGGACTTGTCGCGGACGCCATAGTCTGAAAGCTACCCGGGGCCCAGCGGGTGCAACCGAACAAGCCGCCCCGGCTTAGCGATGCTGTCTCGCATCGACCAGGTCGTCGGGGGTGCTCGGCGCTCGGGTGCTGTTCGGCGACGTACCAGCTGCGCTACCCCACGCGTCTGCGAGCAAACAGCCGCGGGAGAGCCGTCGCGTTCAAGGGGCTTCCGTTGGCTCCCGGAACGGAAGCCGCGACAACAGTCCGACCATCGACAGTAGCCGACGCACCTGGTCTGAGAGTTCCGGCGAAAGCTCGAATGCGCGCCCTTGGGCGGCGAACTGATCCATCGCCTGGATCACCACGCTGATCCCGGTCGAGTCCATGAAACTGAGCCCCGAGAGATCTAGCTCGACGGCACGTCCCGCGTCCAGCTCGCGCTCTAGGTCCTTGCGCAGGTAGGGCGACGTCGCGATGTCGAGCTCACCGCAGACGATCAGCCGCACACGAGCCTGATCGACGGGTTCGGTGTCGATCGAGAGCGGCAGACCGTCTTGAGTTGCGGTCATCTCATTTGGTCTTGGACGGGGCGAGACGGAGGAAGACTATTGAACGTAGAGCAGTTTCGTGGGTTTGCTACTCGCGAGTTCGCAATGAGTTGCAAACCACCGCGCGCGCCCGTCCGACGGAAGTAGCGCTTCAGCTCTCCGAGGATCGTCGGGATCGCGAACGATGGAAACCCCACGCGGCGCTGTTACTCCCGCGCCTGGCGGGCTACTGTCGCAAGCGGTGTCGTCGCCGCGCCGGCTCAAGCGAAGACCGCAAGCCGCTGAACCGGCGGCACTGACAGTCGCCGTCCGCGAGGCGACCCACTTCGATCGCTCGCTCGTGTCGGTCTCCGCCGGCCTGCTGGCGGCGATCCCGGTCGCGGCCGTGCTCGGCGCGGGGATCGCTGCGGGCCAACCCGTCGCGGGGGTGACGATGGGTGCCGGGGCGATGCTCGTTGGGATCGCGTGGCGCGTCAACGGTGGGCGGCCGCCGCTGGCGTTGATGGCCACCGACGCGGCCGTGATGGCCGTCTCGACGTTCGTCGGATGCTTGACAGGAAGCCTGCCCTGGCTCCACTTGGCGCTGTTGTGCGTGTGGTCGTTCGTCGGCGGGCTGCTGGTCGTCGTTGGCAATCGCGGCGGCGCCGTCGGGACACAGGCGATCATCGCGTTCGTCGTCTTCGGTCGCTTCAGCCAGCCAGCTCCAGCGGCGCTCGGGCTGGCAGCGCTCGTGTTCGCGGGCGGCGCCGCGCAGGTTCTGTTTCTAAGCATCGCGCGCTGGCCGACGCCGCTGCGGACACAACGTGCGGCAACCGCAACCGCGTACCGCGCGCTCTCCGATGTGGCGCGGTCGAACCCACCAGGCTCGTCACTCGCGGCCGGAAAAGCGCTCGACGCGGCCTCGGCGACGCTCTCGTCGCCGGTGTTCTTCGGCGACCCTGCGTTCTTGACCTTGCGCAGCCTAGTCGCCGAAGGACTACGCCTGCGCGTCGCCTTGGGCGTCGTCCATACCTTGCTCCGCCGCAACCGCGCAGGTGATCCCGATGGTCCACCAACGCGGGCCGGGCATGGCTCGCTCGAGCTCGCCGCCGCGACGCTGGCGCTCGCGGCGCGCGCGATCGAGGGGGACCGCAAGGTGGTGGACGCCATCCGCCAGCAGGTCGCCCTCGTCGGTGCCGAGGCGTCCGCGCTCGATCGCGAGCCGCCCTCCGCTGACCCGCTGGCGCCACAGATGGCGCACCGGCTAGCAGGTCTCGCCGGGCAGCTGCGGGCGATCAGTGAACTCGCACCAGCCGCCGGCGAGGGCAGCGGCTTGCTCAACCGACGCCTCTATGCCCGCGCCGCCCACCCGCTGCAGAGGCTGCGCGATTACGTCGACCAAATGCGGGCCAACGTTTCGCTGGAGTCCCCCGTCGGCCGGCATGCCGTCCGCCTGGCGGTCGTCGTTCCGGGCGCGGCGTTGATCGCACGCGAGCTGCCGTTACAGCGGAGCTACTGGATGGTCGTCGCTGCCGCGACCGTACTCCGTCCGGAGTTCGGAGCGACGTTCACGCGCGGGACCGAGCGGGCGCTCGGGACGTCTCTCGGCGTCGGCCTCGCCGGAGCGATCGCGGTCGCGCTGCAGCCTACGGGCGCCGCCACCGTGATCCTCGTCGGGCTACTGGCGTGGGCGGCCTACGCGAGCTTTCCTGCGAGCTTCGCCGCCGGCTTCTGCTTCATCACTGCATTGGTCGTATTCCTGCTCAACGTGCTGAGCCCAGATACGTTCGCGACCGCGAGCGCGCGCTTGCTCGACACGCTGGTGGGCGGCTCGATCGGATTGCTCGCCTACGCGCTGTGGCCCACCTGGTCGAGGACGCCCGCCCGTCAAGCGCTCGCTGAACTGATCGATGCTCTACGCGCGGACGTGAGCGCCGTGCTCGCCGCGCTGATCGAGGGCCGGCGACTCACCGAGCACGAGATCGGGCCGCTCGCGCGGCGTGCGCGGCTGGCCCGCACCACCGCCGAAGCGACCGTCGCACGGTCGCTATCGGAGCCGGCTACCCGACGGATCGACGCCGAACTGACGTACGGTGTCCTCGACGCGACGAGGCGTCTGATCCAGGCGGCGCACGTCTTGAGGCTCGACGCCGAGGAAGACCGTGCGCGCGCGCCGCTGCCTGCGCTCGCAGCGCTGTCGGGCGGCGTCTCGCGAATGCTCCAGCTGGTCTCGACCGCACTCGCCGACGGGCGCCTGACCGGCTCGATCGCGGTGCCCGACCTGCGCTCGAGCTACACGGCCTTCGAACGCGTGCGCGAGCCGCCTGATCCAAAGCAGCGGGCGGCCCTGCTCGCGGAACTGGACGAGATCGTCGACGCAACCAACGGCCTGGCATCGCTCGCGGGCCTGGAAGCGGTCGACGACGAGCGTGAGGAAACCGCCGAGATCGAATCAATACACCCTTGATCTGATTCTTTAGAAGCCTTCATGTTGCTCGCGTTTCGTGTGCGGGTAGCCGATGGGCTAATTAGTTCTCGCCGTCAAGGACCGGAGTCGACCTCGAAATGATCTGCCCGCACTGCAACAACACGATCCGTGAAGAAGAGCGCTACCTGATGTCGCGTGACCCCGACGCCGTCCCGCCGGCGTGGGGCAAGTACGGCCTCTACCTGCTGCTGTTCGTCTTCCTCGTCGGAATTTTCGCCCTCCACGCGCGCCTCTAACCCTCGCGCACACCTGTAGCACCCGACGTGTCCGCGTTCGGACACGCCGCGGATTAATGCAACGCCAATGGGTAGCCCGCTGGCATGGAGTTCCTCCGGGAGCTGTTCAGCGGTCGGTCCAGGTTCGTCTTACGCCTGGCAGTGATCGCGGCCCTAGGGGGCTTTCTGTTCCGCTACTTCGTGTTCCGGGTCCCCGAGACCAAGGACCGGACGCTCGAGCAGATCGAGCGCGAGCTCGGCGCCGAGGAATCAAAGCCGGCTCACGCGGGGTAGCGACGTCAGCGACGTCCGCCGCTCACGGCGTAACGCTCGGCGTCCGCCCACCGGAACTCGACCCCCAGCCCCGGCCGGGCCCCGTTCGGCGGCAACAGGCCTCCCTGCGGCTGTGGGACCCCGTCGAACAGCAACCCCTCGATCCGCACGTGGTCGTGGAAGTACTCCATGTGCACGACGGTTTCGAGCGCTGGACCGGCGTTGGCGTGCAGCGTCGGCGAGCAGTGCAGCGAGAGCGGCCGTGAACGGGCGCGGCAGAGACCGTCGATCCGCAGCAGCTCGGTGATCCCGCCGCACCGCGTGACGTCTGCCTGCAGGACATCGACTGCGCCGGCCGCGAGCATCCGCTCGAAGTACGGCAGGTCGTAGCCGTATTCGCCGGCCGCGATCGCCATCCCGGCCGGCACGTGCTCGCGCACCTGGTGCAGCCCGGCGAGGTCATCGGAGGAGACCGGCTCCTCGAACCAGCTCACGCCGTGCTCGGCGAGCTGCTGCGCGAGGTCGATCGCCTCCTTGGGATGGTAGGCGCCGTTGGCGTCAACGAACAGCTGCACGTCGTCGCCGATCGCTTCACGCGCGACCCCGACGCGGACCCGCTCCCGTAACGCGTCGGGACCGATCTTCATCTTCACGCGCGGGATGCCTTCCTGCGCCCAGCCGCCGAGCTGTTCGGCCAGCTGCTCGTCGGAGTAGGAGATGAAACCGCCGCTGCCGTAGATCGGCACGGCGGCCCGGTGGCGACCGAGCAAGGCGCTCAACGGCACTCCGACCAGCTTGGCCTTCAGATCCCACAGGGCGACGTCGACCGCCGCGATCCCCATCGAGCTCAAGCCGGGGCGGCCGTTGTTGCGGATCGCGCGCACCATCGTCCCCCAGCACGCCTGGACGTCGATCGCGTCGCGCCCGGCGATCGCCGTCGCGAGGTCGGTCTCGATCAAGGTCGCGATCGCCTTGTGTCCGTAGGTCCAACCGAGGCCGCTCTGGCCCCCTGCCTCGACGGTCGCGACGACGAGCGTCGTCGAGTCCCACTCCAGGGTCCCGTCGGCCTCCGGCCCGTCGGTCGGGATCGTGTATGCCCTCGCCCCCACCCGTGCGATCGACGCTTCGGTCACGGCAGCTGCTTGTGCTTGAGCAGCTCCGCGCACCGGTCGGCGAGCGCCATGATCACGAGCGCCGGGTTGGCCGCGCCCTGCGTCGGGAACACACTCCCGTCGACGATGAACAGGTTCGGCACCTCCCAGACGCGATGGCTGGCGTCGACCACGCTGTCCTCGGGCGTGAACCCCATCCTGGCGCCGCCGACGAGGTGCGCGAAGCGGTCGATCTTGAGCTGATCCTGGGCGCCCGCGTGCTCCCAGATGTCTTCGATCGTCTTCGTTCCGAAGGCGATGTTCTGCTTGTCGTTGTCGCACAGCGAGTACGAGAAGCTGGCGATCGGCATCCCGTACTGGTCACGCTCATCGGCCAGCGTGACCCGGTTGTCGGCCTGTGGGAGCAGCTCGCACAGCAGACCGAGGATCGTCCAGTGGTTGTAATCGCGCATGTACTCGCGCAGCGATGCGCCCCAGTGGCCGTCGCCCTGGACGTGCTCGGCCCAGCCGATCGGCAGCGGTGCGACCGTCTGGATCGAGAACCCGCGCGCGAACCCTCGGCTCGGGTCGGTCTCGTAGAACTGCTCGCTCGAGACCTCCGGCGGCGGCGCCTTGTACATCCGCAGGTCGTCGGGAAAGCGCCCCGCGACCTGGGTCGCGCCCTGGACCATCACGTAGCGACCGAGTTGATCTGACTGGTTGCCGATCCCGTCGGGGTGGCGCCCGCTGGTCGAGTTCAGCAGCAGCCGCGGGGTCTCGATCGCGTAGCCGCAGACAGCTACCGTGTCGGCGCCGACGAACCTCTCCTGGCCGTCCTTGAGGTAGGTCACGCCGGTGCAGCGGCCGCTTGCCTCGTCGACTTCAACCCGCACCGCCATCGCGTTCGCGCGCACCTCGACGCCGTGCTCGATCGCGTCGGGCAGGTGCGTGATCAGCGGGCTCGCCTTGGCGTTCACCTTGCAGCCCTGCAGGCAGAAGCCGCGATAGATGCAGTGTGGGCGGTTGCCGAACGCGCCGTTGGTGATCGAGACCGGCCCGACCCGCATCTTGATCCCCAGATCCTCGGCGCCCCGCCAGGCGACCGCGGCCGCACCCGAGATCGGGTGCGCGGCGTGGGGATAGGTGTGCGGATCGCCCCACGGCCAGTCCTGGCCGGCGACCGGCAGCTCGCGCTCGACGCGTTCGAATGCAGGCTTCAGATCCGAGTACGAGATCGGCCAGTCGGCCGCTACGCCGTCACGGGTGTGGACCTCGAAATCCGATGGGTGAAAGCGCGGCACGTAACCGGCGAAGTGGGTCATCGAGCCCCCAACGCCCACCCCGCTGTTGTTCTTGCCCATCTCGACGGGGTCGCTGCCCGAGATGATTCGCTTGTCGGTCCAGTAGATCGGGCCGGCGCCCTTCTCGTCGGAGACCCAGTCGCGGTCGGGATCCCAGAACGGCCCTTTCTCGAGGATCACGATCCGCCAGCCGGCCCGCGCCAGCCGCTGCGCGAGCGTGATCCCGCCGGCGCCCGCGCCGACGACGACCATGTCGACGTGGTCATCGGACTCGTAGCGCTGCATCCGGTCGAGGTTCTGCAGCCCGCGCTTGTGCGGGTCCAGCAGCCACGCCGAGTCGTTGTCCTTCGGCATCCGAAGGGCCCCCTTGACCAGACTTCCGTCGAGTCTCATTTCCTGGGCGGGGACTCGATCCGGCCCCCCACCGGGTCGCGGTCGTAGGCCTCTTTGCCCTCCCACGCCTCACGCTCGGCGTGCTGAAGCTGCGGACTGCCGAAGCGGCTGTACCCGCGCGGGTACGCCGGTCCGCCGAAGCCGATCTCGTTCCAAGCCCACGGATGCGAGTAGAAGCACGACAGCACCACTCTCATCACGAGGCTGAACGCGCGCTTGACGTTCAGCTGCGCCCATGCCTCGCCCTCCAGCAGTCCGTTTGAGAAGTCATCGACGATCGCGAGCTGCGTCTCGTGATCCGCATCCGGGAACGACGCGCTGCCCGCTCGCTGAGCAGCCTGCTCGTCGAGCCCGGCAGCGACGAGCCGCCACGCATCGCGGTCGTCGGGCATGTCGTCGTACTGGTAGCCGTCGAGCTCGCCGTTGTGGTACTTCTCGTCGACGAAGTTGATCACCGGGATCCGCGGTCCGGAGTCCTGCGCGGTCAACAGATCGCACAGCGCGCTCAGGGTCGCCGCCTCGCGGGGTGTGAAGAAACGTAGCGGCGGCACGTCCTGCACCCGACTCAGCACCGTCTGCCGGGTCACCCGATCCCAGTGGTCGGCCTGCTCGAGCACGTCGTAGTCGGGGTAGCGGCCGTGCATCTGTGGCGTGCGCCCGCGCCGCTGGCGCGGAAGCTCGTAGGGGTCCGTGGGGCCCTTTCCATCACGGCGGTTCGGAAGGTGGTCCGCGAGGCGGTAGTCCGGCGCCACGCTCAGCGCTCCCGCCCCACGACCCCGGCCAGCATCGCGATCGCCCCGACCAGCACGAGCGAGCCGGGCGCGAGCAACGGCGGGCCCATCACGAGGTTGTAGGTCGGCTCCGAGAAGCCTCCCGGCTTGCGGTAGACGCCGCGCAGGTGGGTGTAGGTGCCGATCGCGCCGTTGAGCGCGTACACCGCCCCTGTTACGGGCAGCACCGTGCGCGCGGCGGTGCGCGATTGCATCCCCGCAAGCCCCGCTGCGCTGACCAGCGGGCTGGTGACGATCGGGCTCCACATCCAGATGTCGCCGAACGAGCCTTTGTAGTGCTCGAGATACATCTCAAAGCCGAGCGGCAGCCCGCTGGCCGCGACCGCTGCCGCGAGCGTCTTCTGCATCCGACCGGCGCGCAGGTTCCACAGCCAGCGCGAGGCGCCGTTGCTCGGCTCGCGGGTATGACGCCTAATCCTCACCGGTTGACGAACTCGTCGACGATGCCCTTGAGCGACTGCTTGACGATCCGCCCGCGGGCCGGGTCGCCGGGCAGCGCGTGAGCCAGCTCCTTCGCCTGCTCGAAGCGGATGTGGGGTGGCAGCGGCGGGACCTCGGGGTCGGTGATCGCTTCCAGCACGACCGGCTGGCCGGCGCTCAGCGCCTCGTCCCACGCGGGTCCGACCTCGTCGGGGGAATCGACTCGGATCCCCTTCAGGCCGAGCAGCTCGGCGTAGCGCGCGTACGGGAAGTCCGGCAGCGTCTGCGACACCTCGAGCTTCGGGTTGCCGGACATCACCCGCTGCTCCCACGTGACCTGGTTGAGGTCGTCGTTGTGGAGCACGAGCACGACCAGCTGCTGGTTGGCCCACCGCTCGTGGTAGCGGGCGATGTCGATCATCGCGTTGACGCCCAGCATCTGGAACGCGCCATCGCCGATCGTCGCGATCACCGGACGATCCGGGTAGGCGAACTTGGCGGCCAGCGCGTAGGGAATCGCGGGGCACATCGTCGCCAGGGTCCCGGACAGCGCGGCCTTCATCCCGCTGCGCATCCGCAAATGGCGGGCCCACCAGTCGGTCCCGGATCCCGAGTCGCTGGTCAGGATCGCCCGGTCGGGCAGGCGGAGGCTGAGCTCGTGGAACAAGCAGCTGTGGGTTGATCGGGTCGGCCGATTCGTGCGCCTGCGCGTCGAGGATCTCCCACCAGCGGCGCACGTCGTCCTCGATCTTCTCTCGCCAGGACCGGTCCTCCTGGCGGCGCAGCAACGGGATCAGGGCCCGCAGCGTCTCGGCGCTGTCGCCGACGAGGTTGATCTCCATCGGGTAACGCATCCCGATCATCCGGGGGTCGATGTCGATCTGCACGGCGCGAGCCTGGTCGAAACTCGGGCAGCCACTCCGAGTACGGGAAGCTGGACCCGACCATCAGCAGCGTGTCGCAGCCCTCCATCATGTCGTAGGTCGCCTTCGTACCCAGCAGCCCGATCGACCCGGTCACGAACGGCAGGTCGTCGGGCACCGCGGCCCGGCCGTTGAGCGCCTTGGCGACGCCCGCGCCGAGCAGGTCGGCGACATCGACCACCTCACGTTCGGCGTGGATTGCCCCGGCTCCGACGAGCATCGCAACCTTCTGGCCCGCGTTGAGCAGGTCGGCGGCCCGGCGCAAGTCATCGTCGCGGGGTCGGACCACCGGCTCCAGGAAGCCGACCGAGGACGGCACCGCACCGTGCGCGCGCGGCGGCGCGGAGTACGGGGCCTCCTGGATGTCGTTGGGGAAGATCACGCAGGTCACTGACCGGGTCGCCTTCGCGATCCGGAACGCGCGGTCGATCAGATGCGCGGCCTGCTCGGGCGCCATGCAGACCTGGACGTACTCGCTCGCGACGTCCTTGAACAGCGTCGTCAGGTCGACCTCCTGCTGGAAGTGCGAGCCGAGCGCCATCCGGGCCTGCTGACCGACGATCGCCACGACGGGCTGGTGGTCGAGCTTTGCGTCGTAGAGGCCGTTCATCAGGTGGATCGCTCCCGGCCCCGAGGTCGCCATGCAGACCCCGACTTCGCCGGTGAACTTTGCGTGTGCGCACGCCGCGAACGAAGCAATCTCCTCGTGGCGGGTCTGGATGAACTCGATGTCGTCCTCGAACTCGTGAAAAGCACCCAGGATGCCGTTGATGCCGTCGCCTGGGTAGCCGTAGATACGAGTGACGCCCCACTGCTTGAGGCGCTCGAGCATGAACGCTGCGACGGACTGCGACGACATAAAGGTCTCCTGGCTCTAGCTGATGTGTGGCGGCCCCGCCTTACCGGAGCGCTACCCGCGCTCGGCGGCGAGGAAACAGCCGCCGCTCAGACCGCGGCGCTGTCGCCGGCTGCGATTCGCGCCCGGACTCGACGGCTGGAGCCGGCTCTGAGTAGTGGTACTTGCCACCGCGCAGCAGCGACGCAAACGCAGCGATCAGGCAGGCGGCGATCGCGAACGCGAACGTCGCGTGGAGTCCCGAGCGGAACGGCTCGGAGATCAGCTGCGGGAAGAACGCGCGGCCGGTGACGACCGCCTGCGCGTGGGCCGAGATCGAATGCAGGACGTGCGGTCCGGCGAGCCTCTCGATCGGGTTGTAGCCCAGGAACGCCGCGAACAGGATCGAGACCGGCGGCGCGTGCGAGATGACGGACGCGTCTGCGTGGCTGACGCCGTGCGCCTCGAGCCCGGTCGACATCGCGTGCGGCAGCGACGCCGCCAGCCCCAGGATCATCAGCGAGAAGAAGATTCCAACCGACAGCACCTGGGCCGAGTTCTGGAACGTCTGGTTCATGCCGCCGCCGGCTCCGCGGTCACCTGGAGGCAGGCTGTTCATCACCGCGGCGCGGTTTGGAGACGCGAACATCCCCATCGAGATCCCGTTCATCACCAGGATCGCCGCGAACACGGGATACGAGAAGTCAGTCGGCAGCATCCACAGCAGGACGAAGCTGACCGCCGCGCCGATCATCCCCGCGGTCGCGAACCCACGCGCGCCGAAACGGTCCGACAGATAGCCCGACGTCGGGCCGGCCAGCAGCATCCCGACCGTCAGCGGCAGCATGTAGATCCCCGCCCACAGCGGCGTGTCGGTGAAGTCGTAGCCGTGCAGCGGCAGCCAGATCCCCTGCAGCCAGATGATCAGCATGAACATCAGCCCGCCCCTCGCCACGGCCGCCAGGAACGTCGACAGGGTGCCGAACGTGAACGCCCTGATCCGCAGCAGCGGCAGTTTGAACATCGGGTCCGGCGCGCGCCGCTCGATGAACACGAACGCGATCAGGCACGCGACCCCGGAGCCGACCAGAACCAGCACCCGCGGGCTCAGCCAACCGGTCGCGTGACCTCCGTACGGGCGGATCCCGTACGTGATCGCGATCATGATCAGCACCAGGCCGAGCGCGAACGTGATGTTGCCCGGCCAGTCGACGCGCGCGCGCTTGGGCTTTGAGAGCTCGCGCAGCTTGAGGTAGGCCCAGACGGTCCCGAACAGCCCCACCGGGACCGAGATCAGGAACACGAGCCGCCAGCTGATCGGCGCCAGGAGCCCACCCAGCACGAGCCCGATGAACAACCCGCTGACGCCGACGATGTTGTTGATCCCGAGCGCCATTCCGCGCTGATTGGCCGGGAACGCGTCGGTCAGGATCGCCGCCGAGTTGGCCAGCAGGAACGCGCCGCCGACCCCCTGGACGAGCCGGAATCCGATCAGATAGGTCGCGCCCGCGCGGCCGGTCATCCAGTCGACCGTCAGCAGCAGCGACGCGACCGTGTAGATCACGAAGCCGAGGTTGTAGATCCGTACGCGTCCGTACATGTCGCCGAGCCGGCCGAGGCTGACGATCAGCACGCTCGAGACGACCAGGTAGCCGAGGATCATCCACAGCAGGTAGACGCTGTTGCCGGGAACCAGCGGATCGAGCTTGATGCCGCGGAAGATGTCCGGCATCGCGATGATCGTGATCGACGCGTCGAGCGTCGCCAGCAGGACCGCGAGCGTCGTGTTCGAGAGCGCGATCCACTTGTAGCGGTCCGAATCCGATGCCCGACCGCCGGCTCCATTCCCGTTGCTGCCGAGCAGCGGCCGGATGCTGGCGGGAGTCGTCACGGATATCCATAATACACAGGCAAACTTTGCAGTCTGCCTTTCTTTCTCGGGTATAGTCTCAGCCGTGCCGACCGCTGTCGATTCGGGCCTGCTGGCCAGTGAGCTACGCGTGGTACTCGGCCAGCTGATGCGCCGGCTGCGCGCCGAACACGGCTTCCCGCTCAACCAGGGCGCCGTCCTCGGTCGGCTCGATCGCGACGGTCCTCAGAGCACGGTCCAGCTCGCGACGGCCGAGCGCGTCCGGCCCCAGTCGATGGGTCAGACGCTCGCCGAACTCGAGAGCCAGGGTCTGATCAGCCGCCGACCCGACGAGACCGACGGGCGCCGGACGCTCCTCGAGCTGACCGCTCAGGGCCGCCAGGTCCTCGCCGACGACCGCAAACGGCGTGAGGGCTGGCTGGCCGAGGCGCTCGACGACGGTTTCTCCGCCGACGAGCGCGAACTGCTCAACCGCGCGGTTTCGCTGCTGGCCCGGCTGACCGAGCTCTGAGCGCGGATCTGGCCGCTTCGAGCGGTCCTTCGTGCCGGCGTCCGACGCCAGTCAGTTTCGCCAGCGACGCTCCGGGCTTCGGCCGCAGGGCGCCCATCACGCGCGCAAGCTGACGGACTTCAGCCGCAAGCACGGCGTCCGCATGGCGTTTTTGGCGCCTAGCTCCTTCGTACTCGGTGGTCAAGACAGCCTCCCTTCGGTGCCCTTCTCCCCCCGGCGCGGCCGCCGATCATAGCTGAAGGCCGTTGCCGCGCAAGGCGGTTTGAGTCCGCGACTATCTTTGTCGCCTCGTGCGACCCACGCTCGGCTCGATCATCCCGCCGCCGCGTCCCCGACGCCTAATCCAGCTGTATGCAGGCCTGATCCTGTACGGGGTCAGCGACTCGATGCTGCTGCTCGCCGGGCTCGGGCTCGATCCCTGGGATGTTTTTCACCAGGGGCTTTCGCGCCGCTTCGGACTCGGCGTCGGCACCTGGGCGATCATCGTCGGCATCTGCGTATTGCTGCTGTGGATTCCGCTTCGGCAGCGACCGGGCTTCGGCACGGTGAGCAACGTGATCGTCGTCGGCCTGACGATCGACCTGGTACTGGCGGTCACGCCGGCGCCGCACGGACTCGCCGTGCGGATCGTGCTGTTGCTCGCAGGTGTGGTGCTCAACGGGCTCGCGACCGGCGCCTATATCGGAGCCGGACTCGGTCCGGGCCCGCGCGACGGACTGATGACGGGACTCGCCGCGCGGGGTCACTCGATCCGTATCGTCAGGACCGGGATCGAGCTCACCGTGCTCGCGACCGGCTGGCTGCTCGGGGGCACGGTCGGTATCGGGACGGTCGTCTACGCGATCGGAATTGGACCGCTCGCGCACATCTTCATACCGATGCTCGCGATCCAGCCGGCCGTCGCGCCTGGAGTCGCTGGAGCGGAAGCTCACTAGGCGCGCAGGAACACCAGACGCGGTGCCTCAGTGACTCGGGGCGACGAACTCGGCGGCGCGCGGCTCACGCTTTAGTGCGGCGACGCGCTGCGATCGGCTGATGCTGTCGCGGCCCGGTCGCGACCGAGCCGTGCGAGCCGCCCCCCGGCCGCCCCCAGCAGCGCTCCGATCGTCGCGGTAATGACCGCCAGCAGCGGCGGGAAGCTTCCGAGTGAAACCAGCGCCTGCGTACCCACCAGCCCGTGCACGATCAACAACGCGATGCCGTAGATCAGACCACCGACCATGCCGCGATCGGCACCACCCCAGCCGTCGCGATGCTCGAATCCGGCCAGGAACGCCCCTGCGCCGGCGAGCACCCCGACGATCCAGTAGGCGAGGCTCGAGCTGCCGATCAGCACGCCCTCGAGCGCGCCGAGCGCCGCCGGGATCACGCCACCAATCACGATCTGGACCGGCAGCGGCCGGTCGCGAAACAGCACTGGGTCGTACATCAAGCTCCTCTAATAGCCGAAACCTAAAGAGAGCGCAACCGGACTTACTGGCTATGCGGCCGATGGCCGCGCATCTATCACCCCGAGTGTTCCGTGTCTATGAGGGGTTCTCGGGTGAATCGGGCGCTCAGATGGAAATCCGTTTGACAGCCGGCGCCGTTCCGTGTCTGCTACCCAGCGAATGCGAGACCTGACCGGAACAGGGTCGGCGGCGGTCGCGGCACCACTGGAGACGTGCTTGTCGTTTCTCGCCGCCGTCGACCGTTACCCGGACTGGTATCCCACCGTCGTCCGCCAGGTCGACGTTCTCGAGCGCGGCCCGGACGGCCAGCCGCACAGGGTGCGGACAAAGCTGCACGTGATGGCGGGTCCGGTCGCCCGGGACTTCGATCTCGTGATGGCCGTCGAGGTGCATCGGCCCGACACCGTGAAGCTGACCCGCGTGAGTGACACTGGTTCCCAGCAGCAGTTCGATGTCATCTGGCGCCTGCACGACCTATCCGGTACGCGTCTCGAGCTCGAACTGCATGCGAACATCGACGCACCGCGGTTTCTGCCGCTGGGAGGGATCGGAGACTCGATCGCGAACGGGTTCGTCGCCGCTGCCACCGGAGCGATCGCAAAGGAGACCGACAGCCATGCTCGATGAATCCGTCACATCAGGCGAAGCTCGGGCGCTGGCCAGCGTCTGGTGGCTGCCGCTGGTTCTCGGGCTGCTCAGCGTCGCCGCCGGCGTGATCGTCCTGATCGAGCCTGACAACAGCCTCAAGGTGATCACGATCGTGATCGGGATCTTCATCCTGCTCGACGGGATCATGCAGATCTACCTCGGGCTCCGCCACCGCGTCGAAAACCACACGATGGTCGCGCTGATCGGGGTGCTCGACCTGATCATCGGCATCATCCTGATCCGGCACCCAATCGTCGGCGTGACGGCGGTCGCGCTGTTCATCGGCATCTGGCTGGCGGCGGCCGGGGTCCTGCGGCTGATCATGGCCTTCGAAGCGCGCGGGGATCGGCTCGGCCGCGCGCTCGTCGGCGCGATCGAGCTGCTGGCCGGGATCGTGATCATCGCCAGCGCGAACATCCGTCTCGCGACGCTCGCAATCCTCGTCGGGATCTCGTTCATCCTCAACGGCATCGCGCTGATCTTCCTGGCGTTCGCGATGCGCAGCCTCGAGCACGTCGAGGTCCACGAACCGTCGGATTGAACGCCCCGCTTGACCGTTAGTTCGGAGTGCGTCGATAATCAGCTGCCCGGTCGGTTGCGCTTCGCCGCGACCCGACGGTGAAAGGAGCAGAGATGGCACGCTCTGGCGATGGCAAGATGGATGGTGCAAACGCGAAGGACGGCGGGGCGCAAACGTCCGCCGAGGGCGCCAAGCACGGCGGCAAGCTAAAAGGCAAGCACTACCTGCGAGAGTTGGAGAAGCTGCAGGAGGAGCTCGTCAAACTCCAGTACTGGGTCAAAGAGCACGGCCTCAAGGTCGCGATCGTGTTCGAAGGGCGCGACGCCGCCGGCAAGGGCGGGGTGATCAAGCGGATCATGGAGCGCACCAACCCGCGCATCATCCGCGTCGTCGCGCTCGGGATCCCGACCGAACGCGAGCGCAGTGAGTGGTACTTCCAGCGCTGGGTGAACCACCTACCTGCCGCCGGCGAAATCGTGCTGTTCGATCGCAGCTGGTACACCCGCGCCCTCACCGAGCACGTGATGGGCTTCTGCACAGACGACGAATACCAGGAGTTCCTGCGGTCGTGTCCCCAGTTCGAGGACATGCTCGTGCGATCCGGCACCGGTCTGTTGAAGTACTGGTTCAGCGTCAGCGACGAGGAGCAGGAGCGGCGCTTTCAGGCTCGAGCCGCCGATCCCCGGCGCCGCTGGAAGCTCAGCCCGATGGACATCGAATCGCGCGACCGCTGGGTCGACTTCTCCCGCGCCAAGGACGCGATGTTCGAGTTCACTGACACCAAGCGCTGTCCGTGGTACGTCGTCGAAGCCGACGACAAGAAGCGCGCTCGGCTCAACTGCATCAGCCACCTCCTGCAGAGCGTTTCCTACAAGGACATCCTGCCGCCGAAGATCAAGCTCCCCCCACGCGCCGAACAAGGGGGCTACATTCGCCCACCGATCGACACCCAGACGTTCGTCCCGGACCGCTTCTGACGGTCGGGCTCGACAGCTTGATCGAGGACCGCAGTGCGAGGACGAGCGCGTCGCGCTCCGCCGCCTGATCGATGCCGACCCAACGGATCGCCGTAATCGGAGGCGGAATCATCGGCCTGGCCGTCGCCCGCCGGCTCGCGTTCACGATCGACGGTGCCGAGGTGACGGTGATCGAGAAGGAGCAGCGCGTGGCCGAGCATCAGACCGGCCACAACAGCGGCGTCGTTCACGCCGGCGTCTACTACGCGCCGGGCTCGCTCAAGGCTCGCCTCTGCCGCCGAGGGGTCGGCCTGCTTCGCGACTACTGCGCCGAGTACTCGCTGCCGTACGAGGAGTGCGGCAAGCTGATCGTCGCCCGTTCCCCGCTGGAGGCGCAGCGCCTCAAGGAGATCCGGCGAAGGGCCGAGCAAAACGGCGTGCCCGGGCTGAGGTGGCTCGACGGTCACGAGCTGCAGGATGTGGAGCCGAACGTGATCGGCGTTGCCGGATTGGAGTCGCCGACAACTGCGATCACCGACTTCCGCGCGGTCGCTGATGCGCTAGCGACCGAGCTGGTGCGGGCCGGCGGTCGGCTCCAGCTCGGCACCGAGGTGCTCACGGTCGCCCCGCGCACCGCACGGGCGACCGTCCGGACCCGCGACGACGAGCTCGCGTTCGACCGCGTGGTCATCTGCGCCGGGCTCCATGCGGATCGACTCGCGCGCTCGGCCGGCGACAGCAGGGCGCCGATGATCGTCCCGTTCCGCGGCGAGTACCTTCGGCTCGCGCCAGGGCGGGACAGCCTTGTCCGGGCCCTCGTCTACCCAGTACCGGATCCGCGTTACCCGTTCCTCGGCGTGCACTTCACGCGCCGTGTCGGTGGCGGTGTGGACGTCGGCCCCAACGCCGTCCTGGCACTGGCGCGCGAGGGCTACCGCTGGAGCGATGTCTCGCGCGGCGACGTCTCGGAGACGATTCGGTTTCCCGGGTTTCGCCGCATGGCTGTCCGGCACCTGCGGACCGGGGTCCGCGAGACCGCGGGCTCGCTGTTCAAGCGCGTCTATCTCGCGCAGGCGCGTTCGTTCTTGCCGTCGCTGACCGCATCCGACCTCGTCGCGGCCCCCGCCGGCGTCCGTGCACAGGCCGTCGACCTCGATGGGACGCTGGTCGACGACTTTCGGATCTCACGCCTCGGTCCGATCACGGCCGTTCGCAACGCGCCGTCGCCCGGCGCGACCTCGTCGCTCGCGATTGCCGAGCACGTCGTCGAGCAGATGCTGAGCGCGTAGGCCTCGGAGCACGTCGCCCGTCCCGGAACCCGCGGGCCGTCCCGGGGGCGGCTACCGCCCCGACGGCGTCGCTACCGGCCGCCTCGCGGCCGGGTGTGGCCGGTCGCCATCGGCACCTTCGAGCGCCAGCCACAGCGTGCGCATCGTCGGCGCGAGGTGGGCGAGCTCCTCGAGATGCGCCTCCGCCAGCGCGTCGAGCTTCGCTGCGCCTTCCTCGGTGAGCGTGACCCGGACGACGCTCTTGCTGATCGGATCCGGGTTTCGCTGCACCAGTCCGTCTTTGACCGCGCGATCGACGAGTCCAACCGCGCTGTGGTGGCGGAGCACCAGGTAGTCGGCGATCTCGCCGATCGTGGGCCCCGCGGGGTCCGGATGGCCGCGGATCGCCAGCAGGAGCTGATGCTTTGCAGGGGTCAGCCCCGCTGCCTTGGCCTGTTGCTCGCTCCAGCGCAGGAACCGCCGCAGGCCGGTGCGCAGCTCGAGCAGGTGCTCAAAGTCGGACTGTTCGAGGGTCATATCGCGAGACGATATCGTGTGGCCAGCATTGCCGCTGCTCAAACTAATGCGCGCGCCGAATCTCCAGCCCGGACGCGCGCCCGACAACCTACACCCGGCGCGCGAGATTCGATCGACGAGCGTCACTCGCGCCCTCGGACCTGACGCCGGCAGCGCGGTGATGGCCACGGGCATCGTCTCCGTCGCGATGCGCGCGGTGGGCGCCGAGACACTCTCGCTTCTCCTGCTCGTGATCACGGCGAGCGCGTGGGTCCTGCTGAGTGGGGTGTTTCTCGGCCGGCTGTGCTTTGACCGTGGCCGCTGGCGTCGGGAAGCCGCGCAGCCGGCGGCGCTGACGGCGGTGGCCGCAACGTCCGTGCTTGGTGCGCGCCTGACACTTGCGGGCTGGACCTGGCTCGGATGGGCGATGCTCGTGATCGCATCGGGGTCGTGCCTGGTGCTGCTCGTCCTTGGTGCTCGGGTCCGTACGTTGCCGCGCGTCGGGGCGGCCTTCCTCGTGGTCGTCGCGCCGCAATCGTTGGCGGTGCTCGCGGCTACGCTCGGACACCGGCTCGGGCTCGACTGGCCCGCGGCGATCGGGCTGCTTGCGTTTGCTTTCGGTCTCCGGGCTTACGGGCTCGTGCTCAGGCGGTTCGACTTCGACCAGCTCCGCACGGGCACCGGAGATCAATGGGTGGCAGGAGGGGCACTCGCGATCTCGGCGCTGGCATTCGGGCAGATCGCTGCTGATCTGTTCGCGGGCAGCGATGTGTCGCAAGCCGCAAGTGTGGTGCTATGGGGGACGGCGATCGCCTGGCTCCCGGCGCTGATCATCACCGAGCTGCGCTGGCCGCGACCGCGCTACGACGTCCGCCGCTGGGCGACCGTGTTCCCGCTTGGGATGTACTCGGTGATGAGCTTCGCGGTCGGAGGCCTCGCCGGCGCGACCTGGATCTCGGACTTCGGCCGCGCGTCGGCGTGGGTCGCCCTCGCCGCGTTGGCGGCGGCAGCGTTTGGATCGGTGCGGCGCGTTACGCGGGCCGCGCTACGAGGTTTCCGCGGTCGATGACGGTGGGCGAAGCGCTCGCGTCTGCTCGTCGCTCAACGAGATCGTCATGAAGGCGCCGCAGCCGTCGCAGAACACCCGCATCGTGTTGTCAGTCGTCGGGCGGCGCTCGTCGGCTGCAAACGTGTACCCGCATGCTGGGCACTCCGCGAGAATCCGGGGCAGCGCGTCGCCCGGCTGCCCGTAGCGCGGATCCGTGGGATCGGAGATCCGCTGTGGAACTTCGGGGTGTGCGCTGATCATTCGCGCTCTTGTCCCTGCCGTCGGGTCCGAGGTGGGCGCTCGCATCGCGTCCTCCTTTCGGTTGCTGGAGAGGTATCGTATCACGATATCGTAGATCGAAAACTGGTGGACGCGGTCGCACCGGCCAACGGCCACGGTCCGCGCCTCGAGCACGTGACGACCGGCCGCCCGCCACGTCAACGCGGCCGAGCTGACGCTCGAGCTCGACGACGAACACACCGCGCCCCAGTTGATCCTGCATAACGCGCAAAAGCGCCGCGCCCAGCGCTCCACGTGTCGCGTTCTGCCGCCCGTAACCGGCGCTGCGCAGCACGTTGCGCCCTCGCTCGGGCGCATTTTCGCGTTGGATCGGTGGACAGACAGCCTCAGCTTTCGCGAACTCGTCGGGTGCGGGGCGCGTTTCGTGCAAAAACCGCAGCGCGCGGCCGGATCTTCCACGTTTGTCGCGCTCACGCCGGGTTTCGTGGAATATCCAGACGAGCGGAGCGGATTTTCCATGTTCTGCAGCTTCCGCCGGCCCTGCTCCCCCTCGATCGCCAAATCCGAATCGGTGCGGACGCCCACGCAAACCCGGGACTGCCATCCGAGCGGCTTCGTCCAACGCCTACGGTCCGCGCCGCTCACCTACATTTGGTGATCTGGTTCGCGCCGAGTGTTGGCTACCTCGCGCTGGACCGTAGCTTCCCCGCGGTTCCACAAGGCGCCGTCGCGGTTGAGCTCAGCCTCGATGCGGTCGATCCGCATCCGCGAGCGCTCGAGTGCTTGGCGGGCTCGCTTCAGCGCCTGGTGGCTTCGCCGCAGGGCGTCGCCCGAGCCAGGGACAGACTGTTCGTAAAACCGCACCTCTCGCTGCTCGGCGAGTCGCTCGCGGTGGTCGGCGAGCACCTCGCGGTGATCGGCGAGTCGCTCGCGTTCATCGGCGAGCCGCTCGCGCTCGTCGGCGACGTGCTCACGTTCGTCCGCCAGACCCTCGCGCCGGTTAGCGATCAGGTCACGTTCTTCCGCATGACGCCTTCGCTCGTCGAGCTCGCGCCACCATAGTTCGGGGCCGGCGGCCTCCGCCACTACTGCTGCTGATCGATTACGTTCAACCATTCCTCCCCCTGCAGGCGAGCGTGGCTGGGCAGCCACCCGGGTGCGCCCGTAATCATCCCAGAGGATGGCAGCGCGTTCGTAAGTTTTTCGGGACCGGCCGCCTGTCACGTTTACCGCTCGCCGGTTGTCTTGGAAGTAGTGACCACGACAATCAAGAGGAGCGGCAATGCTCGAGAAGGTCTTCTACATGAGTGTGCTCGTCAGCGACCAGGACAGGGCGCTCGACTTCTATACGAACGCCCTTGGCCTCGAGAAGCGGGTTGAGAACCCGACGCCCGACGGGCCGACGTTTCTGACCGTCGGCGTCAAGGGGGACGAGTTCCAGCTGGTTCTCTGGCCAGGGACACCGGGCCACGCCGAGCCGGCGATGGGGCAGCCCCCGCCGTCAATCACGATCGAGACCGACGATTGCCGCAAGACCGTCGAGGAGTTCAAGTCGCGCGGTGTCGAGTTCCTCTCGGACGTGCTCGAGTTCCCGTGGGGCTACGTCGCGCAGTTCCAAGACCCCGACGGCAACCGGCTACAGATTCGAGAGGGCCGCTAGTGCGCGAGCGCTTCGTACTCTTCGTCGCTGAGCTCGATTTCCAGTGCGCCGAGGTTCTCGCGGAGGTGCTCTAGCCGGAGCGTTCCAGGAATCGGCAGGACTACCGGCGAGCGGTTCAGCAACCAGGCGAGCGTGATCTGCGTCGGCGTCGCGCCGTGCCGCTGGGCGATCTGCTTGAGCGTGCGGCTCGGCTTGCCCCGCAGGGGGTAGTAAGGCACGAACAGCATCGCCTGATCGGTGCAGTAGTCGATCACGTCTTCGCTGGCGCGCTCGCTCAAACTGAACTGGTTCTGGACCGCGACGATCGGGAGCACCTGCCGGGCGCGCTCGACCTGCTCGAGGCTCACGGCCGAGACACCAACCTCACCAATCTGGCCGGCGTCGCGATACTCCTTGATCGCCTCGAGGCTGGTCTCGATCTCTACCCCAGCATCCACGCGATGGAGGTAGTAGAGGTCGACCCGGTCGGTCCCTAGACGCTCCAGACTCTCCTCGAACTCGGCCCGCAGCGCATCCGGGCGTCCGTTGCGAAAGCCGCCCTTGGTGGCAACAACAACCCCGTCGTGAGACGCGCCCAAAGCGGCGCCGATCGCCTGCTCGCTCTCGCCCTGGGTGTAGAGATGCGCCGTGTCGATGAAATTGACGCCGGCCTCGACCGCCGCTCGCACGAACGCCTGATTTTCCGGCGTGTCGGTCAGTCGGTTGGTTCCTAGGCCGATACGCGTCAGCTTGATGTCGCCCATTTCCATGAGTCTCATTTTCTCCAAACCCGGGGGCCGGCTCAGGTGAAGAATCCGCTGCGTGCGCGAGTATCTCCACTCGTGAATCAAATCCGGCGCTTCTTCGTGGTTGCGCACACGCATTGGGATCGGGAGTGGTATCGCCCGTTCGAGCACTTTCGGTTGTGGCTCGGGCACACCGTAGATGGTGTGATCGAGACGCTCGAACGGGATCCTCGGTTCTGCTCATTCACTCTCGATGGGCAGGCGGTCGTGCTTGAGGATTACGTTGATGTCAGGCCGGAGCAGGAATCGCGCCTGCGTGCGCTGTTGACCTCGGGCCGGCTGGAGGTTGGGCCTAGTTACGTGCTACCCGACGAGTTTTTGGTCGGAGCCGAGTCGCTGGTGCGCAATCTGTTGGTCGGGCGCCAGGTGTGCGAGCGGTTTGGCGTGACTCCTTCAAACGTCGGGTACCTACCCGACAGCTTCGGCCACCCCGGGCAGTTGCCCCAAATCCTGAGGGGATTCGGGATCGAGAGCTTCATCTTCACGCGCGGGCTTGGCGACCAGCTGGATGACGTCGGCGTGGTGTTTCGCTGGCGAAGTCCGGACCACAGCGAAGTGCTTGCGTTCCAGCAGCTGGATCACTATGGCAACTTCGCCGGGGTGCGCGACGCCGATGATGGCGAGGATCGGGTGAAGCGCATCCTTGAGCGGTTCGGCGCGGCCTTGGAGCGGGCCACCGTCCGGGATGTGCTGCTTTGCAACGGTACCGATCACGTTCCGATCCAGCAGGAGCTTCCCTCGTTGTGTGCCGAGCTCGAGCGGCGGTTTCCCGGGTCGAGCTTCTCGATCGCCTCGTACGGCGACTACGTCCGCGCGGTCGGGGTGGTCAAGGTCCCGCCCTGGACGGGTGAGCTGTTGGGCGGCCGGCTCCAGAACGTGCTGCGTGGGGTCAATTCCGCGCGCATCTACCTAAAGCAGGCCAACGAGCGGGCCGAGCGGCGGCTGCTCGCGGTTGAGACGCTGGTAGCGCTTTGCTCGCTGCGCGACGGCGACCACGCGCTGCATCCCGACCTGTACCTCGCTTGGCGCGATCTGCTGCGCTGCCATCCCCACGACTCGATTTGCGGCTGCTCCTGCGACGAGGTCCATCGCGACATGCTCGTCCGTTATGAGTCGCTCGACCGCGCACTGTCAGAGCTCGAGCGGCGGGTGCTCGAAGCGCTTGCTGGCGAACGGGGCCCGGATCGCAACCGGGTGACGGTGTTCAACCCGCTGCCCGAGCGGCGCCGCGGCTTGGTCGAGGCTTCCGGCTTCGAGCCGCAGATAGTCGAGTTGGATGGGTTCACCGCGCGCGCGGTGGAGCTCAAGCGCGCGGTGGAGCTCAAGCGCGCGGTGGAGCCCAAGCGCGCGGCTAAGCCGCATCTTTCGGCGGCAACCGGCATCGAGAGCGACCGCTTTCATCTTCGGCTCGCTGAGGATGGGACTTTGACGCTGCTCGATAAGCGCAGCGGTCGGCTGCTAGAGGGATTGCATGCGCTCGAGGACGAGCCCGATTGCGGCGACACGTACACCTTCTGCCCGGTCGAGGGCCCGTGCGTGTGGCGTAGCGATCGAGCGGTAGCCAGGGTGCTGGCCGATGGCCCGGACGTCTGGGAGCTCGAGCTGGCTGTGCAGGCCGAGCTTCCCGAGGCGATCGATGACTCCGGGCGAGTGATCGTTTCGATCGTGACCGTGGCGCGGCTGGTCCGAGGTTGCGCGCGAGTGGAGTTCCGAACCACCGTGGACAACGCGGCCCGCGACCATCGCCTACGCGTCGTGTTTGCGCTCGGCGACACCGCTGATACAGAAGTGCGCGCCGAATCCGCGTTCGCGGTGGTCCGAAGACCGCTGCATCCGCCGCGTCCGCGCGCCCCGTGGGTCGAGCCCCCTGCTCAGACCCAGCACACCGCCGGGGCGGTCGCGCTTGGTCCGGTGGGACTGATTACCAAAGGGATGCCCGAGTACGAGGCCCGCGCCGGGCCGAACGGCCCCGAGCTGTGTCTGACGCTGCTTCGCTGCGTCGGCATGATCTCAAGGGCCGCTGGCGAGCTCAGCACGCGCCCGCAGTCGGCGGGCCCACAGGTCCCCACCCCGGAGGCGCAGTGTTTCGGGCGCCACGTGTTCGAGTACGCGCTGCTCTGCGACGCAGATGCTTATGACGACCTCCAACTGCTGCGGCAGTCGCAGGACTATCGCGTGGGGTTTCACCTGGCGCGCGGTGGAGTGGCGCTCGAGCCGTTGCTGGGTCTCGAAGGTGACGTCGTCTTCTCATGCCTCAAAGGCTCCGAAGACGGCGACGGGCTGATCTTGCGCTGTTTCAACCCGTCACCGCAGCAGGTCTCCATGCGCGTCGGCGGCCCGGTGTTCGCGTCACGGACCCGTTTGGACGAGACAGGCGAAGAGCCGCTGGGACGGGCCGCCGTGGCGGTTGGGCCGTTTGAGATCGCGACGCTCCGACTCCGCGGACAGCCACTGCCGCAAGCAGCACTCCGGTGAAGCCGCAGCTCGCCTGCTGCCTACCACGGAGACCGGAGAAGTCGGGCGTCGCGCCCGAGACGCTCGTGGCGTTAGCAGAGCACGGGTGAAATGCTTGTTGGGGTGCCGGACATCTAGTGTGTTATGAGGGACGACGCCGATCTGCCCGACCGCGCCGACGACGCGCGGCGTCGGCGCTTTGAGGCGCTGTACGCCGAGCATCAGGCTGGTGTGTTGGGCTACGTCCTGAGGCGCGCCGCCAGCGCCGACGACGCCGCCGACGCAATTGCCGAAACGTTCCTCGTTGCCTGGCGTCGGATCGATGATGCCCCGCCTGGCGCGAGCGCGCGGTTGTGGCTGTTCGGCGTCGCGCGTCGCGTGCTGGCAAACCAGCGTCGCGGCGAGCGTCGCCGCACGCAGCTCGCCGAGCGCCTGCGCGGCGAGCTGGCCAGCCGGGAGATGACCGCCGCCCCTTCGGGTGAGCTGGCGGAGCTTGCGGCCGCGTTTGGGTCGCTGGCCGACGTCGATCGGGAGGTCCTGGCTCTGGAGGCCTGGGAGGGGCTGAGTGCAGGGGAGGTCGCGGCGGTGCTCGGTTGCTCTCGCAACGCGGCGCGGATCCGCCTGCACCGGGCGCGCCGACGGCTGCGAGCCGCGATCGCCGCATCTCAAGGCGCCGGACCGGATGGTGCGCCGCCCGCGCGTGCTGCCAAGGCCGCGCCGACTCGGGTGGTAGAGGCGCCTTGGGTAAAACATCCCGGTGCGCGCGACTACCGGCCCGGGCACGCGGACGACGTGATCTCGATGAGAGGGAGTATCTGGTGAGCACGAGCCCGCCTCAGAATCCGGTCAGCCGTCTGAACCCGATCAGCGACGCAGACGCCGCTCGCGCGGCAAGCCCACGGGCGCTGGCTGACCTTGCCGCCGCGATCGTCGCGACGCCGGCACCGCCAAAGGCACGCCGGAGCGGCCGGTTTTTGGGGATCTTATCGCTCCGGTGCGTCGACCGGTGCTCACCTTGGCGGTCGTGGCCGGCGGGCTGGCAGCGCTCGTCCTAGGCGCGACCGGAGTGCTTTCGGGCCGAGGTCCGGCCGGACCGCAGCTCGCAGAAGCGGCGGTGCTGCGCGGAGCGGCCGCCGCGCTGGCGCACCCGCCAGGATCGATCGTCATCGACTTCGACAGCGACGTGCAGAAGACAAACCCGAAGTTCTTGAAATTCGCTCCCGGGTACAAGCCGCCCCGGGGCATACAGACGGTCCGCTGGAGTAATCACGAGATCACCCAAACACCGGTGGGGCGAGGCCCGCAGAACGAGGTCAACCTCGGAGGACCTAGTGTCACCAATGGAGTCCAGATCGGGGAGGTCAACGGCAACAACGAGCTCTACGATCCGACCACCAACACCGTCTATATCTCGAGCCAATACGGGTCTGACATCACGCCCGGCGCAAAACCGGGGACCTTCGTCTACACGCAGCCCAAGCTGCAAGGCGCACCGCCTGGTTCAGCGGCGGCGCAGCAGAATGCCCATCGGCCGCCGCCGCTGACGATCACGGCTGCACAGGCCCGGGCGTTGCGCGACGGCACGTCGCAGGTACAAATCCTCGGCAGCCCCGAGCATCCGAGCACCTACCGGATGACGATCGCCCCGGCCTTCCGCGTGACCCCCACGACCGCCGAGATTCAGGCGCAGCTGAAAGCCGGGAAACTCAAAGTGGCCGGATCGACGACGGTCGATGGCCGCAAAGCGATCAGACTCACCTCGGTCCGCGGCCCGTACAGATACGAGTACTACGTCGCGCCTGGCACCTACTACCCGATCAAACAGGTTCTCCAGAGCCGGGCCATCACGATCACCACCATCTACAGCGAATATCGCGTGCTTCCCGCGACACCCGCCAATCAACGGCTCCTCAGCCTCGCCGCCCGCCATCCCGGCGCCCGCATCGACCACAACCCCGCCGATTACCAGGCCGCCCAGGCACGACTGATCACAGGCAGCTGATCAGGACCACAGCGACCGGCAACCAGGCCAGCCGCCACGCGCTGGAGTTCGTCCGGCGCGCTGGTGCGCGACTGGTGGTAGGTTGCCCGCGGCCTTCGAATCAAGCCGAGCGCCCGGACACAGAGAAAGCGGGGTTGCGAGTGATGCGTGCACGTATTGCAAGAGACGAGCCGCGGGCGCGCAGCCGGGCCCGAGCATCGTTGACCCTGATCGCGGCGGCGTCGATCTTGGCTGTCCTCGTGCCGGTGGCGGTCGCGGCTTCGCGCGGTACCGGCGGGGCGGCGGGCCGGCTCGCCAAGCGCCAGGCGCCGCCGACGAAGTCCCGCGCCGCGCAGCTCTCGCGCCAGGTCAACCAGCGCGTGATCGTGATCATGAAGGGCGAGTTCGCGCCGGCGATCGTCGGTACGCGGGCGATGGCGGCGCGCGCGAGCGCGATCCGGGCGGAACAGGCCCCCCTGATGCGCCAACTGCGGCAAGTGCACGCGACGAACATCAGGAGCTTCCAACTGGTGAACTCGTTCTCGGCGACCGTCTCGAAGACCGAGCGCGCGAGGCTCGCGGCCAACCCGATGGTGCAAGAAGTCATCCCGGACGTGACGATTTCGCTCGGCAGCTTCGCCGGCACAGGCTCGACGGCCCGCGGGCGCACGGCTCATGCCGCCCAGCGGACGACCGCGCTGACGCCCAACACGATCCCCGGCGCATGCAGCTCCAACCCCGCAGCGCCGCAACTCGACTCCGAGGGACTCGCCCTGACGAGCACCGATTCGACCGACCCTTCTCAGCCCACTGCGGCGTCGCTCGGCATTACTGGTGCCGGCGTCAAGGTGGCGTGGATCGCCGACGGCCTCGACACGCAGAACCCCAACTTCATCCGCCCAGACGGCAGGTCGGTGTTCGACCCGTCGGTGGGCGGTGATTATCAGGACTTCACCGGTCATGGACCCGGCGCGCCCACGGGCGGCGACGAGGCGTTCCTGGACGCCAACACGATCGCCGGCCAGGGGCTGGTGACATACAACGTCGCCGGCTACGCGCCGCAGAGCGAGAGTCCATGCTACGTCCGGATCCGGGGCGTCGCCCCCGGGGCGAGCCTTGTGGGGCTGGACGTCTTTGACGAGGACGCGGCGAACACCTTCGTCACCACCGAGTCGAACTTCCTGCAAGCGATTAACTACGCCGTCGAGACCGACCACGTGAACGTGATCAACGAGTCGTTCGGCTCGAATCCGTTCCCGGACGTGACCGCGCTCGACGCGACCAAGCAGTTCGACAACGCGGCCGTTGCCGCCGGAGTAGTCGTCACCTCGTCCACCGGCGACGCGGGCCCGTTCAACACGATCGGCTCGCCGGCGACCGACCCGAATGTGATCGCCGTCGGAGGGTCGACGGACATGCGTTGGTACGCGCAGACGAACTACGGCGCCGCGCGGTACTTCGCAACGACCGGCTGGCTGGACGACAACATCAGCGCCCTGAGCTCCGGCGGCACGGACGAGACCGGCGGCACCGTCAGCCTGGTCGCGCCGGGCGACACCAGCTGGGCCTCGTGCACGCCCAACACAGCGCTGTTCACGTCGTGCACCAACTTCCCCGGCACCGCGGCGTCCGACGTCGAGCGCAACGGCGGCACCAGCGAGTCCTCGCCGTTCGTGGCAGGTGCGGCGGCGCTCGTGATCCAGGCCTACCGTCAAGCGCATAGCGGCGCAACGCCCACGCCGGCGCTCGTCAAGCAGATCCTGACGAGCACGGCCACTGACCTGGATTACCCGGCCGACGAGCAGGGCGCAGGACTCCTGAACTCCTACAAGGCAGTCGAGCTCGCCGAGTCGATCTCGACCCCGGCCGGGTCCCCCACCCCGGTTGGCGACACGCTGCTGACCTCGCCGAACGCACTGAGCGCGGTCGGCGATCCGGGCACACCGGAGCACTGGCAGGTGACGGTGACCAACACCGGCGCGCACCCGGAGACCGTGAACCTGAGCGGCCGGACATTCGGCCCGCAACGGAACGTCCAGGGCGGCACCGTCACGCTCAACGACTCGACCAGCCCACAGTTCGAGGACTGGCTCGGTCTCCAGGACAACTATGCGACGATCCACTTCCGCGTGCCGCGCGGCGCTGACCGCCTGACCGGCCAGCTCGCGTGGCCCGGCAGCCAGGCGAATTGCATCGACGCCGCCTGCGAGGCCGGCCTGAACCAGCGCGTGCGGATGATCCTGATCGATCCCTCGGGCCGGTTCGCGGCACATTCGCTCGCCCAGGGGCCTGGTAATTACGGCACCGACGAGGTGCGCTTCCCGGAGGCCGGCACATGGACCGGCGTCATTTTCGGGATCGACGGCGCGAGTGGCGGCACGACCGGGACGGTCACGTGGCAGGTCGCGACGCAGCAGTTCGCTCCCTTCGCGAGCGTCCGGCCGGGCACGCTGACGCTGGCTCCCGGGCAGACCCAGTCGTTTTCCGTCAGCACCTCCACCCCGCCCTCCCCGGGGGATACGAGCGGGTCGATCTCGCTCACCTCGAGCTCCGGTGACACCTATGCGAACCCGGCGGACCCGCTCCTACGTGACGCGACGACGTCGATCCCGGTGACGCTTCGCAGCCTGATCGACGTCCGCGGCAGCGGCTCGGGTGGTCTGCCGGGCTCCGCCGTCGGTCGCTTCTCCGGGATCATGACCGGCGGCAACGGCCGCGACCCCGGCGAAGGTCAGGAGGAGTACTACGAGTTCAACGTGCCGGCTGGCGTCCGCGACATCACCGCGAATGTCGCGTTGAAGAACGATCCGACGGATCCGGTCGGCTTGTACCTGATCAGCCCCAACGGTGACACGCTCGGCTACGGGCAGAACACAGTCGACGGCGCGCCGCTGGCGCTGAACGGCACCCCGGAGCTATCGGCGACCGCCAACACGCTTAGCCCGCAGCCAGGCACGTGGACGCTGATCGTGCAGTTCGCGGAGGCGCCAGTCGGGAATGAGCTGTCGGATCCGTACACCGGCGATATCGAGTTCAATGCCGTCAGGGCGGCGGCGAGCGGGGTGCCGGACAGCCGACACCAACGGCTTGCGTCTGGCAGCCCGATCACGATCCCGGTGCGGGTGACGAACACCGGTGAGACACCCGAGGACTACTTCGTCGACCCGCGGCTCGACCAAACGGGGCCGATCACGCTGGCACCGCTGGCGACGACCGGAACGGTGCCGCTCCCAGACCCCGCGTCGGTCGGCCAGCCGTTCTGGCTCGTACCGACGGAGACGTCCAGCGTGTCGGTGGCCCAGACGTCGACGGTCCCGGCGATGTTCGACTTCGGTGAGAACATCGGCGACCCGGACGTCTCGAGCTCGCCGTTTGGCTCAAGCCCGCTCTGCTCGGACACGGCGACCGGTTCGTACACCTCGCCCGGCCGGGCTGTCTCGGCCGGCCTCTGGTACGCCGGGCCGAGCGAGTGCGGCCCGTACAGCTCGCCGGCTCCGGCCGGCAGCGCAACGGTCGCGATGACAGTGAACACGAAGGCGTTCGACGCGAACGCGTCGTCGAGCACCGGAGACCTGTGGCAGATCTCGACCAATCCGGCGGCTTCGTTCTCGCCGCTCTCGCTGAGTCCCGGCCAGTCGGGCGTGATCGACGTGACGATCACGCCCTCCGGCGCGCGGGGCACGGTCGTACGCGGCGACATCTATGTCGATGACTACGACAGCGACGTCCCGCCGACCGTCGTCAGCACATTGACCGGCAACGAGCTGGCGGCCATCCCGTACGAGTACCGGGTCGGCCGCTGAACGCGGACAACAGCGGAACGTCACTGCGACGGCTGGCCGGTGGGCCGGCCGTCGCGGCTGTGCGAGTCCCACGGCACCGCTTCGCGCGGGCAACGGTGCATCCGTCGTGCGACTTCCTTCGTCACCGGTTGCTGGCGGTGCAAAACCGCTTTGTTGAGGCGGTTTTTCCTTAGTCGGGGAGACAGGATTTGAACCTGCGACCGCCCGGCCCCCAGCCGGAACTGGCTGGTCTTGATGGGTCCGATTCGGCCGGATTTGCTGGGCTTTTCTGTCCGGTAGACCGGTTACGATCAGGTCAAAATGGAACATGAACGGTACACGGAGAACCTCCCGACCCGGGTGTGGGCGGTCGCCTGATGGCTCGCCGAGCCTATGGCACCGGAACGCTGCGGGTGGTGGGCCGCTCGTGGATCGGCTCGTGGTACGGGCCCGACGGCCGCCGCGTGCAGCGAAAGGTCGGGGACGTTCGGACCGAGGGGCGTGCCGATGGGCTGACAAAGGCCCAAGCCGAGAAGGTGCTGCGGCGGTTGCGCGAAGTCGACGCGCCGCGCTCGGCGCCGGGCGCCGAGCGCGTCACGATGGAGCAGGCCGGCGCCGAGTTCTGCCAGCGGCTCGAGCTGAAGGGCCGGCGCAAGTCGCACCGGCTCACCGTCGCATCGGATCTGCGGAACCACATCGCGCCGTTCTTCGCCGGCAAGACGCTCGACCGTGTGCGGCCCGAGGACATCGAGCGCTACGTGTTGGCGAAGCGGCGGACGCTCGCGATCAAGAGTGTCCGCAACCACGTCAACACGATGCACTCGATCTTCGACCTGGGGCTGCGGAAGGGCTGGTGCTCGTCGAACCCGGTCAAGCTCGCCGATCGGCCGACGCTGAAGAAGACCGAGACGCGCATCCAGTTCCTCGAGCAATCGGAGGTCGAGCAGCTCCTCGCGGCGTCCTACCCCGACGACGCGTTCGGCCGGATCGAGCCGACGCTGTACTTGACGGCGGCGATGACCGGGCTGCGCCAGGGCGAGCTGCTCGGGCTGCGCTGGCGCGACGTCGACTTCGACGCGCGCAAGGTCCGCGTCGTGTCGCCATACGTCCGCGGCGAGTTCGGCGATCCGAAGTCGGCTGGCTCCGGCCGATCGGTGCCGATGGCCGAGCGGGTCGCGGATGCCCTCCGCTCGCTGCGCGCGACGTCGGTGTATTCGCGCGACCGGGATCTCGTCTTCTGCCACCCCGAGACCGGCAAGCCTCTCGACCGCTCGAAGCTCGTCCGCCGCTTCAAGAAGGCGATCGACCGCGCCGGCGTGCACCGCATCACGTTCCACGAACTGCGCCACACGTTCGGTACACGGATGGCGGCCGCCGGCACGCCGATGCGAACCCTCCAGCACTGGATGGGCCACGCTGATTCGAAGACGACGCAGATCTACGCGCACTACCAGCCGAGCGACCAGGAGGCCGACGCCGTCGATCGCGCATTCGCGTGACGCTGGGCTCCGCGCCCGGTCAGGGCTATGGTTCCGCGAGGTACGGCTCGATCCAGTCCCGGTATGAGCCGATGAAGTCGCGAGCTGTGTCCCGCACGAGGATCGCCGCGCGATGCACGTCGCCGGCGGGCGTTTGGACGTAGCTGTGCTCGATCCGTGTCCGGGCGTTCTGCGCCCGGACCAGTCGCCCGCAGAGGCTTGCGCTGATGATCTTGGCATCGCGCATTGCCTCGAAGGCGATCTGTGTCGACGACCGATGGGTGTCCTCCGGTCTCGGCAGCCCCGCGAGCTTGACGCCGGCTTCGGCGAGCTCGCCCACGTAGTTCTGGACGCGCCCGAGAGCTCGCTCGACCGCCTGCACGCGGTTGTAGGCGTCCATGTCCTCGGCAGTGTTGTAGGCCGCCTTGAACTGCTGGAGGTCGAAGTCCTCGCCGAAGCTCGCCATCGCGTGCTCCAGGGCCGCGTACTGGCGCGGGAGATCCTCCAGGTGGCGGACGATCGCAAGACGCCAGCGCTTCGTGTCCACCGGCCTGGCGTCGGAATCCGGCATCGTCACCGCGCCAGCATGCGGTCAAGGCCGGCGAGCGCGGCCTCAGTGCGCTTCGCGTTTCTCTGCCGACCCGCTCGCCGCAGGCTCGGCTCCCGGGCGCGAAGTTGTGGCCAGAGCCCCTCGCGGTCGACGAGCACCCGCCCGTCGGCGATCACGTCGGCGAGGAACGACGATTCGCCCTCTGCATCCTGGAGCCGGACGACATCCACTCGCCGTCCTGTCGCGGCGGTGAGTTTGGCGCTCAATTCGACGACCCGCTCTAGGTCTGGATCACGCAGAGCCACGAGCACGTCGACGTCGCTGCCGGGGGCCGCGGTACCTCTGGCCACCGACCCGAACAGCAGGGCGAAGCGAACGTTGTGCTCAGTACGGAGCGCTGCCCTCAGAGCCGAGAGCAGCTTCCACGAGCGCCGCACGTACTCCCGCTCGGGCAACGAGATGTCCAGCGTCCGCGGCGATGGCCGAGCCGCACGAAGGCTGCCTTCCGCTACCGCACGGCGGAGCGTGCGTTCATGCACGCCTACCTCACGAGCCAAGAGGGCCAAGTCCGTCATGAGTCCATTGTAGACCAGGCATGTGTCCGTTCCAGCCCAGTCATATGTCCGATCAGACTGCTCGCGTCGTGGCGCTGCCGACTACTCGTCTTCCAGCGGCGGGTATTGAGGCGGCGCCGTCCCTCGTCGCTGGCTCACTCGCGGGATCGCGTCGGAGCGGTGGATTCGTTCGCGCAGCGTGAGCAGCACGCGCCATTCGTCGCCGTAGTCGAAGACGTACGCGAGCCTGGCTCCGATCTTGAGGCGGAGTTCGTCGACAGGCACGTCCGCGGTCTTGCTGTCGGTATCCGGAGCGCCCGGGATGACGCGCTCAGCGGCCGCGTCGCCCCAGAACTGGCCGTCGAGCCAGAACGAGTAGAGGTGATCGTTCTCCCAGTTGAACGCCTGCTGGATCGCGTCGTGCAGCGCCGTGAGGTGTTCGTGCCCGGCGATCGCGACCCTGGCGCTGACGCCGTCAACGTTGAGCAATTCCGCGTCGAACACGAACACGTCGCGGCCGGTTACATCGGTCCGGTGTCGCCCGAGCACCATCCTGCCGGCCGGATTGAGCGAGATCAACGTACGCCAGCTCTTTGGCTCGGCAGGGTCGGGCTGGTGGTCGACCAGCCCGTACGCCTCGCCTCGGCAGAGGACGTCCCCTACGACCCAGGAGACTCCCTGCTCGCTCGGTGGCCCCCCGTCGGGCCCACGCCAGCCCCACTGCGCCGCCTCGTGCGCCGGCCTGACGAGCTGCTCACGGGTGCATGGTGCGTTCTCCTCGAGCTCCTCGACGACTACGTTGGCGACCATCGCCGTAAAAGGGTCACCGCCGCCGAGGTCCAACCCAAGGTCGTAGAGCAGCGCGCTCGGGTCGGCCGCGAGCTTCCGTCCTCGGGCAGTGATGAGGAGCTTGCGCGCGCGCCGGCGAACGAGCCGGCGGCGCTTGAGCCCTTCGTGAAGCGCTCCGATCAGCGGCATGTCCCACTCCCGGTGCGGCGGTCCGAACAGCTCGGCGTTCCACCAATCGGGCCAGCGCCCGGCCATCTCGCGCACGATCGATCTGGCGAGCGCGTTCGTCTGGGTCAGCGGGATACCGTCGGCGCTCGCCATCTCCAGCAGCCAGCGGGCGGGAGCCGTCGCGGCCGCTGCCAGCTCCTCCGGGGCTCCGGTGCGCGGTTCGCCGACGTCGATGACGATCATCGTCGTCAGAGTCGCACAGCGATCGGCGGCGCGGCGTATTCGCGTGCGCAAATTGCGAAAACCCGGCGACGTTCCGCCGCTCCGTGCGGTATTTCAGTCGGCATGACCTTCGAGCAGGCTTTGAAGGACGGCGACCTCGACGTGGCACGGGCGATCCTCGCTGAGCTGGTCGATCTCCCGGAAACCGGCGGGCTCTGGATGCCTGAGTGCTACGCCGATCTCGCTCGCGAGTTCGACCGGCAGGGTCGCCACGACGACGCCATCGCGTTGCTTGAACGCGCGATCGAGCTCGGTTGGGGTGGGAAGCCGCACCCGCGATCCGATATCGCCGAGTTCCACCTCCGGGCCGGGCGACACGACGAGGCCGCTGCGATCTGGGCCGACTTGAAGGCCTCGGATCCGGACGACGTCTGGCTCTACAACGCAGCGGGCCTGTCGTACAACGAGATCGGAGAGCACGAGCTCGCCGTCGCCTGGCTGGGTGAGGGCATCGAGCAAGCGATGCGGATCGACGATCCCGAGGGGATCATCGACCAGCTCTCCCACTTCCGCCGCAAGAGTCTCGAGGCTCTCGGTCGCGACCTCGATGAGCTCGAACAGCGCGTCGATCCGTTCCTGGAAGAGTGGCGATCGGCCGAGAGCGCGAAGAGACGGCGACAGGCGCAGCTGACCAAGTTCATGAACTCGATCCCGGTGCTTCGAGACCCGCCGCGGGTGGACGAACCCCTGCCTGAGGACATCGCCGTGTCGCTCGCCTGGTTTCCGTCAGGAGAGTACGAGGAGGCGATCCGCCGCTGGCCCAGCCTCGCCGAGGACTGGGCGGACGTGCCCCACAGGGACTACTGCTCGCGTCTCGACGGCAACATCAAATGGATGCGCGGCCAGGGCGTACCGATTCGCGCAATCGCCCCGATCATCGTCGGCGAGTTCGTGACGTGGTGCTCCGAGCATGACGAGGACCCCGAGGAAGCACGCGCCGCCTACGCGATGCATCTCACCGCCGATGGCGAAGTGATCCCGTGGCCGCCCGGGCGCAACGAGCGGTGCTGGTGCGGCTCAGGACGCAAGTACAAGAAGTGCTGCGGCCCTGCATTGGCCCGTCCGATGCATGATCCGGAGACGTAATCCGGACGCCCAGAATCCGATGTCCGCGCCAGCGGACCGATCATTGCCAAATAGCCGAAGCGGACGGGCAGTCAAGGGCGGCCCGACAGGGCCGAGCGAAGCGAGCCGCGAAGCGGCGCCCTTGACGGCCCGGGCCGCGGAGGCTACCTCGCCGCCTCAGACCCGAGCCTCGATGTGAGCGCGGCAGCGCTCGGCCAGGTGGGCTTCGAGATCGCTCCGGCTGAATCGCAGGGCCCGCCCGATCTTGAGATGGGGAAGGCGTCCGGTACGTGCCAGGTCGTAGATCGTGGACGCCGGCAAGCGCAGCAGCTCGGCGACCTCGTCGGCGGTCAGCAGCTGATGGTCGAGCGGGACGATCGCGTCGCTCATGATCGGCTCCAAGTCGTCGACGTGCGGACCGACGGGAGCGGCGCGAGCTCGACGATTGCCTCGGCGCCGACGGCTCGCGCGGCGCGCCGCACTGCGTCGCCGATCGGCTCGACCGCGTGGTAGCGCACGACCGAGACGTTCTGGTTTCGCAGGTAGCCGCGCAGGATTCGCTCGAGCCGGGTCCGGTTGTTTAGCGTCAGCTCCACCTCTACCGCAGTGACCTGCTGACCACCCTGCGCGATCAGCGCGAAGTCCGGCCGGGGAGCCCCGCGCGTCCGTCGCTCTGCCGTCCGACGATCGCCGACGCGATCGGCTCGCCGACCGCATTTCTCAGCGGCCCGATGTTCGCGGTCGCTCAGCAGCGTTTGCCCGTCGAGCCTTGGTTCGATCTCGGCGGCCAGCGCAGCCGACGCGATCATGTGCGGTACGAGCGCGAGGCTGATCCGTGCCAGCGCCAGCCGATCGAGGCCGGCGCATCGCAGACCCTCGGCCGTTGCCGTCAGCAGCCCGCCGTCGTTGTAGAGCAGTCGATGGCGTCGGACGAGTCCGAACTCGACGAGCTCGTGTAGCCGCCGGTATGTCGCGGTCCTGCCGATCGAGAACCGCGTCATCACGTGTTCGGCACGGACTGCGCCTTGGCGCCCGATCCACGCCGCGATCGCCATGTCGCGCTCGGTCAGCATTCGACACCGCGACGTCGCAGTTGATCAGGATGAAATACGCGGACGACGGCGGCCCTGCGCCGCCGCGGCTCGATGACGACGACCTCGCCGACGTCGAGGCCCTTGATCGTGTCCGGGTGGATCACGTACTCCCTCCCTCTCGAGCGGGAGCCCAACCCGGTAAGGAGACCCGCAGCCGGGGTGTGCGTCTGCTGGGTAGTGATCCATGCTCCGCGCGTGCCGGCGATCGCGGCGATCATCTCGGCCGAGGCCGGCACGTTCTGGCGTCCCGCCATCAGGACTTCGAGGTTGCCGCCGGCCTGGTTGAGGACACTTCCGCCACCACCAACGGCGTTTGAGTCGATCGATCCGAGCTCGCCAAACTCCTGCGTGCCGAGCACCTGGCTGAGCCGAGCGCCACGACCGCGGCCGAACAGGCGCCCAACCTGTGGAGCCCCCACGGCGGAGTACTCGTCGATGATGACGAGCCCGGGTCGCTGGTCACCATGCTGCCGCTCGTCGTCTATCGCGACGAGGTCCTGGATGATCGCCGCGCCCACCATCGCCGCCGCCAGCGGTCGCCGATCAGCTTCGAGCTGGAAGAGGACGACGTCGGCTCGGTCGAGCGCGTCGCGGAGATCGATCTGGGCGCCACCGGATGCAGGATCAAGCGCTGGTCCAGCGTCTGACTCAGCGAGGATCGCGAGCCGGTCGCGGGCGCCGGCGAGATCGCGCTCCTGCTGTGGTGTAAGCGTCTCGAGGTAGTTGAGCAGCGGCCGGGCGTCGGAAGGAGACATCCGGCGCGTAAGGGCCGCCAGCCGTCCGGCGTGCATATGCTCGACGACGGTCGCCAGGCTGACATCCACGTCGGCAAGTCTGAGCGCGCGGATGACGTGCCCGAGGTAGCGCTGAGCAAGCCGCTGGTAGTGCGGCTCGCTGAAGACCTCCGCCGCCAGCAGTTTGTCCGCGATCTCGGTGTTCGATCCCCGTTCGAACGGGTTGTAAACGACATCGCGCGGATCGTCTCCGGCGGGCACAACCGGAGGTCGCCGGAGATCGGCACAGCCGCTGCATCGACGTGAGATTTGTCTGAAACGATGATCGTCATCGCGGTCATGGGGCGCTCCCAGCCCAAGACATTTGCGACCCATTCCTCATGCGTGCCGGCTTGCCGGACGGTCGCGGCTGACAAAGGTGTGTCTGCCCGTTCTTCGGTTTTGGCCTCGGTGATCACCCACAGTCGAGTGCCGTCACGCCAAGCGCCGTCCGGATCGGCCCGATCATCCGGTCGTACCGATTCGAATCCGAGCAGTTCGCCCAGCCGCTTGAGACCCTCCTCGAAGCTCGATGCCCCGGAGTCGCCGAGTAGCGAAGCAACCGCTTCCAAGTGCGCTTCGAAGCGCGAGCCGCGTATACCGAGGTCACGCAACACCCGGGTAGCGCGCTCTCCCCGGCCGATAGCCACAACCTCTGCGGCCTCGGTGACGGGCTCGGTGATCCAGTGTGGCGTCCAGCTCATCGCCTTCGCACACCCCTCTGCCTCGCGCTGGAGGTCCCGCGCGCGATCGCGCCAGGTGTCGGGATCCTGGCGCGATAGCTGCCATGCCCACGATGCCGTCAAGTAGAACCACAACGCTCGGTAAGGACGCAGTTCGTCTCCGCCGATCAGCCGGTCTGTGACTTCCTGACCGAGATCAACAGCACGAGCGAGATCGCCCGTGAACAACGCTCGCCAACAAAGCACCTCCTTCTCCGCACTTCGGGCGAGGGCCTGATCTGTGGTGCTCACCGTCCGGGCGCGCTTAGCCGTGAGCGACTGCAGGGCCGTTTCGGCGGCCTGCCAGTCCGCGTCCTGTGCCCAGAATGAGCGTAGTAACTGCAGGAAATCGACCTCGGGGTCCTCAGAGTTGTCGAAGCCGAACTCGATCTCCGCCTGGCGCTGAACCGGCACGCCTGCACTACGTCGTCTCGCGCGAGGAAATCGATCAACCGCTGGTGGCGCACGATCACGGCTGCGAAGTCGCGCGCATTGCGGGTCGCGCGCCCGGCCCCCTGCTGGATACGCGTCCGGATCCGCTCGCTGAGCAACCGTCGGGCAGCGAGCGTGTCCATGATGAACCGCTCCTGAAGGTGGGCGTGGGCGGGCAGGCCGGACAAAATCAGGAGCCGGCATGCGTCATCTGGTAAATCGATGCCGTCGTACCGGTTTGGCGAGAGCGAGGACTGCAAAGAGTTGCCCGACGAACGCATCGAAGTTCTCCTCGACCGCGTCTGCCCGCACGACGGGCGTCCCCTCGGGGACGAGGTGCTCGATCGCCTCCTCAACCTCTTGTGTCGAGGGCGTGAGTATCAGCGCTCGGCCGGCCTCGGCGATTGCTTGCTGCGTGATCTGGTCGCCATGAACGGTGGCGGCGTGGGGCATCACGAAGAATCGTCGACCGAAACCCTGTTCGTCCTCTGCGGTTGAAGAAATCCTCGTGATCTTGGGCACGCCGAACGCGCGCTCGAGTTCGCCCGCGGCGCCCAAGGTGGCAGACATGTAGACCCGCTGTGCGGCGCGAGCGAACGCCGGATGCTCGGAAGTAGGCGCGATCAAAGGGCGAATCAGCACTTGCGACGACGACACAAACGCCAAACAGCGCCCGACTGCCGACCCGATCATCACTTTGGTGTAGCTATTGCTGTCGTTGCGGTCGGTGGCGTACTCGCTGAGTGCGGCCTCGATGTCGCCGGCCAGCGTGCTCATTGCCTCGGGCGCCACCAGCGCCACCCCGCCACGATCAAACGGGTCGAGGTCTGTCTGCCGCAGCCGGCGAACGAGCCCCTCAGGGAGGTGGGGCGTGAAGATCGAGACGAGCGCCGTGAACAGGAGGCTGGGCCTGCGCGCGTCGATAGACCAGTTAGACGCCACGGCGTCTTCGGCGGCGTGGGCATCGTCGAGGACCAGTGTCTGTGCCGAGTCGAGACGTGGGTTGGAATTGAAGACTTGGTGGTACCCGGCGATAGCTATCGCTTGGGCGCGCTGGAACCGCATGAAGTCCGGGGGATCCCATTCGGCCTGCCGGCGCACCAACGTGACGACGTCAAGTCCGTAGCCGTCAGCCTTCAAGGCGACTTGCCGAGCCAGCTGCACGGTCGGACACAAGTAGGCGACGCGGTGTCCAAGCGCGCGCCGACACCAGTCGGCGATCAGCAGCCCAACCAACGTCTTGCCGCCGCCGGTAGGAAGCTCGATCGCAACGTCGGTCTCGGATCGAGCTAGCCGTGCGTAGCCGCGAAGCGCGTCGCCTTGACGAAGCAGCAGATCGCGGACGGCCCGATCTTTCGGGCGTAGCGATCGGAATAGCGCTTCCGGGCTTTCCGGATGGTCCTGCTAGGGGCTCCGGATGACGAAGGGCATCGAGGCCGAGGATACGTAAGGGAGCAGGGATTGGCTCGGATGGCCAGCAAACAGTACACCGACAGTACACGGAGACCCTGGCTTACCTCCCGCTTGCCAAAACAAAAACCTGCGCCTGAGCGGGGCTTTTCCTTGAATCGGGGAGACAGGATTTGAACCTGCGACCGCCCGGCCCCCAGCCGGGTGCGCTACCAGACTGCGCCACTCCCCGTGGTCGGGTCGATGATAACCCTCTGAGGGCAACGCGCTTGCCTGTCGAGAGCGGGCGACGGGGCTCGAACCCGTTCTTAGAGCTTGGAAGGCTCCCGTGCAGCCGTTGACACCTCGCCCGCGATTAAGGGCATGGTACCCCGCGCGGCAGCAGCCACTCACTGCGGCTGGCTCGAGTGGCGATCCTCGGTTGGGACCTCGCCGTCTCGCGCCAGCTCCTCTGGGGGCCACGGGCCGCTCCAGTTATCGAGCGCGCCGTCGAGCGTCACGACTGAACCCGAAAGCGCGCGCCCGACCGAGGTACCGAGCAGCGCCACCAGCCACCCATACTCCCGCACGTCCCCCAGCCGCTGCAGCGGGACACCCTCGGCGGCGCGGCGCCACAGCTCGGCCGGATACTTGCGCAGCGACTCGGTCTCGAGCCGACCGAGCGCGATCGCGGCGACCGTGACTCCTTCGGCGCCCCAATCGCGCGCGTGCTCGAGCGTGATTGCTTCGACCGCCGCGCGGGCCGCCCCCGTGTGGGCCATCGCCGGCATCCCGTGATGGGGCGAGACTGTCACGTTGACGATCGTCCCCCGGCCAGCGGCCCTCATCGCCAGCTCGTACGCGGCCTCGGACATGTTCACCGTGCCGCCCACATTGAGACGCTGGACCGCGCGCCAACCCTTCGGCGTGATCCCCTCCGCGGGGACGAAGTACTGGCCACCGGCGTTGTTGAGCAACAGATCGAGGCGACCGTGGCGCTCGAGCACCTGGGTCACGATCCCGCGCGCTTGTGACCGTTCGCGGATGTCGCCGACGACGTACGAGCATGCGGCGCCCAGCTCGGTCGCCGCTTGCGCGAGGACGTCCTCGCGCCTGCCTGCGATCACGACGCGCGCGCGACAGCGGACGAGCTCCATTGCGGCAGCCTTGCCCAGGTTGGTGCCGCCTCCGGTCACGAGCGCCGCCTGCCCATCGAGCAGGCCGGAGGCGAAGATCTGCGATCGCTCCAGCGCTATTCCCCGAGCACCTTGATTACCAGCCGCTTCGGCCGGCGGCCGTCGAACTCGCAGTAGAACACCTGCTGCCACGGACCGAGGTCGAGGCGCCCGTCGGTCACCGGAACGATCACCTGGTGGTGCACGAGCAGGTTCTTGAGGTGCGCGTCGCCGTTGTCCTCGCCGCCGCGGTGGTGGCGGTAATCGCCCGGATCGGGCAGCAGCTCGGTGGCGACCTCGTTGGCGGGCGCCTTCCAGCTCGGCGGCGCGACCTTGTCGAGCCACTCGAGCGCATCGGCATGGAGACCGGGCTCGTCGTCGTTAATCCAGACGCCGGCGGTGATATGCATCGCGCAGACGAGCGCCATCCCGTCGGCGATGCCCGATTCGCGCACCGCTTCGGCGACGTCGTCGGTGATCCGGATGAACTCCCGGCGCTGATCTGTGTTGAACGTCTTGTAGACGGTGTGGGAGTTCACTCAGCAGGGGAGCCGGGATTCGAACCCGGATTCATGGTTTTGGAGACCATGCGCATAGCCATTAACTCACTCCCCTGGGCTGCCGCGATGGTAGCTAGCGCGCGGCCCCCACCGCGGCTTGACCGGTGCTATGCGTCGGGAGCCGGACGCACGTCTCGAACCGTTTCTCCCTCGCCGTGAACGCCGGGCTCAGGACCCTTGCGGGCCTTGAGGAAGTCCTGGATCCCGATGTCGTACACGAAGGCCGCGATCGCACCGCCGATTAGCGGTCCGACGATCGGGACCCAGAAGTAGGTGTTGACGTTCCCGTAGTCGCCCGGAAACGCGATCTTGCCCCAGCCGGCGATCAACGCGAACATCCGCGGCCCGAAGTCGCGGGCCGGGTTGATCGCGTAGCCGGCGTTCGCTCCGAACGAGACCCCGACCGCCATCACGACGATGCCGATCATGAACGGTGCGAGGTTGGACAGCACCGGCTGGTTGTACTGGTCGATCAGGGCAAACACGAACAGCGCCAGGAAGAACGTCCCCACAATCTGGTCGATCAGCGGACCTACCGCGCTGTGGAAATAGGCTGCCGGGAAGGTCGCAAACGTGCTGTACGTCGCGATCGACGCGTGCGTGCCCTTGACGATGTGGTGCACCGCATCGAAGTTGTTGATTGCCCTGTAGTAGACCAGGAACACCAGCGCCGCTCCGACAAAGCAGCCGACAACCTGCGCGATCCAGTAGCCAGGGACCTTGCGCCAAGGAAACTGACGGCGAAGGGCCTGGCCCAGCGTGATCGCGGGGTTGATGTGGGCACCGCTGATGCCGCCGACGGTGTAGACGGCGAGGGCCACCGCTAAGAACCAGCCCCAGGTGATCAGCAGCCAGTCGCCGGACGACTGCAGCGGCCCCGCGGAGCTGCGCCCGGAACCGAACAGCGCCCACAGCATCGCCACGACGCCGTCGCCGAACGCGATCAGGATGAAACAGCCGAAGAACTCGGCCCACAGCTCGCCCGCATACCCCCTTCGCCACCGTATCGGCAACGGTCGGCCTGCTCGTTCCTCGGTCAAGGTGGCCATGGGTCCTCCTTGTTGGGGCGGATCGATGCTTGCTACGAGATGTGTCGTGCTACGATATCAGAGTGCGATATCGTATCCGTATTCAGCTGAGCTCGGCGTCAACCGAACCCAGACCTTCGATCCGCCGCTGGGAGGTAGTTATGACCAAGGATCGAACCCAAACGACAGACCGGCCCGTCCAGCCCGAGATCCCGCGATCGAAGTTCGCGCGTGGAATGCTGCGTGAGGATCGCAACCCGTTTTCGCTTCGTCTCGGACGATTCGGCGACGGGCAGAGCGCCGCGCCGGAGCCGCCAGAAGGCATCCACCGCGGCCGATTCAGCGAAGGACAAGAGGTGATCGGCGACGAGGATCCAGAGCGCCACATCCGCCGGCGCTACAGCGAGGGCCTCGAGACCAACCGGTCTGCCTGACCCACTAGTGCGGGCGGAGGGACTCGAACCCCCAAGAGCTTTCGCCCACCGGCACCTAAAGCCGGCGCGTCTACCAATTTCGCCACGCCCGCGCGCGGCCGGGAGATTCTAGGCGGCGCCGCTCGCCGCCGATTGACCGGAAACTGTCGCGCGGGCCGTTTTCAAGAGATATGGTCCGCAGTCGTGGCCCAGGTTCGCAACATCACGCCCGGCTACGTGGTGATCCACCCCAACCGCGAGAAGGCGGCTTGCAAGGTGGTCAAGTTGGTCGTCGTGCTGATCCTGCTGGCGTCGGTGGCGCTGATGCTGATCCTGACGATCGGCGGCTGGAGCGAGCTCGCCGGGATGAAGCCCGTCAACTTCGTCTGGATGCTGCTGTACCTCGTGTGCGCCTTCTACATCTGGCGCTGGGCGCGAGGCCTGTTACCGATCGCCGCAGCGCTCGGGATCCTGCTGCTGATCATCGCGGTGATCGCGGGCACCGGGCTCGCCGGCACCAGCTGGTTTGATCGCAATCACGCCGGCTTCGCATCTGCCCAGTCGCTGTTTGGAGGCTCCGGTCTCGCTAGCAACACGCTCGGCTTCTTCACCGTGCTGCTGATCCCGGTTGAGATCCTGCTGATTGTGTTCGCGATGATCGGCTTCGCCCAGGGCTGGAACGTCGAGCTGGAGGTCCCCGAGGAAGAGGCCCGGCGGCGCGGGATCACCCCGGCCCATCGCGGCCCGCAGGCGGCCACGGCCTAGCGGTCGCGCGCACCCGACCGCCTGTCGTATGGCTCCGTGCCCTCGAAGATCGCCCACTTCTCGATGTCGTCACCGAGCCGGGAGAGATAACGGATCCCAAGAAGCGGCTCGCCTTCCGTAGTGACCCCGCGCTCGAACACGTACCGGGAGATCTCCTGGGTGAAAGCCCTCGGAGCACGGCGGCGGAGATCCCCGCCGTCAAGGTCATCTAGCCGCGTACTCGGCGACGATCGCTGGGTCGGTCCGGTAGCGCGACAGTGTCTCGAGGAAGGCACCGACGCGCGGCGAGGACGCGTAAGAGCACGCGGTACGCGCGAGCGACGGCGTCATCCGCCGATCAGGAAGGCGCGCGCCGCTGCGATCACTGCCGGACCCACTTCATCCAGCTCGCCCTCGCGAAGCATCCGCGCCGGCGATCGATCGTCGAGCTGCGGGTTCAATCCCTGAAACCAGGCCTGCGCGATCTCCGGCGACTCCGCTTCCGCCAGCGGGAGCGCGACCTGTAGCGCGACGCGCAACCGGTTGCGCACCTCCTCGCTTGGCTCGCGCTCGCCTTCTGCCCATTGGCGGACCGCCCGTGTCTCCTTGACCGATCCGAGATACGCGACTAGCCGCGCGCCCAGCACCGAGCGAAGTTCGGACACGAGCTCTGGAAAACTGGCGCGCACCGCCTTGGTGTGGGCGGCGAGATCGGGGCGGGCCTCGGTTACAGACATTCAGGCTCCTTGTCGTCCCGGATCATATCACAGGAGAAATCACACCCTAAAATCACACTTAAATCACAAAGCTAGCATGCGGGTCCGGCGCTGGTGCTCGAGTGCCGCGATCGCTGATC
>CAVYGK010000020.1:0-49999 GCA_963768015.1 uncultured Solirubrobacterales bacterium
CCAGGAGACGTGCGATCCGAGACCCGGCACGAGCCCGAACGCGCGGACCTCGAACACGCCCCCGAGCGATTCGTTGAGCTTGCGCAGCCGGTCGATCTCGGCGACCATCGCCCGCCCGGCTTCCGGGTCGAGACAGCGCACCGGCGATTCGTCGACCGCTTCGAAGTCGGCGGCCGTCAGGCCGTCGCGGCGCGGGGCCGTCACACCGGTGATCTGAATCACGTGCGAGTGAATCGTGACGCCTAGCGCGCGCAGGAACTCCTTGGCGACCGCCCCGCCCGCCACCCGAGCGGCGGTCTCGCGTGCGCTGGCGCGTTCGAGCACGTCGCGAACATCCGTCAGCCCGTACTTCTGGGTGCCGACGAGGTCGGCGTGCCCTGGCCGCGGCAGATGAACCTCGTCGACCGGGTCGTCCACGGGCCACGGGTTCATCCGTGCCTCCCAGTTGGCGTAATCGCGGTTGACGACCTCGAGCGCGATCGGGCCGCCGAGCGTGCGGCCGTGGCGCACGCCTCCCGTAACCTGGGCACGGTCGCGTTCGATCTTCATCCGACCGCCGCGTCCGTGGCCGAGCTGGCGGCGCGCGAGGTCGCGATCGATCGCCTCGCGGTCGACCGCCAGGCCGGCCGGGAGGCCCTCGATGATGCAGGTCAGCCCCGGACCGTGGGATTCGCCCGCGGTCGTCAGACGCATCGCCATCCGCTATTCCTCGGCTCGCGGAGCCGCCTCGGCACCGGGCGCCCCGCCCTCGGCCGGCGCTTGCTGAGCGTCGAGACCGGGGATGAACTCGCCGGTGCCGCGGCACCACGGGCAGACGACCTCGTGCGGCGTGCCGCCAAGGCCCGAGATCAGCTTCCCGGTCCCGCGACAGGGCGTGCAGGTCGCCGGCCTGGTCTCCTCGGTCCGCGCGGGGCTCATCGCTTGACCGCGACCAGGACGCCGTCACCGACCGGCGTGACGGCGGCGGTCAGCTCCGGGTGCTCCAGCAACCGCTGGTTGAACGCGCGGGCGTTAGTGGCGCGTTCTGACCGGTCGCCGTCGTCCGCCACAGAGCCGCCCATCAGAACGTTGTCGACAACCAGCACCGCGCCCGGCTCAAGCAGCGGCAGGACGAGCTCGAAGTATTCGCCGTATTGATCCTTCCAGCCGTCAAGAAACGCGTAGTCGAACCCCGGCTGCAGCGAAGCGAGCCCCTCGCGTGCGTCCTGCAAGCGCAGGTCGGCGCGGTCGAGCACCCCCGCGCGCTCGAGATAGTCCCCCGCGGCCTCGTGGCGCTCCGGATCAATCTCAAACGAGACGATCGTCCCCCCATCCGCGAGGCCACGCGCGATGTAGAGCGTCGAGACGCCGATCGCGGTTCCGACCTCGACCGCGCGACGCGCGCCATGCGCGAGCGCCAGCACCTGCAGCAGCGCGCCCGTGCTCGGCACGACGATCGGGATCCGATCGCGGGCGGCGTGCGACTCCATCTCCGCCAGCACCGGATCCGGCGCCCAGCGGATCCGGTCGAGGTAGGAGCTGACCTGGTCTGTGACGATCATCCGCTCGCACCATACAAACCGGCCGCCACGCGCATCGCCTCGACCGGCGCGGGCCGCCCCGTGAACTGCTCGAAGCTCAGCGCGCCCTGGCCGACGAGCAGCTCGAGCCCGTCGACCGTCGGGACACCGAGCCGGCGCGCCGCGCGGATCAGCGCGGTGCCACCGCCGGCGTAAACGAAGTCGACGATGCAACCGAACGTTTGCAGATCGTCGGCAGACAGCGGCAGACCGTCGAGACGCTCGGAACCGTCGAGCCCGACGCTTGTGCAGTTGACCAGCACGTCGGCCGGACCGGCGTCGTCGACGGGGGTCGCACGCAGCTGCTCGCACAGCGCGCGCGCGCGTCCGGGCGTGCGGTTCCAGACCCGGACGCTCACCGCGCCGGCGTCGCGGAGCGCCCAGACCGCCGCCCGCGCGGCCCCACCCGCACCGAGCACGAGCGCCGAGCCGCCTGCGATGTCGAGTGGCAGGGCGGCGATCAGCGCCGGCGCGTCGGTGTTGTCAGCAGCGATCCGTCCGCGCTCGAACGTGAGCGTGTTCGCGGCCCCGATCGCCCGGGCACGGGGCGTCGGGTCGGTCGACAGGGCGAGCGCCTCGTGCTTGTGCGGGATCGTGACGTTCGCGCCGCGGAACCCGGCCGCCGGCAGCGCTTTCAGCACCTCCGCGAACAACTCCGGCGCGACCGGGAGTAGCTGGTAGCGCCATCCGGTCAGCCCCGCCGCGCGCAGCGCCGCGTTCTGGATCGCTGGCGAGCGGCTGTGGCGCACGGGCCACCCCAGCACCCCGAGTCGCGTCGGCGCTACTTGTGCTTGCACGCGGCGGTCGAGCTCTGGCTGCCCTGCGCGAGGAACTGAGAGTAGGTCGACGCGTACACCGCGCCTCTCCGGCAGGCGGGCGTGAAGAAGAACAGGTAGCTGGTGTGCGCTGGATGCGCGGCCGCTTCGATCGCCGCCATTCCGGGGTTGTCGATCGGCGTCGGCGGCAGCCCCAGGTGCGTACGCGTGTTCCACGGCGAGCGCGAGTGGAGCTGCGAGACGGTGAGCGGGTGGGTGTAGTTGCCGGTCGCGAAGCGAGTGGTCGAGTCGAGCTGGAGCATCATCCCGTCGGCGAGCCGGTTGTAGATCACGGACGCCACCAGCGGCCGGTCGCGGGCGGTCGCGGCCTCGCCCTCGATCAGCGAGGCGATCGTCAGCACGTCGTATGGGGTGAGGTGCTTGCTCCGGGCATACCTGAGATTGACCTTGGCGAAGTTCTGTTTGAAGGTGCGCAGCTGGTCGGCGACGAGCGATGAGATCTTGATCGGCTCGACCAACTCGTAGGTGTTGGGGAACAGAAAACCCTCGAGCGTCGGCGGCGCGTGCTTGAGCCCGTACGTGCGCGGGTCGACTAGCGGGGATCTCCGCGTGGCGCCGAGATAGGTCCCCCGCACTCCCTGGGCGCGCAGCAGCGCGTCGATCGAGTGTCGCGTCTGTCCCGGCGTGATCGTCAGCTCCGTCACACGCGCGGCTGGCGGCGCCTTCGTAAGTGCCGTCAGCGCGGCGCTGTAGGTCATCCCCAGCTGCAGGTGGTAGATCCCCGACCGCAGATCGCCGCGCTTGCCGTCGAGCGTCGCCCTGAGTTCGAAGAACAGGCTCGAGGAGATGACGCCGTCGCTGGCCAGGATGTCTCCGATCTGGCTCGAGCTCGAATGCGGCGGGATCACGACCGTCACGTGCCCGTGCGGCGAGCCGTGGAACGGCTGAAACAGCTCGACCAAGAACCAGATCAGCGCGGCGGCGAGCAGCAGCGCCGTCAGTGCGCCCGCCCGGACCAGCCACTTGCGCCGGGGCCGCTTGGAGCCGCCTGCCCGTGCCGGTTTCGGGCGCCGGCGGACGGCCTGTTTGCGCGGTCCCCGTGCCCCGAGCGTCTCGAGGTGGCTGACGCGCCGGGTTCCCGACGGCAGCTCGAGCTCGTGTTCCTCTGTGTCGAACTGGCCATCGGGCTCGCGCTCCAGTTCGGGGTCGGGTTCGCGCTCGGGGTCGGGTTCGCGCTCCGGGTCGGTCTCGGGCTCGAGGTCGTGTTCGGGCTTCGGCGGTGTTTGGATATCGACCGGCCCGCCACCGGCGCGCTCGGCTCGCCGGCGCTCGCGGTCAAGCCGCGCGGCCTCGCGTTCGGCCGCGCTCCGCTCGCCGTCAGCCATGCGACGCCCCCGCAGCATGGGTACGTGCGAGCCAGCTCTCGAGCAGGTGCGCCGCGGCGCGTGAGTCCTCGCTGGCGCGCCCCCCAGAGCGCACGGCGAGCCGGGTCGTGAAGCGCTCGTCGTACAGCTCGACGGGGACCGGCAGCGAACGTTCGAGCGTCGACGCGAACGCGCGGGTCTCCGCCGTCTGCGCCGAGTCGCCGCCCGACAACGACAGCGGCAGGCCGACGATCACGAGCTCGGCATCGAGCTCCGCCACCAGCGCGCGCAGCCGGCCGATCCCGCGTCGCGTTGCGGGCGAGCTGACCGGCTCCAGCGGCGTCGCCAGTACGCCGGTCGGGTCACTTACCGCGCATCCGCAACGCGCGCTGCCGTAGTCAAGCGCCAGGACACGCATCAGCGCTTCGAACTCAGCGCCGCCTCGATTGCCTCACGTGCCGCGCTGAGCGCCGCTTCGAGTTGCGCCGGGTCGCGGCCGCCGGCCCGCGCGAGCGTGTCGCGTCCGCCACCGCCGCCGCCGACCCGCGCCGCCGCGATCTGGACGATCTCGCCAGCTTTTACGCCCCGCGCCACTAGCGCCGGTGCGACGCTCGCGACCAGGTCGACGCGGCCATCGCCGGCGGTACCTAGCACGATCGCGGCATCTGGGAGCTTCCCCTTGATGCGATCGACGATCTCCAGCAGCGCCTGTCCGTTGGCCGCCTGGACGGCGGCGGCGAGCACGTTTGCGCCGTCGGTCTGCGTGGCCGTCGCGACGAGCGTGTCGATGTCGACAGCGCCGTTTGAGTCGGACGCGCGCCGGCCCGCGCGCTCAAGCTCCCGAACCCGGTTCTGAAGCTGGATCGTCGCCTCCTCGGCCTGCCGCGGCGGGACGCGCAGCGTCGCCGCGACCCGTTCGAGCTCGTGGTCGCGCTCGCGCATGAAGCGGATCGCCTCGGGGCCGGTGATCGCCTCGATTCGCCGGACGTTGGCGGCGCTCGACGTCTCGGACAAGATCCGGAACAGGCCGACCTCCGACGTGGTGCGCACGTGCGTGCCGCCGCACAGCTCGCGCGAGAACGACCCGTCGCCGACCTCGACCATCCGCACGACGTCACCGTACTTCTCGTTGAACAGGGCCATCGCACCGAGCCGACGCGCCTCCTCGAGCGTCGTCGTGATCGCGCGAACCGGCTGGCTCTCGATAATCCAGCCGTTGACGTCGTCCTGCACCGCCTCGAGCTGCTCCGCGGTCAGCGACCTCGAGTGCGTGAAGTCGAACCGCAGCTTGTCGGGCCCGACGTAGGAACCGGCCTGGCGCACGTGGTCGCCGAGGCGCCTGCGTAGCGAGGCGTGCAGAAGATGGGTCGCTGTGTGGTTGCACGCCGTCGCGTGGCGGGCGGCGCGGTCGACGTGGGCGTGGACGCGCTCGCCGGGCTCGAACCGTCCGTGTTCGGGCACGAGCGCCAACACCTGGTCGGAACCGAGCCGCAGCACGTCGTCGACGCGCGCCAAACAGCCGCCGCCGGCGCATTCGATCGTCCCCGAGTCGGCGATCTGGCCGCCGCCGGTCGCGTAGAACGGCGACTCGACGAGCTTCATCAGCAGCCGCCCGTCATCCTCCTGGACGGCGCCGATCGTGGTCTCGGCATCGGTCGTCTCGTAGCCGACGAACTCCGTCTCGAATCCCGCTCGCCCGACGAGCTCCAACGCTCGGTCGCGCAGTTCATCACCTCCACGCTCGCGCCCGGAGCCGGCACGCGCGCGAGAGCGCTGCTCCTCCATCAGGACCTCGAAGCCCGCCTCGTCGACGCCGAGCCCGTGCTCGGCGACGATCTCGAGCGTCATATCGATCGGGAACCCATAGGTGTCGTGGAGCAGAAACGCATCGGCGCCCGCGATCCCTTCGGCTCCCGTCTCGCGCGTCTGCTCGATCAGCTCGTCCAGCCGCTTGAGCCCAAGCTCGAGCGTGTGGCTGAAGCTCTGCTCCTCGGACGCCAGCCACGTGTGGATCAGGTCCCGCTGCTCGCCGAGCTCTCGATACTCGGACCCCATCAGCTCGGTGACGCGGTCGGCGTACAGCGCCAGGAAGCCGTCCTGCAGACCGAGGCCGCGGCCGTGCTGGATCGCGCGGCGGATGATCCGGCGCAGCACGTAGCCGCGGCTGTCGTTAGACGGGACGACGCCGTCGGCGAGCAGGAACGAGATCGCGCGGCTGTGGTCGGCCAGCACGCGCAGGGCCTTGTCGGTCGAGAACTCGCGACCGTAAGCGCGCCCGGAGAGCTCCTCGCCGAGCGAGATCAACGGCGCGAACTGGTCTGTCTCGAACACGGTCGGCTTGTGCTGGAGGATCGACGCGAGCCGGTTGAGGCCGAGCCCAGTGTCGATGTTCTTGGCCGGCAGCGGCGTCAGCACGCCCTCTGGGTTCTGGTCGAATTCCATGAACACCAGGTTCCAGTACTCGAGGAAGCGCTCGTTATCGCCACCTGGCAGATCATCGGGGCGCCCGTGGTCGACGCCTCGATCGAGGTACAGCTCCGAGCACGGGCCGCACGGACCCGTCGGGCCCATCTGCCAGAAGTTCTCCTCGCGCGGACACTCGACGATCCGCTCGCGCGGGACACCGATCTGCATCCAGGCGTCGATCGCGTCCTGATCGGGGCCGATCCCCAGCTCGTCGTCGCCGGCGAACACCGTGATCCAGATGTCGGCCGGGGCGAAGCCGAACCCATCCGTCGAGAGCTCCCACGCGAACCGCGTCGCCTCGCGCTTGAAGTAGTCGCCGAACGAGAAGTTGCCGAGCATCTCGAAGAAAGTCAGGTGGCGCGTAGTGGTGCCGATGATCTCGATGTCCGATGTTCGGAACGTCTTCTGGCAGGTGGTGACGCGCGGATGCGGAGGACGCTCGAGGCCGAGGAAATAGGGTTTGAGCGGCACCATCCCGGCGATCGTGAACAGCACCGAGGGGTCGAACTCGGCCGGGATCAGCGACGACGACGGCAGCCGCAGATGGTCGCGCTGCTCGAAAAACTCCATATACCTTGAGCGAATCTCGTCTGAGGTCATCGGACGCCTCAGTGTAGGCGCGGGTCCGACAGCCGCGCGATCGTCCCCCAGCCGACGACCAGTTCGCCGTCCATCAGGCAGGCGAGCTGTCCGGGAGCGGCTCCTTCGACCGGATCGGCGAGCTCGACCGACAACGCGCGGTGGCGTCCGGCAGCGGGGTCGCCGGCCAGTCGGGCCCGCAGTGGCCGCGAGCGGTAGCGGAGCTTGACCTGGTTCACGCGCGAGCCGGAGCGGTGCAGTCGCGCACCGCGGACCGCGACGCGGGAGGTTCGCAGCGCGGATCGCGGGCCGACGATCACCCGCCGGCCGGCTGGATCCTTGTCGAGCACGTACAGCGGCTCGCCACGGCTGACGCCGATCCCGCGGCGCTGGCCGACCGTGAAGCGGTGCTGGCCGAGGTGGCTCGCGAGCACGGTTCCGTCGGTGTCGACGAGCGGCCCGGGCCGGTCGTCGAGCCCACCGTGGCGCGCGAGAAACCGGGCGCGGTTGGTACCCGCGAGGAAGCACAGGTCCTGCGAGTCGGCCTTGGCGGCAACCGGCAGTCCGGCCGCGGCGGCGAGTTCACGCACCTGCGGCTTGTGCAGCTCGCCGAGCGGGAAACGCAGCCGGGACAGAGACGCCGGCGCCAGCGCCGCCAGCATGTAGGTCTGGTCCTTGGCCGGGTCGGCGGCAGTGCGCAGCAGCGGCCCCCGCTCGTCGCCGGTCTCGGCAAGCCGCGCGTAATGGCCGGTCGCGAGCTTGTCGGCGCCGAGCCGCTCGCCTAGCTCGAGCATCGCATCCAGGCGGACGTGGCCGTTGCAGCCGACGCACGGGTTCGGCGTCTCGCCGCCCGCGTAGCCGGCGATGAACGGCTCGACGACGCCGGCGCGGAACTCGTCGCGCAGGTCGACCGTGAAGTGCGCCAGACCCATCGAATGCGCCAGCGCACGTGCCTGGGCGACGGCCGACGAGGAACAGCAGCTGCGCTCCGCGTCGTTCTCGGAGTCGGTCCACAGCTCGAGCGTGACCGCCACGGCGTCGCCTTCGGCGCTGACGAGCTGGGCCGCGACGGCGCTGTCGACGCCGCCGCTCATCGCGACCAGCGTCCGGCCGCCGCGGGGCTCAGCGAGCTTCCCGCGCGCGCGGACCGCGGCACCGAGCGCGCGCGCAAGCGCGTCGGACGCGAGTTCGGCCGCGTGCAGCTTGCCGGGGCTGAGGCCGCCGAGCTCGGCGCCGATCTCCTTTGGCCCGATCCGCGCCGCGTCGAGCACGGCCGCGCCACGGACCAGCGTGACGGCGGCGCTCCCCGCGGCGGTCGCCGCGCCACACCCGTTGGCGACGAACCCCGCGTCGCTGACGCGATCTGAGTCGATTACGACTGAGAAGCTGATCTCGTCACAGCAGGCGCCACCTGCGATCGTGACCGTGAAACCATCGCCGGGCGTGTGGCCCAGTCCCTGGGGTGAGGTCAGGTGGTGCTCAAAGGCGAGCGCATCCATGTCGCTCTCACGCTAGCCGCAGTCCGAGTTCGCGCAGCTGGACCGGATCGACGGGCGCAGGTGCACCGGTCAGCGGATCCGCGCCACTGGTCGCTTTCGGGAACGCGATCGTCTCGCGGATGTTCTCGCGGCCGGCCAGCAGCGCCACCAGCCGGTCGAGGCCGAACGCGATCCCTCCGTGCGGCGGGGCGCCGTACCGCAGCGCGTCGAGCAGGAAGCCGAACCGTGCCTGCGCCTCCCCGGGATCGATCCCGATCAGCTCGAAGATCCGCTCCTGGACGTCGATCCGGTGGTTACGGATCGACCCTCCACCGAGCTCGACGCCATCGAGCACGAGATCGTACGAGCGCGACAGCAGTGCGCTCGGATCGTCGAGGTCGGCCGCGGTTGCCGGGACCCCGGCGGCGGTCGCGGGGGCGGTGAACGGGTGGTGCTCGGCATCCCAGCGCTGCTCCTCGGGCCGCCACGTGAACATCGGGAACTGCACGACCCACAGGATCTCGTGCGATCCGGCGGGCACGAGCCCGAAGCGGCGCGCGAGCTCGAGCCGCAGCGCACCCAGCACCTGAACGGTCGTCTGCGGCTGGTCTGCCACGAGCAGCAGCAGGTCGCCCGGCGCCCCGTGCAGGCGCTGCGTCACCGCGGCGATCTCGGCCTCGCTCAGGAACTTGGCGATCGGCGAGCGCCAACCGGGGAGCTCGCACTGGACGAATGCCCACACGAGGCCCTTGGCGCCGTGCTGCTTGGCGAGCTCCGTCAGCGCGTCGAGCTCCGAGCGCGGCAGCTCGCGGGCACCGGCGTTGATGCCCTTCACGACCCCGCCGCCGCGCAGCGCATCGGCGAACACCTTGAACTCGGTCCGCTCGAGGTCGGATCCGAGGTCGGTCAGCTCGAGCCCGAAACGCGTGTCGGGACGGTCGGATCCGAACCGCGAGACGGCCTCGGCGTAGGTCATTCGACGCCAAGGCGGCGGCGCGACGTCGAGCCCTGCGCGCTCGAAGACGGCCGCCATCACCGCCTCGGTGACCTCGTAGACGTCGTCCTCGACGACGAACGCGAGCTCCATGTCGAGCTGCGTGAACTCGGTCATCCGATCGGCGCGCGCGTCCTCGTCGCGGAAGCAGCGGACGATCTGGTAGTAGCGCTCGAACCCCCCGATCATCAGCAGCTGCTTGAACAGCTGCGGCGATTGCGGAAGTGCGTAGAACGAGCCCGGCGCGACCCGCGCAGGGACCAGGAAGTCGCGGGCTCCCTCCGGCGTCGAGCGGGTCAAGAACGGCGTCTCGATCTCGAGAAAGTCGCGCTCGTCGAGCACCTCGCGGATCGTCTGGACCGCGCGGTGCCGGATCGCGATCGCGTCCTGCAGCGGCTCGCGCCTCAGGTCCAGGGACCGGTGCCGGAGACGCAGGTTTTCGTCGACGTTGATGTCCTCGTCGACCGGGAACGGCGGCGTCTGCGCACCCGCGAGCAGCTCAACCTCGGTCACGGCCAGCTCGATCTCCCCGGTCGCCAGGTTCGGGTTGACGTTCTCGGGCGCGCGGCGGTTGACTGTGCCGGCGGCGGTGATCACGTCCTCTGACCGCAGCGAGTGCGCCTTGGCGTGGGCGGCGGGCGCGGTCTCGGGGTGAAACACGAGCTGCACGATCCCCGACCGCTCGCGCAGATCGATGAAGATCAGGCCGCCGTGATCGCGGCGGCGGTTGACCCAGCCCGAGACGCGCGCCCCCGTGCTGGCGCGCCCGGCATCGAGCTCGCCCGCCCAGCTGTCGCGGTAGCGGTTCGGGGTCGGGCTGCGCTTCATCTGGCTGCTCTCTGTGGTGCTGGTGCTCACGCCAGGCGACTCCCGCGCAGGATCGTCGCGATCACCGATCTTGGCTCGTGGTCCTCCTGCTCGCCGGACTCCATGTGCCTGAGGCCGATCTGTGGCTCTGGACCGACGATCGCAACGTAGCGAGCGCCGATCCGGTCTGCGTGCTTGAGCTGGCCCTTCAGCGACCTGCCCGTGAGCTCCAGCTGCGCACTGAGCCTGGCCTGACGGGCCTCGCGGACGAGGCTGAATCCCTCGCGTGTGGCGCTCGGAGTCTGAACGGCGACCGCGACGAACAGGTCGACCGCGGGCGGCGCGATCGGGAACTCCGGCGCCGCCAGCAGCATCCGCTCGACCCCCGCCGCCCAGCCCGAGGCGGGCGTCGGCCGTCCACCGAGCATCTCGATCAGCCCGTCATACCGTCCGCCGCCGCCGACCCCGGATTGCGCACCCAGCGCGTCGGAGGTGAACTCGAACACGGTCCTCGTGTAGTAGTCGAGCCCTCGGACGAGCGTCGGATCGAGCTCGTACGGTTGCTCAGCGTCGTCGAGCAACTCGCGCACGCGCGCGAAGTGCTCGGCGTCGTCGGGCGCAAGTTTGTCCAGCAGTGTCGGTGCGTCGGCCATCGTCCGCCGGGTCGTGCGGTCGCTGGCGTCGAACGCGCGCATCGGGTTCAGGTCGATCCTCGCAACCACGTCCGGGGCGAGCGCGTCCTCGTGCGCGTGCAAGAACGCCGTCAGCTCCTCGCGGTACTCGGTCCGCGTCTGCGGGGTTCCGAGGCTCGACAGTCGCAGCCTGGTGTGCGCGATGCCGAGCTCCTGCAGTAGGTCGGACAGCAGCAGGATCAATTCGGCGTCGGTCTCGGGACTGGCGGAGCCGATCACCTCGGCCCCCACCTGCCAGAACTGCCGGTAGCGCCCCCGCTGCGGCGCCTCGGCACGGAAAAAGCTCGACAGGTACCAGAGCTTGACCGGCTGCGGGAGCTTATGCATCCCGTGCTCGAGGTAGGCGCGACAGACCGGTGCGGTTCCCTCGGGCCGCAGCGTCAGCGAGCGGCCCGCGCCGTCGTCGAACGTATACATCTCCTTCTGGACGATGTCGGTCGCCTGACCTACTCCCCGCTCAAACAGCGCGGTGGCCTCGAAGGTCGGCGTCTCGATCCGTCCATAGCCTGCGGCGCCGAGGATCCGCTCGGCGCGTCCTTCCAGCACAGCCCGCCGCGCCGCGTCGGCGGGTAGCACATCAAACGTGCCTCTCGGGGCCTGGATCACGCTCACGGCAGTGAATCCAGGGGTCTAGTTCTGATGCGCGAGTTCGCGCAGGAAAGGATTTGTGTCGCGCTCTTGCCCGAGCGTGGTGATTCCCATGTGTCCTGGGTAAACGGTCGTCTCGGGCGGGTTGGCGCCGATCAGGCGATCGATCGACGCAAGCAGCGTCGGCCAATCTCCGCCCGGCAGGTCGACCCGACCGACTGAGCCCTGGAACAGCACGTCGCCCGAGAACAGCGCTCCGTGCTCGGGGACCGCGTAGCTGACGTGACCGGGGCTGTGCCCGGGCGTGAAGCTGACCTCGAACTCGAGCCCGGCGAGCGCCAGCGTCTCGCCACCCTTGACCGTGTGGTCGGCCTCGTAGCTCTCGAACGGCCCGAATCCGGGCCACGGGACATAGTCCATGATGTTGGCGAGCACCTGCGTCTCGAGCTCGGGGCAGTACACCGGCGCCCCGGTCGCGCGCGCCACGGGAGCGACCGCCCCGATGTGGTCGAAGTGCGTGTGGGTGAGCAGGATCGCCTCGAGTTGCTTGATCTCCAACGCCTCGATCGCCTGCAGCAGCCGCTCAGCCTCGTCGCCCGGATCGACGATCACCGCCCGGTCGGAGTCTCTGACGCGCACGACGTAGGCGTTCTCCTGCACCGGACCGACCGTGAACATGCGCACGTCGATCATTTCGTGGCCGCCTTTGAGGCCGCCTTCTTCGCCTGACGCCGGCGGTATAGATATGACTCGAGGTAGAAGCCCGACGGGACGTACAGCGCAAACGCGAACACGCCGAAGATCGCGGCCGGGATGATCTGACCCTTGTCGGTCAGCAACAGGAACACGAACATGAACACCGCGGCGATCCCAGCGCGGTTGACGGCGCTGCGCCAGGTCGGCGGCTTGTCCAGCCGCTTGGCTCGAGCCTCGGCGCGATCCTGCTTCTTACGCTCCTCGGGGCTCGGCGGACGGCCGGTGCGACCACGCGCCTCGACGGTCCCGGCGGCGTTGCCCCGGTGCTTGGTGCGGCGCTTTCTCTTCGTCTGTGCCATCGCTCGAGATCTAGCTTACGCGGTGCGGGCGCGGTGAGCCAGAGCATCTTCGATCGTCTGGTAGCCCCGCAGCGGAAGGTCGGCGGGAAAACCCTCGAAAGCGGCCGCCGGCGCGAGCCCCACCAGCTCCGCTGCGCCCGGGCGCGCGTGGCGTGCGATCGCCGCGACGACGGTGCTGAGCGGGGTCGCACGGTGGTCCTCGACGTTCGTCGACACCTGGGCGAGCCCTCGGCTTTCGAGCCACAGCCCGATCGCCCGCACCCCGATCAGACCCTCGTCTCCCCCTTCGCGGATCAGCGACGCGATCGCGATCGCGTCGTCATGGGTCGCGGACGGTCCGAGCTCGACGTTGAACGCGACCAACGGCGGCCGCGCGGCGACGAGCGTCGCCCCGGCCCGCGGGTGCATGTGCGGTGGCCCGAAGTCCGGCGTGAGCTCCCCCGTCTCGATCCGGTGCGCGAGCTCCGCGGGGCCGCCCCTGCGCAGCTGCGCGCGCGTGCGGCCGTCGCCGAGGATCCCGTACAGGAAGACCGGCAGCTCGAGCATGTCGGCGAGCAGGTCGGCGAGCACCAGCGCCTCGGCGCAGGCCGCGCCGCGATCGCCGGTGGACAAGTAGACGATCGCCGCCACGTCCACGACCCCGACGCGTGGGTGGACCCCATCATGGGTGTCGAGCGTCAGCAGTCGCACGGCTCGAGCCGCGCCAGTGGCGACGGCCTGAGCGAGCTCGCCCGGCTCACCGGCGAGCGTGTAGGCGCTGCGATGGTGGTCAGGGTCTGAATGGACGTCGAGCAGGTGATCGCCGAACGCGGCCGCGATCTCATCGATCGCGCGCTGGTCGCGTCCCTCCGAGACGTTCGGATACGCGAGCAGCGTCGTCAATCCAGCAGGTACCGGCCGGCGTCGAGCACCGCTGTACCGCCGATCGTCAGCGACGCGTCGAGCACCACGACGTCCAGGTGGATCGGGACCGACACGTTGCCCCCGATCGCGGCGCTGGCGCCGAACGCGATGTGCGCAGTGCCGAGGATCTTCTCGTCCTCGAGGACGTTGCCGGTCAGTCGGGCGCGTTCGTTGGTCCCGACCCCGAGCTCGGCCAGGTTGCAGCCGAGCTCGCCGTGCTTTTTGAGCAGCTCGAGGTACTCGGGACCGAGTCCGCGTTCGGCGGCGACGATCCGCCCGTCGTCGACGGTCAGCACGGCGGGCTCGTCGCTCACCCCCAGCGGAGCGAGGCTCGAGGCGACGATCGTGCCCTCGCCGCTGAGCGGCGCGATGAACCCTTCGCCCGCGGGCAGGTTTCCGAACGCGCCGCGTGCGGTCAGATCCCCGTCGTCGGCCATCCCGGCACGGCCGGTCAAGTCGAGCATGAAATCCGTGCCGCGAGCGCAGGTCAGGTGCGCGGTCGTCGACGCGTCGAGCAACTGCGCGAGCTCGCGCGAGCGCCGCGCCATCAGATCGAAGTCGACCGCCATCGCGCGCGCGAGCATGTCCTCGGTCACCCCGGGCATCGTCGCGCCGCGTACACCGACCTCGGAGGCGTGCTTTCGCGCCGGCGTGTGGCTCAACGAGCGGCTGGTCGGCGCGATGAACACGTCGCAGGCGCTCATCGCCGCCGCCACCGGTCGGGCCGGCTCGGTCCCGTCGGTCTCGCGCTCGTCCATGATCGTCAGGACCGCGTCGGCGCCGGCGGCAGCCGCGCCGTCGCGGAGCGCCTCGCCGATCGCGCGCGTGTTCGCGTCGGCGACCACCAGCACGTCCTCGCCGCGCTTGACCGCCAGCGAGCGCTCGATGATCGTCGTGACCGCTGCGTCGAGCTCGGACATGGGCTTGATCATATGTTGGTAACAGCGCACGTTGATCGCTCGTCGCCCCCGCGCTAGGGTCGGCCGCGCGACGAATGAGCGCACTGGTTCGGAGATTTCTTGCTGCCTTGACTGCCCTGGTGCTGGCCGCCGCGCTGTCGGCCACGGTCGCGGCCGGGCGTGCATCCGCCGACACGTTGAGCCTCACCGTCAGCGGTTTGACGGACGCGGGCGTCACGGTGACTGCCGCGGGCACCGTGGCAAACCCGGCGATCTTGAACGTGTCCTACTTTCCGGCGGGGACCGGAGGCTGTCCTAGCTCGCCCGTGGGCGGCACCTCGATCTCGCCCGATGGAACCCAAATGAATCCTCCGATGTTCGACTACCCCGGATCCTCGGTCATGCTGCCGCCCGGTAGCTACCAGCTCTGCGGATGGCTGTCCAGCGTCGCCGGCTCGACCGTCACGGCGACGTATTCCGGGACGTTCACGGTCACGGCAGTCGACATGCTTTCGCTGGCCGGACCGGTCGACCCGATCGAGGGCCAGGAGCTGACCGTCACCGCGAGCGGGGCGGCCTACGACCCGGAGGCAGCCGTCTACGCGACCTACAAGCCCGCCGGCGGCGGCTGCGCCTCGACGCCGGAAGCCGACACCGGCACGATCAGCGATTCCGCCGACGCGGTCTCGGGTCAATACTCGACTGAGCCGGTCTCGAGCCAGTCGTTCGACGCCGGCTCCTACCTCGTGTGCGTGTGGCTGGTCGACTCCGATGACGACCAGGTACTCGCTAGCGCCTCGACGACGCTCGACGTCGGCGCACTCGGCGCCTCGATCCAACTCTCCGGACCGACCAAGGTCGATCCCGGTGAGACCTTCCCGGTCAACCTGACCACGACGGTCGACGCCGGAATCCCGGTCCTCGCGCAAGCCGACGTCGTCCCGGCTCGCCCCGGGACAACCTGCGCCGGCAATCCCGACGGCGAACCTACAAATACGCTCCAGCCGCTGATGCAGGAGCCGCTCACCGACACGCAGGTTCCCGCCGGAACGGTCTCGACCTCGGACGGCCAGGCGCAGCTTGCGGCCGATGGCCGGTATTTGATCTGCGGCTGGCTGCTCGACGGCTGGAGCACGACTGAGACGCCGCCGACGGTCGCCGGCCCGATTTCGAGGATTGTCACGGTCGTCAAGCCGCTGGTCTTTCGAGGGCTGACCTCGCAGCGGGATCGGCTCTCGATGACGGTCGGGCAGGCCAGTAGAGACCTCGAGTTGATCATCGCTTCGGACCGGCTGCACTGCGCAAAGCCCGCCTTCCTCTCGAGCGGGCAGCGCTGGAACGGCGACAGCCGAGTCAGGCTCACGCCTCAAGAGTTCGGCGTCACCCACTTAGGCTCGGGCTCGATCCACGTGCGGGCGGTCCCCAACCCGAACGTCACCTTCAACCTCGTTGCGCGGCTGAGCGGCAACCTGGTCAAGGGCAGGTTCACCGAGGCCGGGACGCCGGATGGACTGATCGGTAATCGGGCCGAGCGGTTCCAGTGCACGTCCGGCGCCGTGCGATTCGCGCTCCGAACTTAAGCGCGCGGCGGCGTGGTCGGTGCTCGACCGTGCCGCCGCGCGCCAACCCCCTACTTCACGATTCTGATCGTGCGGAACATCCCGAGCTGGTAGTGGTCGCGGCCGTCCTCGGCGTTCATCTCGCACAGGATCACGTACGCCCCCGGCGGTTCGGTGATCACCTCCTGTGGCATCGACCCGCTCGATAGCGGGCCGGCGAACGCGCCATTTGGCCCTTTCACGTACAACTTCCCGGCTTCCTCGATCTTGCCCTGCAGCAGCAGGGCCTCGGCCTTCTTGGCGTCAGCGGCGCTCTTCATCCGCGCGAACACGACCATGTGAATCAGGAAGCCCTCGTTCTGGAAGCGGACCAACTCGCCGTCGTGGAGTGTGCTCGCGCCGCGGAAGCCGAAATCGATCGCCGACACGGTCGCCGCGGGCGTCGGCAGCGTCGCCGGTGCGGAAGAGGGCGAGACGGTGAAGACCGCATGCCCGTTGCCATTGCTGACCGCCACGTGGGTGCCGGGCGGCAGCACCGCCCGGGCTGTCGAGGGAGCGCCCTCGGTCGCGGAGCCGTCGAACACGATCGTCGCGTACGGGTCGATCGCGTCGAGCGGCGTGCTGTTTGACAGGGGCGCGAGGACATTGCCGAACTGGGCCACGGTGACGCCGGGCTTGAGCAGGATCAGCGCCGGCGAGCCGCTCGCCTCCCCGCTGACGGTGGTGACGATGTTGACGGCCCCAGACACCTCGGATCCACCCACAGTGACCGTGTTCTTGGTCAGCGCGAGGGTCAGAGTGGGCAGTGTCCCGGCTGCGACCGACGGCGCGGTCATCAGCGCGAGACCCGACGCGATCGCCGCAAGGCCGACGGCGATGGTCGTGAATGCCGAGCGCTTCATGCTCCCTCCCTGTTGACGAGCGGCCGAGTGTGAAATGACATCTTTAGGGTGCAATACGCAATTTTGCGTATAGTCCTGGGCGCTCGGACCGATGGAGTTGCGCAAGGGACCTGCGCACGGTCGTGGACGTAGCGCACGAATTGGGGGCGATCGACGATGTGGATCGTTTTTCGCTCACGGTTGCTGTCGGAGCTCAAGCGTCTAGTCGCCTACGACATCGGATCGTTCAACGTCGTTTCCCCGGCCGCCCTCGCCGCGCAGATCGGCGCCGTCGATCCAGAAGACTGCCGTCGCGACAGCGACGAGGAGATCCTCGGTGCGTACCTGTCTCAGAACCCACTGGTCGCGGCCGCCGACCCGCACCGGGTCCTGAAGTTCTCATACTTCATCGCGCTCCGCCAGTTGCACCGCCTCGATCTGTACGACGCCGCATATCGCGAGCTCCAGGTAGAGCGACAGATTGCGTTCCTCCTGCCGGCGCCGGCAACGAACATGATCGGCGTCGCGCTCAGCCGCCGGCGCCCGGATTTCTCCGAGCGGGACCGCCTGGTCCTGGACACCGGTCGTCCGCTCGTGGTCGCCGCGTACGAGCGCGCGATCACGCTCACCGGCCTGCGCGGAACTATGTCGGCGCTCGAGCGAGCGGGCGACTCGACCGCCCAGACAGTGGTAGTGCTCGATCCGGACGGCCGGATCCAGCTCGCGACGGCGGCCGCGCGGGGCTTGCTCGCGGCGCTGCCGAGCCCCCATCGGCCGAGTTGCTTGCCCGAACCGCTGGCGTCCCGGAGCGAGGCGCAGCGGCGCCGCGGCGGGACTGGGCAACCACTCGTGATTGGAGACGCGACCGCAAGCTTCGTCTGCGGCGCGGTCAACGGATTCGACGCGATCGTGGTCGAGCGTCCCGCGACGCTGAGCGTCGGCGCGATGCGTGCCGCGGGCTCGACGCGACGCGAGGCCGAGATCATGATGCTCGTGGCGCAGGGTCTGACCAATACGCTGATTGCGCTCGAGCTCACGGTGAGCGAGCGCACGGTGGCCAAGCGCCTCGAGCACGTGTTCGCGAAGCTCGGCGTCTCCAATCGCACCGCGGCCGTGGCGTGGGCCCGAGCGCAGCGTTCAGTACCGCCGCGCGATGGTAGGCTCACGAGCCTGCTGGACGCACGACAGAGACGCTCTCAACAGAAGCGTTCACGGGCGGACGGCATCGCCGCCGGAGTAGCTCAGTCGGTTAGAGCAGCGGAATCATAATCCGCGTGTCGGGGGTTCGAGTCCCTCCTCCGGCATTCAGCTAATTCGGGCAAATCCCTGGAAATGATCGGGATCTAGATCGCACAGACTGGATCCATCGGTGCCCAACGCTCCCCTACAGATATCAGCGGCGCTGACAATCCTGTCCATATTCCTGTCCACATTTCAGGGCTCTAAGTGACCGATCTCGGCGGCGAGGTAGGCCTCCAGCTTCTCGCGCGCGGTGGTGCCGCGCGGAACCGGCAGATTCTTGATGTATCGGCCGGTTGTCACCAGGTCCGCGTGCCCCAGGTACTCCTGGATCTGCTTGAGGTTGTAGCCGGCCGCCATCAAGAAGCTGGCGTACGTGTGGCGGGCCTCGTGCAGCGTCACGCGGGCGAGCCCGGCTCGCTCCCAGGCGGCGTCCGCGCGGGCCTGCCACTTGCCCGACAGCACCGAGCGCTTGACGATCCGCCCAGTCTCTGGACGGCCCACGCGCATCCACTCCTCACGCAGGATCTTCTTCAGCGGACCGACCATCGGGACGCGCCGCCCTTCGCCTGCGTCGCTCTTCGACTTGGCGACCATGATCTCGTCGGCCTCCCAGAACACATGAGGCCACTGCGCCCGGCCGATCTCGCTGCGGCGCATGCCGGTGTAGAACGCGAGGCCCCAGCCGGCTCGGTCGCCGGTCTCGCGCGAGCGCCGGCCATCAGGTGTCTTGTAGAGCTCCCCGCGCCTGACTTTGCCGACGAGCGCGTCGCTCACGCCGAAGCGCCGTCCGAGCGCAACGGCGCTCTGCCTTGACGCCCGGATTTCAGTAACGGACTCCCAGCTCAGCGCTCCGGCACTGTCGCTCACCGGAAGCGCCTCGATCAGCTTCGCCGCCTCATCGGCGGTCGCGACCCGCTCCCGCACCTTCCCGTCGTTCGCAGGCATCTCGAGCTCGCGCGTCGGGTCGTTCGTGACAACCCTCAGATTCGGACGCCTCGCGTACGCGTAGATGTGCCGGATCACCGCAAGGTAAGTGGCGATCCGCGAGTGCGACTTGCCGTCTCGGACGAGCTCGTCGATGATCGACTGCCAATAGGAATCCTCGAGCGCCGCGATCGGCCGCCGCCCGCACCGATCGATCAGCGCCAGTGATCGAGCAGCGGCTTTTGTGTCGCGCCCACCCGCGCCGCCGAACAGGACGCCTCGGTAGTCGGCGATCGTCGTTTCCGACAGCTGCCTGCTGCGACCGCGGCGCCGTGCATAGGTACCGGCCTCCACAAGCGCCCACCACTCCGTCGCGACATCTCCGAAGGTCGGCCCGTCGCGCCGGCTCGTCCGCACCGACCGCTCAGCTCTAGCTTCGTGCCCGTCCCAGCTGACCGCCGAGGCGCGATCCTTGAACACCGGGCTCCATCGAGCCTTGCCATCGATCCAGCGTCGCGTGCGGTACGACGGCTCGCATCGGCACCGCCGCGCGTCATCGTCGTAAGCCGGGCAGCTCCGGCTGTGGCGGACATAGAGGCCGGTGGTGCGAGTCTTGCGGTATTGGTCAGGCATCGAGTTGCTGGGCGGTTAGCTGGACAAGTCGTCGTCATGCCCGAGCCGCACAGCCGATGATCCCGCGCGGGCGGCTCCGGAGCAAGCTCCTCCCGCGTGGAATGGTGCTCACGCGACGGCGCTGGCGAAGCGAGCGTGCTCAGTTACCCAGCGATCGAGCGAGCCAGGCTCGATCAGCAGCAATTGGCCGCACGGCACAACCTTCACGAACGGCTGCACGTAGCGCTCGAAGTGCGCCACGCTCATTCCCAGCGACGCGGCCGCCTCCGCCCTCGTGAGCAGGCGGCGCGGCACCGGCTCGATAGGACGATCCCGAGAACGCCTAGGCACCCCGGAAACCTCCTCGGTCGCCAAACGATAAGGCGAGCATCAGCGCTGGTGAAGTCCGCTGGGAGGATCGACCGATTGCGCGAGTGCCGGCCGCATACGGACAAGGTTTGCCGACAAGGTCGGGCTCCCAGTTATCGAGCCCTGCTTCACCGACGCCCGCTTGCCATCCGATCGCGCAACCCGAAGATGTGGACAGACCTGCTCCATGAAGTACAGCTCACTGCAGCCGAGCGAGGCGCACGCCTCCTGCTGCGTCAGCGCGATCCTCGGAACCGGCTCCACGGTCGTGACGGCCGCACGGTCCGAGACCGACGCTATGGCCCGCATCCGAAGCTGCGCCCGACCGAGCTCACCGATCTGGGTCGTCACGACACCGCGCTCCGTTTCAATCGCCGCTGGAAAGCACTGCCTGTTAGGTACAACGTTTCCGGCCCTGAATCCCGAGCTGGCGCAGCCGCTTCCTGCCCAGTCGTGCGCAATTGGCGATCGGCGATGACCTCCCACCTAGCTGGCCGTGTGTCGTCAGGAACGACGCTCCTGCGACCGTCGACTGTCGTCGCCAGCCTGGACGATGTGCTTCGCGGCCGCAGCCCGTGCCGCCTTCCAGCTCCCGTACACCGCGGTCACCACGCCGGCGGAAGGCCAGTCGCCTGTGCCTAGTCGCTCGAGCGGCTCGCCGCCACGGCGGCGCGCGTGCGTGCGCGACCAGTCGTACGACGACGGCAGCGGACCGTAGCGGGTGCTCCAGCGCAGCATGGCGTCGAGCACGCGCTCCCGAGTCCACCGACGCTCGATCGCACCCGGATGGCACCCCTTGCAATAGGCGTAGGCGTCACCCTTGCCGTTCCGCGGCTGGGTGTACGCACCGCAGCCCCGGCAGACGCCCACATAGCGGGCCTTGATCGCGCGCGCCTTCTCCCCGGTCGGGTCGTAGAAGTAGGCCTTGATCGTCGGCGGCGAGCGGCCGAGACGGCCGGCGATCTGGCTGATCGAGAGGCCCTCGAACTCGCGGTAATGGTGCGCCAGGGCGACTGCCCGGCGACGCTCGAGAGCCCGACCCGTTCCCGCGGTTGACGCCTTGCCCGTCACGCCGCGCCACGCTACCCCGCTCAATTGGCGTTTCTGTCGAGGTCGGCACCCAACTGGCGGCGCACCGACTGGACCTCCTAACCGCGCGTTACCAAAGCAGGTCAGGGTCTCGCAGCTCGGTGACGCGTTTCTGGGCGACCACTGTGGGCTGCCGGATCAGATTGCGGTGGTGACGAGTAACTCGGCGAGCTCGGTGTCGACGTTGACGACCGCCGTCGGTGGCCGCGTGCTCGGCAGGGTCGGTGTATCGGCGTCGTGCAAGCCGGTCGAGCCGTCGGCGAACTGCACGAGCACGCGACCGCGGCGAGGTACGATCGCGGCGTTTTCTGGTAGCGCGTCGTCTGGAGCCCAGCGCTCGGGGGCGCGCAGAATCACGAGCAATGTCCTGTTGGTTGTGACCCCGAGGGTGCGCCGATGTCGTACACGCCCGGCTTGCCGGCGTAGCAGGCGGTGTCCAGGACCGTCCAGCCATCGCCGCTGTGAGTGCCCGTATCCAGGCAAGTCATGCGGCAGCGAGCTGCGCGTAGAGGGCAGTGACGTCGTTTGAGAGTTGTGACTTGACGGCGCGCGTTGTGTTGTCGGCCAGGATCTCGTAGTCACCGGCGATGATCGCGTCCGCGGTCTGGCGGGCGATGTCGCGTGGGTCGGCCTTGGGCGCGTCGACGCGGGCGGTCATGTCGGTGTCCATGTAGCCGACGTGCAGCGCGGTCACGATCGTGCCCTGGTGGCGCAGCGCGACGCGCAGCGCGTTGGTCGCCGACCACGCTGCGGACTTGGAGATCTCATAGCCTCGGCCGAACGAAAGCCACGACAACGCGGAGAGCACATTGACCATCGAGCTCTGAGGATGGTCAGCCAGGACTGGCGCGAACGCCCGCGCGACGCGGATGATCCCGAAGAGATTGGTCTCGAGCTCGTCGCGGATGTCGGACAGTGGCGCCTCGAGTACCGGTGTGGCCAGTGAGATGCCGGCGTTGTTGACGAGGATCGAGACATCGGTCGCCGACTGCGCTGCCGCGGCCACAGAGGTGTCGTCGGCGACGTCGAGCATCAGTGGAACGATCCGGTCGTCGTCCCGTTGCGGTTGCGCTGAGCGCGAGGTGGCGTACACCCTGGCTGCTCCACGGTCGAGGAGCTCGTCGACGATCGCGCGGCCGAAGCCGCGGTTGCCGCCGGTGACCAGGGCAGTGGCTCCCTCGATTATTGTGCCGGCTGGTGTGGTGGTGGACATGTCGTGGCCTCCGTTTGCTCTGTAGTGGGTCAAGGACGGCTTATCGCGAGCGTGGTCGTGGCGTGGCCGACGAGCTGGCCGCGCTCGTCGCGTGCGTGCGCTTCGGCGAACGCGACGCGACCGCCGATCCGGAGGACGCGCCCGCGGACCTCGATCCGGTCGCTGGCCTGTAGCGGTGCTAGGAAGCTGACCTTCAGCTCGATCGAGGAGAACCCGGCGCCGGCGGGGAGCAGACTGTGCACGGCGCATCCGGCGGCGGTGTCGAGCAGTGTGCACAGGAGTCCGCCGTGGACGATGCCCATCGGGTTATAGGTGGACTCATCGGGGGTGCAGAAGAACAGCGCCTCGCCATCGCCGACCGCGAGCAGCTCGGCGCCGACGAGTGCTGCCATCGGTGGTGGCGGGAGCTCGCCGGCGATGATCGCCTGAAGGAACTCGCGTCCGGACCGGCCGGCGGCGCCGGCTTGCAGCTTCGCGGGGTCATGCCAGGACACGAGCTTGGTCCGGGTGCCGCGAGTGGCGGCGGGATAGACGGCTAGCAGTTCGTCCACTGCGGGTTTCTGTCGTTGTGTCGCGTTCATGGCTTGCTCGTTTGTTTAGAAGCTCTCGCTTGAGGCGGCGGCCGCCACGCTCGTGACGCGGCTCTCGCTACGGATCGGGGTGGCACGGCGGCGGCGTTCGATCAGTGCCAGACCGAACGCGGCGCCGGCCAGCGAGATCGCTGCCGTGACGATCCACCCGCGCCTGTAGACGTCGAGTAGCTGGCCGGGTGAGTTCGGCGAGCCGAGGACGGCAATCAGGACGGCGACGCCGATCGCGAGTCCGATCTGGCGGAACATGTTGATGACCGCGGAGCCGGTCGCAAGCGCGTGGGGCGGCAGCGTGGCGGTGCCTGTCGCCATCAGCGTCGGGAGGGTCAGACCGACTCCGATGCCAGTCAGCAACATCCCGCCGAGCATCTCCCCGACGTAGTCGGCGTGCAGGCCGACGGTCGCGGCCCACCACGCTACTCCGGCGGCGAACGTGGCCGAGCCCGACGCGATGACGGGCCCGGGTCCGAAGCGGGCAGTGAGCCGACCGGCGAGGAGGAACGACACCAGCGGCACCATGATCGGGCCGGGGGCGATCGCCAGTCCGGTCGTCAGCGCCGACCAATGCCAGACATCCTGGGCCCACAGCACCCGGGAGAGGAGCATCGCGCCGAACGAGGCGGAGAAGAACACGGCCACGATCGACGTGCCGGTGAACGCACGCACCCGGAACAGCCCCGGGTCGATCAGGGGATTGCGAGCCCGCGCGGTGTGCAGGGCGAACAGCGCGAGCAGGACAACTCCCGCAGCGAGCGCCGCGACGGTCCTGCCGTCACCCCAGCCCCACGTGCTGCCCTTGACCAGGCCGAGGACGAGCGCTGCGACGCCGCCGGTCACCAGAAACGCCGCAGTCGCGTCAGGCGCGGATACCGGTGCGCCCAGGACGCGCGGCAGGCGCCGCCAACCGATGGCCAGCGCCAGCAGCCCGACCGGCACGTTAACGAAGAACACCCAGCGCCAGCTCGCCACAACCAGCAGGCCACCAATCACCGGGCCGAGCGTCGCCGCCAAGCCCCCGATCGCCGTCCACGTCCGGACCGCGCCCTGGCGGCGCTCGGACGGGAAGCTCGCGAGGATCAGCCCCAGCGAGGTCGGCGTCAGCAGCGCGGCGCCGGCGGCCTGCACGACCCGGAACGCGATCAGCATCGGCAAACTCGTCGCCACCCCACACGCCGCCGAAGCCGCGGTGAACACCGCGACGCCCAGCATGAACCCGCGCTCGCGGCGATAGCGCTCCGCCAGCCGGCCGAACAGCACCAGGAACGCGGCGTAGACGATCGCGTATCCGTTCAGCACCCACGACAGGTCCCCAAGACCGCCCCCGCGGAGACGAAAGTCCCGGCCGATCTGCGGCAGGGCCACGTTAACGATGAACAGGTCGAGCGCGGCGAGCACGACGCCCGCGCAAACGATCGCCAGCACCAACTCGGGAGAGGCGCCGCGGCGGCGATGCGCCACGTGCAGCCGCGGTCGGGAGGTGACATCGGTTTGGGCGTTGACGGCCGGCATCGCACTGCCTCCATGTGAGTTGCGTGAAGAAACTATCGGGGGACGGTAGCATACTCAGTTTCGTGATGCAACTCATTCGTGCTACGATCACAAAATGCTGCGAAACGACTACGAGGGACAGGACTGCTCGATCGCGCGCGCGCTGGAGATCGTCGGGGAGCGCTGGACGCTTCTGATCATCCGCGACGCGTTCCTCGGGCTGCGTCGCTTCGACCAGTTCCAGGACAGCCTCGGGATCGCCCGCAACGTCCTCACCGACCGGCTCAACCGGCTCGTCGAGGAGGGCATCCTCGAGCGCGTCCGCTACAGCGAGCGCCCCGAGCGCTACGAATACCGGCTCACACCCAAGGGCCGCGACCTCGCGGTCACGCTCGCCGGCCTGCGCCAGTGGGGCGACAAGTACCTAAGCGAAAAGCCGCCCCGGATCACCCGCCGCAAGGCCGACAAGCGCCCCGTCATCGCCGCCTTCGTGCCGCAGGGCACCGATGTCCTAGACCCTAACGAGCTCGAATCAGTCCCCGGTCCGGGACTCAAGACAAGCTGAGAGCCCGTCCACTCGACGCCGTTGAGCGAGTGCTCGCGGCGATCCGACAGCCCGGTGGGCGAGCGCGACGAAGCTAGAGCCAGACCAGCTCGAGCTTGTCCCCGTCGCTGACGATCTCGCCGTGCCTACAGGGGGTTGTCCACGCGGACGTCGTCGACCGAGGTCATCAGACGGACCCGCGTAGACGCTGCGCTGGGGATTGACCGGAGGTCCCCAGGTGCTCGGGCTTGAGCGTCTCGTCTCGGGCATCGACCGCTAGCTCGTAGAGGCGCTCGAGTGCGGTGCCGATCGCGGCGCGCTCCTTGGCCGAAGCGCCGGCGAGCAGCGGGGCGAGCGCGTCCTCAGCGCTGCGGTTGCGGCGCTTCATTCCTTCGGTCTTGACGCGGTCGGTGACCCGGGCGATCGTCTTGCGTCCGTCCGCTGCGTCGGTGCCGGTCGTGACCCAGCCACGCCTGACGTGGTTCTGGATGCAGATCGAGACGCGGCTCTGCGCGAGATCGGTGCGCGCGACGACCTCGCTGATCGAGCTCGGGCCGTTGAGAAACAAGTCCCGCAGAACCAGGAACTCACTCGGTGACATGCCCGTCTCGGTCGCGCCCTGAGCGCGCTGGGCCGCGTCGATCATGGTCCGCCCGAGCTGGTAGAGCTGATGCGTCTGCACGGAGCGAGGATACCCATCGTTGCAGATCGATCTGCGGTGATGTATCTTTGCCGATCTTGCCCAGCGAGCGTGCTGCTAGCTGTCGTTGACCGTGGGCGACGGCGATGAGACAGTTCCTATAGAGCGCGGAGCGAGCGTGAGCCCGAGGTCCCGAGCCAGCTCTTCAGGACCGAGGTGACCGGCGCCAAGTGAGACCAATCTCGAGGTGACCCGATGCCAGCGGACGTTTTGATCGTGAACCTTGCCGTCCTGGGTGCCGTCCTATGGGCTGATCTTGGAACGAAGGAGATCACCTGGCGGCGAGTCTTACGCCCGGTGGTCGTGGCGATCGTCGCCGTGGCGATCTTCGTCAAGAGTCCGCAGACGTCGGGGAGAGGTCTCGCCCTTGAATTGGTCGGGCTCGTGGTCGGCTTGGCGCTCGGTGCTCTGGGATCGCTCCTGCTGATGACGATCCGGAGAGATCCGACCACCAAGAAGCTGATCAGCGTCGCCGGAGCGGGGTACGCGGCGTTCTGGATCATCGTGATCGGCGCGCGACTGATGTTCACCTACGGTGCGAACCACTGGTACAACCACGCTCTGGGCAAATGGCTGTTTACGAATCGCATCACCGTCGATGGCCTCACCGACGGACTGATTCTGCTCGCGATCGGCATGGTCCTTGCCCGCGTCGTGCGCTTCGCGCGGGTCCTCCGGACAGACACTGGAGCCGAGACAGACGCTGCTGCCGAGAGCGTCCGGATAGCCTGACCACGCAGCAGCGACCCCCGGTGGCCGCGTCTTCATCGGATCCTCCGGCGCCGCGTATCAAACGCGACTACCGGCTGCCGTGACTCGATAACGACAAGAAACCAACCAACGAGCCGACGTGCCGAGCGCGCCAGAGTCGAGGAGCCAGTAGGCGTACGCCAAACATCACGGTCTTGCGTCGGGGTCGCAGGCGAACCGGGTGTCATCGGCTCGACGTTTAGGGCGATCCGCCCCGTTCGCGGCCGGATTCGCGACCGCCGGCCATTACCCCGGGCGCAGTGCCCGCCGGCGCCGTGCTCGACCGCTTCATCACCTGCTGACGGCTCATACCCGTTGGATGGCTCGTGTTCATCTTTGAGAGGTCGCCCCGGAGCAAGTCACGCCGGACCACATTGCGGCCGCAATGAACGGCGTCCTCAACGACGGTCCCGCAGCCGGGCAGGTCCTCCAGTCGAGCGATCCGCCCCTGCGGCGCGGCGTCATCGTCATCAATGACGGCGGCTTCGGAGAAGACGCCCACCGGTAAGCGCCGAACGGGGCATAGCACGGCTCTTGACCGGACTACCGCTCGTCGACGTTCTCCACAGATGTAACGCTCGTGGGCATCTGCGCTTCACGGTCCTGCCGTCGGGCTCGCAGGATCGCCATCAGCTCATGGCCGAAGCCAATCGACGGTCCTCCGACGAGCTCCCAAGAACGCGCGATCCCGATGAAGAAGCAGACGACTACGAGCACCGCGATCCCCCTCGCCGCCCCCACGTCAGCGGCTGTGGAGATGAGCCGCAGCGCGAAGTAGAGCTGAAGAACGAATACTGCGACAAGGCCAGCCAGGAACAGGACGTCTCGGGGCGGGACGGGATGGGACTTACGAACCCGGAAGAGCGACAGCAATGATCCGGCAACGAACAGCAGTCCTAGAAGACCGACGACGAACGCCGGGCCGCGCAACCCTATCCCGGGAACCAGGCCGAACAGCGCGACCGCTAGTGCGTTGCCAAACGATGTGAAGGCGGCCGACGCACGCACCCGGTGCGCCTGATCGGCGTTCTCCGATGTCAGTCGCTCTCGTGCAACTGAGATCGCAACAAACAGCAACCCGATCAGTGCCCCGGCGACGCCGGCAGACGCGGCGAAGAAGGTATCGAAAGAGTGCGGCGTCATCGGGCCGAGAGTATGGATCCTCCGCGGCGCGAGAGTCCGGGGGACACGGCCGCGAGCCGATAGTCACGCGGCGCGCACGCCGTGGACCCGCAAGCCTGCTTTTCGGTGCCCAGTCGTACGACGTCGGAAGCTGGCAGCGGAGCTCGCGCCACACGCGCGTCGCCTCGAGCAGTCGCTCGCGGGTCCACTTCCCCTCGATCGCGCCGGGGTGGCAGGCCTTGCAGTACGCGTAGGCATCCCCCTTGCCGTTGCGGGGCTGCGTGTACGCGCCGCAGCCGCGGCACACCCCCTGGTAGCGGGCCTTGACCGCCCGCGCCTTCTCCCCGGTCGGGTCGTAGAAGTACGCCTTGACCGTCGCCGGCGAGCGACCGAGGCGATCGGCGATCTGCCTGATCGAGAGGCCTTCGTACTCGCGGTAATGGCGCGCCAAGGCGACCGCCCGGCGACGCTCGAGAACCCGATCCGTTCTCGCGATTGACGCCTTGCCCGTCACGCCCGGCCACGCTACCTCGCTGGCTTGGCGTTTCCGTTGAGGTCGGCACGCGGGTCCGGCGCTGCAGGCGATCAGTCGTGCTCCGCATTTGTTGCACTCAGGCTGCTTCGTGGGAAGTGGTGCCGTCGCGCCAAGAACACGAGACTCCCGCTCGGCCTACAGGGGGAAGTCCCTTGGTCCTCGGGGTCGCGTGCTGCGCCGCGGGCGCCGTCACCCGATCGGGGGGATGCGGCGCCGTTGGTTGCAGATCAGGCTTCGGTAGCTGTACCGGGTACCGATCGGTCGAGAAAGGAGCCACATTGTCTGATTCGAGGACTGGGACGGAGGACGGGAGCTCGCTTCCGTTTTCGCCGACGCCGTCGGCGAGCGTTGCCGGCCGCACGATGCAGGAGTCGGTCTATGAGCCGCGCGAAACGCCGCGCCGCGTTCCGGACGATGCTCCGAACATTCTGATCGTGATGATCGACGACGGGGGCCCCGGCCAGCCGTCGACGTTTGGCGGCGAGATCAACACGCCGACGATGGATCGCATCGTCGGCGAAGGGATCGCGTACAACCGGTTTCACACCACGGCGCTGTGCTCGCCGACGCGTGCGTCACTGCTGACCGGGCGCAATCATCATCGGGTGGGGTTCGGGATCATCACCGAGTTTGCGAATGACTGGGAAGGCTATTACGGGCGGATTCCCAAGAGCAGCGCACTCGTGGCAGACGTTCTGAAGGATTACGGCTACGCCACGGGTGCGTGGGGCAAGTGGCATAACACGCCAGCGGAGGAGGCCGGCCCGGCCGGCCCGTTCGAGAACTGGCCCACGAGCCTCGGCTTCGAGTACTTCTACGGATTCCTCGGAGCGGAGACGTCGAGCTGGGAGCCGACGCTGGTTCGAAACCTGGACTATGTCGCGCCGCCTAAGACCCCGGAGGAGGGCTATCACCTCGAGGAGGATCTGGCGGATGACGCGATCGCCTGGATCCGCCGGCAAAAGACTTACCAGCCCGACAAGCCGCTGTTCATGTACTGGGCCGCCGCCGCTCTGCACGGCCCGCACCACGCGCCGAGGGAATGGGCTGACAGGTACAAGGGCAAGTTCGACGATGGTTGGGATGCCTACCGTGAGCGCGTGTTCGAGCGCGCCAAGGAGAAAGGTTGGATTCCTGCCGAGGCGCAGCTCACGCCTGCGCACGAGCAGATGCCGTCGTGGGACAGCATCCCCGAGAACGAGAAACCGTTCCAGGCGCGCCTGATGGAGGTGCTGGCCGGGTTCGGTGAGCACTGTGACGCTCAGATCGGGCGGATCGTCGACGAGCTCGACGGGCTCTACGGCGAGAACACGCTGGTCTTCTACATTTGGGGCGACGACGGTCCATCGGCGCAGGGTCAGAACGGCACGATCAGCGAGCTGACCGCCCACAACGGCATCCCGACCACGATCGAGCAGCAACTCGCGGCGCTGGAGGAGATCGGCGGCCTCGACGCTCTCGGCGGGCCCAAGACCGACCCGATCTACCACTCGGGGTGGGCGTGGGCCGGCGCGACTCCGTACAAGGGGACGATGAGCATCCCGGGGTACCTCGGGGCGACGCGCAACCCGATGGGCGTCCGCTGGCCGGCCAAGATCAAGGCCGATGCGACGCCGCGCGCCCAGTTTCATCACGTCAACGACATCGTGCCGACGATCTACGAGGTTCTCGGGATCACGCCGCCGCGGGAGGTCAACGGCGTCGCCCAGGACTCGATCGACGGGGTGAGCCTGGCCTACACGTTCGATGACCCAACCGCTGAAGGCCGCTTGGAGACGCAGTACTTCGAGACGCTCGGTAGCCGCGGCATCTATCACAAGGGTTGGATGGCCTCCACCTTCGGCCCGCGCGTCCCGTGGGTCACGGGAGTGCCGCCCGGCATCTTTGAGTGGACGCCCGACAAGGACACGTGGGAGCTCTACAACCTGGACGAGGACTGGAGCCAGGCCAACGACCTCGCGGCGGAGCTGCCCGAGAAGCTGGCGCAGATGAAGGACCTCTGGCTGATCGAAGCGACGAAGAACAACGCGCTGCCGATCGGCGGAGGGTTCTGGATTCTGCTGTATCACCCGGAGTACGTCCCGGCGCCGCCCTACACGGAGTGGACGTTCTTCGGCGACACCGTGCGCGTGCCGGAGTTCACCGCCCCTAAACTCGGCACCCGGGCCAACGTCGTCACGATCGACGCCGTGATCCCCGCCGACGCCAACGGCGTGCTGTACAAGCTGGGCGGGTTCGCGGGCGGTCTCACCTGCTTCGTGGAGAACGGCATCCTCTGCTACGAGTACAACCTGTTCGAGATCCAGCGAACGAAGATCCGCGCCCAGCAAGCGCTCCCGACCGGCGAGGCGACGATCCAAATCGACACGAGCCTCGTCGATCCCAAGCAGCCGCCCCGCGGCCCGCTGAACGTGACGATGATGGTAAACGGCGTGACCGTTGCCCACGGGACCGTTCCCGTCAGCGCACCGCTCGCGTTTACCGCCACCGAGTGCCTCGACATCGGCATCGCGCTCGGATCGCCGGTATCACCCGACTATTACGACAAGAAGCCATTCAAGTTCAACGGCACGATCGCGGGCGTCCATGTCAGGTACACGGACACGAGATAGCGTCGCGGGGCAGGAGGGGATGGCGTCGCTGCCCGGTGGGACGTTCTTGATGGGCAGCGACGAGTTCTACCCCGAGGAGCAGCCAGTCCGCGAGGTCACGGTCGAGGCGTTCGCGATCGACCGCCACCCGGTGACCGTGGCCGTGTTCCGGCGTTTCGTGACCGACACGGGGTACGTCACGCTCGCCGAGCGCCCGCCCGATGCGGCGCTGTACCCGGACGCCGACCCGGACCTGCTCGTGCCCGGGTCGCTCGTCTTTCAGCGCACAGGCGGCCCCGTGAGACTCGACGACGTCCGGGCCTGGTGGGCCTACGTACCCGGCGCGTGCTGGACGGCGCCCGAGGGTCCAGGCTCGAGCACTCGCGGCCGCCACCGCCACCCGGTCACGCACGTCGCCTACGAGGACGCGCTCGCGTACGCGCACTGGGCCGGCAAGGACCTCCCGACCGAAACCGAATGGGAATACGCCGCGCGCGGTGGTCTGGACCGCAAGCGCTTCGCGTGGGGCGACGAAATCACGGTCGGCGGGCGCATGATGGCCAACTGGTGGCAGGGCCAGTTCCCGTGGCAGAACACGCTCGACGACGGCTACGAACGCACATCGCCCGTCGGCGCGTTCCCGCCCAACGGCTACGGCCTGTACGACGTCTGCGGCAACGTCTGGGAATGGACCAAGGACCGCTTCGAGGATCCGCGCCAGAGCCGCCAATGCTGCGGCCCCGACCACGCGCTAAGCGATCCGCACGGGATCGAGCGCCGCGCGATCCGGGGCGGATCGCACCTGTGCGCGCCGACCTATTGCCTCCGGTTCCGCCCCGCCGCCCGACAGTCCGAAACCGTCGACACATCGACCAGCCACATCGGCTTCCGCTGCGTGATCCGGACATAAGGAGCAGCGTGGCCTGTTTGCGCGGCCCCCGCTGCTGTTAAGAAGGTCCGTCCGGTTGCCGTCGTAGGTTCGGCCAGGACCGATGTCGTCGATGGCCGAGGCTTCCGCTCCTGCAGAACCGACGGCGGCGCAGGCCGCCGAGACGATGCGCAGCCGGCCGTTCGTCGGCTTGCTGGTTGTGTCGGCGGTGATCGGGGTGATCGTCTCGCTGGCGGCTTGGTGCTACCTGGAGTCGGTTTTTCAGATACAGGAGGAGCTGTTCAAGCACCTTCCGCACGCGCTCGGGTACGAGTCGGGCGCGCCGTTGTGGTGGTCGCTTCCGGTGCTCGCGGTCGGCGCCTTGATCGTCGCGCTGGCGATCACGCTGTTGCCGGGAGACGGCGGGCACGTGCCGGCCAAGGGTTTGGGCGCGGGCGGGCTCACGAGCCAGATCAATCTGCCGGGGGTGGTCCTTGCGGGCGTCGCCGGGCTCGGCTTCGGGGTCGTGCTTGGCCCCGAGGGGCCGCTGCTGGCGATCGGTTCGGGTTTGGCGGTGCTGGCGATTCGCCTGTCGCGAAGGGAGGTAGAGCCCTCGGTTTTGGCGGTGATCGCGGGGGCCGGGAGCTTCGCCGCGCTTTCGTTCGTGTTCGCCTCGCCGCTGATCGCGGCTGTGATCCTGATCGAGGCGACCGCGATCGGCGGGGCGCGGCTGCCGCTGGTGCTGCTTCCGGGGCTGCTGGCCGCCGGGATCGGCACGCTGGTCTCGCTCGGCATGGGGTCGTTTACGGGGCTCAGCAGCCGCGACTACGCGCTGGGTCCGCTGCCGCTGCCCCACTTCGGCCATCCCGACATCGCCCAGTTCGGCTGGACGATCGCGCTGGCGATCGCGGTGGCCGTGGTCGCCAGGCCGATCATGCAGGGTGGGCTGTCGACCTACCGTCTGGTCGTGCGGCGGGTCGTGATCCTGTTGCCGATCGTCGGCCTGATGATCGCAGGGCTCGCGATCGCGTTTCACGGGGCGACGGGCAAGAGCGTCGACGAGGTGCTGTTCTCCGGGCAGGAGGCGCTTCCCGGGCTGCTCAGGCAGGCCGGGACGTGGTCGCTCGGCGCGCTTGCTTTGGTGATCGTGTTGAAGGGCCTGGCTTACATGCTGTCGCTCGCGAGCTTCCGCGGCGGTCCGGTGTTCCCGGCGCTGTTCCTCGCGGCGGCCGGCGGGATCATGGCCGCGCGCCTGCCTGGATTTGCTTTGACCCCGGCGGTCGCGGTCGGGATGGGCGCCGCGATCGCCGCGGTGCTGCGGCTGCCGCTCGCGGCGATCGTGCTCGCCACGCTGCTAACCGCCAACGCCGGATTCGGGGACGAGCCGCTGATCATCGTCGGCGTCGTCGTCTCCTACCTGGTCACCTTGCGGCTCACCGCGCCGGGGCCCGCCGCGTCGCCGGCCGGAGATGCCGCGGTCGCCGGGCCGTCGCAGCCTCCGGAGCCCCCATCCGCCGCGCCTGGCGGCGCCCCCGGCGGAACCCCGAAGGCCACTCAGTGAGAAGCGGCAGGCCGGGGCGATGAAGCACACGTCGGTCGACATCTACCTGGTGATCGACACCTTCCTGCTGCTGCTGATCGGGATCGGGCCGAAGATCGCCCTGGTGCCGTTTGTCGAGATCACCGCACCACTCGACGGCGCCACCAAGGCCCAGGTCGTCCGCAAGATGCTAAGCACCGCCGCTGTCGTTGCCCTGATCCTCCTCGGGCTCGGCGAGCTCCTATCCAGGCTGCTTCACTTCTCGACCGGGTCGCTCTCGATCGCTGGGGGGATCATCCTGTTCGTGATCGCGATCACGATGGTCCTCGGAAGCGCCGACAGCGGCGACGGCGAGGCCATCACAGGACGCGACCCGATGCGCATCGCTGTGTTCCCGCTCGCGGTCCCCTACCTCCTGAACCCGGCCGGGATCGTCGCCCTGGTGACCCTCTCAGCCGAGGCCGACTCGGTCGCAGTCTTTGCAATGGTCCTCGGCGTCCTTGCTTTGGTCCTCGCCCTCGACGTGGCCGTATTCCGGCTGGCCAACCGGGCCAGCGAGCATCTGGACGAAAGCCGCATGCTCGTCACAGAGAAGATCTTCGGCATCCTGTTGGCCGCGCTGGCCGTCCAGCTCGTGCTCGATGGCCTCGACAGCGTCGGCGTCATCCACGTAGCCGGTCACTGACCGGCTGACCGCGCGACGGCCGCCGACAGGGCCCCGCACCTTCTCCTCGGGACATGTCGGAGCGGGCTCAAGCCGCCGTCTCTGGCGCGCTCCGGCGGGCGTTATCAGTTGGCATTAGCGCCGCGTGGCACCATCCGGGAGACGAACGCCGCGACGACGGTAACGAGGTAGATCTGGCCGAGCAGCGCCTCGCTGACCGCGATCGTGTGCCCTAGGTTCGTGCGGGCGGTGAAGTCACCGTAACCGACGGTCGTCAAGGTCGTGAAGCTAAAGTAGACCGAGCGCGCAGATGTCGCGGCGTCGCCGCTGGCGAAGAACGGCGCCCCACCGAGATTCTGGATGGCGATGTATGTGTAGGCGAAGAACAAACCCACCAGCAGGTAGAAGCAGAGCGCCCCGGCGACCACCGTGGCGGTGACCGCGCCGGTCGCGCGGACGTTGCGAAGGATCCCGATCACAACCGCTGGAGGCGCCAACGCGACCAGCAACCCGTTGGCGACGGCGACGATGCCGGCAACGCTCGCCCCCTTGCCGCCAACCGACGCGATCACCACGCCCGCGACGATCGCGAGAGTCAGCGCGGCCGCGACCCTCAGGCGCCGACTCGGAAGCCCGGCGGCGTACAACGCAAGCATCAGCGAAGCACCGCTAAGGACGGTCGCGACCGCGCGCTGGAGATCCCCGGGCTGAGCCACGCCCTCGAAGAAGAACGTGACGGTCAGCGCCAGGAGAAGCACTCCATAGCGCTCCCGTGAGCCCTTCACCCCGCGTGTATTCGCCGCCGGCAGGCCGGTCTCCTGCACCTCGGGAGGGCGCCGAAGCGCGGGCTCGCAATGCGGTGAATGGCCGCCCCCGGCGCACCGACCGGCGGCATCCAAGCTCGGGCAGAGGTCCTACTCGGGGGTTGAGTCCGGACGAGCCGCACGCTTGCTGGCGCGGATGATCACGCAAGCAGCTCTACGGCCGGATATCCGGGCCGCACCCGGCACCGGGCACGGCCTAAACCGTCACCCGATTCGGATGACGTGTGGTTCCCCGATGATGCCTAGGGTGCGAACAGCAGGCTCCGAAAGTGTCGGGTCCGTTCACGACACCCGGGTACGCCCCTGCCATCCGGCATCGCAGCCAACCTAGCCGTGGCTGGCCAAAAGCGCCACGGCATTCATTTGAAAGGGATCATGAACCGATGACGTTTCTCTGGATCATTCTGGGCGTCGTGTACGTAGCGTGCTGGATCTACTTCGGACTGAGTACGTTCCGCAAGGGGCATTACTGGCTGTTCTGGATCGGTTTCTTCTTCCCGCTCCTGTGGATCATCGGCGCATTCATCGCGCCGACTCCACGCGCCGCCGCTCGCATGGCATAACGCGGCACTCTCGTTTCGGTCAGGCCGGTTGTGCGACCTGACGTGCTCCTAGCACCGAGGCACGCCTCGAGCCTTCGTGTTGTGCGGGTGCGGTCTGGGGCGCAACTCGTCCCAGCGAATGCTGACCTTGGTCGGAGCCCGTGCGCAGGTCTGTTGATGGACGGGTGGGTGGAGCGGGCTGACCGTGTTGTTGTCGGCGAGTGTGCGGCGCTCGGCGTGCCCGCCTACTTGTCCGACGGCACCGACGTCAGTCCTTGCCGGGCAACTGGTCGGCGATCCGCAGTGCTGTGGCGAGCGCGGGGAGGTCTTCGTCGAGCGCTCGGCCACGGAGATCGGCGGCGCGCTGGAGGTGGTTGCGCACGGTGCGCTCCGACAGATGCAGCCGCCGCGCCGTCTCCACCGCACTGCACGCGCACTCCAGCCAGGCGCCGAGCGTCTCACGGACTCTGCCGGTAGGTGCTCCGGGCCCGGCCAGGCCGCCGAGTGCGTGCGCGACGAGCTGCTCGGCGGCGGCCGGCCCGCCCCACACGAGGGCCTGGACGGCCACGTCCTCGTAGCGGACCGTCCCAATGGGCCCGCGCAATGCGACCTCGAGGGCGAGCAGCGCTTGCTGGTGGCTGGCGACGAACCCGGGGATTCCGACCGCCGGCTGGCCGACGCCGACCCATCCGCCTAGCCCGTTGAGGGCCTCGAGCCGGAGGCGTTCGCCGTCGCACCATGCCCAGCTCGTCTGCGGTATCGGGGCGGCAATGAGCACGGCACCGACGTCCGCCGCGCGCAGGACGACCCCGAGCCGCTCGGCGGCGGGACCGCTTGCCGCCACCCCGAGGTGCGAGCGCGCGGCGCGGATCCCGAGGCGCGGCTCGTCGAACGGTCCGCCGGCGAGGACGGTGCGGATAGCCGCCAGGCGCGTCGCTTCGAGCGTCTGCGCGCGGAGACGGGCTCCGGCCGCGTGAGCGGCGGTCATTCGCGGGATGAGCGCCTCAGAGAAGGTGGACATCAGGGCCAACCCCTCGGCGGCGTCCTCCGCGGTGTCGGCCCAGCCCGCGCTGCGGGCGATCAGCAGCTCCTGTAGGCGTGCGAGCGCGATCCGGTGGCCGGCGAGCAGGTCGGCGAGCGGAACCCCGTTGCGGCCGGTGAGGTCGCCGGTCGCCTGGCTCCACGCCACCTCTGCGTCGGCGATCTCCTGCCGCGGGTCGACCATCCACGCGGCGAGTGCCTGGATGAGCCCAGCCGTCGCCCGCTTCACCTGTTGGACCTGCTCAGGCCGGTTGAACAGCTGCGGGGCGTCCACTTGCTGCGCGACGGCGTCGATGATGCTCGCCGCGAGCTCGTCGGCATCGGCGAGCAGGCGTTCGGCCAGGCGTGTCCTCCACATCGGCATATGGTCGCTGGTTTGCCGGATTACGGCAAGGATGCGCTCAGTTATGCCGTTCTTCGCCATAGGCAGACGGCGCACCGGGCGCGAACCTGGCGGCCCTGAGCGATTTCACCGTCGCTGAGCTCGACGCAACGGGCTGGCGATAGCGAGATCGGTCAGCCAAACCTAAGGAGAGAACGTATGAGCGCAGTTCGAATCCGGCGGGTCGGCCGAAGCGTGGGGCTGACCGTGGCGATCCTCGCGATACCGTTGTCGGCGTCCGCGATCGCGCAGCCCCCGCGCGATGTCGTCAACGCTCGTTCGGGCGCCGTACGCGGGGTCGTGCACGGCGCGTACCGCGTTTTTCAAGGCATCCCGTACGCGGCGCCGCCCGTCGGGCGTCTGCGATGGCGTCCACCCCAGCCCGCGGCGCATTGGAAGGGCATCCGCGACGCCACCCGGCCTGGCAGTCCTTGCGCGCAGCTGCCGCTGACGGTGCTTCCGGGCGGAAAGGCGGTCCTGCCAGGCGCGTCAAATCTCACCGGCAGCACTTCGGAAAACTGCCTCTACCTGAATGTCTGGACACCCGCTCGCCGCACCCATCCGCGGCCGGTATTCGTCTGGTTCCACGGCGGGGACAACATCTACGGCGCCGGGAGCGACTACAACGGCTCAAAGCTGACGGTCGAGGGCGGGGTGGTGGTCGTGACCGTGAACTATCGTCTCGGCCCGCTCGGCTACCTCGCGCTTCCGGCGCTTTCGGCGCAAAGCCCCGATCACACCTCGGGCGACTATGGCCTGATGGATCAGGTGGCGGCGCTGCGCTGGGTGCGGGCGAACATCGCGGCGTTCGGCGGCAACCCCAACCAGGTGACCGTCGGCGGGCAGTCGGCCGGCGCCTGGGCGGGCTGCGACCTGATCGCGTCCCCCGCTGCGCGCGGCTTGTTCGAGCGCGCGATCCTCGAGAGCGGGACCTGCGCCGCAGGAGGGTCCGGGAGTAATGCCACGGCGCCGATTTCGACACTGGGGACGGCCGAGGCCGCCGGCCAGACGTTCGCCGCCTCGGTCGGCTGCAGCGATGCGGCAACACAGCTGAACTGCCTACGCGCGCTACCCGCTTCGAAGTTGATCTCCGGCGAACTGGCCGCGACCTGGGGGGTGAACACCGGCCCTGCCGTGCTCCCGATCTCGCCGGCGGCGGCGTGGGCGAAGGGCCGGATCAATCGCGTTCCCGTGCTGGTCGGCACCACCCATGACGAGTATCGCTTCCGCACATTCGTGAACGTCGACCTGCTCGGAGGCGGTCCGCTGACTCCGGCGACCTACGCAACGCGCGTCCAGGCGGCGGATCCCGGCAGCGCTGACGCGATCCTCTCCGAATATCCCGCAGGCGCCTACCCCTCGCCGGATCTTGCCTATGCCACGGAGATGACCGACTCGCTCTACTCGTGCCCGGCCCACGCCGACGACTTGCTCTATTCGACTCGCGTCCCGGTGTACGCCTACGAGTTCGACGACCAGCACGCACCCCCGTTCTTCGACGCTCCCACCAGCATCCCGCAGGGCGCATTCCACGCCTCAGAGGTCGACTACCTGTTCCCGTTCCACGATCTCGCGCCGCTAACCGCAAGCCAACAGCGGCTCTCGAGGGTGATGGTCGGCTACTGGTCGCACTTCATCGCCTCAGGCAACCCGAACGCTCCCGGCCTGCCGTCATGGCCGCGTTTCGGCAGGCCCACCCGCAGTGGCGGCGCATCCGGGACACACCTCATCCAGGAGCTGAAGCCTGGGGCCGTCAGGCCGTCCGGATCGTTCGTCGCCGACCACCACTGCGGCTTCTGGCAGCAGCAACTCGGCATCCCGGCGCATTGAGGTGATCCGACCCCGCGGGCCGGCGCAGAGGCGCTGCAGGCCAGTGTGGCTGCGGGCGCTGTGTAGCGACCGACGATCTCACGATCGATAACGAGAAAGAGAGTGATGTGATGAGCGCAGACGTGCATGAGGAAAAGCCCGATCCAGCCACGCGTGGGCAGAAATCGAACCGCGGGATCTCTCGCCGTGAGGTCTTGGGCTCGGCGGTCGCCGGAGCCGCGGGCGTTGCCCTGGGTCCGTTGGCGACGCGGGCAGCGGCCGCGTCGCCGGGGCGGCGCCACGGGCGGCGCCCGCCTCGCGACACGGCTGACGTGCTCGTCGTTGGTGGGGGTATCTCTGGCCTGACGGCCGCTTACCGTCTGCTCCGGCATTCGGATCTGTCGGTGCGGGTGCTCGAGGCGAACGACCGGGTCGGGGGTCGCACGGTCAACCTACCGCTTCCTGGCGGAAAGATCACCGAGGGAGGCGGCCAGTGGACAGGACCCGGGCAGGACCGGGTGCAGGCGCTCGCGCACGAGCTCAAGATCGGGATGTTCGACACCTACGTCACCGGCAAGTCGGTCTACGTCTACCGAGGTAACCGTCAGACCCACACCGGCACGCTCCCGCCCCTGAGCCCCGGGGCATTCAGTGATCTCGCGCAAGCCCTGACGCGGCTCGATCAGATGGCCAACACCGTTCCGCTCGACGCGCCGTGGCAGGCAGCGAACGCCGAGCAGTGGGACGCGACGACGTTTGGCCAGTGGTTGGATGCGAATGTGGTCACCACGGAGGCGAGGTCCCTGTTCACGCTCGTGTTTTCGATCATCAATGGTCAGGACCCGCACACCACCTCGTTGTTGTTCGCGCTGTTCGCGATCCACTCAGGGGGCGGGGTCGCCGCCCTGATCGGCACCTCGGGGGGCGCCCAGAACTCGCGTTTCGTGGGCGGCTCGCAGGAGATCTCGCTCCGAATGGCCCGTCGACTGGGATCGCGCGTGACGCTGCGGACACCGGTCGATCACATCGACCAGACGACCAGCAAGCACGTGCTGGTGCGCAGCGGCACCGAGGAGTTCTCCGCGCGGCGCGTGATCATCGCGATGACCCCGCAGGACGCAAACCGGATCCGCTACGCGCCGACGCTGACCACGCAACGCATCATCTTGCAGAAGATGTGGCAGATCGGTGGCGGCTGGAAGACGTTCGCGGTCTACCGGAAGCCTTTCTGGCGCGCCCAGGGCCTCAACGGGCAGGCGATCACCGATCTCCCGGCCGCGCTGTACACCGCCGACAACTCGCCGCCGGACGGCAGCCCGGGAGTGCTGCTGTCGTTTTTTGGAACGGCCAATCAGACGGTGCTGTTCGGAGGCTCGTCACAAGTGCGCAACGATCATCGGGCCAGACGCACGGCTGTGCTCGAGGCATTGGCGGCGACCTTCGGCGAGCAGGCCCTGCACCCGATCGATTACGTCGAGAAGGATTGGTCACGGGAAACGTGGATCGCCGGCTGCAAGAGCCCCGTGCCGCCAGGGCTGCTCACGATGTACACATCGGCGCTCACCGATCCGGTCGAGCGGATCCACTGGGCGGGCACCGAGACGGCCCCGATCAATGTCGGCGCCATGGACGGGGCGGTGCGCGCTGGCGAGCGCGCGGCGCGCGAAGTTGCCGCGGCCCTTGGCCGGAACCCGTCCTTGATCCCCGCGTAAGCGTCTAGGCCGAGTGTGCGCTGATGTCGCCCGCTGCGCAGTGGCCGCCCGGGACCTTCGAGCCCGCGCGGCGTCCGACGCCCGATCCTGCGGTCGGCCACCCTGTGCCGCGGTCCCGGGCGAGGGTGCGGCGATGAGCGGCGAAGATCGCTTCGACTTCGACTGGCTGGTGATCGGGTCGGGGTTCGGAGGCAGCGTGGCAGCGCTGCGACTGTGCGAGAAGGGCTACCGGGTCGGGGTGTTGGAATGCGGGCGGCGCTTCTCGGACGACGAGTTCGCGGACTCGACCTGGGACGCGCGCCGCTATTTCTGGATCCCGAAGCTCGGGTGCAAGGGGATCCTGCGGCTGACGCTGTTCAAGGATGTGCTGATCGCGTCGGGCTGCGGGGTGGGGGGCGGCAGCCTGGGGTACGCCAACACCCTGTACGTCCCGCCGCGCGAGTTCTTCGATGATCCGCAGTGGCGGGAGTTGCGGGATTGGGAGTCGGCGCTCGCACCTCACTACGCGCAGGCGCAACGGATGCTCGGCGTGGTCGACTATGACCGCGACGACCAGCCCGGACTGTTACTGAAGCGGCTCGCGGCCGGACTCGGCGTCGCAGATAGCTACCGCCGTACGCGCGTGGGCGTGTTCCTCGGCCAGCCCGGCGAGACGGTTCCAGACCCGTTCTTCGGCGGCGACGGGCCTGACCGCACGGGTTGCGTGCGGTGCGGGCGGTGCATGCTCGGCTGCCCGCACGGCGCGAAGAACACGTTGGTCAAGAACTATCTGTGGTTCGCCGAGCACCTGGGCGTGCGGGTGATGCCCGAGCGTACTGTGGTCGATATCCGGCCGTTGGGCGCCAGCGACGGCGGCGATGGATATGCGGTCACGAGCGAACGGTCGGGCGCTTGGGTGCGCAAGGAACGCCGGACGCTGCGCGCCGGTGGTGTGGTCGTGGCCGCGGGCGCGCTCGGCACCAACCAGCTGCTCGCCCGCTGCCGCTTGAGCGGCTCGCTGCCGGGGATCTCTTCCCGGTTGGGCGAGCTGGTGCGCACCAACAGCGAAGCGATCGTGGTTGTGACCGCCAAGGACCGCGGCGCGGACTTCTCGCGAGGCGTGGCGATCGGGTCGAGCATCTTTCCCGACCCGCACACGCACACGCACATCGAGACCGTAACCAACGGCGGGCGCGGCGATTCATTGCGGTTTCTGTACACGCTGTTGACCGATGACGGCTCCCGGGTCACGCGGCCGCTCAGATGGCTGGCCGGGATCGTCCGCCATCCCCTCCAGTTCGCGGGGACGCTGTGGCCGTTCGGCTGGTCGCGACGGTCGATCACGCTGCTGGTGATGCAGACTCGCGACAACGCGATCGCACTCCGCGCCCGGCGCAGGCGTCTGCGCACAGGCGTGCGCCTGCAGACCGAGCAGGACGCGGCGCGGCCGAATCAGACGTTCATTCCGATCGCCAACCAGGCGGCCAAGCTGCTCGCCAGGCAGATCGACGGGATCGCACAGAGCAACGTCTCAGAGGCGCTCGCGAACATCCCCACGACCGCGCACATACTCGGCGGCGCGGTGATCGCCGCGACCCCCGAGGGCGGCGTGGTCGACGATCGCCAGCGGGTGTTCGGTTACCGGAACCTGCTCGTCTGCGACGGCGCTGCGGTCCCCGCCAATGTCGGTGTGAACCCGAGCCTCACGATCACCGCGCTCGCCGAGCACGCGATCAGCCACGTCCCGGCCGCCAGCACCGAGCGCACGATTGGTAACGGGTCAGCCACGCGCGCACCACGAGAGCACTCTGCTGGGAGACCCCGATGAGTACCACCGCTAAAGATCTTGGAGCGACGATCGATCGCACGTCGCCGGCCCGCCACGCGCTCCCTGATCCTGGCGAGACGGTCCCCAAGCTCTCATGGCCGATCGTGGGCATCTTCACCGCGGCGCTGGTGCTGTTCGTCGCCTCTAGCTGGGCCGCGGTCGGCCACCACGGGCCGCGGGCGCTGACGATCGCTCTGAACGCGGCCGCGATCTTCGTGATGTTCACCGTCCTGCATGACGCGTCGCACTACTCGATCAGCTCTAAGCGGTGGGTGAACGGGGTGTTCGGCCGCGCGGCGATGCTGTTCGTCTCGCCGCTGATCGCGTTCCCGGCATGGGGGTTCATCCATATCGAGCACCACCGCCACACCAACGACGATGAGCATGACCCCGATCATTTCGCCAGCCACGCCCCCTGGTGGCAGCTACCAGTGCGCTTTGCCGCGATGGACGCGCCCTACCTTGCCTTCTACGCCCGCAACCTCAACCGCCGCCCCCGGGCCGAGGTGTTCGAGACCGGGGCGCTGATCGCGATCTCGATCGCGGTCGTGGCGACGACGCTGATCACCGGCAGCTTCTGGCTGTTGCTGGTCGTCTATCTGATCCCGGAGCGGATCGCGTTGATCGTGCTCGCGTGGTGGTTTGACTGGCTGCCCCACCATGGGCTCGAGGACACCCAGAGCGAGAACCGCTACCGCGCGACCCGCAACCGCGTCGGGCTGGAATGGCTGTTCACGCCGCTGATGCTCTCCCAGAACTACCACCTGGTGCACCACTTGCACCCATCGGTGCCGTTCTACCGCTACCTGAGGACGTGGCGGCGCAACGAAGACGCCTACCTCGAGCGCGACGCCGCGATCTCCACCGCGTTCGGCAAGTCGCTTGACCCGGACGAGTACCGCGAGTGGAAGCAGCTCAACCGCAAGCTGCTGAAGATCCTGCCGGTGCGGATGCCGACCGGGTCAAGCGCCCCGCACGCCGTCTTTCACCGACTCCCGGTCGCGTCAGTTGACCCGATCACCGCCGACGGCACGCTGGTCACCTTCGCAATCGCCGAGGCGCTGCGCGAACAATTCCGTTTCGAGCCCGGTCAGCATGTGACGGTCAAGACCGACCTCGGCGGCCAGGGGGTCAGGCGCAACTACTCGATCTGCGCACCCGCGAACCGGGCGCAGCTACGGATCGCGGTCAAGCACATCCCCGGCGGCGCGTTCTCCACATTCGTCGCCGACCAGCTGAAGGCAGACGACGTGCTCGAGGTGATGACCCCGACCGGCCGGTTCTGTCCGCCGCTCGATCCGCTGCACCACAAACACTACGTCGCGATCATCGCCGGCAGCGGCATCACCCCAATCCTCTCGATCATGCAGACCACGCTCCAGCTCGAGACCGACAGCCGGTTCACGCTGATCTACGCAAACCGCACCAAGGACTCGACGATGTTCCGGACAGAGCTTGACGAGCTCGAATCCCGCTACTCAGACCGGCTCGAGATCCTGCACGTGCTCTCCCGCGACCCGCATCACACCCCCGACCTATGCGGGCGAATCGACCACGACAAGCTCAAGCGCTGGCTTGAGAGCGAGTTCCCGCCAGAGACGGTCGATGAGTGGTTGCTGTGCGGCCCGATCGAGCTAACGACGCTCGTTCGCGAGACGTTGCTCGAGCACCACGTCGAGCTCGAGCACATCCACCTCGAGCTGTTCTTCGGCTATGACACAGACCACAGGGAACCGGTCAACGAGTACCCAGCGTCGACCGTCACCCTCACGCTCTCCGGCTGCCAGCAAACCGTCGAGCTGACCTCCGGTGACTCGATCCTCGAAGCCGCGCTCAAGGCCCGCCCCGACGCACCCTACGCCTGCATGGGCGGCGCCTGCGGAACCTGCCGCGCGAAGCTACTCGAAGGGACCGTCGAGATGGACCACAACTACGCGCTCAGCCAAGCCGACCTCGACGACGGATACGTACTCACCTGCCAATCACACCCCACCAGCCAGACCGTCAACGTCAACTACGACGCCTGACCACCCACCCAAACCACGCAACGGAAGGTAACCACCTCATGCTCAGCGGACTTGAGAACCCAACCCACCTACTACTCATACTCCTTGTACTTCTGCTCGTGTTCGGCGCCAAACGCCTACCCGAGCTCGGGCGCGGGATGGGCAGCGGAATGCGCGGATTCAAGGACGCCCTCACCACGCCCGAACCACCAGACACCGCGCTCGACGCCGCGCAGCTGCCACACGACAAACAGCTCTAAAGCGCCACAAGTGCGCACGCGCCGCTCCGCCACAAAACGCGACCGTGCCCGGGTGAGCGCCACCTAACGTGTTGCACGGTTTCGCAGCTGCGGCGGTCGTGGCGTAACTGGCGCATGTACCTCACGTGCTGGATCGACCAACAGGCCCAAAAAAGGGGTTGGACACAAGTGCGCAGGGCCGCGATCCTCCCGCCCGGAGACCAAGGGCCCGGGGCGGGAGGACAGCACGCGACACCGGGGTCCTACGCCGCCTCGTCGTCTGGCTCGTCATCGAGGGCGAGCTCGTCGAGGTCGCACGCCGCGCGGTGGCCGTCGAGGTCGACGGTCGTCTCTGGGCTGTCGTCGACGACGAAGGCCTCGCGGTTGAGCTCGACGAGCGCCGGCGAGAGCATCGGCCGCATGAACTCCCACACGGCGGCGCGCAGCGTGCCGTCGCCGCCGGGCAGCGCGTCGCGCAGCTTCCGCTCGATCCGCTCGGAGCCGAGCGCCTTGGTGCGCGTCACGCCCGCCGGGTCGAGCACGAATGCGCCTGCCCACCGAGCGGCGAGCTGCGCTATCCCGCGCAGCGGGTCGGGGTCGACGAGCGCACGTTCGAGCTCGGCGTCGATGATCGTGTCGAGCTGGCGCGGCTCGTGCCGGCCGCTGTCGCCGACTGGGCGCTGCCGCTCGGGGTCGGTCCAGCCGGCGCCGTAGGCGATCAGCTCGCCGTAGTGGCGGACGAGCAGCCGGCAGACGATCTGCCGAAGCGCGTGCAGCTGGGCTTCGGTGGGTTGAAGCAACCCGGCGCGGATGTCGTGTCCGAGGCCGAGATTGCTACGAGTCGCCTCGACGTGGCGCGCGCGTGCTTGCGCGCGGCGCTGTTCCTCGGCGGCGGCGGCGTCGCGCAACTCGTCGTCGGCGAGGCGGGCGCCGGCGAAGTAGGCCTCCTCCCGGGCCGGCGCGGAGGTGTCGTCCTTGAGTTCCTGGTGGACGAGATCGATCATGAAGGCGGGGTCAACGACCCAGATCGCCGCAGCGAAGTCCTGGCCGCGGTCGTGGACAAACGCGAATCGGCCATTGCGGGCACGGTCGCGGATCTCGCGTGTGATGCGGAGCTTGAGCGCCAGCGCCCGGGCCCGTGCGGCGAGGCTGTCGAGCTCGCGGTCGAGCCTGTCCGCCTCGCAGCCGAGAAGCCCCGCGATCTGCCGCTGCCCGTCGGCTGCCAGGTGGCTTCGTGCGTGGTCGATCTCATCGGCGCCGTCGAGGAGGGCGCCATCGTCGATCCGAACGGCGTAGGTGTGCTCGTCCTCGACGACGGTTCGGTGGACGAAGGCGCCCATGTCCTTGAGCGCTTTGTCGTGCAGATCGTCCGTCGCGATCCTCTTCGCAACGGCCTCTGTGAGCTGGGGTGCGATCTCGTGCATGTCGGCGAGGCGGTTGGCCATCGTGACCGAGAGCTCCTGACCGGCGGGGCGCTCGGCGACGCGGGCGCGGATCTCGTCGGGGAGCGTGAGCTGCCGGCGGAGGTTGTGTGCGCGCTTCGCGCTGATCCCGAGGTCGGCGCACACGGCGGCGATCCGATCATTCGCGCGCAGCCCGACACGCGCAGCCCAGCAGTCGCGGAACTGCTCCTGCTGGTCAACGAGGCTGAGCTGCTCGCGCTGGTTGGCCTGCGCCTGGATGCGACGGATCTCGTCGCCGCTCGGCTCGTGGTCGAGCAGCAACACGATCAGGCTGCGGATCGGCTGCAGTCCCTCGTAACCCTCGCCGCCGGCGAGCTCGTGGCTGGCCTCCGCCGCGAGGTAGCGGCGCTGGCCGTCGTAGATGAGCACGGGCCCGTCGGTGCTCGGGCGGTGGCCGATGCATGGGATCAGCTGGCCGGTACGGCAGAGCATCGCCGCGAGCCGTTCGATCCCCTCCTTGGACATGTCGCGTCGCGCGTTGGCGGCGAGCTCGATCTCTTGCAGCGGGATGCGCTCGATCCGGCGGTCGATCGGCGAGTCGGCGATCGTGACGTCGAACAGGGCAGAGCGTGGCAGCAGGGCCGGGTTGGGTGTCTGCTTCAGATTGCTTCGTTTCGGGAGAGGGTTGGGTCAGCGACCGCGCGGGGGCGTTGGCTGGCCGCTAGGGCGGCCACCGTGTCGGCAGCGATGTGGTCGAGCGCTTGAGCGGGGTCGGTGATCACGGTGATCCGGTCGCACTCGACCGACAGGGGCGCGATCCCGATCGACAGATGGACCGTTGGGACGCCGAGCTCAGCGAGCCATCGGATTCGCTCGACCCCCGCCCGCGTGTCGGACCAGCCGCCGTCGGAGAGGACGTAGACGAATCGCGGACGGCGGCGATCGGTCATCGCGAGCCGGTCTGAGACGAGCTCGATCGCGTCGCCGGCGAACGCGGTCCCGCCGCCGGTCCGGATCCCCGGGACGAGCGATAGCGGGCGGCTGCCGTCGGACAGCAGCTCGGCGCTGTTGCCGAACAGGGCGATCGCACAGCGGCCGCCGATCTGGCGCAGGCCGTCGGTGAGGATCCAGGCGATCGGCCCGAGTGCGTAGTCGTACACGGCCATCGATCCCGACGTGTCGATGATCAGCCCGACGTGCGGCTCCTGGGTCGGCGCCGTGACCTGGCGGATGATCCGCCAGGGGTGCGTGCTGACTGGTCGTCCGGCGGTGTGCTCCGCGCGGCCCCGCGCGTAGGCGCGGCCGTCGAATCGGCCGCCCGGGGTGCGCTTGTCGATCTGCCGGGTGGCAGGGGTCATCGCGCGGCGAAGCCGGTTGGCGTAGCGCCGAGCGTGCTGCACCTCGTCCGGGCACGGCGGGCGGTCGACACCGCGGTGGGGCATCCGCCCGGTCGGAAGCCCGGTGCCGCGCCCCCGCCCGAGCTTCGACCCGCCTTGGCCTCCGGCGGCCGCGTCTCGCAGCACTTGGCCGATATCGATGTCGTGGTCGAGCTGCTCGAGTTGCCCGTCGCGGGCGGTGGCGATCGCCTGCCCGAGCGCGTCGGCGAGCGAGCCCGGCGAGCTATGACCTCTGTCCCGGCGTGCGCCGGGCTCCTCTTCGCCGGCGCCGGCGCCGTCGCCGTCGTCGTCGGACGCGTTGGGCTCGCCCTGACCGCCGGCCGATCGAGGCGGGGTCTCCGGCTCCCCGACGATCTCGCGATACGTGCGGGCGGCGGCGTCGAGCCGCTCGAGGTCACCGTCGGGGATCCAGATGACGCTCGCGTACAGCTGGTCGAGCCCGGCGAGGTCGTCGGCGCCGAGGACCCGCTCCCAGACTGGGCGCATCGGTTCGAGGACGGCAGCCTCGAGGACGCCGTAGTGGGTGCGGGCCTGCAGGTAGACGGTGCTGCGGGCCGCGACATCGCGGCTCAGCGCGGCGCCCGCTTCCAGGCTGGCGAGCACCTGCTCGGCGAACGCGGGCAGGATCACGTCGACGACCGCCGGCCAGGTCAGCAAGCTCCCCGACAAGTCGCTCCGCTAGCCGGTCGACGAGGCGATTCGAGAGCTCGTCCGGAAGCTCTTCCAGAACGGGATCGTGCCGCTGATTGTCGCTGGGAAGGCGGATCACTGGGCGGCCTCGGTCCGCACCGCCCCTCGGGGCGAGCTCGGCGACGACCGGCATGGTCCTTGCGCGACTGCGCTGCACGCTCATGTAGGTGAAGTACGGGACGAGAGGCGCAGAATCCCTGCTAGCGCTTCGGACCCGGGGGGCCCGCCGCCCGTATCGGGTCGCCCTGAACAACACGTCGGCCGCAGACGATGTCCGGCGCGCGTGTCGCGGCGCCGTGTGCGGCCGCGCGCGCGTTGGCCCAGCTTCCGAACACGCCCGTGACGACGCTCGCCGACGGCCAACAACCGTGGTCCAAGCGCGGCAGCGCCTCTCCCGCGCTGGCGCGCGTGCGTGCTCGACCAGTCGTAGGAAGACGGCAGACGGCCGTGCCGGAGCTTCCACACGAGCATCGCCTCGAGCACGCGCTCTGGCGTCTAGCGCCGCTCGATCGCCCCGGGGTGGCACGCCTTGCAGTACGCGTACGCGTCCCCCTTGCCGTTGTTCTGTTCCCGACTGGGTTATGTGGCCGGTAGCTGGACGTGGCCTGTGATCAGGGCGCTGGCGGCGTCGTGTGGTCGCTGCCGGCCACATAACGTTCGGCGCGGTCAGCGAGGGTGCTTCCTTCACCATCAACCAAGAGGAAGTTGCCAATGTTGGAGGAGTACTTCGTCAGGCCGCAGACGGTCGATCGGATCCGGGCGTCGTGGATCGCGCCCGAGGTCGAGCGCTACGTCGCCTGGCTGGGCGAGCACGGCTATGCGGCGCGGTGTGTGTTGACTCGGGTCCCGCTGGTGCTCGCGTTTGGCGAGTTCGCGCGAGCTGGGGGTGCTGGTGGGGTTGAGGATCTGCCCGGGCATGTCGAGGGGTTTGTAGCCGCGCGGGTCGCTCGTCGCGGTGGCGAGCGTGACGGCAGGCGCCAGGTCGCCAGGGAGGTGCGCGGTCCGGTCGAGCAGATGCTGGAGGTGGTGCTTCCCGGGTTTGTCGGCCGCGGCCGGAAGGGTCGTGATGTCGCGTTCGCCGGCGTCGCGCCCGGGTTCTTTGAGTATCTGCGCTGCGAGCGGGGGCTGCGTTCCCGGTCGATCGACAGCTATCAGCATCAGCTGCGGTTTTGAGGCGTATCTCAGACGGATCGGGTCCCGCGGCTTGCGGATCTCTCGCCCGCGATCCTGACCGCGTTTGTCGCGCAGCGCGCCGCGTCGGGGCTTGGCTCGGCGGCGATCCGCGACGGCTGTGGGGTGCTCAGGGTGTTCTTGCGCTACGCGCATCGCGAGCGGCTCATCCCACGGGATCTGAGCGGCGTGATCGAGCGCCCGCAGTTCTACCGGCTGTCGAGTATCCCGCGGTCGATTTCGTGGGAGCAGGTCGGGCTGGTGCTGGGCGGTGTGGAGCGCCGCACGCCGTGCGGCAAGCGCGACTGGGCGATGCTGTTGTTGTTGGTGACCTACGGGCTGCGCGCTCGTGAGGTCGCGGCGTTGACGCTGGATGACATCGACTGGAAGCGCGAGCGCCTCGCGGTGCCCGAACGCAAGGCCGGGCACTCGACCGCGTTTCCGCTGTCAGCATCGGTCGGGGAAGCGCTCGTGGAGTACCTGCGCCACGGTCGCCCGCCGACCGACGAGCGGCGCGTGTTCTTTCGGGCGGTCGCCCCGGTCGAGCCGATCGGCGCGGCGTCGGTGTCAGACCGGGCGCGGTGCTACCTGCTCAAGGCGGGCATCGACGTTCCGCGGGCGGGGTCGCACACGCTCAGGCACACGTGTGTGCAGCGGCTCGTGGACGCCGACTTCGCGTTCAAGACGATCGGCGACTTCGTCGGGCATCGCTCGCCGCGTTCGACGGAGATCTATGCCAAGGTCGCCGTCGAGCCGCTGCGCCGCGTCGTGCTCGGCGGCGACGGCGAGCAGGTGCTGTCATGAGCAACAGCGAGACCATCGAGTTGGCGGTCGAGCAGTTCCTTGCGCAAAGCGCGCCCTGGGGCGAAGTACCAAACCGAGGGGGAGGAGCTGCGGCTGCTGGTCCGCTACGCCGCAGACCACGCTGCGCTGCGGCTGGACGATCTCACCCCCGTGCTGCTGGATGATTTTCTGTGGTCACGACCCCGCGCACGGCCGCGGACTTTAACGCTCCTGCTCGGCGTGCTGGCGCGTCTGCTGGACTGGGCCGTGAGCCAGCAGCTGCTCGCGTCCTCGCCGTTGCGCGCTCGCCGCCGGCGGGCCACGTCAGCGCGGATCCCGTTCTTGTTTGATCCGCTCCAGGCACGACGCCTGCTTGACGCGGCCGGCGCGCTGGCGGACGACGCTCGCGCGCCGCACCGAGGAGCGACCTATCGGACGCTGTTTGCGCTGTGCTACGGGCTAGGGCTGCGCGTCGGGGAAGCGTGCGGACTGAGCTTGGGCGACGTCGACGCCGAGCGTGACCTGCTGGTGGTCCGCGCCGGCAAGTTCGGCAAGAGCCGTCTCGTTCCGCACGGACCGCGGATCGCCGCGCTGCTTGAGGAGCAACTGGAGCGTCGACACCGCGATGGGGCGGTCATCGGCGGCGAGCCGCTGTTTACCTTCGACGGTTCGCGCAGCGTTCGCACTGGCACCGCCAGCAAGACCTTCCGCCAGCTCGTCCGCACGCTTGAGTTGGTGGTGCCCGACGGTGTT
>CAVYGK010000021.1:0-21758 GCA_963768015.1 uncultured Solirubrobacterales bacterium
GTTGGGCGGGTCGACGACCTCGAGGTCTCCCTCGATGCCTCGCCGCTGCTGAGCCTCGCCGACGAGACGGGATTCAGGTCCGAGGCCGCCGAGCTCGTGATCTCCGGGCTGTGCGCCGACTGCGCGAACGGCATCGAGCCGTCCTCGGCGGGCTCCCCTACTGAGCGCTGACGCCGGCCACGGCCCGGGCGCGCTGGCGCTCAGGCGTGATCCGGACCACGTGCCACGCCAGCCCGACTCGCTCCATCGCGGAGATAATCAGCCCCGAGAGGTCGATCTCCCACCACCGGAGACCGTGGTATGCGGAGCGCGGGAACGCGTGATGGTTGTGGTGCCATGACTCGCCGAGCGACAGCACCGCCAGCCAGCCGACGTTGGTCGACTGATCCTCGACGTCGAATCGCCGGCTGCCGAAGAAGTGACAGATCGAGTTGACCGACCACGTGATGTGGTGGACGAAGAAGATCCGCACCAGGCCGCCCCAGACCAGGCCTCGGACTGCGCCGCCGACCGTGAAACCGTCGAGCACGTAGCCGGCCAGCGTCGGCACCAGCAGCGACAGCACCACCAGCACCGGGAAACGCCGGCCGATCTTGCGCATCGCGGGGTCCTCGTAGAGCTCGCCCGCGTAGCGCTTCCAGTCGGCCTGGCCCTGAGTCTCGAGCAGCCAGCCGACGTGGGCGTGCCAGAGACCGGACAAGCCGCTGCCATGGCCGACGTGCGGGCTGTGGGGATCGCCCTCGCGGTCGGCGTTGGCGTGGTGCTTGCGGTGGTCTGCCACCCAGTCCATCACCGAACCCTGGACCGATAGCGAACCGAGCACGGCCAGGGTCCGCTCGATCCACGGGTAGGTTTGAAACGCCCGGTGGGTCAACAGCCGGTGAAACCCGACCGTTATCCCGACCGCGCTCAGCAGGTACATGACGATCAGGATTCCAATGTCGGCGGCGTCGACCGCGCGGTTCCAGAGCAGCACGATCGCCGCCAGGACACCGAGGAACGGGACCACGACCCCAAGCAAGTTCGCTGTGCGTTCAGCGCGAGTCATCTTCCCAAGGCTCTCATACGCCAGAGCCTGATTCTTGGACGATTTCGTGACCCGGGATGATAATTCTTGTTACCGGGACATAAAAAACAGCTCGTTCAACGCCCGGCGGCCGTCACACAGGATCGGCTCCCCGTGGGACACGAGCACGCGCTCGATCGGCAGTTCGGCCAGCGGCCGCAGCAGGTCCCGCAGCCCGTCGAGGTCAAGGCGCTCTGACCTCATCCACGACTCCGGGCACAATCTCAATCCTCCGTTGGGCGCCCCGAGGATCCGATCGCCACAGACAAGTGCCCGCGGCTCGGACAGCCAGAACAACGTCTCCCCCGTCCCGCGCAGCGCGATCGACTCGACGCCCGGCGGTAGGTCGGCCTTCGCGCGCGAGACCGACGCTCGATACCGGGCGCTGACCTGGTCGCGGCTCCTGCGGTGCCACCTGATCGTCGTCAGGACAAACACCTGCGCGCCGCGGACGCGCTGGTCGGCCCAGGCCCAGAATCCGTCGACATCCGGCGGAAGCAGCGGATCGATGAATACCGCGTCGCGACCGCGCCGGTAGAGGATCGACCCGACGAGCTGCTCCCAGTCGTCGGGGCCCTCGGCACCCGCGCCCGCGACCCAGTCCGGATGTGGGGCCGTCCAGCGCCACAGCCCGGGCGCGAGCTCGACAGCGTCCATCGGTTGACCCTACCGTCACAGATATGATCCCGGTCGGCGATGAGGCTCGCCTTTGATCGCGCAGTTTGGCGCTGATGGCTTCTACGAGCGTTTTCCGACCGGACTGAGGTGGCGCGCGACGTGGCTGGTCGACTCGCGATCGAAGAGGTGGCGGATTACTCGGAGCGGATCCTCGACGAGGTCGAGCGCGCCGTGGTTGGCAAGCGCGGGGTGCTTGAGCTGGTGCTGCTGTCGCTGCTCGCCGATGGGCATGTTCTGATCGAGGACAACCCGGGACTCGCCAAGACGCTGATCGCGAGATCGTTCGCGACCGTCACCGGGCTGCAGTTCGCACGCGTGCAGTTCACGCCCGACCTGATGCCGTCCGACATCACCGGCAGCTCGATCTTCGATCAGCGGCTTGCGGCGTTCGAGTTCCGGCCCGGGCCGATCTTCACCAACGTCTTGTTGACCGACGAGATCAACCGCGCGCCGCCGAAGACACAGGCGGCGCTGTTGGAGGCGATGCAGGAGCGCCAGGTGACCAGTGATGACCGCACGCGGGTGCTCGAACCACCGTTCCTCGTGCTGGCGACCCAGAACCCGATCGAGTTCGAGGGCACCTATCCGCTCCCGGAGGCGCAGCTCGACCGCTTCCTGGTGAGGCTGGCGGTCGGCTATCCGTCCCACGAGGACGAGCTTCAGATGCTCACGCAACGCGCCGCGCGCGAAACCGACGAGCTGCTGCTATCGACCGTCGTCGAGCGCAACGACGTGCTGGCGATGCAGCGCGCGGTCGAGCACGTCGAGGTCACCGAAAGCGTCGGCCGCTACATCGTCGACCTGGTCACCGCGACCCGGACCCACGCGAGCGTGCAAGTGGGCTCGAGCCCGCGCGGAACGCTCGCGCTCCTCAAGCTGTCGCGTGCCCACGCGCTTCTGCGCCGCCGTGACTACGTCACGCCCGACGACGTCAAGGAGATCGCAATCCCGGCGCTCGCGCACCGCATCCTGCTGTCGCCCGAGCTTTGGGTGCAGCGGATCGCGGGTGCCGACGTGGTCGCCGAATGCCTACAGAGTGTCGCGGTGCCCGCGGCGGAGTACGAACGACACTAGGAGCAATCGGCGCCGCGCCGACGCGAGCAACCATCCCCGCGACGCCGCGGCTAAGAGCGGTCAGCATGGCGCGCAAGCCGGCTGACCGCCGCCACCGCGCCGACGATGGCGAGCGCCCCGACCGCGGTGACCCCGACCGCGTGACTCGGCGCGAACCTGACAGCGATCGTCGCGGCCGCGCCTGCCGCAGCGCCCAGCGCACCGATCCCGAGCACGCGCGCGACGCGGGTCGTGACCACGCCTCGCTCGACCCGTACAACGCCGCGCAATTCGACCGACTGCTGAGCGAGTTCGCCGACCAGCAACAGCCCGCCACCGAACAGCGGCGCGAGCGCAAGCGTGTCATTCCGTCGCAGCAGAAACGCCGCTGCCAGCAGCGCGAGCGCTGCCGGCACGCCTGGCGACCAGCCGGTCGCCACTGCGAGCACCAGGCCCAGCTCAGACAGGCCCGCGAGCGTCAGCGCGAGCCCGAGCGCGTCGCCCGCATCGACCGCGACGAGCGCCGTCAGCGCGCCAGCCAGCCCAACTGCCGTCACGGCCAGCGCTACGCGTGCACCATCGGCCGGGCCGAACGTCGGAATGCGCTCACCTCCTCCAGCACGGGCGCGAGCGGGACCTCGTCCGACCACACCGCGACCCCGATGCCGAGCGCTCGCAACCGCGACCGCACGGCTTCGCGTTCCAGCCGCCATAGACGGTGGGCGAGCCGATCTGTATCCGACGGGCCCGCGGGCAAAAGCGACAGAGGCGAGACCTCGATCACCGTCAGATCGCGGCCGCGGCTGCGGAGATCGAGCAACAGGTGCAGCGAACGCTCGTCGAGCAGGGGCGTGACCGCAACGATCAGCGCTGCCGGCGGCAGGACCCGAGCTGGGATGCTCGCCGCGCCGCGCCACGCGTAGCTGAACGCGATGTCGCTCGCTAGCAGCGAATCGATGATCCGGTACAGCTGCCTGGTTCCGAACGCCGGCTCCAGCCACGTCAGCGTCCCGCCGAAATCCACCAGCGCGACCCGGTCGCGGCGCGCGAGGAACGCCTGCGCCAGCGATGCGGTCGCGCGTACCGCATCGTCGAGGGTCCCCCCAGCGGCGTCGCGCGCTTCCTCGAACGTGTCGAGCAGCAGTACGACATCGCTCGCGTACTCGGGGTGGCGCTCGGTCACGTGCAGCGCCCCGCGCCGCGCCGTGACCCGCCAATTGACCTGGCGGACGCGATCGCCCGGGGTGAACTGCCGCACGTCCGCGAACTCGATCCCGTCGCCCCGGGCGCGCGCGACGTGGGTACCGAGAAACGGCTGCGTCTGCAGCGGCGCGATCAGCTCGCGCAGTCGCTGCTGATGCGGAAACACGCGCAGCGAGGCGGGCGATGCGATCCGGCCGCTCCAGACGACGAAACCGAACGGGTCGCGCGCTCTGAATGTGACCGGGCCGACCCGGTGCGCGCCCCAGCGCCGAGCGCTTATCGACAGCTCGATCCGTCGCTCCGAGCCGGCGGCAAGGCGAACCAGCAACGGTCCGCGCGGCTCGACTAGCAGGTGCGGCGTCGCCGACAACTCGAGCTCGAGCTCGACGCTGCGCTCCCCGTCGTTTCGCAGCTCGAGCTCGGCTTCAACAGGCTCGCCTTCGAGGATCCTGTCGCGCGCGAGCGTCAGCCGCGCCGACAGCCGGGGCTCGCCGGTCTGCGAAAGAGCTGCGGCGACCAGCAGCACGAACGGCAGCACCAGGATCGCGAGCTCGGGACGACCGGCGGCGAGCGCGCCGATCAGGCCGGCGCCGACCAACGCGACGAGGCCCCGGACGCGCGGCGCGAGTGCTCGGTTCACAACGCCTCGAGAACGTCGAGGATCGCATCGATTTGCGCTTCCGGCACCCCGGACGCATGCCGGTCCTCCGGAAACGGGCGCCCGGGCCGGATCAGCTCCCAGAGCGGATCGCCCAGCAGGTTGCGAGCGGTGTCCGCCGACATCGAGTCGAGCCTGTAGCCGTGCGCAGCGAGCCTCCGCGCCGTGATCTCGATGAGGACAGGCCGCAGGTAGGCGTGCGCGTGCAACGTGCTGGCTTGCGCCGAGCTGACCAGACGCTCGAGCCTGACCAGCTGATCGGGCCGCGGTCGCGGGCGCGTCGAGCGTGGCGGTCGCGCACTCTCGCGACGCGGGGTCAGGATGACGGACACCACGACGGCGACCGCCGCGAGCGTGATCAACGCGATCTCCGCCAGCAGCCTCACGACTGTGGCTCCGCGTCCAGTCGCAGGCGCAGCGAGCGCAGCGCCGACAGCGCGCGGTCGCGCCTCTGCTCAGTGATCGGATGCCGGCTGAAGCGCGCCTCCTCGAACGACGCCGTCAGCGTGGCGGCCTCCTGCTGGGTCGCACTGCTCGCGAGCAGGACGCGGCGCAAGTATTCGCGCGGCGCCTCGGCGGGCGACCGTCCAAGCCCGTGCGCCGCCAGCGTCCGTTCCATCGCCGCGTAGGCCGCGATCACCGCCGCTCGCGGATCTGTGACCGACTCGAGCGCGCCGAGGGCAGCCTGTACGGCGGCACTCGCTCCTGTCGCTTCAGCTGTCCCGTCCACGCCGGTGCGACGCTCGCGCAGCAGCAGCCAGCAGATGACAACGATCGCCGCGGCCACGACCAACCCGAGCAGCGTCCAAGGAAGCCACGACGGGATCGCATATCCCTGTGAATGCTGCGAGGGCGGCACTCTTCCGGTCCCAGAGCGCCCGAGCACGAGCGCGCCCGGGTACACCGTGTAGGCGCGCAGACGATGCTTGCTGGACTCCGCCGCGGCGACCAGCGCCGCCGCAAACCCAAGCCAGATCGCGAGGGCTGCGACCTTCCACAGCCAATGGAGCCGCGGCTCCGATTGCTCGTGCTCATCATCGCCTTTGCGGCGGCGAGGCCAGAACGCGATCAGTAGCGCCCCGCACGCGATCACAGCCATCCCGAGCACCAGCAGAAAGGCGACGACGATCGGTGTCCGAGCCGACTGGCTGTTGACCTGCGCCGGACTGCTCAGCGAGGCGCGGGCCGCGATCGCCGCGACGACGATCAGCGCGCCGAGACCCAGGCACGCGATCGCCGGCCTCACCCAGCCGCTCGATCCTCTGCTGTCCACCAACCGCGTAGCGACGCTCCTTTTAGTTCAGGTCCTCCGTCGAGGGCCCCCGGATCCTCGACGGTATCCGCTCGCTGGTGCACGCGCGCGGTCAGAACCGTTCACCGCGGGTCCCCGCCGAGCTCCCCGTCGAACGCCTCTCCAAGCCCTCGGCAGCGGCGCTCGATCTGCGCGAGCTGGTTCAGCCGCGACCGCGCGTGTTGTTCTCCGTGGCGATGATCTGTCTCGGCGCGATCGATCGCGGTCTGGATCGCCGCGATCGCCTCGCCAACCACCGCGTCGAGCTCCCGCGCGTACTCACGTGCGGCTTCGGTCACGCGCGCGGCCAGCTCCGAGCGCAGCCGGCCCGCGTGACGGTCGGTCATGTCGACCAAGCGCTGCTCGGCATCGCGCGCCACGAGCCGGCGACCAAGCGCGCCCGGAGCGACCGTCCTGCCGAAGCCGGCGATCACGTCGAGCGCGTGCTCGACGTCCTGGAGCTTGAACGAAAATCGCGACGGTGCGCTGAGCCCCGTCGGCGGTAGAGCTTCGCTGGCGCGGGTTCCGAACACGTCTTCTGCGACCTCCTGCACCTGCTCCAGAAGACGCTGCACGCGGGTGGCGTAGCGACTCTCGAGCTCGCTCAGCCGGTCGGCGATCATCGCTTCGAAGCCCGCGACCAGCTGCTCAAACTCGGCCCTCACAGTTGTTTCGATGAAGCCATCGAGCTCCCTCGACAGGTCCTTTGGCGAGCTTGCGCTCAGGCCGTCGACGTGCTCTCGCACTCTTGCGCGCAGCACCGCCTCTTCGCGCTGGGCGAGTTCGCGCAGCGGCTCGTTGACATCCTGCTCGAGCGCGCGCTCGATGCCGCGGTGCAGCAGGTCGGCGGCCTCGATCCTGGCCGCCGCGAGCTCCCCGATCCGCTGCTCGAAGACCCGCGCTCGCGACGTCAACTCCTCGAGCGGCAGCGCGATCGCGCGCGCCTCGAACCGAGCTGCCTGGGCGGTGTCGGCAGCCGCCTCTCTGCCCAGACCGGCAACCGATTGGAGCAACAGCCCCCGACGCTCCTCGCCGGCGAGACGGTGCAGTCGCTGCGCGAGCTCCGGCACGCCCTCGCCGGTGCGCGCACTGACCCCGAGTACCTCTGCGTCGATCTCGCCGAGCAGGTCGCCAACCGCCGAGCGGACAAACTCGAGTGCCACCCGCCGTTCGTCGTCGTCCAGATGATCGAGCTTGTTGACGACGATCAGCAGGCGCGGCACCCGGCGAGCGGCGTCGAGAAACAGCTCGCGCTCGGCGTCGGACAAAGGCTGACCGGCATCCAGCACGCACACCGCGGCGTCGACCTGCGGTAGGAAGCCACGGGCGACCTCGGTGTTGTGGGCATGGATCGAGCCGATACCGGGCGTGTCGATCAGTTCGATCCCATCGCGCAGCAGTTCGTGACCGAGCTCGAGGCGGGCCAGCTTCACGCCGAGCCGGTTCCGGGGGTTGCCCGCCTCGGTGACGAAGTTGCCAACGTCGGCGATCGCACTCTCGTGCTCGCTCCCATCGGCATAGCGGACCAGCAGCCGGTCACGCTCTCCAGCTGCGATCGCTGTGACGACCGAGGTCAACGGGACCACCCCGGTCGGCAGCACGTCGCGGTCCAGCAGCGCGTTGATCAGCGTGCTCTTGCCGCGCTTGAACTCCCCGAGCACGACCAGGTTGAAGCGCTGCTCGGCGAGGCGCGACCGCGCCGCGGAAATGTGCTCACGGCCGGACGGGGGTAGCAGCCCCACGCCGAGCGCGAGCAGTTCGTCGAGCGCGGCGAGCACCCCGTCACGCGCGGCCGAGCCCGAGCCGCCGTAGACGGGCGTTGAGCGCATCCCCTTAGAAACGATCGACAGGGTCGGCTCCACGTTTGCCATCGCCGGCCGCCCCGGTGGCGACCTCGGCATCGATCGCGCGCCCGAAGATCCGGCGATAGGAGTCCTCGCCGTAGCTCGTCGCCAGCGGCCTGCCCTCGGTCAGCTTGAACGGCCGGGCGCCGGCGGTGCCGCGCTGGGCGCGGAGAAACAGCGCCGTCTCGTGGTCTTGTTCATAGAAGCCGTTTGCGAGGTCGAAGATGTGCGTCACGAACACCACCCTGATCCCCGCAGCGCGCATCGGGCCGATCACCTGGCGGGCGATCTCCGAACCCTCGCGTTCGTTGGTCGAGGCAAACGACTCGTTGCAGAGCAACATGCAGCGCGGCGCGATCTGGTCGGCGATGTCGCTCATGCGGGCGAGCTCCTCGTCGAGCTTCCCGCTCTCCATCGCCTCGTCCTCCTCGCGCTTGAAGTGCGTGAACAGACCGTCGATGACGTTCAAGCGCAGCGACTGCGCGCCCGCGAACATCCCGGACTGCGCCATCAGCTGTGCGACCCCAAGGCTGCGCAGGAAGGTGGACTTGCCTCCCTGATTGGCGCCGGTGATCATCACCAGCGACTTGCCGGTCGCGTCGAGGTCATTGCCGACCACCCGCGGCTCGATCGTCAGCGTCAGGCAGACGTCGTAAAGCCCGGTAGCGGAAAGCGCGAGTTCCTCGCCCGACGTTACTTCCGGCAGGCACGTCGGTTCGCCTTTGTGAGCGAGCCGCTCGCTGAGATTTAGGCAGCCGACATAGAAGCCGATCTCGGTTCGAAGCATGACGACGAAGCCGAGAACGTGATCGAGTGACTGCGCCAGCGCATTCGCGACACGATTTACTCCGCGCTCCTGAAGCTCACCGAGCGCACGGAAGCCGTTCTCATCGCGGTCGGGAATCGTGAAGCTGTAGCCCGAGCGGTTCAAGACGCGTTCGAACAATCCCTTCGCTCGCGGCTGACGAAGCATGTACGACGTCCCTTTGTTCCCGGTCGTGAGCTTGGCGCTGAGCAGCATCCCGCCCTTGAATTTCAGTGCCTTGAGCTGGTTCTCGACGGCCTGCAGGTACTGCTCATCGAGCTCGCCGGCGAGCATCGCGAAAAACCTCGTGAATCCAGGCGAGCGGAACGCCGCGGCGTGCTGATCGGCGATCTCCCGGAGTCGACGCAGAAAGCCGACCAGTAGCTCCAGCTTCTGCACCGCTGTCCCAACGATTCGCTGCGGCGAGTCTCTGGACAGACCACTCCAGACCGATCTCTGTGCTTGCAGCGCCTCGCCGGTCAGTTCGTAGATGTCGCGTACGGTCGAGGCGTGCTCGAGGCAATCGGTGAGGATCTGCTGGCGGTAGACGATCTCATCCGGATTGCGAAGGCTTTGAAGCAGCGTCCGCTTGGCCACCTCGAACAGGAACGGGTCGTCCGCCGCCATCGCTGACCACAGCGTGGTCAGCTCGAGGTCCTGAGCCAGCGCATCAGCGTTCGCGGGCGGTGGGCGCTCGAAATCGAAGTCGCTCTCGCGGTGGAGCAGAAACGCTTTCATCGCGCCAAGCGGTTCCTCAGCGTCTCGTGTGTGAGCCCGTACTTCTTCGCGATTGCCGCGGCATAGGCGAGGCCGTCGGCGGGCTTTCGCACCACTTTGTACGTGCGGATCGCGGGATCGTCGAGCGCGACCGTGCTCATCATGCTCACCGTGCTCTGTCCAAGCGACGCGAGCTCGTCGACAAACGTGACGAACACGCACAGGACGTCGCGTTCGATGATCTGCCCCATCACCTCTGTCCCGACAACTAGCGCATCGCGCACAGTGGTCGATCCGAAGCTCTCGTTCATGATCAACACGCTGTCCCCGCTGGCCAGCTCGAGAATCGAGTGGATGCGGACGAGCTCGTCCTCAAACTTGCCGCGAAGGGTCGTGATGTCCTCCTCGCGCTCGAAGTGGGTGAAGATCCGGTCGGGGAGGAACAGCCGCACGTGTGAGCCGGGGACGGGGAGTCCGAGGCTCGCCAGGTAATGGAGCTGGCCGAACATCCGCGCGAACGTGGTCTTGCCTCCGTTGTTCGGTCCGCTGACCACAAGCACCCGCTCCGGCCCTTTGAGGTGAAAGTCGTTGCAGACGACCGGCGCGCCGTCATTGAGCAGCTTGCGCGCCAGCGCCAGATCGAATGCTTCTGCGGCATGTTCTTCTTTTGAGCGCGCGCTGACGCGCGGGTAGGTGAACGTCTGACCGTTTGCCTTCAAGAGCTCGATGAACTCCAGATAAGCCAGGTAGAACTGGACCTCGCGGTCGAAACGGCCGATCGTCTCGTCGACGTACTGTCGATGGCGTTCGCAGTAAGCGTCCAGGCTCGCGAACGCGTCCGGGTGCAGCAGCGCGACCCGATCGAGGATCTGCGCCTCGACGTGGTTCATGTCAGCGTGCTCACGGAAGCGGACGCGATAGTCCTTGACGGCGCCGCGCTTGAACTTTGCGAACGTCCGCTCGACCTCGGCGCTCATGTCTCCCTCGTCCTCGAACGCGCTGACGCGAACCCGGTTGCCGCTGATATGGACCGCGTAGGTGATCGCGGCGAGGGCTTCTTTCTGTTGTTCGGTGTCTGCGAGCAGTGACGCGAACTCGTGCGAGTCGATGTAACCGGTCAGGTAGTCGCGCCACCCGGAGAAGCCTTGCGACCGCACATCCACGCCACTGAGGCGGTCCGCAAAGGTGCGGACTGTGTCGCAGTAAACGCCGACCGCGTCGACGAGCCAGCGCTGCTTCTGGCGCGGGTAGTGCAGCTTCTCGATCAGCCCCAGGTGCTGGCGCATATGGTGCATCCCTTCGGCGAACTCGCGCACCGCCTCGAGCACGCCCCGTTGCTCGAGGTCACGCAGCACGTTCTGGCGATAGCCGATCGCCTCGACGCGGTGCAGCGGCCAGTAGAAGAAAGGCGCCAGGTCGTACTCTTCCCGACCGGTCGTCAGGCACGCCAGAATCTGGTCCAGGTGCAGGTCGCCGAAGCACCCGGGCTCCTCGACCGCGTTAAGCCCGCTCGGGTCGCGGTCGAACAGGATGCTGCCACTTGTTGGGTAAAGCCCGCGGGAATCTCGTGAAATCATCGGCCTCCACCGCCACCAACCCGGTAGAAGCCATCAGCCACAGCGGCATTCAGGCGGGCTTCATCGCCTTGACCAGATGGTATCGCCGCCCTGGGCGAAGCCGACCGGCACCAGCGCCGCGTGCGGGCGGCCGATCGAGCAGCCCGCCGGCCCGTCGTAGGTCGATCAGCTGATCTGGGCGCTCGCCCACCCGCTCCCGGGCACGCAGATGATCGCTGTACAGATCCTCGGCCAGCGCCGGGAGCCGACCGCCGAGCAAGCCCTGCGTGCGCTGGTGCGAGACGGAGACCCGTTCCTAGCCGCGCAGGCGCTGCGCAGCGTGGTGGCGATCGCCGGTGTGCACGGCGCCCGTGACCTGCTCGAGCCGCTTGCCCGGAGCGGGGCGCCGGCAGTGCAAGCCGTGGCACTGCAGGCGCTTCGCGATGGCGGCTAGACAATCGCGTTCGTATTGCCGCTGATCGGGCTCCGCCTCGGGTAGAAGAGCTCGTCCCAACGCGCGCCCTCATCGGTCGCGCTCCGGCTCGGCAGCGGACTCGGCGGGGGGAGGCCAGCCGGCTGTCTCGAGAATCGCGCGCCGCCAGGAGTCCCGCTCCGGTCCCTTCGGTTCGTGCCGGTACTTGTCGTCGTGCTTGCGCACGTGCTCGCGAAGCTCACCGAGCAGCGACCGAGCCCCGGCTCGTTGCACGCCGAGCAGAAGTTCGCGGTCTTCGCGAGTTCGCGCCCGCTCCCAGGCGAGCTTGAAATGCAAAAAGCACAGCCCCGGCGTGGCCTTGAACTTCTCGCGGTACCCGGGGTTGGTCGCAAGCATGTCGAGCAGGTAGGTCGCGTTCTGGCGAAGGTAGTCGTCACGGCTCGCGCACGCCGGACACTGCCGGGGCTCGAACGCGGAGTCCGGCGTGAGCTTCTCGAGCTGCTCGACGATGCCGGTGAAGGTGTCGGCGAACAGGACGCTGATGCTCAGCGTGGTCTTCATGTCGTCGACGTCGATGCGCCGAAGCATCTCGATGTGCTCGGCGCAGAAGCCGTAGGCCCGGTGGACGTCCTCGACCGCGGACATATCGTTGCTGCGCTCGTCGTAGAAGTGCCAGATGTACTGACGGTCCGCTTTATGGGCGACTCGGCAGAGCGGGCACATCCCGTTGCGCAGCCCCTGACGGAGCCAACTCGTGACGGCGCTCGGGGGCGACCCGCGTGCAACTGCGGCCGCGCTCGGGAGCCGACCGCCGCCGGTGGATCGTGCAGCGCTCCTGCGAAGGCTGAGCTTCACCGCGCTGGGCCGCCTTCGAAGGTTCTGCCGTCGATTTGTGCCAACGCGCGCAGCGATCCGCTCCGCTCCGGTCCGGTGTCCTCGTGCCGGGACGCCCACGCGTACTTGCGCGCCGTCTCGTTCACCTCCCACGACAGCAGGCCGACGCAGGCGTCCGCGTGATACCTGGCCTGCTGTCCCGCCTCGTCGGTCAGCTCTAGGGCGTGACGAACGCAAAGCCCATGACTCTGCTGATAGCGGTCGCGCACCCGCGGCAGCGCAAGCGAGGCGCCGAGGAGCTCGAGCTGGCTGCGTTCGACGCCGTTGCACGCATGACATGCAGGGCAGTAGGGGTCGGAGGCGAACTCGTCCCGGGGCCGCGCGAGTAGGTCATGCTCGCTGCGGCGGCGCCGACGCGGCGCTGGCGCCTGCTCTGCAAGCCGATCGAGCAGCTTCGCCAGACGTCCCATCCTGGCTGCCCGCTTGCGCCCAGCTGCCACCTCCATGGCTGCCGGGTCGGCAATTGCGAGATCGTGCAGATGTGAACCGCACAGCTCACCTGGGTCGCGCTGGATCGAGGGATCGCCCGCGCGGTTTCGCTCGGCGAGCCATTGGCTGTACCGGCGCGCGGCCTGGCCGCGGGAGAGACAGACGGGGCAGGCGTCGATCAGAAGCCGGGCAAACAGCCCGTCAAGGGTCGAAGTCCCCCTCGGCGCGTCGGGAGCATGCTCCTGCCACTTTGCGCGGCGCCCCGCGTCCTCGTCGGCGCCGGCCAGCAGCTCGAGCGCCGGCCCCCGCTCCTCACCGAGGCTCACCGCCAGGCGCTCAGCGACGGGCTTGAGCACCGACGCATCGGCCGCGCTCGCGAAGTCGAGCACGTGCGGCAGGCACATCCCCGTGTGCTCTGCATACGCGCGAACGTTGCCTGAATCCGCGAGCGCATCGGCGATCAGGTGGCCGATGTAATCTGCGGCGAACGCGGCCGCTTCGCATGCGGGACATCGGCTCGGCCGGCTCTCGCCGCGCAACGCCTGACGGGCGCCGGCGAGCGCCTCGCGGGCGACCCTGTTTACGATCGGACCGTCCTCGAGCTGTCCGACCAACCTTCGCGAGTGCGCCGGGCACATCCCCATCGCCCCGCGCAGCCGAGCCTGCATCGCCTGGGTGGTGTGGCTCTCGATCTCAAACCACGAGAAGAAGCTGCGCTCGGCCTCGGCGACGTACGTGCAGGCCGGACAACCGGCTTGGTGTAGCAGGTGCTCGAACTCCGATAGGACGCGAGTGCGGGCGAGCCTCGCCGACGGCGGGGCGCCGATTATCGGTTGCTTGTCATCCGTGGTGATCACCTCTCGGTACCGACGGCGAGACCTCGTGGGTCAGCTGTAGAAGCCATCAGCGCGGGAGGCGCGGTCGAGGGCGAGCTTCATCGCCCAGCCCCAGGATACCGCCGCGCCGGCGCGGTCCACTGAGCTCAGTTCACGAGCGCCGCGCGAATCCGCTCGGCCGTCGCCGCGAGCTCGTCGTCGGCGACCGGCGCAGCGCGACGAAAGTCAATGTCATAGATCCCATCGATTGGCACGAGGTGGACGTGCGCATGAGGCACCTCGAGGCCGATGACCGCTATCCCGACGCGCTGCGCGCCGGTCACCTCCTTGATCGCCCGCGCAACAGGCCTCGCGAACACAAGCATCCCAGCAAGGAGCGGCTCGGGCAGGTCAAAGACGTCGGGAACCTCGGCCTTGGGAATCACGAGGGCGTGCCCCTCGCGGATCGGGCGGATGTCGAGAAAGGCCAAGTAGTCGTCGTCCTCACGCAGGATGTGGGCAGGGATCTCCCGGGTGACTATGCGACTGAATATCGAGGGCATTCGCGAAGTGTCCTACCCAAACCGATCGACGAGCCGCTCGGCGACCGTTTCCGGCGCCAGATCGACCGCGCCCTCCCAGTGCAGGCGCTCGAGGAACGTCGAGTCCGAACGGTACAGAGGCTTGAGATTCGAGCGGCACGCGATCCGCAGGTTGAGCGGGTAGCCCTCGGTCTTCGGCGGCGCGCCGTACACGGCGAGGTTGAAGCTCTGAAAGCCGAGCTCGGCGAATCCCGTCAGCGCGAGCGCGAGCCCGTGCCCCAGCTCGGCCGTCAGGTCGTCATCGAGCTCAGCCGACGAAGCACGCCCGCGAACGAACGCGCGCAGCTCCGCGGGAGCGATCGGCGCGAAGCTGACCACCCACGCTACGTTGCCGGTGTCGCCGAGATACCGCACGCCAGCCCTGCGCTCGGCGGCGACATATGCGGCGAACCGCGTCGGCGGGACGTCGGCCAGCAGGCGCTGCAACGTCGTCGGCTGGGAGTCGACGATCCCCTGCAGGTGGGGGTGAAAGAGGGAGCTCCCCGACGGCAGCATGTGGTTGGCGTTGATCGACGCCCAGCGCGCCTCGGGGTCGTGGGCGATCACCGCCCTGGCGAACTCGACCTGCGTCGCGAGGTTATCGGCAAGCAATTGGGCGGTCATGTTCTCGAGCGGCAGGTAGTGCAGCCGCGGCGAGTAGACCGACACCGAGCTGTGCGACGAGTAGGCGTGCAGGTTCGGGAACAGCACGGCCTCGCCGCGCCGCAGTCTCCCTTCGCGGTCGATCTCCGGTAGCAGGCGCGGGGTCTGCTGCTCGAGCCGGCCGCCACAGAACGGGCACGTCCCCTGAGTCTCGCGCGCGAACGCCTCGAGGTCGAACTCGGTGGCCGGCATCAGTCCCCTGTCGGGCAGGATCCGCGAGCTGTGGCCGGTCAGCGGATCGAACCGAACCTCGATCTCGGTGCTGAGCTCATCGGAGCCGTCGGGTCCGAGCATTCGGGCGGTCAAAAGTTGCGATCTGAGTTCCATGCCGGACCATCATCGTGCCTGATCGACCTGCGGCCCGGGGCGGCGAACCGTTACCGGACTCGATGGTTCGCCCCGGTGAGCTTCCGCACGAACCCGGAACGACGCTGCGTTACCAGGTATACGCTTCCGAGAGGGAGGAACGATGACCCAAGCGACGTCCAGATCTGGCCGACGGTTACGCGGCGTGCTCGGTGTCGGGTGCGTGCTGCTCCTTGCCGGGTGTGGTGGAAGCTCAACACGTCTGGACCGCCCCGCCTCCTCACGCCTCAAGCCCCGCGCCGCCGCGCATCATCAGGTCGCGGTGACCCTGTGCAAACCCGAGGTGATCGCCGCGATCGCTCAGTACCTGACGTTGCCGGCAACGAAAATCACAAGCAGCCAGTCGGTCGGCACCGATGCCGAGCCCCAATGCACGTTCGTAACGCACGTCGCAGGCGGCCGACGGGTCGCGGTGACCGCCAACGTCGGCGTCGAGGCGGGCGCGTACTTCATCCTCGAGCGGACCGCGATCGAGGCGTCGCAGGTGTTCGCTCCGACGCGGCTCAGCCCCGCGCCCCAGGTCGTCTACCGGCTCGGGCTCGAAGCCGACTGGTTTCCGGCCGAGACACACCTGATCGCCACCGACGGCACGCGACTGGTGACGACGACCGTGTCCTGGGGTCGGGGCAGCCAGGCTCGCAAGATCGCGCTGGCGACGGCCGTGACTCGCCCGTACCTGAAGACGCCGCACGGGAAGGCCGCGATCGCGAAGGCAGAGGGCTACCCCTCGGGCTAGCGAGGCCCTCCGGCTAGGGAGCCCCTCGGGCTAGCGCGCCGCGACCGTCGCCGGGGTAATTACCCCTGGATCGGGATCCGAGCGATACAGCCGCGCAACCTCGGCCGCGCGGCACTTCAGACAGATCCGCTGGTTGAGGTAGCCCTTGTCGGTGATCTCGCCGGCATCAAGACTCGGCGGCTGCTCGAGCAACAGCAATCGCTCGACTCGCAGCGAGGAGCCCTCGCCGGCCGCGAGCGTGGCCAGCGAGCGGGCGAGGTGCTCCCGCAAACGAGGGTCGTCGAGGGCGACGCTCCCTTCGATGCCGCAGACCTTGGCGGCCTCGCCTTCGTTGACCCACGCCAGGGCGCCTACGTACGGCTGATCCTGGCCGCAGATGACCGCATCGGTCAGGACTCCGGTGGCGCTCAGCAGCCTGGTCCGAAGCGGGCCGACGGTGACCCACGTTCCGGTCAGGAGCTTGAAGTCCTCGGCGATTCGACCGTCGAACAGGAGGCCCTTGTTCGGATCGTCCTCATCGACCAGCTTCACCGCATCGCCCGAGCGGTAGAAGCCCTCGTCGTCGAACGTCTCGGCGGTCAGCCCGGGGCGGTTGAAATAGCCGGGGGTCACGTTCGGCCCCTTGACCCGGATCTCGAGCTTGTCGGCCTCGGGCGCGAGCTTGATCGTGCTCGACGCCAGCGGCACGCCAATACTGCCGATCACGGCATCGGGGAAGTGCGCGCTGGTAGCCGCCGGCGACGTCTCGGTCGTTCCCCAGCTGGACGTGAGCGGAACAGCGCGGTCGGCGATGCGCCCGGCGATCGCTTGCATTCGGACGGCGAGTGCTTCGGGCAACGCAGCGCCGGCGAAGAACATGAACCGCAGCCGGCTGAAGAAATGCTCGGCGAGCTCCGTGTCGCCCTCCAGCGCGCCGGCGAGCAGCGCGAACCCAGCGGGCACGTTGAAGTAGACCGTCGGAGCGACGTCCTTCAACGCCGCGAGCGTGCGCGGGAACAGCGGCGGCACTGGTCGCCCGTCGTCGATGTACAGAGTGCCGCCGTTGAACAGGACGAGGTTGAGGTTGTGGTTGGCGCCGAACGTGTGGCTCCACGGGAGCCAGTCGACGAGTACGGGCGGCTCAACTGCCAAGAAGGGCCAGATCCCCTGCAGCATCGCCTGGTCTGAGCACAGCATCCGGTTGGTGTTGATGACGCCCTTTGGCGCCCCGGTCGAGCCAGATGTGAACAGCAGCTTGACGACCGTGTCCGGGCCCACCGTGGCGTACGCCCGATCGACGGCGGCCCCGGGCGACGCGCGCAACAGGTCGTCGAGCTTCAACGCCCCGGAGCGGGAGCCCGTGGCAACTAGCGTTTGCGCTCCGGACTCGGCGAGCGCGTCGAGCGCTTTCGCGAACGGTTCCGCGTCGCCGGCGAAGATCAGTCCGGGTTGGGTCAATTCTGCGATCGTCCTGATCCGCGCGTGATCGGCGCTCATCAAGGAGTACGCGACGCTGATCGGCATCACCGGTACGCCCGCGGTGTAGGCGCCGAGGCTGAGCAGCAGGTGCTCGATCGAGTTGCCCGACAGGACCATCAGCGGCCGGTCGGAACTGAGACCGAGATCCAGCAACGCCTGCGCGAGCGCATCGGCGTTGGCGCGAGCCTCGGCGTAGCTCAGCGTTTCCCAGCGATCGCCGGCACCGCGTTGGGCGGCGAGCGTCCGATCCGGGTGCTGAGTGGATCTCGCCCGCAGCACGGAGGCGATCGACCGCTCAAACCCGCCGAGCTCGTGGCGTGCACGGAGGACGATCGTTCCGTCGGGACGACGCTCGATCGTCGTGTCGGGTGGCGCAAACGTTTGACTGCTCATTGGTCTCCTCCTCACCCCGGACGATCGATCAGCGTCGACAGCACGATCAGCGTTCTCGTCCGCAGGACGTTGTGGTCGCGCCGCAGCGTCTCGACGAACTTTTCGAGGTCGGCGATGCTCTTGACCCGCGCGCGCACGAGCGCGTCCGGTTCACCCGAGACGGTGAACGCCGATACGACCTGGTCCAGGCCCGCCAGCGAGCGGCCGACATCGGCCGGGGCGATGCGGTCGGCGCAGTAGACCTCGATCAGCGCCTCGATCCCCTCGCTCAGTGCCTGCGGCGCGATCCGGGCGCCGTACCCGACGATCACGCCGTCGCGTTCCAGCCGGTCGACGCGCCGTTTGATAGCCGTCGCAGACAGACCGACGTCGGTGCCGATGTCGGCGAACGTTCGCTTCGCGTTTTCCTGCAGTAACGCAATGATCCTGCGATCAATGCTGTCGAGAGGGCGGGTCAGCTGCATGAGGCGACCGTTGGAGTGCGTCTAAGTTGCGTCGAGCGTATCAATCTGCCACGTTCGCATCGTGGCCGTCACCGGAGTGTCAGAGCTGGGCCTCGACCGGGCCGTGCTCGAGCTCGACGGTTGCAGCCTCACGATCGCCGATGCGATCGACGTTTCTCGCTCCAGCCGCACCGTCCGGCTGTCAGATCGCGCCGCCGAAGCGGTGCGCGCCAGCCGCGAGCTGAAGCAGGCGCTGATCGCCGACGAGATCCCGATCTACGGTGTGACGACGGGATTCGGTGATAGCGCCCATCGCCAGGTATCCGCCGCCAAGACCGCCAAGCTCCAGCAGGGCATCATTCGCTTCATGGGGTGCGGGACCGGGCCGATCGCGCCGCCCGAGGTCGCGCGGGTGACGATGCTCCTGCGCGCGAACTGCCTCGCGAAGGGCAACTCCGGAGTCCGAGTCGAGCTCGTGCAGAGCCTGCTCGAGCTGCTCAACCACGACGTGCTGCCGTTCATCCCCGAGCGTGGGTCGTGCGGAGCGAGCGGGGACCTGGCCCCCCTGTCGTACGTCGGGAGGGCGCTGGGCGGCGACGGCGAGGTCGCGGTCGAGGGCGAGCGGCGCTCGGCGCGCGACGCGCTGGCGGAATTCGGCATCGAGCCTGTTCTGCTCGAGGCCAAGGAGGGGCTCGCGCTGACCAACGGGACTTCGTTCATGAGCGCGTTCGCGTGCCTGGCGGTCGGGGCGGCCCGCGAGCTTGCCGATCTCGCCGAACTCCTGACTGCGATCGCCTCGCAGGCGCTGCTGGGGAATCGTGGTCATTTCAACGCGTTCCTGTTCGACCAGGCCAAGCCGCACTCGGGCATGGTCCAGAGCGCACGGAACATCCGCGAACTGCTGGCCGAGTCGCATCTGTCGCTCGACAGCGACGAGCTGTTCGAGGGCGGCATGGATGGCGCGGACTTCGTCGAGCTCGAACGTCAGGTGCAGGACAAGTACTCGATCCGGTGCACACCGCACGTGGTGGGCGTGCTGCGCGACGTGATCTCGTGGGTCGAGGACTGGGTCAGCACGGAGATCAACTCCTCGGACGACAACCCGCTGTTCAACGTCGGCGGCCATCGCGTCGAGAGCGGCGGCAACTTCTACGGCGGCCACATCGGCCAGGCGATGGATTCACTGAAAGTCGCGCTTGCCAACGTTTGCGACCTGATGGACCGCCAGCTCGAATTGCTCGTGGATGAGAAGTTCAACGCCGGTCTGACCCCGAACCTGATCCCCCGGTTCGCGCCTGACCACCCCGAGGCCGGCGTCCACCACGGCTTCAAGGGGATGCAGCTGTGCTGCTCGGCGATGACTGCTGAGGCGATGAAGCTCTGCAACCCGGCGACGATCCACTCCCGCTCGACGGAGTGCCACAACCAGGACAAGGTTTCGATGGGCTCGATCGCCGCCCGCGATGCGCGAACGATCGTCGAGATCGCCCAGAACATCGCGGCCGTCCACCTGATCGCGTGCTGCCAGGCGCTCGAGTTACGAGGGGTGGAGCGGGCCAGCCCACGCACGGTTGATGCGTTCCGCGTGCTCCGCGAGCATGTCGCCTTCCTCGACCGCGACCGCTACCTCGACACCGACATCGCCGCGACCGTCGAGCTGATCCAGTCGGGCGTGTTCTCGCAGTTCGTCGCGTAGCTCCTACGCGGCAAGCTCCAACCGCGATCCGCCCGCCGCGGCCGCCACAAACGCCTCGAACAGTGCCCGATGCGGCGAGTTGTCGGCCAACGTCTCCGCGTGCCACTGAACGGCGAGCACGAACGGTCGGGCCGGATCCTCGATCGCCTCAACGGTCCCGTCCGGAGCGAACGCCGACGCCCGCAGTCCGATGCCAAGCCGGTCGACGGCCTGATGATGGAACGAGTTGACCGCAATCCGATCGGCTCCGAGGACCCCGGCGAGGCGGGTTCCGGGAACCGCATCGACCACGTGTGTCGGCTGTCGGCCGTCCTCGGACTGCCGGTGAACGACGGCGTCGCCAACCACCTCGGGAAGGTGCTGATGCAAGGTGCCGCCGCAGGCGACGTTCAGCGCCTGCGTGCCCCGACAGATCCCCAAGATCGGCAGGTTGACTCGCAACGCCTCGCGGATCAACGCGTACTCAAATGCATCGAGCTTCGGCTCGACGGGTCCAAGCTCGGGGTGCGGGCCGGCGTCATAGGCTGCCGGCGAGAGGTCGGGGCCACCCGAAAGCACCAGCCCGTCAAGGCGTGCGACCAGCGCCGCTACGTCGGCCAGCGCCAGCGGCGGCATCACGACCGCAATCCCGCCCGCCGCTTCGATCACGCGCACATACGTGATCCCGAGCGCCATCTCGGCGTGCGGCGGCTCTCCGTGGCGGCGCAGCGTGGCGAGCTCGCCCGGACGTAGCTCAGAGGTAGTGATGCCGATCAGCGGCTTCATTTGCTCAGGATCGCCGCAGATCGTAGAAATCGGTATCGACAGATGGCCAACATCCGGCGCCGGCGCTTGTCCAGCCGCACCGCCCAGGCGGGGCTATGGTCGCGACACCGCGCTGAGGGTGGCCGCGGTCAGCGCTTCGGTAGCCGGCCGCGACACATAGCCGAGCTCTGCGCGGGCCTTGGCGTCGTCGAACCGATGCGGATGCTCATGTCCTCGCCGCCGAGTAGATAGCGCTCCCGCTACGACCATGCTCGAATGCGTTGATGTGGCCGCGCGCGACGTCGTCGACGGCCACCACGTTGAGCGCGCTCCGCGACAGATACCCCACGCGCGCCCGCGAGCGACGTCGGCCACCATCTTCCCCGTAGGCGTGGGCCTCAGGTCGCCGGTTCCGACCGGGACCGTCGGGTAGACGACCACATCGGCGCCCTCGTGTGCCGCCTGCAGCGCGAGGCGTTCTGCCTCAAGCTTGGTCCGCTTGTACGGCACGCGCAGCTCGCGCGCGGGCGGATGATCGCGCTCGGTCGCCGGCGATCGGGAACCGGGCCGCAGGTGGCACACGAGCTCGTATGCACGATGCGGCGGCGCTTGCCCCGCACCGCGGCGTCCAGCACGTTGCGCGTGCCGCCGATATTGACCGCCCGCATCGGCGCCGCGTCGGCCCGCGCGTAGCTGTAGATGGCGGCAAGGTGAAACACGGCGTCGCAGCCATCGAGCGCATGGCGCACCGCTCCTGGATCGAGCACGTCGCCTATGACCGGCTCTACGTTTTCCGGGCAGGCTCCCGTCGCGCGGCGGCCGGTGGTCGAACGCGCGGACCTCCGCGCCGGCGGCGGCGAACCGGCGCACCTCATCCTCCTCGATCAGCAGCGACGGCAACGCCTTGACCACGTTCATGCGGTGGCCGGCGACCTGACAAAGGATCCGGTACTCGTGAAACAGCGGCACCGTGACCAGCTGTGCGAACAGGCCCGGCTGGACGCGCTCCATCGCGTTGAACAGCGATCGGCCGGAGGCGCTGGCGGGCGGTCCGAGCTCGATCGCCCACATCAGGCCAAGCCCGCGCACGTCGCGCACGACCTCGTGGCGCTCGAGCAACGGCGTGGTCAGTTCGAGCAGCAGGCTTCCCATGCGCTGGGCGTGCGCGACAACGCCGTCGCGCTCGAGCACCCGCAGCGTCGCGAGCGCGGCCGCGGCCGCGAGGTCGTTGCCGCC
>CAVYGK010000022.1:0-67820 GCA_963768015.1 uncultured Solirubrobacterales bacterium
AAAGCAGCGAGGCGACGGCTGGTATGCCCTCGGGTCGCTGCGACCGGCGGCGATGTAGTACGAGACGCCGTCGACGGCGAACGCGCGCCGGATCGAGCCAGCGTAGATGTCGTGGATGCCTATGAACTGCTGTTTGCCGGCTCGGTCGGCGGGACCGCCGGGCGTCTCAGTACCCCGAGGATCGACAGCAGAGCCTGGCCCGGGGAGCCATTGATAAACGACGTGCCTGTGACGGAAGATTCGGGAACACACAAACCGCGGGTGTGCGCGCGCGCCTGCTGCGTTGCCCTGTCGATGTACGAGCCCTCGCGTCGCAATGTCGCTCGTGGGGTCGAGCGGATGATCTGTTGCAGCGTGCTCTGACTGTGTCCGGCCGCCGCCGACTGGTTCGGGCGGTTCTGGTGGCCGAGCAGCAGCAGCGCAGCGACGACAACCGCGACCGTCGTGCCGAGGCGCGATTGGAATTGGCGCGGCACGCGCGCCGGATCGCAGCCAGCTCCAGCCGCGCCGCCGTGGCGGACGGTCCCCCGGCGGCCGGTCTGGTGCCTGGTGGTCCCCGGCGGCGCTCCGCAACTGGTCTTCAAGGTCGTCGAAGAACTGGCTCATCAGGGCTCCTTGATCTGCGTGCGAAGTGCCCTCAGGCCACGGCTGACACGCTGGCGCACCAGCAGCTCAGAACAACGCATCTGTTGTGCAATCTCGGGGTAGGGGCGCTCGTCGACGACCCGCGCGAGCACCGCGTCGCGTTGGGCCGGCGGGAGCGACAGCAGCGCGCGTTCTGCGGCGCCGTCGTCGGCCATCTCCGCTACGCGCGCCAGCTCGTCATCGTCAATTGCGAGCGGCTCGAGCGCGAGGCGCCGGCGCGCCTCGTCCTCAACCCTCCCGCGGCGCCGGCTGTCGGCGAGCTTGTGCGCGGCGATCCCGTACAGCCACGCCAGCGCCGGCCGCTCGCCAGGGCGGTAGCGCTCGGCCGCCAGCAGGGCTGCGGCGAACACCTCTGCGGTCAGATCGGCGGTCAGCTCCGGGTCCCCGGTCCGTCGCAAAAAGAAACCCAGCACGGCCGATAGATGGCTCCGATAGAAGGCAACGAACGCGTCGGGATCACCATCGACGAACCGCGTCAGCAGATCGTCGTGGTGACTGGCCATCGCCACCATCACCCTCTTCTCGCGCGCGCTATCCCGGGTGTGACAGCGCGCCGCGAAAACCAGCCGGGCCCCAAGAGAAACGCGAGGACTGCCTACCGCACGGGACCGGGGGCTGCGGCAGGACAGCCCTCGCGTCGGATAAATGTATCGGTCTTGGAGTCAATAAACCGGGAACTTGTACAAAACGTCAGGAAGCGGACCGGAACCGGATTATGGGGTTTGACATTCGGTGAAAATGGGATCGGCGCTGCCACGGGGCCTGCCGGGAGCCGAGGTCGCCTACTCGGAGCGCGCAGCGCCCCGATGGCGCGCGGGGATATGAGGGGTTCGGGCGCGCGCCGTGGGCGACAGCAGCAGCGCCGCGCCGGCCGTGATCAGCAACACGATCGCGCCCAGCGTCTCGACGTATAGGCCAGTGCTCGGGCTCGAGCTCGCGGAAGCGAGATTGGCCTGCGAACTCCCGACGAACCCGGTGGCCTGCGCGTCGGGCAGGTCGCCGAGCAGTGCAATCCCGAGCGCGACGAGCCCCATCACCCCGATTCCGAGCAGCGCGGCGCGGCTCCCCGACCGCGCGGCGACGATCGTCAGGACAGCTGCCAGCACCGCGATCGGAACCAGCGCGTAGGAGTGGTGGGCGCCGGCGCCCTCGGTGCGGACCGGCGCACCGTAGGCGCTCGAGTGGATCGTGAACAGCGTCGTGAACTCCGCCGCCAGCAACAGCGCGGCGCCGATCAGACCGCCGGCGAGCACGAGCCATAGCACCCCGGAGAAGCCCCGCGGCGCAGCGCCAGAACCCCTTTTGTGGGCGCCCAAATCGGCCTCTGAGGCCCGAACTGCTCTGCTATATTCGGACTCCGCCTCGGGTCGGGTCGTCAACCGTGCTCGCTCCCGGGCGCGGAGAATCCAGACGATGGAGACACCGACCCAATAGACAACCGCCCGTAGCCGACAGGTGCGTCGTGAACGGGCCCTCTGGGCCCTTTTTTATGACCGCGACGCCCGCCTCCGCCAAGCCGCCTCGAATATCCAAGACTCATGCCACGCAAATTCAGCCTCGAGAACACTCGCAACATAGGGATCATGGCTCACATCGACGCCGGTAAGACGACGACGACTGAGCGCATCCTTTATTACACAGGGCGGACCTACAAGATGGGTGAGGTTCACGAGGGCGCTGCGGTGATGGACTGGATGGAGCAGGAGCAGGAGCGCGGGATCACGATCACGTCCGCGGCCACCACCGCCGAGTGGAAGAACCACCGGATCAACATCATCGACACCCCCGGCCACGTCGACTTCACCGTCGAGGTCGAGCGCTCGCTGCGCGTGCTCGACGGCGCGATCGCTCTGTTTGACTCGGTCGCCGGCGTCGAGCCGCAGTCGGAGACCGTATGGCGCCAGGCCGACAAGTACCGCGTGCCGCGGATCGCCTACATCAACAAGATGGACCGCATCGGCGCCGACTTCGAGCGCGGTGTGGAGACGATGGTCGACCGCCTGGGTGCGCATCCCGTGCCGATCCAGCTTCCGATCGGTTCCGAGGGCGGCTTCCGCGGGATCGTCGACCTGGTCGAGAACGTCGCGGTCGTCTACAAGGACGATCTGGGCAAGGACCAAGAGGTCATCGAGATCCCGGCCGAGCTGATCGAGCCGGCCGCGGCCGCCCGTGAGCACCTGCTGGAGGAGGTCTCACACTACGACGACGAGCTGCTCGAGATGATCCTCGAGGAGCAGGAGATTCCGGCCGCGCGCCTGAAGCAGTCGATCCGCGCCGCGACGCTGGCGATCAAGATGACGCCCGTGCTGTGCGGCTCGAGCTTCAAGAACAAGGGTGTGCAGCCGCTGCTCGACGCTGTCCTGGACTACCTTCCGAGTCCACTCGACGTGCCGCCGGTAGAGGGGCTCGAACCCGCCAAGGGCTCGAACAACGGCGACGGCCGACCGGCCGAGCGCCATGCCTCCGACGATGAGCCGTTCGCGGCGCTGGCGTTCAAGATCATGGCCGATCCCTACGTCGGCAAGCTGACCTACTTCCGCGTCTACTCGGGGAAGCTCGAGGCCGGGTCACGCGTGCTCAACGTCAACACCGGACGTACCGAGCGCATCGGCCGCATCCTGATGCTGCACGCCAACGAGCGCGAGGAGGTCAAGGAGGTCTACGCCGGCGACATCGCCGCCGCCGTCGGGATCAAGCAGGTCGTGACCGGCGACACGCTCGCGGCGCCGGACCGGCCGATCCGGCTTGAGACGATCGAGTTCCCCGAGCCGGTGATCAAGGTTGCAATCGAGCCCAAGACAAAGGCCGATCAGGAGAAGATGTCCGTCGCGCTCGGGCGCCTGGCCGAGGAGGACCCGACGTTCCAGGTCCAGACCAACGAGGAGACCGGGCAGACCGAGATCTCCGGAATGGGCGAGCTGCACCTCGAGGTGCTGGTCGATCGCATGTTGCGCGAGTTCAAAGTCGAGGCCAACGTCGGGCGTCCGCAGGTGTCCTATCGCGAGACGATCCGCGGCACCGCGGACCACGTCGAGGGGCGCTTCGTGCGCCAGACGGGCGGCTCAGGCCAGTACGGGATCGTCTACATCGACGTCGAGCCGGCCCCCGGCGAGGGCTTTGATTTCGTCAATAAGATCAAGGGCGGCTCCGTGCCGACCGAGTTCATCCCGGCGGTCGAGAAGGGTGTCGAGGACGCGATGGACAACGGCCCGCGAGCCGGGTACCCGCTGGTCGACGTTCGCGTGACGCTCACGGACGGCAAGTACCACGACACTGACTCGTCCGAGATCGCGTTCCGGGTCGCCGGCTCGCTGGCGCTTAAGGCGGCCGTGGCGCGCGCCAAGCCAGTGCTGCTCGAGCCCGTGTTCTCAGTCGAGGTCGTCACCCCCGAGGAGTTCATGGGCGACGTGATCGGCGACCTCAACCGTCGCCGGGGACAGGTCAACGGGATGGAGCAGCGCGGCAACGCGCAGGTCGTCTCGGGCCACGTGCCGCTGGCGGAGATGTTTGGTTATGCGACGGATCTGCGGTCAAACACGCAGGGCCGCGCGACGTACACGATGCAGTTCGATCGGTACGACGAAGTCCCCCCTAACATCGCCGAGAAGGTGGTCGGGGGCGAGCAGCAAGCCGCCTAGCAGTAGTGGCGGACGGAAAACTTATATCCTGAATGGGTTCGTCCTGAGACGAACATCACCGAGTACAGAGAAGGAGCGACACCAAAGTGGCGAAGGCCAAGTTCGAGCGCGATAAGCCGCATGTCAACGTCGGCACCATCGGTCACATCGACCATGGCAAGACGACGCTGACCGCTGCCATCACCAAGGTGCTCCACGACCATTTCGGCGACGGCACCGAGGTGCGGTCGTTCGACTCGATCGACAACGCTCCTGAGGAGAAGGCGCGCGGGATCACGATTGCCACGTCGCACGTCGAGTACGAGACCGCCAACCGGCACTACGCGCACGTGGACTGCCCGGGTCACGCGGACTACGTCAAGAACATGATCACGGGCGCGGCCCAGATGGACGGCGCGATCCTGGTCGTGTCGGCCGCAGACGGCGCGATGCCGCAGACGCGTGAGCACATCCTGCTCGCCCGCCAGGTCGGCGTTCCCTACATCATCGTGTTCCTCAACAAGGCCGACATGGTCGACGACCCCGAGCTGCTGGAGCTCGTCGAGGTCGAGATCCGCGATCTGCTGTCGGAGTACGAGTTCCCCGGCGACGACATCCCGTTCGTGATCGGCTCGGCGCTGAAGGCGCTCGAGGGCGACGAGGAGCAAGAGGGCAAGATCCTCGAGCTCGCCGAGGCGCTGGACACCTATATCCCGGAGCCGGTCCGCGATCTGGACAAGCCGTTCCTGATGCCGGTCGAGGACGTGTTCTCGATCACCGGCCGCGGCACCGTGGCGACCGGGCGAATCGAGCAGGGCATCATCAAGACGGGCGAGCAAGTCGAGATCGTTGGCATCCGGCCGACCACCTCGACCGTCGTTACCGGCGTCGAAATGTTCAAGAAGATCCTCGACGAGGGCCGCGCCGGCGACAACGTCGGCTGCCTGTTGCGCGGCACCAAGCGCGAGGAGATCGAGCGCGGCCAGGTGCTTTGCAAGCCGGGCTCGATCACGCCGCACACCAAGTTCAAGGCCGAGGTCTACGTCCTCAAGAAGGAGGAGGGCGGCCGTCACACGCCGTTCTTCACCGGTTATCGGCCGCAGTTCTACTTCCGCACGACCGACGTCACCGGAGTGGCCAACCTGCCCGAGGGCACGGAGATGGTCATGCCCGGCGACAACGTCCAGATGGAGATCGAGCTGATCCAGCCGATCGCCATGGACCAGGGTCTGCGGTTTGCGATCCGCGAGGGCGGCCGCACGGTCGGCTCGGGGGTCGTCACCGAAGTCATTCAGTAGTTATTTGGCGGCGTGGGCCTCACGGCCCCGCCGCCTTTTTTGAGCAGATACGACACGTGGGGCGGGTCCCGAACCCGGGAACCGCCCCGTTTCACTGAGAAAAGCTAGAAACAGCAAGTGGCAACCATCGCGCAAAACAAGATCCGCATTCGCCTCAAGTCGTATGACCACACGGCGATCGAGACGGCGGCCAAGGAGATCGTCGAAACGGCGACGCGCACCGGCGCGACCGTTTCCGGTCCCGTGCCGCTGCCGACGGAGAAGAACGTCTACTGCGTGATCCGCTCGCCGTTCAAGGACAAGGACTCGCGCGAGCACTTCGAGATCCGGACCCACAAGCGACTGATCGATATCCACCAGCCGACGCCGAAGACCGTCGATTCGCTTCAGCGCCTCGACCATCTGCCCGCCGGCGTGGATATCGAGATCCGACTCGCCTCCTGATGGCCGCGATCCTCGCCAAGAAGCTCGGGATGACCCAGCGCTTCCTCGATGACGGGCGCGTTGAGCGCGTCACTGTGCTCGAGGCCGGGCCGTGCCCGGTGACGGCGATTCGCACCGCCGAGCGCGACGGCTACGAGGCGGTCCAGCTTGCGTTTGGGCAGTGCAAGGAGAAGGCGATCACCAAGGCAGAGCTCGGGCACCTCAAGAAGGCCGACGCCTCCCCTCACCGTCACGTGGTCGAGTTCCGCGACGAGGTCGGCGAGTTGCTAGTCGGCGAGACGGTGACAGTCGGGGCATTCCAGGTCGGCGACAAGATCAAGGTCTCGGGCAAGGCCAAGGGCAAGGGCTTTCAGGGCACGATCCGGCGTCACAACTTCAAGAGCGGCCCCAAGTCACACGGCTCGCACAACGTCCGCGCGCCCGGTTCGATCGGCGCCTCGGCCACCCCGTCGCGTGTCTTCAAGGGCATCCGCGGACCGGGCCGGATGGGCGGCGGCCGCGTGACCCAGCGGGGGTTGACCGTGGTCGAGATCCTGCCGGCCAAGAACATGCTGCTCGTCCGCGGCGCGGTGCCGGGGCCGACGGGCGGGACGGTCGAGGTGCGGTCCGATGCCTAGGACAGCGCCAAAGCTCGGCGGCGGCACCACCAAGCTCGACTCGGCCGCGTTCGAGGCGCGCTTCAACATGCCGCTCGTGCACGAGGCGGTCCGCGCCGAGCTCAACGCTCGCCGGCAGGGCACGGCGTCAACCAAGACCCGGGCCCAGGTGTCCGGCGGCGGCGCCAAGCCGTGGCGCCAGAAGGGAACGGGTCGAGCCCGCGCCGGCTCCTCGCGCTCGCCTGTGTGGACCGGCGGCGGCGTCGTGTTCGGCCCGACGCCGCGCCACTACACCGTCAAGGTCAACCGCAAGGCGCGCCGCGCCGCGCTGCGCAGCGCGCTTTCGGTGCACGCCGAGCGCGAGTCGTTGGCGGTATTCGACGCCGGCGTGTTCGATGCGCCGTCGACCAAGCAGGCGCTCGGGCTGCTGGACGACTGGCTCGACGTCGACGAGACCGGCTCGACGCTGGTGCTGCTGACCGACGAGGAGGCGAACGCCGGCCTTTCGTTCCGCAACCTCGCTCGGGTCGCCGTGATGCCAGTCGCCGACGCAGGCGTCGCCGACGTGATCGGCGCCGGGACGCTGCTCGTTTCCGAGGCGGCGATGCCGTCGCTCGTCGCCCGCGCTAACGGCGCCGGCTCGGGTGCCGACGAGGAGGCCGCCTGATGGACGCCAGTCAGGTGATCATCCGCCCCGTCGTGTCGGAGAAGAGCTTCGTGCTCGCAGAGGCCGGCAAGTACACGTTCCGCGTGCACGATAAGGCGCACAAGACACAGATCCGCCAGGCGATCGAGCAACTGTTCGACGTCAAGGTCGTCGAGGTCCGCACCGTGTCGGTCAAGAGCAAGCCCAAGCGCCGCGGCCAGAAATGGGGGCGGACGCGGGAGTGGAAGAAAGCGATCGTCCAGGTCCGCCCGGGCGACACGATTCCGATCTTCCAGAGCTTCGAGGGAGCCGAGTAATGCCGATTCGTAAGCCAAAGCCAACCTCACCCGGACGGCGGTTCGTCACCTATCCGGACTTCGCCGAGATCACCCGCACGGAGCCCGAGAAGTCGCTGACCGAAGGGCTCAAGAAGTCCGGCGGCCGCAACTCCAACGGCCGCAAGACCGCGCGTCATCGCGGCGGTGGCGCCAAGCGCCTGTACCGCAAGATCGACTTCAAGCGCCGTAAGGACGGGATCCCCGCCAAGGTCGCGCAGATCGAGTACGACCCCAACCGGTCGGCCTACATCGCGTTGCTGCACTACGCCGACGGCGAGAAGAGCTACATCCTCGCGCCGCAGCGATTGCGCGTCGGGGCGACCGTGCAGTCGGGCGACAACGCCGAGATCCGGGTCGGCAACTGCCTGCCGCTGGCCAACATGCCGCCCGGCACCGTCGTCCACAACGTCGAGTTGACCCCGGGCCGGGGCGGCCAAATGGCCCGCTCCGCCGGCGCTGGCGTGCAACTGCTCGCCAAAGACGGCGACTACGCGACATTGCGCCTGCCCTCCGGCGAGATGCGGATGGTCCGCGCCGAGTGTCGGGCAACCATCGGGACGATCGGCAACTCCGACCATCAGAACATCAAGATCGGCAAGGCCGGCCGCAAGCGCCACCTCGGCGTGCGGCCGCAGACGCGCGGCACCGCGATGAACCCCGTCGATCACCCGCACGGGGGCGGCGAGGGCTCGACCACGCCCGGCCGCCATCCCGTCACCCCCTGGGGCGTGCCGACCCTGGGCTACCGCACCCGCAAGAAGGGCAAAAAGTCCGACCAGTACATCGTCCGTGGCCGGAGAAGGGGTAAGAAGCGATGAGCCGTTCGAGCAAGAAGGGGCCGTTCGTGCAGGAGCGGCTGATGGCGCGCATCGAAGCGATGAACTCGTCCGGCGAGAAGCGCATGGTCAGGACCTGGTCGCGGACGTCGACGATCTTCCCGGAGATGGTCGGTCACACGATCGCGGTCCACGACGGGCGCAAGCACGTGCCGGTGTTCGTTTCTGAGTCGATGGTGGGACATAAGTTGGGGGAGTTTGCGCCCACACGTCTGTATCGAGGACACGCAGGTACAGGTAAGCGGCGATGACCTCAGAAGAGACTCCCCAGCAGCCGCCCGAGGACGCGCTCCGCGTCGAAGCTGCGGGGGCTGCGGATGCGCCGGCCGAGGCTGAGGACGACTCGAGCAGCTTCGAGCGCGGACGCGTCCTCGACGGCTGCAGAAACGGATGCGGACGACACTGCCGAACCGGACGCCGACGACACAGACGCGCCCGGCGACGATGAAGCGCGAGCGCCCGAAGCCGAGGCTGAAGACGAGGAGCCCGACGCGGAGGCTGAGGACGAGGAGCCCGACGCCGAGGGTGACGACGAAGAGCCCGACGCCGAGGCGAAGCCCAAGCGTCGACGGACGCGGCGTCGGGGTGCTGAGGCCGAGGCTGAGGCTGAGGCTGAGCCCGAGTCCGAGCCGGAGCCGCCGGCCAAGCCGGCTCCCCGTAGGCGGGGGGCGCGGCGCGATCCGTCGCTGCCGCCGCCGGTGGTACGCGCGCAGGCCAAGTACGTGCGCACGTCGGCGCGCAAGGCGCGGCTGGTGTGCGACCACATCCGCGGCAAGTCGGTCGAGGATGCGCGAGCTATCCTCGCTCTCACGCCGCGTGGGACCGCGACTGACTGGAGCAAGCTGCTCGAGTCAGCGGTCGCGAACGCCGAGCACAACCACGAGCTCGTTGGCGAGGACCTCTACGTCAAGGCGGTGCACGCCGACGAGGGTCCGACGATCCCGCGCTATCGACCGCGCGCGCGAGGCCGCGCGACGAAGATTCGCAAGCGCACAAGCCACCTGACGATCTTGCTCACGCCAAAGGACTAGCTGCAAAACAATGGGTCAAAAAGTTCATCCCGAATCGATTCGCGTCGGCTATATCCACGACTGGAAGTCGAACTGGTTCAACGAGCGCAACTTCGCCGACTACCTGGACGAGGACACCAAGATCCGCGAACACATCGTGGGCCGGCTGTCGCACGCCGGGCTGTCGGACATCACGATCCGCAAGAACGCGACCGAGGTCGAGATCAACATCCATACCGCGCGGCCCGGGATCGTGATCGGTAAGTCAGGCTCCGAGGTCGACCAGTTGCGCCGCGACCTGCACAAGATCACCAACAAGCAGGTCAAGGTCAACATCCTCGAGATCAAGCGTCCGGAGCTCGACGCCCGGCTCGTCGCGCAGTCGATCGCCGAGCAGCTGCAGAACCGGGTCGCGTTCCGGCGCGCGATGAAGCGCGCGCTGACGAGCGCGATGCGGTCGGGCGCCAAGGGCGTCAAGGTGCAGGTCTCGGGACGCCTGGGAGGCGCCGAGATGGCCCGCACCGAGGGCTACTCGGACGGCCGCGTCCCGCTTCACACGCTGCGCGCGGACATCGACTACGGCTTCCACGAGGCGCGTACGACGTTCGGCCGGATCGGCGTCAAATGCTGGATCAACAAGGGCGAGATCATGCCCGAGGGCTACACCGGCGCCGACCTGACGAGCATGGATGAGCCCTCGCCGCAGGCCCCCGAGCGCGGCGGACGCGACGGGCGCGGTGGCCGCGACGGACGCGGACGCGGCGGTCAAGGTGGCCGTGGCGGCGGCGGTCCGGGCGGTCAAGGTGGCCGTGGCGGTGGCACGGGCGGTCCTGGCGGCCGTGGCGGTGGTCCCGGCGGTCAAGGTGGCCGTGGCGGTGGTCCCGGCGGTCAAGGTGGCCGCGGCGGTGGTCCGGGTGGCCGCGGTGGCGGTCCCGGTGGTCCCGGCGGCCGCGGTGGCGGTCCGGGTGGTCGCGGCGGCCAGGGTGGCCGTGGCGGTGGTCCGGGTGGTCGCGGCGGCCAGGGTGGCCGTGGCGGTGGTCCGGGTGGTCGCGGCGGTCAGGGTGGTCGCGGACCGCGCGGCGGCGGTGGTGGCAGCGGCGGCGGTGGCGCAGAAGGTGGTGCCAGCTGATGCTCGCTCCCAAGCGCGTCAAGCACCGCAAGCAGCACCGTGGGCGTCGTGCCGGCCTGTCGCGTGGGCAGGTCAAAGTGCAGTTCGGCGAATACGGGCTCAAGGCGCTGGACGCCGGCTGGCTTACCAACCGGCAGATCGAGGCTGCCCGAATCGCGATGACGCGCAAGATCAAGCGTGGCGGCAAGGTCTGGATCAACGTCTATCCAGATAAGCCGTTCACCAAGAAGCCGGCCGAGACCCGGATGGGGTCGGGCAAGGGCTCACCCGAAGGGTGGGTCGCGGTCGTCAAGCCCGGTCGTGTGATGTTCGAGCTCGCCGGCGTGCCTGAAGATCTCGCGCGCGAGGCGATGCGCCTCGCGGGCCACAAGCTTCCCGTCCGCACGAAGTTCGTGATGCGAGAGGACGCCTGACGATGCGCGTCTCTGAGATTCGCGACATGACCGATGGCGAGCTCACCGAGCACATAGCCACCGCGCGTCGGGAGCTATTCGGACTGCGCTTCCAGCATGCGACCGGAGAGCTCGACAACACCGCAGGTCTCAAGAGCGCCAAGCGCGAAGTCGCGCGGGCGCTGACTGTCGCGCGCGAGCGTGAAATCGATTCCTACAACGCAACTGACAATGGCTGAGACACCCCAGAACAACGAAGAGACTGAAGCCCCCGAGGATGCGGCCGCGGACGTGTCCACGTCTGAAGCTGCGGCGGTGGGTGATGGGGCGCCAGCCGAGCCTAAAGACGACCGAGCAGCTTCAGACGCGGACGCCGCCCCGGCCGCTCGCCGCTCGGACCCCGTTGAGGTCGTAGCGCCCAAGGAGCGGCGCCAGCGCGCGCGCACTGCGAAGGCAGCCAGGGTCCCGGCGCGCCAGCCCCGGTCCCCTGAGGAGCGTCAGGCCGAGCGTGTTGCGCAGCGACGCACGAAGGCGGAGATTCGGCGTGCGGGGCGGGCGCGGACGAAGGCCAAGGCGCGTCACGAGGGCGCCGAGGCGACGCCACCGCGCGAGCACATCCCGGGCGTCCAGAAGGTCCGCCAGGGTGTCGTCGTGTCCGATAAGGCCGACAAGACGATCACCGTCCGGATCGATACCGCGCGGCGCCACCGGCGCTACGCGAAGATCGTCCGCACCTCGCGGACGCTGCACGCTCACGATGAGAGCAACGACGCGAATCTCGGCGACACGGTGATCGTGCGTGAGGCGCGACCGCTGTCGCGAACCAAGCGCTGGCGGCTGGTCAGGGTCGTAGAGAGGGCGAAGTGATCCAGAACGAGACCAGGCTGCGCGTCGCCGACAACACCGGCGCGCGCGAGATTCTCGTGATCCGCGTCCGAGGTGGGTCGCGCCGGCGCTATGCCGGCGTGGGCGACACGATCACGGCGACCGTGAAGACCGCGAGCCCGCAGGGCTCGGTCAAGAAGGGCGAGGTCGTGACCGCGGTGGTCGTGCGCACCAAGAAGTCCTACGGGCGCGAAGACGGCACCTACATCGCGTTCGATGAGAACGCCGCCGTGCTGATCGACGCCCAAAACAACCCGCGCGGCACGCGCATCTTCGGCCCCGTCGCACGCGAGCTGCGCGAGCGCAACTTCATGAAGATCGTCTCGCTGGCCCCGGAGGTCCTCTGATGTCGGCGCGGATCAAGACCGACGATCAGGTGATCGTGATCAGCGGCAAGGACCGCGGCAAGCGCGGACGGGTGCTGCGGGTCGAGCCGAAGAAGAACCGCCTGTACGTCGAGGGCCTCAACATCATCAAGCGCCACCAGCGCCCGACGCAGACCTCGCGCGCGCAGCAGACCGGCGGCGTGATCGAGCGCGAAGGCCCGATTCACATCTCCAACGTGATGCTGATCGACCCCAAGGACAACAGGCCGACCAGGGTCGGGGTCGAGATTGCGGACGGCAAGCGCTTCCGCGTGGCCAAGCGCAGCGGAACGAGACTGGACTAGAGACCGATGGCGACCGCGAGACTGAAGACCCGTTATCTGGAAGAGATCAGGCCGGCCCTGATGGAGCGCTTTGGCTATTCGAGCGTCATGCAGGCGCCGCGGATCGAGAAGGTCACGGTCAACATGGGCTGTGGCGACGCCAAGCAGGACTCCAAGGTGCTCGATGCGGCGTCCGATCAGCTGGCGACGATCACCGGCCAGCGGCCGAGCGTGCGACGCGCGCGCAAATCGATCGCGCAGTTCAAGGTCCGCGAGGGCATGCCGGTGGGCGTCGCGGTGACGCTGCGCGGCGAGCGCTCGTACGAGTTCCTCGACCGCCTGATGTCGGTCGCGATCCCGCGGATCCGTGACTTCCGCGGCCTCAGCCCGCGCTCTTTCGACGGACGGGGCAACTACTCGCTCGGTGTCCGCGAGCAGATCATCTTTCCCGAGGTCGACTACGACGAGATCGATCAGGTCCGCGGCCTCGACATCACGATCACCACGTCCGCCGCGACCGACGAGGAGTCGTTCGCGTTGCTCGAGGCGTTCGGGATGCCCTTTTCCAAGGAGGGCCGCCCCGAGGCGGCCGTCGCAAACCAGAATTAGAAGGAGAGCATGGCCAAGGTTTCACAGCGAGTCCGCCAGCGGCGGACGCCGAAGTACAAGACGAGGGGTTACACGCGCTGCCGCCGCTGTGGCCGCGCGCGGTCCGTGTATCGCAAGTTCGGGCTCTGCCGGATCTGCCTGCGCGAGCTCGCCCACAACGGCTACATCCCCGGGATGACGAAGTCGAGCTGGTGACGCCATGTCGATGACAGACCCAGTAGCCGACTTTCTGACCCGCCTGCGCAACGCCGCCAAGGCCCAGCACCACGACGTCGCGATGCCGTCGTCGAAGCTCAAGCGCGAGCTGGCGCGGATCCTCAAGGAGCAGGGCTACATCGAGGCTTATCAGGTCGATCCGCCCGCCCCCGGACGGATCGGCGAGCAGATCACGATCACGCTGAAGTACACCGCCGACCGCAAGCCGGTGATCACGGGCATGCAGCGCGTCTCACGGCCCGGCCAGCGGACGTACGTCGACCACGGCCACATTCCCCGGATCCAAGGCGGCATGGGGACCGCGATCATTTCGACCTCGAAAGGAGTCATGACCGGCCACGAAGCGCGCCAGCAAGGCGTTGGTGGCGAGGTCGTGGCGCAGGTCTGGTAGTCCTGATCAGAGTCATGTCCCGAATCGGAAGACAGCCAATCCCCATCCCCGCCGGCGTCACGATCTCGATCGAGCCGGAGCGCGTGACCGTCAACGGCCCCAAGGGCGAGCTCACGGAGCGCATCCCGCGCGACATGCTGGTCGAGCACGTCGGTGACGAGGTGCTCGTCAAGCGTCCGACAGATCGCGGCGAGCACCGCGCCCTGCACGGCCTCACCCGGACGCTGATCGCGAACATGGTCCAGGGAGTCACCGACGGGTTCGAGAAGCGGCTCGAGATCCAGGGCGTCGGCTACCGCGCGCAGCTGCGCGGCCGCGACCTCGAGCTCGCGCTCGGATACTCGCATGCGGTGCCGGTCAAGGCGCCCGACGGGATCGAGTTCGAGGTCCCGCAGCCAACCAGGATCGTCGTCCGCGGCGCGTCCAAGCAGCAGGTCGGCGAGGTGGCTGCATACATCCGCAAGCAGCGCAAGCCCGAGCCATATAAGGGCAAGGGGATTCGCTACGAGGGCGAGTACGTCGCGAGAAAGGTCGGTAAGCGGGCATGACGGTTTTGACCAAGCCCGAGCGTCGCCTCAAGCGCCGGCGCCGGGTACGCGCGAAGATCCGCGGGACCGCGGAGCGGCCGCGGATCTCCGTGTTTCGCTCAAACCGCGGCATATTCGCCCAACTGGTCGACGACGACCACGGCCACACGCTCGCCTCCGTCAACTGGACCGAGGCCGATCTGCACGCGCTTCGCGGCGCCGAGCAGGCCCGCAAGGCGGGCGCGCTGTTGGCCGAGCGCGCGAAGGCGGCCGGCGTCCAGTCGGCGGTCTTCGACCGCGGTGGCTACCAATACCACGGCCGCGTGAAGGCGTTCGCCGACGGCGCCCGCGAAGCCGGGCTGGACTTCTAACCCCGCTACCCTCAGGTTCATGGCTCGAGATCGCACAGTGTCAGCTGCCGGACTGGACCTCCAGGAGCGCGTGGTCGAGATCAACCGCGTCGCCAAGGTCGTCAAGGGTGGGCGCCGGTTTTCGTTCACGGCGCTCGTCGTGGTCGGTGACGAGCGCGACGTCGTCGGCGTCGGCTACGGCAAGGCCAACGAGGTCCCCGTCGCGATCCAGAAAGGCGTCGAGCGCGCGAAGAAGAACCTCTACCGGGTTCCCAAGCACGGCTCGACGATCACCCACCAGACGACCGGCGTGTTCGGCTCGGGCCGGGTGTTCTTGAAGCCGGCCTCGCCCGGTACTGGCGTGATCGCGGGCGGCGGCGTGCGCGCCGTGCTCGAGCTCGCCGGGATCCACGACATCCTCAGCAAGAGCCTCGGCTCCCAGAACCCGATCAACCTCGTCAAGGCGACGATGGCCGGGCTCGAGTCACTGCGCACGCCCGACGAGGTCGCCGAGCTGCGCGGCCTGTCGGTCAACCAGGTGCTCGGTCTGACGAGTGACTCCGAGGACGGCGCGCCAGACGCAGACACGCGCGCCGAGGAGCCCGTCGCCGCCGGAGAGGCGTCGTGAGCGAGCTGAAGATCACCCAGCGCAAGTCGCGCAACGGCTGCGACAAGCGCCAGCTCGCGACGCTGCGCTCGCTCGGACTGCGCCGCATCGGCCAGACCGTCGAAGTTGCCGACAACCCCCAGATCCGCGGCATGCTCCACAAGGTCCGCCATCTTGTCGAGGTGCAGGAGTCATGAGTACTTCCGACGAGCAGCAGACCGAGCGGATCGGACTGCACAACCTGAGTCCGGCACCCGGCTCGCGCCGCGCGCGCAAGCGCGTCGGCCGAGGCGAGGGTTCGGGCACCGGCAAGACGGCCGGACGCGGGCAGAAGGGTTGGGGTGCGCGGTCGGGCGCCAAGAAGCGCGCCCGGTTCGAAGGCGGCCAGAATCCGATCCACATGCGGATGCGCAAGTTGCGCGGTCCGAACATGCGGAAGTCAATGCCGTTCGAGCCCTTCCGGACCCATACGCAGCCCGTCAACCTCGACGAACTAGAGGCGCGCTTCGAGGCCGGCGAGGAGGTCACGCTCGAGGCACTGCACTCCCACGGGCTGGCGACGCGCAAGAATGTTCCTGTGAAGATCCTCGCTCGCGGCCAGGTTTCGAAGGCGCTGACCGTCCACGCGCATGGTTTCAGCCGCACGGCCCGCGAGCAGATCGAAGCGGCCGGCGGCACGTGCCAGCTGATCGAGGACTGAGGCCGGGCTCGTGATCGCGACGATCCTCGGGGCGTTCAGGGTCGGCGAGATCCGCAAGAAGATCCTGTTCACGGCCGCGATCCTGGCGCTCTACCGGCTCGGGACCCACATCCCCGCGCCGGGAATCAGCTCGGCCGCCGCCTCCCAGATCCAAAAGAGCCTCGGCGGCTCCGGCATCTTCGGGCTGCTGAACCTGTTCAGCGGCGGCGGCCTGGGCAGGATCGCGATCTTCGCGCTCGGGATCATGCCCTACATCACCGCGTCGATCATCCTGCAGCTGCTGCAGGTCGTGGTCCCGTCGCTCGAGAAGCTCTCCAAGGAGGGCGAAGTCGGTCAGATGCGGATCACCCAGTACACCCGCTACCTGACCGTCGGCCTCGCGTTCGCGCAGTCGATCGGCTACGTGTTCCTCTTCCGAAGCTTCGAGAAACAGGCGGGGACGACGCTGATCGCCGACTTCACCCTCTACAAGGTCTTTCTGATCGTGATCTCGCTGACCGCCGGGTGCGTCCTCCTCATGTGGATGGGCGAGCTGATCACGCAGCGCGGGATCGGCAACGGCATCTCGTTGCTGATTTTCGCCAGCATCGTGTCGCGGATTCCGAGCGGCGTGCAGGCGTGGTGGAACAACCCCGACCAGGTGTTCCGGGTGGTGATGCCGTTCATCGCGCTCGGTGTCGTGGCGGCGGTCGTGTTCGTCCAGGAGGGCCAGCGGCGAATCCCGATTCAGTACGCGAAGCGGGTGATCGGTCGCCGGATGACCCAGGGCGGCCAGACCTACTTGCCGTTGCGGGTCAACATGGCCGGCGTGATTCCGGTCATCTTCGCCGCCAGCGTGATGGCGATCCCGCCGACGATCGGTCAGCTGGTCGGGCAGAACCGCAGGGGCTTTGCGACCAACGTGGCGACCTTCTTCAGCCCCCAGGGATGGCACTACGTGCTCGGCGAAAGCATCCTGATCATCTTGTTCACGTACTTCTACACGGCGGTCACGTTCAACCCCGTCGACCAGGCCGACAACCTCAAGAAGTACGGCGGCTTCATCCCCGGGGTGAGGCCAGGCAGACCGACGGCCGAATTCCTGGACCGGATCCTGGCGCGTTTGACGTTCCCGGGAGCACTGTTCCTGGCCGCTATCGCCGCGCTGCCGACGGTCCTGATCAACCAGACCAACGCCAACTTCTTCTTTGGCGGCACCTCGATCTTGATCGTGATCGGCGTCGCCCTGGACACGATGAAGCAGCTCGAAGCGCAGTTGATGATGCGCAACTACGAGGGCTTCTTAAAGTAGCCCGGGGTCGGGCCGCGCTACTTCAGGGCCGGGTCGGGCGCGTCAGTTCCGGGCCCGGTTCCCTGCAAGACCGGCCGCGCCAGCCGCTGGCTGCGAAGGACTGGCTCTGCGAGCCGCGCGGCGACACGCTCCGGCGGCTCCTCGCAGCCGCTGACCTCGAAGTCCGGCGTGTCCGGGGTCTCGTACGGAGCATCGAGGCCGGTGAGGCCCGTCAGAGCGCCGTCGCGCCCACGCGCGTAGAGCCCCTTGGCATCGCGCGCCTGGCAGACCTCGACCGGGGTGTTGACCCAAACCTCGTAGAACGGGACCCTGGCCTGCTCGTTGATCGCACGCGCTCGGCGCCGGTCCTCCTCGTAGGGGGAAACGAGCGCGACGATCGCGGTCGCGCCGGTGGCAGCGACGATCGCTGCGACGTGCGCGACGCGGCGGGCCTGCTCGGCACGATCGGCGCGGGACAGCCCCAGATCGCTCGAAAGGCCGGCGCGCAGTTCGTCGCCGTCCAAAACACACGCTCGCAGGCCGTGTCTCCGAAGCTCGGCCTCGAGCGCCCACGCGAGCGTCGTCTTGCCGGCGCTCGGCAGTCCGGTCAGCCACAGGGTCAGAGCGCGATCGGGCGTTGGGAACTGATTGATTGAACGCTTGCGGGTCATGCGGTGGGTCTGCGGTCGGCATCGTACCCCGGTATCAGCCGAGGCAGTGGTGGATCTGCGTGGCAGCCGGCGGCGCGCTCACCTCGACGGGCTCGAGCCTCGGATCGCTGACGTTCTCAGCATGCTCGTATGGACCGCGGCGGGGCCCGAAATGCTCACCGACCCGTCGCTTTGTGAACGGATAAAGTGGTGCGGGTGGCTGAAATTAACCTGATCCTGTTCGGACCTCCGGGGGCGGGCAAGGGGACGCAGGCCGACCGCCTACGTGACGACTTCCAGCTGCCGTTCATCTCGACCGGCGACATGCTCCGCGCGAACGTCAGCGAGCAGACTGAGCTAGGCAAGCTCGCGAAGGGCTTCATGGACGCCGGCGATCTGGTTCCGGACGAGCTGATCGTCGCGATGGCCGGCGATCGCCTGCAGCACGAGGACGCCGAGGACGGGTTCATCCTCGACGGCTTCCCGCGGACGCTTGAGCAGGCTGAGGCGCTCGACCAGCTGCTCGCCGACCTCGGGCGACGGGTGACCGCGGCGCTGCTGATCGACGTGCCCGATGAGGAGGTCATCAGACGCCTGTCCGGCCGCCGCATGTGCGTGAAGGCGGGCCACAACTACCACGTTGAGTTCGATCCTCCGAAGCGCGAGGGGGTCTGCGACCAGGACGGCTCGCGCCTGGTCCAGCGCGACGACGACAAGCCCGAGGTGATCGAGAACCGGCTCCGCGTCTACCACGCCCAGACCGAGCCGCTCGTCGAGTACTACGACGCCCAGGGCGTGATGCGACGGATCGACGGCACCCGGCCGGCGACTGAGGTCCACGATCACATCCGGGCCGTGATCGCGACCCTGCGACTGGAAGAAAACGTCTGATGATCATCAAGAAGAGTCCTGCGCAGATCGATCAGATGGCGGCGGCGGGCGCGATCCTCGTTCGCACGATGAACCTGATCGCCGGCAAGATCAGGCCCGGGGTGACCACCAAGGAGCTCGACCAGGCCGCCGAGCGCTACATCCGCTCGCAGGGCGCCGAGCCCGCTTTCAAGGGCTATCGCGGGTTCCCCGGATCGATCTGCACGTCGCCCAACTCAATGATCGTGCACGGGATTCCCGGGCCGTACAAGCTTGAGCGCGGCGACATCCTGTCGGTCGACATCGGTGTCGTGCTCGATGGCTGGGTAGCCGACGCCGCACGGACATTCCCCGTTGGCCCGATCAGCCCGATCGCGCAGAAGCTGCTCAAGACGACCGAGGAGTCGTTGTTCGCCGCGGTTGCGCAGTGCCGCGCCGGCGACCGACTCGGTGACGTCTCGCACGCGATCCAGGGAGTCGTCGAGGCCGCGGGGTTGTCGGTCGTGCGGTCGCTCGTCGGCCACGGGATCGGACGCGACATGCACGAGGAGCCCCAGATCCCGAACTACGGCGCGCCGGGTACCGGCGTCGCGCTCGAGGAGGGCATGGTGCTCGCGGTCGAGCCGATGGTCACGGCGGGCCGGCATGGGGTGCGGGTCGCCGACGACCACTGGTCGATCTTCTCCCAGGACGGCTCGCTCGCCGCCCATTTCGAGTTCACGATCGCGATTACGGCCGAGGGCCCGCGTATTCTGACGCCCTGGCATGAAGCCTCCGGCGGCCGAGCGGCCGCCTGATCGCCCCTGCTACCATCGCCGTGTGCGCCTGCAGCGCGATCATGCGCGCGCTGCATGCGCTTCTCGGTGAGGTAGCGGCGACCGTACCGGTCGCCAGAGCCGCACCGAGGCACCACTCAGATTTGTTTCCCACGACGAGAGCGAAGCGAGCGTGAAAGTACGACCGTCGGTCAAACCGATGTGCGAGAAGTGCAAGATCATCCGGCGAAACGGCCGGGTCCTGGTGATCTGCTCGAATCCCCGTCATAAGCAGCGGCAGGGCTAATGGCACGAATTTCCGGGGTCAATATCCCCCTCAACAAGCGGGTCGAGATCGGCCTCACATACATCTACGGGATCGGCCGCTCGAGCTCGAACAGGCTGCTCGCACAGCTCGGAATCGAGCCTGACCGCAAGGTCCGCGACCTGACCGAGGAAGAGGTCGTCCAGCTCCGCGAGCTGATCGACTCAGACATCACGGTCGAGGGCGATCTGCGGCGCGAGCGATCGCAGTCGATCAAGCGACTGCAGGAGATCGGCTCCTACCGCGGCCTCCGCCATCGGCGCGGCCTGCCGGTCCGCGGCCAGAACACGAAGACCAACGCCCGCACCCGCAAGGGCCCCAAGCGGATGCAGGTCGCCGGCAAGAAGAAGGCCACCAAGAAGTAATGCCGGCACCGCGGAGACCACAGCGCGGCCGCCGCCGCGTGCGCAAGAACATCCCGATCGGGCAGGCGCACATCAAGACCTCTTTCAACAACACGATCGTCTCGCTGACCGACCGTGAGGGCAACGTGATCGCGTGGGAGTCGGCTGGCGGCGCGGGCTTCAAGGGCTCGCGCAAGTCGACCCCGTTCGCGGCTCAGGTGACGGCCGACGCTGCTGCCCGCAAGGGCATCGAGCACGGCCTGCAGAAGGTCGAAGTGTTCGTCAAGGGTCCCGGGTCGGGGCGTGAGACGGCGATCCGGTCGTTGCAGGCCGCCGGGCTCGAGGTGACCGGCGTCAAGGACGTCACCCCGCAGGCCCACAACGGCTGTCGGCCACGAAAGAGGAGGCGCGTGTAATGGCCCGCGACACCGGAGCTCAGTGCAAGCAGTGCCGGCGCGAAGGCCAGAAGCTGTTTCTCAAGGGCGAGCGCTGCCTGACTGACAAGTGCGGCGTCGAGCGCCGCTCATATGCGCCGGGCGACCACGGCCGTGGGCGCCAGAAGCAGAGCGAGTACCGCCCCCAGCTCCGCGAGAAGCAGAAGGCAAAGCGCTACTACGGCGTGCTCGAGAAGCAGTTCCGCAACTACTACGAGAAGGCCTCACGCCAGCAGGGCGTGACGGGCGAGAACCTGCTGCGAATGCTCGAATGCCGCTTCGACAACGTGCTTGTGCGACTCGGTTTTGCCGCCTCCCGCCGACAGGCGCGACAGCTGATTCTGCACGGCCATTGGACCGTCAACGGTCGCCGCGTGAACATCCCCAGCTACCAGCTGCGGGATAACGACGTGATCGCGATCCACCCGCGCTCCACCGCGACGCAGGTGATTCGTGACGCGACCGAGCTGACGGGCCAGGTCCCGGCCTGGTTGCAGGCCGATCACGACTCGCTGACGGCGAAGGTGTTGCGCAAGCCCGAGCGGCGTGAAATCGCGGCGCCGGTGCAGGAACAGCTGATCGTCGAGCTGTACTCGAAGTAGACGAACTTGGCCGCGCGTGGCCGGACTTCGCGCGGCGCCCAACGCCGCCCCCATCGGGGCGACCAGGAACCCACGAAGTTAGGACCTAAAAGATGCTTGATTTCCAAGTCCCCCGAATCTCCAGCGAGTCAGTCGACGACACGCGCGGCTCGTTCACGATCGAGCCGCTGGATCGGGGCTTCGGCTACACGTTTGGAAATTCTCTGCGACGCGTGCTTCTGTCGTCCCTGGCAGGCGCGGCCGTCACCAGCGTGAGGATCGAGGGCGTTGCCCATGAGTTCTCAACGATCAGGGGCGTCAAGGAGGACGTCACCGACATCGTGCTCAACCTCAAGGGGATCGTCTGCCGGATGCACTCCGACGCGACCGAGATCGAGGCGCCTCTCGTTGTGACCGGGCCCGGCGACATCACCGCCAAGGACATCGACCTGCCGTCCGGCGTCGAGATCCTCAATCCCGACGCGCACATCGCGACGCTCGAGAAGAAGACCAAGCTCGAGGTCTACCTGACAATCGGACGCGGCCGGGGCTATCGTCCGGCGGAGGAGAACAAGTCGCCTGACCAGCCGATCGGCGTGATCCCGATCGACTCGATCTTCTCGCCGGTGCGACGGGTCGCCTACAACGTCGAGCAGGCCCGTGTCGGCCAGAAGACCGACTTCGACAAGCTGACACTCGACATCGAGACCGACGGCTCGATCGATCCGCACGCCGCGCTGCGCGAGGCCGCTGAGATTCTGATCTCGCAGCTGGCGATCTTCACGGACGCCGAGCGCGTCATCGAGCTGCGTGACGTGGGAGCCCCTGGCGCGCTCGACCCAGGGCTGGTCGGCGCCGGACAGGTTGGCGGCAACTCGCGCCCGCCCAACGCGATGGACGACATCCTGATCGAGGAGCTCGAGCTCGGCGTTCGTTCGTACAACTGCCTCAAGCGGGCGGGTATCCAGACCGTTGGCGATCTGGTGTCCAAGACCGAGGGCGAGCTCAACGCGATCCCGAACTTCGGCAAGAAGTCGATCGACGAGGTGATCGAGACCCTGCACGCGCGCGGGCTCTCGCTCCGCGACGACTAGGCTTGGACGATGCGTCACCAGCGTCAGCGCTATCAGCTCAGCCGCAGCGCCTCGCACCGCAAGGCGCTGCTGATGAACCTCTCGAAGGAGGTGATCGAGCACGAGCGCATCCAGACGACGGAGGCCAAGGCCAAGGCCGTCAAGCCGGAGGTCGAGAAGCTGATCACGCTCGCCAAGCGTGGCGACCTTCACGCCCGGCGGCAAGCGCTGTCGGCGCTGGGGCAGGACAAGTTCGCCGTCTACAAGCTGTTCGAGGAGATCGCACCGCGTTATACGGAGCGCCACGGGGGCTATACCCGGATCCTGAAGCTCGGTCCGCGGCGGTCTGACTCGACCGAGATGGTGCTGCTCGAGCTGGTCTGAGCGACCGGTCGGCGCCTTTGACGTCGCGCCTGACAATTGAGTACCGCGGGACGGACTTTGCCGGCTGGGCGCGTCAGCCCGGCCAGCGGACCGTCCAGGAGGAGCTCGAACGCGCGCTCGCCGTCGTTCTCAGTGATCCTGCGGTCTCGTTGACGGTCGCCGGACGCACGGATGCGGGCGTCCACGCATGCGGCCAGGTGGCGAGCTACGAGGGTCGGCCCGCCCGGGCGAGCTCGATCAACGCGCTGCTGCCAGACGACGTCGCCGTGGTCGAATGCGTCGAGGCCGAGCCGGGCTTCGACGCGCGCCGAGACGCGACCAGCCGCGCGTACTGCTACCGCTTGCTGGCGCGCCCGGCACGCAGTGCACACGAGCACCGTCGCGCCCTGCACTGGCCCTACCCGCTCGAACGGCCGGCGCTGCAAGCGTGCGCCGAGGCATTGGTCGGAACGCACGACTTCACCGCCTTTACGCCGACCGAGACTGACCACGTCCGATTCTCCCGCGACGTGATGACGGCCCGCTGGACCGACGATGGGTTACGGACTGCTTGCGTTCTGGATCGAGGCCGACGCTTTCATGCGCCACATGAACCGAGTGCTCGTCGGGACGATGCTCGAGGTCGCCCGCGGCCGGCGATCGCTGACACAGTTCGCCGCGCTGCTGGCCGGCCGGGGGCGGTCCGAGGCCGGTCCGACGGCGCCCGCGCACGGCCTATACCTCGTCGGGGTCGGCTACGGCGGCCAGCCGGTCCTCCGACCCGCTTAGCGCCCCGCGGCGTCGAGGCCCGAGCGTGCATCCCTTCCGCCAAGGCGCTCTTCGTGGACGAATGTTCGACTTGTGTTAACTCGCCAAAAACGTACTATCTCGACACAACGGTAGGGGCGCAGGCGCATGTAGGGGGTGGCCGCGGCCCGAACGGTGAGAGATTCACCCTTCGGGCCGCGGCGGTGCGCGAACCGGCGATGGCGCGACCGGCCACGGAAGGCCGGGTTCGCGGTCGCCTGTTGGCCTCATAGCATGCACTCCAGATGCGAGTGCTGCTCACAAACGACGATGGGATCGAGGCCGCCGGCCTTCAGGCGCTGCGGCGTGCCTTGGGCGCGCTCGAGACCGTGGAGCTGGCCGTGATCGCCCCGGACGGCAACCGCTCGGCGATGGCACGCTCGATCACGACCCGGCGTCCGCTATGGGTGCAGGAGGTCGACTTCGACGACGGGACGGTCGGTTACGCGACCGACGGAACGCCGGTCGACTGCGTGCGGCTGGCGAACCTCGGGCTGATCGAGGGCTTCGAGGCCGAGCTGGTCGTGTCCGGGATCAACCACGGCTCCAACCTCGGTGACGACATCACCTACTCGGGGACCGTCGCGGCGGCGCTCGAGGCGATCGTGCTCGGTCTCCCGGGGATCGCGGTGTCTCAGCAGTCGAGCGCGATGGAGCTCGACTTTCGGGCCGGCTCCGGGTTCGATTTCTCAGTCGCGGCTAACTTCACGGCGCGCCTGGTGGCCGAACTCGAGACCGTCCCGTTGCCCAGCGGGACGCTGCTGAACATCAATGTCCCGGGGTCCGAGCCGGATGGGGTGGCGGTCGCCCGGCTCGGCAAGCGGATCTATCGCGACGAGCTGGCGCTGGTCGACGAAGGCGCCGGCGGGCGGCGGCTGTATCGGATCTATGGCGACGCGAGCTTTGAGCGCGATGAGCACGGGACCGACCTGGCGGCGGTCGCCGCGGGCCAGATCGCCGTCACCCCGATCCACTTCGACTTGACCGATCGCGACGGCCTCGACGCGTTGCAGCGCCACGATCTCGCGCGCCTGATCGCGCCGGCCGCCGACGAGGTGACGGGTTCGTGAGCACTGATCCCGCCTCGCGCGCGGCGGAGCTGCGCAAGCAGCTCGAGTACCACGGTTACCGCTACTACGTGCTCGACGACCCTGAGATCGGCGACGCCGACTACGACGGGCTGCTCGACGAGCTGCGCGCGATCGAGGCCGAACACCCGGAGCTGGTGACGCCGGATTCACCCACCCAACGGATCGGCGGCGAGCCGGTGTCGGACCTCGTCAAGGTCCGCCATCCGGAGCCGATGCTGTCGCTCGCCAACGCCCGTTCGGCCGACGAGCTGCGTGCATGGATCCAGCGGATGCGAAGCCATCTGGCACGCGAAGGGATCTCCGACCCTGAGTTCGAGTTCGTCGCCGAGCCGAAGATCGACGGGCTCGCGATCTCGCTGCTCTACCGCGGCGGCGTGTTCGAGCGCGGTGCGACGCGCGGCAACGGAGAGATCGGCGAAGACGTGACTCACAACCTGCGGACGATCGGCTCGATTCCGCTGCGGCTCGAAGGCGACGACCCGCCACCGCTGGTCGAGGTCCGCGGCGAGGTCTACATGTCGCTCCCGGACTTCGCCGCGCTGAACGAGCGGCGCGCTGAAGCCGGGCTGTCGACGTTCATGAACCCACGCAACTCGGCCGCCGGCACAATCCGCCAGCTCGACCCCAAACTCGCCGCCGACCGGCCGCTGTCGCTGTGGTGCTACGCAGTCGGTGTGAGAGAGGGGTTGACGCTCGACACTCATTGGGAGGCACTCGAATGGCTTCGGGCGCACCGCTTCCCGGTCCACCCGGACGTCAAGAAGCTGACGACCGAGGACGAGGTGGTCGCTCAATGCCGCGCCTGGGAGGAGCGTCGCGGGTCGCTCGAGTTCGAGATTGACGGGGTGGTGGTAAAGGTCAATCAGTTCGAGCTGCAAAGGCGGCTCGGGGTCGTGGGGAGAGATCCACGTTGGGCGATCGCGTGGAAGTTCCCGCCGACGACCGCGGTGACGAAGCTCGAGGCGGTCCGCTGGAACCCCGGCAAGTTCGGCGATCTGCATCCTTACGCGGAGCTCGAGCCGGTGCGAGTCGGCGGCGTGACGATCAAGCTCGCCACACTCCACAACGAGGAGGACCTGGCGCGCAAGGACATCCGCGAGGGCGAGGAGGTGATCGTCCTGCGGGCCGGAGACGTGATCCCGCAGGTGCTCTCACCGGCGCCCCACGTCGCCGAGCGCGAGAATCGCCCGCCACCGCCGACGCCGCCTGCGCGCTGCCCGGTCTGCGGCACGCCGACGGTCAAGGCGGAGGGGGAGGTGTTCACGCGCTGCCCCAACCGGGATTGCGCCGGCCGCCGCTGGCAGCTGTTGACCAGCTACGCCGGCGTGATGGACATCGATGGTCTCGGCGAGAAGCTCGTGACTCTGTTCATGGACCTCGGCTGGGTTCGCAGCGCGGCCGACTTCTACCGGTTGAGCGCCGAGCAAGTCGCCGAGCAACCCGGCTTTGGCGAGGTCTCGGCGGGCAAGCTGGTAGCGGCGATCGAGGCCTCGAAGGCGCAGCCGTTCGGCCGCGTCCTGTTCGCGCTCGGGATCGAGGAGGTCGGCTACGTGACCGGCCGCAACCTCGCCCAGCAGTTCCGCTCGATCGACGCGCTGCTGGCTGCCGATCCCGACCAGATCGAGCAGACGCAGGGCGTCGGGCCGAAGATGGCGCGCAAGATCCACGAGCAGCTCCACGACCCCGCGATGCTCGACCTGATCGAAGACCTGCGGGCGCAGGGACTGCAGTTCGAGGAGGCGGGTCCGCCGCCGGGGGAGGGGCCGCTCGCCGGCAAGACCTTCGTGCTGACCGGAACGCTGCCGGAGCTCACACGCGAGCAGGCCACCGAGCGGATTGTGGGCGCGGGGGGCAAGGTGACCGGTTCGGTGTCGCGCAAGACCGACTACGTCGTCGCCGGTGACAGCCCCGGCTCGAAGCTCGCACAGGCCGAACGCCTGAACGTGCCGGTGCTCGACGAGTCGGGGTTGCTCGAGCTGCTGGGATCCGACGGGCGCGGCTAGCCGTCGTATTCCGCGAGCGCGACCTGCATCTGATCCTGGATCGGGTGCGCGTAGTCCGGGTAGATGCCGTTCATCATGAACGCGTAGGCGAGCGTGTTGCCGTCGCGCGCCTGGCAGTAGCCGACGACGTTGGACACGTCATGCAGGGTGCCGGTCTTGCCCCGGCAGCGCCCCTGTGCGTACGTCCCCCGCATCTCGTCCTGAAGCGTCCCGGTCTCGCCGGCGACCGCGAGCGAGTTGGTAAACGCCGCATTGCCGGCCTGCTGACGCAGCAGCGAAACTACCGCGGCCGGGGTCGTGCGGTCATAACGAGACAGCCCCGAGCCATCGTTGAATCGCGGGTGCAGGCCAAACGTGTTGGCGATCGTAGCCCTCACGACCGCGGCACCGTCGGCCGTCGTCCCGCCGGTCCCGTAAGCGGCGCCGAGATCCTTGAGCAGCGTTTCGGCGAAGAAGTTGTCCGACGGCGTGTTGGTCATCGCGACGAGCGTCGCGATCCGCGGCGAGTGCACGACCGCCAGCGGTTGCGCGGCCGACGGCGTCACCCCGTCGTGGACCTGGAGGTGACGGGGAAGCGCGACCCCGGCGGCCCGCAGCGCGGCGGCGAACTGCTGGCCCGCCTCGAGCGCTGGGTTCGCAAACAGCGCGCCGCCGTAGCTGTCGGCCCAATCTCTGTTGAACGACAGAGCGCTCAGCCCGCCCTCGACCTCGATCGACGGCGCATAGCCCGTCGCGGGCGTGCCCTGAAGCGAGTCGAACATCGACGCGTCGGCGACGATGCTGCCGCTCAGCTTCCTGATCCCGGTCGCCTTGACCAAATTGCTGACCAAGCGCTGCACGGTCGCGCCGGCGCCGTAGTTCGCGTGGTCGAAGGCGGCCGATCCGAACGTCGGGTCGCCGCCGCCACGCAGATAGAGCGTGCCGGTGAAGGTCCCGCCCTGTACCTGCCCGACCCCCAGAACCGAGGTCGTCAGGGTCGCGTTCGGGCCGAATTTCAACAGTGCGGTCGAAGTCGTGTAGAGCTTCTCGACCGAGGCAGGAAGCCTGGGCGCCTGGGCGTCGTTGGAGTAAAGGACCTGGCCCGTCGTCAGGTCGAGCACGTAGGCGCCGCTGTAGATGCCGACCTGGCGCATCCCCCCGTTGAGCGCCCTCGTCAGCGACTGCTCCGCTACGACCGCCCGGGGACTACGGGCCAGCGCGCTCGCCGACGGGCCGGCGAGCAGAACTATGGACGTCACGAGTGCCCCGAGCGTGACACAGAGGCGGCGCATCGGACTATGTAACCGCTCAGACAGCCAAAAGCTGCGCTCTCGATTCTTAAGGTTTCCCACGCCGCGGTTGACCGGCGCGTCCACGTCGCGGTTGGCCGACGCGGCGGTCGTGATGGCCGACCGCACCCTAAAATCCGGTGCTCCGATTGCCAAGTCGTAAAGCTCGAGGCGTCCGTGGCCCAGCGCGGCAAGGCAGCCGCCTCGCGTGCAGCGGCCACTCGTCGCCGGAAGCGCTCCAAGACGGCGCTCGTCTTGGGCGGTGGCGGCTTGACGGGCGGCGTCTACGAGATGGGTGCGCTCCGGGCGCTGGATCTCCTGTCGGTCAATCGGACCGTGAACCAGTTCGACGTTTACGTCGGGACGAGCGCCGGGTCGTTCGTCGCGGCGGCGGTGGCGAACGGGGTCACGCCGGAGGAGATGATGCGCGTGATCGTCCAGCGGGTTCCAACGCCGTTTCCAGATGCGCGCGTCAGTTCGCTGTTGAAGCCCAACTACAAGGAGTTCGGGGCCCAGGGGGGCGATGTTCCCATTGCGGCTCGCCCAGGCGCTGCGGATGCTCGCCCGCGATTTGGGCCAGGTCTCGGCCGTCGACGTCGCGCTCGGACTCGCGGAGATGTTGCCTTCGGGGCTGTACTCCGCCGAAGGGATCGAGCGCTATGTGCGCCGGATTCTCTCCGATCCCGACCGGGTCGACGATTTCCGGCTACTCGAGCGCGAGCTGTATCTGACTGCGACTGACCTGGATACGTGTGAGCGAATCGTGTTCGGCGGCCCCGGCTGGGATGACGTGCCGATCTCGAAGGCCGTCAGCGCCTCGAGCGCCTTGCAAGCGGATCTGCGCCCGCCACGGGATCGAGATCTCGGCGACCCGCGTGCGCAAGGTGGTCAAGCATTTCGAAGCCGAGCGCGAGTCGACTCGCGCGTGGCGCAAGATCCTCGAGCAGACGACGTCGACGCTGCTACGTCAGTCTGGCCAGAGGTAGATTTGGCACCGACGCGCCGTCAGGTCGGTGTCGCCGGCTGGCGCTCAGGCCCCAGCGGCCTGAGGCTGCGACTGCTGCGAGACGGTGAACTCCCGCAGGCTGCAGAGGAAGAGAGTCTTGTCGATCCGGCCGTTGAAGATCGGGACGCCCAGTTCGACGCACTTGACGATCACGTCGCGTCGCTCCAAGCCGGCTTCCTTGGCGAGCTCACTGGGCGTCAGGTGGTTGGCCATTGGTGCGGTCCTCCTTTGCCGTTAACTGGAAGGCAACAAGTATGGCGCGTTCGCCGGACATGGGCAACGGGCGCTGGCCGAATCGACAGGCGATTTGATCCGGTCTTTGCAGCCTTGGTGTGAGCGTTGGGCGCGAAACGGGTAGAAGGGCTCTCATACCTGTTCGGGTTGGAGGGCCCTGCAGAAATCTCAAATAAACGCTACAGTTCAGTCGACGCCCGGTAGGGAGCGGCTTCCCGTGACTGAGGTGGATCAATGGCAGTGATGCTCGAAACACCGTCGCTCGCTCAGAGCTGTAGCGAGCCTGAATTGATTGCAGCCGCGCGCGACGGCGACGATCGCGCGTTCGAGGAGCTCTACGCTCGGTACCACGACCGGATCGGCACCTTCATCCTCGGCCGCGTGCGTGACCACGGTCGCGCCGAGGACATCGCCCAGGAAGTCTTCATGTCGGCCCTGCGACGCATGCGTGCCAGCGATCAATCGATCTCGTTCAAGCCGTGGATCTACGAGATCGCCAAGAACGCTTGCATCGACGAGTTCCGTCGCTGCCAGCGGATTCGCGAAGTGTCGCTCGACGCTGACGAGGAGCTCACGGGTGGTCCGCGGGCGCTGCACTCGGTGACGCCGACGCCGCCAGCCGCGGTCGAAGGTAAACAGCGAATGGAAGACCTGCGAGGCGCGTTCGGCGGGCTTTCCGAGAATCACCACAAGCTGCTGGTGATGCGCGAGCTCGAGGGCTTGTCGTACGAGGAAATCGGGCGCCGGACGGGGATGTCTCGCCAGATGGTCGAGAGCACCCTGTTCCGCGCTCGCCGCAAGCTGACCGCCGAGTACGAGGAGCTCGCGAGCGGGCGGCGGTGCCAGCAGATCGAGAGCTTGATCGCAGACGGGCGCGCACAGTCAGCGCGCGCTCTCGGAGCGCGTGAGCGCCGCCAGCTGGCACGTCATCTGGCCCACTGCCAGCCGTGCCGGATGACCGCGCGCGTTGCCGGAGTCGACGAAGCGCTGTTCCGGCCGCGGAGCATCGCGGCGAAGATCGCGGCACTGCTGCCGTTCCCGCTCTGGCGCTGGCTGTCGCGCCGCGCTGCGCGGGGCCGAAACGCCGCCACGCGCGCCGCGACAAACCCAGTCGCCCAGCAAGTCCAGAACGCGGCCGCCGCCACGGACTCGACCGGCCCGGCCGCGTCGCTCGGCGGCGCCGCGATCGCTGCGGCCGTGATCGCCCTGGCCGGCGCGGGCGGCGCCGTCGTGGTCGCCACTGACCACCATGCCAGTCCGACCGTTGTTCGGGCCGGACACGTGACGGCCGTCCGCAACGGCGGCGGACGTGGACACAACACGAGCCTCGGCGGCGGTGCGAGCACGCACTCGCCGTCGCACTCGGCGACGACCGTGCGCCGCTTCGGCTCGACGCCGGGCGCTCGTGCTTCCCACGCTGGCGCCGCCGGCCACGGTGTCGCCAGCTCGGCACCTGGAGGATCAGGCGGGACCGCGAACACCCCGCCCGCCGGCTCGCCATCGCGGACTGTGTCTGGGGTGGCCGGCGGCGCTTCGCACGTCACTCAGACGGCGGCCGGACAGGTGTCGCAGGTGGCTAGGGGCGCCGGGTCCACCCTGAGTCACCCGTTGAAGACCGTTGACTGGCGCCGTGGGCTCGACGACCTCCGCGCTCAACAACACTCTCAAGGGCGCGGGCTCGGCGGTAGGCTCGACCGTCAACGGCGCGACCTCGACACTCGGTTCGGCCGTCAAGGGCACGACTTCGACAGTGGGCTCGACCGCGAACGGAGCGGCTTCCACGCTCGGTTCGGCCGTCAAGGGCACAACTTCGACGGTCGGCTCGACGGTCAGTGGCGCGACCTCGGCGGTTGGTTCGGCATCGAAGGGCTCGGTTGGTTCGGCGGTAGAAGGGCGCGACTTCGACGGTTGGTTCGGCGGTGAAGGGCACGACTTCAGGTTTTAATACGGTCGGCTCAACGGCCAATGGTGCTAGCTCGACGCTCGGCGGGGCCGTCAAGGGCGCGACGGGGACTGTCGGCTCGGCTGTCTCGGGCCTGACGTCCTCGAGTGGCTCATCGGGAGCAAAGGTGTCGTCTCCATCGACCTCGACGACGGCGTCTACTTCGACGTCGGCGCTGTCGAGCGTCACCGGCACGCTCAAGCAGGCGACGTCAGGGCTCTAGCGACTGAGCGCGTCGCAGCGGCGCTCTCGCAGCGGCAAACGTTGACTACACTGGCCCGATCGGGGCGTGGCGCAGCCTGGTAGCGCGCACCGTTCGGGTCGGTGAGGTCCCCGGTTCAAATCCGGGCGCCCCGATTGAGGAAAAGCCCTGCTAACGACGGGGCTTTTCTAGTGGTCAGGACTCGCTTCTGAACTGCGTCTGCGGGGCCGAATCGGGGGCATACTGCCCATTCACTGCCCAAACGTGGCCTTCGACGAGCGCCTTGAGCCGCTCTCGCTCCTCCTCGCTGCGGCGCATCACGTGCGCGTAGACCCGCAGCGTGAACGCCGGGTCGGTGTGCCCGAGCTGCTGCATCACGTACGTCGGGTCCTTGCCGATCGCCACCAGGATCGAGGCGAACGTATGCCGGAGCTTGTGCGGCGGTGATCCCAAGCGGCAGGGGTTGTAGGCCGCGCTCCTCGACCAGCCTGTTCGCGTGGGCCACCACGGCGTCGACGACGTCCTGGCGGATGTTGTGTCGCGAGCGGGGCTTGCCGGCCGAGGTGACGAACACTGGATCGTCGGGCCCCGCACGCTTACTTGCGGCCTTGTGCTCGGTCAGGATCTCCCGGAGCAGCGGCAGCATGTCGACCTCCCGCATGCCGGCGTCGGTCTTGTCCCGGCCGACCTCGAAGCGTCCGTTGGCCAGGTCGACGTCGCGCCAGAGCATCGCGCCGGTGGCCGAAGCCCGGCCGCCGCCGAGGAGGAGCGTGGCGATCGCCGCGCGGCGGCCGGTCGTCTGGACCGGATGGCGCTGCGTCCAGGTCCTGCCGTTGCGGTCGGCTACGGTGATGACGGCTTCGCCGCGGTCGAGCTCGCCGGCGGCCTCGAGCAGGATCGCGATCTGCTCGGCGCTGTCGAGGTGAACGGGCCGGGGCTTCGAGAGCTTCAGGCGGCGGCGCTTGCCGACCGCTGGGTTGCTGTCGATGACGCCGTGGTCGACGGCGACGGCGAGGATCTGGGCCAGGAGATCGATGTGCATGTTGATCGAGCGCCCGGAAAGAGGGCGCGCCCGGCGACGATAGGCCCGGCCGAGGCGATCGACGTAGGACACCGTCAGCGGCGTCCCGTTCTCGGCGGCGGCCGTGATCTCGGCGGCTTCGCGCACCTTGCTCTGGCGGTAGCGGTCGACCTCGGCCACCGTGATCTCGGAGACGCGGTGGTCCTTGAAGAACGGCAGCAGGTGGTTGGTGAGGTCGTTCGCGTAGCTGCTGGCGGTGTTCTTCTCGATCTCGAGCTGCTTGGCCGCGAACCAATCGGACGCGAACTCGTGGAAGGTCGGGTTGGTGTTCTTCGCCGGCGCTGGATCCGGCCGCGGAGGCCGCCACGTGCCGAGGTCGACGTCGCGAAGCACGACCGCGAGCTCGCGCTGCGCCATCGCCAGAGTCCAGCCGTCCTCGGGCTTGCCGAGGGTCACGTACTCGCGCTTGCCATAGGCGCGAAAGCGCAGGGCGAAGCAGGGTTGGCCTGGTGTCGGCCTGACCACTTGTCCAGTTGCGGGGCGTGCCATGCGGCTTCCGGATCCGTTCGCGAGGTTGCCGACCAGTATGCAGGCTCCGTTCGCTCGTGGCGCCGGGGCGGCCTGGCGGATTGCGCTATCTCGCGGCTTCTGCACGGGTGTCAGGCGTCCGAGGGAGCGCGCGCGGGGCGGCGTCCGCCGGGCACCGTCGGGCAGGCTCGATCTAAGTCTCGTGGGACCGCACATGCAGCAGCGGCGCCCCCGTCGCCGTGCGACTGGCACGCTGGCGTCGGCGCCGCGGCGGAGCGGGCTCGGGCAGGGGCGTGGTCGCTGGCTTGTCGACTGTTTCGAGCTGCTCGGCCACGCGCGCGGGTGAGAACGCGAGTCGGGGTCGAGGGCCCGAGCCAAGACGCACGGCGCCGAGTTCGCCGGCGTGCTCGTAGACCCACGACCGGGTCTTGCCGTGCAGTCGCGCGATCTCGGCTGCGTCCACGAGCGGCTCGGGCTGGGCGTGGGTGGGCGCGAGGCCGGCAAGTCGCACAGCGAGTCGATCCGCGATCCGGTCGGCGAGCCGGTCGAGCGCGTCGACGTCGTAATCGGCCAGGTCTCGGCCGGGTGTGACGGTCGCGGCGGCGATGCTGGTCGTCATGGCTCTCAGTGGTGAGGTATTGGACAAGTAGCTGCGAGTCTCCTCGCGGCGCGGGCTGTACCCGCCTCGGATGACGGTGTCGTCGCGCCGGGGTGCCACGATCCCGACATGCGCCATGCCTCGACAAGCGTCTCGTCGACGCGCCTCCAGCGGACGGTCGCCACCGTTGCGCCCCGACCACGAGCGGACGTACCAGACGCGCTGGATCGACTTTTCGGCGATTTGCAATAGGTGCCGTTTTCTCCGCATTAGGTCGGTGTTACTCCGCGCTTGGTCCCGCCTGTTTGGTGCCCGAAAATGACCGTCTTGCAGGGATTTCTCTGACTTAGTGCGGAGTTAGCTGCGAGGAGCCCAACTCCGCTCTAAGTCGTCTTTAGATTCGACGCCCTCGGCCGGAAGAACATGGACCTTTGCAGGGATTCCCTGTGACTTAGTGCGGAGTATGGTCCTGTTTCGCCCGGTGACTTGGGTAGGTACGGAACGTCGCGGGATGGCGGATGGCGCCCCGCTCGTCATGCGGGCCAGCCACCTGGAGCCTGATCCCCGGTCATCCAGTCGTATCCTGACGCCGTGCAGATCGAGATCCCAGCCGGCTTCTGTGATCCTGACCCCGAGCTCCTCCCGGAGGCGGGACGGCGGCTCTTCGAGGCTCGTGGTCCGCTATTGGCGATCGGCGCGGCTTCGCTGAGCGTGTGATGACGGCGCACGGCTCAGCTCCCACGATCGCGCTGGCGGATCTTCTGATCGCGTCGCGGGAGCGCGTCCCTATGAGCGAAGTGCAGATCGCGCGAGCATCCGGGGCTGACCGGGCGACGGTCGGAGCATGGCTCGAGCGTCGGGAGGCTCCCGACGGGCTGCACGCCCAGCGGCTGACAGAGCTCGTGGCGTTCGTGCAGGAGATGGCGCGCAATGTTCGCGGCGACGCCCTGGCCGGGTGGCTCGACGCTGCGGTGGACGCCCAGGGCGGCGCCAACCCCCTCGACGAGATCGCCGAAGGACGCTACAAGCAGGTAATCGACTTCGCGCTCGGGCTGTCACACGGGCTCTTCACGTAAGCGCAGCGGGACTCTCCGTCGGCGGGGGCAATGCTTGATTGACAGTTCCACCCGCGTCGCCGAGTGCGCGAGCGGCCAAGAGCTGTCAGTGACGACGGCCAACCGGCTCGCCGACATGCACGAGATCGCCCCGCAGCTCACCGAGGCGTCCGCAAAACGGATCACCAGCACCGACCTGCGCGACAAGGCGCTGCAAGACCTCGGCGCGTTTGTCCACCGCACCGTCGTCGAGGACGAGCACACGTACGCCGTGCGGATCGGCGACGGCTCGATGCTCGACTCCGCGGAGCAGCTCGAGCACGCCCGCGCCCACCCCACAGCCGACGGCCAACGCCAGCTCGCCGCGATCCTGGGCTGCGAGCTCGAGCGGCTCGACGCCGTGCTCGACACGCTCGCCGCACGCGCCAAGAACGGGGCGCTCAAGCTCCGCATCACGGGCGATGTGCGCGACCGCGCCCGCAACGGCCGATATGCGTTCGTGCACGAGCGCGGCCCCGACTTCGCGGCCGGGATCTGGGTCGTCGAACCCGCCTTCACGCTCGACCTCGCACACGAGCAACTCGGCGAAGTCGAGACCGCGCCGGCGCGCGAGGAGGCTTACTTCGCCGGAGCCCGCCTCGACCACGACGAGCTCCGCGACGCGGCGGCAGAGGACGAGCAGCGCCGAGCGCAGGCTCGCGCCCGGCACACCGAGGCGACCCGCAGCAATCTCGGGCTCGGGCACGACATCCGCACCGGGCTGATCGAGCCCACGGACGCCCAGCTCTGCGCGCTCGCCCAAATCGTCTGCCGCCTGCTCGTCCGCCACTACCGTGAGCTGATCGCCTATGGCGCCGGCTGGACCGACCCCGAACGCCAGCAGCCCGTCGGCGACACCGGCCGCTACGAGCCGCGCCAGTTCGACGCGATCATCGAGGACGAGCTTGAGCGTGCGCTCGCCGACCCCGACCCGCTCCGAGGCATCGCCCAGCTCACCGCTCGACTTGGGAGCGGCCTTCATGCTTGACCCCGCCGGCGTGACCCGCACCAAGGCGCTCGGGTCAGAGCGGATGGCATCCAAGCTCCGCGACGCGCTCCCCGGCGACGACGGCGCGCTGCGCGCCGCTGTCTGGGAGCTCATGCGACCGATGCTCTCGCCCGCACTCGTCGAGCTAAACCACGACGCCTTCGTCGTCAACGAGAGCACAGAAACGACCGTCGACCTCGACGGCCACCGCGCGGCATCCAACCTCGACGAACTCGCCCTCGACGACGAGCTAGACGCCGAGGCCGCGTAGGCTCCGATGTCGCCTGCCGCCTCCCGCCCCACGGCCCTTGGTCTCCGGGGCGGGAGGGCTCCTGTGCAGTTGGGCCCCACTCCTTTTTTGGCTTGTTGGTCGATCCAGCACGTCAGGTACATGCGCAAATTACGCCACGACCGCCGCAGCTGCGCAACGGTGCAACACGTTACGTGGCGCTCACCCGGGAGGCGAGAACTCGAAGGTTATGAGCGACTCGCGGAGGTGTTCGCCGCGATCGTGCGTCGACCTAAGAGGAGCTCTCGGGCGGCACGTCGGCGCGTCGGGTCCGCATTCGTTGCCACCGGTTCCACGGCCAGACGCCGTCGATCTCCACCTCAAGCGAGAAACTTAGGGCGATCCGGATGGTGACGATGACGCCGAGTACCGCGACGCTCTGAAGCGTTGGGTCGACGATGATGGTTCGGACGATGTCGGCCACGATCAAGACCTCGAGGCCGAGCAGAATCGATCGGCCCAAGTTTCGGCGAAGTTCGTCGTATGCGCCCTGTGCCCGCTCGGTGCGTAGGACACGGCTTGCGAATACGAGGAGCGCGCCGAGGCCGCCGAGAACCATGATCGCCGATCCGGCCGCCTCAACGACCTTGACGACCGACGAGATCACGTGTTCATAGCTCATCTGTGCCGACTTGCTCTACCCGGCGCCGGAGACGAGCGTCGCTCCCACACCTAGAAGGATCAGCCCTGAGATCAGCGGCGCCCAGCTGCCGCCAACACGCCGGCCACGAGACAGCTCAGCCCGCGATCCGCCGCCAATGCAGATCAGCGACAGTGCACCCGCGAGCAACGTCGTCACCAGCGCCGAGATGCCAGCGACTCCGGCCCCTACCCCGGCAGCGGCATTGTTCAGGGCGAGCGCAGCTCCCCGCGCGAGCGCCCCGCGACATGAGATCACTTCGGTTCGGTCGAGCCTGGTGGGGAGCAGCGAGCGACCGCGCCGGAGCTGGCCGCCTCCGCGCCTCGGCGAACTGGCGCCCAAACGCACATCATGAATCGAAGCAAGAACCGCCCAAACCCCGATCGCGCCGATGATCGACGCGCCAAGCGATCCTGCCAACTCGGGCGATAACACGCGCGACAGCGCATGACCGGAAATCATCGCCCCTGCAGTCGCAGCCGTCGTCATCGTCGCGATGTCCACGTTCGGCGCCGCGGCGACCCTGGTATCGCGCATCCCGAACGCCACACGGCCCCCGAGATTATCGAGGTTAGGCACCACCGCGATCAGCACCGCCGAGAGCACCACCACGGTCTAACCGTATGGCCGGCGCGAGTGACCCGCTAAACCCGGAGCATCGTCGCCCTGCCCTCACGCACGCAAGAACCGGACTGCGAGTCAATAAAACTGCCAAGATCGACGATGCCGACGCCTGCTCCCGCCCGCCCGCGCCCCCACAAGCCGCGGCCCCGAGGCGCTTCATGCCGAGAACGCGGAACAGGCGGCTGACTGTCGGGTCGCTCTCCGAAGCTGAGCATCAGAGTGCTGAGAGGTCGTCCGCCAGAGTGGTGGATTGGGCTGGCAGCGGACTCCTCGACCAGATCCCGCCAAGGCGAGCCGCTGGACTGTAACGGGTGCAGAAACATGTCTTCGCACTCGAGCGGGAAGACCAGCGCCCCGCCCACTCAGCCGTGCCGGGATCGAGCTAGACGACTCCGGCGGCGGCCGGCGTGGCCGAGGGTGGCTATCCCCGTCCGCGAACTTGGAGGTCTTGCGCGACAAAGGCGTGTCGGATCAAGTGCTCGTGCTTGAGGCCAGGACCAGCCGCTCACCGCGCGCTCACACGAGGGCGCACGTGGCTCGCCGGTAGCGGCCGTAACAAGCGCTCGAGTATCGCCGTTGGCGGGCGCAGCCGGCGAGCGCCGAGGTGCTGGGCGAGATCTCCCGCGCCAAGAACCTGCTTCTGACGCCGCAAGGCTACGGACGCTCGGCGGCGCATCTCGCGACATCGCTGATCGCGGCAGTGTGGCGCGAGGCAGAGGAGGGGCTGCGGCGGAGTAACGCGTTCGACTTCGATGATCTGGTGGCGTCAGCGGTCAGGCTGCTCGTAGAGCACGCCCACCGGCTGACCTGGTGAGGCCTCAGCTGATCGCGATCGACGGCACCCGGATGGCCGGCAGCGCGAACTCTGATCAGCCAGACGTCGATCGAATGGCGGCGCCGATCACGGCGACGGTGCGATCGCTGCGTCCCATCCCACGGTTTTAGATCGGGTCACGGTGTCCAGTGTGCGCTCGGCTGCGAATACGTAGCCGAGCCGGGGTAGCTCAAGCAAGGGCTGTGGAAATACGCGGGCCTGACGTCCCAGATAGCCCCAAACAGATGACCGAGAGCGGGTCGCACCCTCGCATCGTCCGATTCGGGTGATTGCAGCGTGATCTTTTCCGGCGAGCATTGGCAACGTCCGGATGGCCAACGACCACACACGGAACTCCCTGTCACCGAGTCTCAGACCGCGCACAGACGTCACTAGTCGCTCCACCGGCGACGCGCTGAGGCCAGTCACCGGTACCGTCGCGCCCACCCGGGCGGGGATCATTCTGCAGCGCCGCGCGGTGAGTGATCGCTCGCGCGCGGCTCGCCGTCGGATCGAGCGCACGATTCATCGCCCCGGTGCGTCGCAGCCCCTGCACAATCGCGACGGCTCAACACGCAACGCGCCGAACATGATCAGCCCATCGGAGTCTCGCAACGGCAATGGACGGTCCGGGCCACAGTCGTCGAGAATGTACGTCATACCAGTCCCGTAACGCGCATGGCCTCTTGGATGGTGGATGTGGTCGTCCCGATGCTGATCCCCGATCACGTGGCCGCACGCTTCAAACGACGTTTGCGCAGTGCTGATGACCGGCTCGAGCGAACATCTCATCGGCTGACCCGTCACTGCTTCGACGCAGCCCGGACAAATCGCGACCCGGATGCGCGATGAGCAGCCCATCCGAGTCGCCCGAGATCGACACGGCCGTCCAGACCACGCCCCTCCAGACCACGTCCGTCCAGACGACGCCCGAGGGGAACCTGCGGAACGTCGGGCTAGTCACACGCATGATCTCCTGGGTGGTGGACGCGCTGCTTATCAACTTGGTGGCGCTCATCACAGGGCTCGGCGCCGAGTTGATCGTTGGCCTCTTTCCAATCACGAAGAATCTGAAGCCAGTCTTCCTGGCGATCGCGGGTGGCCTGTACGTAGTCTGGACGGCCGCCTACTTCGTCGTGTTCTGGTCGATGTCGGGTCAGACGCCGGGTTCCCGCGTGATGCAGGTCCGGTTGGTGACCCCCGGCGGTGGGAAAGTCAAGCCCGTCCGGGCACTGGTGCGCTGGATCGGGATGAGCCTCGCGATCGTGCCGTTGCCGTGGGGTTACGTGCCGATCCCGTTCAGGCGCCTGGGATTCCCGGACTGGCTTGCCCACACGCGCGTGATCGAGGCCCAACAGCTGTCGATCGCCGCTGCTCGAAAGGAACGGATGCGCGACGCACGCGAACATCCGGGTTCGGAGATGACCGCGACGCGCGACTCGCCGGAAGGGAGATAACCAACGACCGGCGAACCCGACCTGACCCATGCGTCGTAAACGGAAGGTCTCGACTGGTTTGCTTTCCGCGCAATCTACGTCCGCGACCGGCCGGCCGGCTGTGTCCGTGTCGGCGGCAAGGCCTTGAGACTCGGTCGAACCTAGCTGGCATCGGCCGGCTGCCGACCTGGGTCGATGGGGTGGTGTTCTTCGTAGTGCGTGGGCGAGCTCGGTCGGGCCTTTTGCGCTCCAACGCTGACGGCCGGCCGAGAACGGCCCGTCAGCGTGCGGCGTGGCGAGGCGCTCGGTTAGGACGCGCAGGCGGTCCCGTCGGGTGCGTGGCCGGTGGCATCGCAGGGCTGCACGGGCGGCGGCTGCCAGCCGGAGCCATCGAGCACGCCGAACACCGCGTGGTCGAGGTCATACAGGCGCCAAACCAGACGGAACCCGAGTCCCGGCGCCGGCGCCGGCAGCCAGTTGCTGACTTGCTCTGGGTTCGACGGCCGGTCGTGCTGGATGTAGATGTCGATCGAGCCGTCGGGATTCCGGTGCAGGTGCGAGCGGTTGTTGATCAGGTAGCGGTTCAGCGGGTTGGGGACGAAGAACGAGTTGTTGTCGTACATCGTCAGCGACCAGAACGCCTTCACCGGGATTGGCAGGCTGCTCTTCGGGATGTGAATCACGTAGCGCTTCGACCCTGTCAGCGGAGCCTTGGTGTCGTCCAACAGCGCGACCGGGTAGGTCGCGATGCTTGCCCGCTGGCCGCCGACGCCGAGCCGGTCGCCGATCGCGCGCAGGGTGTAGTTCGTTCCCCAGGCGCCGAGATCGGTCACGAGGTAGCCGTTGTGCTTGGCGAATCCGTGGAGGTAGAGCGCCAGCGCCGCGGACAGGACCTTGTTAGGCCCTTGCGTGACCGCATCGCGCAGGCCGCGGAGCGTGGCGGCGCTCAGATGCGCCTTCGCCGGGCTGAGGCCGGGGCCGATGCCAACCGCCTTGAGTTCCGACAACAGCGGCTGGTCGGCTCTCGGGGGCGGGAACTTCAGCATCGCCTTACCCAGCGCCGTGTAGAACGCGAGTGGGTCCTCGCCGGGCTGGGTGCCGGGAATCGTCGCGTTGGTTGACTTAGTGATGATCCTGCTCGGCCGCGGCGGCTTGTAGGCGGTGCCGAACTTCGATAGCGGCGTGATCGTGTACTGGTCCTGGATCCGGTGCAGGTTGCCCAGATCCTTCGGGCCGCGGAGGTACGTGCGGCCGACGATCCACACGCGGTCATAGCGCGAGTTAACGCGGATCACGCCGGGCGGTAGCCTGCCCTTGAATCCGGGGCCGACCACTGCCCAGTTGCCGCCACCCGTGACGTTGAAGTCGCCCGCCCCCATCTTCAGATGGGCCGAGGTGATGTTGAAGAAATCGTTTGTCCACGGGTCGACTAGCTCGAACTCCCAGAAGCGATTTCTGATCGGGGGGGCATGCAGCACTTGTGGCTGTTTACTCAGATCGAGCCACGCCAGCGAATACGGCGTGTCGTTATTCGGAGCGTTGACAGTTCGCTGATTCGCGTTAGCGAGATTGCGAATGCTGCAGAACTGGTTCACCGGATCGTGGCCGGTGACGTGATCGCACACGGTGACGCTCGTGCTGGACTTGAAGATGCGCTCGGTATCGAGCAGCGGCACGCCGTACTGGTAGGCCTGACCGCCGAGCGCCAGGCCGGTCTTGTAGTCAGAGCTAGGGTCGGCGGATGCGACTGGCGCAGTCACGACCAGCGCGGCGGATCCGATCGCAACGCCAGCCACGAGGCGGCGAAGTGGCGGGGTCAGTCTCTTCATGAGCGATGGCTCTCTCGTGGGGAGCTTGTAAGCGGAGCTCCGCAGGATTCCTGAGATTTGCTCAGTCCTCGATCTCCTCCCAGACCGATTGCTCGTCGTGCTCCTCCCAGTCGGCGCCCGGGATCGCGACGGCCCAGCTTGTCCACGTCCCGATCGGTCGAGCTGGGGCGGTCCTGACTCTGGCGCGGACGACTGTGCCGGGTTTGAGTTCGATGGGTGAGCGCAGCGGCGCCGTCGTCATCCCCCAGTGCGTCGGTGGATCGCCGGGTCCGATGGAGAGCGAGATGCCGGGCGCGAGCTCGGCACTGAACCAGAGGGCGAGCGCGTTGGCCGTTCCGTGGTCGTGGACTGGCAACTGCGTCTCGGCCTGGTGAGGCGCGTGCGCCCGTTCGAGCGGGATCCGGCCCGCGTTCGTCGTCCACAATCGACGCGGCTCGGAGCGCCTGTCATCCGCCGCGAGGTGACGGAAGGTGCCGGAATAGATGATCTCGTTGACGGTCTTTTCGACCAGGACCTCGAGCTCGAGGCCGAACGGGTTGTCCCGCAGGAACTCGACCGTGTCTGCGAGATAGCGGTCGTGTACCAGTGCGGTCCACGCCGTGACCGAGTGGGGAATCATGACCCCGCCGGGCTTGAGCCAGCGATCGCGGGCGGCGATGACCGGGGCGAGCATCCCTTCGTCGATCCCGAACCCACCGAGCCACTCTGAGACGATCACGTCGACCTGTCCGGGGAGCTCGATCTCCATCACATCGCCGTGGATCACGTGGACGATCTCGGCGACCCCGTTCGCGGCGGCCAGCTCGTGCGCAAGCACGGCGATCGATGTCCGCTCGACTGCGTAGACGCTCCCAGCGCCGGCGCGCGCCGCGAATACGCTGAGGATGCCGCTTCCCGCTCCGACGTCGAGAACAATGTCGCCAGGGCGCACCACCGAGTCGATCGCGCGCCGGAAGGCCTCGGTGCGGACGCGGTCACGGATCATCGTGCGATGTACCTCGAACTCCGCGTACATTGGATCCGGCGGATTCCTGATTGGCGTCCGCACGCGGGTGATTGTAGGTTGGCTACGTGGTGTCCTAGCTCGAGCTCACCGAATCACCCGGGTGATTGTCGGCCCGCACGACTCAAACCGTGGTCTCGGTCAGCCATGCTGAGGGTCGCATGTCACCACCACGAAGGAAAGGGGTTCTGTATGGGATTCAGACGACGGGTAAGGCGGCGGGCGCTCGTGGCCGGAGCGGTGGCCGGAGGGGCGATGGTTCACCACGATAGAAAGATGGCCGCGGAGCAGGAGCAGGCTTACGACCAAGCGCCCGCCGGGGAGCAGGCGGCTGCTGGGTACGAGGAGCAGAGCTACGCGCCGCCGCCGGCGGACCCGGCTGACGAGCTCGAGCACCTCGCGCAGTTGCACTCGTCGGGCGCGCTAACAGACGAAGAGTTCGCGGCAGCCAAGGCGAACATCCTTGGGACCTGAACGCAGCACGGATTGCCAGAAGGACGCTCAGCAAATCGATAACTGCGAGGACGGGAAGCTGCAATGAGTGAATCGCGTAAGGACGTGCTGTTGAAGGCGCTCGAGGCCGAGGTCGGTGGCGCAACGGTTGATCTGGACACCCTGTTCACCGACGACGTCGTCGGGTGGTCGCCGTACGCGATCGTGTCGGGGCTGGCATCACTTGCTGAGCTCGGTGCCCTCCGTGAAGAGGCGTTCTCCAACGTCGTCATCGGGTTACGGGGACTTGACGAGGTGGGCAACAAGGCGTTCGCCGAATGGCTGATCGAAGCCGATCACACCGGGCCGCTCGTCCTCGGCGACGATGCGGTCGTGGAAGCAACGGGACGGCATGTTCAGTTGCCCGGCGTCACAGTGGCCGACTTCCGCGACGGGAAGATCCGGTCATACCGGACGTACTTCGACGATCTCTCGATGCTCGAGCAGATCGTCGGCGCCTGACGAGACGGTCGCGGTGGAATTCCAGGTCGAGGGCGATCCGGATCCGCTTGACATCGAATTCCTCGAGACGCAGATCCGTCGTGAGGCGTCAGCCGCGATGGGACTCGGCGAGGAAGCCGAGTTGGCGATCTTCGTCCGCGACGCAGACACGGTCGTAGCCGGCATCAGCGGATGGACCTGGGGCGACTGCTGCGAGCTACAGAGCCTGTGGGTGGAGCCAAGTCGCCGAGGTCGCGGGCTCGCGACGCGGCTCATAGCCGCAGCCGAGGCCGAGGCGGCGGCGCGCGGGTGCACGCAGACCGTCCACTTCACCTACGACTTTCAGGCTCGAGCCCTCTATGAGCGCAACGGCTACGAACTGGTCGGCAGAGTCGAGAACTTCCCATCAGGAACTGACGTCCTCTGGTACCACAAGGCCCTGTGAGCCCCGCGCCCACCGCCAGGAATTTCAGGGCTCCCCAGTCCGTGTCGGCAGGCCCCTCGACTTAGCTCTTTCAAAGGTGCGTTCAGAAGGTCGGACACTTCCGAAGCTGCCCGACACAGGAACAGCGCAGGTCCACCAAGGACGTGCGGCAGGTGACCAATCCCGCCTGCGCCGAGCACTGGCGCCGGCGCTGCGAGGCTATAGAGGGTGGCGTTCTCGAGCGAGGGGTTGGTCCCTGGGCGGGCCGTCCGGCGGGCCGAAAGTGACGGCGATTTGTTCGCGGCGGTCGCGTTGCTCGGCCACTGCGGAGTCTCGTAGCGCTCGTTCGTCGGCCGGTCCCAGCCGGCCAACCAGCGACCGCGGCCACAGCTCGCGGGCGAGCACGACGTTGACTTCGGCGGCCATCAGCGTGATCTCTGCGGCGATCAACAACCAGGTGAGCAGGCCGACGACGGCGGCAAACCCACCATAGGTCTGACTGCTCCCCTCCAGCGCCTTGACGACATAGATACCTCCTAATGCCTGCAGAAGCAGCCAGCAGACGGCGGCAAGCGCCGCACCGGGCAGAACCTGGCGGGTAGTGACCGGGGCCGCGGTGAGCACCCGGAAGGAAGCGAGGAAAACGACGAGGTCAACACCGGCCGCCGCCGTGAGGCTCGCTACCGTTGGGATGGCCGGGGTTATCGCGCCCGCCGTGGCAAGGCCGACCGCGGCGCTCGCCGCGACGGTGACGGCTCCGATTGAGGCGAGTACAAGAAGGCCGCGGAGCCTCGACTTCACAAACCCCGGCCTGTCGGGGCCGGGGACGGCCCAGACGCGATCGAGGGCGTTGCCAATCGCGAGCGTGACGCCGAGGCCAGTCCAGAGGGCACCCACCAGCCCGAACACGAGGGCCGCCGTGCTGCCCGTGAGCGACCCGATGTGACCGCTGATCTGCGGTCCGATGACGGGCATCAGTCGGAGTGTCGAGTCGAGAACCTGCTTCTGGAAGGAGGGATCGTTCTGGAAGGCGAAACCCAGGATCGATACGAACACCAGCAGCAACGAGAAGACCGAGAAGAAGCCCCAGTACGCCACCTGGACCCCGAGCCCGGCGGCGTCGTCGTCGATGAACTTCTTGACGACAGCGATCGGGACCGCGACCGCCGGATGACTTGCCTGCCAGCGGTCCGACCGATCGAGCACGCTCACGGAGCTGCCAAGCGGTAGGAGCCGATCAAGCGCCGGTTGGGGCGGGTCTCGCGCGCGATGGCGCGACGGCGCCGCGTACACTCGGATAGAAGCGGTCCTCGCCGATCGCGTCGAGCAGGCCCGGGCATTCGTGGAGTGTGAAGGTGTGCAGCGGCCTCCTCACGCTACGACTCGCACGGAGCTCGCCGGCGCCTTGGGTTCGAATGGCAGAAGTTCGGCGTGGTCTGGGCCGACGTGGCCGTAGGTGGATTCGGGTACCTCATTCCAGACGCCGGCGACGTCGCCGAGCGGTTCGGAGACGATCAGCCGCGCGTTGTCTGAGAATTGTTCGAGTAGCTGTATCTCGGGATGTAGCTTGCGTAGCCTCGGAACGTCGGTCGTGTAGTAGAGCGAGCGCGATTTGCGCTCGCTCGAGTAGCGGAACGCCCAGATGCTCTCGCCGTCGGTCGTCGCGATCGTGCCCTGGAACGGATGAGGGACCCCGTGGTCGCCGGCGACCGCTTCAATGACCCCGATCGCTCGTGCGATGGCGGCGGGCGGGTCGTCCTCCAGGCCGAGGGTGAGCGCGAGGAAGAACAGGACCTCGGTGTCGGCCTGGCCTTGGATCTCCGGATAGAGCGACGGGTCGACCGCGAGGATGAGGTCGCGCTTGATCGTCGCGAACTCGTTGATGTAGCCGTTGTGCATGAACAGCCAGCGGTCATGACGGAAGGGGTGGCAGTTGGTCTGCTGCACGGCGCTGCCGATCGCCGCCCGGATATGAGTGAAGAACAGTGGCGAGCTGATGTGGCCGGCGATCTCGCGCAGGTTCTGGTCGTTCCAGGCCGGTTCGATGCTGTGAAACACGCCCGGGGTGTCGGGGGCGCCGTACCAGCCGACGCCGAACCCGTCGCCGTTGGTGGGCTCGGCCCCAAGCCGCGAATGCAGGCTCTGGTCGACTAGCGAGTTTCCGCCTCCGTACAGCGCCTCCTTCATCAGAATGGGCGAGCCAGAGTATGCGAGCCAGCGGCACATGTGCCGCTCCTTCCGTCGGGTTATTGGATGTGTGAACGTGGTCGAGACGTCCGCTTGGGGGAGCGCGTGCGTTCGCTCGGCCGGTTTGCGGCCACCCGGCGCGGACTCGCGATTGGGGGAGCCGTATGGACGGCCACTTTGCCCTTCTTGACGCCGGGGCCTAGAGCTCGCGGCACGGCCGGTCTGCAGGCCCAGCAGGTCAAGATGCGCGGATCTCCACGCATGCTCCGATTCATTGACCGAGACATCATCACGCCGGTACTCCCGCATGTGAAGGACTCGGATGAGCGTTCACCCGGGTGATTGATGCTCACCGGATGAGGGGATCGGGTGCCGCGCGGGGGTGGGCCCGCCACGCGCTTGGTTCCGTTGTCGGAAGGGCGATGGCCGGTATCGGAAGGGCGATGGCCGGTGCTCCACTGTCGCCGCTACTCGTGACGGATCCAGTGGAACCTGATCCGCGTGCTTGGCCGCTCGTCTGACTCCGACCCTGGGGTAATTACGGCGGCGAGTGCCCCTCGAGTGCTCCGGGTGGCCCGCCGCCGCGGTGGCCGGAGGTCGTGAGCGTCGCGCTCATCTTTATCGCCCTCACCGCCCCGGTCGCGCCGGCTTGCAGCGTGACTCCCAGGGCGAGCACGAAGATCCCGGGGATGAACCAAAGACTGGATCCGAGCATCAGGATCCCCAGCCTTCCGAGGAGGTACGGCGGCGTGCACACGGTCGCGCTCAACGCCCCGCCGACGACGCTGGTTGACAGCTTGTCGCGCGTTGACTGCTTGCGCTTCGCTGCTCCGATCAGCCGGGCGGGGACGGCCACGTAGCTGACCATCATCACGCCGACGATGATTCCCAGCAAAAGCGTGAACCAGGGTCGACCCCAGCGGGTCACGACCGTGGTTGAGAATGCCAGCAGCGCGCCCGTGGTGGCTCCGGAAACCACGATCGGCACCCAGTGGCGGCGCGCTTGCGCCATGGCCGGTCGGATCTCGACGTGCCCCGGTTGTGCGATCGCGAACGCGAACACCGCGTTGAGGAAGTAGCTCGCGACGGTGAGCGTGACGATAGCCAGGCCGATCGGGATCAGCAACGGGCCGCGCAGCACGTTGAACGACTTGCCGTGCAGGGTATGCGCCTTGAGGTCGAACATCGCCAGCCAGATCCACATCGCGGGAAGGACCTGAACCAGCGTCAGCCGCCAGTTGGACACCAACAGCTTGAGACCGGTGAACAGCATCACGAACGCACTGATCGCCAACGCGAGTGGAGCGAACACCCGGCGTGAGCGGCTCAGCCGGAGAATCGCCTCCTCGACCTTGGCCTCGTCGTTCTCCTCGATCGCCCGCACGAGCGAGCGGACCCGGGCGGGGAAAGTGCCCGAACGGTGATCCTCGGAGGACGCCGGGGCAGGATCGTTGACAGCAGCGTGACCGACAGGGCCGCCGTTGGTCTGCGAGCGTGCCACTGGCCGCGGCCCGCCTACTTGCGACTGGAGATGACGGCGGTTGCGATCACCAGCGAGAGCGCGACCAGCACAGCGAGCGCACTGATCCAGTTGATCCCCGTGGTGTGGCGAATGTGCTGGGCATAGCCAATGAAGCCGAGCGGGATCGCGACCGAGAGGAACAGCACGGCGCCCCGGGCGATCGCCCGTTTGTCGTGACCGTGGTCGCTTCGCTGATCGGCGAGCTTGATCGCGTCCAGGACGTTGTCGGCCTCGCCGTCGTAGTACAGGAGCGTTCGGCGGCCGAGCTGGCGGGCGTGCGTCTCACACCCCCAGGCCATCACGATCATGAACGTGAGCGGGAGCACCCAGGTCGTCAACCAGATCCCCACGCCCAACAGGACACCGAACACCGCCCTGACCTTGCCGAGCATACCTTTGTCCTCTTTGGCGACCGAAGGAGACATGAAGCCGCCGAAGATGAGCAGCAGGTAGACGCTGTGAACCCAGGTGCGCCACGATCGCCGCTGTTCCGGGCGATCGGGGGTCGCCTTTTCCTGGACCGACTTCAGCGCAGCCTTCGCGCCCTCGACGTCTGCGTGCACGCCACGCAGCGCGAGCATCTCCGCCGACGTGCGTAGGTCCTGGGGTTCGCGGCCGTAGAGCGCTGCGGTGCGCAGCGTCATGCGCATCTCCTGCTGCAGGTAAGTGAGGTAGCCCGGGACGAGCGCAATGAAGAACGGAGTTCCCGAGATCGCGCCGTCGATCCGCGCGATGTTCGCCGACTGCGTGCGCAGTTCGTCGGCGATCTTTGCCCGAGGGGTATCGGGGCGAGCGCTCCGCGCCGATTGAGCCCATTCGCGCGACGGAGCGCCGAGCCGGCCGGCCATGTACAGGGTGAGTCGCTCGGCGACGTGCTCGGGGTCGCGGTAGACGACCCGCCAGAGGTCACGCGAGCCGGAGAACATTCGTCGGATGCGGCTCCGGTGAGCCGGCACGGTCGGCGGCGTCGACTCGGGCGACTCGACGCTCATTTCCCCGGTGATCGGGCCGGGCTCGTCAGCTGGCTGCATCGGGTGATCTCCCCGCTGCCTGCTGCTCGAGTGCCGCTTCGATCCTCGCCAGTCGCTCAGTGATATCGTCGAACTGCCGCGTATCGTCCGCTTCGGATTGGGCGGTGAAACGCCGCCGGCTGCTCTCGACCATTGAGGCGGTGACCGCTGCAGTGACCACCGCGAGGAAGCCGATCCCAGCGAGCATCACGACCGCTGCGATGAACCGGCCGGAAGCCTGCTTTGGCGTGACGTCCCCATACCCCACGGTGGTGACCGTTTGCAGCGCGAGCCACAGACCCTTGCCGATCGTCGGATACTCCTGATGGTCGAGGAACCTTTCGAGGACCCCGCCCGCGACCGTGATCACCACCGTAAAGATCGCGATGATCCCGGCAGCTTTACGCGCGGTCAGCGAATCGCGCAGCATCAAACGCGCGGTCAGCGGCACCTTCCCAGGAGCATGCGCCGCTTCGTCCATAACTACCTGAGCTCCGTGATGCTCGGCCTCGTTCGGCTGAGGGGTTCGCGGCTCACTCACTTTCGTCACACGATCTAGCGATTGGGCTCGACCGACGAGTCATCGCCGGTCACGCGCTGATGCCGTGCGCCGTGGCGCCGTGGGCGGCGGCCTCGTGCAGCGCTTGCTCGTCCTCGTGCCGGGCGGCCGGCTTGAGGTCAAAGACGACTTTCTTGATGGTGCCGGTAAAGGCGTACGGAGCCTTGGCTGCGTAGGCGCGGTCGACGACGATGCCGTTGTCGCGGCCAACGTCCATGCCGGCGTAGGCGGAGAAGCGGAGAAACACCGTCTTCTCAAGCCGGCCCTCGCCGATCTGCTGGTCGTTGGCGTAAAGCGAGACGGTTCCTCCGGCCGAGCGCTCCTGCGTGTCGGCGTCGAACTGCATCCGGACGGTGATGTCCCCGGTCGGGATCGGCACGGTCGAGACCTGCTTGTACTGCTCGACGCCCATCATCGAGTAGCTGTGGTGCAGCAGCCCGTTGTCGTCGACCCAGAGCGAGAAGCCGCCCATCTCGTCGGCTTCGGCGACGATCACACCCTCGGCTCCCTGCTCGGGCACTGAGAGCTCGGCCTCAATCGCGTAGGAGTGCCCGTAGACGCGCGGAATCATCCCGGAGGCGATGTTCTCCACGTCGCCATAGAAAGTGTGCTTGGTGATTGTCGGCATCGGCGGCAGGATCCCGAAGAAGACCGAGAACCCGGCCATCAGCGGCAGGACGTTGTGCCTCTCGGCCTCCTCCCAGAAGAGCGCTTTGAGCTCTGCGAGCTTCTCCGGGTGCTCTGCGGCGAGGTCGTTGGCCTGCGTGAAGTCGTCGGGCAGGTAGTACAGCTCCCACGTGTCCTTTTCGGGGTCGTAGGTCCCGGGAGCGAATCTCGCGATCGACGACGGCGACGCGTCCCAGGGGATCCGGTCGAGCATGCAGGCGGCCCACCAGCCGTCCTTGTAGATCGCGCGGTTGCCGTAGATCTCGAAGTACTGCACGGTGTGCCGCTCGGGCGCGTCCGAGTCGTCGAAGCTGTACAGAAAGCTCGTCCCCTCCATCGGCTTCTGCTCGGTCCCGTCCACCACCTTCGGCTCGGGGATCCCGGCCGCTTCGAGGATCGTCGGCCCGACGTCGATGCAGTGGGTGAACTGGGAACGCAGGGCGCCGGCGTCGGTGATCCGCTCCGGCCAGGAGACGACCATCCCGTTGCGCGTGCCGCCCAGGTGCGAGGCGACCTGCTTGCCCCACTGAAACGGAGCGTTCCCAGCCCACGCCCAGGCGCTCGCGTAGTGCGGCGCGAACGCGTCGGTCCCCCAGGCGTCAAGCCCGCCGTATCGGTCGATCAGCGAGAGCTGCTGCTCAGGCGTCAGCGCAATCCCGTTCTGCATCGTCAGCTCGTTAAACGAGCCGGTGAGCGTCCCCTCCATGCTCGCACCGTTATCGCCGAAGATGTAGAACACGAGCGTGTTCTCGAGCTCGCCCATCGCCGCCACCGCGTCGAGCAGCCGTCCGACGTTCCAGTCGCAGTTCTCCTGGTAGCCGGCGTAGACCTCCATCTGGCGCGCGTAGAGCTGCTTCTCGCTCTCCGACAGCGAGTCCCAGGCCGGGAGCGCGTCCGGTCTCGGGGTGAGCGCCGCGTCGGGAGGGATCACGCCCAGCTTCTTCTGGCGTTCGAATGTCTCCTCGCGGAGCACGTCCCAGCCCTGGTCGAACTTGCCGCGGTACTTCTCGCTCCACTGCGTCGCCACGTGATGCGGCGCGTGCGCGCACCCGGTCGAGTAGTAGATAAACCACGGTTTGGTCTGGTCCTGTGCCCGGACCGAATGCAGCCACCTGGCCGCCTGGTCGGTCAGATCGTCGGGCAGGTAGTACTCCCGCCCGTGCTCGCCCTCCGGGACGCCGAGCGTCGTGTTGTCCTGCGTGATCACCGGGTCATATTGACCCGCCTCGCCGCCGAGGAAGCCCCAGAAGTGATCGAATCCCCACGCGTTCGGCCAGCGGTCAAACGGCCCCGCGGCGCCCTGGAGGTGATCGGGAGTCATGTGCCACTTCCCGAAACCGGCGGTGCTGTAGCCGTTGCCCTGGAGCGCCCGGACGAACGAAGCGCAGTCCTTCGGAACCGCGGCCGTGTAGCCAGGAAACGGGCCCGGCAGCTCGCCGATCGACCCGAACCCCACCGTGTGGTGATTGCGGCCGGTCAACAGCGCGGCTCGGGAGGGCGAGCACAGCGCGGTGACGTGGAAGCGGTTGTACGTCAGGCCCTGTTCGCCGACCCGCGTCATGTTCGGGGTCGACACCGGGCCGCCGAATGTCGACGGGTTCCCGAACCCGGAGTCGTCGATCAAAACCAGCAGGACGTTCGGCGCGCCGTCTGGCGGCGACGGCGTCATGTTGATTGTCCAATCGGGCACGGACGCGTCGAGCGTGCGGCCGACCGTGCCGCCGAAGTTCGGATCGGGGATCGGCAGGACCGTGCGGTCCGGGCTGAACTTCCCCATCGCCTCCGCGAGCGACTCCTTCAGCGCGGCGGTGCCCTGCTTGTCGCCCTGGACAACCGAGCGCAGCAGCGCCCCGCCGAGCGCCTGCTCGACGCCGAGCCGCTGCTCGTCATCGAACACGGCGATGATCCCGGCCGAGCCCGGCGGCAGGTTCTCACCGATCTTGTCGTGAATGTCCTGCTCGACCCGGTGGTCGACGAACTTGCCGATCACCCCGCCCGCGACCGCCCCAACGGCGACCGACGCCAAAAGCGGCGGCGCGAACAAGCCGACCGCGAGCCCGACCCCGCCGCCCCACCCCAACCCCTTGCGACCTAGGTTGTCGCCCGTCTGGCGCACCGCGACACTCCCGTCCTGGGCGTGCGTCACCAGGATCATGCCCTCGATCGAGACTCGTCCGTCCCTGACCAGCGCGATCAGCGACTCGAAGTCCCTCGTCGCCGCGTCGATCTCCTGGTAGCCAGCGACAAGCACATCGGTAGGTATCTCAGCCATCACGACTCTCCCTTCAGGTCCGGCGCGGACGATTTGATTGACGCACAGGTGTTTTGCATGAGAGCTCCCGTACCCGGCGGCGGATTACAGGCCGTCTCCCAAGCCGGCGATAAATTTGATCGCCGTGATGCTGGGCAGAAACACGTAAGCGGCGGCTTTGGTCGTCACGAAGGTCGAGAGACCCTTGACCTCAATCGGCGTGGCTCCATTGGCCTGCGGTATGACGAAGGTGCTGTCTGCCGGATTCTGGGTGCCGATCAGTGGGTCTTTCGACTTCGGGTGAAGCCTGACGGCGCCCGCGAACTCGCTGTCATTGGCCCACTGTCGCAGCACGAACTCGTACTGGTTTTCGATGTTCGAGTTGATGAAATGAAAGAGCATCCCGCGCTCGATGCCATCGTACGGTTGCGTCGGGTCATAGGTCGGCCCGTACGGCATGCCGCGCCGAATCAGCCGGTGGGAGTTGTTGCTGCCGCCGGGCAGTCCCTGGCCCGCGACTGGTTGACCGCGCGGATTGACGCGGCGTATGTGTGCGCCGACCGGACAGCGGATCCCCTTCGGATCTCCCGAACCATCGGGATTCACGTACCCAAAATTGTTCAACTGTTCGGGCGGTATCCCTCCCGCCGGGCTATCCGTGTCCGGTGACAGGGCGAGCGGAACCCCGTTGCGCCAGCGCCCGCAGATCTTTGCTGCCAGCAGCTCGGGATCGATCTTGTCCCTGTTGGACTGCAAGAAGTCTTCAAAGCCGACGACGTCGGTCTCGACCTTCTTGAAGACTGCAAAGCTGCCGTTCAGGCCAAATTCTCGTGGCTCCGGGACGTCGTAGTTCTCAGCGTCTTCTCGCAAGACGAACAGCCATGGCTCGCAGGGCCGCTGGTGATCGGGACGGTATTGCTCCGGGCCGCCGCGAATTGTGGGCATCGTGATCCCATCGGTATATCCGAAGTGAATTTTGGACGTAGGGACCGGTTGGCCATTTTGCATCTCCATGAGCGCCATCCCGTCTTGGCGCCAGATTTCTCGAAATGCATTTCCTTCGGAAAACCAGGCACACAATCTGTCGCTGTAGGCCTTCATCGCGTCCGGGCTGAGGGCGTGCAGCGTCACCAGGACGTGATCGTGCCCTTTTCCGAAACCGGCAATCCAGTTCTGGGGCGAACTCGGTCCGGTTTCCCCGACCGACTCCGCTCGCCGCGCGGCTCCGTCAGTGAACGCACCGAATGACTTGAAAGACAGCGTTGGGACGCGCTGCTCTATCTCCAGCGCCACCAGTCCGGGCCACGTGACACCTATGTTGAGGCAATAGTCGGGCGTGTGACGCGGAGCCGCCGCGCGATCGTCTCCCGGTCCGGGCGCGAACCCGACGCTCCAGTCCTCGGCAGTGGTGATCTGCGGAACGTTGGCTTCGTCGCCGCTTACGAGCCGGCCGAGTTGCCTGCGTGCGTGTGCCGGATCTCCCACCGACAACAAGAAATGCCGCACCGTCAGCATTCGGTAAGGGCGGAGAATCAACCCCTGAATGTCCGCGAGCTCGAGCCCCGACCCTCCCACGGCCGCCGAGTCGCCATCAGTCTCCGGGCTTTGACCAAGCAATCGGCGCAGGAGACCAGGGCCCCTCATCGCCGATGCTCCCTGTGAGCTCCGATCGTTGGCCGACGCCGAACCCGGGGTTGATCATGGTTCGTGACCATGTGACGCCTCGTCCTATGCAGCGGTGGCCGATTGTGAGTTGCGGTCGGCCAGCAGGGCTCGAATGTCTTGCACGGAGAGTCCCGGATACGCGCTATAAAAACCTACCGGCGGATAATTATTGTCTAGTCCCCACTGATAGAACGCTTGGGCGTTCTTGGCGACGGGAGTCGGCGGCGCGCCAACGACGTGCGGAAAGAGAGCATCGAAAGTAAAGGAGGTCTTGTCTGCGAAGTCTTGGAAGTACTTCTCCACATCACCGTCGTAAACCGTGAAGAAGCCTATGTGATTGTTCTCGAAGGGCACGAAGTGGGCGACATGCAGCGTTCCGATCGAGTCCGCCGCCTTATGTCCTTTTTCGCCCACCAGGGCCCCCGCGAGCAGCTTCACGGCGAAGGCTTGCACACGTGACTTGAAGGACATGTATGTCAGCAGAAGGCCCTGCGACGCGTTGCCCTTAACGCCCGCCGCACGAGCGGATGCCTTGATGTCCTGAACCGTAGCGTCGTCGTAAGCGAAGTACGTGTCGAGAGGTTCGCGGACATGACGCTTCAGCCATTTGGCGACCCTCTGAGGGTTATCATCGGTGGGCGTGGATGGAGGGTCGTCCACGTGCTCGAAGATGGCGTCAAACACCGGGCCGGCACTCTCCACGAGCCGCTCAATATGCTCGTCGACCTCGCCGTCGATGTCCGAAAGGAAGAGAAGCTTCTCGTCTCCCTCGACCATGAATCGGGAGAAATGCACGGTACCGAGATCGTCTTGTGCTCTCGCGAGATCCGGCATCAGCGGCGGCAGCTCCTCGGGTAACGCCTTGGCGCTCGCTGGACCCCTAATCGGAAAGTCAACGACAAGATGACTCTGGCTCATAGCCTTCTCCTTGGGTGGACACGCAGTTCTGTCAAGGGGTGACGGGCTGTGACTTGTGATCGGCGAGCAGGGCTCGGATGTCGAGAACCGAGAGGCCTGGATACGCGCTGTAAAACCCAAGGGGTGGATAGTTGTTGTCTAATGCCCATCGATAGAACGCTTGGGCGTTCTTTGCGACCGGGGTCGGCGGCGCTCCCTCGACGTGTGGAAAGATCGAATCGAAGACGACCGAGATCTCCTTTGCAAAGTCCTGGATGTACTTCTCCATGTCACCGTCATAGACCGTCCAGAAGCCTATGTGGTTGTTCTCAAAAGGCACCCAATGAGCGACATGCACCGTCCCAATAGTTGCCATCCCTTCGCGGCCCTTCTTTTCCACCATGGCCGGCCCGACCAACTCCAAAACAGTGGCTCGTAGGTGTGACTTGAAGGTCATGTATGTCAGCAAGGGGTTCTGCGACGTAGTGCCCGTGAAGCCCGCCGCACGCGCGCACGCCTTGATGTCCTGAACCGAAGCGTCCTCGTAAGCGAAGTACGTCTCTAGAGGTTCGTGGACATGCTGCTGCAGCCATTTGCCAACCCTCTCACGGTTACCGGCCACGGGCGTAGCTGGAGGGTCGGCGACGTGCTCGAAGATGGCGTCAAACACCGGGCTCGCACTCGCCACAAGCCGCTCAATATGCTCGTCGACCTCACCATCAATGTCCGACAGGAACAGAAGCTTCTCGTCCCCCTCGACCATGAAACGGGAGAAATGCACCGTACCGAGGTCGTCATGCGCTTTCGCGAGATCGGGCATCAACGCCGGCAACTCGTCGGGTAGCGCTTTGGCGCTGGCTGGACCGTTCAGCGGGAAGTCAACGACGAGATGATTCTGGCTCATGGCCGTCTCCTTGGGTGTCGAGTGATCACTGCGTACTCAGGGCGAGGGGATCAAACTGCAGCTGTCTACACAAGCTCGTGGCTGAGATCGAGGGGGCCGGTCAGACGGCTCACAACTCAACTGTTCGGAGCTCGTCGCGCTGAGGAGTGAGTGTCACCCTATGGTCCCGGCGGCTCGTGCAGCGGCGCGGTCGGTGGGTGCGATGAAAGCGCCGATGATCCAGAGGATCGGAATGATGAAACCGATCCAGAACATCCAGTAATGCCCTTTGCGGAACGTCGCCAGTCCGAAGTAGATCCAGCACGCCACGTAGACGATGCCCAACACGATCCAGAGAAACGTCATCGGTTCACGATCCCTTCAAATGAGCGCCGAGCTGGTTTGGCCCAACACCGGCTGGTTGTATGTGCATTCGCGACCCAGCCATCGATGTCAGCGACCGAGAAGTAACGAACGTCAGACGGGCTGGGCTTCGGGCGTTCGGTCATGGTCGGTCAGATTTGGTCGGTTCGGCGCGGGGCCGCGTCGCTGTTCGCAACATCGAGCGGGGTGAGGCTGTGCAGCATGAGTCCGAGGTCGGCGATCCGTTCGAACAGCCCCTGGAGGTGTGATTGGTCGATGATCTGTCCGGTTATCTCCGTGATCCCGTCATGGGCGGAGATCGTCATTCCCTCGAATGCCGAGGCATAGCGGGCTCCCAGCTCGCCTTCGACGACGAGGCGATAGTGAGTAGACGACACGCGAAGTCCAGCTTGCCCGACTTCGGCCGCGGTTTGAACGGTGTGGGCCCAGAATCACCCGGGTGATTCACTGGGCTCGAGCAGCCCCAGCGCTTCGGCGCGGGCGACCGCCTCGGTGTGCGATGTTGCACCGAGTTTGCGGTACAGCTCGCGCGTGTGAGTCTTGACCGTGTTCAACGAAATGTAGAGCTCCGCGCCGATCTCGCGGCGGGATAGACCGGCTGCGAGACCGCGCAGAACGGCGAGCTCGGCAGGGCTGGGCTCTTCCACAAGTTCGCGGTTGCCGCCGTTAGCTCGACCGGCGACGAGGGTCCGCTCGATCGCGGCGGCGACCACCGGCAACCGTCCCGGATCCGGAAAACCCGCGATCTCACGTTTCGCGCGCTCGAGGTCGCTCGTACCCCGCGCCAGCCGTGATCGTGCCAGCCGCACCTGGGCGAGGACGAGCAGCGCGTGCGCGTGCCCTACGGTGGGTTGTGGTGACCGTCGCAGACGCTCACCACGCAGCGCCTCGCGCTCGGCCTCGTCGAGGCGTCCTGTGGCGGCACATGCCAGCGCCAGCCCCAGATGCGCCGGTGAGGCAACATACGAGTCCGCTTGGAAGTGCTGGCGCGCGAAGGGCAACGCCTGCCGGGCCCACGCCTCCGCGCTCTCGGTGCGCGCTTGCTCGGCGTCGATGAGGGCAAGCATCCCAAGGTTTCCGACGTAGGCGTCGGGGACGCCCGGCGCGTCGGGTCGCTCGACCGCCTCAACCGCCACCCGGCGCGCCTCGTCGAGCTCGCCGGCGAAGTACAGTGCCTGCGTCAGGCACCCGAGGGCACTCACGCTCATCACATCCGCGCCCGCCCGGGCTGCCGCGACCGCGCGCCGGGCGTGCCCGATGGCTGCACCCACGTCGCCGCCCTCGATCATCTGCGAACGGGCGGCTTCGACGCCCGCCTCGAGATACGGCAGCCAAAGCTCGGGCCGCTCCCGCCGCGCGCGCTCCGCGACCGCCAGAAGTTGCTGAACCTCGACCTCCGGGGCGGAGAGCAATCCGGCGGTCACCGCCCCGGCCCCCGGCAGGACGGGATGCTGCACGAGCAGCTCGGTGGGAAGCCAGTGCACCCAATCAAGGAACTGCCGGAGCCGTCCCCCCCAAATGAACTCGAGGTGTTTCTCGATCAGCAGCTCGGCCACCATCTCCGCGTCGTCGGCAGCGGCGGAGTACTCGATCGCCTCCTCTACGAGCCCGTGCGTCCCACACCAAGCCGCCGCGCGGCGGCGCAGCTTGTGGGCGGCGTCTTGCCTGAGCTCGAGCTGCAGAAACTCTCGGAACAGATGGTGGTAGCGATACCACTGCCCGCGGGCGTCGAGCGCGACTAGAAACATATTCGAGTGCGCGAGGTCCGCAAGCACCGCAGCCGAGTCCTCGCGCCCGAGAACCGCGTCGCACAACTCGGGTGTGAAGCGCCCCAGCACCGAGGTGCGCACCAGAAAGTCCTTGGTGTCTGGCGCGAGGGCGGTCAGAACCTCGTCTGCCAGATAGTCGCCGATTTGGCGAGCGCTGCCTGCAAACTCCCGCACTCCCCCGTCGGGGTCCGGACGATCGCGAAGCCACAGCGCAGCTAGATAAAGGCCCGCGGGCCATCCCTCGGTGCGATCGAAGAGCAACTCGAGGCTCTCGTTCGACAAACCGACCCCCTCACGATCGACCAGTTCACGCGTTTCGTCGACCGTGAAAGCCAACTCTCGGGCGCGGACCTCCGTCAGCACCCCTCGCGCCCGCAGACGCGCAAGGCCGATCGCACGGTCCGACCGCGTCGAGGCAACCAGCCGCGCATTGGCAGGCAAGCGCTCGATCGCGTGCGCGATCGAGCGTATCGAAGCCTCGCTCCTGACCGCATGCAGGTCGTCGAGCACGATCGTCACCCGACGGCCATACGCGACCAGGCCATTCATCAGCTCATCGACCGCAGCCTCGACCGGCGCACCCCTGACCCCGAGGCACGAAAGCGCGCGGCGTCCGAAGCCCTCCCCGAGCCGCTCGACCGCTGTCGCCAGGTGCGTCCACAAGCGCACCGGGTCGTCGTCGGCCGAGTCGAGCGTGACCCAAATCACCGCCTCGGGACGCTCAATACACCACGACCGGACCAGTGTCGTCTTACCGTAACCCACCGCCGCGTTGAGCACCTTGAATGCCCGGGCGTCGTCATCGAGCATCTCGAGCAGGCGCGCCCTTCGCAGGGTGCCGGGGTGAACCCTCGGCGGCATCAGCTTCGGCTCGATCACCCGAAAGCCCGGCCCATCCATCTGCGCTGAGCCTGAACTCATCCCCCGCACCCCCGCGTCCCCGAAAGCGCGACAGACAGACACACCGGCCTAATCGCGGCTCGCGCGGCAGGTGAGCGACATGCGGTGCTTCCAAGAGGAAGACCTTCTCGGCCGCGAAGCCGAGCTGGGCGGCCAACATGCGACCGCGAACTCGTTTCGCTCGTCAAGACACCCACAGCACGATCGATGACCCGCCCATCGGCAATCGTTGTGCGCCAAACACTAGCGCCCGCTGCCAGGGGTACTCGTTAAATTCTCGCTGGAGGCTCGACCGGCAGGGACTTTGGACGGCCTGCCTCCGCGATCGGAGCTCATCCTGGTGTTTGCCGTCCCGATCACGTGAGTGATCGTCAATCACCCGGGTGAACGTCGCTCCGGACCGATGACACGCGGGCTCTTTGCCGCGAAGATCTTCGCCGGCGAGGGATCGTGGCTTCCGGGAAGTCCCGGTCTTGAGATCCGTATAGCCCCGGGGAGCGAATGTGGCCAAACGCGAAATTGCCGAGCGAATCGATGGACAGCAGCCCGTCGAGGCCAGCACGCCGGGCTACCAGCTCGCTGACGCGCGCGGAGAGTGCGACGCGGCCGGTGAGCGCCGCGCTGCTGCGATCGCTGGTGCCGTCGATCAGCAGCCCTCACCGGATGCAGACGCGGCGGCGACCACGAGCGCCTGCCGCTGGCCCCTGGCCGACGAGCGGCGGCGGTTGGAGCGTGATCTGCACCTCGGGGTCCAGAACGAGCTGGTGGCGCCCATCATCAAGCTCGCGCTCGCACAGCAGAATGCCGAGACACCACCGGCGCTCGGGGAGACGCTCGCCGGGCTGGAAGCTCGTGCACCGGCGGCGCTTGACTTGGTGCGCAACATCGCTCGCGGGGTCCACGCTCCGCAACTCGCCCAGCGCTTGCCGGTGGGAAGCGTTCCGTTCATCCGAACGGGGTCTGTGAACGTGCGAGGCTCGGGCTAGCGCTGGAACCCATGCCAGACGACCCTACGCCCCCGGAGTTGTCCGCCGAGCAGGCCGACGCGACGATCCGCAGCAAGGCCTACGCCGGCCTGCTGGTGGTGGTCGCGGTCATTGGCGTGGTTGTTTCGATCGTGGCCTGGTGCTTTCTTGAGGCGGTCTACCAGATCCAGCAGGAGCTGTACGTCCATCTCCCGCATGCGGTTGGCTATCAGAATGGTCCGCCGAAATGGTGGCCGCTGCCGGTCCTCGCCGTGGGCGCGCTGCTCGCCGCGCTGGCGATCACGCGCCTCCCGGGCGACGGCGGGCACATCCCCGCGAAGGGCCTCTCGACCGGCGGCCCCTCGGGCTCCGACATCGTGCCGGGAGTGCTCCTGGCCGGCCTGGCGACGCTCGGCTTCGGGCTGGTGCTCGGCCCGGAGGCACCCCTGATCGTGTTGGGCGCCGGAGTTGGCGGGGTGATGATCAGCCTGGCTCGCCGCGACATGCCGTCGCAGGCGGTGACGCTGGTCGTGGCCTCTGGGAGCTTCGCCGCGATGTCGTTCATCTTCGCCTCGCCGCTGATCGCGGCGGTGATCCTGATCGAGGCGACCGCGATCGGCGGCCCGAGGCTCCGGCTGTTGCTGGTTCCCGGACTGCTGTCGGCCGGAATTGGCTCGCTCGTGTCGCTCGGGGTGGGGTCGTTGTCGGGGCTGAGCACGCACGATTACGCGCTCGGGCCGATTCCGTTGTCGGCGCTCGGCCACCTGACGGCCGGTCAATTCGGGTGGACGATCGCGCTGGCGATCGCCGTCGCTGTCGTGACGAGTTTTGTGATGCGCGGCGGTCTGCTCACGTATCAGTTCGTCTCTCGCCGGCAAATGCTTCTGCTCCTGCCGGCGATCGGGCTGGTCATCGGCGGGCTCGCGATCGCGTTCTCGCAGATCACGGGCAGGAGCGTGGACGAGGTTCTGTTCTCCGGTCAGGACCAGCTCCCGGGCCTGGTGAGTCAGGCCGGAACGTGGTCGCTGGCCGCGCTGGCGTGGCTGATCGTGTTCAAGGGCCTGGCGTACGGCCTGTCGCTCGGCAGCTTCCGCGGCGGCCCGACGTTCCCGGCGCTGTTCCTGGGGGCCGCCGCGGGAATCATGTGCTCACATCTTCCGGGCTTTCCGCTATCGGCCGCCGTGCCGGTCGGGATGGGCGTCGCGATCGTCGCCGTGCTCCGGCTTCCTCTGTCAGCGGTGGTGCTCGCGACCCTCTTGACGTCGCACGCCGGGCCCAAGGTCGAGCCGCTGATCATCGTTGGCGTGGTAGTCGCGTACGTCGTGACGCTCGTCATGACACGCCCACCGGCGCCGGCGCCGGCACCCACGCCCCAGTCCGCGGCTGTGCCTGCGCCGAACTCGGCTCTCTAACTCTGGCCTCGATCGGCCGGACTTTGGACGCGCTGCGGCCCTCGCGGTCGCTTGGTGTGTGAAGTGCGGCGTGGGCCAGTGCAAGGCGCGACCCGAAAGGCGAGGTTGTAGAGCACCAAGCGCGGACCTGGGTGGCGATTGCTTGACGAACAACAAACCCAGCCCGATCGCGGACGCGATCCCGAACGGCCGCGCCCACACAGCCCCACCTGAAGCCCGACCTGCGCCGGCCAGTTTTGAGCGCGCCGAGTCACGAAAGCCAGCCGTCGCGAGACGCCACCTCAGCCGAATTCGCGAGAACGAACCGCGCGGCGAGAGGTCGGCCGCCGCAGCCGACGTTCACGACGGCAGCACTGATATCAGAGACCTTTCTGTGCCGTGATGCGGCCGGACTTGACCGCCGCGGCTAGCTCCTTGTAATCGCGCTCGTTCTGCTCGGCGTAGGCCTTTGAGAATGCGAGGATCGCGCGGTCGAAGCTGTCGCCGTTGCCGAGGTAGGCGGCGATCGCGATCCGGTCGCCGCTGCGGGCGTGCGCACGCGCGAGCGTCCAGCCGCACAAGCTGCCGTAGGTGGCCATGGCTTTCGGGACCATCAGCTCGATCTCCGCCGAGCCCTTCCAGTCCTTGAGCTGGCGGCCGTAGAAGTCGCGCGGCTGCTCGTCGAGCCCTGAGTCGACGTGTAGCCAGCCGAGGAAGATGTCGCTGGTGGCCTGCATCAGGCGCTGGCCGGTGACGACGCGCTCGCCGTGGTTTGAGAACTCGCTCGGGCCGAGGGTCTCCTCCAGCACCGAAGCCTCGGCCTCCTTCATCTGCAGGAACAGGGGGTCCTGGCCGTCGCGGCCGAGCAGCAGCGCGATCCATGCCCGGGTGCCGACACTCCCGACACCGACTACCTTGCGCGCAAAATCGGTCAGCCGGAACTGCTCGAGCAGCGTCCGCCGGTCGAACTCGAGCGTGTCTCGGTAGCGGCGCAGCAGCTGTTGAAGCGCCTCGAACATCTCGTCGCGCTCATGGCCCGCTGCGAGTTGTTCGATCGGCACGATCAGCGGCGACTGATCGACGATCCGGATATCGCCGTTGACCGACTGCGTGAGCTTGGAGAAGGCGGTCATGCTGTCCTTGGTGCGTGCCTTCGCGAGCGCCTTCTCGGTTCGCTTGACCTGCTTCTGCTTGAACTGCGGCGCGAGTTCCTCGAGCACGCTCTCGATTTCCAGGTGCGAGTACCAGATGTCGAGGTTCTTCATACCGGCGAACTCCGCCATCGCGGTCCGATAGCGCGCAACCGTGTCGAGCACGATCCGCTCCTCGTCTTTGGTGCTATAGCCGTTGTCGCGGGCAGCGATCAGCATGCTCACGCCCAGGCGCTTGACGTCCCATTCCCACGGTCCGGCGAGCGTCTCGTCGAAATCATTGACGTCGAACACAAGCCGCCGCTCCGGTGAGGCGAACACGCCGAAGTTCGACAGGTGCGCGTCGCCGCAGCACTGCACATTTAGCCCCGACCGAGGTGTCGGCCCAAGATCCTGCGCCATGATCATCGCCGCCCCGCGGTAGAACGTGAACGGCGACACGAGCATCCGGCCGTAGCGGATCGGGACCAGTTCCGGGACGCGCGTCTCGGCCTGGCGTTCGAGCAACGTGACCGGATCGGCACGATCGGGCGAGGGCTCAAAGACAGCGTGGCGCGAGCGCGGAACCTCCGCCCGCGCCGCCTTGCCGCGGGCGACCCGCTCAGCCACCGACAGATGCGGCACTGCCACGGTGCCCCCATTTTTTGATCGGCTCGCCGGGGGCCGCGTGGACCTGGATGTGGTCGTAGTCATTAGCTCTCCAATCTTTGCCGCGGTGCCTTCTCGAACACGCGCCTAGAGGCCACTGGTGGCGGCGCGCGCCGCGGCGCGTCGGGTGGGGGCGATCAGCGCGCCGATGATCCACAGGATGGGGATCAAGAATCCGATCCAGAACATCCAGTAGTGCCCTTTCCGGAACGTCGCCAGCCCGAAGTAGACCCAGCACGCTACGTACACGACAGCCAACAAGATCCAGAGAAACGTCATCTCGGTCCCTTCGAATTTGCGCCCGGGTCATAGCCGACCCGGGCTGGTGGTGCGGGCGGCGGCGCATCAGGCTGCGCGCCCGCGGTATCGAGCGGGTTGAGGCTGTGCACGGTCAATCCGAGGCCGGCGATCCGCTCGAGCAGCCCGTGGAGCTGCGACGAGTCGACGATCGGCCCCGTGATGTCCGTCCTGCCGTCGTGGGCGGAGCCCGTCATTCCCTCGAACGCGGTTGCGTGACGCGGCCCGAGCTCTCCCTCGACGACCACGCGGTAGCGGTGCGCTGACATGCCAAGCCCAAGCATGCCCGATGGTGGCCGCGCATTGGGCGGTCACGGCCCAGGATCACCCGGGTGATCGGTTCGCTCGAGCAGGCCAACCCGCCGTCGCCGTCGACCATCTCAAGTGGAAGTGCCCAGGGGCAGCATCCGGCTTTCACCGCGGGCGCCGTCAGCTTTGGGGCTGTCCTGCAGGTGTTCGCCCGGTCTGCCTGCCCGCTCTGGGAGACCATTTTGGCACTGGGCCCCGCTGACCGCGGTGAGGATGAATCACCCGGGTGAACGTCACGGCGGATCGATGACACGCGGGGGTTTTGCGGCGATGATCATGCGCGGTCGAGTGATTGGGGCATGGACGGAGTCCCAGCATCGGAGACCCGCATCCGCGACGTGGAGCGAAAGTGGCCCAACGCGAAATTGCCGAGCCAATCGATAGACAGCTGGCCGTCGAGGCCAGCACGCCGGGCCACCAGCTGGCCGACGCGCACGGACAGTGTGACGCGGCCGGCGAGCGCCGCGCGCTGCGATCGCTGGTGCTGTCGATCACCCCTCACCGGACGCAGGCGCGGCGGCGACCACGAGCGCCTGCCGCTGCCCCCCCGGCCGACGAGCGGCGGCGGCTGGAGCGCGATCTGCACGACGGGGTCCAGAACGAGCTGGTGGCGCTGATCCTCAAGCTCGCGCTCGCACAGCAGGATCCCGGAACCCCACCGGCGCTCGTGGAGATGCTCACCGGGCTGGAGGTTCGTGCACAGGCGGCGCTTGACTCGGTGCGCAACATCGCTCACGGGATCTACCCGTCGCTGCTGGCCGACTTCGGCCTCGCAGAAGCCCTGCGCTCGCAGGCGGCGCGCGCAGCTGTCGACGTGCGCCTGATGGGCAGCGCGCCTCGCGGCAACGAAGCAGCCGAGGAGGCCGTCTACTTCGCCTGCTCAGAGGCGATCCAGAACGCCGCGAAACATGCCGGTCGCGGGACCCAGGTCACGCTCCGGTTGCACCATCACCAGGGATCGCTCGCCGTGCGGATCGCGGACGACGGTCGCGGATTTGATCTGGCTCACACCCGCGAGGGTGCCGGCGTGCAGAACATCCGCGATCGCGTCGAGGACCTCGGCGGCAGATTTGAGGTCGCCTCCAGCCCCGGACACGGCACCGTCGTGACGATCTCGCTGCCCTGGCCGGTGGCCGCCGATCGACAGCGATGAGCCAGGTCATCCTGCTGTCGCTGACCGCGTCGCTGAACCCGACGCTGGTCGCCGCGACGACCGTGATGCTGCTGCTCGATAAGCCGTCGAGGCTGATGTTGGGCTATCTGCTCGGCGCGTACATGACCAGCATCACCCTCGGACTGGTGATCGTGTTCTCGCTGTCGAACTCGAGCACGACCAACACGACGAAGAAGACGATCAGCCCGGCGGTCGACATCGCGCTGGGGGCGATCGCGCTGGCGGTCGCGTTCGTCCTCTACACGGGCCGACACGAACGCCTCACCGAGCGCCGGCGAGCGCGCAAAGCAGCAAAGCCGGACAAGGGCCCGCCGCGCTGGCAGCGGGAGCTGAGCAAGGGATCCGCGCGGACCACGTTCGTGATCGGGGCGGTGCTCACGCTCCCGGGCGCCTCCTATCTGGCCGGCCTCGATCAGATCCACAAACTCAACTACTCGACCACCACGACCGTGCTGATCGTGATCGGCTTCAACCTCGTGATGCTGTGGCTGCTCGAGGTTCCGCTCGCGAGCTTCGTCGTGGCTCCCGAGTGGACGCCGAGCGCGATCGAGCGCGCCAAACAGTGGGTCAGCCGACACAGACACGTGTTCGCGGTGCGAGGCTTCGCCGCAATCGGCGCGCTATTGGTCATCAAAGGCATCATCGGGCTGGTCACCTGACGCCGTGGAGACCGCCCCGTGGTCACTGGTTTGGAGCGCGGTCGAGGACCCGAGATGATCGGCTCTGCCCAATCGTCGGCCCGGGACGTGTTCACCGAACATGCCGCCGGTCCTCGGAGGAGACGGTCGGACACCGCACGCGCGGCCGAGGAACGACGTGTCATCCCTTCTGGGCGATGCCAACCAGACGGGTGGTGCAAGTCTTGGCCTGTCCAATGCGAGGGAGGAACGATTAATGGAGGACGATGATGAATGACAACGATGTGGACGAGCTGGGGCCCGTCGACTACCTAGTGGTCGAGTTTCCGGCCGACAAAGCGAACTTCTCGGGTGAGATGGCCGCCGAGCTGTCGGCGCTGGTCGGGCGTGGTCTGGTTCGGGTGCTCGACCTGCTGTTCCTGAGAAAGGATCTTGACGGTTCGGTGGAAGGGTTTGAGTCGCACGAGTTCGACGCCGGGGAGGTTGGCGAGCTGCGCGCACTGGAGGGCGAGCTTGCGATGCTGCTAGCGGCGGAGGATGTGGAGGCGATCGGCGCGGCGCTGGAGCCGGGAAGCATCGCGGCCGTGCTGGTCTGGGAGAACGCGTGGGCGGCGCCGTTCGGTTCCGCGGTTCGGCGGTCCGGTGGTCAGCTGGTGGCCGGCGGCCGGATCCCGATCCAGGCGCTCGCGGCGGCGATCGAGGCGGATGAGACAACTGCACGAGAAGGAGTGTGAGAGATGTTGGGTCCAGGTCGGGTTGGTAGGCCGGGCGTGCTCGGCGGGCGACCGGTTGCTCGTACGGCCGCGGTGGCGGGTACGGCAGCGGTCGTGACCCACGGCGTGCGCAGGCGCGGGGATCGGCGGGAGGACCGCCGCGACGACCGCCAAGAGCGGCGTGAAGAGCGCCGTCCTTTCCGCTGACCGCGGCGGCGGTTTTTGACCGCGGCTGGTGCGCGGGGCCCGCCGCGTGAGCCGGCCGCCGGCATGGGTGAGATCGATGCGGCCGGATCGCGGCACGTTGCCCAAGGACGCGGTCGCCGGGGTTCCGGGCGCGATCGCGAGCGTCCCGGACGGGATGGCATCAGCCGTGCTCGTGGGCGTGAATCCCGTCTACGGGCTGTACGCCAGCATGGCCGGGCCGATCGGCGGCGGCCTGTCGGTCAGCACACGGTTGATGGTGGTCACCACCACCACGGCCGCGGCGCTCGCCGCCGGCTCGACGTTGGGTGCCTTCTCGGGGGCTGATCGTCCCGAGGCGCTGTTCGTGCTGTCCGCGCTGGCGGGGGTGATGATGATCGCTGCGGGCCTGTTGCGCTGGGGACGCTTCACGCGGTTTGTCTCGGTGTCGGTGCTGACCGGCTTTTTGAGCGGCGTAGCGGTCAACATCGTGCTGGGCCAGCTCGGGGACCTGCTCGGCTCGCCGCAGAAGGGCAGCCCGGCGGTGGTCAAAGCCTGGAACGTGATCACCCACCCGAGCGAGATGTCGCTGACAGCAGCGGCGGTTGGTGTGTCGGCGCTGGTGCTGATGGCGGTGTTGAGCCGCACGCGGATCGCGTCCGTCGCCTCGCTGGTGGCGCTCGCCGTGCCGACGCTGGCGTCGCTCGGCGCCAGCAGCCTGATCCGCGTTGAGGACTCGGGCGAGATTCCCAGCGGCATCCCGACGCCGCACCTCCCGCAGCTGTCGCTGCTCACGTCGCTTGATCTGGTAGCGGGAGCGGCGGCCGTCGCGGTGATCGTGCTGGTCCAGGGGACCGGAGTGGCGGAGGCGGCACCCAACCCCGACGGCTCACAGTCGGATCCAAATCGTGACTTCATCGGGCAGGGGATCGGCAATGTCGCCTCGGGTTTGTTCCGCGGGCAGCCGGTAGGCGGGTCGGTCAGCCAGACCGCGTTGAACATCGCGGCCGGCGCGCGCACCCGGTGGGCGTCGATCTTCTCCGGGCTGTGGATGCTGCTGATCCTGGTGCTGTTCTCCGGGGTGGTGGGGGAGATTCCGATCTCCACGCTCGCCGCGGTTTTGATCTTCGCCGCCGTCAGCTCCCTGCGCTTCGGGCGGATCGACACCGTGCTGCGCACGGGGCTGCCGTCGCAGGTCGCGTTCGCGGCCACGTTCGCGGCGACGCTGCTGCTTCCGGTGCCGGCGGCGGTCGGGATCGGCGTGGTGCTGTCGCTGCTGCTGCAACTCAATCAGGAAGCCGTCGACCTGACCGTCGTGCGGCTCGCTCGCGACGATCATCGGCGGCTTGCCGAGGAGCCGGCGCCAGCGACACTCCCCAGCCGCGAGGTCACGCTCCTGGACGTATACGGAAGCCTGCTGTTCGCAGGCGCCCGAACACTGCAAGCCCGGCTCCCGGACCCAGCGGGGTCTGAGCTGCCCGTGGTGGTGCTGCGGCTGCGCGGTCGGACCACGCTGGGTGCCACTGCGTTCATCGTCCTCGCCCAGTACGCCGAGCGGCTGCGCTCGGCGGGCGGGCACCTATTCCTCAGCGGCGTGGAACCCGACCTCCTGGACCAGCTGCGGAAGTCTCACCGCGTCGATCTCCGGGATGCCGTGACCGTGGTCCCAGCCTCCGAGACGATCCTGGACTCAACTCAGCAGGCTTACGACGACGCCGAAGCGTGGCTTGCCGTCCACGCACCTAGCCTGGACTAACCGTCGTGTCCCGTCGGGCCAGTCAGCTCGACGGATCGCGGACGGCAATCGCCGACACAGCAAAGCCGGCCAGACCTCGAGCAGCTCGACAGGCGAATAGACAGCCAGCCTCGCCCGGGAGCCAGGCCGACCGGCCGGACGACACTCGAGCGCCGGCGCATCGGGTTCTCCCTGGGGCGAGGAGGAGGAGATGGCCGAAGAGCGGGACGCACCCGAAGCGAGCAGTTGTCATGCAACCGTCCGACTGCTGCCAAACGCGCGGGGGTTTGATCTTGACACCCGCGCCTTGGCAGGGGTCAGAGGAAGGCTCGGACCCGAGTAATACCTAAACGACATGCCGTCCGGCGGTTCTCCAGCGGTATACGACCGTGTGACCGAGCGGCGGCGCGCGGTCGCGCTGGCGCGCCGCTTCCGCGAGGCCGAGGGCCTGTCGATCGCGCAGATCGCCGCCCAGCTCGGCCGCTCGCCGGCGACGGTCAAGGCGTACTTCTACGACCCGAGGGGAGTGAAGGCGCCGGCGGCCAAGGCGCGTTACGTCGGCGTATGCGGCGGCTGCGGCGCCTACACCCAGCCGCGCA
>CAVYGK010000023.1:0-13101 GCA_963768015.1 uncultured Solirubrobacterales bacterium
CCTAGTTGCAGGACCTAGACCGCGATGATTTGATCAACACTACAAAATCAGATCTGGGGTGAGGGAGTCTTTGGAAGGTCAGGGGGAAGGGGAGTCTTGGCTATTCGCGTGAGTCGCAGTGCGAGGGCAAACTGGCAAGGTACCGTGCCCGAGGGCGGGGGCCGGATCTCGCTCGACAGCGGTGCCTACGAGGGACTGTTCACGCTTCGCGCGCGGGTCGAGGACGTCGAGCACGCGACCAACCCCGAGGAGCTGATCGCCGCCGCGCAGGCGGGCTGCTTCACGATGTCGCTCGCCAACCTGCTGAGCGAGGCCGGCTCACCGCCGCGCGATCTGCGCACGACCGCGCGGGTCCGGCTCGAGCAGCTCGACGAGGGCTTTCGGATCACACGGATCTCGATCAACACGATCGGTGATGTCCCAGGTGTCCACAACGATCAATTCGTGGCCCTTGCCGAACAGGCGAAGGCCACATGTCCGGTCTCGCTCGCGCTGGCGGGCACCGAGATAACGCTGGAAGCTGCTCTCGAATAAGCCAGATCTCATGGAGGCGGTTGACCCAAGGAAGGCGAATGTGGGAGGGTGGCGCAACCTACATGGCAGGGTGGCGCAACCTTCCGGCCGGGGCGTGGCGTGCCAGTTACCAGTCATGACGCTCCAACTCATGCGCGAGATCCCCTGATGGCGAACGTCGCCGTCATCGACGCCGCCCGCGTGCAGCCACGCGTCAACGAAGCGACGGGCCTCACCGTCCGCCCGACGCTCGGGCGGCAGACTGGATTTGAGGCACTCGAACAGGCGGTGCTCGAGCTCGGCCCCGGTAGTTCGAAGGCGATCGATGTCGGCCCGACCGAGGAGACGCTGTTCGTGCTCGAGGGAGAGGGCACGGTCACCGTCGCAGGCGAGCAGCACGCGCTCGAACCCGAGGTTGGGCTGTACTTGCCGCCGGACTCGAGGTTCCAGCTCCACAACTCGGGTCCGGCGACGCTCCGCGTGCTCGCGGTTCGCGTCCCGAACCCGGTCGAAGACGAGAGCGCACAACCACAGCCGGCCGTCTGCAGGCTCGAGGAGTCAGAGCTCGAGGCCGCGACCGCCGAGCGCGAGTTCAGGATCGTCGCCGACCCGTCGACCGGGCTGCGTTCGGCCACTCACTTCGTCGGCTACATCCCGCCCGAGCGCGCTCCGGACCACTTCCACTACTACGACGAAGTGATCTATGTACTCGACGGCGAGGGCGTGATGCACGCCGGTGAATTCGAACAACCTCTGTCGCCGGGAGCCTGCATTCAACTCCCGGCGCGCACCGTTCACTGCCTGGAGAACACCGGCACGGAGCCGATGCGCGTCGTCGCGGTGTTCAGGCCTGCCGGGTCACCGGCGGCTGCTTATTACCCCGATGGCACTCCAGCGCAGTATTCTGCTGCGCCTCAGTCCAAGGCCGGGGGCTGGGGGTGCAGTTCCAATCAAGCTCCAAAGGAGGAGTGAAGTAATGAGGAAGGTACCCATAGCGTTTGCTGTGGCATTGGTCGCCGCATGGAGCATTGCGGCCATCGCTACGAGCGGCGCTGGCGCCGCGGGCCGACGCGCGCACGCAGCAAAGACGTGCTCCGCGACGCTCGCGATTGAGGCGCCGATCACCGGTGATGCGTCGTTCATCGGCAGCCTCCAGCTGCGGTTCGCCCAGGAGGCGGTCGCAAACTACAACTCGTCGCTCCACCTGCACGTCAGGCTCGCGCAGGACGACACCCAGCTGTCGGCACCGATCGCCGTCTCGAAGGCCCAGTCGATCATCTCGTCCAACGCGGTCGGGGTTATCGGCCCGGCGGGCAGCCAAGAGGTCGAGGCCGTCGGACCGTTGTTCGGAAGGGCGGGCATCGCGCTGGTCTCACCATCGGCGACGCTGCCGGCGCTGGCGAACCACAGCAGGAACCCGACGTTCTTCCGGGTCGTCCCGAACGACGACATCCAGGGTCCGCAGGATGCGAACTTCATCGTTCACAAACTGCACCCGAAGGGCGTTCTGATCATCGACGACGGGGAGGCCTACTCACAGGGCCTCGTCAACGTGATGACGCCAATCCTGAAGGCGGCTGGTATCAAGGTCACGCACAAGTCGTTCAACGAGAACGACACCGGCGCGACGCTTGCCGGCGTGCTGAAGGCGTTTGTGACCGCGGACCTGTCCAAGGCGGACACCGTCACAGTAGTCCCGTGGCAGGTGGCCTCCGAGGCGCAGCAGCTCGGCCTCGACATCAGGCAGCAGGGCAAGCACAGCGTGCTGTTCGGCACCGATGGCGACTGGGCCCCCGGCCAGTTCGAGATCGACGGCAGCTACGTGTCGTCGTTTGCTCCGAACATCGCCGACATCAACAAGCCGCTTGACAAGGCAGTCGTCCGCGGCGTCGGCAAGTACGGCGCGTTCGGTCCCTTCGGGGTGCCGGCGTACGAGGCGACCCACGTCCTCATGCGGGCGATCGCCAACGTGTGCGCGAAGGGCCAGAGCCCGAGCCGCTCGAACGTTCTGGCGCAGGTCAAGAAGACGTACATTGCCCCGTCCAACGACGTGCTCGGGATTCCGATCGCGTTCTCCTCGGGCGGCAACCTCGTCGGCCACTACGGCTACCTGTACCACATCAACAACCATGGGGCGTACGTCGAGATCAACCCCAGCACCGGCGCGACCCTGTGAGAGTCAGCTGAGCAATACTCGCTAGCTGCTGACGAGGGCGCCGCCCGCCTAAAGTGTGGGCGGCGCCCCTGTCGCTCTCAGCGCCCGCGGGCACACTCACGTGCAGGAGTTCATCCAAACCTTCGTCAACGGTCTGACCACGGGCTGCCTGTATGCGCTGATCGCGCTCGGGTACTCGATGGTCTACGGGATCCTGAAGCTGCTCAACTTCGCCCACGGCGACGTTTACACGGTCGGGGCGTACATCGGCTACTTCATCATGGTCGGGTTCGGCGGTCCGACCGCGCTGACGATCTCCGTGCCGCTGCTGATCCTGATCATGATGACCGGGGCGGCCCTCGGTTGCGGCATCCTTGGCGTCGCGATCGAGCGCTTCGCCTACCGTCCGCTGCGAGACGCGCCACGAATAGCGCCGCTGATCACCGCGCTCGGGGTCTCGTTCGTGCTGGAGAACAGCCTGCTGCTTCTGTTCGGCGGCCAGTACCGCACCTACAACACGCAGGACTACATCTCGCTCACGAACGGCATCCACATCGATGGCGTCGACATCAACTCCGTCGACCTGACGATCTATGCCGTCAGCGCGCTGATGATGATCGGCCTGCAGCTGCTGGTGAAGCGCACGGCGCTCGGCAAGGCGATGCGTGCAGTCGCGTCGGACCGCGAGGCGGCCGAGATGCTCGGCATCAACGTCGATCGCACGGTTTCGCTGACGTTCCTGATCGGCTCCGCGATGGCCGGCGTCGCCGGCGTCATGTCCGGCCTTGCGTTCAACTCGTTCAACAACACGATCGGCTTCCTCGCCGGTCTCAAGGCGTTCACCGCAGCCGTCGTTGGCGGCATCGGCTCGATCCCCGGCGCGATGCTCGGCGGCATCTTCATCGGCCTGTGCGAGTCGTTCAGTCTCTCCTACATCTCGACCGAGTACTCCGATCTGATCGTGTTCGGGATCCTGATCGTGACGATGCTCATCAAGCCGACCGGCATCTTCGGCCAGAAGGCGCTCCAGAAGGTCTGACCGTGCGCGAGGGCGAAACCTCGACCAGCGAGAGTCCGGCGGGCGACGGCTCAGCGGCCGGCGGGCGCGGTGCCCAGATCGGCGTCGACTCGTGGGTTGCGCAGTCCGGTGACCGGCTCGACCTCGGCAGCGGCTGGCAGGGTCAGCTGCGTCGGCTCGAGCGTCGCGTCGGCTGGTGGCCGCGGCTCGCGGCGGCCGCGGTTCTCGGTGTCTTCGCCGGCCACTTCCTGCTCACGAACGGGAACCTCCAGCAGGTCGCGTTCAACAGCATGCTCTACGGCCTAATGGCGCTCGGGCTCAACATCGCTGTCGGCTGGGCCGGGCTGCTCGACCTTGGATACACCGCGTTCGTCGGCTGCGGCGCGTACGGGTTCGCGATCTTCTCGTCGACCGCGCTCGGCCATAACATGACCGGCGGCCTGCACCTGCCCGCGATCGAGATCATCCCGATCGTGATGGTGGGCACAGGCCTGATCGGCTTGGTCGTCGGGCTGGTGGCGTTGCGCCTGGACGGCGACTACCTCGCGATCGTGACGCTTTTCGTCGGACAGGCGTTCGTGATCATCGTCAATGACGTCGATCCGAGCGTGCTGGGCGGGACCAACGGCCTCTTTGGGCTTGACCCGCTGCACGACTTCGGCCACCAGGTCACGTCGACGCTGGGCTACTACTACGTTGGCCTCGGGGCGGTGGTGGTCGTGGCGGCCACGTTGCACCTGCTCGACACCTCGCGGACGGGACGGGCGTGGCGCGCCCTGCGCGATGACCCGCTCGCGGCCGGCGCGATGACGATTCCCGTCAACAAGCTCAAGGTGATGGCGTTCAGCTTCAGTGCGGCGGTCGGCGCGCTCGCGGGGGTGCTGTTCGCGGCCCAGGAGGCGAGCGTCTTCCCGCAGAACTTCAGCGCCAACGTCCTGATCCTGATCTACGCGTGCCTCGTGCTGGGTGGCGTGGGCAGCATCGCCGGCGCGATCCTCGGCGGAATCGTCGTGACCGTCGCCGAGCAGATGCTCTCCAGCCCGACCGACGCCGCATACCTGTTCTACGGCGTGATCCTGCTGACGCTGGTCGTCAAGATCAGACCCTGGCGCGCACTCGCTGCGGTGCTCGCCGGGATTGTCGCGTTCGGGTTTGCGGCCAACGCGATCGTCGGCGCAATCTCCCCGTCGGCGGTCGCCGGTCAGCCCGGGTCAAGCGGCTGGATCGGCCACCTCGTGAGCAACTGGGTGATCGTCCCCGCGCACGCCAGCACCTACGGAAACGTCCTCTACGTGCTGCTGATCGTGCTGGTGCTCTGGATCATCCGACTGCAGGGCACCCGGCGCCTGCTCGTGATCGTCCCGACCGTCTACATGGCGGCCTGCTGCTGGGAATCGCGACTGATCGTGAACCCGGCGATCACGACCCAGATCATGATCGGCGCCGTGCTGATCGTGACGATGGCCGCGCGACCACAGGGACTGCTCGGCTCGCGCCGAGTCGAGATCGTGTGATGGAAACAGCGACGAGCAACTCGGCCGACGCGCTGCTCGAGCTCGACAAGCTGTCGCTCTCGTTCGGTGGTCTGAAAGCGCTGAGTGACGTCGACCTATCGGTCACCGACCGCGAGATCGTCAGCGTGATCGGCCCCAACGGCGCCGGCAAGTCGACCGTCTTCAACGTGATCACCGGCGTCTACAAGCCGAGCGAGGGCGACGTTCGTTTCGACGGCAAGTCGATCGCCGGCAAGCGCACTTACAGGATCACCCGCCTCGGGATCGCGCGTACGTTCCAGACCCTGCGGTTGTTCCTGAACATGTCGGTCAAGGAGAACGTCAAATCCGCGACCTACGGACACACGCACGCGTCGCCGCCCGAGTCGATCCTCAGGCTCCCGCGCGCCCGCCGCGAGGAACGCGAGGCCGACGAGCTCGCTGAGCAGGTGCTGGCGTTCTTCGGCCAGCGGCTGCAGGGCTACCGCTGGGATCAGCCCGCTTACAACCTCTCCTACGCCAACCGCCGGCGGCTCGAGATCGCCCGCGCGCTCGCGACCAGGCCGCGGTTGCTGCTGCTCGACGAGCCCGCCGCCGGCATGAACCCGAAGGAGACCCAGGAGGTGACTGAGCTGATCGGCCGTCTGCGAGACGAGCTCGGGCTCGCGGTGCTCGTGATCGAACACGACATGCACGTCGTCGAGGGGATCTCCGATCGCGTCGTGGCGCTCGACCACGGCGTCAAGATCGCCGAGGGAACCTTTCACCAGGTCGCCAACCACCCGAGCGTCGTCGAGGCCTATCTCGGCCGCGACCCCGAGGCGCTCGCCGAGGCATAGCTGTGCCGCTGCTCGCACTCGACAACGTAACGACCTACTACGGCCAGATGCGGATCCTCGAGGGGATCTCGCTCGAGGTCGGCGAGGGCGAGCTTGTCTGCTTGCTGGGCGGCAACGCGTCCGGGAAGTCGACCACGCTCAAGACCGTGCTCGGGATCGTGCGGCCGCGCGCCGGCCAGGTGCTGATCGACGGCGAGAACTGCAACGACTGCAACGTGCCCACCCGGATCTCGAAGGGGCTCGCGATCGTCCCGGAGAACCGCCGGCTGTTCGGGCAGATGACCGTGCGCGAGAACCTCGAGCTCGGCGCCGTCCTGCGCAAGGGCGCGAACTTGAGCGAGGACTTCGACCGCGTCCACACGCTGTTCCCGCGTCTGCACGAGCGCGAGAGCCAGCTGGCCGGAACGCTGTCGGGCGGCGAGCAGCAGATGGTCGCGATGGGCCGCGCGCTGATGTCGCGCCCGCGCCTGCTGCTGATGGACGAGCCGTCGATGGGTCTCTCGCCGGCGCTCGTGCAGCAGAACTTCCGGATCATTAAGGAGGTCCATGACTCCGGCGTCGCGGTCCTGATGGTCGAACAGAACGCGACCATGGCGCTGTCGATCGCCGACCGCGGCTACGTGCTCTCGACGGGCTCGATCGTGCTCTCGGGGCAGGCCGGCGAGCTGCTGCACCACGAGGACCTCAAGCGGGCCTACCTCGGGGCATAGTGTGGTGTTCGGGGGCGCGCATGCGCGCCCCCGCCGGCGGCGCATGCGCCGCCGGGGCCGGGGTGCATGCACCCCGGCCTTCCTAATACAGCGGCGTGCCGCCCATCGCGGCCGCGATGTTGTTGGCGGTCGTCGCGAGGTGGTGCGTCAGCGCGCGCTCGGCGCGGTCAGGGTCGTTGGCGGCGCACGCGTCGAGCAGCTCCCGGTGCTCGGCGGCCCGCGCGACGAGCTGGCGGCAGGCGGGGAACTCGAGGCAGTAGCGCTCGCTGGTCTCCCAGACGGGGCGGATCAGGCGCAGTAGCCACGCCGAGTCGGCGGCATCGTAGAGCGCGAAGTGAAACGCCTCGTGTACCGCCGAGGTCGCTTCGGAGTTGTCGTCGGTCATGTGGTTGAGGTCGTCGAGCGCGCGGCGCGTCTCCGTCGCCTGGGCCGGCGAGAAGCGCTGTGCCGCCCGGCGGATCGCGAGCACTTCGAGCGCCAGCCGCGCCTCGTAGACCTCGGCCAGGTCCGTGATCGAGAGCTGCGTCACGCGCGCGCCGCGGTGCGGGATGTTCTCCACCAGCCCGGCGGCGTCGAGCCGGCGCACCGCCTCGCGGATCGGCATCGGGCTCATCTGGAGCAGCTCGGCCAGTTCTTCGATCCGCAGCCGGTCGCCTGGCCGGAGGCGGCCGGTGATGATCGCCGCGTGCAGTGTCTCGAACGCCCGCTCGGCCAGCGTTCGAGGGCTGCGGTGCGAGCCGTCTGTAGCGAGCACTGAGAGCGCGGACTCCATCTGCGCCACTAACTACCCGAATCAATGATCAAAAGTCAAATATCTCGTCGGCCGCTGACATCAGCCCGGTCCGCGCGATGAGATCAGGGCGCGTTGAAGGTGACGAGCGCCGCGCTCTCGCCCGGAACTGCGACCGAATAGGCCCCGTGCACGGGCGCGACGCTCTGCAGGCTCGGTGCCGGCAGAACCCCGGTGGTCGTCCGGGTGCCGAACCCGTGGCCGCCGAGCGTGACGCCCGTACGCGAGCTCAGGCTCGGCGCGATCAGCCGCTCGACCGTCCCGTCGCCCGCGACGCCATGGACGTGTAATCCGATCAGCCGTTCCCGCGCGCCGTCGTTGATCAGCAAGACCCGCACGACGCCGTCGGTCGCGCGCGTCGCCCACGCGTCAAGACCCGACTGCCCGGCGCCGCCGATCCGCAGCAGCCGCGCCTGGGGCGGCGCCGCCTGGGCGAACATCAGCAACCCGTAGTACTCGGGATTGACGAGGCCGCTCCACTTGCCGTGAACGTCGTGGAATCTGAACAGTGCGTACGTCGAGCCGACGTACGTGTGCATGTTGACCCCGTCGACGCCGACCTTCGCGAACGCGAACAGCGTCTTCAGCGCCCACAGCGCCGACGCGAACGACTTGCCGACCGCGGGGTCCTTCCCGCACGAGATCGTGTTCATCTCGTCGATCCGGACCTTCAGGCCGTTCGCGTGCGCGACCCGCACCTGCGGCGCGACGGCCTCGGCCAGGCCGGTCGAGGACTGTGGGTCCAGCAGATGCGCAATCGACGGGTAGAGCGGCCAGCTTGGCGGGATGTAACAGAGCTGCAGCGGATATTTGTGCAGCGTGACGATCTTCACTAGCGGCTCGGCGGCGATGAACTCGGGCACGAGCGCTGTCCACTTCACCGACCCCACGGACGGGCCGGCCAGTGGGAACCTCGGCAGGGCATCGCCGATCGTCGTGTACTCCTGCAGGTAGGTGTTCAGGCTCCAGGTCGCCTTCGACCGGCCGGTCATCGGCTGCCCGTCGACGTGGTACCAGGTGAACGAGTCGTACAGCTCGGGTTCGTTGCCGAGCTCGAGCCCCTCGATGTACTGGGGGCCGATCGCGTCGACCAGGTCGGTCGCTTCGACTCGAGCGGTGCGCGCGCTGTCGGCCTCGAGCTGGATCCCGAGGATCGTGCGCGCATTCAGCGCCGCGATCAGCGCGTGCGCAACCTCGCCCCAGCGCGAGTTGAGCTTGATGTAAGCCCCGAGCGGCTTGGTCGCCCCGTGCCCTGGCCACCAGGTTCGATCGGTGCTGTCGCCGCCGATCCGCAGCTCCGGGCGCTGTCCCGGGGACAGCTGGCTGATCAGCTGCACGAGGATCGGGTTGATCGCGTTCGGGTTGCTGCCCGCGTACTCTCCGATCGACTTGTACTCGAGCGACAGACCGAGGAAGCCCGGGGCGATCGGCCGCGCGCGCATCGGCCCGAAGACCGTCATCGCTGTCGGTGGTCCGACCGGCTCGGCCCGCACCGGATCGGCCTTGGCCGGATCGACATGCGGCACCAGATGTGACTTCGATGACGAGCCCGTGATCAGGATGATCGCCACCGCCAGCGCGAGCACGACGGCGCCCGCCAGCGCCAAACGCCGTCGCCAAAACGTGCCAGAAGAGTGCGCCCGTTCGTCCACTGTCGGCAGAGAAGCTAGCCGGATCCGTGGTCGGACACGCCACCCGGGGCCACGAGGGCCCCGGGCTAACGTGATCTTCACATCTCGGATTTACTGGGCGGGCGCGGTTGCAGCGGCGGCCGTCGAGAGCCTCACGGCCGCGCGGCCGGGGATCAGTAGCCCGGTCAGCGCGCCGGCCAGCGAAAGCGCCGCAGTGACCGCCATCGCGGGGACGAAACCGTTGCTGAACGCGGCCGGTGACGCGTAGCTGCCGGCGCCGGTGAAGATCGCCGCCGCGATCGCCAGTCCGAACACGCCGCCGAGTTGACGCATCATCGTCGAGGCTCCCGACGCCTTGCCCAGGTCAGCCGCGCCGACGGCACCGAGGACAGCGTTCTGGCCTCCGGGAATCGCCATCGAGACGCCGGCCCCGGCCGTGATCATCGGAGCGATCATCTCCCAGTAGGGCAGGCCGGGCTTGGCGATCAGCGCGATCCACGCGAAACCGATCGCCTGCAGCGTCAGCCCCAGCACGACCAGCGGCCGATTACCGATCCGGTCCGCGAGGGTGCCCGCGATCGGGGCGACAATGAACACGGTTCCGGTCCACGCCAGCAACCGCAGTCCGGTGTCAAGCGGCCCCTGCCCGAGTGACACCTGCTGGAACTGGGCCATGAAGAACACGGCCCCGAACAGCGCGCACGAGAGCAGGAAGGTGGCCGCGTTGCCGGCCGAGAACGAGCGCGACGCGAACAGCCCCATCGGCAACATCGGCGCCTGCCTGCGCAGCTCGACCACGACGAACGCGATCGCGAGCGCGACGCCAATCGCCAGCGTTCCGATCACCTCGAGGCTCCCCCAGCCCGCCGCGTTGCCGCGCATCAGACCCCAGACGATCCCAAACGCCGCGCCGGTCACGAGCGCCAGGCCCGGGATGTCGAGCCGGACCCGCGGACCGCGGCTCTCCTCGAGTCGCCTCAGCACGAACGGGATCGCTGCCAGCCCGATCGGCACGTTGAGCCAGAAGATCCACTGCCACGCGATCCCCTGCGTAACGGCCCCGCCGACCACCGGACCGGCGAGCACCGCGATGCCCGTGATCCCGCTGTAGATCCCGAGCGCCCAACCGCGACGCTCGGGCGGGAACGCGGTCCCTAGCAGCGCCAGCGACAGTGGCGCGATCAGCGCCGCGCCCGCGCCCTGAACGGCGCGCGCAGCGATCAGAAAGCCGACGTTCGGCGACAGCGCGCACGCCGCCGAGGCGGCCGAGAACAGCGCCAGCCCGATCGCGAACAGCCGTCGGCGGCCGAGCCGGTCACCGAGCGCCGAGCCGGTGATCAGCAGCACCGCGAAACTTAGCGTGTAGGCGTTGACGGTCCACTCGAGCTCGTTGATCGAGGCGCCGAGATCGCGCCGGATCGTCGACAGCGCGGTCGCGACGACGGTCACGTCGAGCGCCACCATCAACGAGGCGACCGAGCACAAGATGAGAACCCAGCGTTGTTTGGTGGTGATCATTCCTGTCTCCTGGAGTTGGTTGATGTGTGTCGAACGAAGAGACAAGTGACCGGGGGACAATTGACCGATGAATTCCGCGCGCCGCCGGTGTCGTTATGGCTGAGGTGCGATTGGTGAGCCAAGATCTCGAAAGCCGCAACCGCCTCGCGCGCGCGCAGCGCGGAGACGAGGAGGCGTTCGCCGAGCTGACCGGGCCGTTTCGGCGCGAGCTCCAGCTCCACTGCTACCGGATCCTCGGCTCGCTCCAGGATGCGGAGGACCTGCTCCAGGAGACGATGCTCGCCGCCTGGCGTGGGCTCGAGCAGTTCGAGGGCCGCTCGTCGCTGCGCGCCTGGCTGTACACGATCGCCACCAACCGCTGCCTGAACGCGCTGCGCGACGAGCGCCGCCGACCGCAGCTGGTGATGTCGGCCGACGCCCCCGATTCGGCGGAGATCCCGTGGCTGTCGGCGTATCCGGACGCGCTGCTGGAAGGGGTCTCCGACCTGACGCCCGGACCCGCTGCGCGCTACGAGGCCAAGGAGTCGATCGCGCTCGCGTTCGTGTCGGGTCTCCAGTACCTTGCGCCGCGCCAGCGCGCGGTGCTCGTGCTGCGCGACGTGCTTGGGTTTCATGCGGACGAGGTCGGGGAGATGCTCGGTTCGTCGACGGCGTCGGTCAACAGCGCGCTCCAGCGGGCGCGCTCCGTCCTCGAGAGTCGCCTACCGCCGGCGCGCGACAGGCTGGCGATGCCGCTGACCGGGGCCGAACGCGAGCTGGTCGAGCGGTTCGCGGACGCGCTCCAGCGCGACGACATCGACGCGGTCGTCGAGCTGCTGACCGACGACGCGTACGTCAGCATGCCGCCCGAGCCCGAGTGGCACCGCGGCGCCGCCGACATCAGCGAGTTCTTGCGCCATCGCACTCAGCTGCGCGGCAAGCCTTGGCGGTTCGTCGCGATCGGCGCCAACGGCCAGCCGGCGATCGCGTACTACCTGCGCGACGGCGACGAGTGGGTGCGCTCAGGGATGCTCGTGTTCGGAGTCCGGCCCGACGGGATCTCTTACGTCACGCGGTTCGAGAACAACGCGACCCTGACGCTGTTCGGGGCGCCCGAGCGGATCCCGGCGTAACGGCCGCATAACGGTGTTACGTCGCAGTTATGGCGTGCGGCGTAAAAGTTGGCACCGTGTCCGCTTCTGGGCGATTGGGTCGCTTGACGTTGGTCGCGCTCACCTTGCTCGGCTGCGGGGCGGCGATCACAGCGTGCGGCGGCTCGTCGAGCGCGTCAGTCACCACCAACCCCGAGCACTCGCTGGCCGTCAAGTTCGCCAGCTGCATGCGCGCGCACGGGGTGCCGAACTTCCCTGACCCGGTCGCCGGCGGCGGGTTCTCGTTCCCGATCACCGCCGGGTTCAAGCCGTTCTCGCCGGCCGCCATGGCGGCTCAGAAGGACTGCCACGCGCTGGCCCCCGCCGGTGGCAAGGGGCCGGGAGAGGCGACCGCGCAACAAAAGGCCCAGACGCTGGCGCTCGCCACCTGCATGCGCGCCCACGGAGTCACGGGGTTCCCAGACCCGATCGGCGCGCTGCCCCCGGGTGGCGGGAACTTCAGCATGGTGTTTGGCCAGCCGGGGAATTTCCTCGCGGTCCCGGGCACAATCAACATTCAGTCGCCCGCCTTCACGCAGGCGGCCGCCGCGTGCGATTTCCCGGGCTTTGGCTCAAAGCACTGAGCGCGCTCTAAGCCTGGATCCCGCCGCCGTCGATCACCAGGGCCTGCCCGTTGATCGCGGCCGCGGCCGGGGAGGCGAGGAACACGACCGCGGCGGCGACCTCGTCGGGCTCGAGCATCCGCCCCAGCGGCGAGCTGCCCTCGAGCGCCGCTTCGGTCTCGTGTCGCGGCCGGCCGGTCGTATCGACGATCCGGGAGACCGACTCGCTGGTCATCGCGCTGTGGACGTAGGTCGGACAGACGGCGTTGACCGTGATTCCCGTGCCTGCGAGCTCGGCCGCGACTGCTCGCGTCAGTCCGACCGCGGCGTGCTTGGAGGCGGTGTAGGCGCTCGTGTAGGCCGTGCCCGCGCGGGCGGCGGTGGAGGCGATGGTGACGATCGCGCCGCTGCCGCGTTCGCGCATCCCTTCGACGACGGCGCGCATGCACAGAAACGGCCCGGTCACGTTGACGTCGAAGTGGCGCGTCCACGACGCGAGCGCCGTCTTCGTCAGCGGCGCCGACTCAACGAAGCCCGCGTTGTTGACAAGCACGTCCACTACCGGGCCGATTTGATCAAATGTATTTGATACTGCGTCCTCGTCGGTCACATCGCAGACGTAGGTCTCGTAGTCGAGCTTGCTCAGGGCCCGCGCGTCGCGACCGAGCGCGATCACGTTCTCGCCGGCCTCTGCGAACCGGTCGCAGACGGCGAGCCCGATGCCTCTGCTGCCACCGGTGA
>CAVYGK010000024.1:0-19730 GCA_963768015.1 uncultured Solirubrobacterales bacterium
TACGAGTCGGTTCTCAGCCTGGTGGGGGGGTGGTTGTCGGCCGAAGGCTCTGCTGCCAAGTGGCAAGTACGCTGGGCGGCATGGCGGCGCTGTTTGAACTCGCTCGTCATCGCCTGCCGATTGCCAGTGTCGTCGTGTCGGGCGTGCTGACGATCGCTGGCTGCGGGTCCTCGAGCAAGCCCAATAGCGCCAACGAAACCGCGACCCCATCGAGTAGCGCCAGCACGAGCGCGATCCCCTCGACGGCGATCCCATCGACTGCGATCCGATCGAGCGGCGCGAGTCAGAGCGCGACCGGATCGAGCCGCTCTGACAAGAGCAGTCCTTTGACGTACGCGAAATCCCAGCTCGCGGCCGCGAACTGCCTACGGTCGCACGGGTTCCCGAACCTCCCTGATCCGACCTTCGGCGCCGGCGGCGCTCAGGTCAACCTCAGCACCAGCATAAATATCGACTCGCCGGGGTTTTTACTGGCCGAGAAAGAGTGCGCAAAGCGAGGCTTGGAGCTCGCCGGCTACGCCCCGCCCAGCACGGCGACCGCGGCCGAGATGGCACAAGCGCTGGCGATCGCCAGATGCATCCGTGGCCACGGGGTGCCGAACTGGCCGGATCCGAGAAAGACGCTGCCGAGCAACCTGAACGGCTACGGGGTGCAGGGCGCGGTGCCGGGACCAGCGGGCGGCCCGATCTTCCTGATCCCAAACTCGATCGACATCGAGGCACCCGCGGTCAAGCAGGCCGAGCAGGCGTGCCACGACACCTGATGGTGGTGGTTAAAGGCGGTCGACTGCGGGCGCTCCTACTAGGTGTCGTAGGCCGCGACCTCCTGGTACAGCCTGATGACGATGTTGGCCGTGCCGTGCAAGTGATCGAGGGTGTCCCGAACCTCCGGGAGCTGCTCGATGCGCCGGCGGTCCTCGGGGGTTCGCATCTCCACGAGGGCGGCGATGGAGTTCTTGTCGTCGCCCTCGAGCACCCTCGCGGATACGAACCCGGGATCGTTCACAAGCTCCCGAACATCTGTCGAGTCTGCTTAGGGCGGCGGCCTCTTCGGCGGGATCAATCTCCCACACGTGTATGAGGACGGGACTCTCGTTCACTGATCCACCTCGCTTGCGGGCTCGACGTCGCTGGATGGTCCGTCGGACGGACTCCTTGGCGATCATATTTCGGCAAAGCGCCCGCTGCCGAGCCGCCCGCTCGAGAAGCTCCACGACGCGCTGGTCCACTCGCAGGCCAACTCGATGTTCATGGAGCGCGACGTGCGGAATGATCCTCGACGACGTAAGGATCTCCGTCTCGCGGTCGACCTCGCTCGGGATGTCGGTGTTCCGGTTGAAATGGCGGCGTTGGTCGAGCAGATACACGCTCGTGCGCGAGCGGCTTACGGTGACGCCGCGGGCGAAATGAGCGCCATCCGTCTGTACGAAGAGTTGGCTGGGGTCGAACTGCGACTATCGAAGGGGGGCGAATAGGGGGTCTCGGAACGCTCACCACAAATACTGTGGTCAACGTTCCGAAGGACACCCGAATCGCCCTCCTCGCGGCCAAGCAGCACGGCCACGCCACATACCAGCAGCTGATCGAACTCGGCCTGACTCGGCGTGAGCTCGAACGGCGGATCGCGCGCGGACAGCTGATCCCCGTTCATCGTCGCGTGTACGCGGTCGGGCACCCGCGCCCCGAGGGCGTGGCCCGCGCGGCAGCCGCCGTCCTAGCGTGGGGCCCCACGCCGTCCTGAGCCACTGCTGGTCTCACCCGCTGGCCGAGGTCACCGTTCCCGGCGAAACGGCGCCTAAGGGGCATCTGGATCCACCTCCACCCTACGCGCCTGGCACCGCCCGCGCGATTTGGACTCGTGTCAATCGTTGGCGCGGAACTGGCGGTCGCTTTCGGCGACCACGAGTCCGCGCGAGCGGCTAGACGGCCGAGACCTCTTCCTCATCGGCGACCCGGAACGAAGAGCCGCAGCCACAGGCCGCGATCACGTTCGGGTTGTCGACCTTGAAACCGGCGCCCTGGAGGCCGTCGACGAAGTCGATCACTGAACCCTCCACGTACGGCAGGCTCGGCTTGTCGACTAGGAGGCGAATTCCCTTGTCCTCGAACACCTGGTCGCCGTCGCGCTGCTCATCGAACGCGAGCGCATACTGGAAGCCCGAGCACCCCCCTCCGCGAACCCCGACCCGCAGACCGGCCGTCTCCGCGACCGCGGCCTGGCCGTCAAGGAATTCGTGGACCTTCTCAGCGCCTTTGTCTGTAAGCGTGATCATTGCTTCATTCAGTATAGCGGTGGGACCTCGGTACGCTTGAGGACGTGACCGCAACCGCCGAAGAGCTGAAATCACGAATCGAGGCCGGCATCCCGGGTTCCGTGGCGAGCGTTACCGGGGATGGTCATCACTTTAATGCGATCGTCACGGCGGCCGCGTTCGACGGCATGCCGCGGCTCGCCCAGCACCGCTTGGTTTACGACGTGTTCGGGGCCGAGCTAGGCGACCGCATCCACGCACTCTCAATCCAAACGCGCACGTCTGAAACGGAGACTCCATGAGCGAATCAGCCACAAATCCGATGCGGACGGCGATCCAGGAGGCAATCGCCGAGAATCCCGTGATCCTGTTCATGAAGGGAACGCCCGACGCCCCCGCCTGCGGCTTCTCGGCTCGCACTGTCGCGATCCTTCAGACGGTCGGCACGCAGTTCGCGGCAGTCGACATCCTGCCCGACCCACGGATCCGTCAGGAGCTGTCGGCGATCTCCAACTGGCCCACGATCCCGCAGCTGTTCGTCGGCGGCGAGCTGATCGGCGGCTGCGACATCGTCACCGAGATGTACGAGTCAGGCGAGCTGGCTCAGGCGCTCGGGCTCGAGGCCGAGCCGCCCGGCGAGGCTCCGAACGGCGCCCCTGTCGAGGGGCCACCGCTGCCGATCGAGAACCGGCTCTAGCCCCCACGAGCGATCGGCCGCCGGCCCGCAAACACGGTCGGAGCCGATGCCCGGAGCTCGGGTCGCGCCGGCGGTCGTCGCACTGAGGTTCGCCGACGGAGTTCTGTGGGCGCTCGACCAGACTCTGCTCCCCTGGCGTGAGGTCGAGCTCGAGCTGCGCGACGCCGCCGCCGTCGCAGCAGCGATCAAACGGCTCGCGATTCGCGGTGCGCCTCTGATCGGGGTCGCCGCCGGCTACGGAGTGGCGCTCGAGCTCGCGCGCGACCCGAGGGGGCTGGACCGCGCCTGTCAGACGTTGATCGGCGCCCGCCCGACCGCCGTCAACCTCGAGCACGCGGTCGAGCGTGTACGCCGCGCCGCGCTCAGCGCGCAAGGCGACGGCGCGGCCGCGGCGCTCGCGGAGGCCCGCGCGATCTACGCCGAGGAGGAGGCCGCCAGCGACGCCCTTGCGACCTACGGCGCCGACGAGCTTTCGCGCGCGAAGCGGATCCTGACCCACTGCAACACCGGCGCGCTGGTCACGCCCGGCCGCGGCACGGCGCTCGCGGTGATCGCCGAGCTCGCCGACCGCGGCACGCTCGAGTTGGTGCTCACGGCAGAGTCGCGACCACTGCTGCAGGGAGCGAGGCTGACCGTCTACGAGCTGCGACGGCTCGGGATCGCGCACGAGCTGATCGTCGACGGCGCGGCGGCCGGGCTGATCGCCTCGGGCGAGGTCGATGCGGTGGTGGTCGGGTGCGACCGGGTGGCGGCGAACGGGGACGTGGCGAACAAGGTGGGTACCTATGGCCACGCGCTCGCCGCGGCGGCAGCCGGGATCCCGTTCGTGGTCGCCGGCCCTACCTCGACGATCGATCCGACGTGCCCGTCGGGCACATCAATCGAGATCGAGCAGCGCGACGCCTTCGAGGTCGCCAGCGCGCCTGGCGGGCCCGATGGAACCCGTCACGAGCTGACGGTCGCCGGCACGCCGTGCCGCAACCCCGCCTTCGACGTGACGCCGGCCGCGCTCGTGACCGCGCTGGTCACCGAGCGCGGGATCGCCAGGCCCGGGTCCGGTGACTCCGTGCTCAGCCTGCTGCGCGCCTGAGATCGAGCTGCTCGACGATCCGGCGCGAGTCGCAGATCACCTCGCCGTCGAGGACGAGCACAGGGACCCGCCGCTGCCCGCTGAGCGCCTCGACCTCCGCTCTCCTTGAGCGGCGCTGCCCGACGACAACGGCTTCGAAGTCGATCTTGTCGCGCCGCAGAGCGCGCGCGACCTTGCCGCACGGGCACAGCCAGTCCGTCGGGGTGTTGCAGCGATAGAGCGTCGCCACGGCGGCGAACGATACGTCCTTGCGTTTCCATCAGTTTTGATGTATCAATACTGATATGAATTCTGTCAAGATGTATCTGCTTGGCCGCAAGCTGATCAAGATCGCAGGGGATGCACTCCCGAATCCGCCGGGTGGGGCACCCGCCAGCATCCGGATGATCCTCGTCGATATCGGCGAAAACCCCGACAGCTCGATCGGCGAGATCACGGCGCGTACGGGCTTCCCGCAGAGCCACGTCTCGGCCGCCGTGTCGCGCCTGCGCGATTTCGGCGCCCTGGTGACGACGGTCGATGAGCACGACCGGCGTCGCACGCTGGTGCGCGTGGCACCCGAGATCCGGGAGCGCGCGCGGCGGGCCGAGGTTCCGGTCGACGGCGCGCTCGCGGCGGCACTCGGGACGTCGGATCGAGAGGTCGTCGACGAGGTGCTCGATTCATTGGACATGATCGCCGGCCACTTGCTGCCGGGGATGCGAACGGAGGTGACGGCATGATGGGCCTGATGTTGTTCCGCTCGGGCGGGTCTCGCAAACTGCTCGCAATCCGAGTCGCGGCGCTCGCGGTGCTGCTGCTCGCGACGTTCATCTTCCACGTTAGCGGCACGACGCTTGTCGAACTCAAGATCGCGCGCGTGGTGATCCTGATCGCGCTCGTAGTCGGGGCCGGCTGGTACTCGCGCCGACGCCGACAGGTGGACGCTTCGGCCGAGCGAGATCATCTAGACGCCTAAGCGCCGGAGCGTGCCGCCGGCCAGCCTGAGCGCGACCGGCTGCCGAGCGCCGCCCGGGGGGATCCGATCCGCGTCGCGCTCGCGGTAATGGGCCACCGTCTCCTCGTGGCAGTCCTCGTGCGGCGAGGTCGTCCACCCCAGCTCGCGCTTGGCCTTGCGGTTGACGAACGCCCAGTTGAGCGACGCCGCCGGCACCTCGGTCGGGCTCGGGACAGCCGCGCCGGGGATCCGCTCGCGCCGCGGCCGCCAACGCCAGCGCAGCGTAGAGCGGAAGCTTGACGGCTGGCGGCTCGACCCCCGACAGGCGGCCGAGATCGGCGAACAGGCGGTCCAGCGTGAAGTTGCGATTGCCGAGGATGTAGCGCTCACCAACCGCTCCTCGCTCGTCGGCGAGCAGATGACCGCGGGCCACGTCCTGCACGCCGACCACGTTCAGAGTTCCATCGACGTACGCAGGAATCTGTCGGCGCATAAAACGGCGCACCAACGCTGTTGACGACCGTCCGGGGTCGCCGGCCCCGAGCACGTGCGCCGGGTTGACGATCACCAGCCGCAGTCCACGCGCGATCAGCCGCAGCGCGGCCGTCTCGGCTTCGTGTTTGGCGTCGAGATAGGCGATCGCGTAGCGCCCGGCCGTCCAGGCGGCGTTCTCATCGGCGCTCTCACCCGGATGCGCCGGCCCGATCGCCGCCACCGACGACGTGTAGACCGCGCGCTCGACCCCGGCCCGCAATGCCTCCTCGAGCACGATCCGGGTGCCTCGACGTTGATCGCGACGATCCGTCCGCGCGGCGCCGCGAGCTTGGTCGTCCCGGCGACGTGAAACACGCGCTCGAGCCCCCGCATCGCCCGCCGGATCGACTGGCGATCGAGCACATCCGCCTTTACCGGTCTGACGTCGAGCCCGGCCAGCGCGTCCTGGCGCGAGCCGTCGCGGACCGTGACGTGGACCTCGTCGCCCCGCTGCACCAGCAGTGCTGCGACATGCGAACCGACGAAACCGGTCGCGCCCATGACAAGCGTCCGCGGCACGTAGGCGGGCCAGTCTAACCCGCTGGTAGGGTGCCGCGGTCATGGGCGTCGCGATCGTCTCCGACACGTGCCACTACCTCCCCCGCGAACTCGTGCAAGAGCAGGAGATCCACGAGGTCAGCCTGTATGTCCGGTTCCCGGAGGGCGCGCAGCGCGAGTCCGAGATCCACGACTACGACGGCTATTACCGGCGGCTTGGCGCGGGGGGCGAGCTGCCGACCACGTCTCAGCCCTCGATCGGTGACTTTCTCGAGGTCTACGAGCCGCTGCTCGAAGCCGGCGAGGAGATCGTGTCGGTTCATCTGGCGGGCGGGATGTCTGGCACCGTAAGCTCGGCGGAGCAGGCGCGAGAGCAACTCGGCGAGCGCGGATCGCGGGTCTTCGTGGTCGACTCGGCCACCGCGTGCGGAGGAGAGGGGCTCGTCGTACTGGCCGCCGCGGCTGCGGCGCGCGGGGGCGCGGGCGGCGCCGAGGTGGCCGAACACGCGCGTCAGGCTCGCGCCCAGCTAAAGATGTGGTTCGCGATCGAGACGCTCGAGTACCTTCGACGCGGCGGTCGGATCGCCGGCGCCCAGGCTTGGCTGGGGTCGGCGTTGAAGATCAAGCCGATCCTCACCGTGGAGTCAGAGATCACGCCGGTCGAGCGCGTGCGGACTTCGCGGCGCGCGTTCGAGCGGATGGTCGATCTGCTGCGCAGCCGCGCCGAGGATGGCGCCGACGCCTACATGGTGCAGCACATCCAGGCGCCCGGCCAAGCCCAGGAGCTCACCGCTCGCGCGACCGAGATCTTCGGCGTTCCGCCGCGTGTGACCTCCGAAATCGGGCCGGTGATCGGCACTCACGTCGGCCCGGGGCTGCTGGGCGCCGGGGGTCTGCCGAGTTCGTTTCTTGCCTAGCGCACCCGCTGCGCATCAGGCGAAGCTGTCGGGAACAGGGCAGACGTGCACGCTGCATTTCGTGGAAAATCCGCGCGACGTCGGCGGATTTTCCACGTTCGTAGCGCTAGCGCAGCGGACCGTGGAAAATCCCCGCGGGGGCCGCGGATTTTCCGCGTTCTGCAGGCCCTGCTGCCAGCCGCGCCGAGTTAGCGGCCCGGCCGCACGCAGACGAGTTAGCGATCCCGCTGCACGCAGACGAGTTAGCGACCCAGCTGCTTGCGCCGGCGGCGACCGAACGTCAGCGCCCCCAGCGCCGCGAGCCCGCCACCCAGCACGAAGCCGGCGACCCCGGCGGCGATCATCGCCTGCTGCTCGTGGCTTCGCAGCTGCGCGCGCCAGTCGGTGAGCTGGACGACCTCGAGCCGCAGCCGCTCGACCGCGTTGCCGAGCTCGCGGCGGTTCTCCTCGATCGAGGCCCGGAGCTCTGTCGTGTTACGAGTCGCGGACATCAGTCGCGGTCCCGCGCAATCACGGCGTCACACATCAGCTGTAGCCCTCCGGGGTGACGGTCTCGCGGATCTTCTTGGCCTCCTCGATCGCCTGGTCGGGGACCGGAGCGCCGACCTTGAACTTGCGCCACGCGAACAGAAACGCGGTCACCATCACGAGGATCAGAACCGCGGCGACGATCGCAAAGCCGATCCACAGATCGCCCGTCCCGCTGACGAACACGTCGTTCAGCGCCCACGCGATCGCCTCGAGCACGAAGATCAGCGCGAACACGCCGACCACGGCCCCCACGATTCCGGCGACCGTCCCGCGCGCCAGGCTCTTCGCCTTCTGCGTGACCTCGACCCTGGCGAGCTCGATCTCCTCGCGCACGAGCAGCGTCATGCGCTCCGACACCTCGGTAAGCGCGGTGGTCAGTTTTTCGTTATCGGCGGGCAAGGCGTTTGAGCACCATGGCGAAGGCAAAGCCGCCTAGGAAGGCGGCGCCCATCTTGACCTCGGGACGTTCGGCGAGCGCACTTTCGCTTGCAGTCTCCGTCGGCGTCGGCGACCACGCCGACATGGTTGCTTGTTCCGGCGCTGCTTGGTTAGACGGCTGTTCGCTCACTCGGGGGGCTCTTCGCCGAACATACGCATCCAGATCAGGGTCGCAACCCGGGTCGAAGCGATGCTCGCGAGCGCGCCGATCCCGGCGAGCAAGCCGGACCACATGAGGCGCTTGACCAGAGGACTCTCCGTCATCGGGGGCATTCAATCAGACTCGCCCGGGCGAGCGTGGCTGGGCGCGGCCACCGGCCAGTGCCCGGCCGTTCCTGGCTAGGCGCCGGCTCGGCTGCGGCCGTGCGTGGCTGGCGCGGCTCGGCCCCGGCCGGCCCAGACTTCAAATCGCGGTAACCGGCTAGCGCTCGATGCCCCTGCAAATCGTCTCGACGATCAACGTCTTGGCCCGCTCGAGTTCTTCGTCGCCGACCGCAACGCTGTCAAAGATCCAGCCGGTGAGAACCTGCTCGACTGATCCGTAGAACGCCTGCGCCGCAAACTCCGGCGTCACGTCGTCGCGGAAGCTGCCCTCCGCCTGGGCGCGGGAGACGATCGCAGCGATCCCCGCGTACGCCTCCCGGATCTTTTCGAGGTGGGTGAGGCCGAAGGTGTTCGCCGCTCGCGTCACCTCGACGATGATCACCTTCATCAGCTCCGGGTCGTAGCGGTAGGAGTCGATGATGAAGGCGGCGATCGCGTACAGCTTCTCCCGGGGCGAGCGCTCCGACGCGTCTGCCTCCGCGATCGCGGCGAGCATCACGTCCCACCGCTCGAGAAACAGCGTGTCGAGGATCTCGTCCTTGGAGGAGAAGTAGTGGTACACGAGTCCGTAGGCAACACCGGCCTCGTCGGCGATGTCCGACACGCGGCAGGTGTGAAAGCCCTGACGCGCGAACACGCGCACGCCGGCGTCGAGGATCACCCGGCGCTTGTCGGTCGCGGCAGTCGTCACGTCAGCTCCCAGTCGTACGCCTGCGGGCGACGGTGGGTGAGGGCGGGGATCCGCTCGCGGACCTCGTCCACCCGGTCGAGGTCGAGCTCAGCGACGATCGCGGTCTCGCGGTCGGTGGCCTGCGCGAGCACGACGCCCCATGGGTCGACGATCATCGACCGTCCGCCAGACCGCAGGCCACCCGGATGATGGCCGATCTGGTTAGGGGCGACGACGAAGCACTGGTTCTCGATCGCCCGGGCGCGGATCAGCGTCTCCCAATGGTCACGCGTGGTCGGGTACGTGAACGCCGCCGGCACGGTGATGATCCGCGCGCCTGACAGCGTCAGAATCCGATACAGCTCCGGGAAGCGCACGTCATAGCAGACGCTCAACCCCAGCTTGGTCCCGTCTCGCAGAGCAGAGACGACGATCTGATCGCCCGGCTCCTCGCTCGAGGACTCGGCGTAGCGGGCGCCGTCGATCTCGACATCGAACAGGTGGATCTTGCGGTAGACGGCCTTCACCCCTCCGTCGGGCCCGATGTGGACGCTTGTGTTGGCACCGAGCTCGCGGCCATCGACATGCTCGAAGATCGACCCCGCCACAAGGTCGATTTCCAGCTCCGCCGCCGTCTCCCGCGCCCACGTGATCGCTCGGCCGTCGAGCGCCTCGGCGCCGGCGGCCATGTCCTCGCGCGTACCGAGCACGGTCCACTTCTCGGGTAGCACCACCAGCTCGGCGCCGAGTGCCGCGGCCTCTCGCACGAGGCGGTCTGCCGTCTGCAGATTGCGAGCCGTATCGCCGCTCGCATTGAGTTGGATCGCTGCTGCACGCACCGCCCTGTCCTTCCCGATTGACTAGTCAGTCAGTTTGACACACCCACGGGTTCCGAATCGTCTCTTCGAAGCACGGCCGTGCCTTGGGGCACATACGATCGGGCGATCGGAACGCGTAATCAAACCGTAGTCCCAGGTCTGCCCCATCGCGGTCTTTTTGGCGCTCCACGGCCACAGGCGCTGCGTGCGTTGCCGCTCCCGCCCGGTCCGATGCCGTCCCGTCAGGGGCTACGCCCGCTGAAGGCCTGGCGCTACGTCGGCGTGTTTGGACCCGAGCTGATGCTATGCATGGCGACCGTCCGCATCGCTCCCGCGCGGCAGTGCTTCTGGGCGATCTGGGACCGCCGCGACGGGCGGCTGTATGAGCATACGAAGCTCGGCAGCGGCGCCGTCACGCTCGCGGCGGGCCGCGCACGGGTGCTCGACCGCGACATCGAGGTGGCGATCGAACTCGACGAATCCCCCGGGGTCGAGACCGTCTGCGCAAGCGGCGACAGTTATGCCTGGACGCGCAAGCAGGGCGGGATCGAGGCCCGCGGGAGCGTCTCGCTGTCGGGCGTGCGGCGCGAGCTTCGGGGCCGCGCGGTGATCGACGACACGGCGGCGTACTACGCGCGCCACACGAGCTGGCACTGGAGCGCGGGCGTGGGCACGGCGCGCGACGGACGCGCGCTGGCATGGAATCTCGTCGAGGGAGTCAATGACCCGCCGCACCGCAGTGAACGCACCGTTTGGATCGAAGGCGAGCCGCGCGAGGCGCCGCCGGTGCAGTTCGCCGCCGACCTGACGGGCGTCGACGGACTGCGGTTCAGCCCCGAGGCCGAGCGCGCGCGCCACGAGAACCTCGGATTGATCCGTAGCCGCTACCGCCAGCCGTTCGGCACGTTCGCGGGCGAGCTGCTCCCGGGCTTGGAGCTGGCCGAGGGCTACGGGGTGATGGAAGCGCACGACGTCTGGTGGTGACCGCCGCGCCGATCGCTCAGCGAGCGAGGCCAGCGCGCGCGGCAGCGCCGGACGCTCAGCGAGCGAGGCCGGCCACCGCGCGGCAGCACCTATCAGCCGAGGAACGATCCGCGGACCGGCTGGCCGGCGCCGGCGACCGCACCCTCCTCGTGCAAGGCGGCGATCTCCTGCTCGCTGTAGCCCAGTGCGGCGAGGACCTCGTCGGTGTGCTCGCCGAGCGCCGGAGCGGGCGCCCGCCCGGGCTGTGCCGGCGTCCGGCTCAGCTTGACGGGTGTCCCGAGCTGCCTGATCGGTTGCTCGGCGCCCGGCTGACCGACTTCCACGATCATCTCCCGCGCGCGCACAAGCTCGGAGTCGAGCACCTCGTCCAGTCCGAGCACCGGTTCGAGGCAGCAATCGTGCTCGGACGCAAACGCGCGCCACTGATCCCGCGTCCGCTTAGCGAAGATCTCGCTCACCTCCCGATGCGCGGGCGACCCGGGAGCGTCGAACTGGCCGGTGATCAGGTCTGGGCGCCCAACGCCATCGCACCACGCCTGCCAGAACTTCGGCTCCAGCGCCCCCAGCGACACGTAGCCGTCCGCGCACTCGTACGGCCGATAGCAGATGAACCGTCCCGCCAGCGGCAGCTCGCCGCGCTCCGGCGCGTGACCGGTCGCGAGCGTCTCGGCCGCGACCATCGACAGCCACGACAGGGCGCCGTCGAACATCGAGCAGTCGATCAGCTGGCCCTCGCCGGAGTGCTCGCGTTCGCGCAGCGCGACCAGGATCCCGACGGCCGCCATCAGCGAGCCGCCACCGATGTCAGCGATCTGGCCGGCGGACTGAACAGGTGGGCCGCCGTGCTCGCCGGTCAGCCCCAGCAGCCCGTTGAGCGCCAGATAGTTGGTGTCGTGTCCGGAGCGGTCGCGGGCTGGGCCGGACTGACCGTAACCGGTGATCGCGCAGTAGATCAGGCGCGGGTTGCGCTCCCGCAGACGGTCGTAGCCAACGCCGAGCCGGTCCATAACGCCCGGCCTGAACGACTCGAGCAGCACGTCGGCGTCGGCGACCAGCCGCAACAGCACCTCGCGCCCGCGCGGAGTTTTCAGGTTCAAGCGCACCGATCGCTTGCCCCGGTTGAGCGCCAGGAAGATCGCGCCGCGGGCGGTCTCCTCGGGCCCCTCGTACGTCGGCTGCGCCCAGCGCACGTAGTCCCCGATCCCGGTGTCCTCGACCTTGATCACATCGGCCCCGAAGTCCGACAACAGAAGGGAGCAGAACGGACCCGGCAACAGTCTCGAGAGGTCGAGAACCAGCAATCCATCGAGCGGTAGGGCGCTCACGCCGTCACCGGCGGCTTGATCCCGAGTAGCCGGCGCGCCTCCTCGACGGTCGCAGGCCGGCGACCCGCATCAACCGTCATCTGCCGCGCCTTGGCGACCAGGTCGCCGTTCGAGCGCGCCATCTCTCCATCCGGGAGGTAGAAGTTGTCCTCGAGCCCGACCCGGACCGAGCCGCCCAGCGCGAGCGCGGCTGCCACCAGCATCCACTGGTCGCGGCCGATCCCGATCACCCCCCAGTGGTGCTCGCCCGCGGGCATGTTGTCGGCCATCGCCGCGAGGTTGCGGGCGGTGGCGGGGACGCCGCCGACGACCCCCATCACGAAATCGGCGTGCAGCGGTGCATCCAGCAGCCCCATGTCGACCAGCGGCGCCAGCGAACCGACGTGACCGACATCGAAGCACTCGTGTTCGGGCTTGATCTGGAGCCGTCGCATCGCCTCGAGCAGTTCGATGATCTCGTCGAACGGGTTCGCGAACACGAACTTGAACACGAAGTCCTTGCGCGAGCGCGAGTACTTGGCGTAGTTCATCGACCCCATGTTGAGCGCCGCCACCTCGGGCTGGCACGCCTCGAGGTAAGCGATCCGCTTGGCGACCGGCACGCCGACCGTCCCGGTCGAGAAGTTGATGATCGCCGCGTCGCCGATCTCTGCACGGATCGCGTCCTGGATCGCGCGGAAGTCCTCGATCTCGTAACTCGGCGTCCCGTCGGGCGTGCGCGCGTGGATGTGGATGTGAACACCGCCCTGGTCGACGATCCTCCCTGCCTCGGCCGCGTACTCGCTCGGCGTGTACGGGATCGCCGGGCACTGGTCGCGGTTGGCGATTGCGCCCGAGATGGCGCAGGTAATGATCGCTGGGTCGTCGACGCTCATATGGTGCGCGTCAGTCGCCGGTCGGCGATACGCCGGCGGCCTCGACCATCAGGACTGACGTCCGGACGGGCGCTCCTGTCCGATGCACGACCTTGCGCGGCGTCTGGTTGAACCACGGGTCGTGCGCGGCCGCCTCACGAGCGACGTCGATCAGCGCCAGCTGACCGAACTTGTCGTCGAGCCGGATGTCGCATTCGCCCATGTCGTGGACACACTAGAGCAGCCCGAGATCCTCGAGCGAGCGCCGCAGCCGCGGCGCTGAACAGAACTGGATCGCCTGCATCCCGACGGCGCGCGCGGCGGCCACGTTCGCGGGCGAGTCGTCGATCATCAGCGTCGCCTGAGCCGTCAGGCCAAAGCGCTCGAGCAGGCGCTCGAAGATCTCCGCGTCTGGCTTCGCGATCCGCTCGAGTCCCGATACGACGATGCCATCGAACAGCGCGAAAAACTCGAACCGCGGGCGCCTGATCGGAAACGTCTCGGCCTCCATGTTGGTGAGCGCGTAGCAGCGGACGCCGCGGGCCCTGAGCTCGCGCAGGATCTCGACGCTGGCGTCGATCTCGCCGGCGATCATCTCCTCGCCACGGTGCGCCCAGGCCCAGATCAGCTCGGCTTGCTCGGGGTGGCTCGCGGCGAGCTCCGCGCACGACCGGGCAACCGGGGTGCCGAGGTCGGCGGCCTCGTGCCACTCGAGCGTGCATACCTCGGCGAGGAAGCGCTCCATCTCCCGTTCGTCGTCGAACAGCTTGCGGTACAGGTGGCGAGGGTCCCAGTCGAGCAGGACGCCGCCGACGTCGAACACGACGGCGTCGACTGCCGCGGCGGGCGGGGCGGGGACGATCATCTCGCGATCGCGACTAGACGGGCACGATGCCGGAACGCTTGAACGGCCGCTCGACGCGCTTGCCGGCGGCCATCTCGAGCGCTCGGCAGATCGTCACGCGCGTCTCGCGCGGGTCAATCACGTCGTCGATCATGTCGTTGCCGGCGGCGATGTAGACGTCGATGATCTTGCGGAAGTTCTCGATCAGCTCCTGGCGTTTTGCCGCCGGATCCTCGGCCTCCTGGACCTGCTTGCGGAAGATGATCTCGACGGCGCCCTCGGCGCCCATCACGCTGATCTCGGCGCTCGGCCAGGCGACGATCAGGTCGGGCTCATAGGCACGACCGCACATCACGTAGTAGCCCGCGCCGTAGGCCTTGCGCAGCACGACCGTGATCTTGGGGACCGTCGCGTTGGCGGTCGCGTAGAGCATCTTCGCGCCGTGACGGATGATCCCGGCCTCCTCGACCTTCGTCCCGACCATGAAGCCGGGCACGTCCATCAGGAAGACGAGCGGGATCCCGTACGCGTTGCAGAGGTTGATGAACCGGGCGGCCTTATCGGCCGAGTCGTTGTCGAGGATGCCCCCCAGCTGCTTGGGCTGGTTGGCGACGATCCCCGCGGGGCGACCGCCAAACCGCGCCAGGCAGGTGACGATCGTCTTAGCGAACTGCGGCTTGAGGTCGAAGTAGACGCCGTCATCGACAATCCGCCGGATCACCTCGTACATGTCGTACGGCTTGCGATTCGACTCCGGGAGCACGTCGAGCAGCTCGTCGTCGCCGCGGTCGATCGGGTCGGCGGTCGGCTTGACCGGCGGCGCCTGCTCGCAGTTCAGGGGGAAGTAGCTCAGGTACTGCTTGATCGCCTCGATGCACTCCGGGTCGTCGGCCACCTCGAGATCGCCGACGCCCGACTTGCGGCAGTGCACGCGCGAACCGCCGAGCTCCTCCTGCGTGACGTCCTCGCCAACGGCGGCGCGGACGAGGTGCGGGCCGGCGAGCGCCATCGACCCCCGGCCGCGAACCATCGGCACGAAGTCGGCGAGCCCGGGGATGTAGGCGGTGCCCGCGGCGCACGGCCCCATCAGCGCGGCGACCTGCGGGATCACGCCGGAGTTGATCACCTCCTCGCGGAACAGGTGCCCGCTGCCGGCAAACAGCGACCCGACCGCCTCTTGGATCCGCGCCCCGGCGGAGTCGAGCAGCCACACGAACGGGATCCGCTTGGTCAACGCGAGCTCGCGCAGGCGCGTGACCTTCAGCTCGCCGGTCATCCCCATCGAGCCGGCCATCACGGTGAAGTCGTACGCGGCGACCGCGGTCAGGCGGCCGTTGACCTTCCCGTAGCCGGTGATCACTCCGTCGGCCGGCGCGTCCCTGCCCTCCATCGCCCGCTGCGAGAAATGCGGCCGACCGTGAATCCCGAGCTCGACGAACGTCCCCTCGTCGATCAGCAGCGCCAGCCGCTCGCGCGCGGTGAGCTTGTCGCGCTCGTGCTGAGCAGCGATCTTGTCCGCGCCGCCACCGAGTTTGATCTGCTCGCGCCGCGCCCGCAGGTCTTCGGCCAGCGGGCGCAGCAGGCTGGTTGAGGTGTCGGTGGCCATGTGAGAGGTGGGACCCGCTGATTCCCCGTGTCGCACGTTTGGCGAGCAGAGGTCACAATCGATTGTCGCAGCCGACGCCGCGGAGTAGGCTCACGAAACCCGGAGGCGTCTCGAGGCAAGGCGAGGTGCGGCTGTGCGAATCCGTCGCGTGGTGCTCTGGCTGTCGATCGGATCGACAGGGGGACCACCTACTTCTTTCGCGCCTGTGGCGGAGATTTTCTGATCCGCCCGGACCGGTGCGATTCGACCCGCAGCTTCACCACCACCGTGCCGGGCGCCGCGGTGGCCTTTGCCCCGCCGGTGAGCTATCCAGTCGACAGTGCGCCCGCCGCGCTCGCGATCGCCAACCTGACCGGGCCGGGTAGCCGAGACATCGTCACTGCCAACCCCGCTACCAACGATGTGTCCGTGCTCCTCAACCGCGGCGACGGGGTGTTCGCGCCGGCGGTCAACTACCCCACCGCCGGAGACCCGATCGCGATCGCCGTCAGCGATTTCACCGGCCACGGCCGGCGCGACATCGTCACCGCCGACGGCAGCAGTGAGCTCTCGGTGCTGCTCGGTAACGGTGCCGGTCGGCTGGCGCCGGCCGTCAATTACGCGTTGCCCGGCACCCCACAGTCACTGGCGATCGGAGACTTCACGGGCAACGGCCACCAGGACATCGCGGTGTTCGAGGATGAGCCACGAAACACAGACGACCCGAACGACGTCTTCGGCGACACGCCGCCGGGCGTTGTCTCGGTGCTCCTTGGCCGCGGCGACGGCACCTTCGGGGCCCCGATCAACACGACCGTGTTCCCGGCGCAGCCGTGTGGACCGCACGGTGTCTGCGCGACACCCTCTGACATGACGCTCGCCGCCGGCGCTTTGCAGAGCGGCGACTCCCGGCTCGACCTCGTGCTCGCCGGAACGTCGACTGCGTTCGACAGCCTTCTCCAACAGGTAGAGGACAGCGGCGTTCAGGCGGTGCTGACGGGTAACGGTGATGGGACCTTCACGGTCAAATCCGTCGCGGCCCTCCCGCCCGGGCCGCCGACACTTGGCCCGCCGGTGAATTTGATCTCGGGACTGGCGCTCGGCGACCTAAACGGCGACGGAATCCTCGACGAGGCCTACATCAGATCTGATCGGGTGGTCATGGCGACCTCCTCGGGCTTCTCGGCAACGGCTCCCACCGAGATCGAGTTCGCGAAGGGCAACGGCGATGCGACATTCGCCGCGCCCTCGGTGGCGGCGTCGCTACCCGAGCCGAGCGCCCTGCCGATGACCGACAGCGTTGTGATCGCGGCGATCACGTCCGCCGCACGTCGAGACCTCGTCAGCGCAACGCCCGAGCAATTGACCGTTACGCCCGGCCATGGCGACGGCACCTTCGCTACTCCGGTCGCGGTCGGCGGCCCCGCGCGCGCGGTGGCAGCGGCCGACCTCAACCACGACGGCAAGGCCGACCTTGTCGATGCCCCGTCCGGCGAAGCCGAAGTCCAGGTGCTCGACAACGCCACAGCAGGAGGCTGACCTCCACCCTGCACCGGCAAGCTACGCTCCCCCGCGCTGATGGCACCGGTTCCCCGCAAACTCCAGCTCGGTGCCTTTGATCAGGTGCACGAGGGATGGCTTGACACCGACGTCACGCCGCACCTGCTGGCTGCGCGCGTCCCGGGGCTGCCGTGGGTGCTGCATCGCACCGGCGTCGTGTCCGACGAGCGTTACGCGAGCTACCGCTCCGGGGCCTTCCGGGCGGTCCGCTATCTCGACCTGTCATTGCGCTTCCGCTTCCCGGATGACTATTTCGAGTGCGTCTACGCGTCGCACGTGCTCGAGCATCTGCACCCCGATGTCGCCGAGCACTGCCTGTCAGAGGTATACCGCGTGCTGGCGCCGGGCGGGATCGTGCGGCTCGCGGTGCCAGACCTCGATCGGGTCGTCGCCGAATACGACCCGAACGACCCCGACCAATTCCTGATGGGGATCTACCAAGGCCGCGGGCGCCGGGCCAAGCGGTCGGCGCGCCACTGGTGGCACTACAACGCGCGCTCGCTGGAGGCGCTCCTGCGACGCGTCGGCTTCCGCGAGATGACCGTCTGTAACTATCGCGAAGGCCGCTGCCCGGACGTCGAGCTGATCGAAACCCGCGCCTGGTCGCTGTTTATTGAAGCCGTCAGGTAGTCGGGACGATCAGCACGCCGCACTTGGCGTTGTGCGAAACCTTGTTCGGGACCGAACCGAGCACTCTCCTCGCCCCGTTCATACCTCGGTTGCCGACGACGATCATGTCGGCGTCCTGATCGGCCGCGACCGAGATCAGCGCCTGCGCAGGATCGCCGCTGCACACATGAGCCTTCGCGTCAACTCCAGCGGATGCCAGACGGTCCCGAGAACGGGCGACGATTCTCTCGGCCTCGGCCTTGACCTCCTCGTCGGAGAACGAGTCGCCAACCGCGAAACCGCTGGCGGCCGCTACCCAGCTGCCGGCTGCCGGATCGCGGTAGCTGATCACGACGTGCACGGTCGCGCCGAGCGCGAGCGCGAGCTTGCCGGCCCGATCGACGGCTTGTTCAGCGGTCGGTGAACCGTCTGTGCCCGCGACGATCGACTGCCCCATTGCGTTCCCCTCTCACTCGATGCCGGAGCGATCCTACCGCCCTTTCCATTCCGGCTCGCGCTTTTCGAAGAACGCCTTGACGCCTTCCTGGATGTCCTCGGTCGAGAAGGCGATCGTCAGCTGTGAGCGCAGGAACGCGATCGCATCTTCGAATGCCATGTCCTGCTGGCGGAAGATCGCGTCCTTGCCGAGCTTCATCAGCGCCGGCGACTTGCGGGCCAACTTGCCCGCCCAGTCGTCGACGAGCGCGTCGAACTCGTCGGCCGCCGCGACCCGGTTGACGATCCCGATCCGTTCGGCTTCGCGCGCGGAGATCTGCTCACCCAGCAGCATCAGCTCGGCGGTCTTCTTGCGGCCGACGTTGCGGTAGATCAAAGCCATGATCATGAACGGGAACAAACCGACGTTGATCTCGGGCGTTCCGAACCGCGCTTCCTCCTTGGCGATGACCAGATCACAGGCGAGCGCCAGTCCGAGCGCGCCGGCGAGCACGTGGCCGTTGGCGGCGCAGATCGACGGCTTGCCCAGCTGACCGAGCAGCGTGAACACGCGCGGGAAGCGCTCGGTCCCGAAGTGCTTCGCGATCAGCGGCGTGTCGCCCGCGAAGCCGGTGAGATTGGCGCCGCTCGAGAACACCCGGTCGTGCGTCGAGGTGATGACGAGGCAACGGACCGCGTCGTCGGCGCGCGCACTCTCCAATGCGTCGATCAGCTCTGTGAGCAGCTCGTCGGAGAGGGCATTGCGGGTCTTGGGCTGATCGAGTGCGATCGTCGCCACACCGGTGTCTGCGACGCGGTACTGGATCGTCTCGTAGCTCATCGCGGGACAGCCTAAGCCGTCCCGAGATCGCATGTGGCTCAGCAGACCGTGAACGGCACCGTCAGCGTGAGCGCCTTCGTCTTTGACTGCCCGTGCCGCGGTGTCGACCGCACGAGAAGCATGACCTTGCCCGTTTGCGTGCCCGCGCCCAGCCGTCCGACGGTGAGCGCGACGCTCCCCGCGTGCACGCTGGTCAGGTTCGGCACGTAATAGGTGTCCGTCTTGCGCTTGCCGTGGACGGTGACCTCGCGATGGCGCGGGGCCCCGCGGCCGACGTAAAACACGTACCGCGTCACCTTGTAATCCTTGCCAGAGCCGGTGCGTGTGACGTCAACGCAAGACGCGCGTCGGGGGCCAGGCAAGCCCTGGGCACCGAGAGCGCAAAGTGCCAGCCGGCGAGCGAGCCGTGGGAGGATCGTGTCCCCCCACCGCCACCGGTGCCACCGCCGCCTCCGGTCACGGTGTAGTCGACCGTCACGGTGACGGGCTGGTTGGAACCGTGAATCGCCTGGACGGTGAACGTGTGCGCGCCCGGGCTGGTGTTGATCGCAGTCCCCAAAGGCGCCGTGCCCGTGCAGTTCTGTACGCCATTCCCCCATCCAGGGACGTTCGAGCACGACCAGTTCGCGTCGACAACCTGACCCGGGCTGTACACGGCGCCGTTGGCCGGCGCATCGATCTCGACCACCGGCGCGACCATGATGTACGGCACGCCGGTGTTCAAGAGGCCAGGGATCGACGAAGCCCGATAGAGGACGTTGTTGGAGATGAAGCTCGAACCGGCACCGCCGCCCAGACCCCCGGTGACCGCGTTGCAGGCGCCACTCGGACCCGTGCAGCCGTCGAAGCCCGTGGTCCCGCCGCCGCCGCCGAAGTACCCTGCCACCGCCTCCGCCACCAGGCCCGGCGTTCGCACAGTCCCCCGGGGTGCTACAGGCCGATCCGGAATAGGGCGCGAGCCCAGCGGATGGTGGGCCGCATCGACCC
>CAVYGK010000025.1:0-40380 GCA_963768015.1 uncultured Solirubrobacterales bacterium
GCCGCCGCTGGGGCTCGAAACCAGGACCTTCGGATTAAAAGCCCGCTGCTCTACCAGCTGAGCTACGGCGGCGGGATGTCGTGATGATCGCGTACCGGAGCGCGCGATCGTGCGCTACCCCGTCAGTCGCCCACATAGGCGACGGCCTCGATCTCGACCAGCATCCGCGGGTCGATCAGGGCGCCGACCTGGACCATCGTCATCAGCGGCCGCACCTCGCCGAACGCCTCGCCGTGGGCGCGCCCGACCTCCTCGGCGCGCGAGATGTCGGTCACGTATACCCGCGTCTGGACGACCTGCCGGGGCGAGCCCCGGCCGGCCGAGCTCGCGGCAGGATCTTTGCAAGATCTCGACCGCCTGCTCGTACGGGGTCTCGCCGATCACGACGCCGTCGAGATCACCGATGTCGTACCGCCGACAAGCACGAAGGCGCCGGCGCGCACGACCCGGCTGAAGCCGAAGCGCCTCATACGGGGACGGCGGATCGCCGCCAGGCGCTCGACTCAATGGCGGAAGTGGCGGCGGCTGGTGAAGACCATCGCCGCGCCGGCGCGTCGACGGCCTCGACCGAGTCGTGGTCGCGGACCGAGCCGCCGGGCTGGATGATCGCCGTCGCGCCCGCCTCGAGCGCGAGCTGGGGCCCGTCGGCGAACGGGAAGTAGGCGTCGGAGGCGAGCACCGCGCCCTCGACGCCGCGCGGGCCTTCTCGATCGCCAGCCGGACCGAGTCGACGCGGCTCATCTGGCCGGCGCCGATGCCGACGGTGGCGAGATCGCGGGAGATCACGATCGCGTTCGAGCGGACGTGCTTGCACACCTTCCAGGCGAACGACAGCTCCTCCCACTCGGCCTCGGTCGGGCGGCGCTGGGAGACGACCTGCATCTCGGAGCGCTCCTCGAGGTCGTAGTCGCGGTCCTGGACGAGCATGCCGCCGACGACCTGGCGGAGCTGGGGGTCGATCATGTTCGGGATGCGGCGCTCGCGGTCGTCGAGGATGCGCATGTTGCGCTTGGCGTCAGCACCTCGAGCGCGTCCTCGTCGTAGCCGCGCGCGAACAGCACCTCGACGAACTGCTCCGCGATCGCCTCGGCGAGCGCGCGGTCGACGCGGCGGTTGAGGCAGACGACGCCACCGTAGGCCGACAGCGGATCGCAGGCGAAAGCCCGCTGATAGGCCTCGAGCGCGTCCTGCCGACGGCCACGCCGCACGGGTTGTTGTGCTTGACGATCGCGCACGCCGGGATCTGGAACTCGCCCAGCAGCAGCCGGCCGGCGTCGAGGTCGAGCAGGTTGTTGAACGACAGCTCCTTGCCGCCGAGCTGGGAGATCATCGACAGCACGTGGGTGCGCGCGCCGACCTGCGCGTAGTAGGCGGCGCGCTGGTGGGGGTTCTCGCCGTAGGGGAGCTCGAGCACCTTCTCGAACGCGCGCACCATCAGCGCCGGGAAGTCCGCGCGCTTCTCCTGGAACCAGCGCGCGATCGCGGTGTCGTAGCGCGCGGTGTAGGCAAACGCCTCGGCGGCGAGGCTCTCGCGCGTGGTCGGCGACAGCCGGCGGTCGGACTCGCGCAGCTCGGCGAGGATCGCGTCGTAGCTCTCCGGGCTGACGACCGGCGCGACGAACTGGTAGTTCTTGGCCGCCGCGCGGATCATCGACGGGCCGCCGATGTCGATGTTCTCGATCACCTCCGCGTCGGCCACGCCGCGGGCCGCGGCGGTCCGCTCGAACGGGTACAGGTTCACGCACACGAGGTCGACGAACTCGACGTCGTGCTCCTCGGCCGCGCGCATGTGCTCGGGGTTGTCGCGGAGCGCCAGCAGCCCGCCGTACAGCTTCGGGTGCAGCGTCTTGACGCGCCCGTCCATGATCTCCGGGAAGCCGGTCAGGTCGGAGATCGCGCGGACCGCGGAGCCCGGCTTCGGACAGCTCGCGCGCGGTTCCGCCGGTCGAGACGATCTCGATCCCGAGCTCGGCCAGGCCCCGCGCGAACTCGACGAGCCCGGTCTTGTCGGACACCGACAGCAGCGCCCGGGCGACCTGCGCTCCTCGGAGGCGCCAGCGCGGCAACGTTCGCGCGTCGATGTTCCCTGCTCCATGGCCCCGACTCTATCGCTCGATGACGACGCGGCGCGGATTGGCAGGGTCGAAGCTGACCGCCCCGCGGGCGATCAGCGCGACCGCCTCGGGCAGCAGCTCGTGCTCGATCGGATGCAGCCGCTCGAGCACCTCCTCGGCATCGCGGCGCGTCGGGCAGCTCGACCGCGCGCTGGAGGATCACGGGACCGCTGTCGACGCCGCCGTCGACGAAGTGGACGTGACCCCGAACACCTTGACTCCGTAGGCGATCGCCTGCTCGACCGCCCGAGCCCGGGGAAGGCGGGCAGCAGCGCCGGGTGAACGTTGATCACCCGGTCCGGGAAGCGCGGCAGGAACTCGGCGGCCAACAGCTGCATGTAGCCGGCGAGCACGACCAGCTCCACCCCGCGCGCGACCAGCCACTCCGCCATCGCCCGGTCGCGCGTCGGCCCGTCCCCGCGATACGCGTCGACCGGAAACGCTGCGGTCGCGACGCCCGCCGCGCGCGCCCGCTCGAGCGCCCGCGCGCCCGGCTTGTCGGACGCGACGGCCACGATCTCCACCCCGTCGCGGCCGTGAACCCGGTCGAGCAGCGCCTGCAGGTTGGTGCCTTCGCCCGAAGCGAGAACGGCGACGTTCATGCCGCGCGCAGCTTCGGGAACCGGCCGGTCGAGCGGAGCTGCCGGCCTCGAGCAGCTGTCGACCCGGCCGAGGACCTCGCTCGAGCGCAGTGGGCGAACGCGCCGTAGGCCGCGAGCGGTCGTAGCGTGCTGGCGATGACCTTCGAGCGCCGCCGCGGAGGATCTCGACCGCGCGCGTCCGGCCACCGGCGGCGCGCCGAGACGACACGTCGAGGATCGCGGCGTCGAGGTCGCCGGCGCGCGTGGCGCGCGGGCTCGGCGGCACGCCGGGCCGCTGGGATCGCCGGCGAGCACACGTCGCAGCACGCCACCGAGCGGCGCTGCCGGTCGCCGAAGTGCGCAGCAGCGCCGCCGCCGGCACTCGACCCCTCGACGTAGCCCCACACCGCGCGGTACTGCGCCCAGCGCGCGCGCTCGGCCTCGCGCGCCGAGGCCAGGCACAGCCGGCCGCGCGACTGTCGCAGCCACCTGACCGCGCCGACCGCCCGGTCCGGTGGGGCGGGCGCCGGCGCCAGCAGCCCGGCCCGCGCCAGGTGCCCGATGACCGCCCGGACCGTCTCCGGTCGTCGCCGCCGACCACGTCCGCGGCGAACTCGGACAGACGGCGACGTCGTAGCGCCCGTCGAGCCCGGCCCACCGCAGCCGCTCGCCGACGCGCTCGAACACGCCGGCGTCGAGCCGCGAGCGCTGGATGAAGAACACGTGCAGACCCTTGTCGCGCTGCTCGGCGAACAGCAGGCAGCGCGCCGGCGCGCCGTCCGCCCGGCCCGGCCGGCCTCCTGGTAGTAGGCCTCGAGCGAGCCCGGGACGGTGGCGTGGCAGACGGTCCGCACGTCGGCCTTGTCGATCCCCATCCCGAACGCGTTGGTCGCGACGATCACCCGCACCTCGCCCGACATGAACCGCTCCTGCGCGGCCGCGCGCTCGCCTCGCCCCAGCCCTGCGTGATAGGCGAGCACCTCCTCGCCCAGCGCGCGCGCAGCGAACCGGCCAGCTCCTCGCTGGCGCCGCGCGTGCCCGGCGTACACGATCGCCGGCAGCGCATCGGGCTCCGCGCAGCGCCGCCGCCAGCCGGCGCGCGCTTGTCGGCCGCGTCCCGCACCGAACGACCGCAAAGGAGAGGTTCGGGCGGTCGAAGCCGGTCGTCACGCGAACCGGATCGCGCAGCGCCAGCCGGCGCACGATGTCGTCGGCGACGCGCCGGCGTCGCGGTCGCGGTCAGCGCGATCGTCGCCTGCGCGCCCAGGCCCGCCGCGCGGCGTCGGCCAGCAAGAAGTAGTCGGGGCGGAAGTCGTGGCCCCACTGCGAGATGCAGTGCGCCTCGTCGACGACGAACAGCCCGACTCGATCCGCCCGACGAGCTCGGCGAACGCAGGCGAGGCGAACCGCTCGGGCGCGACGTACAGCAGCCGCACCTCTCCGCCGCGGCACCGCGCCAGCGCCTCCGGTTCGCGCCCCCGCCCCGCTGCGCGTTGACCAGCTCGACCCGCCGGGCGCGACCTCGCTCAGCGCCGCCACCTGGTCCTGCATCAGCGAGACGAGCGGCGAGACCACGAGCGTCAGGTCGTCGCGCATCAGCGCCGGCAGCTGGTAGCACAGCGACTTGCCCGAGCCGGTGGGCATCACCACGAGCGCGTCGCGGCCGGCGAGCGCGGCGCGCGACCGCCTCGGCCTGGCCGGGCCGGAAATGCTCGAAGCCGAACAGCCGCCGGAGCGCTTCACCGGGATCCATGGGGCGCCCGACTGTAGCGGCGCCGGCAGCGGCGCCTCTACCTCGAGGCGCGAAGCCCTGACGAGCGGGAGCTCGAGCGCGTACTTGCCGAGCGCGTCCTCGGTGCCCGGCGAGCGGATATGAGCCGCTGAAGCACGCGTCGCAGTGCGCGTCGCGCGACGACGCCGACCGCTTCGTAAACGCCCTCCAAAGACAGGTAATGGAGAGAGTCGGCGCCGAGCTCGGCGGCGACCTCGTCGACTGTCCGCCCGTGGGCGATCATCTCCTCGCGGCTCGACATGTCGATCCCGTAGTGGCAGGGGTGCTTGATCGGTGGCGCCGAGATCCGCAGGTGGATCTCGGCGGCGCCCGCCTCGCGCAGCATCTGCACGATCTGCGGCGTCGTGTTGCCGCGCACGATCGAGTCGTCGACGACGATCAGGCGCTTGCCCTCGACGACCTCGGGCAGCGGGTTGAACTTGAGGCGCAGCCCCTGGCGACGCAGCTCCTGCCCGGGCTGGATGAAAGTCCGTGCGACGTAGCGGTTCTTGATGAAGCCGTCGTCCTGCGGGAGCCCCGCCGCGCGCGCCAACCCGCGCGCGGCCGCGTTGCCCGAGTCGGGCACGGGGATCACCACGTCGGCTTGCGACCGGGGCCTCGCGCCACAGGATCTCGCCCATCTTGGCGCGAGCGACCTGGAGCACGGTGCCGGCCATTCTCGAGTCTGGGCGGGCGAAGTAGATGTACTCGAATACGCAGAACGCGTGGCGCTCGGCGCCGGCCACGAGCTTGGTCTTGATGCCGTGCTCGGTCAGCGTCACGACCTCGCCCGGCTGCACGTCGCGCAGGCAGCGTTGCGCCGATCAGGTCAAACGCGCACGACTCGCTGGCCACGCAGTACGCCGGCGGGCCCCCGTTGGGGTCCTCGATCATCCCGAGCGCAAGTGGCCGCACGCCGTGCCGGGTCGCGGAACGCGACCACGGACTCATCGGTTACGACGACGGTCGAGAAGGCGCCCCGCAGCCGCGGGAGCACGTCGGCGACGGCGTCCTCGATCCGCTCCGCCGGATGGGTGGCCAGCAGCGCCGCGATGATCTCCGAATCGGACGTCGACCGGAACGGGACGTCGCGGCCGCGCAACTCGGAGTGCAGCTCGACGGCGTTGATCAGGTTGCCGTTGTGGGCGAGGGCGAGCGTGCGGCGATCATCGCGGACGATCGGCTGCGCGTTCTCCCACTCAGAGGAGCCGGTCGTCGAGTAGCGGACGTGTCCGATCGCCATATCGCCGACGAGCGAGCGCAGGGTGTTGTCGTTGAACACCTGCGGGACGAGTCCCTGGTCGCGGATCGCCATGATGTTGCCGCCACGGGAGGCGGTCGCGATGCCGGCTGACTCCTGCCCCCGGTGCTGCAACGCGAACAGCGCAAAGTAAGCGAGACGGGCCACGTCGTGACCGGGGGCGTAAATCCCGAACACGCCGCATTCGTCGCGCGGACCGTCACGATGGTCGAGAGCGGTAGCCATCGAAAGCGCCTGCCGCTTAGGCTAGCAATGGCCTCACAGGAAACCCACGAGTCCGCGCTCGCGCGCCTCGCGCAGGTCGGAAACTGCGACCTTCAGCAGTCCTTCGAGCTCGAGATCGTGGCCGCCGACGCGGCCGATGATCCGAAAGCCGGTCAATGCGTCCTCGGGTCCGGAGACCACGAACGCCCGCCCCGGCGCCTCGCCGAACGGCGGCAAACCCTCGGGCACTCGCACGCGGGCGCCGATCTGGCCGGCGATGCAGCACTCGGCGAGCGCGACCGCAAGGCCGCCTTCGGCGATGTCGTGGGCGCTGTGCAGGGCCCCGAGGTTGACTCCGATCCGGACCGCTTCGTGGGCATCGCGGACGGCCTGCATATCGGCGGGCGGGAGCTCACCGCTCGGCTCGGCACCCTGCAACTTGGCGAGCTCGGAGCCGACCGCCGACGGCTCGAACGTACCGACGAGCGCGATCGCGTCGCCTTCGGCGACGAAACCCAGTCTCGCGGTCCTGGTCGCGTCCGGGAGCCGACCGACCATGCCGATCACTGGCGTCGGGAAGATCGGCCCCGTCGGCGCCTCGTTGTAGAGCGAGACGTTGCCGCCGACGACCGGTATGCCGAGCGCGAGCGACGCCTCGGTGAGTCCCTCGACCGCCTCGACGAGCTGCCACGCGACATGCGGCTTCTCCGGGTTGCCGAAGTTCAGGCAATTCGTCAGCCCGAGCGGCGTCGCTCCGACGCAGGCGAGGTTGGCGGCGCACTCGAGCACCGCCTCGATCGCGCCGGCGCGTGGATCGCAAGCGACGCGCCGCCCGTTGCCGTCGATCGAGACCGCAATCGCCGAGCCGTCCGGCAGGGCCAGGACGGCCGCGTCGGCCTGCTCGGGACGGCGAACCGTGCGCGATCCAACGACTGGGTCGTACTGCTCAAACACCGGCCGGCGCGAGGCGACGTTCGCCGACGCCAGCAGCGCCAGGAGCACATCGGCCGGCGCCTCATCACCCGACAGAAGAGGCGGCGACGGCGCGTACAGCGGCACCGGCGGCCGCACCGGATCGAGGTCATACAGGGGGCAATCGTCGACCAGGACTTCAACCGGCAGATCAGCGGCGACGTCGCCGCCCCGACAGTACCCGCACGCGCCGGCTGTCGGTCACCGTCCCGATCGGCGTCGCGAGCGTCTCCCAGCGCTCGCAGACCGCGACTCACCTGGTCCAGCCGCTCGGGCTCGACCACGCACAGCATCCGCTCCTGGGATTCGGACACCATGATCTCGAACGGCTGCAGGCCCGGCTCGCGGAGCGGCACTTTCGACACGTCGATCTCGAGGCCGACGCCCCCCTTCGAAGCCATCTCGGACGCGGACGAAGTCAGCCCGGCCGCGCCCAGGTCCTGCAGCGAGACCAGCAGCTCTGAGTCCAGCAGCTCCAGGCAGCACTCGAGCAGTTTCTTCTCGGCGAACGGATCACCGATCTGGACCGACGGGCGCTTGGCATCGTCCCCCTCGCCGAGTTCGGCGCTGGCCAGCACGGAAGCGCCGCCGATCCCATCGCGCCCGGTCAGCGCGCCCAGCAGCACGAGCACGTTCCCAGGCCCCGCCGCCGCGCTGCGGATCAGGCGTTCGTGCGGCGCGATCCCCAGGCACATCGCGTTGATCAGACAGTTCTGCTCGTAACTGTCCTCGAAGTAGATCTCGCCGCCGACGGTCGGCACGCCGATCGAGTTGCCGTAGTGGCCGATCCCCGCGACGGCTCGCTCGAGCAGGTAGCGCGAGCGGCCCGAGCGCTCGGGCTCTCCAAAGCGCAGCGAGTCGAGCACCGCAATCGGCCGCGCTCCGACGGCGAACACGTCGCGCAGGATCCCGCCGACGCCGGTCGCGGCGCCCTGAAACGGCTCGACGGCGCTGGGGTGGTTGTGCGACTCGACCTTGAAGGCCACGCCGAGCCCACCGCCGACGTCGACCACGCCGGCGTTCTCGCCGGGTCCCATCAGCACGTGAGGCCCCTCCGTCGGCAAGCGGCGCAGCAGCTTGCGCGAGTGCTTATAGGCGCAGTGCTCTGACCACATCAGCGACAGCATCGCGAGCTCCGTGTCGTTGGGCTCGCGACCGAGGTGTTCGACGATCAGGTCGTACTCGGTGTCGGTGAGCCCAAGCGCGCGGTGGCGGGTGTCAGACTGCGACGCGGTCGGCAATGTGCGCCCTGATTGACTCAAACAGCGCCAGCCCGTCGGTCGAGCCCGTCAGCGGGTCGACCGCGTGCTCGGGATGGGGCATCAGGCCGAACACGTTCCCGGCCTCGTTGCGGACGCCCGCGATGTCGCGCAACGAGCCGTTCGGGTTGTGGCCCGGCGCGTAGCGCAGCACGACCTGCCCGTCTGACTCCAGCCTACGCAGCTGATCGTCGGGTGCGTAGAAGCGGCCAGTCGTGTGCTTGACGGGGATCGACAGGCGCTCGCCCTGCGCGCACGCGCGCGTGAATGGAGTGTCGTAGTCCACAACGTGCAGCTCGACCTGCCGGAAGACGAACTTCAGCGACGTGTTGGGGAGCAGCGCGCCAGGCAGCAGCCCCGCCTCGCACAGGACCTGAAACCCGTTGCAGATTCCGAGCACGATCCCACCCGCGTGCGCGAACTCGGCGACCTCCTCCATCACCGGAGCGAAGCGAGCGATCGCGCCGGCGCGCAGATAGTCGCCGTACGAGAAGCCGCCGGGCACGACGACGGCGTCGACTCCTTGCAGGTCGCGCTCGGAGTGCCACAGGATCACGGCCTCGCCGACGCGCTGGGCGGCGAGCTGCGCGTCGACCTCGTCGCATGAGCCGGGGAAGCGGATCACGCCGAACTTCACGGCCCCTCTTCGCCTCCCGCCTCGACGATCTCGTAGTCCTCGATCAGCGGATTGGTCAGCAGCCGCTCGCACATCTCATCCAGCCGACTCGGGTCCGCGACATCGAGCTCGATCAGACGCCCGACGCGCACGTTGGTGACGCCGTCGAAGCCGAGCGCCGGCAACGCCCGCTGCACCGCCTGGCCCTGGGGATCGAGGATTCCCGCCTTTGGCTTGACGAGCACGCGCGCCCGCATCAGGCAGCGGCGGCGCCGGTGCGCGCCAGCCAGGCATCGAACGGCTCGCCGGTGATCCGTTCGTAGGCCTCGACGTACTTCTCGCGGGTCCGCGCGACGACGTCGTCGGGGATCGCCGGCGCCGGTGGCTTCTTGTCCCAGCCGGTCGACGAGGCCCAGTCGCGTACGAACTGCTTGTCGAAGCTGGGCTGTCCGCGGCCGGGCTCGTAGCCGTCGGCGGGCCAGAAGCGCGACGAGTCAGGCGTGCACACCTCGTCGCCGAGCGTCAGCGTCCCTTCGCCATCGAGCCCGAGCTCGAACTTCGTGTCGGCGAGGATGATCCCGCGTTGGCGCGCGTGGTCGGCCGCATATTCATAGAGCGCAATCGACAGGTCGCGCGCCCTCTCCGCTAGCGCGCGATCGCCGATCAGCTGCACTGCGCCCTCAAAATCGATCGCCTCGTCGTGACCGACGTCGGCCTTGGTGCTGGGCGTGAAGATCGGCTCGGGCAGCTGGTCTGACTCCCTCAGGCCCGCCGGCAGCCGGATCCCCGACACGGCTCCGGTGGCTTGGTAGTCCTTCCAACCCGAGCCGGTGATGTAGCCGCGCACCACGCACTCGACGCTCAGCATCTCGAGCTTGCGGACGACCATTCCCCGGCCTCGGGCCTCTTCTGGCACGCCGTCGGTGACCGAGATCAGGTGGTTCGGGATGATCTCGCCGGTGCGCTCAAACCAGAACGTCGACAGGCCCGTGAGCACGCTGCCCTTCCCGGGAATCGGAGTCGGGTGCACGACGTCGTAGGTCGAGATCCGATCCGAGGCGACGATCAGCAGCTCGTCGCCAAGGTCGTAGATCTCGCGAACCTTGCCCGAGGCGAGCAGCGGGAGGTCTGCGAGGGCGGTCACGGTTTCGATCCTAGCGGCTGGCCCCGACGCAGTTCGGGCGGCCCGCGACGCGCTCAGCGGTCCAGCCGATCCAACCGCCCGACGATCTCCTCGGCGTGCTCGACGAACGGCCCGAAATCGAAGATCGCGTCGAGGTCGAGCCCCGCACCGGCGGGGTCATCGGCCAACAGGTCGCGTAGCTGGGTGCGCTCGTCGAGCGCCCGCTGCGCGAGGCGCTGGACGATCCGGTAGGCGTCGTCGCGGGTACGCCCGTTCGCGACCAACGCCAACAGCAGTCGCTGTGAGAACAGTGCGCCGTATGTCAGATCGAGGTTCTCGCGCATCCGCTCGGCGTCGACCACCATCCCGTCGACGAGTGCGAGCACCCGGCGCTGGAGATGATCCAGCAGGCTCGTGGAGTCGGGCAGGATGATCCGTTCCACGGACGAGTGCGAGATGTCGCGCTCGTGCCACAGGGCGACGTTTTCGAGCGCCGCCTGGGCGTTGCCGCGCAGGACCCGAGCGAGCCCGGTCACCTGCTCTGACTTGATCGGGTTGCGCTTGTGCGGCATCGAGCTGGAGCCCTTCTGGCCGCTCCCGAATGGCTCGCGCAGCTCTCCGACCTCGGTCCGCGCCAGGTGGCGAATCTCGGTCGCGAAGCGCTCGAGCCCAGCGCCCGCCAGCGCGATCGCGCCGAGTAGCTCCGCGTGCCGGTCGCGCGCCACCACCTGGGTCGAGACCGGCTCGGCCTCGAGTCCGAGCCGCGCTAGCACGCGCGCCTCGAAGTCCGGCGAGGTCGCCGAGTAGGTGCCGACCGCGCCGCTGACCGCGCCGACGGCGACCTGCGCGAATGCCCTCTCCAACCGCTGCGCGTTGCGGTCGGCCTCGAACGCGAACCCCGCGAGCTTGATGCCGAACGTCGTCGGCTCCGCGTGGATCCCGTGCGTGCGTCCGACGCACAGAGTCGCGACGTGCTCTCGTGCGCGAGCGGACAGCGCCTGCACAAGGCGCCGGGAGTCGGGCAGGACCAGCTCGCCGACGCGCCTGAGCTGCAGTGCGAGCCCGGTGTCGAGCACGTCGCTGGAGGTCAGCCCATAGTGGATCCAGCGTCCGGCCGGGCCGGCCGACTCCGACAGGACATCGACGAACGCGGCGACGTCGTGGTCAGTGACCTTTTCGCGCTCCTCGATCGCCGCGACGGTGAACGTGGCGCCGCGGATCGCATCTAGCTCGGAGGCGGTCGGTCCCTGCATCTCCTCGCAGGCTGCGACCTCGACCTCGCGCATCGCGTCGAAGCGGGCCTGATCTGACCAGACCATGCCCAGCTCGGGACGGGTGTAGCGGGCGATCACCGCGCGATCAGTGAACCGGGGCTGCGGCCACCGTCACGCCCGGAGCTGCCGCTACCGGGGCTACCGGCGGCGCCTCGGAGGCGGCGTTGAGGATCGTGTCGAGCACACCGGGGAACCGCGCGTCGAGGTCGTCACGCCTGAGCGTGTTCAGCCGCGTCGTCCCCTTGTGGCGCTGGTGGATCACGCCTGCCTCGCGCAGCACCTTGAAGTGATGCGTGCAGGTGGACTTGGTGACCGGGAGCTCGAAGCTCCCACAGGTGTACTCCTGCCCGCCCCGGGCGAGCTCGGCGACGATCTTCAAGCCGCACCGGATCGCTGAGCGCGTGGAGCACAGCGCTCAGCTCGAGCTGTTCGCGCTCCGGATGGACGATCTGTTCGGTTGTCTGCTGGGACATCTACCTGCTCTTCATTGTACGACGCTCGTCGTACATTTGGTATCGTACGGTATCCATCGTACAACGGACCGCACAGTGAGGAATTTACGCATGAGAAAAGACAGCCAAATTCAGGCCGTCATGGAGTCTATGAAGGCTTCCCGCGGTCAGCGTCGGTCTGGTGAGGCCGCCCGTGAGCGGCGCATTGCTTCGGAGCCACGCTCGCGGCGCAGCGCGTCGGCGGTGATCGCTCAGTACATCAAGGACCTCAGCGGGCCGCCGCGGCCTCCGCGCGCCGCCATCTAGCAGGATTGGCCGACGCGGTCGGCGCTCGCTACGGGGCGTCGCAGGATGGAGTTCGACGGTGACATACGCCGAAAAATCTCCATCTGACCCGCGCGCGGCCTCAGCCGCCGCCCAACTGCACCGCCTTGACGATCAACAGGATGATCGACACCACCAGGTAGCCGCGCAGCGCGAGCATCGCGATCTTGCGCCCCGGGGACCACTCGGGCCGTGAGAGGAGTGCCAGCGGCGGCATCGTCCAGTCGGCGCGCGGCACTCCAAACGCGGGTTCAGCCGCCTTGCCGCGGCGCGACCCGAGCGCCGCCACCAAGCCAAAGCCGACGAGTCCGGCCGCCAGCAGGGCGCCCCCGATCAGCGCGACTTCCGTCACGTCGATGCTCGGAAACAGCGTCGTCGCCATCAGGATCAGCGACAGCAGGATCAGCGTCCCCACGATCACCGAAGCGAGCGCGTTCAACCACGGCGGGTTGCGCCACGGGCCAAGCACCTCGCGGTCGTTGCACAGCAGCAACAGGAACACGGTCGCACTCGGGAGCAGCACGCCCGCCAGCGCCTGGACGGCGAGCGTGATCACGCCCAGCGGCGCGCCCGGAATCAGCACGATCGCCGCGGCGCCGACAATCAGCGCCGCGAAGATCCCATAGAACGCCTTCGCGTCGGACAGGCTCCGGTGTAGTGAGCTCTTCGTGCCGAACACGTCGCCGAACGCGTAGCTCGTCGACAGCGTCAGCGCGCCGGCGCCGATCAGCGACGCGTTGAGCAGCACGAGCGCGAAGAACGTCCCCGCCACCGAACCGAGCGCGTGCGAAAGCGCGGTCGCGGTCGTGCCCGCATTGTTGAACTGGCCGAAGTACGAGGTGCCCTGGAACGCGAACGCCGACACGCAGATCAGAGCGGCGGCGCCGATCACGACCACGAATGCTCCGATCCAGGTATCCAGCCGCTCGTAGTTGATCCACCGCGGCGTGATCCGCTTGTCGATGATGTTCGACTGCTGGAAGAACAGCTGCCAAGGCGCCACCGTCGTGCCGACCAACCCGATGATCAGCAGCACCGAGGTCGAGTTGGCGCCCCCGAGGATGCCGGGAACGACGAAGTCGTGCGCGATCGGGCTGACCTTCGGATGCGACAGGAAGAACAGGGGGACCACGAGGAAGTTCGCGAACACGAACACGAACATCGATCGCTCCCAGAAGCGGAAGTTGCCGCTGGCGGTCATCGCGACCAGCCCCACCGCTGCCACCGGCACAGCGATGTACTGCGAGACCCCGAAGTAGCCAAGCGCCAGGCTGACGCCGATGAATTCGGTGACGATCGTCAGGAAGTTCAGCAGGAACAGGTCACCGACACTGAACCAGCCCCAGAACCGCCCAAAGCGCTCGTTGATCAAGCGCGCGTGGCCGACACCGGTGACCGCGCCCAACCGCACCACCATCTCTTGGTTGACGATCAGCACCGGGATCAGGAGCAGCAACACCCACAGCAGGCTGGTGCCGTAGTTCTGTCCGGCCTGCGAGTAGGTCGCTACACCGCCGGCGTCGTTGTCGCCGACCATCACGATCAGCCCCGGGCCGATGATCGCCAGCAGCGCCAGCATCCGCGACCGCAGCGAGCGGTGCGCGTGCTCGTGCTCTGAGAGCGTGCCGAAGGCCCCGCGGATCTCGCCGACGTGTGCGGAGTCGAGCACGGCACGTTCGCGCGCCGGCGGCGGGCTCGTCACACGATCTGTCGTCATCTCGACCTCCTTTCATCCAGCCGGGAGTCGCGGCCGGGGCGGAGGTCACGGATGCGCCGGACTCAGTCCAAGCGCATGGCGACGGTCACCGCGCGGGTCGCGAGGCTCATACTTCGCGGTAATTCGTCGTGTTCGGAATATGCGTCGCGGAACGTCATTTCGGTCCTCCGAGCCTATCAGCGCAAAGCGCCGTGCGCGTTGGCATTTGGTGACCGCGAACGCCCGTCAGTCGCGCGCCACGCCGGCCCGCCGGCGCCACTCCTCGGGCACCAACAGCTCCAGCACGTCGTCGACCGCGATCAAGCCGACGGGCATCCCGTCGTGATCGACGACCGGCATCGCGACAAGGTTGTAGTCGGCCATCAGCCGTGCGACCTCGGGCAGATCGGCCTCGGCGTGGACGGTCGGCAGGCCGGCGCCGGTCAGCGATGAGACCGGGCTCGAGGGGTTGGCCCGGACAAGCTCGGCGAGCGATACGGCGTCGACCAGCATTCCGTGCTCGTCGACCGCACATACGGTCGTGATCTGCCGGTCCTCGGGCGCACTCGCGCGCACGTGGTCGAGCGCCTCGGCGACGGTCGACGTCAGCGGCACCGACACGAAATCCGGGTTCATCAGTCCGCCGGCGGTCGAAGGGTTGTAACCCAGCAGGCCCCTGATCTTGCGCTGTTTGGGGGCCGGGAGCAGGTTCAGGACCGGAATCCGCCGCTCCTGCTGGATCTCGAGCAACAGGTCGGCCGCGTCGTCGCTGGCCACTCGCGACAGCACCTCGGCGACCTGCTCGTCGGAGCGGTCGCGCAGGAACTCCGCCTGGTGCTCGTCGTCGAGCTCTTCGAACACGTCCGCCTCGAGCTCCTTGTCGTCTCCTACCGCGTCGAGGATCTCCTGGCCCTCCTCGTGCGACGCCGCTTCCACGAGGTCGGCGATTTGAGCCGGATGCAGGCGCCGTAGCCGCGTCGAGACCAGCCTCAGCCGCGAGCTCGGAACGTGGCCGACGAACGGCTCAATGTCCTGCCACGGAACGAATACCTTGTGGTCCGTGTCGTGGCCACGGAAGCTCCGCGGAAGTAGGCGATAGAGACGCACCTTGAACGTCGGGTCGACACCGGCGACACGCCAAGTCCCGTCCTCGTTGACGAGCTCGACGTCGCGCGCCTTCACCAATCTCGCGGTCTGGACGTTGATCAGGCTGCGGTCGAGCACATCGGCTCGTAGCAGCACCTCTCCCGGGCGGCGCTCAAACTGCGCCAGGTTGAGCTTGGTCGTCGCGGTCCGCGCCGCCGCGCGCTCGAGCTCTTCGACGCGGCCCATCGGGACGAACACCTGGCGACCTCCGACATGGGCGACGAGACCGACGACCGCCGGCAGTGCCGTCGTGTCGTCGAGCCGCGCCACGACGTCCTCGATCTTCCCGAGACGCTCCCCGGACGCGTCGAGCAGCGGACTACCGGCAATCGATGAGAGGTGAACGATCGTGTCGGCCACGAATGCTGAGCCACAAGGCTAGCGCCCCCCGGACCCGGCTCTTGTTACGAGTTAAGGATCCGCGCCGCCAGCACGGCGGCGTTGCGAGCGTTGTCGACCCCGACACAGCCGACCGGCACGCCCGGCGGCATTTGAGCGATCGCGAGCAGCGCATCGAGCCCGCCCGCGACCGACGTTTGGCTCGTCAATGGGACACCGATCACCGGCAACTCGGTGTGCGCGGCGACAACCCCCGGTAGCGCGGCCGATAGCCCGGCCCCGGCGATGATCACCCGCAGACCACGCAGCTTCGCATTGCGGGCATAGTCGGCGACCACATCGGGCTCGCGGTGCGCGGACATGATCCGCGTCTCGGACCGAATCCCGCGCTCGGTCAATTCCTTCTCCGCCCTCTCCATTGCCGGCAGATCGCTCTTCGAGCCCATCAGGATCGCGACCTGCGGCGCGTCGACCTCGAGCTCCTCGATTTCGGCCTGGGTCTCGGACATCGGCGCGCTGCTCTCCTCGGCCGACATCAGCCATGACTCGCCGCGACCCGCGTGCGGACCCGACGACGAACTCACCCGGACACCGCCCGGCGCGCGATGTCGCGGCGCAACTGCTTGCCCTCGAAGACGATCATGTCGGCAGCAGCATATGCGGACGCGCGGGCGGTAGCGAAATCGGCCGCGAGCGCGGTGACGCTCAGGACGCGTCCGCCGGCGGTCACGATCTCGCCGTCGGCGTTGCGCGCCGTCCCAGCGTGGGTCACGAACACCTCGGGCCGCTACCCGGTCCAGACCGCTGATCACGACGCCACTCGTCGACGATTCGGGGTAGCCGGCGCTGGCCAGCACAACGGTGACCGCGACCTCCGGCGTCCACTCGGTCCACACCTCGCGCAGCCCACCGGGATAGGTCGCGGCGTCCAGTAGCGCGACGAGGTCAGAGCGCATCCGGGGCAGGATCGCCTGCGTCTCCGGGTCGCCGAAGCGAACGTTGAACTCGAGCACCTTGATCCCCGAAGAGGTCATCATCAGCCCCGCGTAGAGCACCCCGTGGAACGGCATCCCGCGCCGAGCCAGTTCGTCGAGCACCGGTTGGTGAACCGCGGCGCAGATCTCGGCCGCACGCGCGTCGCCGACCGCCGGGACCGGACAGTAGGAGCCCATTCCGCCGGTGTTCGGGCCCCGGTCACCGTCGAAGATCCGCTTGTAGTCTTGGGCCGAAGCGAGCGGCAATGCGCGCTCGCCGTCGCAGATCGCGAGCAGCGACAACTCCTCGCCATCGAGAAACTCCTCGACCACGACACGCTCGGTCGCGAAGCGGCGCTCTACGAGCAGCGCCTGCAGCGCCGCGCGGGCCTCGGATTCGTCAGCAGCGATGATCACGCCCTTGCCCGCAGCCAACCCGTCGGCCTTGATCACAACCGGGTAGCCACGAATCGCTGCCATCCCTGCCTCGACGTCGGTCACCACTTCAAACGCGGCCGTCGGGACACCCGCGGCGAGCATCACCTCCTTACAGAACGCCTTCGAGCCCTCGAGCTGCGCGGCCGCGCGACTGGGCCCAAAACAGCGGACGCCCGCATCGGTGAGTGCATCGGCGACCCCGGCGACCAGCGGCGCCTCGGGGCCGACCACCACCAGATCGGCGTCGACCTCGCGCGCGACCCGGACGACCGCCTCGCCATCGGCCGCGTCGAGCGCGGGATCGGGCACCGGAACGTCGGCCGCGATTCCCGCGTTCGCGGGTGCGCAGAAGACCTCGGAAGACCGCGAGAGCGCGTGCACGAGCGCGTGCTCGCGCGCACCCCCGCCGAGCACGAGGACGCGCACTAGTGCTTCCCGCCGCTAGTGGCGGCGGTCTCGGCGGCGAGCACTAAATAGCGCCGATGAAGTCGTCGATCGGAATCGCGCTCAGCGTCTCATACCGGCCGGTCCCCCGCGAGCCGAGCTCGAGCGACACGCGCGCGATCGTCTGCTCGTCGGGCGCCTCGATCACGTTGACGAAGTCGAACTGTCCCAGCGTCGCCCACTGCGCCTTGACGGTCGCACCGAGCTGTTCGACCTCGCGGTTTACCTCGCGGATCCGGCCTGGGTTGTTCTTGATCGTCTGGATGCCCTCGGGCGTCAGTGTCGTCAGCATGATGTAGGTCGGCATCGGTCTCTCCTTGGCTTGGTCGGGGTCGTATTGTGCGTTTGCGGGCGGTGACGTGCAGAACCTGGAAAATCCGCGCCGCTGCGTCGGGTTTTCCACCAAACGCGTCTCCACGACGACAAACCTGGAAAATCCACGCGCGCGTCGCGGATTTTCCACCAAACGCGTCGACCTTGGCAGCCAGCCGCGAAAGCGGGTCGGCGCGCGAGCCCGGAGCCCGCGCGCCTGAACCAGGCGACTACACGGCGGCTGGGGCGCCGGCCCGCTCCAGTACCAGCTCACCCTCGGCAGCGTCAACCCGCACCGTGTCCCCCGGCACGAACCGGCCCTCGAGGATCGCCAGCGCGAGCGGGTCGACGAGCCGCTTCTGGATCACTCGCTTCAGCGGTCGCGCCCCGTAGGTCGGGTCATAGCCAAGGTTGCCGATCAGCGTTCGTGCATCGTCCGTCAGCTCGACGTCGATGTCGCGCTCGCGAACCCGCTGCACGACCGCGGCCACTTGGAGGTCGACGATCTCGCCGATCTGGGCCCGCGTCAGAGGCTCGAACTCGACGATGTCATCGAGCCGGTTGATGAACTCGGGCTTGAACGCCGCGTCGACCCCCGCCCGGCCACCCGGAATGTTCGAGGTCATGATCAGGACCGTGTTCTTGAACGACACGGTCCGGCCCTGGCCGTCGGTCAGACGGCCGTCGTCCATCACCTGCAGCAGCGTGTTGAACACATCGGGGTGAGCCTTCTCGATCTCGTCCAGCAACACGACCGAGTAGGGCCGCCGCCGGACCGCCTCGGTCAGCTGGCCGCCCTCCTCGTACCCGACGTATCCGGGCGGAGCGCCGACCAGCCGCGACACCGAGTGCTTCTCCATGTACTCCGACATATCGATCCGGACCATCGCGTCCTGGGAGTCGAACATGAACTCGGCCAGCGCGCGTGCCAGCTCGGTCTTGCCGACCCCAGTCGGGCCCAGGAACAGGAACGTGCCGATCGGGCGGTTCGGATCCGCGAGCCCGGCGCGCGAGCGCCGCAGCGCAGAGGCGACCGCGCTGACCGCCTCGTCCTGACCGATCACCCGCTGGTGCAGCCGCTCCTCCATGTGCACGAGCTTCTCGATCTCGCCCTCCATCAGGCGCGAGACCGGCACGCCGGTCCACTTGGAGACGATCTCGGCGACGTCCTCGGCATCGACCACGTCCTTCAAGAACCGCGGCGTGGCGGCCGGCCACATCGTGCTCAGCCGACTCGGCCGCCTGGAGCGCCTTCTCGAGCTCGGGGATCGTGCCGTACTGAAGCTCGGCCGCGCGCCCGAGGTCGGCCTCGCGCTGGGCGCGCTCGAGGTCGGTCCGCGCCTGCTCGAGCTGCTCCTGGATATCGGCGACCGCACCCAGCGTCTCCTTCTCGCGCTGCCACTCGGCGTGCATCCCGGCCGACTTTTCGCGCTCCTCGGCGAGCGCGCGCTCGAGCTGCGCGCGCCGCGCGACCGTGCCGGCGTCGTCCTCGTCGGAGCCGAGCGACTGGAGCTCGATCTCGAGCTGCATGATGTGACGGTCGACCTCGTCGATCTCGGTCGGCTTTGAGTCGATCTCCATCCGGATCCGCGAAGCCGCCTCGTCGACCAGATCGATCGCCTTGTCGGGCAGGAAGCGGTCAGCGATGTAGCGGTGGCTCAAGGTCGCCGCAGCGACCAACGCCGAGTCCTGGATCCGGACCTTGTGGTGGACCTGGTAGCGCTCCTTCAGGCCGCGCAGGATCGCGATCGTGTCCTCGACGCTCGGCTCGCCGACGAACACGGGCTGGAACCGGCGCTCGAGCGCGGCGTCCTTCTCGATGTGCTTGCGGTACTCGTCGAGCGTCGTCGCGCCGACCGCGCGCAGCTCACCGCGCGCGAGCATCGGCTTGAGCATGTTGCCGGCGTCCATCGCGCCCTCCGCGGCACCGGCACCGACGATCGTGTGCAGCTCGTCGATGAACACGATGATCTGGCCTTCCGCGTCGGCGATCTCCTTCAGGACGGCCTTCAGCCGGTCCTCAAATTCCCCTCTGTACTTGGAGCCGGCGACCATCGCGCCCAGGTCGAGCGCGATCACGCGTCGATCCTTGAGTCCCTCGGGGACGTCGCCGGCGACGATCCGCTGCGCCAGGCCCTCGGCGATCGCGGTCTTGCCGACGCCCGGCTCGCCGATCAGGACCGGGTTGTTCTTGGTCCGCCGCGACAGGACCTGGATCACGCGCCGGATCTCGTCGTCGCGGCCGATCACCGGGTCGAGCTTGCCCTGGGCCGCCGCCTCGGTCAGGTCGCGGCCGTAGCGCTCGAGCGCCTGGAACTTGTCCTCCGGGTTCTGGTCAGTGACCCGGTGCGACCCGCGGACCTCCTTCAAAGCCTTGATCAGGTCGTCGTGCGTGGCGCCGTTTGAGCGCAGCGCGTCGCCGGCAGCGCCCGGGTGGGCGGCCAGCGCCAACAGTAGGTGCTCGGTCGAGAGGTACTCGTCGCCGAGGTCACGCATCTCGGACTCGGCGGTGCGCAGGATCTGGGTCAGCTCACCCGAGCCGCCTGCGGGCTCGCCGGACGTGGACAGCGTCGGAAGCTTTTCGAGCGCCGCGCCGACGGTCTGGCGGACCGCGGCGGGCTCGACGCCGAGCTTGCGCAGCACCGGCGCGACGACGCCGCCGTCCTGCTCGAGCAGCACGGCGAGCAGGTGCTCCGGGGTCGTCTGCGGGTTGCGCCGCGCGTCAGCCAGCTGCTGGGCGGCTTGCAGCGCCTCCTGCGACTTGATCGTAAATCTGTCTGGTTGCATAGGCGATTCCGTGATTCGAATTGGAAAAATCTAAGTCTGTACGACTTAGATTATCGCATGGAACCGCCCAGATTACAAGCGAATCAGCCCCGGATCCGGAGGCGATGCGGTCGCGACCGGGCCTCGATGTTGCCGCCCGAGTCGAGCACCTCGCCGACCACGTTCGCGTAGATCGGACGGTGCGCGCCGAGCGCCCGCCGCAGGTGTGACAGCTGCTTGGTCGAGAACGCCAGCTTCACGGTGGTGCGGCCGCCGCGCGCAAGGGTATGAGTGCGCGAGCCGATCCCGAACGACGCGTCCGCCCGCGACCGACACCGTCCCAGCCGCAGCGACGACGCACCGCCGCGAGCAGCTCAGCTTGGCGACCAGATGGTGACGCTGCGACCGGGCGCTGCGGCGGCAGCGACAGTGCCGACACGTCGCGATCGGCGGCTCGAGCGCCGTCGCCAGGAACGCCAGCTTGTTGAGATCGACGCTCCCGAGGCCCGAGGCGTAGTCAAACCCGGGTCCCGCCGAGCAGCATCCGAGCGGGCGGTGGTTGCCGTCCGGCAGGTAGGGACCAAGGTCGTTGTCGTTGGTCGTGATGTCGTTGATCACCCCACTCGAGACGTAGCGGTGGGCGACCTCGTACAGCAACGAGTTGGCGAGGCCAACGTTCTGCTTGCCGTGCTCGCGCAGCAGCTGGTCGATCAGGGCCAGCCCGCCGGCCAGCAGCGGCGACGCGGCGCTCGTCCCGCCGACCGCGATCCATGGGCTCGACGAGCCGGCCGCTCGGCAGTCCTGAGCCGTGCAGTAGATGTCGTATCCCGGCATCACGTCGGCGAGCATCGATACGTCGGGCAGCGCACGGGCAGCCGCCGAGACGAAGCCGTCCTGATAAGCGGGACGCTTGAACACGGTGCTCAGCCCGCCGCCGCCGGCGGTGACGTCGTACGGCGCGTCGTTCCAGACCGTCTCCGACTGGATCGTGTTGGCGGCGGTCAGCGAGACGTTGGTGCCGCCGACGCCGGTCACGTACGGCGATGAGGCCGGATAGCTGACCGCGAGCGTGTCGAGCGGGCCGTCGGCGCCGACGCACGCGGACGAGCCGGCGTCGCCGCTCGCCGCGAGCACCGAGATGCCGCTCGCCGCCGCCAGCGCCAGCGCGCCCTCGGCCGAGCGCACGCCGCTGCTCCCGATCGAGACCGCCAGCGCCGGCTCGCAGGTCCCGAGCGAAGCCGAGATCACGTCGGGCACGTGGCCGCGATTCTGGAGCGGCGCGGTCAGCGCCTGGAGCACGTCGGACGCGCGCGCCTGCGATTCGTAGACGTCGATCTCCTTCAGCCCGGGCGCAGCCGCGTCGAGCACCTCGAGGTCGAGCGTCGTCTCGCCGCCGGGCGCGAGCGGGTGCCTGAGGTTGACGCCGTACCCGTTGATCGCCGGCACCGCGAGGTTGAAACAGCTCGCGAACGCCTGCAGGTCGGAGTAGCGAAAGCCGTCGATCTCGATCAGTGCCACGCGCTCGCCCTGGCCCGTGACGCCGGTTGCCTGCAGCGGCGCGTAGTCGAACGCGGTCAGGTACTGGTTGGGAGTGAAACCGCGATCGGCGAGCGCCGCCTGGCAGCCGCTCGCTGTCCCGGTCCGCTCCTGATAGCCGGATGGGAAGTTGTCAGTGCCGAAGTTCGCCGCCGTCCGCGGAAACTCGCTGGCGTTGTTGACCACGGCCTGCGAGCCGCCGAACACCGGACGCGTATCGAGCCCCACCACGCCGGTGACAGCCCCGCTCAGGGCGGCCGGAATCCGCGTGCTGCTCGCGGGCGCGACAAACCTGGTCGCGCGCGCGGCCTCGTAGCGCGCGAGCGAGGTGCCGAACGTGCGCTGGGCGAGCGAGACCCGCATCGTCGCATCGGCGAACAGGCCGGTCCGGTCGATCTTCACGTTGCTCGCGCCGACCCGGTGCAGGTAGCCGAGCACCGCCGCGCGCTCGCTGGGCGAGGCGCCGAATCGCCGCGCGAGCGTCGCGATCGGCTCGTAGTCGCCGTACAGCGGCGACCCCACCGTCGTGACCCCGTTGGCGAACCGCTCGAGCCCGGAGATGTTCGCCTTCAGCGGCAGCACCAACGAGAGCTGCTCGCTCAGAAGGCGCCGCGCCCAGCTCCGTGATCCGCCCGCCACCCTGAGCAAGCGCGGCCGGCGCCAGCACGACGAAGGCGGCCACCACGACGATTGCTAATAGCCAGCGACTGTTACGCAAAGTTCCACACGTCATCGGCACTTCCCGGTCCCGGCTTGATCGTCGCACACCGGCCCGGACAGCCGGTGAGTCAGGAACCGGAGCTGTCGCCCGTGCCGCCGAGCCGCAGCTCGAGTCGCTTGAGATCCGCGTTGCGAACGAGCTCGCCGCCGCGATCGTAGGGCACGATCTCGGCCCGCAGCTCGCGCCGCAGGTCCTCGAGCCGGGCGACCTCGTCGGAAAGCTCCCGCGCGCGCTTCTCCAGCGCCGCAACCTTACGCGACATCGCGCCGAGCTGCTCCTCGAGCTCGAACACGCGCTCGACGCCCGCCAGGTTCATCCCCAGCTCGGCGGTCATCTCCTGGATCCGGCGCAGCCGGTCGACGTCCTCTTGTGAGTAGAGGCGCGTTCCCTTCGGCGAGCGCTTGGGCTCGATCAGCCCGCGCGCCTCGTACATCCGCAGCGTTTGCGGGTGCATCTCGGCGAGCTCGGCCGCGACCGAGATCATGAACACGCCGCGGTCAGTTGAGACCTCGACACGCGTCGTACGAATGCGACGGGCGGACATCAGGCCGCGCTCGGAGCAGTCGAACCGTCAGCCGCCGTGGCCGCGAACAGCCGCGCGCGAGGATCGCCGTTCATGACCTGCGAAAGCTTGTCGACAGCCTCGGATTGCTCCGGCGAGAGCGATGCGGGCACATCGATCACGAACCGGTAGTGGATGTCGCCGCGGCCCTTGCCGTTGAGCCGCGCAGGCCCCTCGCCACGCAACCGCTGGACGGTGCCGTGCTTGGTGCCGGGGGCGACGCGCAGGCGCTTTGACCCGTTGAGGGTCGGGACCTCGATCACGGCGCCCTTGAGCGCCTCGGGGATCGTCAACGGCACCTCGACCTCGAGGTTGTCGCCGCTGCGCTTGAAGACCGGCGACTCGGACACGCGCGTGATCACGAACAGGTCACCGGGGGTTGCGCCGCGGAGCCCGGGCTCGCCCTTGCCGGCGAGTCGGATCCGGCTCCCGTCACGCACCCCGGCGGGGATGTTCACCCGCAGCCGCCGGACCGAGCGCTGCGCGCCGGTTCCGTTGCACGTCGGGCACGGCTCCTCGATCACTGTCCCGGAGCCGTGGCAGTTGTGGCACGGCTGCGAGATCGAGAAGATCCCCTGGCTCTCTGCCTCGATCCCGCGCCCCTCACATACGGGGCACACCTTCGGCACCGTGCCGGGCTTGGCGCCGGAGCCGTGGCACGTCGGGCACGGTTGCGAGGTCGGCACGGCGAGCGGCACCTGGGCGCCGTTGACCGCCTGATCGAAATTCAGCGAGACCTCGGTCTCGAGATCGCGACCCCGCGCCTGACGCGGCTGGCCGCCGCGAACGCCGCCCTGGCCGCGGCCGCCGGCGCCGCCGGACGCCCGACCGAACAGGTCGGAGATGATGTCGCCGAAGCCGCCGCTGAACGAGCTCGGGTCAAAGCCGCCGGTGAACGTGCCGAACGGGCCGCCGCCGCGGTCATAAGCCTTGCGCTTGTCGGCATCAGACAGGACATCGTGCGCCTGCGAGATCCGCTTGAAGCGCTCCTCGGCCTGCTTGTCGCCGGGGTTGGTGTCCGGGTGGTACTTGCGCGCGAGCTTGCGATACGCCTTCTTGATCTCCTCGTCGGAGGCGTTCTTGCCGACCCCTAAATCCTTGTAGTAGTCGGGCCTTTCAGGCACGGATCGTCCCCCCTTTACCCGGCGACGACCACCCGCGCGGGCCGCAGGATGCTGTCGCCCTGCCGGTAACCGCGCTGGTAGACCTCGATCACCGTTCCGGGCTCGGCGCCCTCGAACGGCTGCTGCGCAACCGCCTCGTGGAACTGTGGGTCAAACCGCTCGCCCTCGGGCGAGTAGGGCTCGATCCCGGCCCGCTTGAGCGCGGCCAGCACGTCGGACTGGACGTGCTTGATCCCGGCCACGAAGTTCGCGTCGCCGTTCCCGCCGTCCGCGGCGTGCGAAAGCGCCCGGTCGAGGTTGTCGATCGCCGGCAGCAGCTCCAGCGCGAGCTTGGCGGCGCCACGGTCCTGCGCCGCGGCGTTCTCCTTCACCGCCCGCTTGCGGTAGTTCTCAAACTCCGCCCGCGTCCGCTGCGCCAGATCGAGGTACTCGTCAGCCTTCTCAGCCCGCTTGGCGAGCGCGTCAACGTCAACGTCACCAGCACCCGCTTCGGGCTCTTGCTCTTCAAAATCAGGGGGGCCAGGAGGAGGCGTCTGAGCGGGCGAGGTCTTCTCATCAGCGGGCTCCGGGGAGCCGTCCTCGCCGGGAGCTGCTCGGTGTCGTTGAGCAGCGAAAGGCGAGGACGGTGCCCCGGGGCCCGAAGGCCGTGCCCCGGGGCCCACCCGAGGCCCCGGGGTGTGAAACCGTCGATCCGAAGTCATTACTTACCCTCGTCCACGACTTCCGCGTCTACGACATCCTCTTCCAGAGCTAGCGCCGTTACCGCCAGCACCGGCACCGTCAGCACCAGCACCGTCACCGTCACCAGACGGAGCGGCCTGCTCCTGTGCCCGCTGATACATCGCCTCGGACACCTTGTGGAACGCTGACTGCAGCGCGTTGGTCTTGGCGTTGATCTCGTCGGTGTTGTCGGAGGTCAGCACCTCGCGGACATCCTTGATCGCCGCCTCGATCTGCTCCTTGGAGGACGCGTCGACCGTGTCACCCAGCTCGTTGAGCTGGCGCTCGGCCTGATACGCCGCGTTCTCGGCGTTGTTTCGCGCCTCGGCGAGCTCACGCTGCCGCTTGTCCTCCTCGGCGTGCGACTCGGCGTCGGAAACCATCCGCTTGATCTCGTCGTCGGACAGCCCGGAGCCGGCCCGGATCTCGATCTTCTGCTCCTTCTGGGTACCGAGGTCCTTGGCGGACACATTCAGGATCCCGTTCGCATCGATGTCGAACGCGACCTCGATCTGCGGGATGCCGCGCGGGGCCGGCGGGATGCCGGTCAGCTGGAACTTGCCGAGCGACTTGTTGTAGGTCGCCATCTCGCGCTCGCCCTGCAGGACGTGAATCTCGACCGACGGCTGGTTGTCCTCGGCGGTCGAGAACACCTCCGACTTACGGGTCGGGATCGTCGTGTTGCGCTCGATCAGCTTGGTCATCACGCCGCCCTTGGTCTCGATACCGAGCGTCAGCGGGGTGACGTCGAGCAACAGCACGTCCTTGACGTCGCCGGCCAGCACGCCTGCCTGGATCGCGGCGCCGACGGCGACGACCTCATCGGGGTTGACGCCCCGGTGCGGCTCCTTGCCGGTCAGCTCCTTGACCTTCTCCTGCACGGCGGGCATGCGGGTCATGCCGCCGACCAGTACCACGTGGTCGATCGTCGACGCGCCCTTCTCCTTGGCGTCGTCGAGCGCCTGGCGGACCGGTGCAACGGTCCGATCCAGCAGCGTCGCGGTCAGCTCGTTGAGCTTGGCACGCGTCAGCCGCATGTCGAGGTGCTTGGGGCCGCTCGCGTCGGCCGTGATGAACGGCAGGTTGATCTGCGTCTCCTGTGTGGTCGAGAGCTCGATCTTGGCCTTCTCGGCCGCCTCGTAGAGCCGCTGCAGCGCCATCGGATCGGCGCTCAGGTCGATGCCCTGCGACTTCTTGAACTCGGCCACCAGCCAGTCGACGACCGCCTTGTCGAAGTTGTCGCCGCCGAGGTGGTTGTCACCCGCGGTCGCCTTGACCTCGAACACGCCGTCCCCGATCTCGAGCACCGACACGTCGAACGTGCCACCACCGAGGTCGAACACGAGGATCGTCTGGTCTGACTCCTTGTCGAGCCCGTACGCGAGCGAGGCCGCGGTCGGCTCGTTGATGATCCGCTTGACGTCGAGCCCAGCGATCTTGCCGGCGTCCTTGGTCGCCTGGCGCTGGTCGTCGTTGAAGTAGGCGGGAACCGTGATCACGGCGCTCTCGACCGGCTCGCCGAGGTACGCCTCGGCGTCGGTCTTGAGCTTGCCGAGGATCATCGCGCTGATCTCCGGCGGCGAGTACTGCTTGCCACCGGCCTCGACGCGCGCATCGCCGCCCGGGCCCGCTACGACCTTGTAGGGCACGATCGCCTCTTCCTCTTGCACCTCGGCCTCCTTGCGGCCCATGAAGCGCTTGATCGAGAAGACCGTGTTCTGGGGGTTGGTCACCGCCTGGCGCTTGGCCACGGTGCCGACGAGCCGCTCACCGCTGCTCGTGAATGCGACAACCGACGGAGTCGTGCGCCCACCTTCGGCGTTCTCGATCACCGTCGGCTCGCCACCCTCGAGCACGGCCATACAAGAGTTGGTCGTCCCGAGGTCGATTCCGATCGTTTTTGCCATCTGTTGTCTGCTCCTCTGTGGGTCGAAAAATCTGAGTCAGAGCGTAGCAGATTTAGACCGCGGCGCTCAATCGAATGTCCCGGCGCTCGGGCACATCCGCGCCAGCGCGCACACTCGAGCACTCCGGATGCCGCGCGTGGCAGGTTCGCCGTCCGTGCCGCAACAGATTGAGGTGAAACTCGAGTTCCTCGCCGGGCGGCGTGATCGCCAGCATCTCGTCGTGCATCTCGAGAAACGGTGCCCCCGGGCGAAACAGCCCCAGCCGGCTCCCGACCCGCGAGACGTGCGTGTCGACCGGCACGTCGCGCATGCCGAGCGCGAACAGCAGCACGCAGGCCGCCGTCTTGCGCCCGACGCCCGGCAGCGAGCACAGGTACTCCTGCGCCTCGGGTACGCTCAGCTCGGGGAGCCAGTCGAGCGACAACTCGTTGCCGGGCGCGGTCTCTGTGATCGCGAGCAGAATCGACTTAATCCGCGCCGACTTGACCTTCGAGATCCCGCCCGGGCGGATCGCCTCTTCGATCTCGTCGACCGGAGCGTCGCGGATCGCGGTCCACTCGTAGAACCGCTCGCGCAGCGCGAAGTAAGCGACATCACGGTTGCGGTCGTTGGTCGACTGCGACAGCACGGTCAAGATCAGCTCCGCGATCGGATGCCCGTGCGGCTTCGCCCCGGGGATGCCGTACACCAGCCGCAGGCGGTCGCGGACCGCCCGCACGCGACGTGCTCTGGGGCGCTGCCAGGTCTCAGTCAACGGCACCCCAGACCTTCCCATCGCTGCCGAGCGTCAGTCAACGGCTCCCCACCTTTCGCACGCACGGGCCGAGGCCGCGACCGCATCGGGCAGCGCGGCAGCGATCGCCGTGGGCGAGAAGCGATCACCGGCCAGCGCGGCGAGCAGCGTCCCGGTGAGCACGTCGCCCGCGCCGGCGGTGTTGACGACATCGCATTCGACGCCGGCGACGTCCGAACGCAGGCTGCCCCTGAGCATCGCTCCACCGCTGCCGAGCGTCAGCACGACCAGCGTCGCGCCCGCCGCGACCAGCGCCGCGGCCGCGCGCTCGGGGTCGCGCTCGCCGCTGATCGTCTGCGCCTCCGCCAGGTTTGCTCGCACCAGCAGCGAGCCGGGGACACACGCCCGCGCGCACGCGGCTGCCTCCTCGGCCGAGCTCCAGCGGTGGAGCCGCAGGCCGGCATCGAACACGACCGGCCGCCCGAGCTCGAGCGCCCGCTGCCGGACCTCCATCGTCACCGCCCGCTCGGGCTCGCCCGCGAGCGTATTGGTCGACAGAAACACTGCCGCGGAGTCACGGACGGCCTGCTCGACGCGATCCTCGAGTGCAGCGACGACGGTCCCGCTGCCGTCTCCGTGCAGCTCGTAGTGCGGTTCGCCCGCGTCGTCGACGGTCACGAACGCGACTGGCGTCGGCATTCCTGGCAGCAGCTCGAACAGTGACAAGTCGACGCCGGCCTCGTGCAAGCCAGCCGTCAGCCACTGGCCCCAGCGGTCGTCGCCCGTGCCGCCGGCGAGCGCCACGTCGGCGCCCGCGCGCGCCGCCACCAGCGCGATGTTCGCCGCCACGCCGCCGAAGTGAGGCGAGAAGCACTCGATCTCGGACAACTCGGCACCGCGCCGTTCGCCGACCAGATCGACGAGCGCCTCACCGACGCAGAGGATGCGGACCGGAGCCGTGCTCACCATTCGTGACGTTATCCTCGCCGGGCGGAGCCGGGCCCTTATGCACGTCGACGAGCACACGATCGAGGTCGCCGGAGCGTCCGTCTTCTATCGCCACGCGCCATCTGACGGAGTGGTGATCCTGTACCTGCACAGCGCCCCGACGAGCTCCGACGACTGGCTGCCGTTCCTCGAGCGCACCGGTGGCATCGCCCCCGACCTGTTGGGTTTCGGCCGCTCGAGCAAGGCCGGCTTCCTCCAATACACGTTGCCCGCGTACGTCGACTTCATCGAGGCGTTCATGGAGGCGACCGACTCCTTCAGCGTCGCGATTGTCGGCCACGGCTGGGGAGCGGCGATCGGGCTCGCGTTCGCCGAGCGCCACGCCGAGCGGGTCGAACGGATGGTGATCATCGACGCCGTGCCGCTATTCGACGGCTTTCAGTGGCCGACGTTGGTCCGCCGCCTTCGCCTGCCGGGCATCGGAGAGCTGCTGATGGGCAGCGTCAACCAGTGGCTTCTGGCACGCACGCTGCGGGGCGCGTCGGAGTCGCCCGACGCGTGGCCGGACGAGCGGATCGCTGCCGTCTATCACCAGTTCGATCAGGGCACGCAGCGCGCGATCCTGCGCCTGCACCGCTCGATCGACCCCGCCGGGCTGGCCGCCGCCGGCACCGATCTAAGCGAGCTGTGGGCGCCGGCGCTCGTCATCTGGGGAGACGACGACCCTTGGCTTGACCCGTCGCTCGCCGACGGCTACGCGCGGCGGCTGCCGCGCGCCGAACTCGAGCGGGTCCCCGACGCCGGTCACTGGCCGTGGCTGGACCGTCCTAGCCTTATCGACCGGGTGGCAGCCTTCGCGACACAAAGCCGATGACGACAGCCGACCTCTCACTCCCGCGCGCCCGGCCGCGCGTCTCGCCCGAGCTACTGGAGCGTCTGGCACCAACGCTTGTCGCGGCCGCGTTCGCGGCCGCCTACGTGATCATCTCGCCGCCCAGCCTCGACCTCGCGGCGCACCTGTTCCGGGCGCAGCTGTTCCGGATCGAGGGATTCGGGATCTGGAACAACTTTTGGTACTCGGGACACGACATCGTCGGCTACAGCGTCCTGTTCCCGGCGATCTCGGCGTTGCTGACGCCCCAGCTCGCAGCGGCGCTCGCGGCGACCGCGACCGCCACTGTGTTCGAGTTCAGCGCTCGGCGTCACCTCGGTCGCGAAGCGTGGCTTGGCGCGGTCGTTTTCGGCGCCGTGACCGCGACGAACCTCTACACCGGCAGGCTCGCGTTCGCGTTCGGCGCGCTGCCGGCGCTCGCCGCGGTCGTGGCGCTCGACCTGCGTCGCACGAAGCTCGCGTGCGCACTGGCGTTCCTGTCGGCGCTCTGCAGTCCCGTCGCGGCGGCGTTCGCGGCGCTCGCCGCGTCTGCCTACGTCGTCAGCGGCTACTGGCGCGAACGCCGCATCCGCGCCGGAATCCCAGGAGCCGCCGTGATCGCCGCCGCGCTGGTGCCGGTCGGGTTCATCGCGATCGCCTTCCCGGAGGGCGGCATCGAACCGTTCGGCCTGGCGACGCTGCTGCCGATCCTCGCGCTGACCGTGATCGGGCTGGTCGGGGTGCCAAAGGAGATGACGACGCTGCGGATCGGGATCGCGATCTATGCGCTTGCAACCGTCATCAGCTACCTGATCCCCTCTCCGATGGGCAGCAACATCGTTCGCCTGGCCACGTTCGTCGGCGCGCCGCTCGCGATCTTGGTCTGGCGCCGCCGGCCGCTGATGCTGGCGATCGTCGCGCTCCCGTTCCTGTATCTCGCCTGGCAGGCGCCGGTGCGTGATCTGAGCGGAGCCGCCAGTGACGAGTCGACCCAAACGAGCTTCTACCAGCCGCTGATCCAGTTCCTGCGCGACCAGCAGGGTCCGCCGTTCCGCATCGAGATCCCGTTCACGGAGTTTCACTGGGAGGCGTACGTGGTCGCGACCCGTTTCCCGCTCGCGCGTGGCTGGGAGCGCCAGCTCGACATCCACGACAACCCGATCTTCTACGGCGGCCGGCTGAATGCCGCCACCTACGAACAGTGGCTGCATGCCAACGCCGTCCGTTTCGTCGCCATGCCGGACACACCGCTCGACTACTCGGCCGCAGCGGAGGCCGCCCTGATCAAGCGGGGGCTGCCGTACCTGCGTCTCGTCATGCACACGGAAGACTGGCGCGTCTACGCGGTCGACAACCCAACTCCGATCGTCCAGGGTCCGGCGACGCTGACGAAGCTCGGGGCCGACTACGTGACGATCGACGCCGAGCGGCCGGGAACGCTGCTCGTGCACGTACGCTTCACGCCGTACTGGGCCCTGTCGGGCGCCTCCGGTTGCGTCGCTCCCGCCGGCCAATACACGCGGGTGACGTTGCGCTCGGCGGGCACTTTCCGGCTCGTCACGAGCTTCTCGCTCGGCCGGATCGGCGCCAGCTCGCCGCGCTGTACGTGACCCGTCTAACAGGACGCAGACGACCGCCTCTGTAGGCTTGGAGGGCATGCGGCGGCGGCTGAAGTGGATCGAAACGCGGGTGCTCCCGCACGGATGGATCGACGTGATCCGTCAGCTCGGGCTGTTCGTCGGCGCGTATCTCGTCTACCAATTGGTCAACGGACTGGTCTCCACCGGGAGCCTGTACAAGCCGTTCGGCGACGCGACCAAGATCATCAACCTCGAGCGGACGTTGCACGTGTTCGCCGAACCGAGCATCCAGGCGTGGGCGCTCGGCCAGCGCTGGCTGATGGACGCGGCGGACTGGGCGTACCTCTACTCCCACTACACCGTGACTGCCGGTGTGCTGATCTTCATCTACCTGCGCCGCAACGAGTCGTTCTACTTCGTGCGCAACATGTTCATGATCGCGATGGGCATCGCGCTCGTCGGCTACGCCGTATTTCCGACCGCGCCGCCGGCGTTGATGCCCGAGTGGGGTTTCACCGACGCGATCTCCCAGTTCATGGGTGTGCCGCACGTCGACAGCGGCGCCGCCAGTGCGTTTGTCAACATCTACGCCGCGGTGCCGTCCATGCACGTCTGCTTCGCGGTGATGACCGGCGGGTCGATGGCCAGGCTCGTCAAGCACCGCTACGCCAAGTTCGCTTGGTGCGTATACCCGCTGTGGATCACGTTCGTGGTCGTCGCGACCGGTAACCACTACTTCACCGACACGTTCCTCGGCGCGCTGACCGCCGGCGTGTCGGCGCTGCTCGCCAAGCAGCTGCTCGCGCGGGTGAGGCCGCACGCCTGGGCATTCGGCGGCGCGAACGCCAACGAGGCGACCGCCTAGCGCCGATGGCCGAGCCGACCACCCCGGTCCGTCCAAGGCCCCCCAGGCAGCGCCGCCCGCGGACTCGCGGCAGCGGGCCGACGACCCAGGAGCTGATGCGCGAGCGGCTGATCGAGTCGCGCCTGACGCCAAACGCGATCTCGCTCACCGGCTTTTTGCTCAACCTCGCCGCCGCGGCGCTGATCGTCGAGCGCCTGTTCTTCCTCGCCGGAATCGCGTTCATCGTCGGCTCGATCATGGACACGCTCGACGGCCGCTATTCGCGGATGTCGGGCAAGGGAACGCCGTTCGGGGCGTTCCTGGATTCGACGCTCGACCGCCTCGAGGAGGGCATCGTGCTGACCGCGGTCGCCGCCTACTTCGCCTCGCGCCACGATCAGACGGCGGTCGCGGCGGTCGTGATCGCGGTCCTGGCGTCGCTGATGGTCTCCTATACGCGCGCCCGCGCCGAGGCGCTCGGCGTCGCGTGCAAGGTCGGGCTCGCGACCCGGCCCGTGCGCGTCGTGATCCTGGCCGTCGGGCTCGTGTTCGCCAAGGGCGCCGGGTTGGGTCATTTCGAGCTGCTCGCGCCGGCGGTGTACGTGTTAGCGGCGCTCAGCGCGTTCACGGTCGTGCAGCGGATCCTGTACGTCCGCAAGCAGCTCCGACCCACGCCGTAGGCCAGCCGCTCCTCGGTAAACCGGTCGGTACCATGGCGTGGATGCCGTCCACGCCTCCCACGCGCAGACCTCTCGGGGGCCGAGGCGCACGAGCCGGGGGGCGGGGCGCACGTGCCCGGATCCTGCAGGCGAGCCAGCGCCTGTTTCGCGGCCGCGGGATCAACGCGACCGGCGTGGCCGAGCTCGCAGCCGCGGCGCACGTGTCCAAACGCACGCTGTATCAGCACTTCGCCGGCAAAGATCAAGTAGTCGTCGCCTACCTGCGCAGCTTCCAAGACGACCCGGAGTCGGGGCCCGAGCGCGCGCTCGAGCGCTCGGACCTGACTCCGCGCGCCCGGCTGCTCGAGCTGTTCGCCACGCTCGCCGACGATCAGCACCCAATGCGCGGGTGCCCGTACCTCAACGCCGCGGTCGAGCTTGCCGACCCGCAGCATCCCGCACACCGTGTGGCGGCCGAGCACAAGCTTTTGTTCACCGAGCGGCTCGCGAACCTGGCCCGCGAAGCGGGCGCCCGCGACCCCGACCGCGTCGGCCGCAGGCTCGCCGTGCTCTACAACGGAGCCGCCGCGCAGGCCGTGATCCACGACACCTCCGACGCGTTGGCCGAGGCCCACGCGATGGCCGCGGCGATGCTCGACGAGGCGATCGGCTAGAAGTAAACCGATCGGTCGACCTACGTGGCGTACGGCGCATCTGGTGCGGCGTCGATGTAGACCGCACGGTGTACATTTCTGGCGTAACTGAACGCCCGTCCCCGGGGTACGTATCAAGAGCGCTCGGCGCTTGAAACTTCACAGAAGGGACGCAAATCGATGAGCAACACCAACGGTTCCAAGAACGGAGCCTCCCGCCACCAGCACGAGAAGGTGCGCGTCGCCATCATCGGCGTCGGCAACTGCGCAAGCTCGTTCGTGCAGGGAGTCCAGTACTACCGCGACGCCGACCCCACCGCGCAGGTTCCCGGCCTGATGCACGTCGACCTCGGCGGCTACCACGTGCGCGACATCGAGTTCAGTGCCGCCTTTGACATCGACGCCGAGAAGGTCGGCAAGGACCTGTCGGAGGCGATCTTCGCCGGCCAGAACAACACCATCAAGCTCGGCGACGACGTGCCGAAGCTCGGCGTCGAGGTGATGCGCGGCATGACGCACGACGGCCTGGGCAAGTACCTCAAGCAGAAGATCACCAAGGCCCCGGGTCCGACCGTCGACATCGTCGAGGTGCTCCGAGAGACCCGGACCGACGTCGTCGTCTCCTACCTCCCGGTCGGCTCCGAGGAGGCGACCAAGTGGTACGTCGAGCAGGTGCTCGAGGCCGGCTGCGGGTTCGTCAACTGCATCCCGGTGTTCATCGCCCGCGAGGGGTACTGGGACAAGCGCTTCAAGAAGGCCGGGCTGCCGATCGTCGGCGACGACATCAAGTCCCAGGTCGGCGCGACGATCGTGCACCGCGCGCTGGCGCGGCTGTTCCACGACCGCGGCGTCAAGCTGATGCGCACCTCGCAGCTCAACGTCGGCGGCAACATGGACTTCTACAACATGCTCGAGCGCGAGCGCCTGGAGTCCAAGAAGATCTCCAAGACCAACGCCGTGACCTCGATCATGGGCCACGAGCTGCCGCCCGAGGACGTGCACGTCGGGCCGTCTGACTACGTGCCGTGGCTGACCGACCGCAAGTGGGCCCACATCCGGCTCGAGGGTCAGGCGTTCGGCGACGTGCCGCTGACCGCCGAGCTCAAGCTCGAGGTCTGGGACTCGCCCAACTCGGCCGGGATCGTGATCGACGCCGTGCGGTGCTGCAAGCTGGCGCTCAACAACGGGCTGTCGGGCCAGCTTGATGGGCCCAGCTCGTACCTGATGAAGTCGCCGATGCACCAGCGCCCCGACGCCGAGGCGCGCGAGCTGACCGAGGCGTTCATCAAGAAGTACGCGCGCAAGCCGGCCGCGACGAAGGCCAAGGCCGCGGCGAAGTAGCCCGCCTACATAAACTCCGCGATGTGAGCGGCGACCGTCTCGCGATCGCGCAGGTCACGCCGTTTGCGTGGGAAGTGGGCGGCGACGTCAACGAGTACCTCGCCCGCGTCTCTGACGAGCTGGCCAAACACGGCCACCGGGTCCTGATCATCGCGCCGTCGGAGAGCGCCGCCCTGGTTCGCGACAGCCGCCGCGCGATCCGCAACCAGGGCGACGCGCTGCTGGACCGCGCCGACGGTGCGCCGGTGGTGCTGGGCGTAGGGGAGGTGCTGCCGTTCTCGCCGACCCGCCGGCGCGCGGCGTCGTTGCCGGTCGACGTCGCGCGGACGATCGAGGAGGCGGCCGGAACGTTGCCGCTCGACATCGTCAACGTCCACGAGCCGTTCGCCCCCAGTGCATCCAGCGTCGCGCTGCGTCATTCGAGGGCGCTCAACGTCGGCAGCTTCCACGCACCGACCGAGCGCGTGCTCTCCACGCAGCTGACGCGACCGCTGACACGGCTGCTCTTCTCCCGGCTCGACGCCCGGACGGCCAGCTATGCGGCGACGCGCAACCTGCTGCAGCGCTACTTCCCCGGCGAATACCGCGTGATCACCCCGGGCGCCGACCCGCAGCCCCCGCGCGAGCCCTCGCAGCCCCTGGAGCTGGTCATGATCGCGACCGAGGAGCGGCTCGCGGTGCGCACGTTCCTGCGGTCATTGCGCCTGCTGCCGCCGGAGCTCGAATGGCACGCGACCGTCTGGTCGCGACGGCCGACCGCACCGCCGGCGACGCTCGGTCGCATGCTGCGCGAGCGGGTGACGTTCGTCGACGTGAGCGATCGCAGCCAGCAGGACGTGCTGACGGCCGCGGACGTCGCGGTGTTCGCGTCCGACGGCGCGCGCGCGATCCCGGGCACGCTAGTGCGAGCGCTCGGTTCGGGGGCGGTCGCGGTCGCGTCGCGTCTGCCCGTGTACGAGGAGGTGCTCGCCGACGGCGAGCGCGGGCTGATGTTCGAGGCGGGCGAGATCGAGACGCTCGCCACCCACCTCGAGCAGCTGCTCTCCGACCCACGCCTGCTGCCAGGAGCGCCGCGCCAACGTGGAAGAGTTCGGCTGGCCGCGTGTCGCCTCCGAGCTCGAGGATGTCTACTCCGAGCTCGTCGCCCGGCGCCATGACCGCGTCGGCGACGCGCGCCTGCGGACGCGCCTGTCCGGGCGGGCGCTGATCGACGTCGACCTGCACATGCACACCGACCACTCATACGACTGCGCGACACCGGTCGAGGTGCTGCTCGCGGAGGCCCGAGCGCGAGGTCTGGGCGCGATCGCAATCACCGACCACAACGAGATCTCCGGCGCGGTCGAGGCACGCGCCAAGGCCGACGGACTGACCGTGATCGTCGGCGAGGAGGTCAAGACAGCCGAGCAGGGCGAGGTGATCGGCCTGTTCATCGAGGAGAAGATCCCGCGCGGGATGACGCTCCACGAGACGATCGCGGAGATCAAGCGCCAGGGCGGCCTCGTCTACGTGCCGCACCCGTTTGACCGCATGCACTCCGTGCCCGACTACGAGCACTTGCTGTCGGTGATCGACGACGTCGACGCGATCGAGGTCTTCAACCCGCGGATCGCGATCACCGAGTTCAACGAGGAGGCGGTCCGATTCGCCGCCAAGTACCGCATCCCGGCGGGCGCCGGGTCCGACGCCCACGTCCCGCAAGGGCTGGGCTCAGTGCGGATCCGGATGCGCGATTTCGACGGCCCGCAAGAGTTCCTGCAATCGCTGCGTGACGCCGACATCATCCGCAACCCGTCCAGCCTGCTCTACGTCCAGGCGCTTAAGTTCCTCCAAACCAGGGCAATGCCGGGAGCCGCCCGACGCGCCTCCCGAGAGCGTCGCGTGCGCCGCGCGACGGGCCGCAAGTCCTGATGCAGCGCCAAGGACAAGCACGCCAGCCGTCCAATCGGACAGGGGTGCCCGCAACCGACGACGAGATCAGAGAGAAGTACCTCGAGCGCGCGATCCGCGAGCTGAACACGTTCGCGCGCCGGCTCGGCGAGTGCACGCACTGCCCGCGCGGCCAGCTGATGCCGGTGCTCGGCTCGGGTCACCCGCAGGCCGACATCTTCATGATCAAGTACTCGGCACGGCCGTCGGAGGTCGAGGAGGGCGTGGCGTTCTACGGGCGCACCGGCAACGCGCTGATGAAATCGCTCAAGCGCCTGTCGATCGATCCGCTCGCGGTCTACGGGACCCTGTGCGTCAAGTGCCCGGTCGCGGACCCCGCGATGGCCGACCCGGCTTGCGTCGCGCGGCTGGTCGAGGAGCTCGCGATCGTGTCGCCGAAGATCATCGTCGTGATGGGCGCCGACGCGCTGATCGTGGTCAACGAACTCGACGTGCCGCTCTCGAACAAGCTCGCGCCGTCGCCCGGCGAGCTTCAGCGCTTCACCCCGACGATTGAGGGCGCTGTACGTGCCCAACATCGACGAGGCGCTCGACGAGGAGAGCGCCAAGCGCGAGTTCTGGACCGCGTTCCGGGTGCTCGGCCAGTGGTGGGCCGACCTGCCGCCGTATTGATTTCCGGCTCTGATCGAACTCTTATCGGCGCTTCCTAGCGTCGACGTCTTTCGAACGCGGATCGGCGGCTGTGCGCCTGCCGGGATTGGAGCCTCATGAATAGACGGACCCTCGTCGCCCTGTCGGCTTGCGCGGTCGCGGCCGCCGCCGCGGTGCTACCCAGCGTCGCCGCGGCGAGCACGACCTCGCCCCACTACTACCTCGCGCTCGGCGACTCGCTCTCGCAGGGCATGCAGCCGAACGCTCAGGGTGTGACGGTCAACACGAAGCAGGGCTACGCCAACGACCTACTCAAGATCGAGCGCAGCAAGATCGACAACCTGAAGCTGGTCCAGCTGGGTTGCGGTGGCGAGACGAGCGGGAGCATGCTCACCGGCCACGGCAATGACGCCAACGCGCGACTGCTGCACTGCGACCGTGTCGGCGGCTCGCAGCTCACGGCCGCCGAGCGGTTCCTGCGCGCGCATCACGCCAAGGGCGAGGTGCCGCTCGTGACGGTCGACATCGGCGCCAACGACGTCGATGGATGCACGACCGCCGCCAACGTCGTCGGCTGCGTCACGCAGGGACTGCACGCGATCAGCCAGAACCTGCCGAAGATCTTTGCCGGGCTCAGGAAGGCCGCGCCGGCGGGGACGACGTTCGTCGCGATGAACCTGTATGACCCGATCCTCGGCGGCTACGTCGCGCCCGCCGGAACCACAAGCAACGCGCTCGCGATGCCGTCGCTGGTGCTGGACAAGGATCTCAACAGCACGCTCGCAAAGGCCGACAAGGCGGCCGGCTTTCTGACCGCGGACGTCGCGGACGCGTTTGACACCTACGACAGCGCGACCAACGTCGTCTGGCAGGGCCAGCAGACGCCGCTCGACGTGGCCCGCGTCTGCAGCTGGACCTGGATGTGTCACGCAGCTCCCCAGGGCCCCAACATTCACGCGAACGAGACCGGCTATCACGTGATCGCCGACGCGTTCGCGAAGACGATCGGCAACCGCCTGTCGGACTCGCACTAGGCGGAAATTTTGGAGCGAGCCCCGCGTCCGTCAGCGGGTGCTCGCTCCAGAGCATCCACCTGTCGGACCGGGCAGGACGAACCCCCGTGGGTGGGCGACAGCTCGAGTCTGTCGCCCAACGCCGGCCTAACGCGCATGAGCGCCCGACCGCCGATCGCACGTGCTGCGTAACGCCGGTCATAGGCGGCAAAACGCGACACGTCCCCCGCCGACCGCGGCGCTCATGCACGTTGTGCCGCACGAACGCGGGCAGCTCGGATCGCTCCACGCTTCCCCAGCCAGGATCGGGCTCAAACCACCGCAGCGCGCAACGACGGTCGAGGCGGCCAACGCCACACCTCGGCGGTAGCCAGCTCGCGGCCCAATGGGACACTGGGCGTCAAGTGTCCGGTGGCGGACCCGTGACGGCCGGCTTGCGTCGCGCGACGGGTGGAGGAGTTCGCGATCGTGTCGCCGAAAATCACCGTCGTGATGGCGTGCTCGCCGTTTGACAACGCGAATCCGCAGCCAGGGCTGCGGGGACTGGAGCCTCATGACTAGACGGATCCGCGCCGTTGTCGCGGCAGGGGCGATGGCGGTCGGCGTCGCCGCGCTGCCCGGAGTCGCGGCAGCGAGCACCACTTCGCATGCTGGCGCTGTGGCGGCCACGTCCGCGGCTGCGCCCCATTACTACCTCGCGCTGGGGGACTCGCTGTCACAGGGAATGCAGCCCGACCTCAACGGGGTCACCCGCAACACCAACCAGGGCTATGCCAACTACCTGCTGGAGATCGAGCGGGCGCGGGTTCACAACCTGCAACTGGTCCAGCTCGGTTGTGGTGGCGAGACGACGACCAGCATGCTGACCGGGCACGGCAATGAGGTCAACGCGCGCGCGCTGCATTGCGACCGCGCAGGTGGCTCGCAGCTGACCGCGGCCGAACGCTTCCTGAGGGCACACCACAGCCCGGGCGAGGTCCCGCTCGTGACCGTCGACATCGGCGCCAACGACGTCGACGGCTGCGTCACCGCGACCGACGTGATCGGCTGTGTCACCCACGGCCTCGACGCGATCAGCAAGAACGTGCCGAAGATCCTGCACGGCATCAAGCAGGCGGCGCCGGCCGGGACGACGTTTGCCGGGATGAACCTGTACGACCCGGTTCTCGGCGGCTATTTCGCCCCCGTTGGGACGACTGCCCATACCCTGGCGACGCTGTCACTCGTGCTGGTAAGGGATCTCAACGACACGCTGGCCACGGCATACAAAGGCGGCGGCTTCTTGAACGCGGACGTCGCGGACGCCTTTGCCACTTACAACACGACGACCACGGTCGAGTGGCAGAGCCAGCAGATCCCGCTCAATGTGGCCCGCCTCTGCAGCTGGACCTGGGCTTGTCAGACGCCGCCCAGCGGCCCCAACATCCATGCGAACAAGAACGGCTATCAGGTGATCGCTGACGCGTTCGCGAAGGTGATCGGAGACCGGCTGCACGCCACGTTGCCTGTCGGCCGAGGCTAAACGGACATTGTGGAGTGGGCCCCGCGCAGTTCCGGGGTTCGCTCTGCAGCGGGCTCAGATTTCGAGCACGATCTTGCCCAGCTTGCCGCCGGCCTGAAAACGCGCATAGGCCGCGGGCGCGTCCTCGAGCGGGAACGTCGCCGCGACAGGGACCTTGACGGCGCCGCTGGCGAGCAACGGCAGCACGGAGCGTTCAACCGCGCGCGCGGTCAGCGCCTTCTGTTCGACCGGTCGCGCCCGCAACGTCGAGCCGTAGATCCGGCTGCGCTTCATCATCAGCAGACCGAGGTTGATATCGCCGGTCGCCCCCGCCCCGGTACCGATCACCGCGAGCCGCCCGCCGATCTCGAGCGCATTCAGGTTGTCCATCAAGTTCGGCGCACCGACCAGTTCGAGGATCACATCAAACGGCCCGTACTCGGTGAACCCCCTCCGGTTCGATCACCTCGGCGCCCAGTGCCGCAACCTCGTCGCGCAGCTGCGCGTTGCGAACCGTGGCAGTGACGCGGGCGCCGGCCGCGTGGCCCAGCTGGATCGCTGCTGTGCGAGCCCCGCCCGCGCCTCCGTGGACCAGCAACCGCTCGCCCATCCGCAGACCCGCCTGTGTGAAGACCGCGTCGTGCGCGGTCGTGAACACCTGCGGGGTACCTCCCGCCTGAACCCACGACAGCCGCTCGGGGACCACCATCAGCACGCGCTCGTGAACCACCGCGAGCTGCGCCTGGCCGCCACCGCCGACGATCCCCATCACCCGGTCGCCGTCTTCGAACCGCATTGCCCCGTGGCCGCGTGCGACTACCTCGCCGGCCAGCTCGAGGCCCGGAATGTCCGGCGGCGAGCCCGGCGGCGCCGAGTAGCCACCGCGGAGCTGGTGCATGTCGGCGCCGTTGAGGCCGGCAGCACGGACGCGAACCAGAACCTCACCCGCGCCGGGCTCGGGGTGGGGAGGATCGGTCTCGCACCGACAGCTGCTTGTCCCTGATCGTTACCGCGCGCATCTGAGCGGGCACGGTACCCGCACCGGGCGCTCGGCAACCGC
>CAVYGK010000026.1:0-214582 GCA_963768015.1 uncultured Solirubrobacterales bacterium
GCATCGTTCATCATGCGGGAGGATGCGCTTGGCGATGCGACGGGCGTGGCCGGCGGTGGCGGTCACGATGCTCGTGGTGCTCGCTGGTGGGACGGCGACCAACGCGGCGACGCTGCCGGCGCTCCAGCCGGTGGTGCTGCCGCGTGACCACGGCGCTCATCCGGCGTTCCAGGTCGAGTGGTGGTACACGGCCGGGACGGTGGCGGGACCACACGGCCGGCATTTCTTCTGGTTCGCCACCGTGTGGACCGGTATGGGGTACAAGATCGCAAGGGTCAACGTGGTCGACCTGCGGGCGGATCGGATCGTGCTCTCGCACGAATACGTGGCCGCAGGCGTGCTGCATTCAGGCCAGATACGGCTCCAGGTTCAGGGCTTCAAGCTCGGGTGGCGGCCGCAGGGCCGGTTCGGGCGTTGGGCGGTGACGGCGCCGGTCCCCGGGACGGGACGGCTGCAGCTCGGCCTGACCCCGACCCAGCCCTACGTGCTCAACGGCACCCACGGGATCGTTGCGGAGGGGCCGGGAGCGGCCTCGGCCTACTACTCCAACCCGCGGCTGGCCGCCCAGGGCACGCTCGTACTCGACGGACGCCGCAGCGCGATCGCAGGCCAGGGCTGGTTTGACCACCAGTGGGGGAACTTCGCCACCAACACCGCCTCTTGGCACTGGAACTGGTTCGCCTGCCAATTCACCAACGGCAGTGACCTGATGCTCTACCAGTTCATCACCCCCACCGGCCAGCCCACCGACGTGCAGGACGGTACCTACGTCCCGCTGCACGGGCCGGTCATCCACCCCCACAACTTCACGATCACGGCGCTGCCACCCACAATCCACCCCGCGGGCGCAAGCGGCACCTACCCCCTACGGTGGCGCCTGCAGCTCCCTCCAGCACACCTGAACCTCAACCTCAAGGCCCGCGCCCGCGACCAATTCATCTCAAACCAATACCTGCCCGGCTTCTGGGAAGGCGCCTCGACGATCACCAGCGGCACCCCCGGCACCTGCATCGTCGAATCCACCCGCGAGACGATGGGCATCTTCTAGCGAGCCCGAATCACGAGGCAAATGAAGTACGGCGGGTGGGATTTGAACCCACACGTCCCGCAAGGGACAGCGGCTTTTGAGGCCGCCGTGTCTACCGTTCCACCACCGCCGCCGGCGCGACAAGTCTACGAACCGCCGCCGACCAGCGCGAATAGCTGATCGGAAAGCGCGGGCGGCGCGGCCATCAGCCCGTCGGGCTCCTTCCCCACCGCCGCCAACCGCCGCACGTCGAGGCCGGCACGCTCTGCGATCAGTCCGCCGGCCGCGTAGTCCCACGGTTTGAGGCCGCGCTCGTAGTAGGCGTCGTAGCGCCCGCACGCACACCAGCAGAGATCGATCGACGCCGCGCCCGCGCGGCGGATGTCGCGCACGCGCGGGAGCACCTCGGCCAGCACACGGGCTTGCAGCGCGCGCACCCGGGCGTCGTAGGCAAAGCCGGTGGCGACCAGCGCCGTGGACAGCGAGGTACGGGTCGAGGCGACGATCGGCGCGCCGTTGAGCTCGGCGGGTTCCGACCGCGTGGCCGAGAAGCACTCGTCGCGGACCGGGTCGAGCACGACCCCGGCGACCACGCCGTCGGAGTCCTCGCACGCGACGCTAATCCCGAACATCGGGACCCCGAACAGGAAGTTGATCGTCCCGTCGAGCGGGTCGATCACCCAACGCAGATCGCCATCGCCGGTCGCGCCCCCCTCCTCTCCCAGCACGGCGTCGTCCGGCCGCCGCGCGGCCAGCACTCGGCGGATCGCCGCCTCGGCGGCGAGGTCGGCCTCCGAGACGAGATCGGTCGGGGTGCTCTTCGCGCGGATCCCGGATTGGTCGTCGCCAAACCGCGCCAGCAGTTCGTCCGCCGACGCACGCGCCGCCTCGCGCGCGACATCGAGCAGCTCGAGCTCCAGCGATCGCCAGCTCACGGAGCCGGTTTGTACAGGATCATCCGCAACCGATGGGTACTGCCGAGACAGTCGCCACGCTGGCCAGCTTCGAAAATCGTGGAGCCGGCACCAATGCCGAGCGGCGCGCTGCTCTCTCGCTGGCCCAACAGCTGGGCGGGCCGCGCCGCGATGCGACCGTCGAGACCTTCTGGTGCAGGCCGAACTGGGCGCTCGCGCATACGTGGCACGTCGCGCTGGCGCTGGCCGGAAGCCTGCTGTCGGTCGCCGCGCCCGCGGTTGGGATCGCGCTGATCGCGGTCGCGCTCGGATCGGTGCTGCTCGACGCGCTGGTCGGCGTCTCACCGGGCCGTCGGCTGTCTCGCGAGCACGCCAGCCAGAACGTCGTCAGCCGAAAGAGCGGCGACCGTCCTCCGTTTACGTTGCTGATCACAGCCAACTACGACGCCGGGAGGATGGGCCTCGCCTACCGGCCTTCGTTGCGAAAGCCGTTCGCCAGGGTGCAGCGGGCGGTCAACGGCTGCGGTCCCGGCTGGCTCGGTTGGCTGGTGCTGCTGTTCCTCTGGGCGCTCGCGACGGCGATCGCCCGCGCTCTCGGAAGCACCGGCACCGGCGTCGGCGTCGCGCAGCTGATCCCGACCGCGGCGCTCGTACTCGCCTTCGCGCTGCTGCTCGAGCTCGCCATCTCGCCTTACGGGCCAGCAGCGGGCGATAACGCCACCGGGGTCGCCGTCGCGCTCGCGCTTGCCCGCGCGCTCGATGCGGCGCCGCCGCGCCGACTGGCGGTGGACGTCGTCCTTCAGGGCGCGGGCGACGGGCAGATGACGGGCCTGCGGCGATACCTGCGGCGCCACCGCGCCGAGCTGCCGCGTACGAATGCGATCGTGCTCGGGATTGCGGCAGGCTCGGGTGGCGCGCCGCGCCGGTGGACCAGCGACGGCTCGTTGATCCCGTTGCGGTTCGCGAACAAGCTGGCCGCCACGACGGATGCGACGCCGCACCGCGGACGCGGGGTCTCGCCCGCGTTCCCCGCGCGGCTCGCGGGACTGTCGGCGCTGACGATCGGTTGCCTGGACGACGACCGGCTCGTGCCGCGCTCGCACCAGCCAACCGACATGCCCGAGGCGATCGACCGGGGCGCAGGCGACGGCCTGCTCGACCTCGCCCTCAGGTTGGTCGACGCAATCGACACCGAGCTCGCGCGCGACGCTAGCGGTACAGCAACCGCATCCCCAGCAGCTGCGTGACCGTCACGAACTGATAGCCGCGGCTGCGCAGGACCCGGATCTCGGTCGGCAGCGCCGCGAGCGTCTCGGAGCGGTCGCCGCCGCCGTCGTGCTGCTCGACGATTCCTCCGGGACGCGCGTTCTCAAGCACGTTCTCGTAGATCGCTGCAACCCCGGGTCGCGACCAGTCGCGCGGATCGATGTCCCACTGAATCGTCGTGAAGCCCAGCGAACGAGCGAGCGATAACAGCGCCGGGACTGACGTCGCCATACGGCGCCCTGAACAGGCACGGCTCAAATCCATGCGTGGCCCGCTTGATCGCTTCCGCGGCCTCGACGATCTCGTTGCGGGCGAACGCCCCGCCGCCCGCCACGTCGGGGTGATTCCACGTGTGGTCGCCGATCATGTCGCCATCGGCGAGCATTCGCCGCTCGATCGCTCCGCCTTCGCCGAACTCCGCGATCTGATCACCGATCTCGAAGAACGTGGCCGGCACGTGGTAGCGCTCGAGCAGGCTCACGAACTGGGGCGTCTGATACCAGGGGCCATCGTCGAACGTCAGCGCGATCTGCTTGCGGTCGCTGGGTCCGCTGTAGACGAATCGGGGTCCTGTCGGCACGCAGCCCACGAGCTGGGGCACATGCAGCCTGGACGATTCGGGCCTGCGAGGGAACTCGATCTCGCAGCCCGGGCCAGCGGCGCAGGGCGGAACCGTCAGCGCGCTCATCACCTGCCAGTGGACCGGGCGGTACTGCAGTCCGATGCTGGTCGGCGTAAAGCTCGCCGCCAGCTGATCAAGGCTGGAGCGGGTGACGGTCGCGTCGACGTAACGCCCGGTCGACGCATCGAGGATCCGCGCCGGGCCTGCGACGCACAACCGGACGGTCTTGGCCCCCTGAGCGATCACCAGGCAGAGCGACAGGCTCTGTTTCGCGAGCGACTTGGGCCTGAACGGCTGTGCGGTGACCACGGTCCAGGTCAACTCCTGTCCCGTCTGGGCGAGCGTCGAAGCGGTCGGCGCGAGCGGCAGCGTGGCGACGCTCGTGGCGCCGGCGCGAGCGGCAGCGAAGGAGAAGACCAACACAGCCGCGATGACAAGACGTCGAGCGCCCACCCGGCGAAGAACTATAGGTGGCGACCGAGACATAGACTGCCGGTTCTATGCCGGGTCCCGTTTGCATCGTTGGAGGGACCGGGGCGCTCGGCTTCGGACTGGCGGTGAGGCTGGGGCGCGCCGGCGTCCCGGTGGTGATCGGATCGCGCGACCACGAACGCGCCGAGCACGCCGCCGCCCGCGCCCGCGAGCGCGTGCGCGGTGGCGGGTTCAGTGGCGCGCAGAACGCGGAGGCCGTGCGTGGTGCGGAGATCGTGATCTTGTCGGTGCCGTTTCGCTCCCAGTCCGAGACGCTGACCAACCTCAAGGGAGCGCTGGTCGCCGACCAGCTACTCGTCGACGCCACCGTCCCACTCGCGGCGGCGCTGAGCGGCAAAGCGACGCGCACGATCGGCGTCTGGCAGGGCTCGGCGGCGCAGCAGGCCGAGGAGATGGTTCCGGAGGGGGTCCGGGTCGTGTCCGCCTTCCACACCGTCAGCGCGGCGATGCTGACCGACCTCGACCACCAGCTCGACGAAGACGTGTTGGTGTGTGGGGACCGGCGCCAGGACAAGGCCCGCGCTGCCGCGCTGATCGAGCAGATCGAGGGCCTGCGCGCAGTCGACTGCGGGCCGCTTGAGATGGCGCGAATAACCGAGCAGCTGACCGCCCTGCTGATCTCGATCAACGTCCGCAACAAGGTACACGCCGGGATCAAGATCACCGGGCTTTGATGAGCGACGGACCGGTCGTAATTCTCGCCGGCGGGACCGGCGGCGCCAAGCTCGCTCGCGGGATGCTGGAGGTCGTCGGCGACGAGCAGTTGGTTGTGATCGCCAACACCGCCGACGACGTCGAGATCTACGGCGCCTACGTCTCGCCGGACCCCGACCTGATCACGTTCTGGCTCGCCGACCGGATCGACGAACGGGGTTGGGGGCTGCGTGACGACACGTTCCATGTGATGGACGGCCTGCGCGAGCTCGGGGTCGAGATCTGGTTCAACCTTGGCGACATCGATCTGGCGATCGGGCTCGAGCGCGCGCGGAGGCTTGCTGCGGGCGAGCGGTTGACCTGCGCGCAGGCGGCGATCGCCAGTTCGCTGGGGGTGCGCGCGCGGGTGCTGCCGATGAGCGACGCCCCGGTCCGCACCCGCGTCTTGTCGGCCGGTCGCTGGTGGCCGCTGCAGGAGTTCCTGATCAAGCTCCGCGGGGACGGTGAAGTGCTGGACGTCGAGCTCCGTGGTGCCCGCGCGGCCGGGGCGACGCCTGACGTAATCGGCGCGATCGGCGACGCCAGCGCGATCATCGTCGGGCCATCCAATCCGGTCATCTCGATCGGCCCGATCCTGGCCCTGAACGGCATCCGGGAAGCGATTCGCGACGCTCGTGCGCCGGTCACGGCAGTTAGCCCGCTGGTTGCGGCGAGGTCCTGAAGGGCCCGACCGCGGCGTTCATGCGGTGGTCTAAGCACGCGCTCTCGAGCGACGGGATCGCTGCCGCCTATGGCGGCTTGCTCGACGGGCTCGTCGCCGATCAACCGGCGTCGGGGCTGCCGGTCCTCGAAACCAGCGTGCTGATGGACAGCCCCGAGGCACGTTGCGAGCTCGCCGCCCGCGCGCTCGAATTCACGCTCTCGCTCACTTAACTAGCGTTCGCCTCGATGGCCGTCTCAAACCCACTCGCGATCCTGCCGGTCAAGAGCTTCGAGGAGGCCAAACAGCGGCTCGGCGACGCGCTCGACCGGCCCACCCGCCGCGCGCTGGCCGAGGCGATGTTCACGGACGTTCTGATCGCGCTGCGGCGCAGCGCCACGATCGACGGCGTGCTCGTCGTCACCAGCAACCACGCCGCGCAGCGGATCGCGGCCGGCTATGGCGCGATGGTCTTGGAAGCCAATGATCGCGGCCACAACCACGCGGCCACCGAGGGCGTCGAACGTGCGCTGCAGGATGGAGCCAAGCGGGTCCTGCTGGTCCCTGGTGACTGCCCGCTGCTCGACCCCGTCGAGCTCGACGATCTGATCTCCCGCCCGGTGCTGCCACGCTCGGTGGTGATCGTTCCCGACCGTCATGGCCGCGGAACAAACGCGTTGCTCCTGTCGCCCCCGGGTGCGATTGCGCCAGCGTTCGGACCCGGCAGTCGGGAGCGCCACGAGCGTCTGGCGCGCGCGGCCGGCGTCGAGGGTCAGACGGTGCTGGTCGCCTCGCTGGCCCTCGACGTCGACACGCCCGAGGACCTGGAGGCGATGGAGGTGGCACTGGCCGCCCGCCGCGGCGGTGCGGCGCATACGCGCGGAATGCTGCGGCAACTGGCGCGGATCGAGAGCTGAGGATGGGGGCGGTAACCGCCGTTGCGCTGGACGGACTGCCGGAGATCCGGCCGGGCGACAACCTCGCCGGGCTGCTGGCGGGCGCGATGCCGTCAGGAGCTCCGAACGATGACGACGTGCTGGTCCTCGCGCACAAGGTCGTGTCGAAGGCCGAGGGCCGGACGCGGACGCTGTCCAGCGTCAGGCCCGACGCGAAGGCCCGCGAGCTCGCGGCGGAGCTTGGCAAGGACGCGCGCCACGTCCAGGTGATCCTCGACGAATCGCGCGAGGTCCGGCGGGCGGCACATGGCGTGCTGATCGCGGTCACCCATCATGGCTTCGTGTGTGCCAACGCGGGCGTCGACGCGTCCAACGCCCCCGACGAAGACACGGTCATCCTGCTGCCGGTCGACCCTGACCGCTCCGCGCGGGAGCTTCGCGCACAGCTGCGGGAGAAGGTCGGCTCGTCGCCCGCCGTCCTGATCACGGACTCGTTTGGTCGAGCGTGGCGCCAGGGCCAGTGCGACGTCGCGATCGGTTGCGCCGGGCTGTCGCCGCTCGAAGACTGGCGCGGGCGCACCGACGCTCGGGGGCGTGAGCTGAAGGCGACGTTGATCGCGGCCGCGGACGAGCTCGCCGCCGCCGCCGACCTCGCGCGCGCCAAGGACGCGATGCAGCCCGCGGTGCTCGTGAGCGGTGCCGGCCGCCACGTGACGCCCGATGATGGGCCGGGCGCGGTGGCGCTGCTCCGGTTGCCCGAACAGGATCTGTTCCGATGAAGGTGATCGACTGGCTGCGAACGCACGACCGGGGTTTCATGGCGCTGCGGCGCGCGGGCCGCGCGGCGCTCGTGATGCCGGCGATGTTCGCGATTGGCGACAAGGTGATTGGCAACCCGACAGTCGCCACGTTTGCCGCGTTTGGTTCATTCGCCATGCTGCTGCTGGTCGACTTCTCTGGCTCGATCCGAGACCGGCTCGAGGCGGAGGCGACGCTCGCGGTCGTCTGCTGTGCGCTGATCTGCCTTGCGACAGTCGCGTCACGCAACGCCTGGCTGGCCGCTGTGTCGATGGCCGTCATCGCCTTCGCGGTCCTGTTTGCGGGGGTCGTCAGCTCGGTGCTGGTGAGTGCCACTACCCCGCTGCTGCTGGCGTTCATCCTGCCGGTCACGTTGAAGGGGCCGGTCTCGTCGATCCCGGACCGGATCGCGGGCTGGGGCCTTGCGTCCGTCGCGGCTCTGTTTGCGATCGCGCTGCTGTGGCCGGCTCCGGCCCACGACCCGATCCGCGGCATCGCGGTCAAGGCCTGCCGCGCGCTGGCTAAACGGTTGCACGCCGACGTCGCGTACGCCGCGGGCGGTGGGACGCCGGAGCTCGAAGCCGACCGCCAGGCGGCGATCGCCGAGGCTGACGCGGCCGTCCAGGCACTCGAGACCGGTTTCTTCGCCACCCCGTTTCGCCCGACCGGTCTGAGCACGTCCACACGCGCGCTCGTCCGCCTCGTCGACGAGCTCCGCTGGCTCAACACGATCGTGCTGCGGTCGATGCCGACGACGCTCGCGATGCCCGTCGCCCCGTATGTCCGCGCCGTCAAGACCCGTGCCGCGGCTGCGCTCCAGGACGCGGCCAGCGTGCTCGAAGAGCCATCCCGGTCATCGGAGGCGCTCGACAAAGCGCTGTCGGAGCTGCACGGTGCGCTGGACGAACTGGAGGAGGCGACAACTACCCACCTGCCTGCGATAGCAGGACACGATGGGAGACAGGCGCACGAGGTCGTCACCTCGCTTGACCCGAGCTTCCGCGCCCAGGAGCTGAGCTTCGTCGTCGCCCAGATCGCGACCAACATCGAGTTCGCGGCCGCCGCCGAACGACGCAGTCTGATCGACCGCCTGCTCGGACGCCAGCCGGCCGGATTTTCTGGCGCCCTATCGGCCGCGCGCGAGCGCGCGGAGTCTCACTTCAACAGGCAGTCGCTGTGGCTGCGCAACAGCATCCGGGGCGCGGTCGGGCTCGGCCTGGCCGTGCTGGTTGCGGACCTGACCGACCTACAGCATGGGTTCTGGGTCGGGCTCGGTGCGCTGTCAGTGCTTCGTTCGAGCGCGCTGAACACAGGCCAGGACATCGTTCGAGCACTGCTCGGGACGGCCGCCGGGTTCGTCGTCGGCGCCGCGCTGGTGACCTTGATCGGCAACAACACCGCGCTCCTGTGGGCCCTGCTTCCGGTGGTCGTCCTGTTCGCCGGGCTGGCCCCTGCCGCGATCTCGTTCGCCGCCGGCCAAGCCGCCTTCACGCTGACGCTGTTCTTTCTGTTCAACATCATCGTTCCGGTCGGCTGGAAGATCGGCCTAGTCCGGATCGAGGACGTGGCGATCGGCTGCGCGGTAAGCCTCGTGGTCGGAGTGATGTTCTGGCCCCGTGGCGCCGCTGCGGCGCTCGGCAAGGCGCTGTCGGAGGCTTACGCGGACAGCGTCGCGTATCTCTCGAGCGCGGTCGCCTATGGGGTTGGCCGCTGTGACGCGAGCGGCCCGTCGCACGAGAAGCCCGAGGCCGAAGCGCTCCGCGCGGCCGCCGCCGCGCGGCGGCTCGATACAACGTTTCGCGGCTACCTGGCCGAGCGGGGCGCCAAGCCGGTCCCGCTCGCGAACGTGACTCGGCTCGCGACCGGCGTAATCGGTCTACGACTGGCAGCCGACGCCGTGATCGATCTCTGGGATGGCGACGACGGTGGCGCCGGCGACCGCGCCGGCGCGCGCTTCGAACTCGTGCGGCGAGCCGATCGGCTGAACGGGTGGTACGACGGGTTCGCCGCAAGCCTCGCTGGGGTCGGCACCGTGCCCGAGCCCTTGCCCGAGGACGATGGCGCCGACGAGCGCCTCGCCGAGACCGTCGGGCAGGACCTGCGCGACGCCGACGGTCAGGGGACCGCGACGGGCGTGCGCGTGATCTGGACCGGCGATCACCTCGACGCCGCGCGCCGGCTACAGACGATGCTCGTCGGTCCCGCGGAGCAAGCGGTCTCGGAGCACGCCCTCGTCTAGCCTAAGCGTTGCTCGGTGCCCCGATCGCGTGAAAGCCGCCGTCGACGTGCACGATCTCGCCTGAGATCGCCTGCGCGTAATCGGACAGCAGCCAGCAGATCGCGCGCGCGACCGGGAGCGGATCGTCGATGTTCCAGCCGAGCGGCGCCTGTGCGCGCCACAGCTCGGCAAGCTGCTCGAAGCCGGGGATCCCACGGGCCGCCACCGTCCCGAGCGGGCCGGCAGACACGAGGTTGACCCTGATCCCCTGCGGTCCCAAATCGCGCGCCAGGTACCGGGAGACTGCCTCGAGCGCCGCCTTGGCGACACCCATCCAGTCATAGATCGGCCACGCGACGCTCGCATCGAAATCCATCCCGACGATCCCGGCGCCGGGCTGCATCAGCGGCGCCAACGCAGCGGCAAGCGCCTTGAGTGAGAACGCGCTGGTCTGAAAGGCCTCGTTCGCGCTCTGCGCCGGCGCGGTCATGAATCCCCCACCGAGCGCGTCCTGCGGCGCAAAAGCGATCGCGTGCAACGCGCCGTCCACCCCACCCCAGCGCTCGCCCAGCGAATCGCTGAGGGCCGCCAGGTCTTCGGTCTTGTTGACGTCGAGCTCGAGCACATCGGCGGGCTCGGGAAGCCGCTGGGCAGCTCGCTCGGTCATCCGCCGGACGCGCCCGAAGCTCGTCAGAACTACTTCGGCACCCTCCTTCTGGGCCTGCTCGGCGGCGTGGTAGGCGATTGAGTCCTTGGTGATGACGCCGGTGATCAGGAGGCGCTTGCCCTCCAGGATCACGGGCGACCACCCGCGAACGCTTCGAGCGCCGCCGCGAGCCGTAGTCGCGTCTGAGCCGGCTCAATGATCTCGTCGACGAACCCCTCGGCGGCCGCGGACTCGGCGCGCAGATGCTCGCGCGCGTACGCGTCGGCGAGCCGCTCACGCTCGGCGTCCGGGTCGCCGGCGACGTGCAGCTCCCGGCGGTGGACGATCCCAACCGCCGCGCGCGCGCTCATGATCCCGAGCTCGGCCTCGGGCCAGGCGAGCACCAGGTCGGCACCCAGGTCGCGAGAGTTCATCGTGATGTACGCACCGCCGTAGGACTTGCGCAGCACGACCGTCAGCTTCGGCACCGTCGCGGCCGCGAACGCCCGTACGAGCGACGCGCCGTGACGGATCACACCGGCCCGCTCCTGCCGCGACCCGGGCATGAACCCGGGCGTGTCGACGACCGCGATCAGCGGCAGGCCGAACGAGTTGCAGAAGCCGACAAACCGCGCCGCCTTCTCGGAGCCTTCGGCGTCTAGCACGCCGCCCAGGTAGCGCGGCTGGTTGGCCACAATCGCGACCGGCCGACCCTCGATCCGCGCGAATGCGGTCACTATGTTGCGGGCCCAGCGGGGGCAAAGCTCCTGCAGCGAGTCGCGGTCGATCACCGCGCTCAGCGCGTCGCGGACGTCGTAGACGCTGCGCGGCGCCTCGGGGACCAGCGCGCCGGGGTCGGGGTGCTGCGGATCGAGCGGCGCGGCGCGCGGCGGCGACTGACCAGCCGCCGAAGGCAGATACGAAAGGAGTTCGCGGACCCGCGCGGCGGCGCTCGCCTCGTCGCGTTCGACGAGGTGGCAGACGCCGTTGCGCTCGTGGACGTGCGGACCGCCGAGCCCACTTGCGTCGATCTCCTCGCCCAGCGCCTCCCGCACGACGCCCGGCCCGGTCAGGAACATCGACGCGTCCTGGGTCATCACGATCAGGTCGGTCAGCGCCGGCGAGTAGGCGCCGCCGCCCGCAGAGGCGCCAGACACGACCGAGATCTGTGGCACGACGCCGGTCATCGCGACCGTCTGGCGGAAGATCCGGCCGTAGCCGGCGAGCGCCGCGGTGCCTTCCTGCATCCTGGCGCCGCCCGACTCGACGAACGACACCACCGGCATGCGCGCGCGCTCGGCCATCCCGAGCACTCGCACGATCGTGTCGGCGTGACGCTCGCCCAACGATCCACCCAAGAACGCGCCGTCCTGCGCGTAGCAGGCGACCGGGCGACCGTCGACGGTCCCGGTTGCGCCGACCACGCCGTCGCCCGGTACCGCGCGGTCGCCAAGCCGCGACGAGCGCGCGCTCGACCGGAGCACATGGACGCTGCCCGGATCGCACAGAGCCTCGAGGCGCTGGAGCGGGTCCAAGCGCCTGCCTGTCTCGACCGCGGTCGCGCTCACTTCGGCGCTCCCCGGAGCGCGAGCGTCACATTGTGACCGCCGAACGCGAACGAGTTGGACAGCGCGAGCGGGCGCTTGCCGTTCGACCCGTTCGGCCCCAGCAGGGGACGTGCCTCGCCCGGCACGTAGTCGAGGTCGAGCTCTGGGTCAGGGACTTCGTAGCCGAGCGTCGGCGCGATCACCCCCGTGAGGAGCGTCCGCACGGTCGCCACCGCTTCGACCGCGCCGGCCGCACCGAGCAGATGGCCGATCGACGACTTGGTCGACGAGATCGGGATCCGCTTGGCGTGCTCGTCGAGCGCGATCTTGAGCGCCCTGGTCTCGGCTGCGTCGTTGAGCTGCGTCGAGGTGCCGTGGGCGTTGATGTAGGCCAGGTCGGCGGGCGTCGCGCCCGCGTCCTCGAGCGCCAGGATGATCGCCCGCGAGGCGGGACCGCCCTGGGGCTCCGGAGCAGTCAGATGATGGGCGTCAGACGTCGAGCCGTAACCGACCAGCTCGGCGAGCACCGTCGCGCCGCGCTCCGTGGCCGCCTCGGCCTCCTCCAGCACGACCATCCCCGAGCCCTCACCCATCACGAACCCGTCTCGGCGCAAATCAAACGGCCGCGAGGTGCCGGTCGGCGACAGTGCCTGCATCGAGTTGAAGCACGCGAACGCGAAGTCGGTCAGCGTCGCCTCGGAGCCGCCGCAGACGACAGCGTCGGCATCGCCGTACTGGATCATCCGCAGTCCGGTGCCGAGCGCGTGCGCGCCGCTCGCGCACGCTGACACGACGCCGTAGCTCTGACCGCGCAGGCCGTATTTCATCGACACGGCGGCGGCCGCCGCGTTTGGCATGTACATCGGGATTCCGAGCGGCGAGACCATCTTCGCGCCGCGCTCGCGCATCACGTCGAGCTGCGCCTCGACCGTCGACTGGCCGCCGATCCCGGTCGCGAGCACGCAACCGACCCGCAGGGGGTCATACGGCTTCTCGCCATCCCAACCGGCCTGGGCGATCGCCTCGCCGGCGGCGACCACCCCGAACTGCGCGAAGCGGTCCAATCGCCGCGCCTCCTTGACCGACAACAGCTCTGTGGGCTCGAAGTCGTCGCACCGGCCCGCGCCGTCGCTGATTCCGACGACGCCCTCGGCCCAGCGCTCGTGCAGCGTCTCGGCGCCGATCCCGAGCGGCGTGACGGCGCCGATCCCGGTGATTACTGCTCTACGTCTGTCCGGCCGTCCAGTCACTAGCCGGCCCGCTCGACGATCAGGTCGATCGCGTCGCCGACGGTCTTGAGGTCCTTCATGTCCTCGCCTTTGAGCACGACGCCGTACTCGTCCTCGACGACCTGCGCCAGCTCGACGAGGTCGAGCGAGTCGATGTCGAGCTCTTCGAATGTCGCATCGCGCGTGATCTGGCTTGCGTCAGGGCCGAAACTAGCGAGCGTTTCGACGACCCTGCCTTCCACTTGCTCTGTTGTCACTGACATCCAGTTACTCCTTGTCTTGAACGGTTTTATGCGGACAGGCCGCCGTCAACGGTAAGCACTGCACCGGTCACGTAGCTGGCCTGGTCGGAAATCAAAAAGCGCACGCACGCCGCGACTTCGTCGGGCGTGCCGACGCGCCGCGCGGGGATCAGCGACACGAGCGCGCCGTTGAGGCTCGAGGTCATGTCGGTCTCGATCACGCCGGGGGCGACCGCATTGATCGTGATCCCCCGCCGCGCGACCTCGACCGCGGAGGTCTTGGTGAGCGCGATCAAGCCCGCCTTGGCGGCCGCGTAGTTGGCCTGGCCGGCGTTCGCGCGCAGGCCGGAGAACGAAGCGACGTTGACGATCCGCCCGCTGCGCGCGCGCAACATCGGCTTCAGCGCCCGGCGCGTGAGGCGGAACGCGGCGCTCAGGTCCGTGTCGATCACTGAGTTCCAGGCCTCGTCGCTCAGCGACGGCGTCAGGTCATCGGCCGTGATCCCGGCGTTGTTGACGAGCGCCAGCACCGGACAGCCAAACTGCTCCTCGAGCGCGCCGAACAGCTGCTCGGCCGCCGCCGGATCGACGACATCGGCGGCGAGAGCCAGCGCGCGTCCGCCGTCGCCCTCGATCGCGGCCACGACCCCCTCGGCGCCCTGCTGGTCGGAGCGGTAGTTGACGCCGACCGGCCAACCGTCGCCCGCGAGCGCTCGCGCGATCGCAGCGCCGATCCCGCGCGAGGCGCCGGTGACCAGCGCGCACCCGTCGGTCCGCAGCTCAGGCATTGACGAGCTCCACATCCGCCAGCGTCCGCTTCGCGAGCCCGGTCAGCACTCGGCCAGGGCCGGTCTCGACGAACGTGCCGGCCCCCAGCTCGTGCAGCGCGAGCAGCGTCTCGCGCCAGCGGACCGGCATCGTCAACGCGTCGGCGAGTTCACGGCGCGGATCGGTGAACGGGCGCGCCGTGACGGCGGAGATCACCGGGACACGCGGGGTCGAGAACCGCACGCGCTCCAGCGCGGAGCTGAATTCGGGCACCGCGGAGGCCATCATCGGCGAGTGAAACGCGCCAGTCACGTCGAGCTCCATGCCGCGCAGCCCGAGCTCCTTGGCGTGCTCGACCGCCGCCGGCAGATTTGATCGCGGGCCCGAAAGCACGACCTGCTGAGGGGAGTTGTCGTTGGCGACCGTCAGACCGTGCGCGTCGGCGATCTCGTGCGCGCGGTCGGCGGCGCCGCGACCGAGCACGGCCATCATCCCGCCGTCGCCGGCCTTGAGCCCCGCTTCGTGCATCAGCCGGCCACGCAGCGCGACCAACTCGAGACCATCGTGCTCGTCAAGCGCACCAGCGGCGACGAGTGCCGCCAGCTCTCCGAGCGAGTGGCCGGCCATGAAATCGCCGTCGGGACGCCCGAGCGCGTGCCAGCCGGCCAGGCTCGCGCAGAAGATCGCGGGCTGGGCGAAATTGGTGCCATCGTCCGCGCGCGCGAACGGGTCCTCGCCGACCGCCTGCGCGGCGTGCTCGAGCAGCTCGGGCCGCGTGCCTTGCACGTCGTCGCGCATCTCGGCCGTCTGACTTCCCTGCCCGGGGAACAGGATCGCAGTCTTTGACCTCATCCAGTTTCAACCTACGCCAGGTGACCGGACGGGATACAGCGTGGCGGCGGATTCCCCCCGTTCGGGGGAGGAACGCTACGCTGGAGTAGTGAGCCTTCCGAAGCCCGATAGCGGCGCAGCGGCACTGGTCACGGGTGCCTCGTCCGGTATCGGCACTGAGATCGCGCGCGAGCTCGCCAGACGCGGCCACGGCGTGGTCCTCGTCGCGCGCCGCAAGGAGCGGCTCGACGAGCTGGCAACGGAGTTCCACGAGGAGTACGGGGTACGCGCCGAAGCGGTCGGCTGCGACCTCGCCAAGACAGCCTCGCGCGACCGGCTGCCGGCGCGTGTCGAGTCGCTGGGGCTCGACGTCGAGATCCTGGTCAACAACGCCGGCTTTGCGACCGGCGGCCCGTTCGCCCAGTCGGACCCCGAACGCGAGCTTGCGCAGATCCGGGTGCTGGTCGAGGCGCCCGTCGCGCTGACCTCGGCTTACTTGCCGGCGATGGTCAAGCGCGGTCGCGGCGCGATCCTCAATGTCGCATCCACCGCCGGCATGCAGCCGCTGCCTCACTCAGCCGGTTACTCGGCCGCCAAGGCCTACGTGCTGACCTTCTCAGAGGCGCTGTACCAGGAGGTCCGCGGTCAGGGCGTGACGGTCACCGCGCTCGCCCCTGGGCCGGTCGAGACCGAATTCTGGGATCAGGCCGGCTGGCAGGTCGCGGGCGGCCGCTCATTCGAGAAAGCGTTCCCAGGCGCCGCCAAGCCGTCGGCACGAGAGGTCGCGGTGGCGGGGATCGATGGCCTTGCCAACGGCCGGCGCGTCGTGGTCCCCGGCCTTCCGATGCGGGCTGGGATGCTGGCGGCGCGCTACGTCCCGCACGCGATCAAGCTGCCGGTGATCGAGAAGGTGATGCGCCAGCGCTGAGCGCGCTCGCGCTCGCCGCTTAGCCCAGCAGTCCGACGCGCTGAGCTCGCTGCACGGCTTCGGCGCGGTTGCGGGCGTTCAGCTTCCGATACAGCGCGCTCGTGTGCTCCTTGACCGTGTGCGGCGACAAAAACAGCCGCGCGGCGATCTCGCGATTCGTCGAGCCGGCGGCGATCAGGTCGAGCACCTCGCGCTCGCGCTCTGACAGCAGTGGCGCCGGCTGGTCGGACTTCGGTGGGAAAACGGTCATGCCGAGCCCGACCATCCGCACGGCGTGCACCACCTCGCGTGCCTCGAGGTCCTTCGACACAAATCCGGACGCGCCGGCCGCGCGTGCGGCCGCCGGCGACATCCTGCCCGCGCCCGAGATCAACAGCACTCGGGTCGACGGCGAGGCGCGGCGGATCGAGTCACACACGTCCGCCCCGGACTCACCGACCAGGAACAGGTCGACGAGCGCGACGTCGGGCTTCAGCGTCGGCAGTAGCGCGAGCGCCTCGGCGCCGGTTCGCGCTGCCAGGCAGTTCTCGACCCACGGCTGTTCGCCGAGCAGCACGCGAAAACCCCAATGCACGACGTCGTGGTCGTCGACGACCAGCACGCGCAGCTTGCGCTCGCTCATGCCGACGCAACCTCGGCCTGCGGAACGACCAGCCGCACGCGCCAGCGACCGGCTTCGGGCGCCCCGAACTCGACCACGCCACCATGCTGGAGCGCTTCGAACGCCGCCAGCCGCAGCCCCATCCCAGTGCCACGCACACCCGGACCGACGCCGTCGTTGCGGACCTCGAGCGTGAACGTGTCGTCGTCTGAGGCGACCCGGACCTCGACCTGCGACGGCGCCGCGTGTTTGGCGATGTTGCGCAGTGCCTCGGCCAGCACCGACTGCGCGAGCGGCTCTATCTCAGGAGGAACGGTGACGGCCGAGGGCCAGTCGATCTCGACCCGGTGGCCGGGAGCGCTCGCGATCCGGGTCAGCTCGGCCGCGAGCGTGGTTCCGGTTTCGCTGGGTACCGGGGCGAGGGGGCGCTCGAGCGCGCTGCGCAGGTCGCTCAGCGCCTCCTGCATCTCGACCCGGCAGCGCTCGCGCTCCTGGTCGTCGAACGAGTGCTCAGCGGTCAGTGCGAGTGACACTCCGAACAGGCGCTGCATCACGCGCTCGTGAATCTCGCGCGCCAGCTCGAGGCGCTCGCCGAGGCGACGGTTGCGCTCCTGCTGGCGGGTGGCGTTGCGCGCCGTCGCGACCAGCGCGGCGGTCTTCCCGAGGGTCCACAACAGGTGCCGCTCGCCGTCTGACAGCTCGAAGCGGCCGCCGCCGCGATCGGCGCAGATCACGCCATACGCGCGCCCGGCAGCGCTCAGCGGCGTGCAGACGAGCGTCGTGATCCCGAACAGCTCCGCGTACTCGGGCGGCAGTTGATCCTCGATCCCTTCGGACACGACCACGACCTCGTCCTGCGCGAGCGCCCGCTGCGCGATCGGGGTCGAGATCAGCGACGGCGATGGCTGCAGCGAAGCGAGCTCCGAGAACGAGGTCCCGTACGAACCTACGACCCGGACGCGTCGCCGGGTGGCGTCGGCCATGAAGATCGCGGCCCGGCGCATCGTCGTCAGCCGGCAGATCGCCTCGCAGATGCGGTCGTAGAACTGGGTCGGCGAGTCGTCGGAATCGAGCTCGGCGAGCAGGTCGACGAACACCTCCAGCGGCTCGACGCCGGCGAACAGCGACGGCGGGCGCTCGACGCTCACGGCCGTGTCAGGCGGCCGCCGGGAGCTCGTACCGGCGGCGGATCTCGTACAGGGTGGTGCGTTCGGCCGCGGGGCGCCCCGCGCGATGGGCGGCGGCGATCAGCTCTTCGGGCTCGAGCCGGACGCCGTGGTAGCTGCCGGCCATCCGCGAGATCGACTCCTCCATCAGCGTGCCGCCGAGGTCGTTGACCCCCCAGCGCAGCGCCTCGGTCGCGGCATCGAGCCCCATCTTGACCCAGCTCGCCTGGAGGTTGGTGACCGTGTCGCCGAGCGCGAGCCTGAATACGGCCGTGTGCTTGAGGTTCTCCTCTCTCGAGATCTCCTCGACGCCGTGCGTGCGACCCAGCAGCGTGTGGAACGGGATGAACGACAGCGGCACGAACTCCGTGAAGCCGCCGGTCCGTTGCTGGAGCTCGCGCACGACCCGCATGTGCTCGGCCAGCTCCCACGGCTCCTCGATATGGCCGAACATCACGGTCACCGTCGAGTGGATCCCCTCGGCGTGCGACGCCTCGATGATCTCGACCCAGCGCGCGACCGGGAGCTTGTTGGGCGAGATGCGCTCGCGGACGCCGTCGTGGAGCACCTCGGCCGCCGTCCCCGGCGTCGAGCCGAGCCCGGCTTCGCGCAGCTGCTCGAACACCGTCCTCGGTCGCAGACCGCTGACGTCGCACATGTGCGCGACCTCCATCGGTGAGTAAGCGTGCAGGTGCAGGTGCGGCGCGATCTGCTTTGCGAACCGTAGCCAGCCGAGGTAGTCGTCGAGCCCCCAGTCGGGGTGAATCCCGGACTGGATGCAGATCTCGGTCGCGCCCGCGTCGACCGCCTCCTGCACACGACGCGCGAACTCGTCGCGCGAGTGCTCGTATGCGTCCGGCGAGCGGCGCGACTGGCCAAAGCCGCAGAATGCACAGCCGACGATGCAGATGTTGGAGACGTTGATGTTGCGGTTGACGACGAACGTCACCGTGTCGCCGGCGAGTCGGCGTCGCAGCTCGTCGGCAGCGCTGCGCATCTCCTCGATCACGCCCTCGCGCTGCTCGGCGAACAGCGCCGTCAGCTCGTCCGGCGTCAGCGCGTGTCCGTCACGGGCACGTTCCACCGCGCGCGGGGCCACGTCGCGGGCGATCTTCAGCTCCGCCCGCCGACCGCTGCCACGGCGCGGGATGAACGACCAGTAGCGGGTCTTGATCACGTCGAGCACCGGCTCGGAGACCCACTCGGGGTCGATGTACTCGGGATACACGCACAGACGCTCGGATAGCGCGAAACCGTCGCGGGCAAGGCGTTTTCTGACGTGAGGCGGCGACGGGAACGGGTGCTCCGGGGAGATGTGGTCGCCGTTCGCGCTCAGGCCACCGAGGTCGGTCGCGCCGGCCGCGACCAGCTCTGGCCACCAATCGGACAGATTCGGGGGCACCTGGATCCCGACCCCCGGCAGCAGCCGCTGCGTGTGCTCGATCAGCCGCTTGAGGTCGTCGATACTGATCGCGCATGCCCACGGTGGGGCATCCCGATCGGGAGCGCTGCCGACGCCGGTACGCCAGTACTCGCGTGCGGCGTCGTCGGCGATCTGCGCCGGCTCGCGGCCGTAGTAGCTCTGGTGCGGGACGAAGTTCTGCAGGATCACCTCCTGGAGGTGCCCGTGCTGTTCGTGTTGCTCGGCGAGCGCTTCGAGCGCTTCGATCCGCTCGTCCTCGGTCTCGCCGATCCCGACCAAGATCCCGCTCGTGAACGGGATCTTCAGCTCACCGGCGGCGTTGATCGTCGCCAGGCGCCGGGCTGGGTGCTTGGTCGGTGAGCCTTGGTGGGCGACGAGGTCGGGATTGACGGACTCGAGCATCAGGCCCTGCGAGGCGGTCACAGCCCGGAGCCTTTCCAGGTCGTGTCTGTCAAGCACGCCGAGATTCGTGTGCGGCAGCAGCCCGCGTTCGAGCGCCCGTTCGCAGACCCACACGACGTACGACGTGAAATCCTCGTGCCCGTAATCGCGCAGGCGCGCCGCGACCTTGGCGTTGTGCTCGGGACGCTCGCCGGTCAGCACCAGCAGCTCTTTGACGCGGTGCTTGGCTACGGCCTCGTCGAGCAGCCCGATCACCTCGTCGGGGTCGTACAAGTGCGGCTTGTGGGTGGCGAACGCGCAGTACTTGCAATAGCACCGGCATGTGCGCGACAGCGAAAGCGTGAAGTTACGGCTGAACGTGACCCGGCGGCGCATCCTCTCGGCGGATTCTACGTTGGCGGCTGGCGCCTATCCTGGGGCCGCCGATGCGTCGCGCCTCGATCGCACTGCTGCTGCTCGCGCTGTCGCTTGCCGGCTGCGGGTCGTCGAGCAGCGCTCAGACGGCGCTTCCGAGCGCTTCGCTGGTGCTCGACTTCACCCCGAACGCGGTTCATGCCGGGATCTACGAGGCGCTCGCCCGGGGCGACGACGTGCGGGCGGGCGTCCACCTGCACGTGATCGTCCCGTCGGCTTCGACTGACTCGATCAGGTTGCTGGAGACGGGACGCGTCAACTTCGCGATCCTCGACATCCACGACCTGGCGATCGCGCGCGAGCGCGGTCAGGACATCGTCGGAATCATGGCGATCGTGCAGCGCCCGCTCGCGGCGGTGATCGCGGCGCCCTCGGTCGCGAGTCCGCGCGCGCTCGCCGGACGGACGGTCGGGATCACGGGCGTCCCCAGCGACACCGCCGTGCTGCACTCGATCGTGGCCGGCGCCGGCGGCGCACCGAGCAGCGTCAAGACGATCACGATTGGTTACAACGCGGTCGCGGATCTGCTCGCCGGCCGCGTGGCGGCGGCCACGTCGTTCTGGAACGACGAAGGCGTCGCGGTGCGCAGTCACGACGCTCGCTTCCACGTCTTTCGGGTCGACCAGTACGGCGCCCCGTCGTATCCGGAGCTCGTTGTGTGCGCGACCGGCTCGTCGTTACGAGCCCATCCGGGGCTCGCGCGGGCGGTCGTGCGCGCGCTCACGACCGGTTATCGCCAGGTGCTCGCCGACCCAGCCAGCGGCGAGCGGGCGCTGTTGTCGCAGGTCCCGGGGCTCGAGCCGTCGCTCGTCCACGCCCAACTGAACGTCCTGCTGCCGAGCTTCGACGAGCCCGGCGGCGTGGTCGGCGCGTTGAGTCCGACCCGGCTGCGGGCGTGGGCGATCTGGGAGCACCGCTTCGGTATCGTCGCTGCCACGCCCGACGTTGCAGCGACATTCACGCAACGGTTCCTGCCCCATGGTTGACGAGGCGCGTCTTCACGACACGGAGTACGGACTGGCACCGGCCACCGAGGGATGGTTCGTCGTCAACGTTCCCGCCGCTGCCTGGGTGCATAACGAGGCGCTGGGCGCGGCCTGCGTGTTCGAAAGCGACGACGTCTCGTTCCCGGACCTCGGGTACACGATCGCGGTCCTGGAGCCGGGGCAGTCAGGTGGCCGCTACCACCGCGAGGCCAACCAGGAGGACTTCCTCGTGCTCGCCGGTGAGTGCGTGCTGCTCGTGGAGGGCGAAGAGCGTCGTCTGCGTGCGTGGGACTTCGTCCACTTCCCGGCTGATACGGAACACGCGGTGGTCGGGGCCGGCGACGGCCCGTGCGTCATCTTCATGACCGGCGCGCGCGTCGGATGGCCTGACAAAGGGATCGTTTACCCGCGCTCGGAGGTCGCGCTCCGTCACGGCGCCGGCGTCGAGACCGAAACGACTGACCCGCGCGAGGCGTACGCGCCGTTCCCTCCGTTTGTGCCGGGCCGGCCGCCGTCAACTACCAGCCTTTTCCCAAGCCGTATGGGGGGAAACGTAGGGTGAATTCAGCCAACTAGTTCGCTGACGAGCTCGGCGCCCGCACGCGCCATTCGCGACCGCGGGACCACCAATTCAAAGCCGGCCGACTGCGCCCGATCCCTCACGTCGCGCTCCACGTGTGCGTAGAACGCGAGCGTCGGCGGACGCGCCGGAAGCGCTTGCACAGCCGCAATCCGCTCGTCCACGTCAGCCGTCAGATCGACGATCAACACGTCGGCGCCGTCCAGCGCCCCCTGAAGGTCGGCGGCATTGCCGATCAGCACCGGGTCGTGGCCGCCGGCCTGGAGCATTCCGGCCACGTTTGAGCCGAACAGCAGGTCGGGGACGAACGCGACCGCGCGCGCCACTTCGCCTACTGCGCCCGCCGGCGCCTGAACTCCTGGCGGACTGACTCCGTTCGGCCCCACATCGGCACCACCTCGGTGCGGCCGACGCGGACCTCACGCCGCACGAGCTCGCCTTCGATCCCGGCGTCGTCGAGCAACTTCAGCCCAAGGTGGACGGACGGGACCGGCGTCCCGTGGCCGAAGCGGTGCGCGATCACGAGCCGCCAGTGCCAGTCGTGCTTGGAGTAAGGCTGCGGATTCGCCGACACCAGCATCACGGCGGCATCGACGTAGCGGCGCTCGTCGAAGATCCGCAGGTCGAGCTGGAGATCGGTCCAGTCGTCGGGGAGCGACCCGACGATCTGATCAAAGGTCTCGGCCAGCGACATCGCGCGACCAGCGTATCGGCCGCCGGCCGCCACTAGCTCCCGAGCTGTGCGATGAACGTGTAGACGACCATCGTGCTCAGCACCAGGACCACGACGCGCAGGACCCACAGTCCCACAGCCATCCGGCGGGTGAGGCGCGCGCGGGGCACGGGCCGTGCCCCTTCCGATACGAGTTGGTCGGGCTGCAGGTAAGTGAGTGGATCGAGCTCCGTCATCTAGATCACGTGGACTGCGGACAGGAAGGAGTCGACGGCGTACGCGGTGCCGCAGACCGAGATGAAGCCGACGATCGCGATCGCCAACCAGCTGTGGGCGGCGGTGTTGGCGAACCTTCCCATCAACTCGCGATCGCGCGCGAGCAGGATCAGAAACACCAGCGTGACCGGCAGAAGGACCGTCGCGAGCACGTTCGCATTGAGCGCGATCGAGAGCAGCGGCACGCCCGGGATCAGGATGATCGCGGCGGCGATCGCTGCGGCACCGATGTTGGCGGCATAGAACAGAGCGGCGCTGCGGGCTGAGCTGTTGAGGCTGTGGGGGGCGCCGATGCACTCCCCGACGGCGTAGCCGGTGCTGGCGGAGATCGTCAGCACCGCGACCGCGCCCGCCTCGATCAGCCCGAGCGCGAACACGGTCCCGACCGCACCGCCCGAGACGTGCGCGAGCGCGCCCGGGAAGCCGGCGCCGGCGAGGCCCTGGATGCTCGCGCCGCCGTGCGCGGCGAGCGCCGCGCCGGCGATCAGCGCCCCGCACCCGAACACAGCCGCGAGCGTCGCGCCGGCGAGCGTGTCGTAGCGCCCATGACGAAGGTCGTCGGGCGTCATGCCCTTGTCAGCGGACGCGCCCTGCTGAAAGAAGATCATCCACGGCGTCACCGTCGCGCCGATCGTCGAGGCGATCAGGAGCAGCAGCGTGTTGAAGCTGCCGCCGGGGAAGGGCGAGAAGGTGCCGACCGCGTGGCCTACCTTCCCCCAGTCGGGCCCAGTGAGCACGGCCGCCAGCAGGAACAGGCCGTTGAAGATCGCCAAGCCGAGCACGATCCGCTCCCAGCGCCAATATCTGCCGCCGCTGAGCGTGAAGACGACCAGCGCGATTCCCAGCAGCGCCGCGACTCCGGCGCCCATGTGGAAGTAGGAGAGGCCAACCCTGATCGCGACGAACTCCGCGATCAGCGTCACGAGATTCGTGAGGATCAAGTCGCCGGCGCTGAACCAGCCCCAGAGCGGCCCGAACCGTTCCAGCACCAGCTGGCCATAGCCGCGGTGGGTCACCGCCCCGACCCGCATCGCCATCTCCTGGACGACGAACGCCATCGCGAACGACGCCACGATGAACGGGAGGAAAAAGCCAAGACCGTAGGTCGCGCCGCTGGTCGCGTAGGAGATCATGCTCGGGCCGTCGTTCTCGCCGAGCATCGCGAGGATCCCGGGACCTACGAGCAACCAGAGCAGATACCACCGCCGGCGCTTCTGACGAGCGTCGTGCACCCGGAAGCGGTCGCGCGAGCGGACAACGTCTTCGGGACTGAGGACAGGCGGCGGCAGCGCGACAGCGCCGTCACTGCCAATCCGGGGGTCGGAGATCGGTGGCGGCGTCATCCGTGCACCTCCACCCGCATCGCCCGCGCGAGCTCGCCGCCGAGCGGATGGACGTCGTCGCCGAAACGGACGAACAGCGGGCCGCCGAAGGGCTGGCGCTCGATCACCTCGAGCTCATCGCCGGGCGCGATCCCGCGCTCGGCCAGATAGCGCAGCATCTCCGGATCGGAATCCGAGACCCGCGCGAACGTCCCGCGCGCTCCTGCCTCGAGCGCTTCAAGGCTCTGGGTGACGGTCTCGTCGATCTCCAGCTCGCGGCTTGGGATCGGGTCCCCGTGCGGGTCGTGCGTCGGATCGCCGAGCTTGCGCGCGATCAGCTCTTCGAGCTCCTCCGAAAGGACATGCTCGAGCACCTCGGCCTCCTCGTGCACGCGATCCCACGGGACGCCGAGGCTTTGCACGAGATACAGCTCGAGCAGCCGGTGATGGCGCATCACCTCGAGCGCGACGCTGCGTCCGGCGTCGGTCAGCGAGACGCCGTGATAAGGCTCGTGGACGACCAGGCCCAGCTCGCCGAGGCGCTTGACCATTCCCGACGCCGACGCCGCCGTGACCCCGAGTCGCTCGGCGATCGCGTTCGTGCTCACCGCACCCTCGCCGCGATCCTCGAGGGCGTAGATCGCCTTCGTGTAATCCTCGACCGCGGATGTCCGCAGAGGGTTGGTTTCTTGGTTGACCGCCATAGAAGTTATGGTAGCCCTAAATTTCAACTTCGGCAAGTTTTCAGGGAATTCTTGGCGCCGTTGCAATCGCCGTCCCTATCCTCTGAGAGGTGACTTCGCTCGGGCTTTCGCTGACGGAATACGACGCGATCACGGAGGGCTGCGGGTTGCTCGATCGCTCCGACCGCGGGAAGCTCGCGCTGACCGGAGCCGACGCGAAGAGCTTTCTCCAGGGACAGGTTTCAAACGACGTCGAGGCGCTGGTCCCCGGAACCGGCTGCTACGCGACCTTCCTGACCCCGAAGGGCAAGATGCTGGGCGACTTGCGGATCCTCGACGCCGGCGACGAGCTGCTGCTCGATACCGAGCGGATCACGCTGCAGGAGCTGTTCAACATGATCCGGCGCTTCTCAGTCGGCTATGACGTTGAGCTCCATAAGCGCACGCTGCAGCGCGGGCTGCTGTCGTTGCTCGGTCCGGGGGCGCAGGCGGCTGCCGGAATCGACGAGCTCCCCGCGGCAGAGCACTCGCACGTGCGCGCCGAAGTGGCCGGCATCCCGGTTCGCGCGATCCGCACGGATCTCGGAATCGATCTGCTGTGCGACGGCGAGCAGACGCAAGCACTCGCTCAGGCGCTGCAGCAGGCAGGCGTGATTGAGGTCACCGAGGCAGTCGCCGAGTGCGTCCGCGTCGAGCGCGGGCGGCCGCGCTACGGCGTCGACCTCGACGAGACGGTCATCCCCCAGGAGGCCGACCTCAACGATCGCGCGGTGTCGTTCACGAAGGGCTGCTACGTCGGCCAGGAGACCGTTGCCCGTCTCCATTACCGCGGCAAACCCAACCGGCATCTTCGTGGACTGCGACTGTCCGGTCGCGCCGCAACCGGCGACGAGATCGCTTACGAGGGGCGAACGGTCGGCCGCGTCGGGAGCGTCGTCGAGTCGCCGTCGCTGGGCCCGCTGGCGCTCGCGCTGGTGCGGCGCGAGGCGCCCCCCGGCTCAGCCGTGAACGTGGGCGTTGATCGGATCGACGGGGTCGTGGTCGCGCTCCCGTTCGAACGCTGAGCCATCGTCCCGCTCCAGTTCCAGCGCTGAGCCGTCGTCCCGCCGCCGTTCCAGCGCTGAGCCGTCGTCCCGCTGCCGTTCCAGCGCCGAGCCGTCGTCCCGCTGCCGTTCCAGCGCCGATCTGATGAACGCGGCCAACTCGCCCCGGCCGGGCGCCGGGCGCAGCACGAGCTGCGGCGTGTCCGGCCGCGCGCTCAGCCACGCCGACAGGATCCGGACTTCGTCGATCTCGCCTGGGGGTACATGGGTGCCGAGGTCGCCGGGGCGGCCGTCGCGCACGATCGCCGCTGCCGTGCGCGACTCGAGCTGAGCCAAGTCATCGATCACCAGCGGTCCCCAGTCGACCAGCCGGCCGCCGGCTAGCCAGAAGCAGTCGAACTCGGTGCCCGCGGGATTGGCGGCGAGCAGGAGCCGAGGACGAGCATGGGTCGCTTCGAGCACTCCACCGAGCCGGCCCAACACAACCCCCAATCGCCGCCTGCGCCTGCGCAGTGCCCCGGCGCGCTCATAGCGCTGCTCGGCGGCGGCGGCCTGCATCTGCCGCTCGACGTGATCGAGCAACGGCCGCCCAGGCTCGCCGCCAGACGACTCGGAGATGAACAGGCGCAGAACCTCGTCCAACCGGCGCCGATAGAGGTTCGGGTCCAGGTCGCCCAGGCACGGAGACAGGCAGCGGCCCATCTGGCCGTAGGCTGACGGGTGATCGCGCCGCGGCAACCGCCGGCCACAGTGGCGCAGCCCGAACAGCGAATCGAGCTGTTCGACTAGCTCGAGCGCCAGCCGACGGCCGCGGAGCGGACCGATCGTGACCGCGTGCCCCGCTGCCGGGTCCGGGCTGACGTCGAGGATCGGGAACGGTATGTCGAGGCGGCAGCGGATGTAGACGAGCCGGTCATCTTGGCGCGTCAGCCGCTTGTTGCCGGGTGGCGCGAGCTCCTTGATCAGACGGTTCTCGAGCACGAGCGCGCCGAGCTCCGAGCGCGTCGTCTGGTAGTCGACGACCGACGCGTGCGCGGTCCACGCGGCGGGCGGCGTCGAGGGCGCGAAGTGCGCCCTCGCGCGGCTGCGAATCGAGACCGACTTGCCGACATACAGCACGCGGCCCGCGTCATCCCGAAACAGGTAGACGCCTGGGTCACGCGGTAGCTGGGCGAAGTCGACCTCCGGCGCGCGCGGAGTGCCCCAAAAGTGGCCGGTGTTGGCGCGCGGCGCGGGACGGTGCCGCTGTCGCCGCCGGGGTGCGAGCGCCTTGAGCGCGTCAGCGACCGTGGAGGCGTTCGCGCACAAGCGCGGCAGCAACGCGCACAGCACACGCGCGCACGTCTCGGCGTCGGGCAGCGCGCGGTGCGCGGCATCAACTTCGATCCCGAGCGCGTCGGCGAGCACGGTCAACCCACGCTGGCGCTGCAGCGGGAGCATCGCCCGCGCCAGTGCGGCTGTACAAATCACAGGCGGGTTTGGCCACTCGAGCCCGACGCGGCTGAACGCCTGCCGGAGCACGCGACGATCGAACGGCGCGTTGTGGGCAACCAACACCCGGCCGCGGAGCAGATCGGCGAGCGGCGGAAGCACCGTCTCGAGCGACGGCGCCCCGTCGACCATCGCCTGCGTGATCCCGGTGAAGCGCTGAATCCCGCGCCGCAGCGGGGCGCTCGTACGTACAAGCGAGCTCCAGCGATCGTGCAGCTCGCCGCCACCCACCAGCACGGCACCAACCTCGGTCAGCTCGCACTCGTCGCCGCTGAGGCCGTTCGTCTCAGTGTCGACGACCATAAATTCGGCGGTCGCAATCGGGGCGTCGAGCAGCTCCACGATGACCGTGATACGCCCCGCGCCGGACGGCGTGCACGCTCGCTTGCGACGACCGCTACCAATTGGCAGTTACGCGCCGCCGCGAGGGGTAGCATCGTCGGTATCCCACAAGGGAAGGAGCCTGAAGTGACGTCCGTCGCACCGGATACCGATCAGCTACAAGAGCTGGACGCCGAGACGCGCCAAGCGTGGGCAACCTACAGCGAGCAGGTCCGCGAGTTGACCGGCGAGGAGTACGAGCGGGTCGAGTCGGAGTCCTGGGAGACGCTGCAGGCCGAGCTCCGCCGTCTGGAGAGCGAGCGCGAGTCGCTCGTGGTACCTGCAGCCCAAATCGGGTAGAACGAACACGCCGGTTTGGATAGGGTTCGCGGCCGGATCGACCATAAAGCTGACCGGTGCGTCAGCTGAGTGATCCCGAGAGGAATCGTGTCGCGAGAATGCGTGTCGGGATGATCACCATCGTCGGGACTTGTGCAGTCGTAGTCTCGGCGTGCGGCAGCACCGGCGGAAAGTTGCCGACTGAGCCCCGCCCGCCGAGCCCGATCCCACTGTCGGTGTACGTCAACGACTCTCGGATCTCCGTCTCACCGTCGTCGGTCGGTGCCGGTCCGGTCGTATTCACGGTCACCAACCAGGGGAGCAAAGCCGAGGCGCTGGCGATCTCCCGCGCCGGCGGGAGCGCGGCTATCGCACGCACGGCGCCGATCAACCCCCAGGGCACCACGCAGGTGTCGGTCAACTTTGCACCCGGGGACTACAAGATCGCCACCGCGCGCAGCGGCACCGACGCCCAGCTTTCGGTGGCGTCATCGATCCGGGCGGCGCTGATTCACATCGGGCGCGAGCGGCCAAGCTCGAGTAACCAGCTCCTCGAGCCTTAGCGGGCGCTGCGCCATCTGCGGCCGGGGTCTGAGGCAGCCCTCGGTAGTGCGCCCATCTCGCCTGCTCGCGCGTCGAACTAGGGCTTAGGCGCTGCATTTCGTGGAAAAGCCGCGGGCGGGATTCGGATTTTCCATGTTCGTCGCGCTGATGCCCCGTTTTGTGGAAAATCCCTGCTCAGGGTGGCGGATTTTCCACGTTCCGGGCTGCGACGGCTAGACCCGCACTCCGCCAGCCGATCCGCACGCCGCCAGCCGATCCGCACGCCGCCAGCCGATCCGCACGCCGCCAGCCGATCGCTGACCTCCGCCTCACCGACGTGCCAGCGGCGGCCCTCCCGCATCGGGCAAACGATTCCGCTTGCGAAAACACAACTTGTGTGGAATACTTTCTTTCGTGCAAGCAACTACTTCATCGCCTTCGTCCGAAACGACGACCGCACCGTCGGCGCTCGCGTCGGACCTGTACGCGCTGGTCGTTTTCCTGCACAAGAACTGCAATTCGGACTTCTTCGAGGCGATGGGTGTGCTGGAGCTCGGCATGACGCAGATCAAGCTTCTGCACCAGCTCGAGGGCGTCGCCCATGAGCTGACCCTCAAGGAGGGCGCCGAGCTGGTCGGGCTATCGCTGCCCGCGGCCAGCCGGACCGTCGACGATCTCGTCCGCCGCGGGATGATCCAGCGCCACGAGGACGTGTCCGACCGGCGGATGAAGCGCATCAGCCTCACCGACCACGGCCGCGCGGTGATCCGCAAGCTGAACGCGGCGCGGCTCAGCGGCCTCGAGCAGTTCGCACAGACTTTGACCGATGACGAGCGCCGGGCGCTCGCCGGAGCGCTCGAACAGCTGCTCCAGCGTCCCGATGTCGCCGTCTGCCGACCAGAAGGGATCTGACACCTATGACCGAGAGACTCCTCGCGCACCGCCATCGCCTGATCACCGAGGACAACAGCCGCTGGTGGACGCTCGGCGCGATGTGCTTCGCGCTGTTCATGATCATGCTCGACAACACGGTCGTGAACGTCGCGCTGCCATCGATCCAGCGCGACCTGCACGCCTCTCTGTCGGCGCTCGAGTGGACCGTCAACGCCTACACGCTGACGTTCGCGGTCCTGCTCGTGACCGGCGGCCGGCTGGGTGACATCTTCGGGCGCCGCCGGATGTTCCTGTTCGGCGTGGTGGTGTTCGGACTCTCGAGCCTGGCGATCGGCTTCGCGCCGAGCGACACCGTGCTGGTGGCGTTCCGCGCCGTCCAGGGCATCGGCGCCGCGTTCATGATGCCGGGAACGCTGTCGATCATCACGCAGTCGTTCCCGCCCGAGCAGCGCGGGACCGCGATCGGCACGTGGGCCGGCGTCAGCGCACTGGCGCTCGCGATCGGACCGGTGCTGGGTGGGTTCCTCACCCAGCAGGTGAGCTGGCGCGCGATCTTCTTCATCAACCCGCCGATCGCGCTGATCGCGATCGGGGTAACGCTGTTCGCCGCACGCGAGTCGCGCGACGAGACCGTCTCGAGGAAGGTCGACATCCCCGGTATCGGCGCGATCACGGTCGGCCTCACGGCGCTGATCCTGGCGCTCGTCCAGGGCAACTCGTGGGGCTGGGGCTCGGCGCGGGTCGTCTCGCTGCTCGCGGTCGCCGCGATCGGGCTCGTGTCTTTCGTGATCATCGAGATGCGCAGCCCGTCGCCGATGGTCAACTTCGCTTTCTTCCGCTCGCGCACGTTCCTGGGCGCCAACCTGGTCGCGTTCATCGTCTCGTTCGCGATGCTCGCCCAGTTCTTCTTCCTCGCCCTCTACATGCAGAACATCCTGCACTACTCGCCGCTGCAGACAGGCATCCGGTTCCTGCCCTCGACGCTCGTGATCATCGTCATGGGACCGCTCGCGGGACGCCTGACTGACCGGATCGGCCCCCGTCCGCTGATGGCCACGGGCCTGTTGGTCGTGGCGAGCGCGCTGTTCATCCAGTCGCGGCTGACCGCCCACACCGGCTACGGGCTGCTGCTGCCCGGGTTTGTGCTGATGGGCCTCGGCATGGGTCTGACGATGTCGCCGATGAGCACCGCCGCGATGAACGCGGTCGATCGCACGAAGGCCGGCGTCGCGTCCGGGGTGCTGTCGATGAACCGCATGGTCGGCGGCACCTTCGGGGTCGCCGTGATCGGCGCGCTGCTGACCGTGATTGGCACGTCGAAGATCAATGACGGTCTCCCCCATCTCTCTGCTGCCGCCCGCTCGAATCTCGGCAATGCGCTCGGCGCCGGCAGCGTGCCCGGCGGTCACGCCTCCGCGCACGTCGTGACCGTCGTCCGCGACGCGTTCATCTCGGCGCTCGGGGTCGGGCTCACGATCGGCGCCGCGGTCACGCTCGTCGGCGCAGTGCTGGCGCTGGTCCTGATCGAGGGCAAGCGCGCGACCGCGGCCGAGGCGCAGGCTGCAGCCGCGCAGCCCACGCCCGAGCTCGAGCCAGAGGCCGAGCTGTCGATCGTCTGACCGAACCTGCGCGTTTAATAAGCGAACCCAGAGGACGCTCAGACGCGCAGTTTGGTGTCGCGCAGCCGCGCAGGCTCACCGCTCCAGAAGTTGGAGATTCGGGCAGGAGTCCACCGGAGGGCGCGCCCCCGGCCGATCAAAACCCTTACGATTCTCGCCCGTGGCCGTCGACACGACCAAGATCGCAACCGTAGATACTGAGCCCGGCGTCCTCCCGCCCACGATGGCCGCGTGGGTGATCCGCGAGGAGCGCCAGGGCGAGCCGACGGACGCCTTTCAAATCGAGGAGATCGAGGTCCCCGAGCCGGGCGCGTTCGAGGTGATCGTGCGCGTGATGGCCGCGGGCGTGAATTTCAACAACGTCTGGGCGGCGCTCGGCGAGCCCGTTTCGGTGTTCCGCTACCACCCCAACGAGGACCACCACATCGGCGGCTCGGACGCGTCCGGGATCGTGTGGAAGGTCGGCCAGGGCGTTACCCGCTGGAAGCCGGGCGACGAGGTTGTCATGCATTGCAACCAGGCCTCCTACGAGGATCCGGAGGTCCACGGCTTTGATCCGCTCGCCGCGCCGAGCCAGCAGATCTGGGGCTATGAGACAAGCTGGGGCTCATTCGCCCAGTTCTGCAAGGTGCAGGCGCAGCAGCTACTGCCAAAGCCAAAGCACCTCGCCTGGGAGGAGGCAGCCTCCTACGGGCTGACGTACTTCACCGCGTACCGGATGCTGCTTGACCGCTGCCAGCTGCAGGCCGGCCACCGAGTACTGATCTGGGGCGCGGCCGGCGGTTTGGGCGTGTTCGCCAACCAGCTGTGCGCAATGACCGGCGCCGACGCAGTGGGCGTCGTCTCGAGCGACGACAAGGGAAGACTCGTCAAGCAGCTGGGTGCGATCGGCTACATAAACCGTTCCGAGTTCAACGGCATGATGCGCCGCGGCGACGAGACCGACGCCGAGGAACGGGCGCGCTTCAAGGAGTCGCGGCGCTTCTGCAAGGCGGTCGAGGAGCTGCTCGGCGGTCCGCCGGACATCGTGTTCGAGCACGTCGGCAAGGCGACATTCCCGACCTCGGTGCTGTGTGTGAAACCGTTTGGCAAGGTCGTCATCTGCGGCGCGACATCGGGCTATCAGCTCGACTTCGACGTTCGCTACCTGTGGATGCGCCAGAAACAGATCATCGGCTCACACTTCGCCAACGCGTGGGAGGCCAACAAGGCCAACGAGCTGATCGAGGAGTCCAAGATCAGGCCCGTTCTCTGGCAGACGATGGGCTTCGAGGGCGTCGCTGAGGCCCACCAGCTGCTGCGTGACAACAAGCATCTCGGCAAGATCGCGATCCTCGTCGGGGCCACCGCCGAGGGTCAGGGCAGGACGGCCGATGGACCGGGCGCGATCCGCGCCGAGGTCGGAGCGTAGCGATGGCGCAGCTCGTCAGGATCGGGGCCTAACGATGGCGGATCTGGTCAGGGTCGACTGGTACGCGACGACCTTTCGAAAGGACACGTTCGCGGCCGACGTCGCACGCGCAGCGGCGATCGCGCTGCGCTATGGAGCGACCGAGTACCGGGTCCACATCAACAACGACGACCGGTACAAGATCACGCAGATGACCTGGATCGCGAGCAAGGAGGACTGGTACCGCTACTGGGACGGCCCGGAGATGATCGAGTTCCGGGCGCGCAACATGGGGCGCTACCAGATCCCAATCACCTACGCGTGGCAGGACGAGATCGCCGCTGGCTCGATCGGGCCCGAGGTGCCGATTTCCGAGCCCGAGCCCGAGCCGCAGCAGCCGGCACCCCAGGCCGCGCTGTAAGCCCGCGTCGTCGCTCCGCATCGAGGCGGAGCTCAGTCGGCTGCCGCCTGCGCTCGGAGCGCCAGCTCGAGCCAGAAACGCGAGTCCGGGTCGTCGAGCGTCTCCCCGAAGAGCTCGCGCAGCCGGCCCAGCCGATAACGCGCCGTCTGCGGATGGATCCCGAGCTGCTCGGCCACCTGGCCCAGCCGGCCCTGCTCGGCGAGCCAAACCCGCAGCGTCTCGGTCAGCCGCGAGCGCGAGCCGGGAGACAGCGCCTCCAGCGGAGCCAGCCGGTCGGCGGCGAGCTCGTCGGCGAGTAGCCGGTCGCTTCGTAACAGCAGCTCCCCGGCCCGATCGCGCGACACGACCAGCGCGGGTGGTGGCCCGGCGAGCTCGAGCGCCGCTCGGGCACGGGCGAAGCTGACCGCCCCCTGCGTCCAGTCGACGGTCGTTCCCAGGCCTGCCCGGGCTCGCGTGCCGCCGATCGCCTGCTCGATCGAGGCGCGCCGGCCGGGCCCGTCGGGATCGCCGATCACCGCGCAGGTGAGGTCGCCGATCGCCTCGCTGATCGCTCCGGTCGGCAGGCGCGACGCGACCGCCGAGCGCTGACCACCGCTGATCGCCAGCACCGCCAGAGTCCGCGGGAGCGGCCAGCCGGCTTCCGCAGCCGCCGAACGGACCGCCTCCAGCTCCGCCGGTGGATCGCGCAGCAGGATCCGCACCAGGCGGCGCCGGCGCAGCTCCGACTCGGAGGCAGCCGCCGCCTGTTCGAGCGCGTGCCCCTCGGCAGACTCGGCCGACAGCACGTCGATGTACGCGAACAGCGACTCCGCCAACAGGTACAGCGTGTCGGGCTCGAGTCCCGCCTCGACACCGATCGCCGCGAACCGTCGCCAGGCGACCCGCGCCCCGATCCGATAGGCGCTCAGCAGCGAATCGAGGCTGCGCCCGGCACGCATCTCCCCGCGGCCGAGCGCCGAGTAGACATCTGGGCGGGTGACGTTGCCGCCCGCCTCGACCTCAGCCAAGAAGTGGCGCAGGGCTTCCCGCACGCCCTGCCGGACGCCATCGCCGAACGGCCCCTCGAGCGGACGTGAGTAGGCGGGGACGGTCGCGACCGCCTCGATGATCTCGTTGGTGACGTCGGGGAGAGCCGGGCGCAGGACTTCGACAATCTCGGGCGGAAGTTCGTGCCAGGGCTGGTCAGCCACGATTCATACCAAGCGCATAAGTTCCCAATGGCGGGTACTTACTAGGTTAAGAGAATCTTGCGCCAGACCAACGTATCCTCTGATTCCCGCATGAGCCGGGCTCACAAAATCGCGAATCTGATCGGCGTGCCGATGCCGCTCGTCGGCGTCGCGGTGGCGATCGTGCTGTTGTGGAACCACGCGATCGGGCCGCTCGAGCTTGGGCCTGCTGATCGGCCTCTACTTCATCTCCGGGTTCGGGGTCACGCTCGGCTTCCACCGGATGTTCACGCACCGCGCCTTCCAATCGTCGAGCGCGTTCCGCGCGATCGTCGCCGTGTTCGGCTCGATGGCGGTCGAGGGGTCGGTGATCACCTGGGTGGCCGACCACCGCAAGCACCACGCGTTCACCGACCAGGATGGCGATCCGCACTCACCGCATCTGAGCGGGCCCGGGCTTCGTCGGTGCCGTCAAGGGGCTATGGCACGCGCACGTCGGGTGGCTGTTCGAGAGCGTTGGAATCGCTGAGCGCGAGCGCTTCGCGTCCGACCTACTGAAGGATCGCGCCGTGCGTGTGGTCGATCGGCTGTTCTGGCTCTGGGTGGTGCTGGGTTTCGCGATCCCGTTCGCGCTCGGTTGGATCGTCGGAGGCGGGCTCGGAACGGCGTTGACCGCGCTTCTGTGGGGCGGCTTCGTGCGCGTCTTCTTGCTGCACCACGTGACCTGGTCGATCAACAGTGTGTGCCACTTCTTCGGGCGCAAGCGCTTCGATATCGACGACGAGTCGCGCAACGTCTTCTGGCTGGCGCCGATCTCGATGGGCGAGGCGTGGCATCACAACCATCACGCTTTCCCGACCTCGGCGTTCCACGGACTGCGTTTCTGGGAGAAGCTCGCCGACCCAACTGGTCTGCTGATCATCGTGCTCGAGAAGCTCGGTCTGATCTGGAACGTGGTTCGGATCAGCCCCGAGCGCCAGGCGGCCAAGACGGTCCCGTCGGGGACCGGCAAGTCGCTTCCGGGCGCCGTCTGAGGCCCGCGAAGGCGCCGGCCCCTGCGCCGAGATCCAGATCGGCCCTAGCCGGACTCGAGCGGCGCCATCGTCAGCCCGGCGTCGTCGAGGCTCTCCCAGTACTGCTCCGCGTCCTCGCGCGGTCCGCTCCAGACGATCGCGCAGCCCCGGTTGTGGATCTTGTCGGCGATCCGATAGCCGTCGGCGAGCGTCATCCCGGGGATCACTCCCGCGAGCGTCTCCGCCACGTGGTCAAAGGTATTGAAGTCGTCGTTGAGGACGACGACGCGCCAAAGACCTCCCAGCCCGCTTCCCGGTCCCTGGACGCGGGGCAACTCCACCGTCTGCGACATCATCGCCAGAATACTCCAGCCCTCCTCCCCGCTGCCAGCCCGAGATCTCAACCGCGCTTGCGCCAGTAGCGCTCGTAGCCGGCGTACAACTGCTCGATCGGTGCCGCCTGCTCGTACATCTTGGTCAGGTCGGGACCGCCCTCGCGGAGTATTTGTTCCTGCACCGTGGCGATAAATGCGTCCCGCCCCGCGTCTCTGGCGAGCTTCGAATACTCATCCAGACGCGCTTCGAGTTGCCCCAGTTGGTTTTCGACGCCGTCGCTTGATCCGAAATGGGTCATCGCCAGCTGCTGCGGCCGCCACGCGCGGATGATCGCGATCGACTCGTGCCAGGTCTCGACGTCGATGTCCGGGGGAGGGGTCGGCGGGATCGTGAACGGAGCCGGCGGGATCCGCACACCTCCGACGTCGCCCACGAACGCGACCCCGTCGTGCAGATAGGAGACGTGGTGGGATGCGTGCCCCGGGGTGTAGGCGACCTCAAACGCGCCGCCAAGCACCCGCTCGCCGCCGCTCAGCACCACCAGGTTGCGCTCCGGGACCGGAAGCGTCTCACCCCACAGGCTGTCCATGTCATCGCCATACAGCCGTCTGGCGCTCTCCAGCAGCCTGCTCGGATCGATCATGTGCGGAGCGCCCCGCTCATGGACATAAACCTCGAGTTGCGGCCACCGCTCCACGAGCGCACCGCTGGCGCCGGCGTGGTCGAGGTGGATATGGGTCAGCAGCAGCGCGCGCGGCGGCTGGTCGCCCACCGCCTCGATCAGGGTCGGCAGACACGACCCCGGGCCGGGGTCGACCAGGACATCGTCCACCTGCCAGCACCCGATCACGCGTTCGCGACCGACGTGCATGAGATCGATCACGCGCACGTTGGTTGATCTGGCTACGACTGGCTAGCCGTCCGGTGCGTCTTCCGCGGGCGGCGAAGTTCGGATCGACCGCTTGCATACGCGTCGTGGCCTCGACATCCTCGGGCTCCATCCGGGTCGTCGCCTCGACATCGTCCTCCCGGGTGTGGTCCGTCGCCTCGGCGTCGCCATCGGCCACGGCGGTTGCCTCCTGCTCGTCGTCGTAGAGCTCGGTCTCCGACTCCTCTGGCTCGACCGGAGCCTCTGACTCGGCTGGAGCCTCAGGCTCGGCCTCCGGGAAGCGCTCGACGGCCGCGTCGGCGAGCGCGGCCAGCTGCTGGGCGAGCTCGCGCGCATCGTCGACGATCCGGTGACGCTCGATCCAGATCCGGTCCGTGTCGGCGTCCAGATCCTTGACCCGCTGGTGCGCGTCGGCGACGATCTCGGCCGCCTCTTCGCGCGCGTGCTGGAGGCGATCCTCGGCCTCCGCTCGCGATTGTGCGGTGATCTCCTCGGCGGTCGAGTGCGCGCGCTGCAGAATGCCCGAGATCTGCTCGCCGACCCGCTCGAGCGCCTTGCGGACCGCGGCCTCGGGTGAGCGGGTCGCCTGCAGCTCGGCCACCAGCTGGCTCGTTTGCTGCACGTACGCGTCGACCGCCAAGCGATCGTACCCCCGCAGCGCAACCGGGAAATCGGCGTGAACTGCGGCGACTGGATCGTCTGGCAGCTTCTGGAGGGGAGCCGTGATCTCCTGGAGTATCGCGTGCTCCGATGCGGCTGAGCTCTGATCTGGCATCAGGACTTGGGCCTCATTGTCGCATGATCGGCGCGCGAGTCGCATGATCGGGGCGTGAGCCTCGCCTCATACAATGGCGCCATGTCGGAGACCCCTTCGGCTCGGCTGCCCGAGCGCGACCGGCCCTGGATGATGCGCACCTACGCGGGTCATTCGGACGCCAAGCGCTCGAACGAGCTCTATCGGCGCAACCTCGAAAAGGGCCAGACCGGCCTCTCGATCGCGTTCGACCTCCCAACGCAGACCGGCTATGACCCCGATCACGAGCTCGCGCGCGGGGAGGTCGGCAAGGTCGGCGTCTCGGTCGCCGACCTTGGCGACATGCGGACCCTCTTGGACGCGAATCCCGCTCGCCCAGATGAACACGTCGATGACGATCAACGCCACCGCGGCCTGGCTGCTGGCGCTGTACGTGGTCGCCGCCGAGGACCAGCGAGTCGAAGCCCGCCAGCTCCAGGGCACGACTCAGAACGACATCCTCAAGGAGTACCTGAGCCGCGGCACGTACGCGTTCCCCCCAGGCCCGAGCATGCGCCTGATCGCCGACACGATCGCCTACACGGTCAAGCAGATCCCGAAGTGGAACCCGATCAACATCTGCTCCTATCACCTGCAGGAAGCCGGCGCGACCCCAGTGCAGGAGATCGCTTACGCGATCTCGAACGCGATCGCGGTGCTCGACGCGGTCCGCGAGCGCGTCCCGCAGCAGATGATGGGCGACGTCTTCGGGAGGATCTCGTTCTTCGTCAACGCAGGCGTCCGGTTCATCGAGGAGCACGCGAAGCTGCGCGCGATGGCCGAGCTGTGGGACGAGTTGGGCCGCGACCGCTACGACGTACAGGATGACAAGCAACGGCGATTTCGTTACGGCGTCCAGGTCAACTCGCTGGGACTGACCGAGGCGCAGCCCGAAAACAACGTCTACCGGATCGCGCTCGAGGCGCTGGGCGTGACGCTCGGCCGTGACGCTCGGGCGCGGGCGATCCAGTTGCCCGCCTGGAACGAGGCGCTCGGCCTGCCGCGACCATGGGATCAGCAGTGGTCGCTGCGACTCCAGCAGGTGCTCGCGTACGAGACCGACCTGCTCGAGTACCCCGACATCTTCGAAGGTTCGAAGGTCATGGAGGGACTCGTGGCGGAGCTGGTCGACGGCGCCCGCAAGGAGATGGGACACGTCGCCGAGCTCGGCGGCGCTGTCGAGGCGGTCGACTACATGAAGGCCGCGCTGGTCGAGTCCCACCGCGAGCGCTGGCGGCGGATCGAGTCTGGCGAGCTGACGATCGTCGGGATGAACCGCTTCACGACGACTGAACGCTCGCCGCTCGTTGAGGACGCGGACGGCGGGATCCTCGTCGTCGACCCCGAGATCGAGACCGAGCGGCGCGAGGCCGTCGCGCGCTGGCGCTCCGAGCGCGACCAGAACGCGGTCGATCGAGCGCTGGCGGAGCTCGCGCGCGTCGCGCGCGACGACGGCGAGAACATCATGCCCACGACGATCGCGACCGCGCGGGCCGGAGCGACGACCGGCGAGTGGGCGCAGACGCTGCGCGACGTGTTCGGCGAGTACCGCGCCCCCACCGGCGTCGGCGAGGCGGCCGCCGTCAGCAGCGAAGCGCTCGCCGAGCTGCGCGAGGACGTCGAGCGAGTCAGCGAAGCGCTCGGCCGACGACTCAAGTTCCTGGTCGGAAAGCCCGGCCTCGATGGTCATTCCAACGGCGCCGAGCAGATCGCCGTCCGGGCCAGGGACGCGGGCATGGACGTGGTCTATGAGGGCATCCGCCTCACCCCGTCACAGATCGCCAGCTCGGCTGCCCAGGAGGGCGTGCACGTGATCGGTCTCTCGATCCTGTCGGGCTCGCACGGCGGAGCTGATCCCCGCCGTGCTCCAGGCGCTGGCCGAGGCGGGCGTCGACGACGTGCCGGTGGTCGTCGGCGGGATCATCCCGGAGGCCGATGCCCGCGCGCTCCGTGAGGCCGGCGTCGCCGCCGTCTACACGCCGAAGGACTGGGACCTCAACCGGATGGTCCGCGACATCGTCGCGTTGGTGGGCGAGCGCCACGGGGTGCAAACCCCCGCTTGAACCCGGACCGCCCCGACGGACGTGAGCTCGGTGCCCGCCTGCGCGACCGGGACGTCAGCGCTGCGGCGGCGGTACTGAACCTTGTCGAAAGCCGCAGCCCGGACGCAACTCAGCAGACCCGAGCGCTACTGCAGTCCACCTCCCCCACCGCGCTCGGCTTCGAGCCGCGCGGGCAGATCATCGGCATCACCGGGCCGCCGGGCGTGGGGAAGTCGTCGCTGCTGTCGAGACTCGTCGCTCACTGGCGTGACGGTCGTCGGACGGTCGCAGTGCTCGCGGTCGACCCAAGCTCGCGCCGCTCTGGCGGAGCGTTGCTCGGCGACCGGGCCAGGATCGAGCGACAGCCGGGAGACAACGGCGTGTTCATCCGCTCTACCGCGGCCGACGGCCGGCTGGGTGGATTGGCGCCGGCGACGCGCGCGGCGGCGGGCGCGCTCGCGGTCGCGTTCGACTTGGTGGTGATCGAGACCGTCGGAGTCGGCCAATCCGAGACCGAAGTCGCCGACGTGGCCGACACGGTCGCGGTCGTGGTGCAGCCCGGGGCCGGCGACGTGCTGCAGTTCCTGAAGTCAGGGATCATGGAGATCCCTAACGTGCTGGTCGTCACCAAGGCGGACCTCGGGCGGGTCGCGACGCGCACGCTGTCGGATCTGCAAGCCGCCTTGCAAGCGTTGGACAGTCCGACCACCGCCGTGCTGGCGGTGTCGTCGCTGCCGCCGGCGTCGGGGATCGATCAGCTCGTCGAGGCGCTCGACGACGCACCACGCGTCGCTCGACCTTCACGCGCGGCGCGTCCACAGTCGCCGGATGCACGCGCTGGCCGACTTCGCGACCGAGTACGGCGAGCGCGGACTGCGGGCAGTCGGCGGACGCCGCGAGGCGGAGCGCTGGCTCGCCGACCAGGACCCGGGCGCTGACGTCGCGACATTGCAGCGGGCGCTCGAGGAGCGAGCCAGTGGTTGACCGCCGCGCGACAGCCGCCCGCCGGATCGTGCCGCCCGCCGAGCCGCTGATCGATGGCCCGACGGCGCTCAGGTCGTGGCGGGACTCGGACCTATGGCCGCTCGTCGCGGCCTGCCAGGATCCAGAGATCTCGCGCTGGACGCGTGTGCCTGCCAACTACACCGAAGCCGACGCGCGGCGCTACCTCCAGCAGCGCTACGACATGGCGTTCGCCGGGCTCGCCGCCGCGTTCGCGATCGTCCGTGCGCCCAACGGCGAGTTACTGGGTTCGATCTCGCTGATGCGGATCGCCTGGGAGCACCAGCGCGCCGAGGTCGGCTACTGGCTGGCACGCGAGGCGCGCGGCGAGGGTCACACCACCCGGGCGGTCGGGCTGATCTGCAGCTGGGGGTTTCGCGCGCTCGGACTGGAGCGGATCAGCCTGCTCGCGGCCACGGGGAACGAGCGCTCGCAGCGGGTCGCCGAGCGCTCCGGGTTCACGTATGAGGCGCTGCTGCGGTCCTACATGCGCCACGGCGACGAACGCCAGGACATGCTCGCCTACGCGCTGTTCGCGGCCGACCAGCCGGGCTGACGGGTCACCGCGGCGAGGCCGCCAATGCCAACGCCGGTATGCGGGTCACCGCGGCGAGGCGAGCGACGCGAGACGCCATCCGTGCGTTGGTGTTCACGAGCTGGATCGATTCCAGCGCGGCCGGCTGACCGGTCGCGGTGGCGAGCACGATGGCAGACGCCGTCGAACCGTGGACGGTGACCCTCGAAACGCTGATCGACGGGTTCTGAACGCTCGAGACGAACACCCGCATCGCCTGCTGACAGCTCAATCCCGCGGCCGTCAAGTGAGCGACGAGCGCCGGCGCGAGCACGTCGCTGCACAGCGCCGTGTAATCGCGATTTGCGGTCGCGTGCGCGAACTCCTGAACCTTGGCCTCGACCTGTTGATGGGCGCTCGCGCCGCAGCCCGCCAGTGCATATGCGCTGCATAGGAGCGCGATTCCCGGCGCGAGGCGCATGTTCGGGAAGAGTAGCCTTGAGTAGGTGAGGAGCGAACCGCTACGTGACGGGCACGGTCGCCTGATCGAGGACCTGCGCGTCTCCGTCACCGACCGCTGCAACTTCAGATGCCAGTACTGCATGCCGGCCGAGGGCCTGCCGTGGCTCGAGCGCTCGGAGATTCTGACCTTCGAGGAGATCGCTCGCTTGGTTTCGGTGTTCGCGTCGATCGGGATCAAGGACCTGCGGCTGACCGGCGGCGAGCCGCTCGTCAGGCGCGGATTTCCGGAGCTCGCCGCGATGCTGACGAAGATCGACGGCCTACACGAGGTGTCGGTCACCACCAACGGCTTCCTGCTCGAGCGCGACGCCGAACGACTCGTCGAAGCCGGGATCGCCCGCTTCAACGTGTCGGTCGATTCGCTCCAGCGCGATCGCTTCTACGAGCTCACCAGACGCGACGCGCTCGACCAGGTGCTGCGCGGGCTCGACCTGCTCGCCAGCTTCCCGGAGGCGCACCCGATCAAGGTCAACGCGGTCGCGATGCGCGGGTTCACCGAGCAGGAGGTGTTGCCGTTCGCCGAGCTCGCCCGACGCACCCCGTACGAGATTCGGTTCATCGAGTTCATGCCGCTCGACGCCGACCGCGCCTGGACGCGGGACCAGGTGCTGACCGGAGCCGAGATCAGGGATGCGATCCACGCTGTCCATCCTCTGGAGCCTGAGCCGCGCGAACCGAGCGCCACCGCGCGCGTCTACCGGTTCGCCGACGGCCATGGGCGGATCGGCTTCATCAACCCCGTTTCGGAGCCGTTCTGCGCCGACTGCAACCGCGTCCGGCTGACCGCCGACGGGCGCCTGCGCACATGCCTGTTCTCGCTCAACGAGACCGACCTCCGGGCGCCGCTGCGCGAGGGCGCCGACGACGCCGAGCTCGAGACGATCATCCGAGCGGCCGTGTGGCGCAAGGAGCTCAAGCACCACATCGGCGAGCCCGGCTTCATCCAGCCGGCGCGCAGTATGTCCGCGATCGGCGGTTAACCGCGCCGGCGGGCATCGGTTAACGCGATCGCAAGCTTTTGTGAGCATGATCTGAGGCGCACATGCTGCTGCTGATGTTGTTCGCGTTCGTGGCGGGCGCCGGGACCGCGATCACGCCGTGCGTGTTGCCGGTCGTTCCGGCGCTGCTTTCTGCCAGCGCCGTTGGTGGGCGGCGCAGACCGATCGGGATCGTGGTCGGACTGGCGGTGACGTTCACGATCGCGATCGTCGCACTCGCGCAGCTGGTCAAGGGCATCGGGCTCGCGAGCGGCGCGGCGCGCTCGCTGGCGATCATCGTGCTGATCGGCTTCGGCGTCGTGCTACTGATCCCTGAGCTCGCCGAGCGCATCCAGGCGCCCCTCTCGCGGCTGGCGCGTTTCGGGCCCAAGACCCGGGGTACCGGCTTCTGGTCGGGCCTGGCGGTCGGCGGCGCGCTCGGGTTCGTCTGTGCACCGTGCGCAGGTCCGATCCTCGCGGCAGTCACCTCCGTCAGCGCGTCGAACGGCGCCTCGGCCCAGGTGGTCCTGGTCGCGCTTGCGTTCGCCGCGGGGCTGAGCTCGGTGATGCTCCTGTACGGGCTGGGCGGCCGCGCCGTGCTCGACCGCGTGCGGCGCCACGCGCGCGGTCACGTCGTGGAGCGCTCGCTCGGCGCCGTGCTGCTGCTGACCGGCGTGCTGATGATCTTCAACGTCGACGTGCGGTTCGAGGAGGCGCTCGCCAAGGACACGAGCCTGCCGGCGGTTCTGGTCGACCCCACCCGCTCGCTCGAGAACTCGAGCGCGATCCAGAATCGGCTCGCGTCGCTACGCCCGAAGTCGCGGTTCGCCGTCCGCCAGCAGCAGGCGCACGCGACGCCGGTCGCCGACGAGGTCGGCGTCTCGATTCCGGGCGTCAAGACGCCGTCGCTGCCGAAGCTCGGCTTCGCGCCCAACTTCACCAAGACCCAGCAGTGGTTCAACACTCCCGGCGACCGGCCGTTGAGCATCCGGGAGCTGCGAGGACACGTGGTGCTGATCGATTTCTGGACCTACACGTGCATCAACTGCCTCCGTACGCTGCCGTTCGTCAAGGGCCTTTATGCGACCTACCACCGCTACGGGCTCGACGTGGTCGGGATTGAGACGCCCGAGTTCACGTTCGAGCAGGAGGCGGGCAACGTGCAGCAGGCGATTCACTCAGACGGCATCAAGTACCCGGTCGTGCAGGACAACCTCTACGGCACCTGGAACGCCTACCAGAACCAATACTGGCCGGCCGAGTACTACATCGACGCCCAGGGGGAGGTCCGCCACACCCAGTTCGGCGAAGGTGACTACAAGCAGGACGAGGCGGCCGTGCGGCAGCTGCTTTACGAATCCGGCGCCCGCAACCTGCCGCCTCCAATGACCGCGCACGCGATCATGGCCTCGGCCGGACTCGATACCCCCGAGACCTATCTGGACCCGGTGCGCGCGCAGGGGTTCGCCCAGCCGCTGAAGTCCGGCGCCCACTTCTACCCCGGCGTGATCGACCCGAGCCTGAACGTGTTCGGCCTGCACGGGATCTGGAACGTCACCAGCGAGTCGGCGACACCGGCCTCGATCGGAGACACGATCACCGGCCGCTTCCAGGCCGCGCACGTGTACCTGGTGCTCACCTCTGCGGGCAACGTCCCGCGACGGCTGCGGGTGCTGCTCGATGGCCGTCCGATCTCGGCCGCCGACTCCGGCGCCGACGTCCACGACAGCTACGTAACCGTCAGCGGGCAGCGCCTGTACGGGCTGATCTCGTTCCCGAGCGCCGAGCAGCACACGTTCACGCTCCAGATCCCGCCGGGGATCAGCGCGTACGACTTCACGTTCGGCTAGCGCCGTTTGGAGCCGTTGAGTCCGCTGTGGACTCAAGCGTTCCGAGCACCCAGCACGGGCACTTCCCAGACCGTCCTAGAATCAACACCGATGGAGGGCTCAACCGAGGTCCGCAGCTGGCTGCGTTGCTACCGCTGCTGGTCACAGAACCTGGAAGTGCAGGTGCATTACGAGGGCATCCACCGTGTCGATCCGGAGACCGGCGAGAAGGGCGAGGTGGTCGACGAGATGCAGGAGGCGGTCGTTCAGTGCCTCGAGTGCATGCACGACCAGCCCCACCTGGGCTTTCACAACGGGCGCGTCGAGCCGATCGAGGATCGCTGGGAGCGGATGATCGCCGGCACCCCGTGGGTCGCCTCGTGCACGGTCACGGTCGACGCCGACGACGTCGAGACCTGCTCCGGTCCCGAGGCCGGCGATGCACTCAGCTACGCCGCGTTCGGCGACCACGGAACGCGCGAATTCTTCACCCACGTCCGCTTCCACAAGCACGACGAGGACCGGATCGTCGTCCACCTGCTGGTCGAGCTCTACTCGCGCTCAGCGGAGGAGGCGACCGAGGTGCTCGAGGAGGCCGCCCGCGGGCAGCTGGCGATCACCTCGCTGGCCGAGGAATCGCGTCCGCCGGCGTCGACGGACGAAGGTCAGCACTAGGCGCGCGCCGCCGCCGGCGCCAATACACGTACGCCTCGCTGAAGATCAGTGCCAGTGCGACCGGCACGGTCGCGGGCAGCTCGTTGAGGAAGAAGAACAGCAGGTCAAAGGCGGCGGCGAGCACCAGCGTCAGCAGCGCCACCGGCCACTGGCGCCGCTCTTCTCGCGCCAGCACGGCTCCCAGCACGGCCGCCACGAACAGGTCGCCATAGCCCATCGAGACGCTGCCGAACAGCTCTGACTGCAGCTGCGGCAAGCCGCCGCCGGGAGCGGCCGCGATGAGCGTCGAATTCGGCGCCTGGAGAAGATCGGACAGGACCAGCCATGTGTCGGCGACGGCCATCGCGAGGATCCCGAGCTTCAGCCACCCCGGCGGCGTGACCGCCGCCAGCAGGACGCCCAGCGTCACGCAGCTGAGCGCCGACAGCAGCGTCGCCGCCGCCTCGCCGGTCAGCGTCGTGCGGCTGGTCCAGGCGACCACGAACAGCGGTACCGCCAGCAGCGCTGCCCACGGCTTGGAGCCGCGCGCCGCCCAGCCGAGCGCCGCAGCCGCGAGGATTGGAATCGCGACCAGGGCGAGGTACGTCAGCCCGGTCGCGGTGCTCGACACGTAGCGGATCGCGAAGATCACGCCGATGATCGACCCGATCGGGATCAGCGCCCAGGCCGGACCGGACAGGCGCTGGATCCACGGCACCTCGGGTGGCTTGCGCGGCACCGCGACGCAGCCTGCCTGCACGGCCAGCATCGCCGCATCCGAGGGGATGAACGCGAGCGCCATCGCCCCCAGAGTAGAGCGCGATCAGATAAGAGTTTCCGTCAGCTGGCGAGCCGGCGCTCGAGCGAATCGAGCTGGGCGTGCAGCTCCGGCGGCAGCTTGTCGCCGAACTTGGCGTAGTGCGCCCTGATCTGCGGCAGCTGAGCGATCCAGCCTTCGGCGTCGATCTCGAGCAGTTGCGCCATCGTCTCGGCGCTCACGTCGAGACCGTCGGTGTTGATCTCGCCGCTCGCGGGCAGCAGCCCGATCGGCGTTTCGACGGCCTCGGCCTTGCCGGTTAGGCGACGGACGATCCACGCCATCACGCGCGAGTTCTCGCCAAAGCCCGGCCACATGAACTTGCCGTCCTCGTCCTTGCGGAACCAGTTGACGTAGAAGAACTTCGGCAGCTCGACGTCCTTCCGGCGTCCGATCGTGAGCCAGTAGGCGAAGTAGTCACCCATGTGGTAGCCGAGGAATGGGAGCATCGCCATCGGGTCAAAGCGCAGCTTGCCGACCTCGCCGACGGCCGCCGCTGTCATCTCCGAGGACATGATCGAGCCGAGGAACACGCCGTGCTCGAAGTCGTGCGCTTCGAACACGAGCGGCACGATCGTGGCGCGCCGACCACCGAGCAGAATCCCTGAGATCGGGACCCCGGCCGGGTCCTGCCACTCGGGCGCGATCGAGGGGCACTGGGCGCAGGCGACCGTGAAGCGCGCATTGGGATGCGCGGCGGGCTTGTCGGACTCCGGCGTCCAGTCGTTACCTCGCCAGTCGATCGCGTGGGCCGGAGGCTCGCCCGTCAGCCCCTCCCACCAGACGTCGCCATCGTCAGTCTTGGCGCAGTTGGTGAAGATCGAATTGTGGCTGATCATCTCGACCGCGTTCGGGTTCGTGCGCATCCCGGTCCCGGGCGCGACGCCGAAGAAGCCCGCCTCCGGGTTGACCGCGTAGAGCTGGCCGTCATCGCCGAACTTCATCCATGCGATGTCGTCGCCGACCGTCTCGAACTTCCAGCCGGGGAGCGTCGGGATCATCATCGCCAGGTTCGTCTTGCCACAGGCGCTGGGGAAAGCACCGGCGAGGTACTTGACCTCACCCTCCGGCGAGGTGATCTTGACGATCAGCATGTGCTCGGCAAGCCAGCCCTCGTCGCGCGCCATCGTCGACGCGATCCGCAGCGCGAAGCACTTCTTGCCGAGCAGCGCGTTGCCGCCGTAGCCCGAGCCGAACGACCAGATCTCGCGCGCCTCGGGGAAGTGGACGATGTACTTGTTGTCGGCGTTACACGGCCACGGCACGTCGTGGGCGCCGTCGGCGAGCGGCGCGCCCACCGAGTGCACGCACGGCACGAACTCGCCATCTGAGCCGAGCATGTCGAGCGCCGGCTGGCCCATCCGGGTCATAACCCGCATCGAGGCTGCGACGTACGCAGAGTCCGTCAGCTGCACGCCGATGTATGCGATCGGCGACCCCAGCGGCCCCATCGAGAACGGAACCACGTACATCGTGCGGCCGCGCATCGAGCCGTTGAACAGCCGATCGAGAACCTCGCGCATCTCGGCTGGGTCGCACCAGTTGTTATTAGGCCCGGCGTCTTGTTCTGTCTTTGAGCAGATGAACGTGCGGTCCTCGACCCGCGCAACGTCGGCGGGGTCAGAAAGCGCCAGGTAGGAGTTCGGATGCTTGTCCTCGGACAGCCGCTCGAGCGTGCCGGCGTCGATCAACGTCTGGGCCAGCTGGTCGTACTCTTCCTGCGAACCGTCGCACCAGTGGATTTCGTCGGGCTGGGTCAGCGCGGCGATCTCGTCTACCCACTCCCTTAAACGGGAATGGGAGGTCGTCGCTTGGTGCTTCGGAGCAGTATGGGCCATGTTCTGGGGCACTCCTTGGGTGTGTCGGTGGCTCGGACAGCGTACCCGCGCAGGACACAAAGTGCTCACAAAGTGTCCGCGTGGTACACAAACGGACCATCACCCAGGCTGCTTGCGGGGCACCAAAACAAGCCGTTTGAATTCAGCCACCAAGACCCCATCCTGGTTCAGGACCCGGGTGTGCACGCGCACCGTGCCCCGGTCGGGCTTCGACTGCGACTCCTTGACCTCGAGCACCTCCGTTTCGCAGAACAACGTGTCGCCATGGAACACCGGTGCCGGATGGCTGAGCTCCTCGGTCGCCAGATTGGCGATTGCCTTGCCACTCACATCGGAGACACTCATCCCAAGCGCCAGCGAGTAGACGAGCGGGCCGACGACGACGTTGCGTCCCTGCTGAGACTGGGCGGCGTAGACGTCGTTGATGTGCAGCGGGTGGTGGTTCATCGTCAGCAGGCAGAACAGGTGATCGTCGGCCTCGGTGACGGTCTTCGCGGGCCAGTGCTTGTAGACGGCACCCACCTCGAACTCTTCGAGATAGCGGCCGTAGGGGTGTGCGCCGGACGCCTCGCGCTCCGCCTGGCCGGTCTGGACTTCGGGCATTTCGGTACTCCTGAGTAGTTGCATCGCGAGACCAGAGCATACGTTCAGCCCGTCAGCGCGGCCCTCAGGTAGCTTTGGAATCCACCCAACCAGGAGAACCAGACGTGCGAAACCCCCGTGACTTCGGAAAGCCGCTTGCGATCGGCGCCCCGGAGCCAATCCTCGAGATCCCGATCAAGCCCTCGCGGATGATCCATTTCTTCGATCCGAGCAACGAGAAGATGGCCGCCAAGCTGCCCGACCTCGCCGCCCAGGCGGACATCCTGCTCGGCAACCTCGAGGACGCGGTGCCGGTCGATCGCAAGCTGCCCGCGCGCGAGGGGCTGGTCAGGATCGGCAAGGAGATCGACTTCGGCTCGACCGCGCTGTGGACACGGATCAACAGCCTCGAGTCGCCGTGGGCGCTCGACGACCTGACCACGCTCGTGACCGAGATCGGCGACAAACTCGAGGTCGTGATGGTGCCGAAGGTCGAGGGCCCGTGGGACATCCACTACGTCGATCGCCTGCTCGCCCAGCTCGAGGCCCGCGCCGGGCTCGAGCGCCCGATCCTCGTGCACGCGATCCTCGAGACCGGGCTGGGGGTCGTCAACCTCGAGGAGATCGCGACCGCCAGCCCGCGGATGCAGGGGATGAGCTTCGGCCCCGCCGATCTGGCCGCCTCGCGGCGGATGAAGACGACGCGCGTCGGCGGCGGCCACCCCGGCTACCGCGTGATCAACGATCCGGACCCCGACGACCCAGAAACCCCACGCCCAACCGCCCAGCAGGACCCCGTGGCACTACTCGATCGCGCGCATGGTCGACGCCTGCACGTCGGCCGGGATCCTGCCCTTCTACGGACCGTACGGCGACATCCGCGACGTCGAGGGCTGCGAGACCCAGTTCCGCGCCGCGTTCTTGCTCGGTTGCATCGGCGCCTGGTCGCTGCACCCGGTCCAGATCGAGATCGCCAAGCGAGTGTTCAGCCCGGCGCCCGACGAGGTCGCGTTTGCCAAGAAGGTGCTGGAGGCGATCCCGACGGCCGCGGCGTCCACATGATCGACGGCAAGATGCAGGACGACGCGACCTGGAAGCAGTGCAAGGTGATGGTCGAGCTGGCCGAGATGCTGGCCGACAAGGATCCGGAGCTCGCCGAGGCGTACGGTTTCAGCCCGGCGACCGCCTAACGACGATGAGAATCTCGGCCAAAGCTGATTACGCGGTCCGCGCGGCGGTCGAGCTGGCCGCGGCCGACGGCGACAAGCCGGTCAAGGCCGAGCGGATCGCGACCGCCCAGCAGATCCCGCTCAACTTCCTCGAGAACATCCTCGGCGAGCTCCGCCACGCCGGCCTGGTGCGCAGCCATCGCGGCGCCGACGGTGGCTTTCGCCTCGCCCGGCCTGCCAACGAGGTGACCGTCGCGGACATCATCCGGGCGGTCGAGGGGCCGCTCGCGAGCGTCCGCGGAGGTCCGCCCGAGGAGGCACATTACGCGGGCACCTCGACCACGCTCCCGCGCGTCTGGATCGCGGTCCGCGCGAGCCTGCGGCGCGTGGTCGAGCACGTGACGATCGCCGACATCGCCAACTCGAAGCTGCCGCCGGCGATCGACAAGCTCGCGGAGGACCCCGAGGCCTGGGTCACGCGCTGAGTCCCGGTCGCGCGATGGGTTACGCGCTGAGTTCGCCCCGCAGCGACGGCTCTAGCTCGACCCCGGCCGGCGGGCGAACGTAGACGATGTCGCCGCGGTCGATCTCGAGCTCGTCGGCCTGCGAGCGGGTCAGCTGGGCCCGCGCCCGTGAGCCGTCGGGAAGCTCGATCTCGACCCGCACCTCAAACCCGAGGTGCACCACCCTCCTGACCATCGCCTCGATGCTGCCGGGCTGCTCTTCGAGCGAGATCGTCACGTCGTGCGGTCGCACGAGCTTCTCGCCCAGCTTGCTAACCGGTCCGACGAACCCCATCACGAAGTCCGACGCGGGCCTGTCGTAGATCTCGCGCGGGGAGCCCACCTGCTCGATCGAGCCCGCGTTCATGACCGCGATCCGGTCGGCGACCTCCATCGCCTCTTCTTGATCGTGCGTGACGAGCACGGTCGTCACCCCTTGCTCGTCGTGCAGCCGGCGCAGCCACGTGCGCAGCTCCGCGCGCACGGTCGCGTCGAGCGCACCGAAGGGCTCGTCGAGCAGCAACACGCGCGGCTCGACCGCGAGCGCGCGGGCGAGCGCCATCCGCTGACGCTGACCGCCGGATAGCTGCGATGGCCGCTGCTGCGCCCACTTGGTCAGGCCGACGAGCCCGAGCAGCTCGTCGACGCGCGCGTTGATCTCGTCGCGCGGACGCTTGCGGATCCGCAGCCCGAAGGCGACGTTCTCGCGCACGCTCATGTGCGTGAACGCCGCGTAGTGCTGGAACACGAACCCGATCCCGCGCTTTTGCGCCGGCACCTGGGACACGTCTGCGCCGTCGATCGAGACGCTGCCGGAGTCCGGCGTCTCGAGTCCCGCGACGATCCTCAGCAGCGTCGACTTCCCGGAACCACTCGGACCCAGCAGCGCCGTCAGCGACCCCTCGGGCACCTCGAGCGACACGTCCCGCAGCGCCTCGAAGTCCCCGAAGCTCTTGGACAGGTTGGTGATGTCGATTCTCATCGAGCTTTGTGCCTCCTCGGGCCCAGCAGTGTCATCGCCAACAGGACGACCAGCGACATGATGGCGAGCTCGGTGGCTGCCGCGTACGCGCCGGTGATCTGTCCGGCGCCGACCTGGGAATCGCGCTCATAGACGAGCAGCGGCAGCGTCAGGGTCTGACCGGCGACCAGCGACGAGACGACGAGCACGGCACCTATCTCTCCGAGCGCCCGGGCGGTCGACAGCACGACCCCGTACGCGACTCCCCAGCGGATCGATGGCAGCGTGACCCGCCAGAACGTCTGCCAGGGCGAAGCTCCGAGCGTCGCTGCGGCCTGCTCCTGCTCATCGCCGATCTCGACCAGTAGCGGTGCGACCTCGCGCGCGACAAACGGGAGTGACACGAACACGGTCGCGAGCGCCATCCCCGCCGGGGCGAAGATGATCTGGATCCCGTGATCGGTGAACCAGCTCCCGAACCAGCCGTGGAGCCCGTAGACCAGCGTCAGCGCGAGGCCGACGATCACCGGCGAGACCAGGAACGGAAGGTCGATCAGCGCGTCGATCACGGCCGCCGCGCGCCCTCGCCTGCGGACCAGGACCAGCGCGCAGCCGATCCCAAAGATGGTGTTCAGGGGCACCGCGATCGCCGCCATCGTCAACGACAACCAGAACGCGCTGACCGCCGCCGGCGTCGTCATCCAGCTCCACGCCACGCCGACCCCGTGCTCGAACGTCTTGGCGAACACGACCCCGACCGGGAGCAGCAACAGCAGCAGCAGGTACAGCAGCGCGACCATGCGCAGGGAGATCCTCGCCCGGCGGCTAATGAGCACTTCGGCCTCCCAGCCTGCGGATCAGCACCAGCACGATCAGCGACACGACGATCAGCACCAGCGACAGCGAGGCGGCCGCCTGCGGAGCGTCCGATTCGATGTCGGCGAAGATCACGATGCTCGCGATCTGCACCTTGCCGACGATCAGGATCAGCGAGCCGATCTCGCCCACGCAGCGGGCGAACGCGAGCGCCGCGCCCGAGACGATCGCCGGGCGCAGTGCGGGCAGGATGATCCGCCGGAACGTGACCACGTTCGAGGCCCCGAGCGAGGCGGCGGCCTCCTCCACCTCGCGATCGAGCTCGATCAGCACCGGCTGGACCGAGCGCACGACGAACGGCAGCGTCACGAACATCAGCGCGACCAGCACGGCCGCCCGCGTGTAGGCGAGATGGACGCCGAACGGGCTGTCGGGCCCGTACAACGCCAGGATCGTCAGCCCTGCGACGATCGTCGGCAGCGCGAACGGGAGGTCGATCAGAGAGTTGATGATCCGCTTGCCCGGGAACTCGTCGCGGACCAGCACCCAGGCGACGATCGTCCCCATCACCGCTCCGATCGCGGACACGAGCAGCGCGGCCCCGAGCGTCACCGCCAGCGCGGTCAGCACCGGCCCATTGGTGACCGACGCCCAGAAACTGCCCGGGCTCTGGCTGATCGCCTTGACCGCCACCGCCGCGAGCGGGATCAAGACGATCACGCTCAGGTAGAGCATCACCAGCCCAACACCCAGTCCCCCGCGGCGCGCGCCCCGCGCTCGGCGCCGCGGGATCGCGCCCGCCGCAGGTGCGGCGTATGCGCTAGCTGGAGGCAACCGGGTACCCCGCGGCCTGCTCGATCTTCGTGACTGACCCGCTCGAGGGGTCGAAGAACGTCTTCTTGACCTTCGTCCAGCCGCCCAGGTAGGAGATCGTGAACAGCTGCGCCGGCACCGGGAACTGCTTTGTGTACTGCTTGGCTACCGACGCGAGCACCGGGCGATAGCCCTGCTGCGCCCAGATCGTCTGTCCGGCGGGCGACCACTGGTAGGCCAGAAATGCCTTCGCTTGTGTGGCGTGCGAGCTCTTCGCCGTGACCGCGATCGGCGTCTGGATCAGGATCGTCTGCGTCGGGATGATGTACTGGATCGCGTCGCCGGCCTTCTCGGCCGCGATCGCGTCCGACTCGTAGTCGAGCAGCACGTCTCCCTTGCCGCCGGTGAACGTCTGCAGCGCCGCGCTGGCGCTCGAATCCTCGACGCTGACGTGCTTGGTGATCAGCGTCTTGACGTACGCGAGCGCCTCTGCCGGGGTCTTGCCCTGCTTGAGCTGCGCGCCGTAGGCGGCGAGGATGTTCCAGCGTGCGCTGCCCGAGGTCGAGGGATTGGGAGTGATCACTTGGACGCCCGGCTTGATCAGGTCGTCCCAGCTCGTGATGTGCTTGGGGTTGCCCTTGCGGACAACGAACACGACGACGCTGTCGCTGGAGAAGCCCTGCTCGGGATTCGCGTTCCAGCTCGTGGAGACGATCCCGTCCTTGACCAGCTTCGTCATGTCGGGCGTGGTCGAGAATGCGACCACGTCCGCGGGCTGGCCGGAGTCGACGGCCCGGCTCTGGGATCCGGAGGCGCCGAACGACTCGCCGAAGCCGACGCCCTTGCCCGCTGGCGTAGCGGCGAACGCCGCCGTCAGCGCGTCGTAGGCCTTCTTCGGGGTCGAGTACGCGACCAGCGCCAGCTGGGTCTTGGCGTCGCTCGAACCTCCAGCGCCCTTGGAGCTCGTCGTCGCGTCAGACGAGCCCCCGCATCCGGCCACGGCCACCATCGCGGCCACCGCGGCCGCCACCGTGGCCGATCGCCTTTTTCCGAAGCTCTGATTCATAGTCCTCACATACACAAGTTAGTCAATTGTCATTACAGATTTGGTTGACCAGAGTTTTGCATAAGACCAAGCGACTTGGTTGACAAGGCAGCGAAGCTGCGGTTGTGTAGCCTCCGCCGCCGCCGATGCGTTTCTTCGAGTACGAGTCCCGGGCGGTCGTCGCCAAGGCCGGGATCCCGGTCACCAAGCACGGGTTCGCCAGGTCAGCCGACGAGGCGCGGCGAATCGCCGAGCAGATCGCCGGCCCGGTCGTGATCAAGTCCCAGGTACTGACGGGCGGACGGATGAAGGCCGGCGGCGTCCAGTTCGCCGACACGCCCGACGAAGCCGCTCAGCACGCCGATCACGTGCTCGACCTCGAGATCAACGGCCACATGCCGCGCGGGGTGCTGGTCGACTCGCGCGCGGCAGTCAAGCACGAGTACTACGCGGGCGTCGTCTGGGACGGGATCCGCAAGCGCCCGGTGATGCTGTTCTCCGACATGGGCGGCATCGACATCGAGGAAGTCGCGCAGCAGCACCCCGACCACGTCGCGCGCGCCCACTTCTCGACCCGCACCCCGTTCTCCGATTGGCAGGCGAAGTCCGTGATCGCGTCGCTCGGGATCAGCGGCAGCGCGCTGAACCGCCTGACGCCGATCCTCGGCCGGCTCGCACGTCTGTTCTTGACCTACGACATGACGCTGGCCGAGATCAACCCGCTCGGCGAGCTCGAGGACGGCTCGTTCGTCGCGCTCGACGCCCACATGGAGATGGAGAACGAGGCTCGGCCCCGTCAGCAATCGTTGCTGCACGAGCTCGGTGTCGGTGACGAGGAGACCCGCCAGGCGCGCGAGGCGACGCCGTTCGAGCTCGCCGGCGAGCAGGTCGACGCCCAGGATCATCGCGGCGTGGCCGGCAACGTGACCGAGTTCGACGGCAACCTCGGGCTGGTGATCGGTGCCGGCGGAGGTTCGCTGACGCTGTTCGACGCGGTCCGCGCGCACGGCGGAGACCCGGCCAACTACTGCGAGATCGGCGGCAACCCGTCGGTCAGCAAGGCCTGCGGCCTGGCCAAGCTCGTCCTCCAGAAGCCTGGCGTCGACAAGATCGCGGTGATGATGTCGATCGTGTCCAACACCCGCGTCGACATCGTCGCGCGGGGGGTGATCAAGGCGTGCCTCGAGCTCGGCTACGACCCGGCGGAGAAGATCGCGATCTTCCGTATCCCGGGTGCGTGGGAGGAGGAGGGGTTCAAGATCCTCGAGCGCTACGGCGTCTCGTACGCGGATCGCAGCGTGTCCTTGAACGAAGCAGCGCGACGAGCCGTCGAGAGGATCCAGGGATGAGCGTCCTCGTCGACGCCGACACGACGTTCATCGTCCAGGGGATCACCGGCCGCGAGGCGGTGAACCTGACGCGCGAGTGCCTCGATTACGGCGCGGGCGCCAAGATCGTCGGCGGGGTGACGCCCGGCCGCCTGGGACGGGACGTGCACGGCGTGCCCGTGTTCGACACGGTCGCGCAGGCGGTCGCGCACCACGGCGCGCCGATCGATGGCTCGGTCGTGACGGTCCCCCCCGCGTTCACCAAGGATGCGGTGTTCGAGGCGCTCGAGAACGGCGTCAAGCTCGTCGTGATCGTGACCGAGCGGATTCCGCGCGGCGACGTCGCCGAGATGGTCGAGCTCGCCGCCGAGCGCGGCGCGCGGATCATCGGCCCCAACTGCCTCGGGATCATCGTCCCGAACGTGATCAAGATGGGTGGGATCGGCGGCCCGGCGCGCGACGCGGCGAAGTCCTACTCGCCCGGGTCCGTCGGGGTCGTGTCGCGCTCGGGCGGGATGACGACCGAGATGTCCTCGACCCTGACCGCCGCCGGCCTCGGTCAGTCGACCGCCGTCTCAATCGGCGGCGACGCGATCATCGGCTCTAGCTACGCGGAGCTGATGCCGCTGTTCGAGGCCGACGACGAGACCCAGGCGATCGTGATCTACACCGAGCCCGGCGGCCGGATGGAGGCCGAGCTCGCGGCGTGGGTGACGGCCAACGACTCGCGGCTGCCGGTCGTCGCGTTCATGGCCGGCCGCTTCATGGACGAGATGCCCGGGATGAGCTTCGGGCACGCGGGGACGATCGTCGAGGGCAAGGAGGACACGGCGACCGAGAAGATCGCCCGACTCGCGGCGGCCGGGATCGCGGTCGCGGAGCGGATCGAGGACATCCCGGACATGGTCAAGGAGCGGATCTGATGGCGGGGACGTTCATCGATGTCGAGGTCGACCCACGGGTCGCCGGCGACGCTGAGCTGGCGCGCAAGCTCGCCGAGGTCTGCCCGGTCGACATCTTCCACGTCGGCGACGACGGGCTGGAGATCGTGCAGCGCCATCTCGACGAGTGCGTGCTGTGCGAGCTGTGCATCAATGCCACGCCCGCGGGCACGGTGACGGTGCACAAGCTCTACTCGGGCGAGACGCTCCCCGCGTCATAGGGCTGCGCGGCCCGGCGCGGGGGATGCCGCTACCGCAGCCGTTGTCAGCACGCATTCGTATGGCTGCCGCGCGCGACGGGTATGGGACCGCTGTTCGCGCGGGCTTAGCGTCGCCTGCATGAATTCAGGCGCCGTTGGCGATGCCACAATGGTCGCCGCCGTGACGCCCGCCGAGCAGCAGCCGGCCGCCGACAAGCCCACCGCGGTTCGGCTCACGGCGCCGTCGCTCGGCGGCGTCGTGCGGACCGTGTTGATGGTGACCGCGTGCGCGATCGCCCTGTACCTCGTGTGGCGGGTCCGCGAGGTCGTCCGGCTGGTCGGCATCAGTCTGTTCGTCGCGCTGACGTTGATGCCGATGGTCGACGCGGTCACCGGCCGCACCCGCGTACACCGCTCGCTCGTGATCCTCGCCCTCTACGTGGTCCTGTTCGTGACGGTCGCACTGGTCGGCTATGTGATCGTCCCCAGCCTTGTCAAAGAGATCGAGCAGCTCTCTCACGACGCACCGCGATACGCCGCGGATCTCCGTCGCAACGCGACCTTCAGGCACTACGACAACCGCTACCACATCAGCGCCAAGCTCGTTCAGGATGCGCGCCGGCTGCCACAGCTGCTCGGACATCTCGTCGGGCCCCTGCAGGACGTCACGGTTCGAGCCGCGAGCTTCATCGGCCAGTTGGTCACCGTCCTGGCACTGGCCTTCTTGCTGGTCCTCCATGGCCGTCAGTACGTGAACATGGGCCTTTCGTTGACCGGCGCGCGCGAGGAGCGCTACCGGCGGCTGATCATCGACATCAACAGGGCGGTCGCCGAATACATGCTCGGCAACGTCGTGATCAGCGTGCTCGCCACAGTTGCGACCTGGATCGTGCTGACGATCCTCGGCGTCCCGTATGCCCTATCGCTGGGCTTCATAGTCGGTTTCTTCGACCTGATCCCGCTCGTCGGGGCGACGCTCGGCGCGATCGTCGTCGCAGTCGCGACCGTGCCGGTGAGCTTCCCGACCGCGACACTCATTTGGATCGCATTCATCGTCGTCTGGCAGCGGTTCGAGGATTACGTCGTGCAACCGCGGGTGTACGGCAGGACGCTGCACGTGAACCCGATCGTGACGATCGTCTCGGTGCTCGCCGGCGCATCGCTGCTCGGAGTGCTCGGCGCACTCTTAGCGATTCCGACCGCAGCCGCGATTCAGATCGTGCTCCGCGACTGGTGGGCCAATCGCGACCATCCCGCCGCGGCCAGCGAGACCTGAGCAACGCGTGCCGTGGAGCGCCGGGCGCCGCGCTGTAACCAGACCGTATGGCTGACGGCTCGACCGTTATCGGATGGACGACCGCCCGGTGGCACCGTATGGTCAAGTGACCCGGCGCCGATCGGACCGAGAAAGGACGACGCATGGCCGAGCAGACGAACAGCACAGAGAACGTGATCGCGGTCTCGTTCAGTGAGCAAGCGAACGCGTATGAGGCGCTGGCGCGGCTCAAAGCGCTGGACGCACACGGCGACGTCTCCGTGCGCGCTGCCGCGGTCGTCACCCGTGACGATGACGGCAAGATCATCGAACAGGACAAGTTCGGGCACGACGGCTACGAGGCGACCGCGACCGGAGGGCTGGTGGGCCTGCTGATCGGCGTGCTCGGCGGACCGCTGGGAGTGCTTATCGGCGGAGCGAGCGGGCTGCTCGTCGGTTCCCTGTTCGACGAGGATGAGTCCGACGAGACCGAGTCGGCACTGAGCGACATCTCAAAGTCGATCCGCCCCGGGCCCGCCGGCCTGCTCGCCGATCTCAGCGAGCAAAGCCCGGTCGCGGTCGATGCCGTCGTGGCCAACCTCGGAGGCACGATCGTCAGAAGGTCGGCGAGCGATGTCGAGCTGGAGATCGCGGCAGCCGAGGACGCTCAGCGCGCGGCAAAGCAGAAAGCCCGCACGGAACTGCGGGAGTCACGCGAAAAACAGCGCAAGGAGGACGTGGACGCCAAGCTCGCGGAGCTCAAGGCCAAGCTCCACCATCCGATGCAGGCCGCGACGCCGACCTCCTGACGCACCGGTGCCCCGAGGACGAGGCTGCAATCGTATGCGGCACCTATGAACGAGAACACCTCGGAAGGACAGACAAACTCACGCGTTCGGCGCAACGCCGACGCGGCGCGCTCCGGCCTGGATGTGATGCTGTCCGAGGCGGCTGCCGGCGGTCCACCGCGGTTCGTCGCACCCGGATCTGCCGTCAAGGTCGGTATTGGGCTCGCGCGCCACCCGCGGCGAGTCGCCGCGCGCGCGAGCGGCCTCGCCACCGAGCTCAGGCGCGTGGCCGACGGCAGCTCCGAGCTGGTGCCCGCGAAGGGCGACCGTCGCTTCACTGACCCGGCATGGGAGGGCAACTGGCTGTTGCGGCGCGTGCTGCAGGGTTACCTGGCGGTCGGCGAGACCGTCGACGGCTTGGTGTCAGACGCGCAGACCGACTGGCGCGCCGAACGCCGAGCCAGGCTCGCGGCCACAAACGTGATCGATGCGCTGGCGCCGACGAACTTCCCGTGGTCGAATCCAGAGGTGATCAAGGAGACGGTCAACACCGGCGGTGGCAACCTCGTCCGCGGCGCGAGGAGGTTCGCACACGATCTGGGAACGCCGCCGCGGCTGCCGGCCACGGTCGACAAGAGCAGGTTCGAGGTCGGCCGAAATCTGGCGGCCTCGCCGGGGTCCGTCGTGCTGCGTACCGATGTGTTCGAGCTGATCCAGTACAAGCCCGCGACCGAGCAGGTCCGCGAGCTGCCGTTGCTGTTCGTCCCACCGACGATCAACAAGTACTACGTGCTCGACATCTCGCCCGGTCGCAGCATGATCGAACACAACGTCGGCCAGGGGCAGCAGGTGTTTGCGATCTCCTGGCGCAACCCGGGGCAGGCACAGGGGCACTTCGATCTCGACACGTACGCAAGCGCGGTGGCGGAGGCCCGCGACGCGGCCGCTTCGATTACCGGGCAGCCGGCCGCAAACCTGGCGGCCGCGTGCTCGGGCGGGGTCATCACCGCGGGGTTGCTGGGGCAGCTCGCGGCGGCCGCCGAGCTGGGAGAGGTTGCGAGCCTGACGCTGATGGTCTGTGCGCTCGACAACGACACCGAGGGAACCATGTCGGCACTTGCCAGCCGCGACATCGCAGCGGCTGCAGTCGCCGAGTCAGCCCGCAAGGGCTACCTCGACGGACAGGCGCTCGCCGGAGTGTTCACGTGGCTCCGGCCCAACGACCTGGTCTGGAATTACGTCGTCAACAACTACCTGCTCGGCAAGGATCCGCCCGCGTTCGACATCCTCTACTGGAACCAGGACACGGTGCGACTGTCGGCCGGCCTGCACCGCGACTTCATCTATCTCGGGCTCGACGACTCGTTCAAGCATCCGGGAGCGCTCGAGGTCCTCGGCGAGCCGGTCGATCTTGGCCAGGTCGACGTCGACACATATTTCGTCGCCGGACTCAGCGACCACATCGTCCCGTGGGAGAGCGCCTACAAGGGCGCGCTGCTGTTCGGTGGAAAGCACCGGTTCGTGCTGTCGCGCAGCGGTCACATCCAGGCTCTGGTCAACCCTCCCAGCCCCGACAGTCGCTCGAGCTTCCGGGTCGCCGACGAGCTGCCGGCGGAGCCCGAGGAGTTCCTTGCCCGCACGCCCCAGGTCCCCGGGAGCTGGTGGCCCGACTGGGATGCGTGGCTGGCCGAGCGCTCCGGCGAGCTGGCGCCGGCGCCGAAGAAGCTTGGCAACTCGGCCTACAAGGCCGAGGCCAAGGCGCCCGGCACCTATGTACTCGCCAACTGACCCGGGTCGCACACCGGGTCCGGCGCCGATCGACCCGGATCAGCCGCTGGGGCTGCCGCCGCTCCCTACCGACCGCTGGTGGGGCCATCACCTGCGCGAGACTCGCTGGCAGCTCGAACTAGGGCGGTTGCTGTTGGACCCAGTCTTTCGTGGACATGGCGTGCCGCGCGGAGACGGCCGTCCGGTCGTGCTGATGCCCGGCTTCGGTGGCGGCGATCAGACGCTGCTCGTGCTCGCCGCCTGGCTGCGCCGGATCGGGTACAGGCCGCGCACGTGCGGCTTCGTCGTCAACCTCGACTGCTCTGACCGAGCGCTGGACAAGGTCGAAGGCCAGGTTCGAAAGCTTCACTCGAGCACAGGCCGGCGAGTCGCAGTGATCGGTCATAGCCGTGGCGGTCATTACGCACGCGCGCTCGGCCATAGATGCCCGGAGCTCGTGTCGCACGCGATCTCGATCGGCGCCGGTCTGCGCCAGATGCTCGCGGTCAGCTACCCGACCCAGGCGGCTGCCGCCGCCGTGCGCCAAGGGCTGCTGCGGACCGGGCGCGCAAGGTCGCCGCAGTGCCTCACGACGGCCTGCGACTGCCGCTTCGCAGACGACTTCACGGGCCAGTTCCCTGGCGATCGAGTACAGCTGACGAGCATCTACTCAAAGGAAGACGGGGTCGTGCACTGGCAGTCAGCACTCGTTCCATACGGCAACTGCATCGAGGTCACCGGCAGCCACGTCGGGCTGGTCTTCAACCGCAAGACCTACCAGGCGGTCGCGTCAACGCTCGCTTCACCCGAGCTGCCGCCGACGAGCGACTGACGCCGCGCGGATCTCAACCCAGGCGCTTGCGGTCCGCCGCCCTCAGTGGCCGGTACCCGTCTGCCCGTGGCCCGAGGTAGAAGACCGGCAGCGGGTCGCTCTCGTCCGGTACGCCCTGTTCGCGAAGCGACGCCGTGATCGGCCGGTACCACGTGGTGACCGGGATCTTGTCCACGACGCGCACGAGCGTCGGTCGGTGGTCGCGGTCCAGCGCCGCCAGCGCTTCCGTTACCTCGCGAGCATCGAGCTCGGCACCGGGGGCGAGCGTGACCGCAGCGACGGCCAGCTGTGCGTCGTTGGGGCCGGAAATCCCGTAGGCGACCGCGAGGTCGACAGCGAGAAGGCTGGCGAGCGCGTCGCGGATCGGAGCCGTGAATACGGGCCCGGCCGGGGAGCGGATCACCTCGGCGATGCCGTCCAGGCGCCAGTAATCGCCGTCGGTGTCGCGCCGGAACAAATCAGCGGTCGCGAGCCACGCGTCGTCACGCGCGAACACGCCGCGCAGCGCGATCGTCGCCACGCTCGCGTCGCCGCGCGACCGCGCCAGCAGCATCCCGACCTCATCGGTCGCGCATTCCCGCACGAACCCGCCCTCGCCGAGTACGAGCTGGCCGGCGTCGATGTCGTAGGCGGCGATCCGTACCGCAGCGCTTCCGGGTAGCGGGCGACCCATCGAGCCGGGCTTGGCGTCGCGCAGGTTGACGAGGATCGCCCCCGTCTCCGTCGACGCGTAGAACTCGAGCACGCGGGCGGGCGCAAACCGCCGCTCCACCCGCCGCCACAGCCCGGTGGGCATTCCCGAGCCCATGAACAGCCTGACCGAGTGGTGGCGCTCGCCGGGCTCGGACGCCGCAAACACGAGGTCGTGCAGCAGCGTCCACGTATACGTCGCGACCGTCACCCCGTAGCGCCTGACTTCCTGCCAGAAGGTCGATGGATCGAACGCGGTGGCCATCGCGAGCCGTGCGCCGCCGGCGATCGCGCCGCCGACGCTCATCATCAACCCGGACGGGTGATACAGCGGCGTCACGCTGTAGACGGTGTCGTTTGACGTAAGCGCCGCCGACGACGCGGTTCCGAACGCCGACGTGACCCAGCGGCGGTTCGTGATCCGGCTCATCCGCATGCCGTCGCCCTGGCCGGTGAACGTGATGAACGCGAGGTCGCCGGCCCGCCCCGGGTTGGCGCTGTACCACTTCGGCAGGCGGACGTTGCGCGGGTCGATCTGCTCCATATCGGTCGTCAGCTCGAGCCCAAGGTCGCGCGGCCCTCCGCCGCCACCGAGCACAAACGTGTGAAGCGTCCCGAGGCCCGCCGCCTGGGCGGCGCGCTCTGGGTCGGCGATCACCCTGTTGACCTGGCCCAGCGTCGCCTCGCGCGCGACCTCGCCGTCGGGACGCAGCAGAACGGACACGGCACCGAGCCGGTTCAGCGCGACCACCAGCGCCAGCGCGCTGGGACGCGAACTCATCAGCACGCCGACGTGTTCGCCCTGGCGCACACCGATCGCGATCAGCCCGCGGACGATGTTGTCGATCCGCTCCCCCACCTCGCGCGCGTTGTAGGCCCGATCCTCGAACAGGAAAAAGATGTCCTCGGGCGAGCGCCGCGTACGCTCCTCGACGAGCAGGCCAAGCGAGATCCGCGTGTTGGACTGGACCTGGTCCAGCCGCACCAGGCGCGGCAGCTGTGCGGCCGCCTCGAACGTCAGCTCGCGCATCCCGCGGGCGGTCCGTCGCGCAGCAAACGCCAACGACCGAGCGACACCAGCACTGACTCCGCCGGCCAGCTCGAGCCCGTAGCCGACCCGGTTACGAACCTGCGGCTCGAGCTCGGCCTCCGGGTCGTCGGGAACCTCGGTTACCTGCTCGGGCAGCTCACCCTCGCCATCACACCATCGAGTCCACGCGGCGACCGTCGGCCACGTCACGTCGTTGGCCGTCGACCCGACCACCAACCCGAAGTGGCCCGCGTGCAGCGCCAGCTCATAGACGTCTGCGCGCGGCGCGGCGAACCGGATCGCGCGGACCCCGCGGGCCGGCGCGATCTCGTCGACCGTTCCGACGACCGACAGGACCGGGCAGGCGATGTCCGCGAGCGTGAGCAGGCGGTCGCCGATCACGAACCCGCCCTCGAGCATCCGGTTGTGGGCGATGAACTGCTGCAGAAAGTCAGCAAGCGCGGGCCCGGGCCACGCGACCCAGCCGTCGGCTTCGAGGAACCGCCGCTGGCCCTCGCGACGCAACAGCGCCTCGCGGTCGTGGAGCTGGAGGACGAACTCGAGCCGGTTGCGCGCCGACTTGACCGGATCGAGCAGCACAAAGCCGGTGCGGCTGGCCCAGGCAGGAAAAGCCCAGCCCCGAAAGACGCGGTCGGCGAGCAGGTTGGCGGCGCCCGAGGCGAGCTGTTCGGGAATACCGAACGGCATCCCGTGGCGAGTGTCGACCGGGCTGCCGAACGTGATCACGGAGCCGACGCCCGCGTTACGGCGATAGGCCGCCGTCTGGTAGCAGAACATTCCGCCCTGGGAGTAGCCGCCCAGGTGCACGTTGCGTCCCGTCTGCTGCTTGACCTTGTCGACGGCGTCGGAGATCGCGACCACATGATCCGCGAGCGTGCGCTCGAGTCCCCCCTCCTCGCGCTCCGGAATCCCGAAGTCGACCACCCACGGGTCGGCACCGTGGTCGCGCAGGACGGTGACCGCACTGGTCGTGGCTGAGACGTCGTAGATCTCGGCGGCGAGCATCATCGGTGGGATCAGCAGCACGGGTGGGCCGCCATCATCGTTGTCGTAGTAGTGGCGCAGCTTGTAGACCCTGTGCTCGGCCGCGATCTCATACGGCGACGGCTGCTCGTCGGTGGTCAGGCCGCCGAACCGCGCGACCTCGAGCGCGTTCTGTGCGGCTGCTCCGAGACGGCCCACCGGCCGCGTGATCTTCTTCGGCACCACGTCCATCGGCTGCGACATCTTGTCGCAAACGGGGCGCGAGACGGCGCTCGCGCTATTGTCCTCGGCCAGCGGTGACCACGTTGAACCTCGAAACGGTGCAGTACGAGCACGCGGATCGCGTCGCGACGATCACGTTGAACCGTCCCGAGGCGCTCAACGCTTGGACCCAACAGCTCGGCCGGGAACTGACCGCAGCGCTCGATGAGGCTGGCGTCGACAGCGATGTTCGAGCGATCGTGGTGACCGGCGCGGGCCGGGCGTTCTCATCCGGCGCTGACTTAAAGGCCGAGCGCGAGTTGACGAGCAACGGGGCGCCGAACGTGCAGGACGCGCTCCGCGAGGTCTACAACCCGTTGATCCTGCGGGTCCGGACGATCCCCAAGCCGGTGATCGCCGCCGTCAACGGACCCGCGGTCGGGATCGGCTGCTCGCTGGCGCTGGCGTCGGACCTCGTCGTTGCAGCGCGATCGGCGTACTTCCTGATGGCGTTCGTCAACATCGGACTCGGGCTCGACGGCGGTGCCTCGCAGAGCCTGGTCGCGAGGGCCGGCCATGCGCGGGCGTTCGAGATCGCGTACCTCGGCGAGCGGATCTCGGCCGAGCGCGCCGAACGCTGGAACCTGATCAACGAGGTCGTCGACGACGACCGGCTGATGGACCGCGTCGCCGAGCTCGCCGCGCGAGTCGCCGCTGGGCCCCCCGGGTCGTACGCGTCGATCAAGCGGACGATCAACGATCGCGCTTACGCGGGCTTCGAGGAGCTGCTCGAGCTCGAGGCCGTCCTGCAGCAGGAGCGCGCCGACTCGCGGGATTTCGCCGAGGGCGTGCTCGCCTTCGTGCAGAAGCGCCCGGCGAACTTCATCGGCGACTGACGGGTTGCGATGAACCTCGCTTCGATCGTGGACTGACCGGTTCCGATGAACCTCGCTTCGATCGTGACCGAGTCCGCTGCCCGCGACCCCGGCCGCGTCGCGGTCAGGCTCGATGACGTCGGCCTGACCTACGCCCAGCTCGACGGCGCGAGCGCTCACGTCGCCGGCCTGCTGCGCGACCACGGGTTCGAGCCCGGCGACCGCGTCGGGATCATGCTCCCCAACGTCCCCTACTTCCCGATCGTCTACTACGGCGTGCTGCGGGCCGGCGGGATCGTCGTGCCAATGAACGTCCTGCTGCGCAAGCGCGAGGTGGCGTTCTATCTCGAGGACTCCGGCGCGAAGCTGCTGTTCGCGTGGGACGGCTTCGCCGACGACGCCCAGGCCGGCGCCGCGCAGGCGGGCGCCGAGTGCCTTCTCGTCAAGGCCGGCGAGTTCGAGCACCAGGTAGGCGCCGCCGAACCGGTCACCGATCGTCGCCGAGGTCGGCGACGACGCCACGGCCGTGATCCTCTACACGTCGGGAACGACGGGCACACCAAAGGGCGCCGAGCTCACGCATGCAAACCTCACTCGCAACGCGCAGTCCTCGCGCGACATGTTCGGATTCGGCTCCGAGGCGGTCACGCTGGGCGCGCTGCCGCTGTTTCACTCGTTTGGCCAGACATGCAGCATGAACGCGACGCTTGGCGGGGGCGGGACGCTGACGCTGATCCCGCGCTTCGATCCGGGCAAGGCGCTCGAGATCATCCAGCGCGACCGGGTCAACATCTTCCAGGGCGTACCGACGATGTACGGGGCGATGCTCCACCACCCGGGCCACGAGTCGTTCGACACCTCGTCGCTGCAGCTGTGCGCGTCGGGCGGCTCGGCGATGCCAGTCGAGCTGATGCGGGGCTTCGAGGACGCGTTCGGCTGCATCATTCTCGAGGGCTACGGCCTGTCGGAGAGCTCGCCGGTCGCGTCGTTCAACCAGCCCGACCGCGAGCGCAAACCCGGCTCGATCGGAACACCGATCGCCGGGGTCGAGATGAAGGTCGTCGACGAGGACGACAACGAGGTCGCGCAGGGCGAGGTCGGTGAGATCGTGATCAAGGGCCACAACGTGATGAAGGGGTACTGGAAACGCGACGAGGCGACCGCCGAGACGATCCACGACGGTTGGCTGCACACCGGTGACATGGGCAGGGTCGACGAGGACGGCTACTTCTTCATCGTCGACCGCAAGAAGGACATGATCATCCGCGGCGGTTACAACGTCTACCCGCGCGAGATCGAAGAGGTGCTCTACGAGCATCCGGCGGTCCGCGAAGCCGCCGTGATTGGAGTTCCGCACGACGAGTACGGCGAGGAGGTAGCGGCGGCCGTGGCGCTCAAGGACGGGGCGCAGGCGACCCCGGACGAGCTACGCGCATTCGTCAAAGACCAGGTGGCCGCATACAAATACCCGCGCCGCGTCTGGCTCGTCGACGATCTGCCCAAGGGGCCCACCGGCAAGATCCTCAAGCGCGAGATCGAGCTGCCAGAGCCGAATGACTGGTCTCGTCGCGCTGCGGCCCGCCACGGAGGCCGACGTCGAGCTGATCCATTCGCTGATCGTCGAGCTCGCCACGTATGAGCGCGCTGCAGAGCGGGTCACCGGCACGCCGGAGCTGTTGAGGAAGGCTTTGTTCGGGCCTCGGCCCTCGGCCGAGGCGATGATCGCCGAGCTCGACGGCGAGGCGGCCGGCTTCGCCCTCTTCCACGGGACCTTCTCGACCTGGGAGTGCCGGCCGGGGATCTGGCTCGAGGACCTCTACGTGCGGCCCGAGCATCGGCGCGCCGGGATCGGCGGCGTGCTGCTACGCGAGGTCGCACGGACCGCGGTCGGGCGTGGATGCGCGCGGCTGGAGTGGAACGTGCTCGACTGGAACGAACCGGCGCTGGACTTCTACGCGCGGCTCGGCGCGCAGCGACTGGACGACTGGGACCTTCACCGCCTCGAGGGCGAGGCGCTGCACCGCGTCGCCGGCGAATAACTGGTGTAGGCAACCGCCACCGGCGGACAGCCGCCCTCAGCGGCTATCCGCCGGTCAGCGGCGCAACTCATGGAGCGAGCAGGACCAGCGGCTTGCGCGGGTGGTCGCGTTTCAGCGCGCCGGCGGTGTACGGCAGGTTGACCCAGCGCCGCTCCGAGTACAGCTTGGTCATGTTCTCGTACCACGGCGAGGTCGGGTCCGTCGCCTGCGAGTAGGTCAGGATCCCCTGAGAGACAGGACCGCTTGGGTTGAGCTGGGTCGTCATGACCAGCGAAGACCCGTCGTAGACCTGCCCGTACGGCGCCGCGTTCAGCGGCCCGGACGTGCTCGGCGTGCCGTCGTTGGAGTAGATCGCGGCGAAGCACCCCAGGTCCTGACCCGACGCCGGGTCGCCGGTGCAGCCGGGGATCGGGATCTTGGTCGACTGGGGCGCGTGCTGCACCTGGCCGAAGCTCGCGTCGACCGGGACTCCGTGAGCCTGCAGGTTCTGGACCGCGTCGGCCAGCCACTTCAGCGGCGTGGCCGTCGGTCCGGTGTTCAGCCCCGACGGCGTGGTCAGCGGCTGCGCGGGGTTGAACGGCGTCGCGTAGAAGTCGCTGTCGCTATCCAGGTTGGCCCAGACTGAGAACAGCCACCCTCCCTTCGCGCCGATCTGGCCGGTCCCGTTGTATCCCGCGAGCGCCGCGCAGGCAGACGTCAGGTTGACTGTCTGGCCGTTGCTGGCGACCGCGAGCGGGTGTGCCTGGCAGTCCGACACGAGCTCCGGCAGCACCAGCTGCGCGAGCTCCGAGCGGTCGTTCTCCCACATCCGCTGCAGGGTCGAGATCGTGAACTTCGGCGCTCCCAGCCCGTCCGTGCCGTTGACGCGGGCCGCGATCATCGCGTTCCCGAGCCGCATGCGGAGCCCCTGCTGCGTGCCGCTCTGGCCGATGATCGGCGAGAAGCCAGTCAGCGGATGCGACGGGATTGGCGAGCCAGAACGAGTCGTTTGAGTTCTCGACGTAGTCGCGCCGGAACAGGTGCGGCATGCTCTTGGCGCCGAAGATCCCGTTCTGCGGGGTGCCGGGCACGTTGGCCGGCGCGCAAGAGGTTCGCGAGCCGTCGAGCGTGATCACCCGCGCCTGCTGGTACACGAGCGTCGGGATTCCGGGCGGCAGGCAGGCGTTGATCTCCGCCTGGCTGACGGCGGGCGTCGCGCCGATGTCGGCGTAGTACGCGTTGCCGTGGTCGTCGGCGGCGATCGTGTTGAACGTCGGGATCGCGAGCCACTTGGCCTCGACGTCGTAGAGGTCCTTGACCGACGTCGCCTGTCCCATCCGGAAGTACTGGTCGGCGGCGCGCGGGCCGACGCCCATTGTCACGTCATACAGCGCGTACGCGGTCGACGCGTTCCAGATGTAGGCGTTGCCGGGGACCGCCGAGACATCGACGACGAGCCCCCAGTGCGTCGTGTAGAAGGTGTGCCTGACGGTGTGACCGCCGTAGCTGACGCTGACGGTCACGCGGCCCATCTTGGTCGGCTTGCCGTTCAGGTAGTAGCTGGTCGGATCGCCGGGGACGAGATGCAGCTGGTAGGCGACGAACCGCCGCGTCGTCGAGACCGTGTGGGTCCAGGCGATGTTGCGGTTGAAGCCGATCCCAACCAGCGGGAAGCCCATCAGCGTCCCGCCCTCAACGTCGTAGCTGCCCGGGACGTCGAGCTGAGCCATCCAGAAGCGCTCCGTTCCCCGCCACGGGAAGTGCGGATTGGCGAGCAGCAGGCCATGGCCCGAACGGGTGTCGAGCGCTCCGAGGCCGACGCCGTTTGAACCCGCGTGGCGGGCGGCTGCGGGTCCGAACTGCTTCCGAAGCAGGGCGAACCCGTGAGTCGCGGTCCGTGCCCGGGTGGCGGTCGCAGCCATCGTCGGCGGCGTGGCCTGAACAAGCCCGGAGAGGAACTGCTGGGATGAGCCCTCGGTCGTGATCTGGATCCCGCGCAGGATCATGTCGGTGAGCGTGATCGGGCGGAGCCACCGCTTGCCCTTGCAGGCGGGGTCGCGCAGCTTTCCGGACCTCAGATACAGGTTGTAGCCGTCGACGAAGCCCGTGTAGACCTCGCGAACCTGGGGCAAGAGGCCGTTCGGCAGCTTCCCGCTCAGCTGGCGCGCGGCGATTCCGCTCGCCCGGATGTAGCGCCAGTAGAGGTCCGATTGGAGGTTAGTGCTCGACGTGCCGGCGGAGTAGTTCAGCGCGAGCCCGTTCGGCCCGAAGTACTTCGAGCGCTCGCCCTCGAGCGTCACGATGTCGTTGGCAAACGTGCACAGGTTGTCCTGCGCGAACGCGTATCCCTCGCCGTACCCGAGCGCGACGAAGTTGCGCGCCACGATGTGCGGGATCCCCGCGCTGTCACGCGTGATCGTGACCTGGTGCAACGACATGGAGTTCGTGGCGTGCGAGCTGCCGCTCGCGGCCAGCGCGCTCGACGTTGCGGCGACCACGCCCGAAGCGGCGAGCGCGGCGACGACAGCGAGCACTACGACACGCGGCATCGATCCAGCTTTACTTCTCATAGAGGCAACCTCCGGGTTCCTTCCCAGCGAACGTTTACTGCCGGCCGGCGGCGGAGGGTAGCCAATCCGGGCTGCGCGTGCGCCGGCGGCGCCGTTCCGCCACCGCGTGCGCCGCGGTGCGGTCCCACGCCCGCGTGCCTCGGCGGTGCTTGACACCCGAGCGGCAGGCCGGGACCATCACCTGGGCGCGCCAACCTGAAGCGACGCGAGAGGGGAGCACGGCGCATTGACCGGGATGCTGCACGCGGTCGGGCGTTTCTGCGTGCGCCGCAAGTTCATAGTCGTCGGAGTCTGGGTGGTGATCACGGTCGCGCTCGTCACGGTGTCGCACGGGCTCGGCGATAACACCAACGACAACCTGTCGCTGCCCGGAACCGACAGCCAGCAGGCCACCGACCTGCTCAAGAAATCATTCCCCGACCAGGCGAACGGCACCAGCCCGATCGTCCTCCACGCCCCGAGCGGCAAGCTGACTGACGCCAAATATTCGAGCGCCATCGACCAAGCCGCCGCCGACGTCGCCAAGAATCCGCACGTGGCGGCGGTCGTCAACCCGCTCACGCCGCAGGGCGGGTCGGCGTTGAGCAAGGACCAGACGACCGGCTATCTGTCGGTCACGCTGGCGGAGAGCCCGGGGGCGCTGTCGGAGGGAGATGCTCAGCAGATCATCGACGCGACAGCACCCGCCAAGCAGGCGGGGCTCGAGGTCGAAACCGGCGGCCAGCTCGGCCAGAAGGTCTCAAAGCCGTCGACCGAGTCAAGCGAGCTGATCGGGATCATCGCCGCGATGGTGATCCTCACGCTCACCTTCGGAACGGTGACCTCGATGCTGCTGCCGATCTTGACCGCGATCCTCGCGCTGCTCTCGACGCTGGCGATCGTCCGGATCCTCGGCCACGTCCTGACCGTCCCGACGGTCGCGCCGACGCTCGCGACGATGATCGGGCTCGGCGTCGGGATCGACTACGCGCTGTTCATCGTCACCCGCCATTTCCGGGGGCTCGACGATCGCCTCGACCTGCACGAATCGATCGCCCGCGCGACCGCGACGTCTGGCGGCGCGGTGTTGTTCGCCGGCGGGACCGTGACGATCGCGCTCGTGTCGCTGGCCGTCGCCAACATCCCGCTCGTCACGACACTCGGGCTGATGGCGGCGATCGCGGTCGTTGTCGCCGTGGCGGCGGCACTCACACTGCTCCCGGCCGAGATGGCGATCCTGGGGCCGCGGATCAACTCCCTCCAGGTCCGGCGACGTCGCCCGGAGGCCGAAGGCGGTGCGAGCTTCTCCACGCGATGGGCCAAGCGCGTCGCGACGCACCCGGTGCTCGCATCCATCGCCGCGCTCGCGATCCTGCTCCCATTGACGATCCCGCTGCTGTCTCTGACCCTGGGGCAACAGGACGTGGCGGCACTGTCGACATCGACGACCGCGCGGCGCGCCTACGACCTGATCTCGAAGTACTTCGGGCCCGGCGTCAACGGACCGCTGCTGGTCGCGGTGTCACTGAAGGCGCCGGCGAGCGGCGCGTCGGATCCGCGTCTGACGACGCTCGAAAAGGACATCGCGGCGACGCCCGGGGTTGCTGCGACGACTCCGATCCAGCTCGACAAGTCGGGCACCGGCGCCTATTTCAACGCGATCCCGACAAGCGGCCCGGCCGAGAACAAGACCGCCGATCTGGTCAACACGCTGCGCTCGAACGTGATCCCGAAGGCCGAGCACGGCACCGACATCACCGCCCACGTCGGCGGCAGCACCGCCGCCTACGTCGACCTGGCGTCTGACATCTCGAGCAAGTTGCCGCTCCAGATCGTCGTCGTGATCGCGCTCAGCTTCGTGTTGCTGATCCTGGCGTTCAGGACGGTGGTCGTGCCGCCCAAGGCGGCGGTGATGAACCTGCTTTCGATCGGCGCCTCGTACGGCGTGCTGACCGCGATCTTCCAGTACGGATGGTTGAACGGCCTGATCGGCCTGAGCGGCGCGGTGCCGATCGTCTCCTACGTGCCGCTGTTCATGTTCGCGATCCTGTTTGGTCTGTCGATGGATTACGAGGTCTTCCTCGTCAGCCAGATAAAGGAGCACGTCAGTACGGGCGACGACAACAAGACCTCGGTGGTTCGTGGGCTGGTCACGAGCGCGCGGGTGATCACCGCCGCGGCGCTGATCATGGTGTTCGTGTTCGGGAGCTTCGTGCTCAACGGCGATCCGACCGTGAAGCAGTTCGGCGTTGGCCTCGCGGTGGCGGTGATCCTCGACGCGACCGTCGTGCGCTGCCTGCTGGTGCCCGCGCTGATGGTGATGATGGGCAAGATCAACTGGTACATGCCGCGCTGGCTCGATCCGTTGGTGCCACGAGTCAGCATCGAGGGCGCAGAGTTCTTCGCCGCGCGGGAGCGCCCGGCACGCACGCCGGGCCGGCCACTCGCGCAACCCGCCTTGGCCCCCGTGAAGGATGACCAGCACGCCGGCTCTGGCGACGCGTCAAACGCTGACCGGCCTCAACCCGAGCCGCCAGAACTAGAGAAGCCCCGCTCTCGCGGGGCCTCTCCGTAGCAGGCCTCTAAGCCGGATCTTGTCGAGAGCAGTCATCCATCTGAGCGGCCTACCCGGACCTTGGCGGGTCACCTACGAACGGTCCTGCTTGGCCTAGCATCGGGTGGGGTTTGCCTGGCCGCCGCGTCACCGCGACGCCGGTGCGCTCTTACCGCACCATTTCACCCTTACCGGCCTGGAGCTCTGCAGCGGCTCCAGGCTTAGGCGGTGTCTTTTCTGTGGCACTGTCCCGCGGGTTTCCCCGGGTCAGCGTTACTGACCACCCTGCCCTGTGATGTCCGGACTTTCCTCGAAGGCTTCCACCTCCGCGACTGCTCAGCCTGCGGAATTGCAGAATAGCGCCGGGGACGAGCCTTACTGCAACGTCGTACCGCAGTTCGTGCAGCGCCCGCCTTCGGGCATGCGGTCTTCTCGGCGTCCGGCCTCGCTCATCCGGGCCGTGCGCGAATCATCCGGCTGCGGTGGGTGCGCTTCGTAGAGGGGCCTCATCTCCGCCGCACAGACCGGGCAGCGGACCGGGCGATGGGCGGTGAGCCCCTCCCACACCCCGGCGATCAGCTCGTCCAGAGTCGGCTCACCGCCCAGGTCATCAAACAGGGTCCGCGGCATCGACGACCGCTCGCGGTCGCGTTCCGCTCGCACACTCGGGGGCGCCGGCGCCAGGGTGCTCACGAGATGTTCCTCATCAGCCCGACAACCCTGCCGAGCACCCGCACATCCCGGCTGCGAATTGGCTCCATCGAGGCGTTCTCGGGCTGCAGTCGGATGTGGTCGGCCTCCTGGAAGAACCGCTTGACGGTCGCCTCCTCGCCCACCAGCGCGACGACGATGTCGCCGTCCTCGGCCGTCTCCTGCGGGCGCACCACGACCAGGTCGTCCTCGAGAATCCCGACCTCCTTCATCGACTCGCCCCGGACCCGGAGCAGGAACTCGCCGTCTTCGCCGCCCGCGAACGCTGGCGTTTGGATGTACTCCTCGATGTTCTCCTCCGCGACCACGGGCTGACCAGCGGCGACGTGGCCGACGAGCGGCAGTCCCGGATTGACGAACGTCTTGACCCCGGCCGCCGCCCGGTCGAGCAGCTCGATCGCGCGCGGCTTGGTCGGGTCGCGCCGCAGCATCCCGATCCGTTCGAGGTTTGACAGGTGCGCATGGACGGTCGATGACGAGGCCAAACCGACTGCCTTGCCGATGTCGCGCACCGTCGGCGGATAGCCGTACTTGGCCGAGTAGCGCTTGATGAAGTCGAAGATCTCTTGCTGTCGTTTGGTCAGGTCCATGCGTGAACTCCTTGATCGGATCGGCCGACCGGGCCTGCATCGAACATGTGTTCGTAAATCTAGCGCGGCCCGCGGACGGACTCAAGCCGGCAACCCGGTCGGCCGGCTCAAGGAACACGCTCGGGCCGCCGATCAGAGCGCTGAGGCGGGGATATACTGGCCGCCCACGCGCCTGTGGCGGAATTGGTAGACGCGCAAGGTTGAGGGCCTTGTGGACTGTATGGTCCGTGGAGGTTCGAGTCCTCTCGGGCGCACTGGAAGAGCCCCGCACAGCGGGGCTTTTTGCGTTTCGCGGGGGCTGTTCACCACCCGGACGCGTCCTGCTGACGCGCCGATTCGATGGGATCCAGCTAGCTTCCCACCGGTCAGCCGTTGACGATGGTGAAGCTGAGAGAGCGTGCTACCGAAGTCACGCCCGTCGGCCCGATCGCAGTAGCCGTCAGCGTGTAGTTCCCCGGCGCGAGCATGTTGGCGCCCGGGATCCTCCCCTGGAAGCGGACGTGATTGATGCCCGTGTGGCCTCGGAAGTGCAGGATGCCGGACGGCAGCTTCCCGGCGCAGGGCCGAAAGGCCGAGGTGCTCGAACAACAACCGCCGCACCGCGCCAAACGACAGCGGTCCGACCTGGAGGCGCTCCATCCCGCCCCCTGAGAGCGCCGCCTCAAGAATCCCCGCGGGACCCGCCTGAGCGCTAGCAAGAACCCAACGCGGGCGCCGGCCAACCGGCCCGCGACGAACGCCACCGCCTCCGCCGAGGAGCGATCCAGCCACTGCAAATCGTCGACCGCGATCACAACCGGGCCCCCGGCCGCCAAGCCGCGCACGACACCCATCAGGCCTAGCGCCACGGCCGACGTCGGTCCTGGCTCGGTCGCGGGCTCGGCACGCATCAACGCTGCTTCGAGCCCGCGGCGCCGGGGCGCAGGCAGCGGCGCGAACTCCGCCTCGCCCAGTCCGTCGCAGAGATCCATCAAGCCGCCAAATGGTCGCTGCGCCGCGCTGCTGCTCGGCCGCGCAGCGAGCACCCGGATGCTTCGATCCCTCGCCGAGTCCGCCGCCGTCACCAACAGCGTGGTCTTGCCGATCCCCGGGCCGCCGATCAGAAACGATCGAGCCCCCGGACTGCATCTCGTCCAGAAAGCGATCGAGGCGTAGCAGCTCCGCCTCGCGTCCAACCACGGCCCCTCTGGCATCACTGCGCTCGCCGTCGACCAATCGCACCCAGTCGTAGCAGTTTCCGGTCGCCACGAAAGTAACGACTCACGTTGACAGGAGTCAATTCACTCCCGCAGGAGGAAGGCAGCGATACGGCCGCTGACGAGTAGTGGCGGGCGACTGGTGTCGTCCGCCACGGGGCGACGCCTCCCCGGCCGCCAAACGAGGCCGTCGGATCCGGATTGGAATCGCCTACTCGACCAGCGGTGGTTCGAGCAGCGATGCGTTTATGTGATCGGACAGCGCCGTTGCCGCAGCGCGGCGTGCAGCTAGCCGCTGCTGGTCATCCGCCGCGCTGAACATCGCTGCCGCATAGGCGCTCGACGCCGCCTCCCAGAGTTCGCACAGACGATCGGTTTCAAGCCGGGCTTCGCGCCGCATCGTCTCGACGGTCGCGGCGATGACCTCGGCCGAGGCGTCGGCATCGTATGTCGTCTCGGCCTTCGTTTCCCGAGCGAACGCGAACGTGTTCTGAGCGGTCAGGACTGGGCGGTACAGGACACTCTCCACCCGCGTTGAGGCGTCATCGAGCACGCTAGTCGAAACGCTGATTCGAGGATACGGCTGAATCGCGGCGAGCCATTCCTCACGGCGGTCCTCGGTCTGGTGTTGCTCATGTTCGTCGATCACCAACCCTGCATATTCCGCGATGTGCACCCACCCCCAGTGCGTGCCGACGAGCAAGATCCCGATCGCGACAAGGATGGCAGCGACTGGACCGCCGCCGTTGAATAGAAGCTCCCAAACGCCATAGATCAGCAACGCCGAGCCACCAATCAGGGTGACTCCCGTCAGCAGCGATCCCGCTGCGACGAGCCGGCCATGTGTATTAGCGGTAACGGCCGGCTCGTGGTACTGCTCCGCAGGCGGAAGACTGTCTACGTCCTCGTCCAGCAACCGCCTGTCCGCGGGTACTCCGAGGAACGCGACCAGTTCCTGGCTGCCGTCGGACATCTGCTGGGTACTCACTCGGCGATCTAGGACCGGCCACCGCCAGGCGTCGGGGGCGTCTCAGGCGATGGCAGCCGCGCCCTGCCTGCGCCATTGCCGCGGCTCTTGGCGGCGTCTGCGGCAAGGCTTCCCGTGAGCATGCCCTGTTGGACCTGGTCCATTAACGAACCGACCGACGCCGGCGAGTGTGGGAGCAGGAGCGTGGTCATGTTTCCGTGCTCGCCGACCGATCGAATCGTGTCCATGTATTGCGTCAGGGCGACCAGCCCCATCGCTTCCTTAGGGTCGATGCCCTGTTCGTCGGCGAGAATGGCCAGCGAGTCTTTAAGCCCTCGGGCGATCGCCTCCCGCTCGGCAGCTACCCCCTCGCCGTGAAGACGCATCGACTCCGACTCGGCCTCGGCCTTCTTGATCCGAAGCGTCTTGTCGCCCTCGCCCTGCGCCGTCGCGGCCTCCTGGTTACGACGCGCCGCGTTGATGTTGTTCATCGCGTCCTTGACGCGCTGATCAGGTTCGATGTTCGTGATCAGCGCCTTGATGATCTCGTAGCCGTAGTCCGCCATCTGCGTCTGCAGGGTGTCCTGGATGTGCTTGGCGATCGTGTCCGCATCCGCGTATGCCTCGTCCAGATCCATCGTCGGGATGTGTGAGCGGACGACGTCGAAGGCATAGGACTTCATTTGTACTTCGGGGTCGTCGAGCTTGTAAAAGGCGTCCTTGACCTTGTCCTGGTCGGCGCCGACCATGTACTGGATCGCGAGCTTGACCACGACGAACACGTTGTCCTGGGTCTTGGTCTCGATATCCGCGTTCAGCTGCTCGACCTGCAGACTCATCCGTCCCGCGACCTTCTCGACGAACGGGGATTTGCGCTGGAGTCCAGGGCCCGCGACGCGGACGAACTTGCCGAATCGCTCAACGATCGCACGCTCCTGCTGCTCGACGGTGAAAAAGAAAAATGGCATACGGAGTCCTTTCACGGACATGCGATCCGGGGCGCCACGTTTGGCGTCCGACGCACTTGGGTACGGCGCTTCCGTCGCTGGGGACGAAACTGTCCGTGAGATCGCCGTTCGGCAGTTTTGGCCGGCGGTGCTCTGCGCGAGTTCGCTTCGCACAAGCGGTGAAATGGCCTAGCACTGAGTGTACTCGGCCTAGGTCATGACCGCCCCCTTTCGGTGGAGACCTGAGAGTCCAATCCGCTCAGACGGCGGCTGCTTCTCTCGCGGCTTTGTTCGCCGGGCGCTACGAATCTCGGTTCTGCCGAGGGAGCCTTTGCGCCGTCCCGAAACTCCGCGACCACGTGGCGCCCCCAACCCCGGAGGCCTGGTTCGGGAACAGCTCGCGCGAGCGGGCCGCGGCATCGCGCAATCGCTCTGAATCGACCTCGACCCGGGTGATCGGGATCCCGGCCGCGGGCCATTCGCAGACAAAGGACAGCGGACCGACCGGTGGAAGTGGCCACATCCAGAAACCCTGATGCCAGCGTCCGCCCCCGCCGCCACCACCCATTCCCCGTAGGACGGGACCCTCCGGCTCCTCATCGGCGCGTGGGTAACCGCGTGGACCGCGACTGCCGGAGCGGCCTAGGCAGCCGCTCGGGTAGCCGATGCGGCCGGAAGCCCGACGAGCGCGCTCGCCCACTATCGCCGCGCCGCGACCTACTACGCCACCGCGAGAACCCGGGGTGCCGTGCCGGGCAGGCGCTACGCCCCGCTCGCGGCGGCACGCGCCGCAGCGCGCTGCGTCGGAGCGATCACGGCACCGATGATCCACAGAATGGGGATGAAGAAGCCGATCCAGAACATCAGGTAGTGCCCTTTACGGAACGTCGCCAGCCCGAAGTAGATCCAGCACGCTATGTAGACGATGCCCAGCAGAATCCAGAGAATGGTCATGTCGGTCCCTTCGAATTCGCGCCGAGGTCGTGCTCGCCGACCCTGGCGGGTTGTGTGTGCGAGGACGCATCAGCCTCCCCGTCCTCGCTAGCGAGAGGGGTGAGGCTGTGAACGGTCAGGCCGAGGCCGGCGATCCGATCCAGCAGCCCGTGGAGGTGCGACGAGTCGATGATCGGCCCGCTGATCTCCGTCCTGCCGTCGTCGGCGGAGAGCGTCATTCCGTCGAAAGCGGACGCGTAGCGCGGCCCGAGCTCTCCCTCGACGACAACGCGGTAACGGTGCGCTGACATTCGAGTGTCAGCATGCCCGCCGGTGGCCGCGCTTTGGGTGGTCAGGGCCCGGGATCACCCGGGTGATTCGGTCCGCTCCAGTAGACCGAGCGCTTCAGCCCGGGCCACCGCCTCGGTCCGGGATGTGGCACCCAGCTTGCGGTACAGCTCGCGGGTGTGGGACTTGACCGTGTTCAGCGAGATATACAACCGCGCACCGACCTCGCGTCGCGACTGACCAGCCGCAAGGCACCGCAGCACGCCAAGCTCGGCCGGGCTCAGTTCCTCGACTAGGCGGCCCCTTCCGGCCGTCGCTCGGGCCACGGTCAGCTCGTGCTCGACTTCGGCTGCCAGGTCCGGCAGGCGGCCCGGATGGGGGAACTCCGCGAGCGCTCTCCGTGCCTGCTCGAGGTTGGTGGCGGCAGGCGCCAAACGTGATCGCGCCACCCGGACTTTTGCGAGTACGAGCAGGGCGTGGGCATGACCAACGGTAGGGTGCGGCGAGCGTCGCAGGCGCTCGCCGCGTAGCGCCTCTCGCTCGGCCTCGTCGAGGCGTCCCGTGGCGACGCACGCCAGCGCCAGCCCAAGGTGCGCCAGCGACGTGACCCAAGCGTCCGCCTGGAAGTGCTGGCGGGCGAAGCCGATTGCCTCACGAGCCGATCTTTCGGCGGCGTCGTTTCGCCCTTGCTCGGCATCGACCAGCGCGAGTAACCCAAGGCTGCCGACGAAACTACTGGTGTCATCGGGAGCATCGGGTCTTTCGATCGCCTGCACAGCGATCCCGCGCGACTCATCGAGGTCGCCTGCGAAGAACAGCCCCTGCGACAGGGTCGCGAGGGCCCCCACGCTGAGGACTTCAGCGCCCGCGCGGGTGGCCGCGACCGCCCGGCGAGCGTGCTCGACGGCGGCGCCGACGTCACCCCGCTCGATCACCTCCGTGCGTGTGAGCTCCACCACCGCCTCGACGTACGGCGACCACGCCTGCGGGCGCTGGGTCCGCGCGCGTTCGGCCACGGCAAGGAGCCGCTGGACCTCCATCTCCGGACGGGCCAGTAGGCCCGCCGCGGCGGCTCCAGCTGCCGGCAGCAGAGGGTGCTCGATCAGTAGCTCGGGAGGCAGCCACCGCACCCAACCAAGGAACTGTCCGATCCGCCCGCCCCAGATGAACTCGAGATGCGTCTCGAGGAGCAACTCAACCACGGTCTCGGCGTCCCCTGCGGCGGACGCATACTCGATCGCGTCCTCGATCAGCCGCTGTGCTCGGCTCCATTCCGCCGCACGCCGACGCAGCTCGTGGGCAGCCTCGCGACCGAGCTCGAGCTGAAGAAGCTCGCGGAACAGATGGCGATAGCGGTACCACTGCCCACGAGCGTCTAGCGCGACCAGGAACATGTTCGAGCGGGCGAGCTCGGCAAGCACCGCGGCCGAGTCGTAGCGGCCTAGGACCGCGTCGCACAGCTCAGGAGTGAAGCGTCCCAGCACTGACGTCTGCACCAAGAAATCCCGGATCTCCGCCGGGAGCGCCGTCAGAACCTCGGAGGTCAGATAGTCGGCGAGATGCCGGGCGCTACCAGCGAACGCCCGCACACCCTCGTCGGGGTCTTCAAGGTCGCGAAGCCATAGCGCCGCCAGGTAGAGGCCCGCCGGCCACCCCTCGGTGCGCTCGACTAGCAAATCGACGCTTTCGCCCGACAGCCCGACGCTCTCACGAACGAAAAGCTCGCGTGCCTCATCCACCGTGAACGCCAGTTCGGGCGCGCGGACCTCAGTGAGCGCCCGGCTGGCGCGCAGTTTCCCGAGGCCGACCGCCGGATCTGAGCGGGTCGACACAACCACGCGTGCCCCAGCGGGTAGCCGTTCAATCGCGTACCCGATCGAACTCAGCGATGCCTCGCTTCTCACCGCGTGAAGATCGTCGAGAACGATCGTCACCGGGCGCGCATAGGTCACCAGGCCGTTCATCAGCTCATCGACGGCAGTCTCGACCTGCACACCGCGGGCGCCGAGACGCATGAGCGCGCGACCTCCGAGACCCGACCGAGCCGGTCCACGGCCGTCGCCAGGTGGATCCACAACCGCACCGGATCATCGTCAGCCGGGTCAAGCGTCACCAGATGACGGGCTCTGGGCGCTCGGTACACCAGGACCGCACCAGCGTCGTCTTGCCGTAGCCGACCCCAGCGTCGAGCACCGTTAGTACCGACGCGCCGTGATCATTGAGCAGCTCGAGCAAGCGCGTCCGGCGCAGCACCCCAGGGTGGACCCGCGGCAGCATCAGCTTCGGCTCGATCACCCGCAAGCTCTGACCAGCGGCGCGCGCCGTCTGGGAACTCACCCGGTACCCCGGTCCGAGCGCGCAATTTCCAGCCTTGGGAAGGCCGACGCCGCGACATGCCCACCGCCACTCGCTGCAGGCACGAGTGAGCGACGCGTCCGCTCTACCACCAGCTCGCGGCCTAGATCAGCGATTTTCGGTCCATCCAAGAGAAAGACTTTCTCGGCCAAGCAACCGACCCGGGTCCCGCGAACCCAGCTCTGCGGCCATTTTGTGACCGCGAACTCGTTTCGTTCTTAAGACGCGACCCCCAGCACCGCCAGCGCCCATCGGGAATCGCTGTGCGCCTTACATTAGCGCTGCGCCGCCGCTGGGGATACTCAATGAGTTTCCCGCGGGGCGCCTTCGAGCCCGCCAGGGCGACCGACGGACACCTCCGAGTCGAGCTCGCGACGTGAGCATCAATCACCCGGGTGAACGTCTCTGCGGCTCGACGACACGGAAAGCATTTGCCGTGAAGATGGTCGAGGAATCGGGGCGTCGGCGACGCGCAGCATCGGAGATCCGCATCCCCGACGTGGACCCAAAATGGCCAAACGCGAAATTGACGAGCGAACTGATGGTCAGCTGGCCGTCGGGGGGAGCACGCAGAGCGACCGAACCGCTGGCGTGCGCGGAGAGCGTGAGGAGATCAGCGAGCGCCGCGCGCTGCGGTCGCTGGTGCTGTCGATCGGCGACTCTCAACCGATGCACGCGCGGCGGCCACCACGGGATCGTGCCGCTGCGCCCCGTGCCGACGATCGGCGGCGGCTGGAGCGTGACCTGCACGACGGGGTCCAGAACGAGCTGGTGGCGCTGATCCTCAAGCTCGCGCTCGCACAGGAGGAGCCCGAGACCCCACCCGCGCTCGTCGAGATGCTCGCCGGGCTGGAAGCTCGTGCACAGGCGGCGCTCGATTCGGTGCGCAACATCGCTCGCGGATCTACCCTCGGCTGCTTGCCGACTTCGGCCTCGCAGAAGCGTTGCGCGCGCAGGCGGCGCGCGCAACGGTCGATGTGCGCCTGATCGGCAGCGCGCCTCGTGGCACCGAAGCAGCCGAGGAGGCTGTCTATTTCGCCTGCTCAGAGGCGATTCAGAACGCGGCAAAATACGCCGGTCGCGGCACCCAGGTGACGCTCCGATTGCGCTATGACGACGGATCGCTGGCCGTCTGCGTCGCCGACGACGGTCGGGGGTTTGATCCAGCTCGCACGTCCGAGGGTGCGGGCGTGCAGAACATCCGCGATCGCATCGAGGACCTAGCGGCACGCTCGAGGTCGCCTCGAGCCCCGGACATGGCACCGTCCTGAACATCTCGCTGCCGTGGCCGGCGGCCGCGGTTCGACGGCGATGAGCCACGTCATTCTTTTGTCGCTGGCCGCTTCGCTTAACCCGACGCTGGTCGGCGCGACGACGGTGATGCTGCTGCTTCCGAGCCCGAAAAGACTGATGCTCGGTTATCTGCTGGGCGCGTACATGACGAGCATCACGCTGGGACTCGTGATCGTGTTCTCGCTGTCGAACTCGAGCGCGAGCAACACCACTGAGAACACGATCAGCCCGGCGGTCGACATCGGGCTGGGAGCGATCGCGTTGGCGGTCGCGTTCGTCCTCTACACAGGTCGTCAAGAACGCCGGAGGGAGCGCCGGCGAGCACGCGACGCAGCGAAGCCGGACAAAGGCCTGCCGCGCTGGCAGCGGGAGTTGAACAAGGGGTCGGCCAAGACCACGTTCGTCATCGGCGCGCTGCTGACGCTGCCGGGCGCCTCATACCTCGCTGGTCTCGACGACATCCACAAGCTCAAATACTCGACCACGACGACCGTGCTGCTGGTGATCGGCTTCAACCTGGTGATGATGTGGCTGCTCGAGGTCCCCCTGGCGGCATTCCTTGTCGCTCCCCGCTGGACGCCGCCCGCGATCGAGCGTGCCAAGCGCTGGGTGAGTCGCAATGCCCACATGTTTGCCGTCAGGGGATTCACTGCTCTGGGGGCACTGCTGGTCATCAAGGGTCTGATCGGGCTGGTCGGCTGAGGAGTGGCCGCGCATTCGAACGACCCGCTAGGACTGGCATGGCCGCCGGCGCCTGCCGGTTGTTGCGAGCGGCGGCGCCTCCCCCAGGCGGTACGTGCAGGCGCGGGACCGCGGGACCTGCATGTCCGCCTAACTCAGTTCGGGTGCAGGCTTGCTTGCGATCAGTCGTGGGGCAAGGGACCGTTGTCTCGAACAGCTCGTCGCACGGCTCGCCGAACGGTTCCTCGAGCCGGATTGGCTCGCCGCGACCGCAGGATCAACCACGTGAACTCCACCGATATCCCAACAGAAAGGAGCGGCAAATGTGCCGCTGGCTCGCATACTCCGGTTCCCCGATTCTGATGAAGGACGTGCTCTACGGGGGGACCAACTCGCTCGTCGACCAGAGCCTGCATTCGCGGCTCGGCGCCGAGCCGACCAACGGCGACGGGTTCGGCGTCGGCTGGTACGGCGCGCCGGACACCCCGGGTGTCTACCACAGCGTCGAACCGGCGTGGAACGACCAGAACCTCCGCGAACTCGCGGGCCACATCAGCTCGCCCCTGTTCTTCACCCACATCCGCGCGGCGATCGGCAGCGCCGTCCAGCAGACCAACTGCCACCCCTTCCGGCACGACCGCTGGCTGTTCATGCACAACGGCTACATCAACGAGTTCGCGACGATCAAACGCGACCTCGTACTCGCCGTCGACCCGTCGCTGTATCCGCAGATCAAGGGCCAAGCCGACACCGAAGTGCTGTTCTACCTCGCCCTCACCTTCGGCCTGGAGGACGACCCACCGGCTGCGGTCGAACAGGCCATCGGGCTCGTCGAGGCGATCGCCGAGCGCCACGACGTGCCGCACCCGTTCCAGGGGACCGTCGCGACCAGCGACGGGGAGAGCACCTGGGCGTTCCGCTACTCCAGCGAGCGCAACTCCCGCACGCTGTTCTACACCACCGACGTCCCCACCCTCGCATAAGCTCTACCCCGACCGCGAAGACCTCCGAGAATTCTCAGACGACGCCCGGCTGATCGTCTCCGAGCCGCTCGGCGACGTCGCCGGCGTCTGGAACGAGGTGCCCGAATCCACGTACGGCATCGTCTCGCCAGACCACGCCGAGATGCGGCCATTCAAACCGAGGGCACCGTCGACCTCCGTCGCCGTAGGCATCGGCTGAAGGTGGCCGCGTGCGCTCGAACGGCGAACGCGCGACGACAGCTTGCTGCTCGTTTGCCAGAACACTGAGCGGGTGCCGGAGCCTGGTACGCTGGTAGCTGCGCTCAGCGAGCCTAGGCTCCTCTTGCTTTCCGGGCGGCATCTCCGGTTAGAGGGGCAGAGAGGCGGATGGCCATGGCCACCGCACCGGACGAGTTGGCGCGTGTTGGGCTGCGCGCGGAGAGCATGTCTCGTGATCGGCCGTCGCGTGTCCACGAGACGGAGATCTGGGGGTGGCCGTCATCAGCCATCCGTGCTGCCCACGCTGTCGGCTGCGGTTCACCGATGCAGCAGCTGCATATCTGACCAGATGTCCCGACTGCGCCCTGCCACTGGCACAGGTCGATGGCGCCCGGGGCCTACTGGGTTTCAAGCTCTTCGACGCTCTCGACGTGTCCGACGCGCTGCCCGAGGCGATAGCGGTCTCACTCTGGAACCCCGAGCCAAACGGAGCACCGTCATGACGCAATCACGTTTGCCCGTGACCACCGCGCGGCTGGACGAACTCCGCGCTCAGGCTCAACACGCCCGACAGCGGTATGACCTGTACAAGGCCAGGACGTACGGCCTGCGCGCCACTAGCCCTGCCCGCCTGCGTGAACTCGAACGCGAATGCGCACGAGCCGAAGCCAGCCTCCGGTTCGCCAAAGCCGGCACAGAGTCCATCGCTTGAGCCGGCCACGGATCCGGGCGGTCTATTCGACCAGCGGAGGTTCAAGCAGCGACGCGTTGATACGGGCGCTGACCGCGCCGCCGCGATTGAACACGAGCTCCACGCCGCCATAACGCAGCAGTGCCGCTCCGCCGATCGGGGTCGCGGTCACATGCGTTGGTGAGCGAGGGTGCCGCGCACCTAACGGAACTTAGACGCGATCGTCGGATAGCCCAAGCGAGCCGGTAGCGTAATCAGCCCGCCAAACCATGCCAGCCGCCCAGACCCTTACCCCGAGCCGCACCATCACCGCGGCTCGCCCAGCCGATGGAGATCGGCTTGCGGGCGCGAATCGGTGGCGACCTGCGGCGCGAGTGGCGGATCCGCCGCCGCGCGAAGCTGCCGCCGGGCAGCACGACACTCAGCTGGACCCACACACGGCGGATCATCGCCGACCCGCTTGCGCTGCTGCTCGAGCACGAGCAGCGCTTCGGTCCGGTGTTCACGATCCGGCTGCTGCACGAGCCGGTCGTGTGGGCATCGGCGCCGAGGTCAACCACCAGATCCTGGTCGGCGACTTCGATGCATTCCAGTGGCGCGAGGGCGGGTTTGCAGATCTCTGGCCGCTGCTCGGCGACGGGCTGCTGAACACGGATGGCGCTTATCACCGCGACTTCCGGATGCTGATGCTGCCTGCCTTTCACCGCGACTACATCGCCGCGGTGGCGGAGACGATGATCGAGGAGGCACAGCACGCCACCGAGGCGCTGCGCGAGGGACAGGTGGTCGAGATCTACCGCTGGGTCCGTGAGCTGGCGCTGCGGATCGCGCTGCGAGCGCTGCTGGGAATGGAGGCGATCGCCGTCGGCGAACGCGAGCGGACCCTCGCAGCGGCGTTTGAGGCGTCGCTGGCGATCCATGGCGAGCCCGTGCCGCTCCAGCTGCTGCCGGCCCCGAGGACGCCCCTGGCGCGCGCGATCGCCGCCCGCAAGACGCTCGACCTCGCCGTTCGCGCCGAGATTGAGGAACGACGGCGCAAGGGTGATCCTGGCAAAGGCGTGCTCGGACTGCTGCTCAGCGCCACCGACGACAAGGGGGCGCCGCTCAGCACAGGTGCCGTGCGAGACCAAGCGGTCACGCTGCTGTTCGCCGGCCACGACACCACGACCACGACGTTCACGTTCCTAACCCACGAGCTCGGACGCAATCCTCGGGCGCGGGAGGCGGTCGAAGAGGAGCTCGACCGGGTCCTGGCAACGGCACGCAACCCGACGGCGCCCGAACTCGACGGTCAAACCCTGCCTGTGCTCGAGCGTTCGCTCAAGGAGACCCTCCGGCGCTATCCGGCCGCCTGGGTAGGGCCGCGGCGCACGACACGGGATGTAACGCTGGGCGGCGTCGGGTCCCCGCGGAGATCAACGTCAATTACTCATCGTGGGCGACACACCATCTGCCGCAGCTGTATCCCGACCCGCTCCGGTTTGACCCGGAGCGCTTCTTACCCGAACGCGAGGCGACGATCCCCCGCGGCGCCTACGTGCCCTTCGGCGGCGGATCGCGCATGTGCTGGGCAAGCGCTTCGGTGAGTACGAGCTGCGAGCGCTCGCGGCGGTGCTCTTCAGTCGCCTGCGACTCGAGCCGCTGTCAGCCAGCCACCGCGAGTGGTGACCACGCCGACGCTCGGTCCCAAAGGCGGGCTACGTTTCGTGGTCGAGGCTCGATGAGCTAACGAGCCCACTAGTCCTTGTACGGGTCGTAGAGTCGCGCCCGCCGTCGGCCAGTCGATCTCGCCCGGCCGGACCTGCCGAGCGTGTTATGCAAACGCGCCCACGCCGGTGATGTCGCGCCCGACGATCAGCGTCTGCATCGTCTCGGTGCCTTCGTAGGTGTGGATCGCCTCGATGTCCGTCATGTGACGGATCACGTGGTTTTCGAGCAGAATGCCGTTGCCGCCGAGCATGTCGCGCGCATCCGCGCAGATCTGGCGCGCCTTGCGCGTGTTGTTGAGCTTCGCTAGCCCGGCGATCGTGTCGCTCAGATGACCGCGCTGGGCGAGCCGCCCGATCTGGAGGCAGTACAGCTGCATCCCGGTGACCTCGGCGAGCATCCTGACGAGCCGCTCCTGGACGATCTGGAAGCTGCACAACGCCCGACCGAACTGCTCCCGGCGCTTGGCATACGTCAGCGCGGTCTCGTACGCAGCGACCGCGTGTCCGAGCGCCGCCCAGGCGCACGTGGTGCGCGTCCCCGGCGAGCACTCGCCCCGTGTCCTTGAAGCTCCGCGCGCCCGGCAGCAGGTTCTCGGACGGGATGCGAACGTCCTCGAGCGAGATCTGCGCCTGCCAGATCGCGCGCAGCGAGCCCTTGCCTTCGATCACCTCGGCCTCGTACCCGGGCGTGCCCTTCTCGACCAGGTAGCCGTGCACCTGTCCGTCATCGCCGCGTGCCCAGACAACGACCACGTCCGCGAGGCTCCCGCACCCGATCCAGCGCTTGGCTCCGTTCAGCACGTACTCGTCGCCGTCGAGCGTCGCGCTGCTCGCCAGTGCGACCGAGTCGGAGCCGTGGTCGGGCTCGGTCAGCGCGAACGCGCCCAGCTTCTCCAGCCGCGCCATCGGCGGCAGCCAGCGCTGCTTCTGCTCCTCGGAACCGAGCATCGCGATCGACTGCATCGCCAGTCCCGCCTGCACGCCGAGGACGGTGCCGAGGCTGCCGTCGCCGCGATTTAGCTCCATGTGGACGAGTCCCGACGCGATCGGGTCAAGCCCCGGGCAGCCGTAGCCCTCGATGTCCTCGCCGACGATCCCGAGTTCGCCCAGCCGCTCGATCAGCGGCCACGGCATCTCAGCCCGCTCCCAGTAGCCGCCGATTACCGGCAGCACCTCGTCGTCGACGAACACCCGCACTCGGCGCAGCACTTCGAGCTGCTGCGCGGTGAGCTGCTCGCGCAGAAAGAAATAGTCGGTCGACAGCGAGTGACCGAGGTCTTCAAACAGTGCATCGGCTTGTGCGTGTGTCGGCGCCGTCGTCATCTGGCTCCTCCGGTTGGCTGGTGACTCGGGTAAGCATCGCTCTCCGAGGCCTCCACTGCATAGGGTCGAGCACCCGAAATTTGCGGGGCGCGGTTGTGTGCTGGCGACAATCGCCGTGACGGACGGCGACGGTTGGATCCGGGACGGGACACAATCGCCGGCGATCCGTGGAAAATCGGCCGCCCGCTCTTGGATTTTCCACGTTCGTCGCGCCAGCGACCCAGTTCGTGGAAAAACCGAGCAGCGCGTGCCGCTTTTCCACGTTTTGCGCGTCCGCGTTTCCGCGTTCTGCGCGTGCCGCGCGCGTTTGCGGCTCAACGAGCGGTCCGTCAGCCCCGTTTGACGGCGAACCCGACCACGATCCGTCGCGAGCGCCGCCCGGCGCGATCGCGCGCGACCAGCGCGAGGCGGTAACGACCGCGGCGCAGCTTCTTGGTGTGCAGCAGGAACGAGTTGTTGCCGCGCTTGCCGTGCAGCTTCAGCGTGCGCATCGTCGTCCAGGCGGTGCAGCGGCGACCGGCCCGGTGGCCGACTCGGCAGCGCCGACCCGCAATGTGGCCGGCGACGGCTTTCTCGACCGTGATGGTGATCGTGGCCGCCTCTGACAGCGTCAGCCGCAAGCGGACGTGGCCGTCGAAGAGAGTCACACGCACGTGCGAGAACCGAGGGGAGCTGGGACCTCCAGAGGGAGCCACCACCACCTGAGTGAGCGTCGGCGAGCTCGAGCCCGTGTAGTAAGCGTCACCCGAGTAGCTCGCGACGATCTTGTGCGTGGCCGCCTTACCGTAGGTCGTCGTGCAGACAGCACGGCCAAAGAAAATCGACGCGCTGACGGCGGTGCAGCCCGCGATCGGGACACCCCCATCCTTGAAGCTGACCGGCCCCGCATCGGGCGCCGGGCTGACAGCCGCGGTAAACGTGACGGACTTCCCTGTCGCGGACGGGTTCTGGGACGAGACAAGGGTGGTCGAAGTCGTCGATGGCGGAGGTGGGGTTGCGATCGTGAACGCGGTCACCTGGGCCCCGTTGGCGATGAACAGCCGGCCGCCCGCGGCGCTGGGTGACGCAAAGTGGTCAAACGTTCCGAGGTTGGCGGAGAAGCCGGTCGCGCCGGTCTGCGGATTGAGGCCGTAGAGCGTGCCGCTGTTGTAGTCGGCCGACCACACGAGGCCGCCGGCGACGATCGGCGGGCCGATCGCGCTGCTGTTGACGCTCCAACCCGGCAGTGGCGCGAACGTTTGCCCGTTGAGCGCCAGCGCGTGCAGCCCGTCGGCGCACGCCACATAGATCACCCCGTTGTCGTAGATCCCTCCGCCCCAGCTGCCGCTGCAGACGCTCGCCGAATACGCCGGCCCGCCGACTCCACCCAAGCGCGAAAGCAGATAACCGATGCCCTGCTTGCCGATCTCGAACACCAGGCCGCCGGGCAGCAGGATCGGCGCGGTTGAGCCGAGGTCGAGATCGTCGCTGTCGAGCGTCGACCAGGTCGAGGGCGCCCAGAACCCGAGCAGGCCGAGGTTGGAGTTAACCTCGACGACCGATTCCTGGTAGCCGAAGTTCGATGGGTCGCCGTTGCCGGTCGCGAACCAGATGTTTCCCGCGGAATCGACGGCCGGCCCGTTCCCGGCTCCCCAGATCGCGCCGTCGTCCCCCCGGGATCGACTTCGAACGTCTGTAGCGCCCCACCCCTTTCCGGCACCGCGACCAGCCAGCCGTGGTACGTGCTGCAGTCGCCGTCGTTGCCGCCGTAGCCGATGATCACCTTGCCCGCGTCGAGCGCGAGCGCTGCGCGCTGGAGCTGCGCGGTGTGGGTGGTGCCCGGCGCGTCGACCCCCACCGGTCCGACCATCGTTGCTCCGGTCGCCATCGACAGACCGAACAGCTCGTGCTCGGCGTCGCTTCCGTTCCACGTGTCCGCGACCACGAAAATCGTGCCCGTGACGACATCGAGCACCGGCGTGCTCGTGATCCCGACCGTCGGCGAGATGTCGCCGCACGGCAGGTCACCGGACGGCACCGGCGTCGCCAGGTGCCGTGACCACATGATCGCGCCGGTCACGCCGTTCAGCGCGTAGACGCTGTCGTTCTCAGTCGCGACGAACACGGTCGAGCCGTAGACCAGCGGCTGACCGTAGATGTCGCCATCGAGGGCCGGTGTTTGCCATGCCAGCGTCGGCGCGAGCGGCGAGCTCGAGTCGGGATCGACGCCGCTGCGGATCGCGTCGCGCCGATAGGTGGTCCACGACGGGACCGCTGCCAGCGCCGGGGTTGCTCCGAGCGCGACGGCAACCGTCGCGAGGAGCACCCGCCCGATGGCCATGGCCGCGCATCTTTGCCGATCTCGACCCAGCCGCGCCCGTGTTTACAGGTTCTGCACAACAAGCCCGCCGCTCAACGCCGGGACGGCCGGAGGTCAAGCGGCCGCCAGCCGCGCCGCCCCCCAGGCACCGAGTCCGCCAACGAGATTCGCGACCTCCGACAACCCGGCGCGACGCAGCAGGCTGATCGCGATCGCCGAGCGATAGCCGCTCTCACAGTAGACGACCAGCTCGCGATCGCGAGGGATCTCATCGATGCGGTCGCGGAGCTGTGACAGCGGCACGTTGATCGCGCCATCAATATGCGAAATACGCCACTCGCCCGGCGCGCGGACGTCGAGCACCGCCGGCGGCACGGGCGACGCCAGCTGCTCGGCGAGCGAGGCCGCCGTGATCCGCTCCGTCCGCTCCACCAGCTCGGGCGCGCCGTCGAGCTCCAGCATGCCGCCGGCGAGGTAACCGGCGACGGTGTCAAATCCAATTCGCCCGAGCCGCATCGCGGCCTCGTGTTCGCGACCCGGCTCGGCGACGATCACCACCGGCCGGTCGGGGTCGAGCAACGTGCCACACCAGGTCGCAAACGACCCCCCGAGCCCGACGTTCAACGCGCCGCGCAAATGCGCGCCTTCGAACTCCGCGCTATCGCGGGTGTCGAGCAGCTGCGCTCCGTCGGCGACGCTCGCCTTGACCTGCTCGAGCGAGAGCGGTTGCAGCTCGCGCTCGAGCGCCTCGTCAAGCGTCGGGTGCTCGCGCGCATTGAGGACCGCGTCGTAGGTGAAGTAGGCCGGCGTGTCGGGCTGGTCAGTCGTGACCAACTCGATGAACCGTTCGCGGCTCATCGGCTGTAGCGCGTAGTTGTAGGAGCGCTGGACGCCGATCGTCGAAACCGTGTCGGTCGACAGGTTCTTGCCACAGAGCGAACCGGCCCCGTGGGCCGGATAGACCAGCGTCTCGTCGGGCAACGGCAGGAGCTGCTCGTGCAGCGAGTCGTACAGCATGCTCGCTAGCTGGTCGGCGCTCCAGCCGAGCGCGGCGCGCAGGTCGGGCCGCCCGACGTCGCCGATGAACAATGTGTCGCCGGTCAGCACCGCGTACGGCTTGTTGATCCCGTGCTCAGGGTCGTAGACGAGGATCGAGATCGACTCGGGCGAATGACCCGGGGTCTCCAGAACCTGGAGCAGCACGTCACCGACCGCCACCTGATCGCCGTCGGCCATCGGCGTGAAGGGATACTCGGCGGTCGCCTGAGCCCCGAGATAGATCGTCGCGCCTTCGCGGTCTCGGAGCTCGAGATGACCGGCGATGAAGTCGGCGTGCAGGTGGGTCAGGAACACGTGCCCGATCTGGCAACCCAGCTCCGCCGCGTCGTCGACGTACTGGTCGATGTCGCGCTGAGGATCGACCACGGCCGCCTCGCCGCGCGCCGGATCTGCGATCAGATACGACGCGTGAGCGAGGCAGCCCAAGTAGTACTGCTTGAGGGTCATCGCGACCCGTTAGGTTGCGGGACGATCCGGATGTCGGGCAGCATCCCATACAGCTTCGAGACATTGAAGTCGCTGTCGGCGATGATCGGGTAGTTGGGGGCCGTGCCCTGGGTCTCCTCGATGTCGCGGGCCCATTGCTCGTGCTTGTCGGCCGGGTCGACCGACAGGCCGATGATCTTCACGCCGCGGCGGTCGAATTCGGGCTTGATCTTCGCCATGTAGCCGAGCTCAGTCGTGCACACGGGCGTGAAGTCCTTCGGGTGTGAGAACAGCACTACCCACGAGTCGCCGGCCCAGTCGTGGAACCGAATCGGCCCTGCTGTCGTGCTCGCTTCGAAATCGGGCGCCTCGGCGCCAAGCTGCAGGGACATCTTTCCTCCTTGATTATCGATCCACAGTCCAAGCGGACTTGTTTATGAGGCGACCGGCTGCTTGTCGCCCTCGACCGGCAACCCGGCCTCGGCCCACGCGATCAGCCCACCGCCGAGCACGTCGACGTTCTCGTAGCCCATGCTCGCCAGCGTCTGAGCCGCCAACAGCGAGCGTGCGCCGGGCCCCTTCGTGCAGTACACGACGATGCGGCCGACTGATCGGAGCTGAGCGCCTGATCGGTGACCGGCGACGCGGGGTCGGCGCGCAGCTCGAGCATGCCCCGCGGGATGTTGACCGCCTCGGCACGTGGCACTCGTTGTATTCACCTGGCTCACGGACGTCGACGATCAGCCCAAGTTCGGCGTGGTTGTGTGCACGGGGCCCCGGTTGATGCCCCCGGCGCGCTCCCCGCCGGCCATGTTAGCCGCTCCTGTCTCCGGCCACACGCTCGATCAGGGCCGCCGCAAGCGCTGTACCGGAACGGCGGCGCAAGCGTTCGCCGGCCGCCGCCGCCCGAGCGCGCAGCGAGGTGTCTTCGAGCACCGTAGACACGGCGTCGAACATTTGCGCGTCGTCGAACGAGTACGTCGGGAGTCGGATCCCGTAGCCCGTCTCGTGAACCCGTTGCGCGTTGTCGTGCTGGTCCCAGAAGATCGGCAGCACAATCATCGGCTTGCCGAACCACATGCACTCCGTGGTCGTGTTATTGCCACCATGGGTGATGACCGCGTCGACGTGCGGCAGCACGGATACCTGCGGGAGAAACTCGGCGCCGATCATGTTGTCCGCAAGCTCGTACTCCCCGTGCTGCGGTCCCGTGCTGACGACGTAACGGTGCGGGGTCCGCGCGAGCACCTCGACCAGCCGCTTCATCAGCGGGACGTCAGCCGACCCGAGCGAGCCGAGGCTCACGTAGATCAACGCTCGATCCGACTCCGGCGGCGTCCACGGCTCATCCGTCGCGCGAACACAAGCCTCCAGGTTGTGCCACTTGTCCCCCAACGGCCGGCCCCGTCGGTAGTCGAGCTCGGCCGGATACAGCGTCAGGTTCAGCCACGGGGACTCGTGGATCATCTCCAGCGCTGGCAGCGGCGGCGCGCCACGGTCAACGCAGAAGGCCGAGAAGCTCTCGTGCATCTCCCCGACCTGGCGCGCGTACTCGGCGCGAAACCCGTCCCACTCGCCTGGATCGTCGGTCGGCAGTCCGGAGAACGTCGGTGGCAACCGCTGATCCGGAAGCTCGAGCGGGTTGCAGGACACGATCCGGACCCACGGCCGATCGCTCGCCGGGATCGCCGGAAAGGCACAGACATTGTCCTCGACGATCACGTCGGGCCCGAGCTCGTCGAAGATCTCGATCAGCCGCGCGTCGACAAACCGAGCGCCATCGACCAGCGCCTGCCACGTCGGCGCGATAAAGCTAGCTAGCTGTTCGAACGTGGTCTGACGGAAGACCGGCGCGGTGTCGCGGATGAAGTCCTTCCAGAACTGGCCCGGCTCCTCGGGCATCGCTGGCGCCGGTCCAAGACGCATCAGCCGTTCCTCGAAGCCCTTGGCCTCGAGCGTGCCCGCGAACGACTCCTCGATGACGAACACGACGCGGTGCCCGCGAGCCCTGAGCACGTCGCCGATCCCGACGCAGTTGTTGGTCGGCCCGAACGCCCCTTCCGGGAAGAAGACAACCGTCGCGCTGATGGAGGGAGCCTATTGCGTGCCGGCGTGTTGCCGCCCTCACATGCCGGTGACGGCTGCCACCTCTCCGGCTCGTACGGCGTCGATCAGCCGCTGGTGGTCGAGTTCGTTCTGGTCGGCATAGACGCTGGAAAAACGGGCGATCGCGTCGTCGAACTTAGACCCGGACCCGAGGTACGCCGCGATCGCGAGTCGGTCGCCCGAGCGCGCATGGGCGCGGGCCAGCGACCAGCCGCAGGCCCGCGCGTACGCCAACAGACCGGAGTAGGTCATCGCCCCGAGGTCGATCGACGCTTTCCAGTCCCAGAGCTGACGGATGTAGAAGTCGTGCTCGTTGCCGTCGAGCCCCTTGCTGCGCTGCCAACCGAGGAACACGTCGAACGCCGCCTGATCCATCCGCTGCCCGCGGACGACGCGCTCGCCATGGTGTTCGAACTCGCTGGGACCGAGATGAGCTTCGAGTACCGAGGCTTGCGCCTCCTTCATCTGCAGGATCAGTGGGTCGGCGCCATCGCGGCCGACAAACAGAAGCACCCAGGCGCGGGTTCCGACGCTTCCGACACCGACCACCTTGCGCGCCATGTCGACGAACCGGTAGGTGCTGAACAGGTAGCGCCGGTCCTCGTCGAGGCTCGCGACGTACGCGTCCAGCAGGTCGCGGACGTAGTCGGATTGGTCGCGTGGGTCGGTCGGATCGTGCAGCTCGGCGAACCTGACCAGCAGCGGCGGGACGCTCCGGAAGCGCTGCTCGCGTCCAACCTGCTCGGTCAGCTTCTTGAGCGCGCGGACGCTGGTCTTGCTCCGCGCCTTCCCGAACGGCTCGGTGAACAGGATCCGCCCGTGCTTGCCCAGCCGGCCGCCGAAGCGACTGACGAGCTCACTCGCGTTGATGCGCTCGTACCAGACATCGAGATGGCTGACGCTCGCAAAGCCCCGCATCGCCTCGCGGTACTCGCGTACGCACGCGGTCACGATCTGCCGCCGTCGCTCGGCCGACAGCCCGATGTCGCGGCCGGCGATCTCGGCGCTCGCCGCCATCCGCTTGAGGTCCCACTCCCATGGCCCCGGCAGCGTCTCGTCGAAATCGTCTGGCCCGAAGATGAGCCTCCGGTCGGCGGCGGCGAATCCACCGAAGTTCGAGATATGAGCATCGCCGCACGCCTGCACGACGATGCCCGAGTGAGGCGTCGCCGCCAGGTCCGCCGCCATCACGGCGGCGGCACCTCGATAGAACGTGAACGGCGATACGAGCATCCGGCCGTAGCGGATCGGGATCAGCTCCCGCAGGCGCGTGCCCGCCTGGGCTTCGAGCACCGCGATCGGGTCTGGCCGGTCAGCCGCGGGCGCCCAGTCACCGTGGATCGTCCGTGGCACCGCGGCGCGAGCCTCGCGCCCGCGCTCGGCCGACTCCCCCGACTCCAGCGTCACGGGAGCATGGGCAAGGCTTATTGAGTCGGGGAGGGCGACGCCGCTCACGGGCGTAGCGAAGCATGGCCTCCGCGCGCCGACGGCGCGTCACCCGATTCGCATGACGATGCGGGCCGACCTCTACCTCATCCATCCCCGGCCTCGGCGCACGGATCGATCACGCGATCCAGCAGCGCCGGACCCAGCGCTGCCCAGGCGTTGCCGTAGTAGGTCGGATAGCGCTCCGCGAACGCCTCGGCCTGAGCTCGCAACTTGCGCGCGGCGCTCTGGTCGCCCGCCGCGCCGGCCGCCGCAGCGCCGGCGAGGATCGTCAGCGGCGAGCCGTCGGGGTTGATCGTCGAGCCGTCGAGACCGAGCGCCAACGGCACGGGGCGGTTGCCCGACCCGAGCACGTTGCGCCACCACCCAGCTGCGAGGCTCCGCGCGCTCTGATCGCAGGCGGTCGCAAACCAAATCGGCAGCCGCGCTGCGTCGAGTCCGTATTGCACTCCGTTTGGACCGCCGGGCTCGGCGATCGGGACCAGACGGCCATCAGACAGCTGCGCCCAATCCGGCGGCAGTCTGGCGCCACCATCGGTCAATCCGCCGATCAAGGTCACCGCCGCGCCCGCCGCCCTAGTCCAGTCCTGATCACCGGTGAAGCGCGCCAACGCCTCGAAGATGCCGGGCATCAGGTACGACGGGTCGACGGTCGGCGTCCCAGACTTCGCCCACTCCCCGGCCACCAACAGCGGTGCGCCGCCAGGCTGCGTCACGGCCTCGTTGTCCAGCACTGCCTGAGCGATACGCCGACCAGCGCGATTCAGCGCCGCCTGGTCGGGCCCTCGGTAGCGCAGGAGGGCGTAGGCGAGCAGGACGTCGGCGTCGGTCGCCGAGTGCGGGTCTTCGATCTGGCCGCTTCCGCTTGCGTGCGCCGCGAACAGGCCGTCCGGGCGCCCGAGGTGGGTCTTGGTCCATAACCAGATCGTGCGTGCGAACGACGGCCGGTCGCGCGACTTCGGCCACCAGCAGCCCATACGCCTGGCCCTCGCTGACGATGTCGCTGCCCTGGTCGTGCCGGATCACGCGCCCGTCGCCGGTCACGTAATGGGCGAGGAAGCGGGTGGCAGCGTTCGTCGGCTGCGGTGCTCGGCTGCTGCCGCCACAGGCCGTCGCGGTCATCGCGAGCGCGAGCACCGCAAGCAGCGGGCGACGCAACCGCACAGCACTAGGGCGTCGTGGTCGCGGTTGCCGACGTCGTCGACGTGCCGCTCGGTGTGGTGGTCGTAGTCGGGGTCGTGGTCGTGGTCGGTGTGCTCGCCGTCGTCGAGCTGGTGCTGGTCGAAGTTGGCGTGGTCGATGAGCTGCTGGTGGTCGAAGACGAGCTCGACGAGGAGCTGCTCGATGACGAGCTGGCGCTCGACTTATGTTGCGGGCGTGGGTGCGCGTGTGGCGTCTGCGGCGCAGCCGCGACGGCGACGGGGCCGTAGCGCACCGGCTGCCCCTTGGCGGGCGCGACGATCTGCGGCGCGACCACCTTCGCCGGGCCGGCGGCGAACAGCAGCAGCGCCGCTGCGGCCGTTGCTCCGGCGAGGCCCAGGCCACCGACCGCGTAGGTCAGGTGGCGAGTGCCGTAGCGCAGATGCTCGGTATCGCGGCGGGCCCTGAGCTCCGGGGGAAGTGCGGCACGCTGCGCGCTCAGGCTGTTGTACGGCGCGGCGAGGAAGCTCGACGTCGGCCAGATCAAGAGGACGGCCAGCAGGATCCCGCCCGTGCCGCCGGTCCCCAACAGGGCGCCGGCGATCGCCGCCAGACCGAGCAGCCCGAACAGGCACTCGGCCCAGTTGGCCTTGACCGCGTCGGTCCAGGTCGGGTCGCCGTGCGTCTTCGGGGTCCGCAGGAACACCGCTTCTTTGGCGAACAGCGCTTGCACCGATGCGTTCGCGACCGTGAGGCTGGTCGACTGCCAGATCAGAAAGGCACCAAACGCGTCGCGCCACGTCGCGCCGGTGCCCCGGCGCAGCAGCGCCACAGCGCGCAGCAGGCCGAGGACGACCAGGAGCGGGATCGCCGCCAGCAGAAACCCGGTCAGCTTGCGGAACAGGAGCCCGGCGCCGAACGCGTTGTTCGCTGCCCCGATTAGCAGAAAGGCGAAGAACACCAGCGCCAGAAGGTCTCCGTACCACTGCAGGGCGCCGGTCAGATAGGCCCAGCGCTGCCCCAGGCTGAGCTGGTTGTCCTTGGTCTGAGCGCCTGGCAGCATCGATCGCCAGTGGCGGCGCAGGATCTGGATGCCCCCGAAACACCACCGAAACCGCTGGCCTTTGAGCGCTTCGAAGGTGAGCGGCATGATGCCCTTGCCGAACGAGCGGTCGACGTGCAGGCCGGACCAGCCGGCGCGCAGCAAACGCAGCGACAGCTCGGCGTCCTCCGTTATGCACCACTCGGCCCACCCACCGACCTGCTCGAGCGCGCGCCGGCGGATCAACCCCATCGTGCCGGCGAAGATCGCCCCATCGCGCTCGTTGCGCGACGGTTGCGAAACGGCGAAGAAGTACTTGTAGGAGTAGTAGAGGCGCCGGTAGAACGGGGCGCTCTCCCAGTCGCGGTAGTCCTGCGGCGCCTGGATGAAGCCGACCCTGGGATCGATGAACAACGGTGCGCAGGAGCGCAGGAACCCCGGCTCGATCTGGTAGTCGGAGTCGACTACGCCGATCAGTTCGCAGCCAGCGCCAAGCTGATCGAGCGCGTAATTCAGCGCTCCCGATTTGTAGCCCGGCCAGTCGCTGAGGTGGACGAAGGTCACGCCGTGCTCCTTGCACCAAGCCTCGACCGGGCGCCATAGCTGTTCGTCGTCGGTGTTGTCGTCCAGCACCTGGATCTGGAAGTTCGGATAGTCGAGCTTCTGGAGCGAGGTGAGGGTCTCGATGACCATCTCGGGCGGCTCGTTGTAACAGGGGACCTGGAGGCAGACGGACGGATACGGGCCATCGGGCATCTCGGCGAGCTGCGCTGTACCGATCCTGCGCACCCAGGTCGCGCGGCCGAGCGTGTCGCACAGCTCCCATAGGTAGGCACAGCCCAGTCCGGCGGCGACCAGCTCGAGCACCCACAGGACCAGGCCACCGATCGTCCCCGCCGCTCCGAGGTGGCTGGCGAACGTCCACCAGAGCATGAACGCGAGGTAGACGATGAACACGTAGGTCGTGGCGGCCCAGCAGACGTGGGCCCTAACTCCCCAGCGCCGGGTGATCGGCAGCCAGACGACGGTCGCCACGGCGAGGCCAATTGCCGCGGCCTCAATATTGCCGGCAGTGACTCCGATCGCAACGAGGATCCCGGCCACTATCGCGATCACCACCAGCGACCAGCCCAGTGTCAGCGCCAGGCGTCCCAGCCAGCGCGCAGCATCGTCACGCCGCTTCGGCCGCCCGGCGGTCGGGACAAACAAGGCCGCAGTCGAAATTGGCGCGGCCAATAGACCTGCGAGAAGGAGTGCAGACAACATGAGAGAGAGCGCGGCAACCTTGCTTACGCTGCTCGTTTTGCTACCCCCGCTGACCTTTTCTACACGCGAACTGCCGCGGTGCTTGCGTTGCAGCCGTGTCCGCGGGGAGGATTACCCTAAGCGCGGATAAAGCTCGGGACCGGAGCAGAGGGACTCGGGCACACCAACAGACCGGAGGCAGATCAACTTGCTTATCACTGCGTCTTCTTACCCATTCTTGGACATCCTCTGGACGACGCTGATCTTCTTCGCGTGGATCATCTTCATCTGGATCGCGATCACGGTCCTGATCGACATCTTCCGCCGTCACGATCTATCAGGATGGGCAAAGGCGGCCTGGGTGATCCTGATCGTGATCCTGCCCTGGCTCGGGGTGTTGATCTACCTGATCATCAACCACGCTGGGATGGCCGAGCGACGGATGAAGGATGTCGCCGATAGCCAGGCGCAATTCGACAGCGCCGTCCGCCAGGCCGCGGGCAGCGGCGGCGGCGCGGCCGCGGAGATCGAGAAGGCCAAGCAGCTGCTCGACAGCGGCGCGATCACCCAGGAGGAATACGACTCGATCAAGGCCAAGGCGCTCGCCTCGTAGCGTCTGCCGGCCCAACCGCTGTACTGACGCGGGCCGGGCGGAGCACGCCCGGCCCGGGCATCACGACGGCGCCGCGACCTCAGTCGCGCCGACCCCCGGGGCCCCGCGGGGAAACTCCTGTGCGGTCTGCCTTCGCAGGACCTCGGTGCCGGCGAACGCGAGCACGCTGAAGACGATGATCCCGGCCGGGCGGTGCGTGGCCGGGATCGGTCCCCAGATGAAGATCAGGATCAGGATCGCGGCGACGATCCCGTAGACCGCGACGGGGTTGTCGGCCAGGAACGGGGCGATCAAACGGCGCGCTTTGACCGCGATGCTCGCAGGCCCCGCGAACCACGCGGCGACGATCAAAGGGATGCCGACGAACAGGAACGCGCCGGCGATTTCACCCAACATCGAGGTCGCGATCGAAACGACGGCGCTGGCGGCGGGCCGGTTCGCCTCGTCCTTGACCAGCGAGTTGATGACGCCCGATTCGACGATCTTGCGCGCCGCGAACACAACAAGCCCGGCGGCCACAATCGCGATCCCGACCTCCATCAACGCACGCCGCCGCCGCCCCCGGGCGAGGAAGATCGCGAGCGCGTAGAGCAGCGGCACGATGATCGTCAGCACCAGCGCGAGCCCCTTGATGGCCCGGCCGCCATCTTGCACGAGCTTGATCTGCTTGGAGTCGAGAATCTGGAGGTTGGCGACCGAGGCCGGCAGTTTCGAGCTGATGTCCGGCAGTCCGAGCTCGTTGGCGATATCGGCCACGATTGCGCGCAGATCGAGCGTCACCTTTCCGCCGTTGACCTTTAAGGCCCCGCTGCCTCCGTTGACGACCTTCACGAGCGTCTGCGCCGCCGCCTTATTCGCTGAGCGCCACGCCTCCACGACCTGCGGGTTGGCTAAGGCCCGCTCCGCTACGGTGACCGCCGCATCGCGCAGCGCGCCGGCCACCGGTCCAGCGACCGGCTGCAAGACCGCAGGGAGGTGCGAGCGCAGCTCGCCTGCGACGTTGACCTGCTGGTAGAGCTGGTCGACCAGATAGTTGGATGCCGCCGTCCGGACCTCTGGGCGCTGCAGCAGCTGTGTGCTCGTGTTCGCCCAGTTGTCGGGGTTCAGCATCTGGCGATTGGCCCAGACGGAGAAGATCGCCACGACCGCGAGCACCGTCGTAACCCAGATGATCACCTGGACGAGAATCCGCCGGCCACGGGTGATCGGCGGCTTGGCGGTGCCGGCGGCGGGCGGCCCGCCCGTCGCGGTGGGCTGCTCGGACACGTCCGGGCCGGACGCCGCCGCGGTGTCGACCGCCGGCTCCGTGCTCGATGACCCGCCCGGATCCGTCTCAGCAGCCACGACTCACGACCTGATCCCAGAAAAGGCGACAGACACCAATCCGATCCCCCTCGAAATCCTCTCCCCAGACGACCGACAGTCTAGACGGGCCCGTGCTCGCGACCAAGCCGCGGGCGGCCGCATGCGCGGGCGCCGGGTAGGCTGTGCCGAACCTCCGACAGGAAGGGGCGCATACGTATGTCTGACTATTTGACGTCGGATCGAGTCCGTGGGCTCGCAGTGGGGATCTGCGCTGCGGCACTGCTCGCGGCGTTCGCCGCCACCGCGGTCGCTGGGCTTTTGAGCTCGCTCGGGGTGGCGAAGCGAAACGTCGCCGGCAAGCAGATGACGATCGTCGTCGACCGCCGCGGCGACACGGTCTACGAGCTCAGCGGCGAGAGCCTGGGCCGTCTCCAGTGTGTGACCCGGCAATGTCTGACGCTGTGGCCGCCGGTCGAGACCCGCTCGCAAAGCGTCAAGGTGCCCAAGGCCGCGGGCGTGCCGGGAAAGCTCACGATCCTGCGCCGTGTTAAGGGCAACCTCTACCAGGTGATGCTCGACAACCATCCGCTCTACTTCTACTCGGGCGACACGACGGTCGGCGACACAAAGGGTCAGGGGATCAAGGGCCCCGGCGGGACCTGGCACGTGGTTCCGGGCACCTGAGCGCACGGCCTCTACCCTGCGCTCACTTGGCCGGCGGCGATCAGGTCGTCGTCGTCCCAGTCGATCACTGCCGCGTCACCTCGGTCGAGGACATGTGGGCCGCCGGTGTTTGTAAACCCGTCGGCGGCCCATTCGACGAACGCCTCGATCTTCGCCCGTGTGCCGGTCATCAGCGCGGCGTGCACCCCAAGCCACGCCATGTGGGCCATCTGGCCGTGGATCTCGTGGTGGTGTTTGCCGACCTCGGCGATCGCCGCTCCGCGCCCGATCATCGCCATGATTCCCTTGTCCTTGTAGACGAAGTCCTCGCGCGGCCTGCCTTCGAAGCCGGCGATGATGTTCTTCGCCGCCCAGATGCCACTCTGGAGCGCGACTGATCCCAGCTGCGGGAGCGGCTCGCCGTCTGGTCCGGGAACATTGGCGATGTCGCCGACGACGTACACGTTGGGGTTGCCGGTCACGGTCAGGTCATGCTGGACATCGATCCGACCGCCGCGTCCCGGGGCGAGACCGTTCCCAGCCGTCAGCGGTGATCCCGTGATCCCGCCGCCCCAGATCACGCAGCGCGTCGCGAGCATCGACCCGTCCGAGAACCTCACGTGACCGGTGCCGACCTCCTTTACGCCGGTACCGAGGTGGATCTCGACTCCCTTCTCGCCGAGCACCTTGTCGACGTACTCGTGAGCAGTGTCTGAGAACGGCTTCAGCAGCGCATCGCCGAAGTCGTACAGGTGCACGTGCGCGTTGTTGACATCGATCGAGCGGTACTCGGCCGGCACCGTCTCTGTCAGCATGTCGGCCAGCGCCCCAGCCACCTCGACGCCGGTCGGCCCGCCGCCGACGATCACCATGTTGAGCGCCCCCCGCTCCACCAACGACGGATCGCGGTCGACATGCTCGAACAGGCCGAGGATCCGCGAGCGCAGCGTCGTCGCATTGTCGAGCGAGTAGAGCGGAAAGGTGTTCTCGGCCGCGCCCGGGGTGTGAAAGAAGTTGGGCACTGAGCCGGCGGCCAGCACCAGCACATCGCCGGTCCACTGCTCGCCGTCATCGGCGGTGACCGTCCGCGTCGTCGCGTCGACCGAAGCTACTTCGGCAAGCTTGATGTCGACGTTGTTCTGATCGGCGAACACGTCCCGTAACGAGTGTGCGATGTCGGTCCCCGCCAGCTGCGAGGTCGCGACCTGGTAAAGCAGCGGCTGGAACTGGTGATAGTTGTTGCGGTCGAGCAGCGTGATCGAGACGTCCTCGTGGTCGGCCAACTCCTCAGCGCAACCGAGCCCGGCAAAGCCGCCGCCGACGATCACGACATGGCGGTTTCCGTTCGGCATCAGATCTCCTTCGCGGCGAGCATTTGACTCCGATCCGGACGCTACGCCAGCCCGTCGGCGGAGCATCACCCCGTTCGGGTGACGTTGACGCTGCCGGGTCCAGGCCGCGTGACGCTCACGCCGATCACTCCCACGTCACCGAACACTCGCAGCTGCAGCACGAATCTCGCCTCAGGCGTAACGCCGGATGCAGCGGAAGCCGATGTGGCTGGTCGAAGTGTCGACCGCTTCCGGTTGGCGCGCCGCCGGCCGGTAGCGCAGGCAGTAGCTGGGCGAGCAGAGGTGCGAGCCGCCCTTCACCACCCGCCTCGGAATGTGTTCCCCGGGATTCCCGACGTCGAAGCTCGCCTCTGGGGTCTCGATCCGTGGGTTCACCGGCGGCCCGCAGCATGGGCTGCTCGAAACGGCATCGGCACCGGCGCCGCGTGGTGAGTAGTAGTCGGTCGTCCACTCCCAGACGTTCCCGGTCACGTCGTAGAGCCCGTAGCCGTTGGCCATGAACAGGCCCACCGGCGTCGTCCCACGCCACCGCTTGGCGCCGGTGTTGCGCCACGGGAAGTCGCCCTGCCACGAGTTGGCCATCAGCTCGCCGTCCGGGCGCTCGTCGTCACCCCAGGCAAAGATTGCGCCGTCGAGCCCCCCTCGAGTGGCGTACTCCCACTCTGCCTCGGTCGGCAACTGCTTCTCCGCCCAGGCCGCGAATGCCGTGCGCGTCCTCGAACGCGACGTGCGTGACCGGGTGATCCCGACGCTCGGTGTTGTCACTTGCGGGTCCCCACGGATGGCGCCAGTTGGTACCCGGGGCGTAGGCCCACCAGCGGTGGGGATCATTGAGCGGGACCGGTCCTGGGGTCGGGTGAAACACCGCCGAGCCGGGCACCAGCAGATCCGGGTCGGCGTCCGGGTAGTCAGCCGGATCAGGTGGCCGCTCGGCGACCGTCACGTAACCGGTCTGATCGACGAACTCGGCGAACTGCGCCGTCGTTATCGGACCGCGGTCGATCGCAAAGGCTGCGACTTCGACGTCGCGTACCGGCCCCTCCTCTGCGTAGAAGGCGTCGGAGCCCATCCGGAAGCGGCCGGCCGGAATCTCGACCATCTCGTCGCGGCTCATCGGCTTGGATCGTAAAACCAGCGCGCGCTCCCACTTTCACCCAAACGGGATGAGGACGGTCGGGCCTGTCACCGGCAACATCGGATAGCGAATGAGTGACATCGGCGACAGCCAGTTCCGCAAGGGCCAACCGGTCTGGGTGATCGAGCCCGACGGCTCGCAGCAGGCCGCCGAATACGTCGGCGAGGGCGAGCTGAGCGCCTGGTTCGGCGGCGCGCCGACAGTATTCGTCGTCTTCGAGGACACCCGCGACGGCGCACAGGTCGAGGTCGATCGCGTGATCGCGCGCGAGAGATAGTGTTCTGAGGCGTGGGGACCCAGACCGAATTCGACGACGTTGCTGGTATCCGGCTGCTCGCCTCGGACCTGACGACCATCACGCTGCTTGCCAACGAGGCGCGCTACCGGACGCTCGAGCGCGTGTTCGGGATACCGCGTGAGCAGGTCAACGCCGCGACCCTCGTGCTGCTGCTCGCGTTTGCCGCCGCGATGCGCGAACGGTCAATGAACGCCGCCAAGACGGCGCGAAGCGCGCCGGCCAAACTGACGGCGACCGATCTCGCGCTCGGCATGGGCGTAACCCGCGAGGGACTCCACGGCATCGCGGGACAGTCGTTCGACAGCACGCCGCTGTTCGGAACGCTGCTCGCGGTCGCCGCGGTCGCGCACATCTCGCGTCCGATCGTCACGCGGTCGATGAACGCTGTGCACGCCAGGACCCATCGGGCCCGCCTCGCGTTCGACCATCGCTACGGGCACGTGATCCGTCGGCACCGCGACCGGTTGCAGAAGATCGCGGCTCCGATCACTGACCGCGCCTAGACTCGGGGCACCAGAGCGAATCCTCACCCTTTTCGGGCGATGGATACGTCCGCGCCGTGCAGCAAGCTGCCGCCAGCCATGGGCGAAGTCGTCGTTCTATCGCTGACCGCATCGCTGAACCCGACCCTGGTGGCAGCCACGACCGTGATGTTGCTGATCGATCGACCGATGAGGCTGATGCTGGGCTACCTGTGCGGCGCGCTGCTGACCAGCATCACGCTCGGGCTGATCATCGTGTTCAGCTTCCCGACCTCCAGCGCGACTTCGACGACGCAGCAAACGATCAGCCCAGCGGTCGACATTGGGCTCGGTGCAATCGCGCTCGCGGTCGCGTTTGTCTTCTACACGGGTCGGATGGATCGCCTAAGACAGCGCCGCGCAGCGCGCAAGGCCGCAAAGCCGGATAAGGGACCCCCGCGCTGGCAACGCGAGCTCAGCAAAGGCTCTCCGCGCGATGACATTCGTGGTCGGCGCGCTGCTGACGCTCCCGGGAGCCTCGTACCTCGCCGGGCTGCATTCAATCCACGACCTGCACTACTCGACGACCGCCGTCGTGCTGCTCGTGATCGGCTTCAATATCGTGATGCTGTGGCTGCTCGAGGTCCCAATCGTGTTGTTCCTTGTCGCGCCCGATTGGACACCGGGCGCGATCGAGCGCGCCAAAGTCTGGGCCGGCCGTCACGCGACGATGTTCATCGAGAGGGGCACCGCGACGCTCGGGGTGCTGCTGATCATCAAGGGGATCATCGGGCTGATTAAGGGGTAACGGGCTGCGCCTCGCGGGGTTGCCGGCGGGATCGCCGGTTGACGCCGAGCTTGGCGCTCATCTTGATCGCTCTGACGGCCCCGGTCGCGCCCGCCTGAAGCGTGACCCCAACAGCGAACACGACGATGCCCGGGATCAGGAGTGCTTTGGACCCGAGCATCAGCAGGCCCACCCTGCCCAACAGATACGGCGGCCCGCTGACCGTCGCGCCGATCGCGCCGCCGACGGCGCTCGTCACGAGCTTGTCCTTGCGCGACATGCGTTGGCCTGATCCCGATCAGACGCGCCGGTAGCGAGACATACGAGACCATCATCACGCCAACCACGATTCCGAGCGAGAGCGTGAACCACGGCGTGCCCCTAGCGGGTGACGATCACGGTCGAAAACGCCAGCGCCACGCCTACGACGATTCCGGGCACGATGATCTTCAACAGATTTGCGCGCGCCTGCGCGTAAGCCGGACGGATTTGAGGCGGCCGCTCGCCGGCGATCGCGAACGCGAACATCGCGTTCAGGAGAAAGCTCGCGACGGTCAGCGAGATGATGCACGATCCCGATCGGGATCAGGACCGGACCGCGGAGGACGTTGAACGTCCTGCCGTGCAGCGCGTGCAGCTTGAGGTCGTACATCGCCAGCCAGATCCACATCGCCGGGAGGATCTGCACGAGCGTCAACCTCCAGTTGGAGAGCGTCACCCGCAGGCCATCGAACAACAGCAGAAACGCCCCGATCGCGAACACGAGCGGAGCGAGCCAACGCCGGGACTGGCTCAGCCGCCGGATCGCGGCTTCGATCGTCGCCTCGTCGTTGTCCTGGATCGCTCGGATCAGCGACTTGATGCGCGCTGAAAGATCAGTGAGATGCGATTTCGAGCTCACGGGCCGGGTCCTGTCGGCAGCTTCACTGTCACCCCGTTGGGATGATGCCAGTGACAAGCGTTGCTGAGAGCGTGGCAGGAGGTGAGCGTCGTGTTCGACGGTCCGGATGAGTGCCCCGCCGGTCAGGGATCAACCACCACCCAGCGTACCGGCGGATCCCGGCTGGTCGTCCCTGTTCTGGGAGGCATTCAAGCGCTCGAGCAACCCAATGGTGCTGCTCGACGACGTGCGACGTCAGGTCGAGGTCAACGGTGCCTACCTGGGACTGCTCGGTTATCCGCGCAGCGAGCTGATCGGGCGGCCCGTGTATGAGTTCGTCGAGGACGGCCCGCTCCTGACCAAGAACCAGTGGAAGGCGATGCTGCGCAAGAAGCAGTTCAGCGGCGTAGTCAACCTCGTCCGCCAAGACGGGAGCACCGTCAAGGTCGAGTTCGGCGGCCACCCGGAGGTCGTCACCGGGCAGCAACTTGTCCTCGCCGTGGCGCTGAAGACCGTCCGCGGCCTGCGGCGGATCCCACCCCAGCAGCCATCAACGGAGGCCGACAACCCATTGTCAAAGCGCGAGCAGGAGATCGTCGAGCTGGTGGCGATGGGACTCACGAGCTCCGAGATCGCAAGCGAGCTGCACGTCTCGCACAACACGGTCCGCACCCACGTTCGCAACTCGATGGGCAAGCTCGAGGCACGGTCGCGCGCGCACCTGGTCGCCAAAACGCTCGCCGAAGCCCACCACCGGCGGACGCCGCTGAATGAAGATCGCACCACGGTGGTATTGCCGGTCCGCGCGGTTGCGTCCGATGATTATTTGATGCCGGAGAGGACTGGATCTGAGGTGCGCGTCCTGTTGGTCGATGACGCGCCGAGCTTCCGGGACGCCGCTCGCGAGTTGCTCGAGCACCGCGGCTACATCGTCGTCGGTGAGGCGGACTGCGCCGAGTCGGCGATGCGTGCGGTCGTCGAATTCGAGCCCGATGCTGTGCTGCTCGACGTCCGGCTACCCGACGTGGATGGGTTCGAGCTGGCCGAGGATCTGAGCCGCGCGAGGCCGGGACTGGCGATTCTGCTCGTGTCCGCCGAGCAGCTCGGCCACCACCGACCTCGCGCCGGAACGGCTTGCGCGTTCGTCCCTAAAACGCAGCTGGCGACGGTCGACCTGGCGGGCTTTTGGCCGTCTCCACGAGCGATCGAGATCCCGCGCTTAGGGCATCACCCGAAAGGGACGATGCGGTGCCGCCGTACGCGCGCTTGAGTTTGCTACTTAGTGCGGCAGTTGCTGGCATACACCTTTCCTCCGGGATCGAGGTTTGAGGGTCAGCTCGTCGGGGCGCTGGAGCGGATCGAGAGCGGCGGCACGATGCGGGTGCTCGATGCGCTGTTCGTCGCCCGCGATGCTGACTCGGGCGAGCTCGTCGCGGTGTCGATGACCAGCGACGGCACTGCCGGCATGATCGGCCGTCTGCTCAGCTTTCGCCTCGACGATCACGCGCGCCAGACGGCGACCGCACGCGCGCTGGACGGTCCTGCCGGCCCGGTTGTACGCTCCCTGGCAGAGAAGCTGGAGCCTGGCGAAGCAATCGCTTCGATGCTCGTCGAACACAGTTGGGCGGTTATGCTGGGAGAGACCGTGGGTCGGTTGGGAGGTACTGAGTTGGTCAGCGAGTTCGTCGAGCCGGGCGAGACCGACAACGCGTGGGATCGCCTGTCCGGGATCGGATAGCGCGTGTTCGCGAGACGTCGCAAACGCAAGCCTGCGGACGCCGCACACGGACCCGGACCGGACGATCAAGCGCGCGGCGCAGACGGACCCGGACCGGATGATCAGGAGCGCCAAAAGCTGTTCGAGCGATGGCGGCAGAGCGAGCAGCGGGTCACCTCGGCCTGGAACGCGTGGCAGGCTGGCGACCGCGCCGAGAGCGGCGATCACTACGACGCGTTGATGGACGCCCTCGCCGAGGAAGAGGAGGCTGCGGCGGAGATCGAGCGCCGCACCGTCGGTCCCCTCGTGTGAGCGCTCAGCGGCTCGACCGCGGCGGTCGTGGAGCCCCGCTACTCGAGCTTGCCTGACCCGGCGGCCCTCGAGATCGGGTCTCCCCCACGGCCGCGGAGGACGACCGCGCAGCCGACCGCAATCAGCGCCCCCGCGAGCGGGCCCAGCAGATACACCCAGTAACTGCTCCAGTCGCCGCTCACGAGCGCCGGTCCGAACGACCGCGCCGGGTTCATCGACGCGCCGCTGACGGGAGCCGCCCACAGGCCGGCGAGCGCGACGTAGCCGCCGACACCAAAGGCGCCGATCGTTCCAACGTTCTGGGCCGCCGAGGCGGTGCCCAGAATCACGCTGACCAGCGTCGCGGTCAGCGCAGTCTCCATCAGCAGTGCCTGCCAATCGTGGTAGGCAGGACCCGGAAGCGTGGCGCCCAGGTGCTCGACGTTGCCGAATACCGCTAACAAGAACAGACAGGCCAGCGTCGCGCCGACCAGCTGCGCGAGCACGTATCCGGCAAACCTCTGCCATAGGAAGTCGCGTCGTAGAGCGAAGGCGAGCGACACAACCGGATTCAGGTGAGCTCCCGAGACCGCGCCCATGAACAGGATGATCGCCATCACCATCAGGCCGGGAGCGACCACGGCCGCGGCGAGGCTGATCTCGCCCTTGGCGTGCAGGATCCCTCCCCCGGCCGCCACCAGGACCAGCATGAACGTCCCGAGCACCTCGGAGAACAGCCGCCGGTATGCGTACTTCGGGTTGTCGAAATCGGCTCGCTCGCCGAATTCGAGCATCAGCAGCCCCCGAGCCCTGGCGGCGTCGTGAGCGGATAAGGGCGGTGCTGTCGACCCGGTCGACACGGCGGCCGAAGCTAACCACCCCGCCCGGATGCATTTCCAAGCGGCCGACCGGTCGTGTCTAATTGGCCCCGTGATGATTGGCCGCAGGCTGTGGGCGCTGGCCGCCCTGGGGTTGGCTCTGGCCGCGATCGTGATCGCGGTCGCGACCGCGATCGCCGACTTCCCCAAGGGCCTGGCGGTGCTCGCGTGCCTAGTGGTGGCGATCTGGGCCGGGTGGTTCGGGATTCGCCGTCGCGGCGTGGCCCGGATCGCCGGCGTGACGGTGATGGCAGTCGCGCTCGCGGGCGCGACTGCGCTCGTGATCGTCGATCACCGCGTGCTCGACGACCTGCTCGTGGTCGCGACCGTCGCCGGCGCGCTCGTTGCCGCGCGGCGGGCGTTCAGCGTCCACGTGAAGCTTGCGCCGGCCAAACCGCCGTCGCGGCCGGTGCTGTTCTACAACCCACTCTCGGGCGGCGGCAAGGCCGAACGCTTTCATCTGGCTGACGAGGCTCGCCGGCGGGGAATCGAACCGATCGAGCTGCATCGGGGCGAGGACCTGGAAACGCTCGTGCGCGACGCCGTCGCGCGGGGCGCCGACGGGCTTGCGATGGCCGGCGGTGACGGGTCGCAAGCGATCGTCGCGATGATCGCCGCGGAGCTGGGGCTGCCGTATGCCTGCATCCCCGCCGGCACCCGGAACCACTTCGCGCTCGACCTGGGCGTCGATCGCGATGACGTCGTCGGGGCGCTCGACGCGTTCGTTGACGGCGGCGAGCGACGCGTCGACCTCGCCGAAGTCAATGCCCGCGTGTTCGTCAACAACGTGTCGCTGGGGCTGTATGCCGACGCGGTGCAGCAGCCCGGATATCGCGAGGCCAAGCTGCACACGTTGCTGGAGACGGTGCCGGACGTCCTGGGTCCAACCGCGGACGCTCCCAGCCTCAGCTGGGCCGGGCCAGCCGGTCGCGAGTCGGCGGCCGCGGTCCTGGTCTCCAACAACCGCTACCGGCTCGGCCACGCGCTCGGCTCCGGGACGCGCCCGCGGCTCGAGCGCGGCGAGCTCGGCGTCGCGGTACTGGTGCCGACGGTCACCGGGACCGGCGGCGGCGCAAACCGCAGGCTCGGGATGCAGCAGTGGACCGCCACTCAGTTCGAGGTCGACTCCGCGGTGCCGATCGCCGCCGGGATCGACGGTGAGGCGGTCATGCTCGATCCACCGCTGCGGTTCAACACTCGTCCCGGCGCGTTGCGTGTCCGGATCTCTCCCAACCATCCCGGGGCCTCGCCGTCGGCGCTCGAGCCCGACTCGGCGCTTCAGACAATCTCCACGCTGGCGCGGTTAGTGGTCCGCGGCGGACCGGACGATCTCGACGGTTCGTAGTCCGCTCATCCGATTCGGGTGATGATGGCCACCCCTCGCGCTGGGATCCTGAACAAGCTGGCTTCGAGCAAAGGAGAAACGCATGGGCGTCGTGGGTGCGGATACACATCAGACCCTGTCTGGGATCGCCGTCGGCAACACCGACTTCCTCGACGAGGCGGTGGGGCTGCGAGAGCTCAATCGCGAGAAGAGCGGGCTCGACGAGCGGACCTTCGCGCTCGTCAAGATCGCGGCGTTGATCGCGCTCGACGCGCCGCCGGCCTCTTACGTGTGGCAGGTCGGCAATGCGCTGGCCGCGGGCGTCACGCCCGAGGACATCCTCGGCGTGCTGCGGGCGATCGCGCCACAGGTGGGCGGACCCAAAGTGATCTCGGCCGCGCCGGAGATCATGGTCGCGCTCGGGCTCGAACTCCCCGACGACGAGTAGCGATCACGATGCCGTTCATCAGACGTCGTCCACTCCTCCGGGCCGCCGCGATCGGCGGCGGCGCCTACGCATACGGCAAGCACCGCGAGCGGGAGCAGACCGAGCAGCAGGAGCAGGCCTACGCGGCCGGCCAGCAGTCGATGGTCGAGGCGCAATCGGCAGTCGCGCCCGCGCCGTCGTCAGGCGGAATCACATCCGACGACGTGACCCGGCTGCAGGAGCTCGCCAAGCTCCACGAGCAGGGAGTACTGACCGACGAGGAGTTCGCCAAGCAGAAGACATTGATTCTCGGCGCCTGACGTCGCCTCGCCGCGACGGGGGCGGCTGCCTCGTTTAGGTCGCCGGGTCGCCCTCCTGCTCGGCGAGGTAGATCAGCGTCGCCTTCACGCGCCGGCTGACGTCCTGCGTCTCGGGCAGGTCGAGTTTGGAGAAGATCGAGTTGACGTGCTTCTCGACCGCGCGCTTGGTCAAGAACAGCGACTCGGCGATCGCGCCGTTGCTCTTGCCGGCCGCGATCTCGGCGAGCAGCTCGCGCTCGCGAGGCGTGAGCTCGGCGAGCCGTGAGTGAGCCACTCGCGATCTGGCCTCGATCAGGACGTCGACGATTGCCGGGTCGATCACGGATCCGCCCTGGGCGACCTTCTGAATCGCACCGATCAGCTCATCGCGGTTGCGGATTCGCTCCTTGAGCAGGTAGGCGCGGCGCCCCGTTCCGTGCTCGAGCAAGGCGAGCGCATACGCAGGCTCGGCGTACTGGCTGAGAACCACGACCCCCACGTGTGACGCCGTCTCGCGCAGGCGGGCGGCGATCCGAATACCGTCGTCGGCGCCCGACGGTGGCATCCGAATATCGGTCAGCACGACATCCGGCGCCCATCTCTCGATCGCCGTCTGGAGCTCCTTGGCATTGCTGCAGACCGCGACCAGCTCGACCTCGGGCGCCGAGTTCAAGGTCGTGATCAGAAACTCGCGGATGATGTAGGAGTCCTCGGCGACCACGACCCGGATCGGAACACGTGGTGCCTGCTCTGTCCCGTTCCCGCCCATCGCCGCCGTGCATCCGCCTTTCCGCTGACCCGAGCCACAACCCTCAGCAAGTTAGCGCCTGGAAGCCTCGCGATCGCTGCGTTAGGGGTGGCGAGCATCGTCCGCTTGCGCGGGCGCGTGAACAAGGGCGCACACCCCCCAGTCGAGGGGGGTCGGCACCACCGGCAGCTCACCCCCGCTCATCCCGGCGCCGTAGCCAGCTCCCGCTCGCCCTGTAGCGAGCCCCTCCAGCCGGTCAGCAGCGCGTGTACTGCGGCGGCCCCAATCACGGGGCGGTTCGGCATCGGCAGCGACACCGGGTGAAGGATGAACGGCTCCGTCTGCGGGCCGCCCAATCCCCCGTGAAACGAGATCAGCTCCTCGAACGCACAGCCCTGTTCGAGGTCGGGGTCGTAGAAGCTGTTGATCATGATGTCGGCGACGTGCTCGAAGCGGTCAGTCCGGCGCAGGTGGGCGACGGCGGTCGGCGAGAACGGCGCCAGCGGATCCTCGCCCTCGATCGTGTCGTCGTCGAGGTAGCGCGCGCCCGTGGCGCCGAGAACGGCGGGCCCGTGCACGTGTGAACGGACGAGTAGAAAGCCGATATGCGGGTGCTGGCGCAGCGTCGGGATCAGCTGTGGGTGGCGCTCATTTATCTCCTCGAGCGACAGGCGGTGAGGTTCCTCCATCAGGTAGATCAGCCCCAGGTTGCCTGACCCGAGCACGACAACGTCAACGCCGACGTCCTTGCCTTCATCGGTCTGCCGTCGACCGGTCGCCTCCGCGACGGCGTGTCCGACGGCGGCATCGTTTTCGTCGCCCTGACCCAGCCGCGCGACCGTACCGCTCGTCAGCGAACGCTCGACGAGTTCGTTGAGGCCATAGCCGTTTCGCTGCTTGAAGGTCGCCCCCTGCGTCTGTCCGTGATCGGACAGGACGACGATCTCGTACGGGCGCGGAGCGTACCGCCTGGCGCTCGCGATCCGGCCGAATTGCTGATCGAGCTTCCGCAACGCCTCGAGCGTGTCGGCGCGCTCCAGCCCCGAATGGTGGGCGACCTCGTCGTAGCTCGAAAAGGTCGCGTAGATCGCCGGGCGGCCCTGCATCATGTCGCCGAGCACGCCGAAGACGATCAGGTCTCGGACCCCGACGCACAGAGACGCACGTAAAAATGGATACAGCCCGCCGCGGTGGCCTCGTGGGAACACGTCGCGCCGGCGCTGCCTCACGGCGGCCACCCACTCCAGCGATACCTCCCAGAAGAACAGGACCAGCACCCTGGTGACGTTGAAGCCGTTGGCGAGAAATGCCCGGTAGCCGGGGTTGGCTCGCTTCTCGGCGCTCATCCTGCTGACGGTCAGGATCACGGCCTCGGCCTCGCCCGAGAACAGGTTGCCGCGGCTCGCGCCGTGGTCGATCAGCAGACCGGTGCCGCTCGCCAGACGACGCTCGATCTCGGCACAGTCATCGGGCGACGAGCACGTCATCACCTTGCCGGTCGACTTCTCCACCCAGCGGAACGCGGGGATGTCCTCGTTGGACCCCAGCAGGATTCCGGCCTGGCTGGCGCCTGTCTGCGAGCTCAGATCGGGCTCCCACTGATCGAGCTCGTACGTTCCCGACGCTAGCCAGCTGGCCATGTGAGGTGTGTTGCCGTCGCGCATCGCACGCGCCAGCACCGGCCGGGCGAGCCCGTCGATCTCGAGGAAGATGATCCCCGGCGCGTCGGTGCGGACCGGCTTACCCTGGCGACGCGCGACTCGGCGGATCACCCGCAGCGAATACGAGTCGTCGTCGTTGACCCCGAAAATCACATCCAGCACGACGATCGAAGCCGAGATCACGAGTGCCGCCACGAGCGCCCAGCCGAACGAGTCGACCTGGATCGTGCGCCTCGTGAGGTGAGACGTGAGCAGCAGGATCCCGGCATCGAGCAGCAGGATCAGGACGAAACCCAACGCCAGCGTGAACGGCAGCCGGACCGCCGCGACGATCGGCGGCAGGATCGCGTTCAGCGCCGCGATCAGCAGTGCCGCCAACAGCGCGTCGCCGAAATGACCGACGCTGACGCCTGGCACGATCGCCGCCGCGACGAACATGGCCACGCCGGCGATCAGCCACGACAGCAATAGCTGCAGCGGGCGAAACCGCGGCACCTCGGGCTGCCACTTGACCACCTGCCCGTATGGTTGGCTCGTGTCCGACACGCCCGCAAAAGATCGCAGGCCGCAGATGGCGCCGTCGTCACCCGGAACGGAGGATGCCGCGCACCCGTGCGCGCCGTGCAATCACGGGGTGGCTGCTGCACCAGGCACTCAAGGAGTGTCAGCGATCACCTGGCTCGGGCACGCCACGGCGTTGATCGAGCTCGGTCGCACGCGCCTGCTGACCGACCCTGTGCTCGGCAAGCGCGTCGGACCGCTGGTCAGGATCGCGACGCCGATTGCACCCGAGTCCGTCGCCGATGTCGATTGCGTCCTGCTCTCGCACCTGCACTCCGATCACGCCGATCTACGCTCGCTGCGCCAACTCGCCGCGAGCGCAACGATTTTCGCGCCCCCGGGGGGCGCGCGATGGCTGGCCGGCAACGGCGTTCGAGACGCGCAGGAGCTCGCTCCCGGAGACGTCGCCACGGTCGGCGAGCTGCGAATCGAGGCGACGCCGGCCATCCACGACTCGCGACGGCGACCGCTCGGGGTCGCGGGCCACGCCGATCGGTTACCTGGCGCAGGGTGCGCGCTCGGTGTACTTCGCCGGCGACACTGACCTGTTTGAGCAGATGGAGCAGCTACGTGGACGGGTAGACGTCGCGCTCTTGCCGATCTGGGGTTGGGGCCCGACGCTGGGCCCTGGCCACCTTGACCCCGAGCGCGCCGCACAGGCTGCCGCGACGATCGCGCCTAAAATCGCGATCCCGATCCATTGGGGAACCTTCGCGCTGGGCCTGCCGGTGCGGCCTCCGGAAGATCCGCGGCGGCCGGTGCGTGAGTTTGTCGCCATGGTCGGCGCGCACGCGCCGGCTGTCGAGGTGCGGGTGCATGGAGCCGGGCGAGCGCCTGGAGCTCTAGCGTCTGGATCTACTATCCTCGACACTAAGTCGGCTTTCACAACCCCTTCACCCCGATAGGGTGATGCCTCGCTCACCGAGTCTGAGACGATCGCTGGTCATGACGACAGAATCCACGAGAAGGCGCGGGCCCCGTGAGGTCGAGCACCTGACGATCGCGGAGCGTGCATGGCGTGGCAAACAGGCGCGCAAGGAGGTGTCACGCGCCAGCCACGCAGAGTTCAATCCGCCGTCGCCGCGTCCCGACCCGGTTGACCTGCTCGAAGCCCAGGCCAAGACGCGCGTGCCTGAACTGGTACCGATCCGCTACGGCCGAATGCTGGTCTCCCCGTTCACGTTCTATCGCGGCGCCGCGAAGATCATGGCCAGCGACCTCTCGGCGACGCCCAGGTCTGGTTTCAGGGTCCAGGCCTGCGGCGACGCACACCTCTCGAACTTTGGTGTGTTCGCGTCGCCAGAGCGGCAGCTCTTGTTCGACATCAACGACTTCGACGAGACGTTGCCCGGGCCGTGGGAGTGGGACGTCAAGCGCCTCGCGGCGAGCATGCTGATCGCCGCCCGCGACAACAGCTTCGCGCCCAAGGACCAGGACCAGATCGTCCACGACACGGTGACCGCTTACCGCACGGCAATGCGCGAGTTCGCCGGGATGCACACCCTCGAGGTCTGGTATGCGCACATGGACATCCAGTCGGTCGTGGCGCAGTACGCCGATCAGTTCACCCACCAGCAGGTGAAGCGGACTGAGAAGGCACTCGCCAAGGCGCGGACGAAGGACAGCATGTCGGCGTTCTCGAAGCTCACGCAACAGGCCAACGGCTCCGTCGAGATCGTCGACGAATCGCCACTCATCGTTCCGCTGAGGGCGCTGCTGACCGACGACGCCGAGGCAGGCGAGTGGTTTGAGCGGCTTCGCAAGCTTGTGCGTACCTATCGCGCCTCACTCGAGACCGACCGTCGCGTGCTGCTCGAGCAGTTCGAGTTGGCGGACTTCGCACGCAAGGTGGTCGGCGTCGGAAGCGTCGGGACCAGAGCCTGGATCGCCTTGTTCTTCGGCCGTGACCACGAGGACCCGCTGTTCTTGCAGATGAAGGAAGCCGAGGAATCGGTACTCGAGGAGTACGTCGGCAAGAGCGACTACACAAACCACGGGCGGCGGGTGGTCGCCGGTCAGCGGCTGATGCAGGCCACCAGCGACATATTCTTGGGCTACATACACGTCGACGCCGGCATGGACGGCCAGCCGCGCGACTTCTACGGCCGGCAGCTGAAGGACTGGAAGGGCTCAGCCGAGATCGAGCAGATGGTCCCCGACGGGATGTCCGCCTACGGCCGGCTCTGCGGTTGGACGCTCGCGCGCGCACACGCTCGCAGCGGTGACCGGATCGCGATCGCGTCGTATCTGGGCAATGGCGACACGTTTGATCGCGCGATCGTCGAGTTCTCGAAGGCATACGCCGGACCAGAACGAGCGCGACTACCAGGCGCTTGTTGACGCCGTCCAGTCCGGCCGGGTGATCGCCAAGACCGGGCTCTGAGCACGCGCTCTCATCCGGGGCGGCGGCTATAAGACTGGGCACGCCCAGGAGACTGAACGTCCATCCGCTGCCGGAGGAGCTGGCGCCCACAGAACAGCGCAGGCGCTTCGGCCTGCTGCTACTCGCGATCGCCGCCGCGTTCGCCGTCCAGGGGATCTCGACTCCCGGTCGCTGGCAGCAGTTGATCATCACGTGCCTGCTGGCCGTGACGCTGCTGCTCGCGCTCCGCGTGGCCGACGCCGGGCCGCGCCTGTTTCGCCCGATCGCCGCGCTCGCGACGCTGCTGGTGGTGGCCGCGCTGATCGACGCCGTGACCGGGAGCGGCAGCGGCGTGAGCACCAGGGTCGCGGACCTGCTGCTGGTGATGATCACACCACCGTCGGTCGTGGTCGGGATCAGGCGCTCGCTGCGGACACGCAATCGGGTCACGATCGAGGCGGTATTCGGCGTCCTCTGTCTTTATCTCCTGGTCGGGATGTTCTTCGCGTTCCTGTACGGGACGATCGGCCGGATCAACGGCCACTTCTTCGCGGAGACCGCATCGGTGACCACCGCCAACTGCCTCTACTTCAGCTTCACGACGCTGACCACGACTGGTTACGGCGACCTGACGGCCGCCTCTAACCTCGGCCACACGCTGTCGGTGTCGGAAGCGCTGCTGGGGCAGATCTATCTCGTCACAATCGTCGCCGTGATCGTCGGCAACCTCGGATGGGGCGACCGCACTCAGAGGCAGGACTGATGTCGGGCCCGCGCAGCCGGCCGGCCTGGCTGACTGAGGCCGAGGCGGTCGACCGCGCCGTCTATGGCGCCGTCGCGACGACGCCGACGCCGAGCCTCGACGCAGCGATGCGGCGGCTGTCGCGAGCCGCCGACCACTCGAAGCTCTCGATCGCGGCGAGCGTACTGCTCGCGACGGCCGGCGGCCCCGACGGTCGCCGCGCAGCTGCCCGCGGGATTGCCTCCGTAGCGTTGCGACCTCGGCGGTCGTCAACCTGCTCGTCAAGCCGCTCGGCCGCCGGCGGCGTCCGGACCGGGCGCAGGAGGGCGTCCCCGCTGCGCGGCAGGTCACGATGCCACACTCCCGTTCGTTTCCCTCAGGTCACAGCGCGGCCGCCGTTGCGTTCGCCTCGGGTGCCGGCAGTGGGCTGCCGGCGGCGAGCTTGCCGCTGCACGTGCTCGCGGCGCTCGTCGCGTACTCGCGCGTACACACCGGCGTGCACTACCCGGGCGACGTGATTGCCGGGGTGTTGCTGGGGTCGGTGATCGCGGACGTGACGGGCGGCGCGCTCAGCCGCATTTGGACTTCGTAGCCTTCCGGAAGCTCTCAAACGAGGCGACGATGCGAACGCGGACAGTGGCGGTCCTATTCATCGGCGTCGAGCCGATATCCCAACGCCATCGCCAGCCGCGGCGCCTCGGCGACCACGCGCGCAAGCCCCGCGGCCGGCCCGATCGCTACCAGCACATCGGCGATCTCCGGCTCAGTCGCCCCTGCCTCGAGCGCGCGCTCGACCGTTGCCCGCAGCGAAGCGGTCGACGCGCCGAGCGCGAGCAACGCGCCCAGGCGCACGAGCAGGTCGACCTTCAGGTCAAGCCTGGAGTCCGGTTCGTAATCCGAGCGCCCGACGAGCACTTTCCCGACCAGCTCCTCGTCGTTCAGCGCCAGATGTCGCAGCAGACGTTCGACTTCGTCCACGCCGTCCACCGTATGTGTTGAACCGCGAGGCGCATCGTCCGAACCGGGTGATGCCTCAAAACGTCGTAAGCGAGGAGCGACGTTCGACCGACAGCGCCACCCCCAAGCGGTCAGTGCAGTGGCTCCCGCTGGCCGACTGCGAACGTTTGCGTTCGTGTTGGCCTACCCCAACTCGGGAGGCGCGCGCCCTTGCCGACTCGTTCGATCTCGGAGAGAACTTCGCTTATAGCGATGCGCGCCGAGACGAATCCGCGACCGGGTCTGGCAAACGTTGCCCATCCGCTTCGAGAGGGAGTGATCCGACGGCCGGCGCTGGTCGAGCGCCTGGCCGAGGCACACCGCGCGGTGCTTGTCCTGATCGTCGCGCCGCCCGGTTATGGGAAGTCGACGTTGCTCGCCGACTGGGCCGAACACGACGAACGCCGTTTCGTCTGGCTGACGCCGGCCACGGGCGACCTCGCCGCGGCGCTGAGAAACGGTGCGACTGACGGCTTCGCCAACCGCGTTCGCCGGCTGAGCCGGGGCCACGACGGCTTCGTGCTGGTCGTCGACGACGCGCACCTCGCCGACCAGTCCGAGCTGCGGGTACTGATCGAGTCCGCGCTTTCAGAGGTCCCGGCAGGCTCAACGATCGCGCTAGCTTCACGAACCGATCCCGAATTGCCGCTCGGCAGGCTGCGCGCCCATCGACTGCTGAGCGAGATCCGTACCGAGCAACTCGCGATGGACTGCATGGAGGCCCACGCGTTGCTACGGGCAGCTGGGCTGGAGCTCGACCTAGACCAGGTCCAGCGCCTGGTCACGCACTGCGAGGGCTGGCCCGCCGCCCTGTATCTCGCGGCGCTGACGGCCGACGCCTGCTCGGGCGACTCGGACTCGTTCGGGGGGCATCACCACGTCGTATCGGAGTACCTGCGAGACGAGGTCTTGGATCCACTCCCGAAGGAGCTCGTCGAGTTCTCGATCAGAAGCTCGGTGTTGGACGAGCTGAGCGGCCCGGTCTGCGACCTGACGCTCGGCCGCCGCGGATCGGCAGCCGCGCTCACGCGCCTAGCTCGCCGCAACCCGCTGCTGCTCCCGGTCGATGGCGCGCACCACGTCTACAGATGGCACAACCTGATGGCCGAAGCGTTGCGGTCCGAGCTGCAGCGGATCGAGCCGCAGCGCGAGCCCGAGCTGCGGCTGCGGGCGAGCAGCTGGTACTCGTCACACGGAGATGCGCAGCGGGCGCTTTCGCAGGCCGCCGCGGCGGGTGATTCGTCTCTGACCGGCGATCTGCTGTGGCCCGACATCCTCGGATATCTGACCCGCGGACGTAACGATCTGGTACGCCAGTGGCTCGCCAACTTCGGCCCCGATCAGATCGCCGACCACGCCGCGCTGGCCCTGTCGGCCTCGGTCAGCGCGCTGATGGCGGGCGATTGCAATGACATGCAGCGCTGGTCACTTGGCGGCGCGCGCGGCGCTTGGCCGCAGCGACTCAGAGCAACCGCTCCCTTCGTTCGCCACCGGGCTCGCGGTGACCGATGCAGTGGCCGCCCGCGCCGGTGTCAGCGAGATGGCGCAGACGGCTATCGACGCGGCTCAGTCGGAGTCCGACGACAGCCGTTGGAGGCCTCTGTGCTCCCTGCTGGCGGGGGTTGGCCGGTATCTGGAAGGCGAGCACGTTGCCGCCGAATTCCTGCTCGACGAGGCGATCTCGCTGTGCGGCTCAAACGCCCCCACGCTCGCCGCGTTGTGCCTTGCGCAGCGAGCGATGGTCGCGATCGACCGCGGCGATTGGGAGCTCGCTTCCGATCTCACGGACCGTTCGGTGCTGGTCGTTCAGGAGTGGAACCTCGAGACTGACCCGTTGCTGGCAATCGTGTTCGCGGCGGCCGCGGCGTCACGAGCGCACGAGGGACGCGTGGACGAGGCGAAGCGCGATCTTCACCGCGGGATCGAGCTACTGGCATCGCTGCCCGACTTCGTCCCGTGGTACGGCGCCGAGGCACGGATTCTGCTGGCCCACGCGTCGTTGTGGCTTGCGGATGTGGTCCGCGCCCGGACACTGCTCGCGGAGGCGTCGCGCTTCGCACGCAGGACCGCGGGAGCGGTGATCTTCTCGGAGTGGTTCGACCACGCGTGGGCGTACATGGACCAACTCGCGGAGACGAGTTTGGCGGGCCCATCGTCGCTCACGATCGCCGAGCTGCGGATCCTCCGGTTCCTGCCCAGCCACCGTTCATTCCGCGAGATCGCCGCCCAGCTCGGGGTTTCATCGAACACGGTCAAGACCCAGGCCCACGCGGTGTACCGGAAGCTCGGCGCTGCCTCGCGATCGGAGGCGGTCGCGCAGGCGGTCGAGGCTGGGTTGCTCGGTCAGTAGTGCGTGGCGGTTCACGCTCGGCGCCAGCGTTCGTCGACATCGAGCCCGAGTGCCAGCGCGAGTCGCGGAGCGTTACTGACCGTCTGGGCAGCGCCCGCCACGCCCGCTCCGGCGAGCAGGACCCGCAACAGCGCGGCATCGTCGACCCCCGCCGCCGCGGCGACGTCGACGGCCCACCGCAGCGAGACCGTCGCCGCCCCGACGGCCAGCAACGCTGAAAGCTGGACCAGCGCCCGCGTTTCGCGGTCCAAGACGCGGCCGCCGCCGCGCACGACGATCTGGAGGCTCTGCTCGTCGCTCGCCGCCAGCCGGCGTAGGAGGAGCTCGGTGTCGTTCACGTGGGCCTCGCTGGCGTCATGACCCGAGCGGGTGAGATCATCTCTGGTGCCCATCAGAACCCAGATCGCACGCGATGATCACGCCGCAATCTTCGAGCCCGCGTCGCGCCGGAGCATCCCCCCAAAGGGGTGACGGCGCGTGACGGCGCACGGGCCTGCGCGTCCGCGAGTCCGTGTCGTCCGATTCGGGTGATTGCAGCCGCCGATCGTGGTGCAAGGCTTGTCGGTCAGGAACTGAATGAGGACCGAATGCCTATCTCCCGACCACGCGTGCCCCTCAACCCCGTATCGATCTCCAGGACGGTTGTCGTCACGGCGACCAGACCAATTGGTCGAGCGATGGGCGCCGCGCTCGAAGCTGGCACGAGCCTCGAACGCCGCGCGATCGACCGGGTCCTCGACAGCGAGGAGATCGATCGGATCGTGATCACGACGCTCGACAGCGAGCGTCTCCAGACCACGGTCCGCCGCGCGCTGGAAAGCGACGGCGCGCAGCGGATCGTCGACGCGCTGTTCGACAGCGGCCTGCTCGATCGCGTTTTCCAGCGGCTCGGGGAAAGTGAGTCGCTGTGGCGGCTTGTTGATGAGATCGCGCAGAGCCCGGCCGTGCTGGCCGCGGTCTCGCAGCAGGGACTCGGGTTCGCCGACCAGGTCGGCGACGAGGTGCGCTCCCGTTCGCGCCGGGCCGATGACTGGCTCGAACGCGCGGCCCGCCGCTTCGCCCACCGCCCCTCGAACTCGCTCCCGAGCGGACCGGACGCCACTCCAGATGAGCCTGTCACCAAGATCACCGAAGTCTCCTGACTGACGAGGTCACGACCCGGATCAGCATCAACGACGCTCCGGCGGCCGTGTCTGGATCACGGCCGGGTCCGTAACGGCCGCTCGCGCCGCAGCCGCTAGATCAGGGCCGAGTCCGCGACGTCCGAACGCCCCTGCTCCCAGTCGAGGCGTAGCGGCACTCCCGAGCGCCCGTCGTCGCTTTTCCGGACGCCGAGCATCTGGTGGATCTGGACCCTTCCGAGCTCAAAGCCGACCCGCGAGGTGATCATGTACAGCCGCCATGCTCGCGCGCGCCGCTCGCCCACTTCAGCCACCGCGGCGGACCAGTTGCGCTCCAGGTTGGCTCCCCAACGATGGAGCGTGATCGCGTAATGCTCGCGCAGGCTCTCGTCGTGGCGGAGCTCGAAGCCGTTGTCATGCATCGCCGCGATCACGGTGCCCGGGCCCTCGAGCTCTCCGTCTGGGAACACATCGCGGTCGATGAACGGGCCCGAGTGATGGTGCTCGTGGTTCGACGGTCTGGTGATGCAGTGATTGAGCATCCGCCCTACGGGACGTAGACGGGCGGCCATCGAAGCGAAGTGCGGGGCGAGCCGGCGGGCGCCGAAGTGCTCCATCGCTCCGATCGACGAGATCGCGTCAAATCCGCCGTCTACGAGATCGCGGTAGTCCAGCAGTCGGACCTCCGCCCGCCCGCTCAGGCCCCGCTCCGCAATTGCCTGCTCCGCCCACCGCGTTTGGTTGCGGGAGAGCGTGACACCCAGTGCCCGCACGCCGTAATGGGCAGCCGCATGTATCACCATCCCGCCCCAGCCGGCGCCAACGTCCAGCAACCGCTCCCCGGGGCGCAGATCGAGCTTGCGGCAGATCAGATCGAACTTCTCCTCCTGCGCCACTTCGAGCGTCTCGTCGCCAGTCCTGAAGACCGCGCACGAGTACGCCATCGTGGGCCCGAGCACGAGCCGGTAGAACCGGTTTGAGAGGTCGTAATGGTGCGCGATCGCGGCCGCGTCGCGACTCCGGTTGTGCGCCACTAGACCGCGGCGCCAGCGCGGCGGCGCCTCCTCTCGCGGCGCGCTCGCGAACCGGATCTCACGCCACGGGATCCGTGCCAACAGCCGCGCAAGCTCGTCGGGTCGCGGCCTGCGCATGTGTCTGATCAGAGCCAAGACCGCCGAGTGAAGATCACCGTCGACATCGAGCGTCCCAGTCACGTACGAGCGTGCGAGCCCCAGCTCGCCCGGTGCGGTGAGCAGATACCAGAGCGCCGCGGGCGAGCGGAGCTCCAGCGTCGCCACGGCGTCACGGCGATCGAGCACGCTCCCATCCCACGCCCGAACGGCCAGCGGCGCCCGTTCGTCGATCAGCGTTTGAAATATATGTCTGTAGGCGATGTCGTACCCATAGCCCAGACACAGTCAGCCTAGTGCACGTGGGCGCCGGTTCGCCGGTTCCGCGGTTCGCCGCGAATGGGATAACCAAAACTACGCTTCCTCCGGATTAGGCCAGGGTTAGAATCCAACCCCGTTGGGCGCGCTCCGCGCGATCGAGACCTCGGAGGGCCGGGGAATGTCAGCAGGTCGGCGACACGAGTACTAGTTGACTGGTCTGGGCGATAGCGAGTCCGCATCGGGGCACCTGATCCGGAGCCATCGCGCACCGCGTAAAGGCGGCCCCGCTCGATGTGTGGGGCGCGGCGGCTAGGCGCGTTGGCTCGATCCGAGGGCATGCAGCGCCCCGCTCTTGGCTGGCCTTCGCCGTGGCCAGCGGCATTGCCGTGTCGCTCATCGTGGTGACGGTAGTGATCGGCGCCGAAAGCCCGCTCGTCGATCATCCAGGGCTGTTCGTGACGCTGAGAGCAGTTGCATGCGTCGGTCTCTTGCTGGTGGCGCTGGTGATGCGCGCCCGCGGATCTGGAGCTCCGATGGCGGGGCTGCTGATCGCGGCCTCGTGCGTACTGGCGCTTACGGGGCTGACTGCGGCCGATTCGCCGGGATGGTTTGCGATCGGACGGATCGCCGTGCCGTTCGCGATTCTGTTTGTGGTTTACATCGCGCTCGCCTACCCGAGCGGCCGGATCGAGGATCGCGTGGCCTCGGTCGCGTTTTCCGCCGGAGCCGCGGCGACGCTCGGACTGCTGGCGGCGAACATGCTCCTCTCGCGGGTCCCGCCGGTTGCCGGTCCGTTCGTGCGCTGCAGTGGCACACGGTGCCCGCCCAATCCGTTCAATCTGTTCGACGTTGGATCCCAGGCGAGCATGGCGCTCTCGACCACGCTTGCGGTGGTTACCGGCTTGGCGCTGGTCGGCGTGGGGGTCCTCGTCGCGCGCCGCTGGACGAACGCGACGGGGCTCCAGCGCCGCAGCCTGACGCCGTTGCTCGCCTGGACGGCGCTGGCGGCGCTCTGGTATGCGCTGTACGTCGTCGTTCGCGCGTTCGACGCTCACGCGCCGCTGCTGACGCCTGTGGCGGTTATCGTGGTCGCGAGCATCGCCACGTTGCCACTCGCGATCGCGTTGGGTCTCGCCGGCGGCAGCGTGTTCGCATTCAGCGCGCTCGAGCAGATGATCACCGAGCTCGGCGAGCAGACGAGCCTGCTCGGGCTCCAGCAGACGGTCTCGCGCGCGTTCGCCGACCCAACCCTGAAGCTGCTGTTCTGGGGCCCGTCGGCTCGGCGCTTCGTCGACGCCGAGGGCCGCGACTTCGACGTAGCGGCGCCAGAGCTTCAAGGCAAGGTGACCCGGTTCAGCGGCGACGGCGACACGGTCGCTGGCGTGGTCCACGATCCGGTCCTGTCGGACAACGTGCATCGAAGCCGCAGGCTCCGCGGTTCGTCTCGCGATCGATAACACCCGCCTCGAGAACGATCTGTCGGCTTCGATCCGAGCGCTCGAGGCATCGCGCAAACGCGTCGCCTCTGCCGCCGACGAGGAGCGCCGGCGGATCGAGCAGGACCTCCACGACGGTGCCCAGCAGGGACTGATCGCGCTACGGATCAAGCTCCAGCTCCTGCAGGAGCTCGCCGCCGAGGACCCCGACGCGGTTGCCCCAGCGCTTGCCGACGCCGGCGCCCGAGTCGACGCGACGCTCGACAACATCCGCAACCTCGCCAAGGGGATCTACCCGTCCGTCCTGCGCGACCTGGGGCTGTCGTACGCGCTATCGGCCGTGATTCGAGAGTTGCCGGTGCGCGTCGCCCTGCATACGGAGCTCGGTCACCGGTTTGAGCCGGAGATCGAGACCGCGGTCTACTTCTGCTGCGTCGAGGCGCTCCAGAACGTCGCCAAACATTGCGGCGCTGGCTGTCGCGCGGGTCTGCTGCTGTCAGAGCGCAACGACGAGCTCGAGTTCCTGCTCACGGACAACGGCCCCGGCTTCGACCCTGCACGCGCCACCAGCACGAGCGGCATCACCGGGATGCGGGACCGGCTCGAAGCGGTCGGTGGTCAGCTGACGATCGATTCCGTCCCGGGTCAGGGCACGACGATCACCGGACACGTGCCCAGCCACCTGGTCTGAGGTCAGGGGCCCGACCAACCGGCCCGGGTCAGGCTCGCCGCCAGCCAGTCCGGGTCAGGCGCTCAGCAGCCGGTCTCGGAGTCAGGCGCGCGTGTCCTCCCCGTACAGGAACAGGCCGTGGATGATCCACAGGCTCAGCGCGAACACCGCGATCGACCACAGCGGGTAGGACGGGATCTCGAGCAGCGCGGTGATCGCCGCGAGCGACCCGGCGATGATCGCCAGCCAGCGACCGAACGCGGCGCCACGGATCAGCGAAAACGCCGCGAACAACTCAATGATCCCGACGATCAACGTCACCCACCCCCACGTCTTCAGGTTGCCGAACTCGTAATGGGTGTTGCGGACGAAGAAATGGGCGTTCCCGATCGCGCCGATCCCGTAGATGATGTTCAGGATCCCGCCGATCATCAGCAGGACCGCCGCGAACACCGCGCGGCCTGCTCCTCTCACTTCGTTCATCGTTCCTCCCGCGGTCGTTGCTTTGGTTCCGCTCGAAGGTCTCACGGCGGCGGAGGTCGCAAATCACCCGAACAGGGTGAAAAGCGCCATCACCTGTTCAGGGTGATGAGCATCACGCCGCCGCTGCGATCCTCAATCCTCGACTACGTGCGAACGAGGAGTCGGTTCTAATGCCCGAAGCGGGGCTGTCCCCGAGCGAAACCAGCAAGGAGATCGCCGAGCATCACGAGCACACGGCCGGCGAACACGGTGAGGAGCATGGCCACGCCGGAGCCCACCGAGCAATCGCCATCGTCGAAGCGGTGATGCTGTCGATCGTCGCGTTGATCGCGGCGTGGTCTGGCTATTCGGCGGCGAAGTGGGGCACGGAGAGCTCCTTATCACTGGCCAAAGCCTCCGGAGCGCGCTCGAAGGCAAGTGCGGATGAGATCCAGGCGACGCAGATCGAGACGCTCGACTCGGTCTCCTTCAACGCGGCGGAGACCGCGTACGTCTCCGGGGACAAGCGCCTCTTCCGCCTCGCCGAGAAACGGCTGCGGCCCGGTTACAAGCCGGCGTTCGACGCCTGGCTCGCCACGCATCCGCTCAAAAACCCCAACGCCCCGGCCGACCCGTCCGACATGCCTCAGTACAAGATTCCCCAGCAGACGAGGCAAATGTCTACAACGCGCAGGCCAACGAGGAGTTCTCGCGCGGCGAGTCGGACTCGGGGACCGCAGACAAGTACGTGCGTCTAACTGTGATACTGGCGGCGGTGCTTTTCCTCGTGGGCATCGGCAGCCGCTTCCCCGTACCGGCGGCGCGCTACGGCCTGATCGGCGTCGCGGGCGTTTTGCTCGTGGTGTCGTTCGTCCAACTCCTCGGCCTCCCAGGGCCGCCGTAGTGATGCGCGCGCGAACTGCATCAACCGTCGTCGCGCTCGTCCTGACGCTCGGCGCGTCTGGCTCGGCGCTCGCCGCCACGACCGGCACGACGAGCTCGCCATCGACGTCGACGACCACAGAGACGACAACGTCGACGACGACCTCGACGACGACGGCGACGTCGACCCATACGGTCTCACACACCACCTCGGTCAACCACACGACGACCGTCACGGCCTCCCCTACGACGACAGCGAAGAGCACCAGCTCGAGCAGCATCCCGTGGTGGGCGTGGGTGCTGATCGGGCTCGGGGTCGTTGCCGTGCTGCTGGCGGTCTATCTGCTCGGCAGGGGCGGCGGCGACCGTCGCGGGCCGCCGCCGGGCGACTACCCGCCGCCGACCGGCTACGAGCAGACCGACTACCCGCAAACCGACTATCCGCCGGGGCAGCAGCCGCCGACGTACCGCTATCCACCGCCGCCCGACGCGCCTCGCCGGCCGCCACGCCCGCCCGGCGACCCCCCGCTCTGATCGGTGCCTCCGGGCGGGGTTTGTTACCTCGTGGGGGTCATAGCACCCATGAGGTCACACACCTCCAATCGACGGTTTGCGGCCTCGCGGGGGTCATAGCCCCCACCGCACCGCAAACCCCTTAAGCGCCGCGCAGCAGCAGCAACGACCGCCCGGTCAGTGTGACCGCAGCGCTCGCGTCCACGAGCACCCCGTGCACGTCCGGCTTGGCGGTGTCGATCTCGACGAGCCAGCCGAGCTCCCGCAGCGCTTCCGGCACGGAGAACTCGAGCGGGTCCCACCAGGCGTTCAGCATCAACAGGAACGGATCGTCGGACTCAGACCCGTCGCCGGTCGCGCCGCTCAGAGCCGCCGTGACCGCGCGCGCGAACGACTGACCCCAGTCGGCGCCGGTCATCTGGCCGCCGTCGGGCCGATACCAGTCGAGGTCATCGCGCACCGCGCCCTGGGCGGGAGTGCCACTGAAGAACTGACGGCGGCGAAAGACCCGATGCTGCTCGCGCAGCCGGCAAAGCCGCGCGACGAAATCGACCGCAGCAGAGCGCGCAGCCACCTCCCCCCAGTCAAACCAGGTCAGCTCGTTGTCCTGGCAGTAGGCGTTGTTGTTGCCGGCCTGGCTGCGGGCGAACTCATCGCCCCCGAGCAGTAGCGGCACGCCTTCGGACAGCATCAGCGTGGCGAGGAAGTTGCGTCGCTGGCGGTCGCGCAACTCGAGCACCGCCGGGTCGTCGGTCGGGCCCTCGACGCCGCAGTTCCAGCTCCGATTGTCGTCGGTGCCGTCGCGGTTGCCCTCGCCGTTGGCCTCGTTGTGCTTGGCGTTGAAGGAGACCAGGTCGGCGAGCGTGAAGCCGTCGTGGACGGTGACGACGTTGACCGAAGCGGTCGGACGCCGGCCGCCGTGGCCGAACAGATCGCGCGAGCCGCTGATGCGCGTCGCCAGATCGGGCAGCGTGCCCTCCACCCCGCGCCAGAAGTCACGGACCGTATCCCGGTACTTGCCGTTCCACTCGCTCCAGCCGGCCGGGAAATCACCCAGTTCATAGCCGCCCCAGCCCGTGTCCCACGGCTCGGCGATCAGCTTCACCTGACCGAGCAGCGGGTCCTGTCCGACGGCCTCCAAAAACGCCGAGTGCGTATCGAAATCGCTGGCGGCGCGCCCGAGGCTCGCCGCGAGATCAAACCGGAAGCCGTCGACGTGCATCTCGGAGACCCAGTACCGCAGCGAGTCCATCACCAGCCGCAACGCGGGCGGTAGGTCGAGGTCCATCGTGTTTCCGCAGCCGGTGTCGTCGACGTATTGCGAGCGGTCATCGCCGAGCCGGTAGTAGGCGGCGTTGTCGATCCCGCGGAAGCACAGCGTCGGCCCCCACTCGTCGCCCTCCGCAGTGTGGTTGAAGACGACGTCCAGGATCACCTCGAGACCGGCCGCGTGCAGCGACCGGACCATCGCCCGGAACTCGTCCACCTGACCCCCGCCGTCGCCGGCCGACGAGTACTCGTTGTGGGGCGCGAAGTAGCCGATCGACTGATAGCCCCAGTAGTTGCGAAGCCCGCGCTGCACCAGCTGGTGGTCATGCACCAGTTGGTGGACCGGGAGCAGCTCGACAGCCGTCACGCCGAGCCGCTTGAGGTGTGCGATCGCGGCCGGATGCGCCAGGCCCGCGTAGGTGCCGCGCAGCGGCTCGGGCACGTCGGGATGGAGCTTGGTGAAGCCCTTGACGTGGACCTCATAGAAGATCGTGTCCGCCGGTGCCGTCCCCGGTCGGCGATCGGCGCTCCAATCGAAATCGGATCCAACCACCACGGCGCGCGGCACGAACGGTGCCGAGTCTGTCCCCTCGGGCCGGTTCGCGTCGTCCGAGGCGTGACCAAAGACCGCCGGGTCCCAGCGCACCCCGCCCGCGACCGCGCGCGCGTACGGATCCAGCAGCAGCTTGGCCGGATTGCAGCGCGCGCCCGAACCCGGGTCCCACGGGCCATGGACGCGAAAGCCGTAGCGCTGACCACGCTTGACCCCGGGCACGTAGCCCTGCCAGCGGAATGCGTCCCCGACTTCCAACGCGTAGCGCGACTCGCTCCCCGCCGGGTCGAACAAACAGAGGTCGACCGCTTCGGCGACGCTGCTGAAAATTGCAAAGCTCGCGCCCGCGCCATCGTGGTGGGCGCCCAGCGGCGCCACCGTCGAGATCCCCTGCGCCGGCGTCGAGCCGATCGTCACAGGCGCAGCGTCGCGCGCGGCCCGGGAAGGCGCAAGGTGGTCGGCATGCCGTCCCGAAGGGTGCTCACACCTTTGCGCCATAAGGGCTCACGAACCAGACTTTCAAACCGATGGCACCGGCCCCACCCACGTACCGGACTCCCGAGCACATCCGCCTCGAGGAGGCGCGAACGGGAGAGGTCCCGTGGAAGGCGTGGGGGCCCTACCTGAGCGAGCGCCAGTGGGGGACGGTCCGCGAGGACTACAGCCAGGACGGCGACGCGTGGAACTACTTCACCCACGAGCAAGCCCGTTCGCGCGCGTATCGGTGGGGCGAGGACGGGATCGCCGGCATCTGTGACGAGCGACAGCGTCTGTGCCTCGCGGTGGCGCTCTGGAACGGCGCTGACCCGATTCTCAAGGAGCGGATGTTCGGCCTCTCAAACGGACAGGGCAACCACGGCGAGGACGTCAAGGAGTACTGGTTCTACCTCGACAGCACGCCCACGCACTCGTACCTCAAGTGCCAGTACAAGTATCCGCAGCGCGCGTTCCCGTACGAGGACCTGGTGGCGACCAACGGCCGGCGCGGCAAGCTCGACATGGAGTACGAGCTGCTCGACACCGGCATCTTCGACGAGAACCGCTACTTCGACGTGATCGTCGAGTACGCCAAGGAGGCCGTCGACGACATCGTGATGCTCGTCACGGTCCATAACCGCGGACCCGACCCGGCGACCCTTCACCTGCTCCCGACGCTCTGGTTCCGCAACACCTGGTCGTGGGGAGCGCAGGCCCCGAAGCCGGAGATCAAGATCGAGCCCGGGAGCGGCGCGGCGCGCGCGACGCATCCGGACCTGGGCGAGTGGCTGTTTTACACGCAGGGCGACACGCCGCTGCTGTTCTGCGACAACGAGACCAACAGTCAGCGACTGTTCGGGACACCGAACTCGAGCCCGTACGTCAAGGACGGGATCAACGATTTCGTCGTCGCGGGCAGGCCCGAGGCGGTCAACCCACAGCAGACCGGCACGAAGGTCGCCGCCCACCACGTCCTCGCGCTCGACGCCGGACAATCGACCTCGATCCGCGTCCGATTGGCGCGCGGCTCGAAGCCGGCCCCGCTCGACGAGGGCTTCACCTGCACGTTGAAGGCGCGCCGGGCGGAGGCCGACGAGTTCTACGCGACACTCATCCCGACCGGCCTGAGTTCCGACGAGCAGATGGTGATGCGCCAGGCGCTCGCCGGGATGCTGTGGGGCAAGCAGTACTACGAGTACGACGTTCACCACTGGCTAAACGAGCACGGCGTCGATCCCTGGAGTGCGGCCGCCGCGAGCTCCGATGTCCGCAACCTGCCCTGGTTCCACATGCTCGCGGGCGACGTGATCTCGATGCCCGACAAGTGGGAGTACCCGTGGTTCGCGGCTTGGGACCTGGCATTTCACTGCGCGCCACTGGCGCTGGTCGACGTCGACTTCGCCAAGCAGCAGGTCGAGTTGCTGCTCACCACTCGCTACCAGCACCCCAACGGCCAGATCCCCGCCTACGAGTGGAACTTCTCCGACGTCAACCCGCCCGTGACCCCGTGGGCCGCGCTGTTTGTCTACGAGCGCGAGGCGGAGATCCGCGGTCAGGGCGATCACGAGTTTCTCGCGCGCGTGTTCGACCGCCTGCTGACCAACTTCACGTGGTGGGTCAATCGCAAGGACCCTGACGATCGGAACCTGTTCCAGGGTGGCTTCCTGGGTCTGGACAACATCGGGATCTTCGATCGCTCGGCGCCGCTGCCCGGCGGTGGGACGCTCGAACAGGCGGACGGCACCGCTTGGATGGCGCTCTACTGCCAATGGATGCTGCAGATCGCGGTCGAGCTGACCTCGCGTGAGCCCGCGTACGCCGACATGGCGGCCAAGTTCCTAACCCATTTCGTCTGGATCTCGATCGCGATGAACCCGCCCGAGGGCGACGCGTCGCTGTGGGACGAGCAGGACGGTCTCTACTACGACGTGATGCGGATGCCGGACGGAACCGCGATCGAGCTCAAGGTGCGTTCGCTGGTGGGCCTGCTGCCGCTGTGCGCCGCGACGGTCTTCGAGCCCGAGGTCATCGACCGGTTTCCGGGATTGCTCGAGCGCCTAAACGAGTTTTTCGCCCGCTTCTCCGACTCGCTGCCCGAACTGCCAAACCTGATGCCAGGCCCAAGTCCGGAGGGACGGCGCATCATGTCGCTCGTCGACGAGCACCGGCTGCGGCGGATTCTCGCCGTGATGCTCGACGAGAACGAGTTCCTCGGCGCGCACGGGATCCGCGCGATCTCGCGCCGCCACCTCGACCAGCCGTGCGTGTTCGACTGGGGCGGCCAGGAGTACAACGTCCACTACCTGCCGGCCGAGTCAGACACCGGCATGTTCGGCGGCAACTCAAACTGGCGCGGCCCCGTCTGGTTCCCGATGAACCTCGTGATGCTGCGCGGGCTGATCCAACTGCACCGCTATTACGGTGAGCGGTTCACCGTCGAATGCCCGACGGGCTCCGGCGATCAGATGACGCTGCTCGAGGTCGCAGGCGAAATCAGCAGGCGGCTGACGGCGACGTTCACTGAGGGCGAGGACGGCCATCGCCCGGTGTTCGGCGGAATCGAGAAGTTCCAGACCGACCCTCATTGGCACGATCTGATTCTGTTTCACGAGTACTTCCACGGCGACAACGGCGCCGGCATTGGCGCCAGCCATCAGACGGGCTGGACCGGGGCGGTCGCAGTCCTGTTCACGCTCGGCCGGCTGCTGCGCGACACGCCCAGCACGGTCGGCGCGCTGGGCGAGTGATGCCTCGGCGCGCCGTAGGCGCTCAGCGGTGACGCGCCTCAGTGGTTGAAGGCGGTCCGCTTGTCGTCGTCGTGCGGCGGCAACGGCGCGGTCAGCGACTCCAGATAATGAGTCCACTTACGCACGGCACCGAGGAACAGGTCGGCCATGTCCATCGTCATGCCGGCCCTCACCACGACGCGCAGGACTGACAGGTCCTGCCGGTTCTCTGGGAACGTGTAAGCGGGCACCAGCCACCCGCTCTCGCGCAGGTATGCCGACACATCGAACACCGAGTAGTTGGTGACCCAGTGCGCGGTCGTGAACGCGAACACCGGCAGGTCGCTGCCGTCGGTGAGTAGCCGGTAGGGACTCATCTCGCCGATCTCGTGCGCGATGTGCTGAGCGATGCGGCTTGACGCGCACTGGATGTCGCGGTAGCCCTCGGCACCGAGCGACACGAGCATGAAGTACTGCGCGATCACCTCGCTGCCGGGGCGCGAGAAGTTGAGCGCGAAGGTCGGCATGCTGCCGCCCAGGTAGTTGACGTCGAAGATCAGGTCCTGCGGGAGGCACTCCTTGTCGCGCCAGATCGCCCAGCCGACGCCTGGGTACACGAGCCCGTACTTGTGGCCCGACGCGTTGATCGAGACCACGCGGTCGAGTTGGAAGTCCCACACCAGGTCGGGCTGCACGAACGGCGCCACGAAGCCGCCCGATGCGGCGTCGACATGGACCGGCACGTCGGGCCCGCCGGAGGCGGCAAGGTGGTCGAGCGCCGCGCAGATCTCGGCCACCGGCTCGTAGCTGCCGTCGAACGTCGAACCGAGGACCGCCACGACGCCGATCGTGTTTTCGTCGCACAGCGACACAGCGCCTTCGGCGTCGAGATGGAAGCGGTCGCCCTCCATCGGCAAAAGACGCGGTTCGACGTCCCAATAGCGACAGAACTTCTCCCAGCAGACCTGGACGTTGACGCCGGTGACCAGGTTGGGCTTGTCGGTCGGCTTGCCGGCCTTGCGCATCTTTTCGCGCCAGCGCCACTTGAGCGCTAGTCCCCCTAGCATCGCCGCCTCGCTGGAGCCGGTCGTCGAGGTGCCGGTGATATCGCCGTCGCCGGGGGCGTGCCACAGCCGGCCGATGATGTTGACGCAGCGGCGCTCGATCTCGGCCGTCTGCGGGTACTCGTCCTTATCGATCATGTTCTTGTCGGCGGTTTCCGCCATCAGCAGGGCCGCGCTCTTGGGCATCCAGGTGGTGACGAACGTCGCCAGGTTCAGCCGCGCGCTGCCGTCGAGCAACAGCTCGTTGGACAGCACGTCGTAGGCCACCTCAGTGCCGGTTCCGCTCTCGGGCAGCGAATCGTGCGGGAGGCCTGAGATCAGCTCGTCGCGCACCACCGTTGAAGTGCCGTTGCGTCCTGCTTGTCGGGGCTCATCTGGTTCCTCTCGTGGTCGCCTCGTCGATCAGACGTCGTTATCCCACATCAGCTGCCGGCGGCGCTCATCCGTTTCGGGTGATGACCCGGTCGCGGCGTTTATGGATGCTTGGGTCGGGTGCGAATCTGCGCCTGGCACGGAGGCGGCACACCGGCCCCGCGCCATGTTCTATCTAGAAGGAGATGCGCCTATATGGCAACGCTTGTCGCGATCGGCTACCCCGACCAGGGGACCGCCGAGGAAGCCAGGCAAACCGTCATGCAACTCGAGAGCGAGCTGATCATCCAGGCCGACCAGGTCGCCTCGATCTCCCGTGATGTCGAGGGCAAGTATCACGTCCACACCACGCACGGCGGCGCATCGGCCGGCGGAGGCGCGGCGTGGGGCGGATTCTGGGGGCTCCTGTTCGGGCTCTTGTTCTTCATCCCGTTCGCCGGCCTTGCGCTGGGCGCCGGACTCGGCGCGCTGTTCGGGCACATGGGCGAGAAGGGAATCGACAAGGCCTTCCAACAGCAGGTGCGCGACTACGTCAAGCCGGGTACCTCGGCCCTCTTTTTGATCATCGAGCAGGTGACCGAGGACAAGGCGGTCGCCGCGCTCAAGCAGTACGGCGGCACCGTGATCAAGACCTCGTTGTCCGAGGAGGACACGCAACGCCTGCAGGAGGCACTGCAGCCGCCGACACCCACAACCGCCGCCTAGCGCGCCGGATCAGAGTATCTCAAGGGCTGTCGGCATCCGCGCCGGCAGCCCTTTTCAGTGCGGCGCTCCGGCACCCACCGGAGTCTGGGCGGGGGCAGCCGCGCGGGGCTGACCGCTTCTCGCGTCGCTGAGCAGCAACGTCACCAGGAGAGCAACACGACGCCGACAATGATCAGCGGCTCGTCTCCGGTCCCGGCCTTTACCGTGACCAGCGTCGCGACCACGATCGAGGAGAGCGGCAGCCTCAGCACCGCGGTCATCGACGCCCCGATCCCAACCGCGACCGCCGGGCCGAGCGGGAAGCCGGGCAGGTGCGAGGCGAGGATGCCCGCCGCGGCACCAAGGTAGATCGCCGGGAACGTCGGGCCGCCACGGAAGCTGCCCAGCGCGAACGAGTAGGCGATCCCCTTGCAGACGATCACTAATAACAGCGCGCCGATCGACCAGCTTGCCGCCTGCGCGACGATTCCGGGCAACGCGTCCTGCCCGGAGAACAGCACCTCGTTGGCGCCCTTGCCGGTCACCTGGGAGAAGATGATCGCCAGCACTGCGACGATCACGCCGATCGCGGGGAGCCCGACAAGCATCAACCGCCGCGGCAGCCGCCGGTGCGTCTCGAGCCCGCCCAAGATGATTCCGCGGGTGACGACCGCGATCACGATCGCGAGCAGGATCGTCCACCCGAACTCGCCGATCGTCGGATGACCGAAGTGGGGCAAGGTCAGCGGCTGGAGCGCGAAGTGCGCGCTGCTCAGTCCGGTGAACGAGCCCAGCCCCAGCGAGACGAGCGCGCCGATGCCGGCGCTCAACAACCCCGGTACCAGCACGAGGGTCAACCTGGGCCCGCCGATCGCCACTATCTCGATGATCAGCACCGACGCGATCAGCGGCGAGCCGAAGATGAATGAGACGGCCGCGAATGCTCCGGCAGCCGCGATCACAGCCGTTATTGACGGCTGCATCGGCGTCCGAGCCAGGCGAACCAGCAGCAGTGCGACGCCGGAGCCCAGCGCGATCAGCGGTGCCTCCGGCCCTAGCACCATCCCAAACCCGATCGTCCCGATACCCGCCAGCAGCACCGACGGGAGGTACTCGGGATGCGGGGTTCCACCGGCGGCGAGGCCGTTCGCCGGCAGGTGCCCCCCATCGCCCGGGCAGACGGGTGATCGCGATCGCGACCAGGACGCCGCTGATCGCCAGGATCGGGACGGGCCACCAGGTCGGGGCACTGCCGTAGCCAAGCGCGTGTGGAAGGTGCGTATAGAGCTCCTGCTGAAGCTGGTAGATCAGCTGGAGAAAGCACCAGGCCAGCACCGAGACGATCATGCCGATGATCGAAACGATCACGAGCAGGCCGACGAACCGCCGGCTGGCCATCGTCGCGGCGGCCTGCTGTCGGGTGATCTCGGGAGTAGCTGCGGCGTCAGCCACCGGTGTGATCAGCTCCCAAACGACCGACCCGGTCGTCGACGGTCGCGACCGCGACGACATAGGCGACATGTGTCCCGACGCTCGTCGCCATCACATCCTTCGGCCAGCGCCACGGCGGCGGCGTTCGGCCCAGCAGCGGGAAAAGCGACAGGGTCGCGCCCATCAGCGTGCCGCCGAACAGCAGACTCGCCCACGGTTCGGAGAACCGGCGATGGAGGATGCCGTGCCAAAGCCCGAACGCGGAGCCGTAGCTCCAGCGCAGCGCCAGACCGAGCTCGTCCTCCTCGCGGTCGGTGACGTGCGGTAGGTGCATGATCGAGGCGACGATCTGCCCCGGGACGAGCGAGTCGTCGTAGTCCAGCGGCCCCTGCCGGCCCTTCCGGATCCGCCGCTCGATCGCGTACGAGAGCGTCAAAGCGAGCGTGCCCGCCGTCCCCGCCAGCACGCTACGCACCGGAAACCTGCTGACCGCGCTCCCCACCCGTTGTTCGATTTCAGCCAATTGCACTCACCTCCGAGTCGACCTGTAGCGTCACGACCCGGTCGACGAGCTCGAGCCCCTCGCTCCGGTGCGTGATCAGCAGCACTGTGCGGCCATGCGAGGCCGCGAAGACATCGCGCATCAGCTCGTCGGCGGTCGCCGGATCGAGGTGCGCCGTCGGCTCGTCGAGCACCAGTACGGGGGCACCGGCGAGCAGCGCTCGCGCGAGCACGATCCGCTGTCGCTGGCCGCCTGACAGCTCGCGTCCCTGCTCCCCCACCAGCGTGTCGAGCCGCTGCGGCAGACCGTCGACCCAGTCCCAGATCCGCGCGCGCCGCAGCGCCTGCTCGATCTCCCAGTCGCTCGCCTGCGGGCGCGCGAGACGCACGTTGTCGCGGATGCTCGCGGTGAACAAGTGCGACTCCTGCCCAGCGACCGCGAGCGCGCTCCGCACGTCGGCCTGGCGATATTCGCGCAGGTCACGTCCGGCGATCGTCACCCGCCCGCGCACCGGATCGAGGAACCGCAGCAGCAGGTTGACGATCGTCGTCTTCCCCGCGCCGCTCGGGCCTAGCAGCGCCACGCGTTCGCCGGGCTCCAACCGGAGGCTGACGCCGTCGAGCGCCGGGCGGGGCTGGCCGGGATAGACCGCGCGGACGTCCTCGAGCTCGATCGCAAACGGCCACTGCGGCGCCGGCAGCGGTTGCGCCGGGTCCTGCACAGCGGCGTCCTCATCTGTGACCTCGAGCAGCCGCCGTCCCGCCGCCAACGTCGACCACAGCTCGCGAGCGGCCGCGGCGAGCGGCGTGACCGCCTCAAACGAGGCAAGCGCGAGCAAGGCCAGCAACGCGATCAGGACGCGATCGAGCTGCCCATGCGCCGACGCGGCGACCGCGACCGCGAGCACTCCCCCGACCGTCAGCCCGGTCACCACGAGGCCGAGGCCGTCGCCGATCCCGGTCGCGAGCGCGTCACGGCGGGCCGAGCTCACGAGCGAGCGATCGACGTCGCGGACGCGGCCGAGCGCCGCCTGCTCGGCGCCGAACGCGACCAGTTCCGGCGCCGCGCCGGCGAGCTCCACGAGCTCCGCCGCCAGCTCGCCGCGCGCCCCGGCCTGGCGGCTACCCGCGCGAGCGGCGAGCCAGCCGCTCAGCGCCGGAACCGCGAGCCCGGCGGCGAGCAGGCCGGCCGCCAGCACCAGACTCGCGGCCGGCAGGAAGGCGGCGGCCGCGCCCACGGACATGGCGCCCGCAAGGAGCGCCACGATCGGCGCCTGGAGCCCCCGCAGATACAGGTTCTGCTGGGCGTCGACGTCCGCCACCATTCGCGACAGCAGGTCGCCCGAGCGATACGAGGAGAGCTGCGCCGGCGCCAGCGGCTCGATCCGCTCGTAGAACTTCGTCCGGACTCCGCCGAGCACGCGCAGCGCGACGTCGTGAGAGCTGAGCCGTTCCAGGTAGCGGATCACCGGGCGACCGAGGCCGAAGAACTGCACGGCGACGATCACGACCATCAACGACAGAATCGCCGGACGCTCGGCAGCGCGCGAGATCAGATAACCCGCGGTGGCCATCAGCCCGACGCCGAATACGACCGTCAGCGCGCCAAGCGTCGCGGCGAGTAACAGTCGCGCCCGGGGCGCCGGGGCTAGCCGCAGCAGTTCGCGCAGCGTCGCGGTCGTGCCGCCCTCGGCAGTCCGCGCCGCGTTTGCGGTCACCACACCCTCCGCGGCCTGCGCAACGTTGCGGTCATGCCGCCACCGGCTGCTGCTCGTCGACCGCGGTCCCGTCGACGAGGCGGACGACCCGGTCCGCGTACTGGACCAGCTCCGGGCGGTGCGCGATCAGCAACACGGTCCGGTCGCGCTGTAGCCGCGCGACGGCGGCCGCCACGATCGCGACGCTGCTCGGATCCAGGTCCGCCGTCGGTTCGTCGAGCAACAGCAGCGGGGCGTCTCGCAGGAACGCTCGCGCCAGCCCGATCCGCCGCCGCTCGCCGCCAGACAGCGCGCGGCCACCCGCCCCCAGCATCGTCGCGTATCCGTCCGGTAGCGCCTCGATGAACCGGTCGGCGCCTGCGGCGGCCGCCGCTTCACGGACCAGCCGCTCGGACGCGCTGCCCTCCGCGAGCCGGATGTTGTCGGCGACCGTGGCGCGCAGCAGAGTCGGATGCTTGCGGCACCCAGGCGACCTGCCGCCGCCAGTCGTCCAACCGACAATCGCGCAGATCGACGCCGCCGATCGAGACGACGCCCGCCGTCGGTTCGAGCAGGCCCAGCACCAGCGCCGCGAGGGTGCTCTTCCCCGCGCCGCTCTCGCCGACCAGCGCGACCGTCTCTCCCGGCCGGAGTTCCAGGTCAAGGCCGTCCAGAACCGGCACTTCGCGCGCGGGATATGAGAACGAGACCCGCTCGAGCACAACCGGCGCCGTCGCCGGGCTCGGCGCGACCTGGCTGCCACCGCGGACCGTGCTGTCGGGGGCATCGAGCAGCGCGAACATTTGCTCGGCCACCGCCAGCCCGTCGGCGCTCGCGTGGTACTCGGCCCCGAGTTTGCGGAACGGCAGGTAGAGCTCGGGGGCCAGGACGATCACCGTCAGCCCGGCTTGCAGACCGAGCGTACCGTCGACCAGCTGAACGCCGGCCGTCACGGCGACCAGCGCGACTCCGAGTGTCGCCGCCAGCTCGAGCACTGACCCTGACAGGAAGCTGACCCGCAGAGTCTCGATTGTCGCCTTGCGGTAGCGCTCGCTGACCTCGCCGACGGACGTCACCTGGGCTTGCGCGCGCCCGAATGCCCGCAGCGTCGGCAGTCCGCGGACGATGTCGAGAAAGTGCGTCGAGAGCTGGCGCAGCGCCTGCCACCGCTCGCGAGTGCGCTGCTCCGTGTAGCTGCCGATCAGCCACATGAAGACCGGCACGAGCGGCAGCGTCAGGAACATGATCAGCGCCGCCTCGAGGTCGACGAACGCCACCCAGGCGATCACCAGCAACGGCACGATCGACGCGAGCACGGCCTGCGGGAGGTAGCGGGCGAAGTAGCCCTCGAGCCCTTCGACCCCCTGGATCGCGGCCGCGGCGAGCTCTCCGCTTTCAGCGCCCGCCGAGCGGCTGCGTGCGCAGCCGCTTCTCGACCAGTGCGATGCGCAGCTCTGACAGCACGCTCCACGCTGCGCGCCGGCCGGCTACCTCCATCGCCCACGCGAACGCGCCTCGCAGCACGAACGCGGTCACCAGCAGCGCGAACCACGGCAGAAGCTTTGCGAGCGGCTCCCCACGGAACGCCCGCGCGACGATCAGCGCCAGCACGCTCGCCTGCACCAGCACGGCCGCTGCGCTGCCGATTCCGAGCGCCGTGTCGAGCGCCAGCAGCGGACGCGCGGCCCTCGTGCGGCGTAGTAGGCGCGGGTCGATGGCGCGCATCAGCTCGTGGTCGCCGCCTGGCCGGCGTCGCCGACGGCTTCGGTCGAGGTCGAGGTCGAGGGTGCGCGAATGCGACCGCGGAAGACGTGGAACGACCAGCCCTGATAGAGCAGGATCAGCGGGAAGAACAGCACCGCCGCGACGGTCATCACGACCAGCGAGTAGTGGTCCGACGCGGCGTTGTTGACGGTCAGGTTGTACGCGTGGTTCGTGCTCGAGACCATCACATCCGGATACAGCGAGATGAACAGCTGGCCGATCGCGGCGGCGATCCCGAACCCGGAGGCGACGAACGCCCAGCCATCATTGCCGGTGGTCGCCAGGCGCTGGGCGAAGATCACCGCGATCACGCCAAAGATCTGCGTCGGCTCCGGTAGCGTGCCGCCGCCGATCACGACCAGCGTCCAGACCACCCAGGCAATGTTGATGACGACCGCCCCACCCCGAGTCGCCGCGCCATCCCGCGGGCGCGCTCGCACAGCTCGCCGGTCGTCCGCAGCGCGAGGAATGTCGCGCCGTGCAGGAGGCACAGCACCAGTAGGGTCACGCCGGTCATCAGTCCGTAGCCGGTCAGCAGGTCGAAGAAGTTGCCGGTGAAGTTGTGCTGCTGGTTGATCGGGAGACCGTTCAGCAGGTCACCGAGGCCGACCCCGATCAGCAGGGGAACCAGGATGCTGCCGACCATCAGCGAGCGCGACCAACCGTCGCGCCACCGCGTGCTTTCGCGCTTGCCCCGATACTCGAACGAAACCCCACGCCCGAATAGGGCCAGGAGGACCAGCACGAGCGCCAGGTAGAGCGCCGAGAACATCGTCGCGTACCAGCCCGGGAAGGCGGCGAACATACCAGCCCCGGCGACGATCAGCCAGACCTCGTTTCCGTCCCACCAGGGCCCGATCGTGTTAATCAGCACCCGCCGTTCCTCGTCGGTCTTGCCGATCACCATGTGGAGCGCCCCAACTCCGAAATCGAATCCCTCGAGCACGAAGAACCCGACCCAGAGGACGGCGATGATGACGAACCAGATCGTGTGAAGCTGCATCGAATCAGTAGGTCAAGGCGGGAACGGAGCCGGGTGGGCCGCTCGGCTCGGCGGCCTCGGCGTCGGCGTCGGCAAGCCCGTGGCGCGAGTAGCGGAGCATCAGAACGAGATCGGCCGCACCGAGCACGATGTACGCCAGTACGAACGCGCCGAGGCTGATCCAGATCTCGGTCGCGCTGACCGACGGTGAGTTGGCGTCGATCGTTTTCTGGAGGCCCTGGACGATCCACGGCTGGCGCCCGCTCTCGGTCAACAGCCAGCCGGCGGTGTTCATCAAGAACGGCGTCACCACCGCCCAGATGGACAGCAACAGAAACAGCCTCGAGTTACGGAGCCTGTCCTTGTGCAGCAGCCACCCGCCCCACAGCGCGAGCAGCAGAACCAGCGACGCCAAGTAGGCCATCACCCGCATCGACCAGTACTGGATGAACACGTCGGGGACGTAGTTGCCGGGGCCGTACTTCTTCTCGTACTGCGACTGCAGCTCGTTCAGACCGGTGACCGCACCACCCCACGTCCCGGTCGCCAGGATCGAGAGCAGGTGCGGGATCGGGATGATCTCGGTAGGTGTCTTGTCGTCTGGCGCCGCTGCCGAATCTGGAAGGCCGAGAACGAGCACGGCTTGCAGTTGGTCCACTGCGCCTCGGCGGCCGCGATCTTCATCGGCTGGTAGTGCGCCTCGATCACACCCAGCTGGTTGCCGACCGACATCTGGATCACGATCGTCGGGATCAGCACGATCAACGCGAGCTTGGCGGTCCGATGAAACGACTCGACGTGCTCGGCCTTGCGTAGATACCAGGCCGAGACGGCGAGCATCACCAGACACCCGGTGATCAGCGAGGCGAAGATCACGTGGGTGAAGCCCCACACAAACGTCGGGTTGACGAACAGCGCCCAGACGTTGGTCAGCACCGCGTGCCCGGACGAGTTGATCTTGTAGCCGACCGGGTGCTGCATCCACGAGTTGGCGATCAGGATGAACATCGCCGACAGCATCGAGCCGATCGACACCGCCCAGATGCACGCCAGGTGGACGCGCTTGGGGAGCCGGTCCCAGCCGAACAGCCACAGGCCCAGGAACGTCGACTCGAGGAAGAACGCCGCGAGCCCCTCGAGCGCCAGCGGCGCCCCGAACACGCCACCGACGAACCGCGAGTAGGTCGACCAGTTCATCCCGAACTCGAACTCCTGGACGAGCCCGGTGACGACGCCGACCGCGACGTTGATCAACAGCAGTGTCCCGAAGAAGCGCGTCATCCGCTTGTAATCCGGGTTGTCCGTCCGGTACCAGACGCTCTCCAGCATCGCGACCAGAAACGCCAGCCCGATCGTCACCGGGACGAACAGGAAGTGGTAGATGCTCGTCGTCGCGAACTGCCAGCGAGCGAGATCGTTGGCCATCTGTTACGCGATATCGGCGGTCGGCTGAGCTGGATGCGAGCCGAGGCGCTCTTGCAGGCGGTCGCTCACCCGCACCGCGTTCGCGATCGCGGTCAGCGCCGGGTTGACCGCCCCGATGCTCGGGAAGAAGCTCGTGTCGACCACGTACAGGTTGTCGAGCTCGTGGGCACGGCAGTCCGTGTTCAGCACCGACGTCTCCGGGTCTGACCCGAACCGACAGGTCCCTGCCTGGTGGGCGCAGCCGGCGACGGGAATCTCGTTCTTGAGGTACGCGTGGTGCGGCAGCAGGTGCCCGTGGTGCATCCCCAGGTCGGCCAGCATTTCCTTCAGCTGGTGGAAGAGACGCTCCTTCGGCTCGTCGTTGCTGGCGGTGTAGCTGAGCTTGACGTTGCCGTCGTCGGCGAGCGTGACCCGGTTCTCGGGCCGCGGCAGGTCCTCGGTCGAGAGCCAGAAGTCGACCGCATGTTTGGCGACATCGCGCAGGGTCCATTCCGGCGCGAACCGCGTCTCGCCCGGCTTCTCGCCCCGGAACATCGGCGCTTGGGACTTGCCGACCATCTGGATGTTGCCCATCGGGAACTCGTACGCATCGCTGGCGAAATAGAAGTCGTTGACCCCGAGCGTCTTCTGAAACACGGTCGGGTTCTCTTCCTTTGACAGTGCCAGCACCGCCTGGCTGTTGTGAAACATGTAGTTGCGGCCGACCTGGTCAGAGCCATTGGCGAGGCCGTTGGGGTGCTTGTCTGTCGCCGAGGCCAGCAGCAGCTTGGCGCTGTTCGCGGCCCCGCACGAGACGACCACGATCTGCGCCTCGAACGTCTCCTGCTGGCCGCCGTGGTCGACGACCACGCCGGTGACCGCGGTTCCCGCGTCGTTGGTCTGCAGCCGCGTTGCCCGCGCACCGGTCAGCAGCGTGACGTTGTCGTGCTCGAGCGCCGGGCGGACGCCGATCACCTCGGCGTCTGACTTGGCGTGCACCACGCACGGGAAGCCGTCGCAGTTGTCACACCGCACGCACTTGCTGTAGGGCATGTTGCGCTCGTCAAGCATGACCCCGCACGGGGCGTGGAATGGATGTAACCCCGCCTTCGCGAGATCGTCTGAGAGCTGCTGGATCCGAGGTTCGTGCGAGACGGCCGGGAACGGGTACGGGGCGCTCGCGGAGGGCTCGGTCGGGTCCTCGCCGCGCGCTCCGTGCACTTGGTAGAGATGCTCGGCGCGTGCGTAGTACGGCTCCATCTCGTCGTAGGAGATCGGCCACGCGGGCGAGATCCCGTCGTGATGCTTGATCTCTCCGAAGTCCTCGTTGCGCAGCCGGTACAGCGCTGCTCCGTAGAGCTTGGTCGCGCCCCCCACGTAGTAGTGAACCTGCGGTGCAAACGGCGAGCCGTCGGCGTAATACCACGTGTCCGGCGATACGTAGCGGCCGCCGACGAACACGTCTTCGGCGAGCCAGTTCTGGGGCTCGCGCGGCAACCAGTCACCGCGCTCGAGCAGCAGGATCCGCGCGCCCGAGGGCGCCAGCTGGTGCACGAGCGTGCCGCCGCCGGCGCCGCTCCCGATCACGATCACGTCGTATGAGCTCATCTCGGCAGCTCCTTGGTGCGCCCGGCCAACGGGTTCATCCGCTCAACTCCTCGAGTCGCTCGGCGACGATGATTCGTCCCGCGGCCTCGAGCAGCGCGAGGTGCGAGAACGCCTGCGGGAAGTTGCCCAGATGCCGGCCCGTCGCGACGTCGAACTCCTCGGCGTACAACCCAAGGTGCGACGCGACATTGACCAGCCGCCCCATCAGGTCACGAGCGCGCTGCATGTCGCCGATGATCGCCAGCGATGACACCAACCAGAAGGAGCAGATCACGAACGTGCCCTCCTTGCCCGACAGGCCGTCGTCGGTCTCGTCGGTCCGGTAGCGGAGCACGAACCCGTTCTCGGTCAGCTCGTCGGCGATCGCCAGCACGCTGGCGCGCAGGCGCTCGTCATTGCTGGGCAAAAAGCCGAACATCGCCGCCAGCAGCGTCGAGGCGTCGAGCGACTCGGTCCCGTAGTGCTGCGTCAGGACCCCGCGCTTGTCGACCCCGTGCTCGAGGATGTCTGACTTGATCTCGTCGGCGGTCTTGGCCCACGTCGACTGCAGCTCCGAGTCGCCGCGGATTTCGGCGAGCTTCGTCGCCCGGTCCATCGCGACCCAGCACATCAGCTTCGATGACACGTAGTGCTGGGGCTTGCCGCGCGCCTCCCAGATCCCCTGGTCGGGCTTGCGCCAGACGGCCGTGGCGCACTCTGCTTGCGCCTTGATCAGCGGCCACAGCCGTCGCGGCAGTCGCTGACTGCGGCGGGTATGGAGCAGGATCGAGTCGAGCGCGGCGCCGAACACGTCGTTCTGGCGCTGGTCGAAGGCGCCGTTTCCGATCCGGACCGGCCGCGCACCCGCATAGCCGCTGAGCTCCTCGCGCAGCGACTCGGTCAGGTCGCGGCGCCCGTCGATCCCGTACATGATCTGCAACGCGCCGTCCTCGTCGGTCTCGAGGTCGGCGATGAACTGCATGAACTCGTCGGCCTCCCAGTCGAGGTTGAGGTAGTGCAGCGCCTGCAGCGTGAACGTCGAGTCGCGGATCCACGTGTAGCGGTAATCCCAGTTGCGCTCGCCGCCCGGTGTCTCGGGCAGCGAGGTCGTCAGCGCCGCCACGGTCGCGCCCGTCGGCATGTACGTCAGCCCCTTGATCGCGAGCGCCGAACGCTGGATCAACGGGCGCATCTCGTGGTCAGGGATCCGCGCCCCCGCGAGCCAGCCGCGCCAGAAACGCGCCGTTTGGGTCAGCTGGGCGCTCGCCTCGTCGACGGTCGTCGGCACGCGCGCATCGTCGTCCCACGACAGCGAGCAGAACAGCGATTCCCCCTCGTGGAGCAAATGCCGCCCGCGCGCCCGCTGGGCCTCGATCCCGAGCAGCATGTCGGTCTGGAGCCTGATCGTCTGGCCGGCGCCGGTGGCGTCGGCGCGGTGGCGGTCGTCGCTGATCGTCCATTCGGCCGGCGCGCGGCCGTAGTCGAACGCCGGCTCGCAGACCAACTCGATCTCGACCTTGCCGTCGATGCAGGTCACCTCGCGGACGAGGACGTGTTCGGCGTCGTCGTCGGCCGGCGGCCTCGTATGCGGGGTGATCGTGTCCTCGCCGCGCCGCGGCCCCATGATCAGCCCCTCGCGGACCATCGCCCATCCGGACGGCGTCTTCCAGGCCGTCAGCAGCGTGTTGCTGCCCGGCTCGTACGTGCGGCCGCTCGGCACGTTGATCCCGAACGGGCCGAGGCGGAACGCGCCCGCGCCGCGGTCGAGCAGCGAACCAAACACGCTCGGCGCGTCAAACCGCGGCACGCACAGCCAATCGATCGTCCCGTCGGGCGCGACCAGCGCGCCCGTGTGGCAGTCCGACAGAAACGCGTACTCGGCGATCGGTGTGAACGGCGACGGCGCCGCGGCGCTCTGTTCCATCACGGGCTTGGTCTCGTCGGCCGGTTTGGTCTCGTCGCCCGGTTTGCCGCCGTCCGCGGATTTCGACTGCGTGCGCTTGCTCTTGCCGGTTGTGCTCATGACGCCACCCACGGTTCGTGCCAGCGTCCATAGCCGGCCATGATCTGATCCGCTTCCTGCGGACCCCAGGAGCCCTTCGCGTACGGGTGTACCGGGGGCGGGTTGTCGAGCAGCGGCTGCATCACGCGCCAGCACTGCTCGACGGAGTCCTGGCGGGTGAAGCGCTTGGCGTCGCCGATCATCGCGGCGTGCAGCAGCACCTCGTACGGCGTCGGGCCCTCACCCCCTTCCTGAGCGAACTCCATGTCGAGCGTGATCTGCTCGGGTTCGACGGCCACATGCCGCTGCGCGTCGACCTGCAGCCGGACGCCGGTCGACGGGTCGAGCTTGACGACCAGCTGCGCCGGCTCCGGCGCCCGCGCCCAGCCGACGAACCCCATCCGCGGTGGCCGCCGGAACACGACCCGCAGCTCGGTCTGGGTGATCGGCAGGCACTTGCCGGTCCGCAGAAAGAATGGCACCCCCTCCCAGCGCCAGTTGTCGATATCGATGCGCAATGCCGCGAACGTCTCGGTGGTCGAGTCCGGCGCCACTCCATCGATCGACCGGTAGCCCTCGTACTGGCCGCGAACATAATGTGCGGGATCGGCCGCCGGCATCGCGCTGAAGACCGTGAACAGCGCCGTCTTCAGCGTGTTCGCGTCTCCCCTCGCGGGGGGCTCCATGGAGGCGGCGGCGACCGCCTGCATCATGTGGTTTACGACCACGTCCCGCAGTGCTCCGACCGGGTCGTAGAAGTGACCGCGGTCCTCGACCCCGAAGCTCTCGGCCATCGTGATCTGGACCGAAGAGATGTGATTCCGGTTCCAGATCGGCTCGAAAGTCAAGTTTGCGAGCCGTAGGTAGAGGATCTCCCCGATGCCCATCTTGCCGAGGAAGTGATCGATCCGGTACAGCTGTGACTCGTCGATGTACTGGTGGATCTCGGCCGCGAGTTCGCGCGCCGACGCGAGGTCGTGTCCGAACGGCTTCTCGACGACGACTCGGGCTGGCTGTTTGGTCATACCCGCTTCGGTCAGTCCCTTGATCACCGTCCCGAACAAAAACGGCGGTATCTCCAGGTAGAAAACCGGGCACCGCGCATCGCCGATCGCGCGCTTTGACACGCTCGTAGGTGGCCGCGTCGCCGAAGTCGCCGCTGACGTACGAGAGGCGGTTGGCGAACCGCTCGAACACCTGGTCGTCGATCTGCGTCCCGCACGCCGCGATCGCGTCGTGCGCGTGCATGCGCAGGTCATCGACTGACCAGTCATTCACGGCCACCCCGACGATCGGGCAGTCAAGCAGTCCCCGCTGTTCGAGCCGGTACAGCGAGTTGAACGTCATCACCTTCGCCAGATCACCGGAGATCCCGAACACGACGAACACGTCGGCCACCTGCGCCTCGGCGTCCGGCGCGCCGGCCGCGGGCTGGCTGGACTCAGTTGCAGTAGTCAATCTGACTTCCCCAATCGCTTTGCGAAACCCGTACGAAAATGCTGCGCGCGAGATGCTCGCCCGCCATCACCCGATGTGGGTGAACTTGATGCGGGGCGCGGCTGTGACGATCCGCCTCACATGACCCGTGCTCGCTGGATGGCGCTGTTCTTCGCCCTCGGTTCGACCTGCTTTTTCATCGGCCCGTTTCCCGGCTACGCGAACCTCGTCGGCGACCGCGCTGACGCGATCACGTTCTTCGTCGGCTCGATCCTGTTCACGGCCGGTGGCGCGCTCCAGAGCTGGCTCGCCTGGCCGGGCCGCAAGCTGCACGGCGCCGGGCGCGAGGCCTGGTGGGCCGCGATCATCCAGTCGGCGGGCACGCTGTTCTTCAACGTCACGACCTTCCAGGCGCTCAGCACCGCGGTCTCGAGCTCCGAGTACGACCGGCTCGTCTGGCGTCCCGACGCGCTCGGCTCGGTCTGCTTCCTCATCTCGGGCGCGATCACCTACCGCGCCTCGGCCCGGCACGGGTGGCTGCCCGCTCGAAACGGAGCCGGGTGGTGGCAGCCGGCCGTCAACCTGCTGGGTTGCATCTTCTTCGGGATCTCGGGGATCGCCGGCTACGTGGTGCCCTCGAAGGGCTCGGTCCTGGCACTCGCCGCCTCGAACTGGAACACCGCCCTTGGAGCGGCTTGCTTCCTCGCGTGCGCGGTCGCGACGTTGCGCAGCGGCACGATCTCGAAGATGCCGATCCTCCACCGGCTGCGTGAGCTTGAACAACTCGTCGGGCGCGACGTGCGGCAGGCCATCTGACCCGTTGGCCGCGACGTTTCCCCGGTCGCCCTCAGTTCCACGGCAGCGCGGCGCGCTCGTGCCAGTACGTCTCCGGATCCTCCGCCAGCGAGGCGAGCGTATCGGGTGGCGGCTCGAGCTCGAGCGCCTTCAGGTTGCTGTTGAGCTCGGCGACCGTCGCCGCCCCGCTCAGCACGATGTCGGCCCACGACTGAGCGAGCACCACCGCCAGCGCCAGCGCATCCGGGGTCGTCCCAGCGCTCGCCGCGGCGGCGGCCAGCTCCGGGATTGGGTCGCCGCGTCCGGCCAGGCGGCCGTTGGCCACCGCTTCCTTGACGATCACACGCAGCCCGCCGTCGTGAGCGCGTCCCAGCGCCGGCCCGGCAGAGCGCTCGAGCAGGTTCCAGGTCGCCTGCACGACATCAAAGCCGCCGACCTCGAGCGCCCGCTCGATCGTCTCGGCCTGGTCGGGACCGGTTGCCGTCAAGCCGATCGCGACCCCCGTCGATCGCAGCCGCTGCGACTCGTCGAGCACGCTCCGGTCGTCGAGAATCCCGCTCTCGATCGTCGCCGAGTGGATCTCGTACAGGTCCAGATGGTCGCCCAGCAGCTCCCGCGTCTCGGCCAGCTGGCGCTGCAGCGTCGCAAGCGACAGGTCCTTGACCTCGTTCACGGGAGCGTCGACCCGCCAATTGGCCGTGTAGGCGTAGCCCCACTTGGAACCGACGGTCACGTCTCCGGGGCGCAAGCCGCGCTCGCGCAACCAGCTGGCCAGGAACGCCTCGGCCTTGCCGTACGAGCGGGCGGCGTCGAAGTAGCGCACGCCTTGCTCATAGGCGGCGTCGAGCACCGCGTGCGCCGACTGCTCCATCGCGCGCACGTCGGTGCGTCCCGCGAGGTCGGCCGCATGGCCGATGTTGATGTAGCCCGGACGCCCGAGCGCGGCGAGCCCGAGCCCGATCCGCGGCGCGCCGCGCAGCGGCTCAGGCTGCCAGGTCACGGTGGTCTGTAGGGCCGCAGCACGGCCCTACAACCTACCTCCGCGTTTCAGTGGAGCACTTTGAGCGTGTTGTCGCCGTCGTCGACGCAATAGAGGCCGCCCGCCGGTGACCACCAGGCCGAACAGCGAGCCGGCGCCGGTCTTGCTGTCGGCGGTCCGCGTGAGCAGCTGCTTGCCCGCGAGCGTCGTCTCGACGATCTTCCCGTCGCCGGCATTGGAGGTCAGGAGGTCGCCGTCCGGAGCCAGCGTCAGGCCGAGCGGCTGCTTGCGCTGACCTCCGACGGACACGGTCGTGCCGCCGTCGGCCGCCGTCGGCCGCCGCGGTCGAGCGGGTCAACGCCTGCGGAATCGCCGCGGTCGAGCGGGTCAACGCCTGCCGAATCGCCGCGATCCGGTTGTCGAGCGTGTCCGCCAGGTACAGCGTGCCATTGCTCCCGGGGCGCCACCCCGTCGGACCGATCACCAGCGCCGTCGGGTCATCGCGCCACGGGATCTCGTTTGCGATCACCTGCTGATTGAGCACCTTCGGCGCGCTTCCCGCGCTTGTCTGCGGCCGAATCCGCAACACGGTCGAGTTGTCGATCGTGTGCACCCCCTTCGCGGCTCCGCCGTTGAGGACCATGCTGACGAACAGCGTGGTGACCGCCCCGCGCGTCACAGAGGTCATGTCCCACGGCCCCTGAATCTGCCCTCCGGAAATCGTGCTTACCGGCTGGCCCGTGCTGTTGAGCACGATCAGGCAGCCGTACTTCGCGGTCGCCGACTTGCCGTTGGTCGTCGGCAAGCTGCCGACGATCACGTAGTCGCCGGGAATGACGGTCAGCGCCGTGGTCAGCCCGACGCCGCCCGGGCAGCCGCCCGGCAGGCCGTGGGCACTGATCTTGGCGAACAGCGAGCGCCTGCCCGCGGTCGTGATCTGATCGATCGTCGTGCCGGTGCCCTGGTTGTTGCCGTGTCGCTGTAGCTGCTGACCAACAGGTCGCCGGCCTGCAGCTTTCCGGCGCTGACCGGGACTCGGACGATTCCGCACGGATTGACGTCCCCGTTGGCGGGCACCGTCGAGCTGAGCGTCGAAACGCTCGTCAGGTGCGAGAGAAACGGGTCAGCGGTCGAACTCGCGGGCGCGACCTTCGCGGCCGAACTCGTGCTGCTGCTGCTCGAATTCGAGCTACCGCCTGCGGCGCTCGCGCGCGATCCTTCGCGACCCCCCGAACTCGAACCTGCGCGTTTTAGTGGCCTATATGTCCACTCAAACGCGCAGGTCCGGCGAGGCCCCCCACCGCTCCTCGATCCGCCCGACGCGCCAGACGAGCAGAGCGACCCCCCACGTCACGACGAACATCCCGACGATCACAAACCCCAGCGTGTTGATGTCGACCTGCGAGACCCAGCGCCAGAACGCGCCGTGGAGATCAAGCCGCGTCGTCAGCAGCCCCAGCAGCTCGATCGTCCCGATGATCAGCGCGATCGCGACCGACAGCCCGGTGATCGTGAGGTTGTAATAGACCTTCCGCACCGGCTTTGAAAACGCCCAGCCATAGGCGAAGTTCATGAACGAGCCATCGATCGTGTCCAGCAGCGACATGCCCGCCGCAAACAGGACCGGCAGGCACAGGATCGCGTAGAACGGGAGCCCGGCGCCCGCGGCCCCGGCAGCCAGGAACAGGAGCGCCACCTCGGACGCGGTATCGAAGCCGAGCCCGAACAGCAGCCCGATCGGGTACATCTGCCAGGCCGCCGAGACGCCGTTCGTGAACCGCCCATAGACGCGGTTCATCAGGCCGCGACTGTTGAGCCGGCGCTCGAGCTCGGCCTCGTCGTGCTCACCGCGCCGCATGCTGGAGAAGATCCGCAGGATCCCGACCAGAATCACGAGGTTGAGCGCGGCGATCGCGTATAGAAAGCCGCCCGAGATGCCCGTGCCAACGAGGCTTGTCAGCCTGTGAAAGCCGGAGCCGCCGTTGCGGACCGGGCCCGCCAGGGCCTTGAGTCCAAGCGCGAACAGAAACGCGAGCGCCACCACGATCGTGGAGTGCCCGAGCGAGAAGAAAAAGCCGGTGCTCAGCGGCCGCTTGCGCTCGGCCATCAGCTTGCGCGTCGTGTTGTCGATCGCGGCGATGTGATCGGCGTCGAACGCGTGGCGCAGTCCCAGCGTATACGCGGTCAGGCCGAGCCCGACCGTGAACGCGCCGGACGAGCCGACGCGGTAGTGGTGCGGGGCGACGATCGCGATCAGGACGAAGAATCCGATCACGTGCAGCGCGACCACGACCGCCGCCATCAGCGCGACTGTCCGCCATTCCGAGCGGGTCAGCGACCCGCGCATCCCGCGGATCACCGGGCGACGCGAGCGATCTGGGCGGCGAGCTTCCGGTCCTTCACCCGGATCTCGCGCTCGCCGGTCATCACCTCGATCTCGCCTTTGCGCGGATCGCGGACTAAGACCACGATCGGCCTGCGGCCAACTTTGCCGGCGTCGGCGCTGCCGCGGTCCGCGGCGACCGCACCGGCGGCGGCGCTCGCGCGCTCGGCGAGTAGCGCACCGGCCACGGTCATCCCAGCGACGGCGCTGGCGGAGCTTGAGACGAATCGACGGCGGGTCAACTCGGACACGGTCCCTCCCATCGTTGCCCCGAGCAGCTGTCGCGCTGAGAACACGTTCGGCCGCTCGACTGTATTTGCCACCAGTACGGTGGCCGGGCGCGAACGGATCACCGCCCCACGCCCGACCCGGAGGTAGGATCACCCCGTGCCCGAGTCCCCGGTCGCGGCCGCGCTTGCGGCTATCGACGCGCTCGACGTCGACGCGTTCAGCTCGATGTTCGCGCCCGACGGGCGGCTGATGACGACCGACGGCCGGGTCGCCAACGACAACCAGCAGGTCCGGCACCTGATCACCGAGTTCGTCGGCGACCTGCGCGCGACCGCTCACCACGTGACGGCCGAGTGGCATCCCGAAGCGGACCTGTGGATCGCGGAGCTCGACGCGACCTACGAGCTCACGAACTACGCCCAGCTCGGACCGTTTTCCCGAGCGATGTTCCTGCGCGAAGACTCGGAAGGCATTCAAGACCTGCGCTTCTACGGGCTTCACGAACGGCCGCTGACCGATTCGACGCGCGCCTTTCAGGAGGTCTACGGCAGCGGGCGCTGGCTGCCGACTCTCTGACAGCGGGAAGGAACGCGCCAGGTTGGCGGTCTTCATCGGCAGCCGCTACAACGGCCGCGCAGCAGAGCCCCCCGAACGTCGGCGGAGGCGCGGTGCGCGGTGGCGCTGCTCGCCGGCTGCGAGGTGTCGGCGGGCAGCGCCAACACGCCAAGTCGACAGTTGGTTTCGAAATCTGGCCAAAGGGAATTAGTGGACTGAAATGTCGCTCGAAACCGACCGCCTTTGTGCACCTTCAGCAGATCTGAGCGGGCTGACGCCCTCCTACGTCCGAGAGGCATACCTCGCGGTACCGGAGTCGGTTCCCGAGGCGCGCAAGGCGATCTCTGACTTCGCCGCTGCCGCCGGAGCCGGCGACGACCAGCTGGACGCGATCCGGCTGTCGGCCTCCGAGGCGCTCACGAACGTCGTCAAACACGCCTATCCCTCTCGAACCGGGCACATGCATCTCACCGTCCGGGTCGCCGGCGGCGAACTCTGGATCCTGATCGCCGACAACGGCTGCGGGATGCACGCGGGGCGTGACGGGGACGGCCTCGGGCTGGGCTTGGCCCTGATCTCGCAACTGACGGATGGGTTCTCGATCGTCGAGCGCTCGAGCGGCGGCACCGAGCTGCGGCTGCGCTACACGCTGCCAACGTCGATTCCGGTCCACGCGCGGCTGATTCCCCGGGCGCGCAGGCGCCGCTGGGCCGACCGCTAGCAGCCGCTCGCAGCGCTTGCCCCAAGGTTAGGAGCGCGGGTCCGTGGCCTCGGCCAGCTGTCCGGCCGCTTGGCGCTTCTGGACGACGACGTAGCTCCCGTGGCGTTCGATCACGTCCTCGGCTTCGGGCAGCTCGTGTTCGGGGACTACGAAGAACCGGCGCGGATGGGACCGGATCCTCTCGTACTCGCTCGACGTTAGCTCGATCATCAGGCTGCAGCCGAACTGGCCGCACTCGCATCGAAACGCGATCGGGGTCGCCCCTTCACCGGGCCAGCGCCCAGCTTCGATCGCCTCGTTGACCTCGCGGAAGATCGCTTCGTTGCGGGCGATCCGCTCGGGTTGCTCCGGGTCGGCCGGCATCGCCGGGAATCCCTCGCACCTCCGGCAACTCGCCCGCGCTGGCAAGGCGCCCGCCCGGGAAGGTTTCGCGTGCAGAGGCGTCAACACCTGCAGGTCACCACGATTGGAGGATCAGATGTCCGGTCACACCCCCACCCCCGGCGGCGCGGCGCGGCTGCGGCGCCTGGCAATCGTTCTCGCCACGGCGCTCGCTGGCCTCTCTGTCGCGGTCGTCGTGTCGGTCGCGGTCGCGCGATCGTTCACGCTCAGCGTCTCTAAGCACGCCAGCGTGACCAATTTCAACACGCACGTGACGACGCGCGAGAACGTCGTCTCCGCCTCGCGCGGGCTAGCGGTCTACACGCTGAGCGGGGACAGCAAGGCGCACCCGAAGTGCACCAAGGCCAACGGCTGTTTCAAGTTCTGGCCTCCCGTCGTGGTCTCCTCGGTCGGCAAGCTGAGCAAGGCGTCGGGCATCAGCGGGTCGCTCGGTAGCTGGCGCCGCGATGGGTTCATTCAGGTGACGCTTGCCGGCCATCCGCTGTACACGTTCTACAAGGACACGCGCGATCACGCGATCGGTGAGGCGATCGTGGGCTTCGGTGGAACCTGGCACGTGGTCAAGACCTCGGCTGACCCGAGTACGGGCACGACCACAACCACTGGCATGACCAGCACGAGCTCGACGACCACGAGCTCGTACCCGCCGGGCTACTGAAGCCCGCTGGCCGCGCGCGTTAGCCCCAACCCGCGCGGCTACTGACGCTGTGGCCGGGCTGCCCGCCAGATTGTCAGCGTAAGCAGCCCGGCCGTAGCCAGCGGCATGATCCACCACGCTGCGATCCCCGCCCCGGCCACCACGGCGGTCACGCCCAGCGCGATCACTACGCCGACCGCCACGCGCCAGTCGTCGCCGACTACGAAATCCCAGGCAAAGCGCGCGATCGCCTCGAGGCGATTCATGCCCGGACCGCCGTCTCGTTGCGGGCCCCGGACGGCTGCGACATCTCCGTCTGACGGCGCGCGATCGCCACCAGCCCGAGCGAAAAGGCGAGCGTCAGCGGGATGATCGCCAGCAGCGCGACATCGCCGCCGGGCCAGTGGGCACCGGCCCCTTCGCCACCCCAGAACATCCCGAACGACGTCAGCATCACGCCGACTCCGAACTTCAGCGCGTTCTCCGGCACCCGCGTCAGCGGCTCGTGCACGGCGACTCCAGCGATCACGACAACCGCGATGGCGACCGCCGCGGCCACCGCGGCGAGCCCAACCCGATGCTGGTTGGCGCCGAACGTCAGCACGATGAACGCGACCTCCAGCCCCTCCAGCAGCACGCCCTTGAACGAGACCGTGAACGAGTAGCCGTCAAAACCGCCCGCCACCGCGCCGGCGTCGCCGGCCGCCGCACGCTCCTGCGCAAACGCGGCCTCCTCGTCGTGCAGCGCTTTCAGCCCCGCCGCGCGCAAGATCGCCTTCCGGAGCCACTGCAAGCCGAACACGAGCAGCAGCCCGCCGACGACCACGCGCAGAACCCCGATCGGAAGCGAGGTCAGCGCCGGACCCAGCGCGGCCGTCAGCGCGGCTAGGACCACCGCCGCGGCGGCGACACCGGTGAGCGCCGAGCGCCAGCTGCGCGTGACGCCGACCGCCAGCACGATCGTCAGCGCCTCGACCGCCTCGACCGCGCAGGCGAAAAAGACGGAGACCGCGAGTCCAAGGTCCGAGCCGGTCACTATTGCTCAGGCGGTCTCGACGCTTGCAGCCGACCCCAGCTCGAGCTCGTCGATCGCCTGCTCGCGCATCTTGAACTTCTGCACCTTGCCGGTGACCGTCATCGGGAACTCGTCGACCAGCTTCACGTACCGCGGGATCTTGTAGTGGGCGATCCGGCCCGCGCAGAACTCGCGCACCTGGTCGCGGTCGATCTCGGCCCCCGGCCGGGGGATGATCCACGCCATCAACTCTTCACCGTAGCGCTGGTCGGGGACGCCGATCACTTGGACGTCGGCGATGGCGGGATGGGAATAGAGGAACTCCTCGATCTCGCGCGGATAGACGTTCTCGCCGCCGCGGATCACCATGTCCTTGATCCGCCCCACGATGTTGACGTATCCCTGCTCGTCCATCGTCGCCAGGTCGCCGGTGTGCATCCAGCCGTCCGCGTCGATCGCCTCCGCGGTTCGTTCCGGATCGTTCCAGTAGCCGCTCATCACGCTGTATCCGCGAGTGCAGAGCTCGCCGCTCGAGCCGCGGGCGACGACTTGGGCGGTGTCCGGTTCTGTGACCTTGATCTCGACGTGCGGATGCACCCGACCGACGGTGCCGACGCGCTTGGGGATCGGATCATCCGATGCCGTCTGCGTCGAGACTGGTGACGTCTCGGTCATCCCGTAGGCGATCCCGACCTCACCCATATGCATGCGCTCGATCACGCGCTTCATCACCTCGACCGGACACGGCGAGCCGGCCATGATCCCGGTTCGCAGCGATGTCAGGTCATAGCTCTCGAAGTCTGCGGCCGCGAGCATCGCGATGAACATCGTCGGCACCCCATACAGGGACGTGCAACGCTCGGTCGCGACCGCGGCCAGCGTCGCGCTGGGCTCGAACGCGGGCGCCGGGATCACGATCGCAGCGCCGTGGGTAGTGCACGCGAGGTTGCCGAGCACCATCCCGAAGCAGTGGTAGAACGGCACCGGGATGCAGACCCGGTCGGCCTCGGTGTAGCCGCAGCCCTCGCCGACGAAGAAGCCGTTATTGAGGATGTTGCGGTGGGTGAGCGTCGCGCCCTTCGGGAAGCCGGTTGTGCCGCTCGTGTACTGGATGTTGATCGGGTCGTCCGGTCCGAGTCTGGCGCTGATCGATTCGAGCTGCGCTCCGTCGATCGCATCGGCGCCTGCCAGCAGCTGATCCCACTGGCTCGAGTCCAGGATCACGACGCGCTCGAGCTCCGGCAGGCTCGGACGGACCTCGGCGATCATCGAGACGTAGTCAGAGCTCTTGAACGCAGAGGCTGCGATCAGCATCTTGCAGCCGGACTGGCGCAGCGCATACTCGAGCTCCGAGGTCCGATAGGCCGGGTTGATGTTGACCATGATCACGCCGACCCTTGCCGTCGCGTACTGGACGAGCACCCATTCGGCGCAGTTAGGGCTCCAGATCCCCAGCCGGTCTCCGCGTTCAATACCGGCCGCGCGCAGCCCCCGCGCGAGCCGGTCGACGGCCGCGCCCAGTTCGGAGTACGTGTATCGCTGACCCTGCTGGCACGAGACCAACGCGTCGCGGTCGCCGAAACGCTCGATCGTGCGCTCGAGATTGGCCCAGATCGTCTCGTCGAGCAGCGGCACGGCGTCACTGCCACGGGCGTGTGACGCAGCCATCGTCCGTTCGTTGCCGGCTTCCACCGCCGCCTCCCGTGTTGCCTTGATTACGGGCGCAATTCTACGCGGGCGAAATGCCCCAGCTGGCCCGATGGCTGGCCCCCGGCGCTAGCTCTATGAGCCCGGCACCGGAGGCAAACGCGTTCGGCGCACAAGTCATCGGCTCGACCGCCAGCCCACGACGACGCGCCGGCTCGGCGAGCGTGTCGCCGGTGAACAGCATCAGATACTCGTAGCTGCGGTCCACCCACAGGGTCGCGCGGCGAGCGCCGCCGGGCGTCGAGATCTCGACCCGCGCGCGCCCGTCATCGTCGCGGATCAGGTCCGTGTAGCCCGTGTCGAGCCGGGCGTCGCCGAGCTCGCGCGCCGACGTGAAGTCGAGCGCCGTCCCAGCAACCGGATGGACCCCGGTCGGGATGCCGCGCTCGTCGGTCTCCAGGTAGGTGCGCCCTGGGGCCTGCAACGTCAGCGCGTCGACCGCCGCGGTCCCGAGCGTCAGATAAGGGTGTTGTCCGGCGCCGTAGGGCAGCGCGACCTCTCCGACATTGGTCGCGGTCGTCGTCACCGCCAGCCCCTCGTCGCCGAGCGCGTACTCGATCGCGACGTGCAGGGTCCCGGGCCAGCCCGTCTGGGGGTGCAGGACGTGCTCCATCACGACGCGATCGCCCGCCCGGTCGCCGACCGTCCAATTGGCCCACCGTACAAGCCCGTGGATCGCGTTGCGGCGTTCTGGTTCGGTCAGCGCGAGTTGCTGGCTGGCGCCGGCGAACTCGTAACGTCCGTCGCGCAGCCGGTTGGGCCACGGGATCAGCGGCTGGCCGCGCCCGCCGCTGCAGGGTTCCCGCTCCGAGTAACCCTGCAGCAGCGGGCCGGCGGCTGTCTCGTAGATTCGCAGGCCGCCCCCGACCTCGACGACGACCACGCGCTGATCGCGGTGGCTGATCTCATGCTGTACGCCTGATGGCAGCACCGGTACCGCGGGCGTGGACACGGGCCGAGACGATACTCAGCCCCTCGCTCCGACCCGTCCTGGAACGTCTTCAGCCGCGTTTTAACCGCGCGATGGTGTAGCTCCAGCCCCGCGTGGGTAGTCAGGTTTATGACAGGTTTTTCGCGATGCAAGGCTCCCTTTCACACATGCGCTTGCCAAAGCTCGCTTCGGACCCTCGCATGTGCCAGATCCTGCGCGAGGATCCCGAGCTCTGCGAGAGTCTCGGTTCCGCTGACCGTGCCCGGGCCACCGAGGCCTGCGTCGCGCGCACCGCGCGCCTGGCCCGCGGCCGCGGGGGGCTGGCGTTGCGGGCAGATCTGCGCGACGGGATCGGGCTGCTGGTGCTCAGCGGGCTGCTGCTGCGGCGTGTCGGAATCGATGGACGGTTCGGCGCGGAGCTGCTCGGCGAGGGAGATCTACTGCGGCCCTGGCAGGGCGAGGACTCCGGTTCAACGTTGTCTCAGACCACCGGCTGGCGAGTGCTCGAGACGGCTCGGGTCGCGGTGCTCGACATCGAAGCGGCCCGCTGCCTGTCGGCATATCCCGAGCTGACCGGACAGTTGGTCGGCCGGGCGCTCGAGCGCGCGCGCAACCTCGCGATGAACATGGCGATCGTCCACCAGGCGCGCGTCAACGTCCGCCTCCACATGTTGTTCTGGCACCTCGCGGAGCGCTGGGGCCGGGTCCGCAGCGAAGGGGTGATCCTGCCGCTGAACCTGACCCACGCAGTGCTCGCCGATCTGGTCGCCGCCCGGCGCCCGACCGTCACCACCGCCCTGACCGAGCTTGGCCGGCTGGGCATTGTCACCCCGTCTACCACGGGCTGGCTGCTCTCGGGCGATCCTCCTGGCGAGCTGCTCGAGCTCCGGGATTTGGCCGTCGCGCGAACCGCGCAAGTGATCCGCTAGATCGCCGGCGCCGTATTAAGCCGTAGCGGGACCTCGCTCGCGCGCGCTGGGTCGTGCCGCCCCGCGTCCGGTTGAATCTGCCCTCGCCACACGTGTTACGAGCATCGAGAAGCCTGCGCCAATCGCGCACCGATCCAATGACGCTCGCCGACGAGGATCTGATGGCGCTCGTCAGCGAGGGCGATGCGAACGCGTTCGAGGTGATCTTCGACCGCCACGCCGACGTGGCGTTCTCGCTCGCCTACCGGATGTGCGGGCGTCGCTCAATGGCCGAGGACGTCGTCCAGGACGCCTTCTTATCGCTGTGGCGCAGCGGCGCGCGCTACGACCGGACCCGGGGCAGCGTGCGCTCGTGGATCCTACGCGTGGTCCACAACCGCGCGATCGATGCGTTCCGGCGTGAGACCGTCCGCACGAGCCGTGACGTGCACGAGGAAGGCGTCGCCGAGCGCGTCGCGTCGACTCAGCGGACCGACGAGGAGGTCGAGCGCCACGACGAGGCACTGCAGATTCGCACCGCGCTCGGCGAGCTGCCCGCCGACCAGCGCCAGGTGATCGAGCTGGCCTACTTCGGCGGCTTCAGCCACAGTCAGATCGCGGAGATGCTCAAGTTGCCGGCGGGGACGGTCAAGGGACGGATGCGCCTCGGCCTGACGAAGATGCGGATCGCCCTTGGCGACCCGACGGAGGATCGTGCTATGACGCGGGTGAGACGATGAGCCCGACGGATCGCAGCTCTGACGTTCGTGGCTGCGGCGGCGACGTGGCGGCGTATGCGCTCGGCGCGCTCGACCCGAGTGAGGCCAAGGCTTTCGAGGCCCACCTCGAGACCTGCGCCGCATGCCGTGACGAGTTGGCCGCCTATCGGGGCGTCGTCGATGCCCTCCCGATCAGCGCTCCTGCGCACCAGGCGCCGAGGCGACTGCGCCGCCGGGTGCTATCGACCGTCCGCAGCGAGGCTCGCGCCCGGTCAGGCGGTCAGCGACGTCGGCGACCGTCGCTGCGCCAGCCGGCGCTCGCGGTGGGGACCGTGCTCGCCGTGATCCTGATCGCGATCGCGGCGATCGAGCTGAGCGGCGGCAAGACGCACACACACGTTTACGCGGCGCGGGTCACGGGGTCGCGCGGCAGCGCCGAGGTCACGGTGACCGGCACCCAGGCACAGCTCGTCGTGCACCACTTCCCGGCGCCGGCGGCGGGCAAGATCTACGAGGTCTGGCTACAGCGACGCGGCCAGGCGCCGACCCCCAGCGGCGCGCTGTTCAGCGTCCCCGCAAGCGGTACCAGCGCCGTCGCGCTACCGAGCAATCTGCGCGGCGTGCATCTCGTGATGGTCACGCAGGAGCCCGCCGGGGGAACCCGCGCCCCGACGCGTGCGCCGATCATCGTTGCCCAGATCAGCTGATCCAAATCTGGCACCGGAGCCGTATCTCCTCACATGATTGGACTGGACAACCCACTTCATATCGCGATCGTGCTGGTCGTCGTGCTGTTGCTGTTCGGGGCCAAGCGGCTGCCCGAGATGGGGCGGTCGCTCGGCGAAGGGATGCGAGGCTTCAAGCAGTCGCTGACCGGCGAGGAGTCGCGCCCCGAGATCGACGGCGAGCAGCCGAGCAGCTGACGAGATCTCAGTGCCCCGAGTCGGAAACTCGTGTGCATTCGAGGCGCCCCTGGCCCGGGACACTAGTCCTCGTCGAGCACACGCTGCGCGATCGCGAACGCCGCGTTGGCCGCCGGGACCCCGGCGTAGACCGCCGTGTGCAGCAGCACCTCGCCGATCTGCGGCGTCGACAAGCCGTTCCGACGCGCGGCGCGGATGTGCATCTCGAGTTCGTGCTCGCGACCCAGCGCCGCCAGCAGCGCGACCGTGATCGCGCTCCGGGTCGCACGATCGAGCCCGGGCCGCGCCCAGACCCCGCCCCACGCGAACCGGGTGATGAACTCCTGAAACGGCGCCGTCAGCTCCGTCGTGTTTTCGATCGCCCGGTCGACGTGCGCGTCGCCCAGCACTTCCCGTCGGACCGCCATCCCGGCTTCGAACTGGGGATCGTTCGGACCAGAGATTGCTCACTCGCCCTCCAGATGATGTTTGATCAAATGTGTAACGTCTGACGCTCGCTCGACGCTCGCGAGATGCGCCGCCGGGTCCAGTAGCTCGAAGCGCGCCCCGGGTACCGCCGCCGCGATTGCGCGGCCGTGGTCGGGCGGGATCGACCGGTCCTCGGCGCCGCCGATCACCAGCGTCGGCGAGCTCACGCCCGGAAGGCCGGCTCGCAGGTCGAGCGCCGCGATCGCCTCGCAGCACGCCGCGTAGCCCTCGGCGGGCGTGGCGGCGATCATCGCGCGGTGGAACGCGACAACTTGCGGGTTGGCGGCCGCAAACGACGGCGTGAACCAGCGCCCGATCACGGCGTCGGCCACGACCTCCGGGCTTCTCGCGTCGCGGACCGCAGTCGCACGATCGATCCACGCCGAGGCAGGTGGCAGATACGCGGCGGTGCAGATCAGGACCAGCTTGTCGATCCGGCGCGGCGCGTTGATCGCCAGCCACTGGCCGACCATCCCCCCGATCGATAGCCCGCAGTAAGACGCCCGCTCGATCCCGAGCCGATCGAGCAGCGCTAGCACGTCGCTCCCAAGATCAGGGATCGCGTACGGGCCCAGAGGCACCGGCGACCCACCGTGCCCGCGGTGGTCAAACGCGATCGTCCGAACATGTCGCGTCAGCTCCGCCAGCTGCGGCTCCCACATCGCCAGCGTCGTTCCGAGCGAGCCGCCGAAAATCAGCACCTGGCCGGCTTGCGGGCCTGCGGCCGCGTAGTGCAGCTGCACGGCGGTCATCGCCGGTGCGCGGTCAGCGCGCGGTCGATCAGCTCGTCGATCGCCGCCAGTTGCTCCTCGTCGAGGCGCGCCGGGACGCCGGCGGCTGCCAGACGGTCGAGGTTGGCGCCCATCCGTTCGGGGTCGAGCTCGAGGCTTTCGAGCAGCTCGCGGCCCCAAGCGGTCGCCGAGCCGGTCAGGCTCAGGAGCTCCGCGTGTACGCCCCACTCGGCCTGCCACGCCCCCGCGGCCCGCTCGTGCTCCTGCTCCATGCACGCGAGCGCCGTCGCGACCAGGCTCGGAACTCGTTTGGCGCACGCGAGCGTTGAGACCGCCGCGACCGGGTTGTGCTTGTGCGCCATCGCGGTCGAGCCGCCACGACCGGGATCCCGCTGCTCGGCGGCCTCGCCGACCTCCTGCTGAGCCAGCAGCGTCGCGTCGCGCGCGATCTTCGCCAGCACCCCGGCCAGCGTCCCCAGCGCGGTCGCGAGCATCACGGGCGGCACCCTGACCGCCTGCCACGGCAGGACCGGCTCGGCGAGCCCGAGCTGGGCGGCCACCCTGGCGGCGACCGCAGGGGCCCTGGCTCCCACCGGACCGCCCATCTGGACCGGGAGCTCGGACTCGCGCAGCGCAATCAAACGCCGCCGGGCCGCATCCAGCCCCGCCAGCCAGGTCGCAGCCCGTAGCCCGAACGTGATCGGTAGCGCCTGCTGCAGTAGCGTGCGCCCGACCATCGGTGTGTGGCGATGGATATCGGCGAGCGCGCCTGCAGCAACCGCCGCGCGCTCGGCGTCGGCGAGTAGCGGCACCATCGCGCGCCGGGCGACGAGCATCAGCGCCGTGTCGACGATGTCCTGGCTGGTCGCGCCGAGGTGCACGGCGGTCGCATGCGGCTCGCCCACCGCCTGACGGAGGCGCCGTACCAGTCCGACCACCACGGAAGCGTGCTGCGCCGACTCGCGACCTAGCGCGGCCGCGTCGAAGTCCCGGGCGACGCACGCGGCCGCAATCTGCTGCGCGGCCTCAGCCGAGATCAGTCCCTCGTCGGCGCAGGCACGCGCAAGCGCCGCTTCGACGTCGAGCATCGCCTGCAGCCAGGCCTCGTCGGTCAGCTCGGACGCCGCCCCGCCGTGCTCGTACACACCGGCAAACAGGACCGGCTCAGATGTCAAAGAAGACCGTCTCGCCGGGGCCCTGGAGCCGTATGTCGAAGATGTATCCGTCGTCGTCCGGCTCGGCGATCAGGGTCTGGCGACGCGCGGCGGGGACCGTGCGCAGTACCGGATCGCTCTCGTTCGCGGCGTGCTCATCGCCGAAGTAGATCCTCGTCACGCAGCGGTTGAGCATCCCGCGCGCGAACACGGAGACGTCGACGTGCGGCGCCTGCAGGTTCCCATCGGCGGCCGGGACGCGCCCCGGCTTTACCGTCACCACCTCGAAGCTGCCGTCGCCATCCTCGGCGCCGCAGCGCGCGAAGCCGCGGAAGCCGCTGAGCTGCGACACGCCGCCGTAGCCATGCAGGTCGCAGAACTGCCCATTGGGGTCGGCCTGCCACGTCTCGATCAGATGGTCCGGCACCGGGTCGCCGGCGCCGTCGTACACGATCCCGCTGATCCTGATCGCGCTGGGGGTCCCGGGAGCGATCGCGTACGGACCTTCAGGCCACGGCAGCCCGATCGCGAAATACGGCCCAACCGTCTGCGAAGGAGTTGTCTCGAAGATCAATGGGCCTCCTCGAACGGCGTCGCCGCGGGGCCGCGCAGGAAGATGTTGAACTCGTACGCCGGCGCCCAGTCAGGTTGCGTGCCGTGGATCGAGAAGCTCGCCACCATCCGCTGGCGGGCGGCCTCGTCGTTGACCGAGTTGAAGATCGGGTCATACGGGAAGAACGGGTCGCCCGGGAAGTACATCTGGGTCACCAGCCGCTGCGCGAACGCCCGTCCCAGCAGCGAGAAGTGGATGTGCGCCGGGCGCCAGGCGTTGTAGTGGTTGCCCCACGGGTACGGGCCAGGCTTGATCGTCAAGAACTCGTATCGCCCCTGATCGTCGGTGACGCAGCGCCCGGCGCCGGTGAAGTTCGGATCCAGCGGCGCCGGCCAGCGGTCCCAGCGATGGAGGTAGCGCCCCGCCGCGTTGGCCTGCCAGATCTCGACCAGCGTGCTGCGAAGTGGCTTGCCCTCGGTGTCGAACACGCGCCCTGAGACCGTGATCCGTTCCCCGATCGGCTCGGCGTCGTGGCCCGCGAGCAGATCGTTGTCGAGCACCGAAACGGCACCGACATCCCCCAGCTGCGGGCCGGTGATCTCGGTCACCGTGTGCGGTAGGTAGACGAGCGGTTCACGTGGGTGGCGCAGCGCGGTCGACTTGTAGGGCGGGTAGTCGAGCGGCGGATGCGCATCGTGCCCCTCGCGCACGTAGCGCTGCGGGGTGTCGGCGACTGGGTCGTAGATCACCCTCGGCTCACTGCTCTGTTCTGTCATCGCACCCGATCCTCGCTCATCTGCTCAGAAGTTCACGCAGCGCGTCCAACTCAACGCTCGTCGGCGCCGGGGTGACCCGCAGTTCGTCTGCGACCTTCAACTCCCACCCGGTCCCTTCCTGCACCTGTTCGCGTTCCACGCCGCCGTGGATCTGGGTCAGCAGCAGCTCCATCGTGTCAGGGGCCGGCTCGAGCACGCCGAGCTCAGTGATCACGGCCGTCGGCCCACGACCGCGAAAACCGAGCCGTTCGCGCTCGCCCGGGCCGTCGCCGTAGCCGACCGTCGTCCGGAAGTCGAGCTCTGAGACCAGCGTCCGCTTCGAGTGCGACGCGACCACGATCACCTCTTCACAGCTCGCCGCGATCTCGGGTGCGCCGCCGGCGCCCGGGAGGCGCGTCGTTGGGGTGCTCGTAATCGCCGATCACGGTCGAGTTGAGGTTGCCAAAGCGGTCCACCTGGGCGGCGCCCAGAAATGCGAGCTGAATCCGTCCCGGGCCGATCCAGTAGTTGAACATCTCGGGGACTGAGACGACCGTGTCCGCGGTCTCGGCGAGCTCGCCGTCGCCGATCGAGAGTGGAATATGAAACGGCTTGGACCCGATCGTCCCCGACTCGTAGACGAGCACCAGGGCCGGGTTGTGAACCATGCGTGCGAGGATCGCCGCCGTGCTCGGCCGTCCGACGCCGATGAACACCGACCGCGCGTGCTCGAGCATCCGCGCTGCGACGATCGTCTGAATCTCGCCGAGCGTCGCGTCGGTCTGCTGGGCGGTCGCTTCGGTCACTGCGCTCCGGTCAGGCTCGGGCTCAACACGTGCTCCTCCATCCATTCGATGAACCGCTCGCGGTCGCGGCTGACGTCGTCCCACAAGCGGTAGAACTCGTTGTCGCGCGTGTTGAAGCCGAGGCTGTACGAAGGCCGCGAGCCGCCCGGAGCGTGGGCGATGGCATCGATCACCCAGCCCGGAATGATCACTCCGCCGGGCCGCGGCTCGAGCCGCTCGACGATCCGTTCGACGGTTGCGAGCGACCGGTCGGCCGCCAGCACGGCCTCCTTCTGCACGGCCGGGATTCCCCACAGCTGGACGTTGCCGTCCCGGTCGGCCTCCTGGGCGTGGATGATCGCCACGTCAGGGCGCAGTGCCGGTACCGCCGCCAGCAGTTCACCCGTGAACGGGCACTCGATCGTCCGGACATTCGTGTGCTGCGCCAGGTCGGTGCCGGCGTAGCCACGCATCACCGTGCACGGGAGCCGCGCCGCACCGGCGACGTAGCGGTTCGCCATCCCGGCGTGGCTGTGCTCCTCGATTTCGATCGGCCGCGGCCAGCCGTGCTCGATCGCGTCCCGGAAGCGGTGCAGCGAGCCGACGCCTGGGTTGCCGCCGTACGAGAACACGAGCTTGCGCGCCACACCCATTCCGATCATCTGGTCGTAGAGGATGTCCGGCGTCATCCGGATCAGCTCGAGCTCGCGCCTGCGCTGGCGCAGTAGCTCGTGTCCTGCCGCGAATGGAATCAGGTGCGTGAACCCCTCCATCGCGACCGAGTCGCCGTCCGAGACCAGCGACGCGAGCGCATCGCGCACTGTCGTCAGCTCAGCCATTCAGTCGACCCGTCGCCACCTTGGCGACAGGATATGCGAATCGCGTGCGCGCAGAGCGGTCAGGTCGTCCGCTTTGCGAACATCACCCGCGGGCCGACGACAGACGCCACGATCCCGCTCGGTCGTCTGCGCGTGCCCGGCTCCTGCTGCGGGAACGACCCCTGCGATGGCGTAATCGCCGGGAACGCTGAGCAGGTCGTGGCCCCGCCCTGCCGCGGCAGCGCCGGCCGTCGGTCGTTGGGCCTGGCCGCGAAGTTGAACGCGCTGGTCAGGTCTCCCGTGACCCTGCGCCGCCAGGCGCTGAGGTTGGGGACGCGCACACCGAATCGGGTTTCGAGGAAGCGCAGCGTCGAAGTGTGATCGAACACGTCGGAGCACACGAGGCCACCGTGGGAGAACGGCGACACTACGAGCATCGGGACGCGGAAGCCGAGCCCGATCGGGCCGGTGATTCCGGCGGCCGCCTCGGGCAGCGGCGATGCGGTCAGGTACTCGCCGGACGTGCCCTTCGGGGCAGTCGGCGGCCGCACATGGTCAAAGAAGCCGCCATTCTCATCCCAGGTGATGAACAGCGCCGTCTTGCGCCAGATGTCCGGGTGCGAGACGAGGTACTCGACAACCTGCCGCGCTCCGAGCTCGCCCGCGTGGGGGCTCGAGAAACCGGGATGCTCGGTCTCCTCGAGCCCGAGCAGGAGCCAGGAGACCTTCGGCAGGCGATTGGCGGCCATATCGGACAGGAAGTCGGCCGGGTAGACGGGCGCCAGCCCGCGGTCATAGAGCCCGGTGCCCGCGCGGTATTGCTTGAAGTACGTCAGCACGTTGTCGAGCACGGCGCCTCCCCCGCCCGTATAGACCTTCCAGCTGACGCCGTGGGCGCTCAAACGCTCGGGCATCGTCGTCCAGCTGAACCGGCCGGTCCGCTGATTTGCAGAGGTGTTGGTCTGCAGGAGTGGCCCACCGTGCGTGCCCGCTGGATCGATCGACGCCGACATCGACATCAGCCGATTGGGATCCGTCGGACCGATCACCGAGCAGTGGTAGCCGTCGCAGATCGTGAACTGCTCGGCCAGCCCGAAGTAGAACGGCAGGTCCCGGCGGTTGTAGTAGCCCATCGTCTCGGCGCCCGGGCTGACCCCGTTGATCGGCGCATCGAACCTCTGGTGCGCCTTCAGGAACCGGTTCATCCGTCCGTTGTTCCACGACAGGTGCTGGGGCTGCCAGTCGTGGGTCAGGTCGGCGATGCAGTTGGTCTTCAAATGGAACGGGTGCAACGTCTTGCCATTGATGCCGCGCTGATAGAAGACGCTGCGATCGACGGTCATATCGTCGAAGCCGCGGACGCCCGCGTAGGTCCCGAAGTAGTGGTCGAACGAGCGGTTCTCCTGGATCAGGATCACGACATGCTCGATATCGGCCATCGTCCCGTGCCCCGGGCTTGCGGCGACCGCGCGCGCGACCAGTTCGTCGACCGCTCCCGAGATTCCGGCCACGCCGGCCCCTGCGATCGCCAGGTCGCGGAGCGCCTGGCGACGCGTGATCTGACTGCTGCTCGGCATCTTCCCCCCGTCGTCCGATGTACTGCTGGCGGCGCCAGCCTACCTCGTGCCGTACGCTGCGGCGCCGTGCACTGGAGCGGAATTTGCGTCAGCGTGCTGCTGGCGATCGTCGTCGGCGCGGTCGTCCTGAGCGGCTCGCGTGCCGGCGCGCGGGGCTATTGCGTGTCCGGATTGGGGACGGCCGGCGCTCGCAGCCGATCCGCGGCCGCACGCCCTCCGCGTGTTCGCGATCCAGTTCGAGCAGCACCCCGCGCAGATGCGGACGCCGGCGGATTACTCGCGCGCCGTCGAGTGCGCGATCCGTACGGAGGTGGTCCCGTATCTCGCCCACGGGCGCCCGAATCTGGTCGTGTTCGACGAGGACGTGGGACTCGAGACGATCGCGATCGGCCCCCGCGGCGCGGCGGCGCGTGCGCTGCTGGCGACCGGGGTGCCCGCCTGTAAGGGACAGTCGTTCCCGTGCGAGACGCTCGCGGCACTGACAGCAATCGACGGCGGCTACGGCCGCGCCCTCGGCTATCTCGAGCGCCGCTTCCCGAAACTCTCCGGTCAACTCGGTCGCAGCTTCGTCGCCGCGACCGACGAGTTCGTGCGCGTGTTCATGACCACGATGGCGAACGTCGCGCGGCGCTACGGCGTCTATGTGATCGCGTCCAACACGCAGGCGCGGTTCAAGCTCACCCGCAACCGCGCCGCGGTCGCCGCGCTGGGCTCGGCGGGCTCGCACGCGGTCTACGCACCGACCACCGGCGTCGCTTACGACCAGACATTCGTCTGGGGTCCGCGCGATCTCGCGCGCGACACGTCGCCGCCACTGGCCAATCTGATCGCCGACAACTACAAGGTGCCGCTGACCGCGTTCGAGCAGGAGCTTGGGTTCGCGACCGGACCGGTACGCGGCCCGGCGGCGCGACGCAACCTGCGCCCGATCCCGATCCCCGGCAGCGGCGCGCGGCTCGGGATCGCGACCAGCCTGCCGGCGTTCGAGTACGGCCGCGCGCAACCCGGCCACGCGTGCGACGACGTAGCGGCGACCTACATGCGCTGCCTGTGGCAGCTCGGCGCCAACGTCCTGATCCAGGCCGACGCGAACGACGGCCAGTGGACCGGCACCGACGGCACCGAGCAATGGCAGCCGCTCAGCTGGATGGGCTCCGCCTACCGGGCAGTCAGCGACCCGAGCGTGCGCTTCACCTACGCTGTCAACCCGTTCATGGTCGGCAACCTCGCAGACACGCCGTTTGACGGCCAGAGCGCGATCCTGCAGCGAGGCCGGCGCGGGCGCGGCTGTTCCTACGTCGGCGACCGGTCATGGATCGCGGGCCAGGATCTACCCGTCTACCGTTCATACGCGGGGCCCAAGCCGCAGTTCCTCGCACTCGCACCGTGGGTCGTGTCGAACGCGCCGCGCGCGGCGCTGCGCGCGGTCGGCGCGGCGCTCGCGACCGGCAGCGGCGCGTACCGCTACGTGCAGACGGCGGTGATCGCCGACCTACCGTTCCCGGCCGACCGCGACCGTGCTGGCTGCATCGAGGCCGGTCGATGAGCGGCGTCTCCCGTCGCCAGGCGCTGGTCGGAGCCGCCGGCGCGACCGCGGCGGTGCTGGCGGATCCGCTCGGCGCCGCGCAGGCGCGCTCGGCGCTCTCGCGGAACGCCGATGTTGTCATCGTCGGCGCCGGGCTCGCCGGCCTGAGCGCCGCCAGCGACCTGGTCGCCGCGGGTCATTCGGTCGTCGTGCTCGAGGCGCGCGACCGCGTCGGCGGCCGCACGCTCAACCATCCCGTCGGCCGCGGCGAGGTGGTCGAGGTCGGAGGCGAGTGGGTCGGGCCCGGACAGGACCGGGTCATGGCCCGCGCGCGATCGCTGGGCGTCAAGACGTTCAAGACCTACACCAACGGCGAGCTCGTCCTGCAGTACGCGGGCAGGCAAACTCGGTTCAGCGGCCTGATCCCGCCGCTGCCCGAACCGGACGCCGGCGACTTCAACGCGTTGCTGGGCAAGCTCGTCCAGCTGCAGGCGACGATTCCGCTCGACCGTCCGTGGACGGCGCCCAACGCCGCGGCGCTCGACTCGCAGACGCTCGAGACGTTCAAGCTCGCCAACTCGAGCACGGCCGGCGCTCGCTTCCTGCTCGACCTCGCGACCAGAGCCGTGTTCGTAGCCGAGCCTCGTGACCTGTCGCTGCTTCACGCGCTGTTCTACATGCAATCCGGCCGCGGGATCATCAACCTGACCTCGACGGCGGGCGGCGCCCAGGACTCGCGCTTCGTCGGCGGCTCGCAGCTCGTCTCGATCCGGATGGCGGCGCGGATCGGCGACCGAGTGGTGCTCAACGCGCCCGTGCGGCGGATCTCGCAATCGCGCGACGGGGTCGTCGTCGATAGCGGTGATGGCGTCTGGCGCGCGCGTCGGGTGATCGTCGCGCTCGCGCCGACGCTCGCGGGCCGGATCTACTACGAGCCCGCTCTCCCCGCGCTCCGCGACCAGCTGACCCAGCGCGTGCCGCAGGGGTCGGTGATCAAGTTCGAGGCGGTCTATGACACGCCGTTCTGGCGCGACGACGGCCTCAACGGTCAGAGCTACAGCGACCAGCCGCCGGTCGGTTTCACGTTCGACAACTCGCCGCCGAGCGGCAGGCCCGGGGTCCTGCTGGGGTTCGTCGGCGGCGCCGATGCGCGCCGCCTGGGCACCGTCGGTGCGGCCGCTCGCCGCCGCGCCGTGCTGGCCAACTTCGAGCTGCTGTTCGGCCGCCGCGCCGCCCGGCCCAGAGCGCTGATCGAGCACAACTGGTCCGACGAGGTCTGGACCCGAGGCTGCTACGTGGGCTACATGCCGCCGGGCGTTTGGAGCGACTTCGGCGAAGCGCTCCGCGCACCGGTTGGCCGGATCCACTGGGCCGGCACCGAGACCTCCGAGATCTTCAACGGCTACATGGACGGTGCCGTGCGCTCGGGCGAGCGGGCGGCGCGCGAGGTTCGCGCGGGCCTCTAAGACCGTTCGACCCAAGTTTCCCTCGTATATGAGCCTGGCTTGTGAATCCTCGGGCCTACGAATGCCGCGCCGAGCATGCGAAGACGGGCGGGGCCGCTCGCAGGGCCAAGTCGAGTGTGCTCAGCTGTTAGGTGGGGGCGGGTTGCTCCTCGGTCGCAGGACCAAGCCTCGCCGGCATCAGCCGGCGGCAGCGAGATTCTCATTCCTCCGGGTGGCGGTGCAAGGCGCCAGAGACACTGTCCGGAAATACGCCGCGATTTCAGCCCTCATAGGCGGCCGGCGCGCCGGCCCCCGACCGCGCTGCCGCTCAGGAACCGGCTTAATGTGCACGAGCGCCCGACGACCGGTCGCACCTGCTGCGTAACGCCGGTCATAGGCCGCACAACGCGACACGTTCCCCGCCGGGCGCGGCGCTCATGCACGTTGTGCCGCACGAACGCAGGCAGCTCGACTCCCCCCACCCTTCCCCAGCCAGAACCAGGCGCAAATCAGCCCAGCGCGCAGCACCGGTCGAGGCGGCCAACGCCACACCCCGATGGTAGGGGCGGGCCGCACGTCGAAAGCCGAGCCGCGCGTGACGCCCCCGCGGGCGCAACTAGACCGCGAACACCCCGAGACCCACAGCTGTGAGCAGGAATAGGGAGGTTATGGGGCGAATCACGAGTTTGCGGATCACCGTCGTAAGAGCAGGCCCGCGTGCTCATCGACCTGCGCCTGCGGGGCGCCGCACGGCCGCGTCGCCAACCGGCAAGCGGCTTCTACCGGGACCCGATAAAACCGAACACTGCAGCGAACTTTGCAGCCGCCGCATTCAGCGCCCGCGCCAGCCGCCGGCTCCCCGCGCTCAGCGCCAGCCCCCGCGCTGGAGCCCCACCGCTCAGCGCCCCGGCAAATGGAAGATCTCGATCGTTGTCGTGCTCGAGCTGTCGTGATAGCTGCCGGTCGGCAGGATGATCCGGCCGCCGACGACGATCGGGCTGTTCCAGTGGCCCTGCGGGACCGCCAGCGAGCGCAGGACGGCGCCGCTGGCCGGCGCGCGAACGAGCAGCTTCCCGTCGATCTCGTCGTACAGGTACAGCAGCCCACCGGCAACGATCGGGCTCGTCGCCGGCGTCGAGTCCTCCCATACCGTCCCCAGCCGCGGGTGACGACCGCCGGTCAGCGTGTAGGCACCGGTGCCGGAATCGTCGCCGACGAAGATCAGAACGCGCCCGTTGTGATCCCACACCGCCGGCTGGGTCAGCACCTGCCCGCCGCCCGGGCTGGGGGTCTGACTGACCTCGCCACCGAGCCGCCCGGCCGCCGGGCCGGTCGTCCCGTTCAGCCGCGCGAGGTTGAGCAGATGCATGATCCCGTCCTTGCCGCTTTGGATTGCCATCCGCAACCCGCTGTAGGTCGGGAGCAACGCCGGCGTGGTGCTGCCGACGTCGGTGTCGGAGTTGTCGAGCGCCAGTTCGTTGGTCGGAGTCCAGTTGTGCAGCAGCCGACTCGCGTCGGGCGTCAGCTCGAGCACGCTGTTGCCCCAGTTGATCGAGCCGTTGAACGGTCCGTTGCCGGTCGCGACCAGGATCCGGCGGCTGCCGGGCTCGATCACCGCTCCTGCGCGGCCCCAGATCGCGTTGTCACCCTGTGTGTTCGTGTATGGGCAGGAGCTAGCGAGGATGATCCGGCGGCGGTTCGAGCATTCGGTGTTCCAGACATGGGCGATGCGCCCGCTCGAGCGATAGATCGTGACCACGTGGCCGTCGTAGGGCGGGATGTCGCCGATGTAGCCGCCGGTGACGACGACGAGGTACGGACCGCTGATGTTGAGCGCCGAAGCGATCTTCTCGTGCCCTGGGTCGAACGTGACGCGCCGCGACCAGACCTGTCGGCCGGTGGCGATCGCGAGCTTGTGCACCACTCCGTCAGGACTCGCCGCGTACAGGTACCGACGATTGGGGTCGATGACCGGACTCGACGTCGTCACCTGCGAATTGCCCGGAGTGGCGTTCACGCCGCGGGGCACGAACTCCCACAGCCTGGCGCCGGTGGCGGGGTCGATCGCGATCGTCTTGCCGTACGAGGTCGTCACCGCGATCAGGTCGCGCAGGCGACCGCCGACGTCGACTCCGGCGAGCTCGACCGCCGACGAATCGGCGATCCCGTTGATCTGCACGGTCCGGAGCCGCAGCTGGTCAAGGTTGGCCGGCGAAATCCCGGTGTCCGCCGGGCCGACGCCGTTGCGCTGTGCGTCGTAATCGAACGTCAACCAGTCGCCGCTCGTGACCGCCGCGGCGCGGGCCGTCGGCGCGCTAGCCGACGACGTACCAGCCGCCGCACGGCCACCGCAGGCGACCACCGCGACCATGCAGAGCACGGTCAATCCACGCAGACCCCAAGCCATTTGGCGGCATGCTAACCGCGAATTCAGAGACCCAACTCCAGTTCAGTTGCGCAAGATTGAGGCAAGCGCAACGTTTTCGCGAGTACGATCGCCTGCAATCGGGGCTGATTGAGGACCACTAGTGAAATGCGCCTGTCGATCGTACGTACGCTGAGCATCGCGCTTACGCTGCTCACGATCGCGCTCGTGATCGTTGCCGGAGCCGGGGTCGCAAGCCTTTACCGCGCCCGTCAGCGCTACGAACGAACGCTCGCGCAGACATCTCAGATCTCGACCGCCGTCGCGAATCTCACCAGTGCCGGAATCGCCGAGGCCGAGGTCCTGCGCGATGCCAGCGGGCCCGCGGCGCATGACGAGCGACGCAGCGCGGCAAGCGCCTACAACGCCGCCGCCGGCGAAGCGACCAGGCTCGCCAGCAGCGATCCCGCCAGCGCCCAGCTCGTCGCCGAGCAGATCGCCGCCCAGGCGCGCGCACGTCAACTCGCCGGAACCGGCAGGCTCGCGACGACCGCGGCTGGCAGCGGTGCGCTGGCGCAGGCGACGTCGATCGCCGCCACCAACCAGGCTCGTCAGCAGGAGCTCGAGCGACGAGCGAGCAGCCGCGCCCAGTCTCAGTCCCACAACGCGATCACGCTCGTGATCGTCACCGGGGCGCTGGCCCTCGTGGGCGCGCTGGTTCTGATCGTCGCGCTCGTGCACTCGATGCGGCGGCCGCTCGACGAGCTCGTCGAAGCCACCCGGGCGCTGGCTGCCGGCGAGCTGACGCGGCGGGTTCGCCCCGCGGGACCGCGTGAGCTGAACGAGCTCGGTCATGCGTTCAACGCGATGGGTGAGGACCTCGAGGGGGCCCAGTCGAGGATCGAGGAGGAGCGCCACCGGTTGGCCGTCACGATCGAGAGCCTCGGCGACGCGCTGCTCGTCACTGAGCCGGGCTCGAGCACGATCGCGACTACGAATCCTCGCGCGGCCGAGCTCGTCCCTGAGCTGAAACCGGGCGAACCGGTCGACGGTCCCGGGAGCCCGCTTCCGCCGCTCAAGGTCGCGCTCGGGCGCGAGACCGTGATCGACCACGGCGGACGCACGCTGGCGGTCACCGCCGAGACGCTGGGCAGCGCCGCCGATGGAGTCGTCTGGACGGTCCGTGACACGACTGAGAGGGCGCGGCTGGAACGCGCCAAGACCGAGTTCGTCGCCACCGCCTCGCACGAACTGCGCAGCCCGCTGACGTCGATCAAGGGATTCGTCGAGCTGCTCGAGCGCAACCCCGAGAACATGTCGGCGCGCCAGCGTGAGTTCATCGACATCGTGCTGCGCTCGACCGACAGGCTCGTCGAGCTCGTCAACGACCTGCTCGACGTCGCCCAGATCGAGGCCGACAGCGTCGAGATCTCGCGGCGCCCAATCGACATCGGTGAGGCAGTGCGCGACGTCGCCGAGCTGATGGGACCTCGGATCAACGCCAAGCACCAGCGCCTGGGTGTCTATGTCGCGCCTGCCTTGCCGCTGGCGATGGCCGATCCTGGGCGGATCCGGCAGGTGATCGCCAACCTGCTGACCAACGCGCACACCTACACCGAGGAGGGTGGACGGATCCACGTCGGCGTCGAGGCGGACCGGGCCTGGGTCAAGATCGTCGTCGCCGACTCCGGGGTCGGCATGACCAAGGAGGAGCTCGACCGCGTATTCGACCGCTTCTATCGGGCCCGCGGGGCGTCCGCGTCAGTCCCTGGGACCGGGCTCGGGCTTTCGATCGTCAAGTCGCTGGTCGACATGCACGAGGGCGAGATCCAGGTCGAGTCCGAGGTCGGCCGCGGAACCACCTTCCATGTCAACATTCCGTCGGCGGTCGTCAGTGAGCCCGCGCGCACGCTCGACGTGCTGCGCGGTCGGCGCGTGCTGATCGTCGACGACGAACGCGATATCGCGCAGCTGATCGCCGATCAGCTGGCGCCGCTCGAGATCTCGTCGAGGATCGCGACCAGCGGCAACGATGCGATGAACCTGCTGCGCACCGAACGCTTCGACGCAATCACGCTCGACATCCTGATGCCCGATATGGACGGTTTTGAGGTCCTGCGACAGATCCGCGCCGACCCGGAGCTGCGCGCGACACCGATCCTGTTCGTGTCCGTGTTCGCCGGCCGCAGCGAGCTGTCGGGCGAGTGGGTCGTGTCGAAGCCGATCGACGCCGACGAGCTCCGCGACGTGCTCGCGGCCGCCGTCCGGGCGGGGCGCTCGCGCGTGCTGGTCGTGGGTCGTCAGGACATGCAGCTCACGCTCGAACCGGCGCTCGACGAGCTCGGCATCGAGCACGAGTGGGAGACGACCGGCGCCGCGGCAGCGCGGGTCTGCAACGAGCGGCGTTTCGAGGTCGCGCTGATCGACGTCGGCATCCGCAACCCGCAGGCCGCGCTACAGGCGCTGGACCTACGCGGACGGCGCATGCGCCGTGCGGTCATTCTGTTCTCGGATGGAGCCACGCCGACACCCTCGGGTATCGTGAAGCTTGGGATGGAGGTCGTTCCAGTCGAGGACGCCGCGCAGGCGCTGCTTCAGGCGCTGCGCGGCGACACAGCCGACAGCAGTCAGGAAGAAGGATGGAGCTCAGAGGCGAGACTGAGCTGACAGGCGAGATTGACCGGCTGCGGCACGAGCTTGTCCGCCGTGAGCGCGAGGCGGCCGACAATGCGCTGCAGCTGGAGCGCTACGCGGCTGACCTGCGCGAGACCTTCAAGGAGGAGCGCGCGCGCTCGCAGGAACTGGCGCGCTCCTACACCGCTACCGTGCGGGCCCTGTCGAACGCGGTCGAGGCGCGCGATGCGTACACCGGCAAGCACGCCGAGCGGGTCGCCGCGTATGGAATCGAGATCGCCCGGGCGCGCGGTCTGGCCCGGCCCGACGCGCCCGAGATCGAGTTCGGATTCTTGCTCCACGACATCGGCAAGGTCGCGATCCCCGATTCGATTCTCTACAAACCCGGCGCGCTGACCGACGACGAGCGGCGGCGGATGGCCAAGCATCCCGTGATCGGCGCCGAGATCGTACGCGGGATCGAGTTTCTCCAAGAGCCCGCCAAGGTCGTACGCTCACACCACGAGCGCTGGGATGGGACCGGTTACCCCGACGGCTTGCGCGGCGAGGAGATCCCGATCGCGGCGCGGGTTTTCGCGGTCGCCGACGTGCTCGACGCACTGACGACCGAGCGTCCGTACCGGCCGGCCTCGACGTTCGCGGTGGCACGCGAGATGATCACCGCGGGCAGCGGCAGCCAGTTCGATCCGCGCGTCGTCGACGCGTTCAACTCGATCGAAGACTCGGCCTTCGAGCGGATCGCGCGGGACAGCAGATGACCCGCGCGGTGCTCGTCGTCGACGACGATCAGTTCATCCGCAAGCTCGTCGCCACGACGCTCGAGGACGTCTCCGAGTTCGACCTACACGAGGCATCCGATGGGGTCGAGGCGCTCCAGGTGGCTCACGACAAACAGCCGGCGATCGTGTTCCTCGACGTCGACATGCCCAACATGGACGGGATCGATACGTGCCGCCGGATGCGCGCCGACCCGCTGACCAACCACGCGACGATCGTGATGCTGACGGCCGCGCACGGCGACCAGACCGAGCGGCTCGCTGAGGAGGCTGGGGCCGATCTGTTCCTCACCAAGCCGTTCAGCCCGCTGGAGCTGCTGCGGCTCGTCGACCGCCTCGGCGAGAGCGACTGACCCTGGACGATCGTGGGAAGGCCCATCTCGTAGGCGAGTAGCCCCTCGTCCGGCTACTTGCGCCATCCTTTTCACCCCCGGGTGCGTGAACGGACGGCATCGTACTGCGACAAGCGTTCGCTCGCTCATGAGTTGAGGAGTCAGACGGCAGGTCCTGGGCTCGGCCAGGCCCAGCCCGAGACCCGGTTAGGAGATCTTGATCAGGATGATCGTGTTGATCACGAACACGATCGCGAACCCGATCGTCCAGCGGTTGAGGTTGCGCTCGACGAGCGAGCCGCCACCCATCGGGCCCGTGCCGGTGCCGACGCCGAAGGCGCCTGACAGGCCGGAGTCCTTGCCCGAGTGCATCAGGATCAGGAAGATCAGGCCGACGCACAGAACGATCTGGACGAAGTCGAGGAGGGTGACCATCGGCAGGGATGGTAGCGGGGTCAGTCCTCGTGTCCGTCGACGCCGGCGGCGTCCAGCGCGCGCATGATCTCGATCGCCTCCGAGCGCAGCGTGCGGTCGATCGCGCCGTAATCGTCGTCCGACAGCTTGCCGGTCCGCAGATCGAGCTCGGCGTCGCGGATCTCGCGGTACTTGGCGTCGCGCGCCGCCTCGAGCTCGGCGATCCGCGCGCTCTGGGGTTGCACGCGCTCGCGACGGCCGGCGCGTAGCGGCGCCGAGATCAGATACAGCGCACCCGCGAGGACGATCAGGACGAGGACGTAGGCCATCTCGCTAGACCAGCTCGGCCGAACGCTCGGCTGGCGCTCCGACGACCGTCCCCCCTTCGGGCGCCGGTGCGGGCGCCCGGCGGCGTCGCCGCGGCGGCGGCAGCGGCCACAGCGCGATCAGACCGCCGAGTGCGGCGATGATCGCCCCAGCCCACAGCCAGGTCACGAGCGGCGAGACGATCACAAGGAAGGTCGAGGCCCACGGGCGGGTGGCGAACTGCCGGGTCAACTCCTCGATCGCGAGGTCGCGCTCGGAGTAGATGAACGCCAGCGCCTTGGCCTGTGCTGCCGGTGCCAGCTTCAGGGCGTTGTCGATCGCGGGCTGGAAGGTAGCGTCGCCCTTCGCGATCAGCGGCTGAAGCGGCGTCACGTTCGGGTTGATGTCCACCCAGATGTCCGACAGCAATCCGGCGTGGAGGCCGACGTGACTCTCGCTCGAGCCGTTGAAGAAGCGACCGATCGGACCGAGGGTGGGGTCCTGCGACGGGTACAGGCCATAGCTCGTGTTCAGCGTCGTGACCGGCCGGCCGCCACTGCTGACCGCGATGATCGCCCCGAAGGTCAGCTTCTGGGCCGACGACGGTCGCCGTCGGACGGACGTACCGGAACCGGTAGCCGTCGAGCTTCACGCTCTGGCCCGGGCGGATGTACGCCGTGCGTGAATGCTGGAATGAGGTCGAGGCCGCCACGCCGATCAGCGCGATCGCGACCCCGGCATGGACGATGTAGCCGCCGTAACGCCGGCGGTTGCGCCGCACCAGCCGACCCAGCGCGACCGGCGCCGGCTCCGAAGTCATCGCCTGCCGCGCGCGAACGCCGCGGTAGAACTCCTGCGCGACCGCGGCGACGACGAACGTCCCGGCGCAGAACATCAGCAGCGCGAACTTGTGGTCCGATACGCCCGGGACCAGCAGCAGGACGACCAGCGCGACCAGCATCGCCGCGACCGGGAACGCGAAGCTCCGCTTGAGCTTCGAGACCGTGACCCGCCGCCAGGCGATGATCGGTCCGATCCCGGACAGCAGCACGACGATGATCGCCAGCGGCACGACGAACGGCCTGAAGGCCGGCGGCCCGACCGACACCTCGGTGCCGGTGATCGCCTCGGAGATCAGCGGGAAGAACGTGATCCAGAAGATCACCGCGGTGAGCGCGACCAGCACCAGGTTCTGAAACAGGAACACCGCTTCGCGCGAAATAAGCGAATCCAGCCGAGCCTCGGTGCGCAGGCTCTCGCGCCTCCAGATCACCAGCGCCAGCGAACTCAGCACCATCGCCGAGATCAGTACGACAAACGAGATGTTGAGCGTCGGATCCGAGACGAACGCGTGGATCGAGCTGAGGATCCCGGAACGGACCAGGAACGTGCCGACGATCGCCAGCGTGCCCGTGGTCAGGATCAACGAGACGTTCCAGACCTTCAGCATCCCGCGCTTCTCTTGGATCATGATTGAGTGGATGAAGGCAGTCGCGATCAGCCACGGCATCAGGGCCGCGTTCTCGACCGGGTCCCAGGCCCAGTAGCCGCCCCAGCCGAGCTCGGTGTAGGACCAGCGAGCTCCCAGCAGGATCCCGATCCCCAGGCACAGCCAGGCGGCGAGCGCGAACCGGCGCGTGACCTGGATCCACTCGGCGCCAAGCCGACCGCTGATCAGCGCCCCGAATGCGAACGCGAACGGCACGAGCAGCAGCGTGTAGCCCGAGTAGAGCATCGGGGGATGGACCATCATCGTCGTGTGGCGCAGCAGCGGATCCAGTCCTGCGCCCTCGGGCGGCGGGTTGCTCGTGGTAGCGAACGGGTTCGCGAACAGGACGTTGAGGCCGACGAAGAACGCGCACAGCGTGAACAGGACCGCCTGCGCGTACGGCACGATCTCCGGCACCCGCCGGCGGGTCAAAAACAGCGCCAGGCTCGACCACGACGAGAGCAGCAGGACCCACAGCAGCAGCGAGCCCTGCTGCGTGGCCCAGATCGCAGCGGCCCGATAGAAGAACGGCGTCGTCGTGCTCGAGCCATTGGCGACGATGTTGTAGGAGAAGTCCGAGGTGATGAATGCGACGTCGAGAATCACGAACGCGATCGCGGCCATCCCCGCCAGCGCGTACATCGCACGGCGGCCCGAGTCGACCCACTCGCGCCCGCCGCCGCGAGCACCGTAGAGCGAGGCTCCAATCCCGTAGACGCACGTGATCAGCCCGAAGATCAGCAGCAGGCGGCCCGCGACAGCCATCAGCTACCTCCGCCCATCAATAGGAGGCCGCTGCTGCCTGGTACTTCGATGGGCACTTGGTGGTGAGCGAGTTGGGTTGTCCGACGAACGTCTGCGTCGCGCCCTCGGAGACGGTCACGAGCACGGCCCGCCCCTGCGCGAACGGGTCAGGGATCTCGCCGGTATAGCGGACCGGGACGGACATATCCAGCTTCGGATCGCGCACTCGGAACCAGAGCACCGGACCATCGCGGCGCACCGAGCCGTCGAGCACGGTTCCAGCGAGGATGTAGGAGTTGCCCGGCCGCGCGCGCTTGAGCAGCTGCGAAGCCGTGAACTCGTCGCGTCCCGCGGCGAAGCTCGTGTAGACCAGCGCAAACGCCAGCAGCAGCGCGGCGGTAAGGGCAACGGTGAGTCGGATGGCGCGCTTGCGGCTGGGGTCCATTCCGGGGCCGATTGTCCCATACGCGCCTCATCGTGCACCCCGGCAACCGGCCGATCCGGACATTTCCCCCAAAGCCCCGAACCGCCGCCTAGAAAGCCGCCCTGAAAAGCGCCGAGGCCGACCCCGACGAGATTAACGTCGCGTTAATGGCCAGGGCTTTTCGGCCACCTGGCGAAACCATTTGGCGTCGTCGCCGTTCTTCACCATTGACAGTGATTGCTCGAACCAAAATCGGCGCTGGCAGGATTCGGCGCCACCGCGAAGGGCGACTGGGGCGAGTCGCGGAGCGCGCAGCAGCTCCGACTCACGCCCAGGCGACGCGGTCGACGAGCGCTACGAACGCAGCCCCCAAGCGCCGGCGTGAAGCCGGAGCTCCCGAGGATCAGGCTCTCTACAGCTGCAGCTGTGGATACGTGTTCGAGGCGCAGGTGTCGACCTCGGTCGGTTGCCCGCATTGCGGCGGCACCCAGGCCTGGTAGCGCCAGCTCGCCCGATTAGCTTCAGCTCGAGAGACTGACCACCCACCCTTGTGGGTCGTGCCTCCGCGCGGGATGATCGGTTCCCGCACGGGAACGCGTCCTTGTGACTTGCGCCTCCGCGCGGGATGATGGTTGGATTCCGCACGGGAACGCGTCCTTGTGGCTCGTGCCTCCGCGAGGGATGATTGAATGCCGCGCGGGAAGGCGTCCAGAGAGGTCAAGCCTTGAAGCGAACATGCCTTGGGATCTTGGTTGCGTGCGCCGCTCTTGCGTGCTTCGCGCAGTCCGCGTTCGCCCGCACCGCCGGGGACTCTGCAAGGGCGACCACGGGCGCCTACACGGTCTCCTACCCGGGCATGGAGCACCTGCACTTCAACGCCGGCCCCTACCGCGTGATCCCCGGCGCCAACCTGATCCTGCTCGACTACAACCACGTGCCGAAGCCGGATCAGGACGGCTACATGGTCCGGATGCAGCCGAACCTTCGCTACGCGCTGCCGGACGGCAAGTGCTGCGGCAAGATCCCGCCGGTCGACGTGATCCACCTCCACCACGGCGTATGGCTGAGCGACGGCCCGCTGGGTGAGGGCGAGGGCAACTCCTACGGCCGCGGCTTCTACCCGTTCATGGCGACGGGCGAGGAGAAGACGATCTACGAGTTCCCCAAGGGCTACGGCTACCCGGTCCAGAAGACCGACCTGTGGGTCCTGAACTACATGATCCACAACCTGACGCCCCATCCGGCGCAGGTCTACATCGACTACGACATCGACTTCGTGCCGGCCTCCTCGCCGGCCGCGGCGAGCATCACGCCGGTGCATCCGATCTGGATGGACGTCGAAGACCACCACCTGTACCCGGTGTTCAACGTCCGCCAGGGCAGCGGCGTCCACGGCAAGTTCACGTTCCCCGACATGGCCAAGAACCCTTACGGGCGGACCAAGGTCCCGGATGCCCCGGCCCAGCCGCTGAACGAGTTCACGATCGACCATCCCGGCGTCCTGGTCGGCACCGCGGGTCACCTGCATCCTGGCGGGCTGTACGACACGCTGGACCTGATCCGGCCCGGCGCGCACCCGAGTCACGGGGCGATCCAGGGCAACGAGCCCAATTCGGTTCGCCTGTTCCGCTCTTACGCGCACTACTTCGACAACCGGGGGCCGATCTCGTGGGACATGGCGATGACCGCGACCCCCGCGAACTGGCGCCCACTGGTGAAGGCCGGTGACGTGCTTCGAATATCGGCGACTTACAACAGCACCCGTGCGTCGTGGTACGAGGTGATGGGGATCATGGTCGTCTGGGAGGCGTGGAACGATCAGCGCGGCGTCGATCCGTTCAAGCACAAGATCGACGAGCAGGGCCATGTCACCCATGGCCGCCTCCCCGAGAACGAGTACCTCGGTGGGACGTACGCGGTCGCGAGCAGGGTCGAGACGTTCCCGCGCTGCTACACGCACACGGTCAAGATCTCCCAGTTCCAGTTCGACCCCGGGGACTTCACCGCCACCGGATCGAACGCGTGCATCCCGACGATCCACGCCGGCCAATCGCTCACGTTCGTCAACTACGACGCGAGCCCGCTGGCGCCCGGCAACCCGCTCAACCCGTCGGCCGCGTACATGATGTCGGTCTTCCACACGGTGACCGAGTGCCGGGACCCGTGCTCACTGAACACCGGCATCTCCTACCCGCTCGCCAACGTCCCGGGCGGCTTTGACTCCGGCGAGCTGGGCTTTGGCACGCCGGCCAAGAATTCGCTCTCGTGGAGCACCCCGAAGGGGCTGAAACCCGGGATCTACACGTACTACTGCCGCATCCACCCGTTCATGCGGGGGATGTTCATGGTCGTCAATTAGCCCGCCTCGCGGGCGCAATCCTAAGGCCGCGGGCCCGAGCCGCCGATAACGAGGCGCGGCTCCGATCCAGCCGACGTAGCCGGGTTAGCGGCGGCGCGGGAGCCGCCGCCGCCCGGCGTGGCGCGGCGGCGCGGCGGCCGCCGCGAACCCGGCGTAGTTTTGTCGAACGAGCCCCCGCGCGCTTCAGCCACACCGGTTTGTGGCCGAAAGGGCTGTTATGTCGGTGCTCAGCATCCGCCGTCCGAGGCTGCGCACGCTGCGAGGGAGGCCGAAGCCTCCAGTCGCAGTGGTGATCACGTATGGGTTCATGGCGGTCGTGCTGCTGGCCTACCTGTTATTCCTGGTCGCCAATCCGTCTAGGGCGCAGTCGACGCTGATCGGCGGTTGGGGCGTGGTTCTGTTCGAGCTCGCCGGGGGGTTCATCTGCATCGCCGCGGGCCGGCGCCGCACGACCGCTCGCGCGATCGTGCCGGTCGTCCTCGGCACGAGCCTGATCGCCTGGGCGCTCGGCGATCTCGCGTTGACGGTCGAGTCGCTAGGGGGCGCGATGCCGCCGGTGCCGTCGGTCGCCGACGTCTTCTATCTGTCGTTCTTCCCGCTCGCCTACGTGGCGCTCGTGCTGATGGTCCGCGGCGAGGTCAGGCACCTGAGCACACCCAACTGGCTCGACGGCGCGGTCGCCGGGTTCGGCGCCGCCACCTTCTGCGCGGCGTTCGCATTTCACGCGATTGACGCGGTGGGTGGTGCTCGACGCGCTGAGCCAGTGCAAGGCGTGGCATGCGGAGGGCCACAGTGTGCGCGTGTCGGTCAACGTGGCGATCAGCGACCTGCTGGACCCCGCGCTGATCGATCTCGTCGCAGCGCTCGTGGCTGAGCACGGCCTGCCGCCCGGCTCGTTCGTGCTCGAGATCACCGAGAACTCGATCATCGAGGAGTTTGAACGCTCCAAGGAGGCGATTGCCAGCCTCCGGGAGCTCGGCATCGAGGTCTCGATCGACGACTTCGGCGCCGGCGTCACGTCGCTCGCCTATCTCAGCGGGCTGTCGTTCGCGGAGCTGAAGCTCGACCGGCGCTTCATCTCCCCGCTCGACGACGACCGCGAGACGCGCGACGTCGAGCTTGTGCGCGCGACGATCGCCCTCGGTCACGCGCTAGGACTACGCGTGATCGCCGAGGGAGTCGAGCGAGCCGGGACGCTCGAGCTGCTTACCGAGCTCGGGTGCGATCTCGCGCAGGGCGACTGCATCCAGAAGCCGATTCACCCCTCGCTGCTGCGGTTCGAGCCGGTCAACGTCTCCAAGCTCGACCGCGCGGCCGAGCGGGCGAGCACCGCGCGGGCCGGCAGCGAGCCCGTGAGCGTCGGCGAGACCGTCGGCGTGTCGAGGCGCCGGCTCGGAATCGAGCTCGGGGGCAGCGCCGCACCGCTGGCGCCGGAAGTCTGAGCGCAGCTCAGGCCGGCGCCGGAGGTCTGAGCTCAGATCAGGCTGCCGCCGGGCGGCACGACCCACAGCCTTCGCGCGAACTCGGCCGCCTCGTCACCGTCGAGCTCGCACACGCGCGCGGCGCCGGCCTCCTTCATCGCTCGCGCGAGCTCCGACCAGCCCCGCGCGACGGAGCCGACTCGCGCCGTCGGACCCCAGCCGGTCGCGGCCCGCAGCTCGGCCGCGCGGGCCTCGACATCGGCGAGCGTGAACTCGCCAAACGCCTTGTAGCCGCTCCCGGCGTACACGGGCTGGTCGAGCGGGCCCCCGGCGCTCATCCGAATACCACTCCGGCCGCTCTGGCGGTGACCCGAAACCGTCTGGCGGTCATCCGAATACCACTCCGGCCCCTCTCGCGGTGACCCGAAACCGTCTGGCGCTCATCCGAAGCCCCACTTGGGCATCGACGAGAACCCGCCGTTGCGGATCGCGCGCTCGGTGTCGCTTGTGCGCCTGCTGATCGGGTACGGCGGCCGCTTCCACGGGTTTGGGGCGATCGTCCCATAGTGCTCACGCAGGTACGCGGTCAATTCGCCGCGATGCTCGGCGCACGCGTAGCGGCGCGCCCCGAGCGGTCCGCCGCCCAGCCACACGAGCCACCGTCCCGGAGGCGCGTCGAGGTACTCGCCGAACGCAAGCTCGCGCAGCTGGCGCTCGAGCGCGAGCTGGGTCAGCGGATCTGGATGCGCCCCGCACACGTCACAGCGGAAGATGACCTTGATCGGCATCAGCTCGCGGCCTGCATCGCGCGCTCGCGCAGACGACGCAGGACCGGACCGTAGGTGAACTGACGGACGTAGGCTGCCGTGCTGCCCTGCCAATCGGGCTCCATGAACGGCATGAACCGGTCCGGGAAGCCGGGCATCGTGCAGGCCATGCAGATCCCGCCGACGTTCGGGCAGCCGCCGACGCCGCCCGTCCAGCCGCGGATCGGGACGTTGCACTTGACCACGGGCCCCTTGCACCCCAGCTTGACGAGACAGCCCCGAGTGTCGGCCGGCGTGCGCGCGAACTCTCCCTGCTCGGCGAAGCCGGCGCGCGTACAGCTTTCTTGCACCGTGCGTCCGAACAGCCACTCTGGCCGGCCCTGGTCGTCGAGCTCGATCATCGGCTGCACGCCGGCGATGTGCAGCGCCAGGTGCAGCAGCGTCTCCGTGATGTTGTCGGGCTGCACCGGGCACCCCGGCAGGTTGACGATCGGTAAGCCGCGGCGCGAGACCCAGCCGGGCCCCAGGTAGTCGCGCAGCCCCATCGCGCCGGTCGGATTGCCCCGCATCGCGGGGATCCCGCCATACGCGGCGCACGTGCCGAGCGCGAGGACCACCGCCGCCCGCGGCGCGAGCCGGTCGATCCAGGTGTTGGTGGGGATCGGGTCCCCAGTCTCGGGATCGACGCCGAGCGCCGCCCAGTAGCCATCGCCGTTGATCTGCTCGTTGGGCACTGAGCCTTCGAGCACCAGCACGAACGGGTCCAGACGCCCGGCAGCAGCGGTGCGGAACACCTGCATGAACTCTTCGCCGGACTCGTACGCGAGCAGCGGGTTGTAGATCGCCAGTCGCGGCATGCCGGGCAGCGCCCCCTGCAGCAGGTCCTCCAAGCTCGGGCTGGTGGCGCTCGTCATCGCGACCGAGTCGCCATCGCAGCCAAGCCCCGATGTCAGCCAGAGCACGTGCACCAGCAGGCGCTCGGAGCGCGCGTAACCGGGGCCGAACTCGACCTCACGCATCATCCGCGCCCCTGTTCGACCTGACGCATCATCGGCGCCCCTGTTCGACCTGACGCATCATCGGGGCCCGCGTGCCGCCGCGGTCTCCCCGAGCGCGGCCACCCGGCCATTCGGCTGCACCATCGTCCGGAGCTGCTCCTCGATGTCGCCGTGCAGGTGCCACTCGTCGCCGTGTCCGGTGACGAGTCCCGAGCGCGCCAGGCGCGAGAGCGCGTGCGAGACCGACGGACGCTCTGCGCCCACCAGCCGCCCGAGGAGCTGGTGAGTCAACGGCAGCGGCAGCCGGATCCCGCCCGGCTCCACCCTCCCCCACCGCGCCGCGAGATGCCAGAGCAGCAGCGCCAGTCGCACATCGAGCCGCGGCTGCGACGCGATCGCTCGCTGTACGTTGAGGTTTCGCGCACGGCGCTCCGCGCGCCGCAGAAGCGCTTGCATCAGCTGCGGCCACGGCCGCACGCGCTCTGCGAATTCCGCGTCCAGCACGGCGAAGCGCATCGGCGCGAGCGCGCGCCAGTCGACCGCGCAGGTCAGGAGATCCTCAGCCTCGCGCTCGCACGGCTCGACCAGATCGCCGGGCCCCAGGAGCTCCGCCGCGATCCGGTCTCCGACCCGAACGTTGACGACCAGCACGCCGTCGAGCACCAGCAGTCCGGGGCCGCGACCAACTTCCGCCAGCCGCCATGACAGGGAGAGCTCCCCGACGTCGGCGTCGAACGTGAACGCGGTCGCAGCTGGGCGAGCGACGAGGCGCATTCGCACGTCGAGCGCCTCGGCGAGGTCGACGTCGAGGTCGAGCAGGTAGCGGTACGTACTCGCGCGCGCCCGCGGCCCTGGCGCGGCCGCCCACGGCGCGTGCACGATGCCGTCCTGATCGGGTTTCAGCTGGCCTCTCCGAATGCCACTGGCTTCTCCAGATTGCGGGCCAAAGCTCCAGCCCCGCGCGAGTCTACGCCGCGCCGCCCTGCCTGTCCGCCGATTGCCCGAACGCGGTTTGCGGCTTGTAATCCTGCTTACCGTCACCAGGATTACCGGTCGCGCTTACGGCCAATCCGACGGTGATATACCGGCGATTGGCGCCTTGCCCAGGGTTACGAAAAGCTGCGGGCCTCGCCGGAGAGGAGACGGATCGAGCAGATGTGCCTGGCCATCCCCGGACAGGTAGTTGAGATGGTTGACGAGGTCAACCAGATCGCCAAGGTCGACGTGGTCGGGGTGCGCCGGAACATCAACGTCAGCCTCCTGGCCAGCGACGGCGATCACGCCCGCCCCGGCGACTGGGTCCTGATCCACGTCGGCTTTGCCCTCTCCAAGGTCGACGAGGAGGAAGCGCACGCGACGCTCGAGTTGCTGCAGCGGATGGGTCGCGACTACGAGCAGGAGCTCGAGGAGCTGAAGGCGAGCGTGATCGAATGAGCGAGCCGGCGTCCGGAGAGCAGTGTGAGGCCGCCGACGGATCGCTGCATCACGTGCGGAGACGAGGGCATCCTGATGTGGGTCGTCGCGACAGACGGGATGACGGCCACCTGCCGCGACGACCAGGGTCAGAGCCACGAGGTCGCGGTCGACCTGGTCGGACCCGTGGCGCTCGGCGACGGGGTCGTGGTCCACGCCGGAGTGGCGATCGCATGAGCATGAAGTTCGTCGACGAGTTCCGCGACGCGGAGCTGGGCCGGGTCGTTGCCGGCGAGATCCTGTCCGAGGTCGACCCGGATCGCCACTACAAGGTGATGGAGGTCTGCGGCGGCCACACGCACTCGATCTACAAGTACGGGATCGACGACCTGTTGCCCGACAACGTCGAGCTCGTCCACGGGCCCGGGTGCCCCGTCTGCGTGATCCCGATGGGGCGAGTCGACGACGGGATCGCCGTCGCCCACCACGACGGCGTGATCTTCACCTGCTTCGGCGACATGCTGCGCGTCCCCGGCTCCCAGCACACACTGCTCGACGCCAAGGCGATGGGCGCCGACATCCGGATGGTCTACTCGCCGCTCGACGCGCTCCGGATCGCGCGCGAGAACCCCGATCGCGAGGTCGTGTTCTTCGCGATCGGCTTTGAGACCACGGCCCCGTCGACCGCCCTGACGCTGAAGCGCGCCAAGGCCGAGCGGATGACCAACTTCTCGTGCGTCTGCAACCACGTCACGATCGTGCCGCCGCTGCGCGCGCTGCTGGAGTCGCCCGACCTGCGGCTCGACGGCTTCATCGGCCCCGGCCACGTCTGCACCGTCGTCGGCGCGCGGCCGTTTGGGTTCATCCCGGCCGACTACGAGCGCCCGGTGGTGATCTCGGGCTTCGAGCCGCTCGACATCCTGCAGTCGATCCTGATGATCCTGCGCCAGCTGCGCGCCGGCCGCTGCGAGGTCGAGAACCAGTACACGCGCGTCGTCCCCCAGGAGGGCAACCTGAAAGCACTCGAGGTGATGGCCGAGGTGTTCGAGCTGCGCCCGCACTTTGAGTGGCGCGGGTTGGGGTTCATCTCGCAGAGCGCACTGAAACTGTCGAGCGCCTACGAGGAGTTCGACGCCGAGCTCAGATTCCAGACGCCGGGCGTGCGCGTCGCCGATCCCAAGGCGTGTCAATGCGGCGAGGTCCTCAAGGGCGTGATCAAGCCGTGGGAGTGCAAGGTGTTCGGTACCGCGTGCACCCCGGAACACGCGATCGGGACGTGCATGGTGTCGCCGGAGGGCGCCTGCGCCGCCTACTACAACTTCGGGCGCTTCGCGCGCGAGCGGGAGGCCGTGTGACGCCGGCGGATTCGGCCACCACCGGGCGCGAGCAGCGGGTGCTCGAGATCATCGAGACCGCGCGCTCGAAGCGGGCCCGGTTCCGCGACAAGCAGATCACGCTCGCGCACGGGGCAGGCGGCAAGGCGACGCAGACGCTGATCGAGGGGCTGCTCGCGCCCGCGTTCGGCATCGAACAACTCGAGTGACGCGGGCGTGATCGACAACATCGCGATCACGAGCGACAGCTTCGTCGTCAAACCGCTGCGGTTCCCGGGGGGCTCGATCGGCGAACTGGCGGTCAACGGGACCGTCAACGACCTCGCGATGGCCGGCGCCAAGCCGCTCGCGCTGACGGTCTCGATGATCCTCGAAGAGGGCCTCGATGCAGACATCCTCCGACACGAGGTCGAGGCGATCGCCACGGCCGCGCAAGCCGCCGGCGTCAGGATCGTCGGCGGCGACACGAAGGTCGTCGAGCGCGGCGCCGCCGACCAGATGTACCTGTCGACGACGGGCGTCGGGCGGGTCGACGCGCGTGCCGCGGTGGCGCCGGACAACTTGCAACCGGGCGATCAGGTGCTCGTCTCGGGGCCGATCGGTGAGCACGGGACGGCGATCATGCTCGCCCGCGACCAGTTCGACCTCGACGCCGACCTCGAGTCGGACACGTGCTCCCTATGGCCCGCCGCCGAGGCGCTGCTCGAGGCCGCCGGCGACAAGCTTCACTGCATGCGCGACGCGACCCGCGGCGGGGTAGCCAGCGTGCTCAACGAGCTCGCCCGCGCTTCGGCAATCGCGATCACAGTCCGCGAGGCCGACGTGCCGGTCTCGCCGATCGTTCAGGCGGCGGCCGAGCTGCTGGGGATCGATCCGATGTACGTGGCCAACGAGGGCCGGCTCGTCGCGTTCGTCGCGCCGGCCGCCGCCGAGGCGGCGCTCGACGCGCTCAAACAGGTGGACGGCTGCCAGCAGGCGGCAGCGATCGGCGAGGTGAAGACCGAGCCGCCCGGGATGGTGATGGTGCAGACGGCGTTTGGCGGCAGACGCGTGATGGATCAGCTGGTCGGAGATCCGCTGCCGCGGATTTGTTGACAACAGGAAGGACTAGCGATGGCGACGGCAACCGAGTTCGTACCGAATCAGGCGGCGACCGAGGCGGTGACCGCGCACGTCCTATGGATGACGATCGGCCTCTCGTGCGAGGGCGATTCGGTTGCCATGACCGCTGCCACCAACCCCAGCCTCGAGGACATCATCCAGGGCGTGATTCCCGGCATGCCGCGCGTCGTGGTCCACAACCAGGTGATCGCGTTCGAGGTCGGCGACGAATACATGCAAGCCTGGTACGACGCCGAGCAGGGCAAGCTCGACCCGTTCGTGCTGGTCGTCGAGGGCTCACTGGGTAATGAGCAGATCAACGGCGAGGGCCACTGGACCGGGTTCGGCGTCGATCCAGACACCGACCAACCGATCACACTCAACCGCTGGGTCGACCGCCTCGCGCCGAAAGCGGCAGCCGTCGTCGCCGTCGGCACCTGCGCGACCTACGGCGGGATCCCGGCGATGAAGAACAACCCGACCGGCGCGATGGGGCTGCCCGACTATCTGGGCTGGAAGTGGCGCTCGAAGGCCAACCTGCCGGTGATCTGCATCCCGGGCTGCCCGGCACAGCCGGACAACATGACCGAGGTCCTGATGTACCTCGTCTTCCACCTCGCTGGGATGGCGCCGGCGCCCGAGCTCGACGAGCAGCTGCGCCCGAAGTGGCTGTTCGAGCGCACCGTGCGCGAGGGCTGCAACCGGGCCGGGTTCACTGAGCAGGGCAACTTCGCGACCGAGTACGGGTCCGATCACCGCTGCCTGGTCAAGCTCGGCTGCAAGGGCCCGGTCGTCAAGTGCAACGTCCCGGTCCGCGGCTGGGTCAACGGGATCGGCGGCTGCCCGAACGTCGGCGGCATCTGCATGGCGTGCACGATGCCGGGCTTCCCCGACAAGTACATGCCGTTCATGGACCCGGACTCGTGGGGCGAGAAGGCGGCCGACTTCCAGCGGTTTACCTACGGGCCCATCTTCCGCTACTTCCGCAAACGCAATATCGACAAAAAGTTCGACATCGAGCCCGAATGGCGACGGCCCGGCCCGGTCCTGTCGAGCGGCTACCAGAAGCGCTGGTAGCGCCCTCGCACAGCCGGCAACGCTTTCACTGCAAGGAGTTTCGAACACATGGCCACAGCAACAGAGCAAAAGGTCGTCGTCAAGGAGATGTCGTGGGATCCGATCACGCGGATCGTCGGCAGCCTCGGAATCCACACGGAGATCGACTTCACCAACCAGAAGGTCAACAAGTGCTACAGCACCTCGATGATCTTCCGCGGCTTCGACATCTTCATGAAGGGGATCGATCCGCGCGATGCGCACTTCATCACGAGTCGCATATGCGGCATCTGTGGTGACAACCACTGCACCTGCTCGTGCCTGAACCAGAACATGGCCTACAGCGTCAAACCGCCGCCACTCGGCGACCTGGCGTTCAACCTGGCCGAGTCCGCCGACTACATGTTCGACCACGCGATCTTCAACGACTGCATGGCGAACGTCGACTTCTGCGAGCAGATGGTGAAGGACACCAACCCGAGCTTGCTGGCAAAAGCCGAGAACACGTCGGCGCCCCACCAGGACATCCACGGCTACAAGACGATCGCCGACATCATGCGGGCGCTGAACCCGTTCACGGGCAGTTTCTATCTCGAGACGCTCCAGGTGGCGCGTTACACACGCGAGATGTACTGCCTGTTCGGCGGCCGTCACACGCACCCGTCGACGATCATGCCCGGCGGTTGCAGCGCCGACATCACGCACCAGACCCTGACCGACTACTACGTGCGGCTGATGCGCTACATGGACTACGTCAAGCGCACAGTGCCGATGCATGACGACCTGTACGACTTCTTCCTGACCGAGTTGCCGGGCTACGACATGGTCGGCTACCGCGACACCAACCTAGTCAACTGGGGGTGCTTCGACGATCCCGATTACGTCGACTACAACTACCGCACGATGACCGACTGGGGGCGCAAGCGCTACATCACCCCCGGCGTCGCGATCAACGGCGAGCTGATCAGTACGGACCTCGTAGAGATCAACCTGATGATCAGGATCCTGCTCGGCAGCTCGTATTTCGACAGCTGGGAGAACGAGCCGACGTTCGTGACCCACGACCCGCTCGGCAACCCGGTCGACAAGAACCATCCGTGGAACAAGCAGACGCTGCCCAAGCCCCAGAAGCGCGACTGGGCCGACAAGTACAGCTGGGTCGTGTCGCCGCGGATCTACGACAAGCGCACTGACACCCACGTCTGCTGCGACACCGGCGGCGGGCCGTTCGCGCGCCAATGGTGCACGGCGAAGGCCGGCCTGGTCGACTTCGGGTACCTGAAGGCGACCGGCAACTCGATCCAGATGGTGCTCCCGAAGTCTGCCGCGATGCCCGAGATGGAGCTCGAGTGGAAGGTTCCAGAGAAGTCCAATGCGGTCGAACGCGACCGCGCCCGCTCCTACCACCAAGCCTACGCCGCGCTCGTCGGCCTCCACTGCCTCGAGCGCGCGCTGAAGGAGGTCAGGGCCGGGCGGACCAAGAGCTGGAAGGAGTTCAAGGTCCCGGACGAGACGATCAGCTGCGGGTTCCACGAGGCCGCCCGCGGCGTCCTCTCGCACCACATGGTGATTCGCGAGGGCAAGATCGCCAACTACCAGCCCTACCCGCCGACGCCATGGAACGCGAGCCCACGCGACACGTACGGGACCCCCGGCCCATACGAGGACGCCGTTCAGAACACGCCGATCTTCGAGGAGAACGGCCCGGACAACTTCAAGGGCGTCGACATCATGCGCGCCGTGCGCAGCTTCGACCCGTGCCTGCCGTGCGGCGTGCACATGTACACCGGGGCCGGGCGCGTGAAGAAGGTAATCCACACACCCACAGGTCTGAGTTAGCGTTTCCTCATGGGTACCGACGCGCTTCCCGGCGAGCTGCTCGACCGGGTCCAGGAGCTGTCCTCAGAGGTGGATTCGCTCCCTGACGCCCACGCGCGGGAGCTCGCCCAGGATCTGGTTTCGGCCGTGATCGCGATGTACGGGGACGGGCTGGCGCGGATCATCGAGGTGATCTCGCAGTCGCGCGAGGCCGGCGCGACGATCCTCGACCAGCTGTCGCAGGACGGAGCGGTCGCCAGCCTGCTGCTGATCCACGACCTCTACCCGGTCTCGCTCGAGCAGCGGGTTGTCGAGGCGCTCGACACGGTCCGCCCCTACATGGAGTCCCACGGCGGCAACGTCGAGCTGGTCGGGATCGATGACGGGGTCGCCAAGCTGACGCTGCAGGGCAGCTGCAACGGCTGCGCGGCCTCACGGGCGACGCTCGAGCTCGCGATCAAGCAGGCCCTGGACGAGCACGCCCCGGATCTCGTCGGACTCGAGGTCGCCGGTGTCACGGAGGAGCCGGCCGTCACCGGCGTCGCGCTGCCGATGGCAGGGGTGGAGCTACCGATCGTCCACGCCGAGCCCGAGCTGCCGCTCGCTCCGGCACATTGGGTCCCCGTGCAGGAGGGCGGCCGACCGGCGCCGGGCTCGCTGCGGACAGTCGAGGTCGACGGGGTCGCGCTGGTGCTTGCCGACGTCGACGGCACGTTGCTGGCCTACGCCGACGAGTGTGCGTCGTGCGGAGCGTCGATCGGCGACGGCGAGCTGAGCGGCGGGATGCTTCGCTGCCGGGCCTGCGACGCGGAGTTCGACCTGCCTCGAGCTGGGCGCGCCGCGGGCGGTGAACCGCTTCAGCTGCGCCCGGTGCCGCTGCTCGAGGCCGGCGGCGTACGGGTGGCGATCTCGGTTTGAGCGCCGAGCTGGACGCGATCATCGCCGCCCGGCGAAGGGCCGAGACGTTGGCCCGGATGCGGACACTGGCGCAGTCGGGATCCGGATCGCGCGCCGGCGCGCCGCCGCTCGGCCAGGAGCGATGTGACCTCTGCCACACGACGATTCCCGACGACCACCGCCACATGCTGCACCTAGTCGAGCGCCGGATCGTCTGCACCTGCGAAGCATGCTGGGCGCTTCATTCCGGGGATCCCGAGTACCGGCCGACCGGGATGCGGACCGTATGGCTTGATCATTTCGAGTGCAGCGACGAGGTGTGGGCGGAGTTCCAGATCCCGATCGGGCTGGCGTTCTTCATGCGCAGCACGGTCTCGGACTCGGTCGTCGCCTTCTACCCGAGTCCCGCGGGCGCGACCGAGTCCGAGCTGACGCTCGAGGCGTGGGAGGCGCTGGTCGCGGCAAATCCGGCGCTCGAGCAACTCGAGTCCGACGCCGAGGCGTTGGTCGTCAACCGGCTATCCGAACCGGCGCAGTTCGCGATCGTGCCGATCGACCAGTGCTACGCGCTCGTTGGTCTGATCAAGTCGCGCTGGGAGGGAATCTCCGGTGGTGACGCGATCGAGCGCGCCGTGCCGGAGTTCTTCGCCGCGCTCCGCGAGCGCGCCGCGCCCGCCTCGGAGGCTCTGCGATGAGCACAGAGCTCGACCGGACGGGCTGGGCGACGCTCGCACCCGAGCCGGAGTTCGCCGTCACCGGGGCCGCTCACGCGGCGTTCGCGGCGACGCCGACGATGCTGTTCACCGCGACCGCGACTGACCCGAGCGGACACGAGATCCAGTCGATCGCACTCACCGTCCAGGTGATGATCGACCCCGCCCGCCGCGGTTATGACCCCGACACGCGCGCGCGGCTGGCGGAGCTGTTCGGCCCGCCCGCGTCGTGGGCGCCCGCGACCTCGGGGCTGGCGTGGGCGCGGGTGGCCGCGACCGTGCCCACCTTCTGCGGCTCGACCACGTTCGCGATCGAGGTCCCCTGCACGTACGACCTCGAGGTTGCCGCCGCCAAGTACTTCTACGCAGTGCAGGACGGCGAGATCCCGCTCAGCTTCCACTTCAACGGCAACGTCTTCTTCCACGGTCCCGAGCGCCTCCAGGTCGTCCCGGTCTCGTGGAGCAGCACGGCCAAGTACCGGATGCCGGTCTCGGCGTGGCGCGCGATGATCGCCGCGCACTACCCGGGTGGCGGCTGGATCCGGCTCAGCGCCGAGACGCTCGCCGCGCTCAACGACCGCCGCGCGGCGCGCGGGTTGCCGAGCTTCGACGCGTGCGTGAAGGAGCTGCTGGATGATTGAGGAGCTCGTCGACACGCTCCTGTACGAGGGCTACGCCCTGTACCCGTACACCCCGGGCGCGACCAAGAACGCGACCCCGACGCCGTTCGGGATCGCCTACCCGCCGGCGTACGCGGCCGAGTGCGCCGGCGCCTTCGACCATGCGCGGCTCGAGTGCGTTGCGGTCGGGGGTAGCGCGACCAGCGCCACGGTCCGCTGGCTGACCGCCGGCGGCGACGAGCGGCGGCTCGAGCTCGGACCGGTCGCGCTCGGCGCGAAGACCACAAAACAGCTCCCGGAGGCGCGTTTCACGTTGCGCTCATCGGCCGATGGGGTCGTCCGCTGCTGCGTGCACAACACCGCGCAGGTCCCCTCGGGTCTCGACCGCGCCGCGGCGCTCGAGCGTTCCCTGATCTCGCTCCACATCCTCGTCCGAGTCGACGACGGTCGCTTCATCTCGCCGCTCGTGAGCGGGCGCGAGAGTGTCAACACGTGGCCCGTGCTCGCAAGTGATGCGGACGACACCATCCTCGGCGCCGCGATCGTACTTCCCGACTACCCTCAGGTCGCGCCGCGCAGCCACGGCAACCTGTTCGACAACACTGAGATCGAGGAGGCGCTGGTGCTACACGTCCACTCGCTGACCGACGAGGAGCGCGACGGCGTCGCCGACCCGAAGATCAGGGCGATGCTCGATCGCACGCTCGCGCTCGGCCCGCAGGAGATCATCGGTCTGCACAGCGGTCTGGAGGAGGTTGGCAGCCAGCCGGAGGTTGACAACCAGCCCGGGGAGGACACGGGCCACCGTCGACGGCGTCACGTTCGTCAAGGGATCGAAGCTGCTGCTGCGGCCGGGCACTAACGGCAGCGTCCACGACCGCCTGCTCGACGGACGGCGCGCCACGCTGGAGCGCATCTACGTCGACGTCGACGACCGCGTCCACCTCGCGGTGACGGTCGACGACGACCCCGGCCAACAGCTGATGCGCGAGACCGGCCGCTATCTGTTCTTCTTCGCAAACGAGGTGGAGACCTGTGACTGACACTGCGCAGCGGACAAGGCAGATCCTGGTCGCGGGCATCGGCAACGCGTGGCTGCGCGACGACGGCTTCGGCGGCGAGGTCGCGAAGCTGCTGACCGACCGCGAACTGCCGCCGGGCGTGCACGTGATCGACTTCGGGACCGGTGGCCTGGATCTCGCCTACGAGGTGATGCGTGGCTACGACGCGCTAATCCTGATCGACGTCAGCCGCCAGGGCGAGCCGCCGGGGACTCTGTACGTGATGGAGGCCGACCCCGACGAGGTCGACGGCAAGATCGAGGACGGCCAGGTGCTCGACCCGCACGGGATGGATCCGCAGACCGTGCTGCGATTCGTCAAATACGTCGGCGGCTGGCCCGGGCGCGTGTTCGTCGTCGCGTGCGAGCCCGAGGTCGTCGAGGACGTCGGCTTCGGCCTCTCCGATCCGGTCAGCAACGCGCTGTCGAGAGCCGCCGATGTGGTCCTCGAAACGGTCGCCGAGCTCCAGTCGGCCGATGCATGAGCTGTCGATCGCGACGGCCGTCCTGAACACGGCGCTCAAACACGCCGGCGACCGGCGCGTGACCACCGTGCGGCTGCGCGCGGGCTCGATGCGCCAGGTGGTCCCCGAGTCGCTGATCTTCTACTTCGAGATCGTCGCCCGCGACACGGCCTGCGAAGGCGCCACGCTGGAGCTCGAGCAGATCGACGCACGGCTGCGCTGTGGCGATTGCGAGCGCGAGTGGTCGCCGCAGATCCCCGCTTTCCGCTGCCCGGATTGCGGCTCGGCGAGCGTCGCGGTCACGGCCGGCGACGAGCTCGAGGTTGAGTACATCGAAGTCGAAGAACAGGAGGCCGCATGCACCGCACCAAGGTGAGGGTCGTGCAGGATGCGCTGGATGCCAACAACACGATCGCCCGCGCAAACCGCGACGACTTCGACCGCCACGACGTGACCGTGCTGAACCTGATGAGCGCTCCCGGGGCCGGCAAGACGACGCTGCTCGAGCGCGCGATCGGCGAGCCGCTGCCTGGGATCCGGGCCGGGGTGCTCGAGGGCGACGTGCACGGCTCGATCGACGCCGATCGGCTGGCGACGCTGCACGTCCCAGTCACCCAGCTCAACACCGACAACGGCTTCGGCGGCGAGTGCCATCTGGACGCGAACATGGTCCGCTCTGCGCTGCATGACCTACCGCTCGACGAGCTCGACCTGCTGGTGATCGAAAACGTCGGCAATTTGGTGTGTCCCGCCGAATTCAGCATCGGCGAGGACGCCCGGGCGATGGTCTCCTCAGTCACCGAGGGCGAGGACAAACCGCTCAAGTACCCGCTGATGTTCCGCGCCTGCGAGCTCGTGGTGATCAACAAGCTCGATCTGCTGCCCCACCTCGACGTCGACCTCGACAAGCTGACCTACAACATCGACGTGGTCAACCCCGAGGCGAGCGTGATCCTGACCAGCGCTAAGACCGGTGACGGGGTCGGCGAGCTGCGCGAGTGGCTGACCGAGCTGGCGCACCGGCGGGTCGGCGCCCGCGCATGAGCTCGCTGCAGTCCGTAGTGCCACTGCTCGACGAACGGCTCGCGCAGCGCCAGATCGCGGGCTCGGAGTTCTTCGGCAGCGAGTCCGAGCGGATCGCCCGCGTCTGCCACCGGTTGGCCGAACGCTTCGCCCGCCGGGGCCGCCTGATCGCTCTGGGTGTGTCTCCCGCCGCGCGTTCGGATGTGCGGCACGTCGCGGTCGAGTTCGTCCACCCGGTGATCGTCGGCAAGCGGGCGCTGCCAGCGATCGGGTTGACCGGCGACTCGGGCGCGCTCGCCCGCGAGGTTGAGCTGACCGCCGAGCCCGACGACATCGTGATCTGCTTCGGCGAGCCCGCCGACGGCGATCAGCTGCCGGCCGCGATCGCGACCGCCCGCGAGCGCGGCTGCCTGACGATCGCGTTCTCGTCGCTCGGCGCAGAGTGGACCTTCGACCCTCCCAGCGACGAGCCGTTCGTCCGCCAGGAGCTGGTCGAGACGACCTATCACGTGCTCTGGGAGCTCGTGCACGTGTTCTTCGAGCACCGCGGGCTGCTCGAGGGACGCAGCGAGCGGCGCTCGCACGACGTCGGCGCGTCGAGCTTTCTGTATCCGTTCCTTGCCGAGCGTGAGCACGACCTCGATGCGGTCCTGGCCGACGTTCGCGCTTCGGTGTTGATGAAGGCCGACGAGGTGCACGCGCTGCGGGTCGCGACGCTCGAAGGCGCCGCGGCGGTGCTCGCCGAGGCGGCCGCGGCGACCCGCGATTCGCTGGACGCGGGCGGCCGCCTGCTGGCGCTCGGCAACGGCGGGTCGGCGACCGACGCGACCGACGCGGTCGCCGACTTCGTCGCGCCTCCGCACGCCATCTGGCAGTCGCGCGCGGCAATCGACCTGTGCGCAGACACGGCGATCATCACCGCGATCGCCAACGACATCGGCTCGGAGGCGATCTTCGCGCGCCAGGTGATCGCCTACGGCCGTGCCGGCGACGTCCTGTTGGCGCTCTCGACGAGCGGTAACTCGCTTAGCGTGCTCGACGCGCTCGCCGAGGCGCGGCGGCGTGAGCTGGTGACGATCGCGCTGGTCGGCTACGACGGTGGTCAGGTCGCCGAGCGGCGGCTCGCTGACCACATCGTGATCAGCCCGTCGCAGTACATCCCACGGATCCAAGAGGCGCAGGCGACGGCGTACCACGTGCTTCGGGAGCTGGTCGAGTTGGGGTGATCGCCGCCGTCAGGACCCAGGCGAGGGTCGTTGGCACGGTGCAGGGGGTCGGTTTTCGCCCATTCGTCTACCGGCTCGCGGTCGAGGAGGAGCTCGCGGGCTACGTGCTCAACGACGAGCACGGCGTGCTGTTGGAGGTCGAGGGCCCGGCGCCGCGGGTGGAGCGCTTCATGCTGCGCCTGACCGCCGAGGCCCCGCCGCTGGCGGCGATCGATGACGTCTTCAGCGAAGCGCGGCCGCCGCTCGGCGAGCCCGGCTTCGAGATCCGCCAAAGCTCAAGCGGCGGCGCACCAGACGCGCCGGTGACGGCGGACTCGGCGACGTGCGACGACTGTCTGAGGGAGCTGTTCTCGCCGGGCGATCGCCGCTTCCGCTACCCGTTCATCAACTGCACCAACTGCGGCCCGCGGTTCACGATCGTGCGCGGCGTGCCCTACGACCGCCCGCAGACGACGATGGCGGCATTCGTCATGTGCGACGACTGCCGGCGCGAGTACGACGATCCGCTCGACCGCCGCTTTCACGCGCAGCCGAACGCGTGCCCGGTCTGCGGCCCGCGTGTCCGAGTGGTCGACCGCGACGGCGCGACGCTCGAGTGCGACGACCCGATCGCCTTCGTCGCAAGACGGCTCGCCACGGGTCTCCTGGTCGCGGTCAAGGGGATCGGCGGCTTTCACCTCGCGTGCGATGCCGGCAACGAGCAGGCGGTGTCGGCGCTGCGCGCGCGCAAGCACCGCGAGGACAAGCCGTTCGCGCTGATGGTCCGGTCGTGGGAGGCGGCGCGCACGTTCGTGATGTTCGAGGCTGTCGAGGAGGAGGAGCTATTGCGGTCGCCGGCCCGCCCGATCGTGCTCGGGCGGCGGCTGCCGGACGCGCCCGTGGCGGCGTCTGTCGCCCCTGGTGCACCGGAGCTTGGTCTTATGCTCCCCTACACGCCGCTTCACCATCTGCTGCTGGCCGACTTCGATGGCCCGGCGCTGGTGATGACGAGCGGCAACGTGTCCGACGAGCCGATCGCGTTCAAGGACGAGGACGCGCTTGCCCGGCTGGCCCCGATCGCCGACTTGTTCCTGCTCCACGACCGCGAGATCGAGACCCGGACCGACGACTCGGTCCTGCGCGTCGCGCGACGCCGGACGCTGCCGCTACGACGGTCGCGCGGATACGTCCCGGCCCACCTGCCGCTTCCGTTGGAGCTCGAGCGCCCACTGCTCGCGTGCGGCGCCGAGCAAAAGAGTACGTTCTGCGTCGCGAAGGGCTCTCGGGCCTGGGTCTCGCACCACATCGGCGACCTCGAGCACTTCGCGACCGTGGAGGCGTTCCGCGACGGGGTCGCGCACTTCGAGCGGCTGTTCGCGGTCACGCCCGAGCTGGTCGCCCACGACCTGCACCCCGACTACCTGTCGACCGCCTACGCGCTCGAGCGCGACGACGTGTCGTTGATCGGCGTCCAGCACCACCACGCGCACCTGGCGGCCTGCCTGGCCGAGCACGGCGTGCTCGAGCCGGCCGTCGGGGCGATCTTCGACGGCACCGGCTACGGCACCGACGGGACCGTCTGGGGCGGCGAGCTGCTCGTCGGCGATCTTGCGGGCTTCGAGCGCGCCGGTTCGCTGTGGCCGGTGCGGATGCCAGGCGCGGCGGCGGCGATCCGCCAGCCGTGGCGAATGGCGTTCGCATGGATGGCCGAAGCGTTCGGCGAGCCGCGACCGCCGACGCCGCAGCTGGCCGTCGATCCGGATCGCTGGGAAGCGATGAAGCAGATCGCATCCAGCGCCACGGTTTCGCCCATCACCTCGAGCATGGGGCGGCTGTTCGACGCCGTCGGCGCGCTCTGCGGGATCCGCTCCGAGGTCAACTACGAGGGGCAGGCCGCGGTCGAGCTCGAGGCGGCCGCGTGGCGGGCGGGTGCGTGCGGCGCGTATGAGATCGTGGGCTTGGATCCGCGCGGCGCCGTGCACGAGATCGTGCGCGATCTGGCGTCGGGGGTCACGCTGACGTGGTCGCGGCGCGCTTCCACGCGGGGGTGGCCGCCGCGACCGTTTCGGCGCTGACGGAAATCGCCGCTCAACGCCAGATTTCGAGGGCGGTGCTGAGCGGGGGCGTATTTCAGAATCGTTTGCTGCTGGAAACCGTTTGCGCGGGCCTCGAGCGTGCCGGGCTCGAGGCGCTCGTGCCCGAGCGCCTCCCTCCCAACGACGGCGGCATTTCGTTCGGCCAGGCGGCGGTGGCGGCGGCGCAGCTGAACCTGCGCGTCTGAGCGGAACATACGTCCAGTTAAACGCGCAGGTCCGTGGCAAGATCCAGCCGTATGAACATCCATGAGGCGGAGTTCACGTACGACGATGGTGACCCGGCGGGCTACCGCACCGGGATGGCGGACGTCGGCAAACAGGCCGGCGCCGTCGAGGAGAGCGTCCGGCTGTTCGAGGTCCCCCCCGGCCAGCACCTCTGCCCCTACCACTACGAATACGTCGAGGAATGGGCGCTGGTGATCGACGGCCCGATCGACGTCCGCGGCCCCGAGGGCATCGCGACCCATCAAGCGGGCTCCCTGATCTGCTTCCCGGCCGGCCCCGCCGGCGTGCACCAGCTGACCAACCGCGGCGAGGACGCCGCCCGCGTGCTGATGTGGTCCAGTGCGCGCGAGCCGGCGGTCGCCGTCTACCCCGACAGCGACAAGATCGGCGTCTGGACGGCCGCTGACGAGCTGATCGTCCGCCGTGCAGACGGCCAGGTCGGCTACTACGACGGCGAGCCCGCGGGCTGAGGGGCCGCGCGGGCTCACAGATCGATTCGCGGGGGTCAGCCGGTGACGAGCTCGTTGACCTGCGTCAGGCGGAAGCTGTTGCCCGACGGGTCGCGGAAGCCCGAGTCGATCCCGTACGGCCGCTCCTCGGGCGCCTCGGAGAACTCGACGCCCCGAGCCTTCAGCTCCTCGTAGCTCGCCTGGACGTCATCGGTCCGCAGGAACACCGTGCCGGCGAACCCCTTGGCCATCAGCGCCCTGACCTGCTCGGCCGTGCCGGTGTCCATCACCGGCGGCCCCGGGATCGCCATCAGGACGATCTCGATATCGGGCTGGCCGACTGGACCGACGGTCAGCCAGCGGAAGTTGCCCATTTCCGGCAACGTCGCGTCGGTGCGGATCTCGAATCCGAGCTTTTGCGTGTAGAACGCCAGCGCCTCGTCCTGGTCGTGGACCCACAGCTGGGCGGTGGAGATGGTGATCATCGTTGGGCTCCTAGGGTTTGGATTTGACCGTGGCGCTAGACGCTAATTCGCGCCGACGCCGTTGTCTTCTCCAAACGTGCTGCGTTGCGGCCGCGCGTACGCACGCACGACACACGCGGGAACCATCGCGTGCGCGGCGGCGGGCGGATACCTGACCCGGTACGCGGTCGGCGAGACGCCATAGGTCCGCGTGAAGCTCGAGGTGAACGAGCCGACGCTCTGCAGCCCGACCGCGAAGCAGATCTCCGCGACCGAGCTATCGGTGAACCGCAGCATCGACGCCGCGCGCTCCAGCCGGCGGGTCAGCAGATAGGCGTGTGGAGCCTCGCCGAACGCGCGCTTGAACTCGCGGCTGAAATGAGCTCGCGACAGGCCGGCCGCGTGGGCTAGGTCGTCGACACCGATCGGCTCCGCGAACCGCGAGTCGGCCAGGTCCTTGGCGCGCGACAGGTGCCTTTCAGGAGGAACGAACGTCATCTCTCGCCGCGGCCATGATCGTCGCGACCGTCCCGTCTCTGATCGCCGGCAGGACCGCATCGACGTCATCGGCCGGCGGCCGGTCTCGGGTCAGCGGCGCGACCCGCTGACGGACCGCGTCATACAGGGTCTGCACCGCTCCGCCCGGTCCGCCCGGGTCGCAGTCCAGCGCCTGGCAGGCGCACATCAATTCGATCGCCACCACCCGCTCGAGCCGGTCGACCGAATCGAGCGTCATCAACGCGGCGGTCATCCCCATCGACACGTGATCCTCCTGGTTGTCGGAGGTGGGGATGCTGTCGACGCTGACCGGGTGCGCCAGCGCCCGCAGCTCGGCGACCAGCGCCGCGGCCGTGTACTGGGCGACCATGTAGCCGCTCGAGGTGCCGGCGTCGGTCGTCAGGAACGCAGGCAGGCGCCCGTTGAGGCTCGGCGACAGCAGCCTGAACGTCCGCCGCTCGGAGATCGAGCCCAGGTCCGCGAGCGCGAGCCGCGCTGTGTCGAACGCGACCGCGAGCGCCTGGCCGTGGAAGTTGCCGGCCGAGATCACCTCGGGCGGGTCGTCGAACACCAGCGGGTTGTCGGTGACCGCATTGAGGTCGGCGACCACGATCTCGGCGAAGAACCGGATCGCCTCGCGGGCGGCGCCGTGCACCTGGGCAGCGCAGCGCAGCGAGTACGCATCCTGGAGACGCGACGAACCCGGGCCGTGGATGCGGCTCGAGCCGTCGAGCGCCGCCCAGATGTTGGCTGCGCTCGCGCTCTGGCCGGCCAGCGCGCGCAGGTGATGCACGCGCGCTTCAAACGCCGGCAGCGCGCCGCGCAGGGCGTCGATCGTCGCCGCCGTGACGAGGTCGATCGCATCGAGCAGCACGCGGACGCGCACGGTCACCAGCGCTCCGATCGCGCTCATGAAATGAGTCCCGTTGATCAGCGCCAGCCCCTCCTTGCTCTCGAGCCTCAGCGGCTCGAGCCCGAGCGCCGCCAGCGCGTCGGCGCCGGGGACGAGCGTCCCGTCGGGACCGAACGCCTCCCCCTCGCCGAGCAGCGGCAGGAACGCGTGCGCCGAAGGGGCCAGGTCGCCGCTGGCGCCGAGCGAGCCGGTGCGCGGCACCCGGGGCGCATAACCGCCGTTGAGTACCGCCACGAGGTGCTCGATCACCAGCGGGCGCACGCCCGAGTGGCCGAGCATCAGCCCGTTGGCACGCACCGCGATCGCTCCGCGTACGACCTCTGGCGGCAGATCGGGGCCGGTGCCGGCGGCGTGGCTGCGCAGCAGGTTGACCTGGAGATGACGCTGCATCTCGGGAGCGACGGTGCTCGACACCAAGGCGCCGAAGCCGGTGCTGATCCCATACACCTGGGTGCCCGTCGACAGGATCTGCTCCAGCACGAGCCGATTGTTCGCGACGTCGCGCCAGCGCAGCCGGGTCGAGCTCGATCCGGGCACCACCGGCGATCGCGATGACGTCGTCGGCGGTCAGCTCGCCGGTCAGGGTGACTGTTTCGGGCAACGCGGGCGGGAGGATATCCAGGGGATAGGCTCTGAGCTGTGAAACCGAGCTCGAAGCTGCAGCGCGGCCTGTCGCTCGAGCAGGCCTCGTTCCTCGCCTGCCTCGCCACCGCGCTCGAGCTCGATCAGGCGCAGCTGCCGCGGCTCGCGCCCGACGAGGACCCCGCCGCCGGACCCACTGTCAGCCGCTGGCTCGCCGGCCTGTCGATGGGGATGGCGCGGATCGCCGAGCCGACCGCGTTCTCGTGGAACGGTCCTTGGCTCGCGCGCATGCAACGGCCGGACGAGGTCGAGCGGCGGTTCGTGGTCATGTACGGAATCCCGTCGGGCGTCGTCTGGGACCCCGCCGGCGACGGCGTCGTCGACAACGCCTGGCTGCTAGAGGGTTACGTGATCGCCGCCGGCGACATCGCGCTCGCCCGTCCCCCGCTGCCGCTCGCCCCCGCGGGACGCGGCATCGTCGAGGGGATCTGGGTCTCCGAGGCCGCGGGCGAGCCGTCGCTGGCGCTCGAATCGGTCCGCGCGCTGGCCGGCAAGGGCCTCGAGGGCGACCGCCACGTGAGCGGCAAGGGCACTTTCCCGTCCGGTCTCGCCGGTAGCGCGCTGACGCTCGTCGAGGCGGAGGTCTGCGAAGCGTTTGAGCCGCCGCTCGGTCCCGACGAGCACCGCCGCAACGTCCTCACCCGCGGGATCGCGCTCAACCAGCTGGTCGGCCACGAGTTCACGGTCGGTACCGTCCCATGCCGCGGAATGCGCCTCTGCGAGCCGTGCACGGTGATCGAGCGCTACGCGGAGCGTCCGATTCTGCGGGCGCTCGTTCACCGTGGCGGGGTCCGCGCCGACATCCTCGAGGATGGCGAGATCCGCGTCGGCGACGAGGTGCGAGCGGTCAGCTGACCGGCAGGACGAGCGCCGACGGGTGGTCGCGGTCGTGCAGCAGCTCGACCTCGACGGCACGCAGCTGAGTCGTGGTCAACGGGTCCTCGCCAGTGCCCGGATTGCGCGCGTAGCGCGGGTGCGCGCCGGACGAGACCTGGAGCCTGATCCGATGGCCGGCGGCGAACCGGTGCGCGGTCGGCCAGAGGTTGAAGGCGACCGCCCAGCTCCCGTCCGGCCCCTGCTCGAAGGCGCCCGGCGAGATCCGCGCCAGCGCATCGCAGACGTTCCATGACGCGCCGTCCTCGTCGACGTCGCAGACGCGCGCGAACAGGTCGAAGTGAGGTGTGTCGGCTCGCGCCCACAGTTCGACGCGCACCGGACCAACGGCCTCATCGGTCGCCTCCAGCGGCGTCGTCGTGAACGTCAGCACGTCGTCGCGGGCCTCGAGCTCACGGTTGTCGACGACCGGCTCGCGCGCAAACAGCACCGGGCCACCGACGGCCGGGGTCGGGTCGGCAGGGTCGTACCAGTAGCGATCCCCGTCCCCGGCTGCTTCGGGCGCGCGTCCCGACAACGCGCCGCCGGTCCCGAGCCACAGGCGCCGGGCACGGGTCCCCGGCGGCGGCCACTGCTCGAGGTCACGCCAGCCGCCGCCGGCGCGCTCGCCGGTCACGAAGATCCGCACCGGGGCATCGCGCAACAGGCGCCGGTCGTCGAGCAGGTAGGCCCGCAGCCACCCGATCCCATCCCGATGCCCATCGACCGCGAGCCCCGGCGAGATGTGGGTCCAGGGACCAATCCGCAGCTGCGGCGTGTGCCCCGCGGCCCGCAATGTCGCGTAATCCTCGAGCATCCACGGCAGCAGGATGTCGTACCAGCCGCCGACGAACTGCACGGCGGCGTCGACGTTGCCAACGCCGGCGGAGTAGTCGCGCGTCGCCCAGTAGGCGCCCTCACGGCCGGGGCTCTCGAACGCCTCCCTGAACCACGGCACCGGGGCGCCGGTTGCGCGCTCATCCAGCTCTGCGAGCGGCAGTTCGTCGAGCAACCCGCCTAGGCCACGGAGTGCACGGTTGATCGACCACAGGGCAAAACGCCCCTCCTGGGCCATTACGACGACCATCCACGAGCCGGTGTTCTCGAGCGCCAGGGCCCCGCCGGTGTACGTCTGGTCGTAGAACTGCGAGGCGCTGACCTGGATCGCGAGTGCCGCCAGGTCGTCGCCGGCGTCCGCGGCCACCGCCCACTGCACGAGCCCGAGGTAGCTGGGCCCCAACATTCCGATCCGGTCGCGATGCCACGGCCGTGTACGCAGCCAGCGGATCGTCGCCAACCCGTCCGCTCGCTCGTCGAACGGCGCAAACGTCCCGTCCGAGCCGAACGTCCCGCGCACGCTCTGGATCACGACCTGCAGACCGCGCTCGGCCAGCAGCCGCCCGAATAACAGGCCAACAATCGCTTTGCGCCCATACGGTGAGCGGATCAGGACCGTCGGCTGCGGGCGGTCGCGTCCCGAGCGCGCGACCCAGCGGTCCGCGAGCAGCGTGATTCCGTCGTCCATCGGCACCCGCAGATCGCCCTCACAGACGACGTCGAGCGTTTGCGGCTCGATCAGCTGCATTCGTCGGGCGAGTATCTGGCTGGCGAGGCTGATGCCCCAGATCGTAGGGAGCGCGCTACAAAAATGGACGTGATCGATCTGACCATCCGGGCTGGCTCAGTCGCCGATCAGCCGGCCGTGCTGGTGCTGTTCGACGAGGCGATCGAGTGGCTCGTGGAGCGCGGGCTCGTCGGCCAGTGGGGTGAGCAGCCGTTCAGCGCCAGGCCCGAGATGCGAAGGCTCATCGGGCAGACGCTCGAGCGCGGCGAGGTCCGGATCGCCGAGCACGATGGCGCGGTCGTCGGCGCGCTGGCGGCCGGCGACAGCCCCGAATACGTCCCGGGCGGCGCGGTTCCGGAGCTGTACGTGACGCTCCTGCTCAGCGCGCGCCGGCTGGCTGGCAACGCAATCGGCGCGCGGCTATTGGAGCTCGCCGGCCCACTCGCGCGCGAACGCGGCGCGCGGATCCTGCGCGTGGACTGCTGGGCCGACTCGCCGGCGCTGGTTCAGTACTACGAGCGCCAGGGGTTCGCCCGCGACGGCCGCTTCGACCTCAACGGCTGGCGTGGCCAGATCCTGTCGCGGCCCGTTTAGCTCCGGGTCTTGCCCGCGCGGAGCATCTCGAGTGCCTGGTCGACTCGCCGTGAACGGGTCTCGTCCCGCTTGGCCTCCTCGATCCAGCGCGCGAACTCCTTGCGGTGCGTGTACGCCAGCCGATCGTACGCGGCGCTCGCGTCCGGATCGCGCGCGAGCGCCTCCGCCAGCGCCTCGGGCACCTCGACGGTCCGCTCCTCGCGGTCGAGTTCGAGCGTCACCTGGACGTCGTCGTCGGCGTCGACGCCCGCGTGCTGACGTACCTCCTTGTTCAGCCCGACCAGGAACTCACCGCGCATCCGCACGACCGTGCTGCGCCACGTGTAGCCGTTGATCGTCGCCGCGACCGGGAAGCGCTTCGCACCTTCCCCGACTGTCTCCACCTGGTCGTCGTCGAGCACGACCGCGGCCGCTGGTCCGCGCTTGACGAGCGTCGTCGTGAACGTCAGCGAACCCATGACGCCCGAGCCTAGCGCCCGCCTGCTATCTCTACAGCGATGGCACAGCTTCCGACCCGGCCGCTCGGCGACTCCGGCTTCGACGTGTCAGTCGTCGGACTTGGCTGCAACAACTTCGGCCCCAGGACCGACCTCGACGGCGCCCGCGCGGTGATCGACGAGGCGCTCGCGCAGGGGATCAATTTCTTCGACACGGCCGATATCTACGGCCTGGGCAAGAGCGAGGAGTTCATCGGCGAGATCCTTCAGGGTCGCCGCGACGAAGTCATCCTGGCTACCAAGTTCGGGATGGACATGCACGACGGCAAGGGGCCGCGTGGATCGCGCGGTTACATCCTGGACGCGATCGACGCGTCGCTGGAGCGTTTGCGTACCGACGCGGTCGACTACTACTGGTACCACGAGCCCGACGGCGTCACCCCGATCGCCGAGACGCTCGAGACACTCGACGAGCTGATCAGAGCGGGCAAGGTCCGTGCGATCGGCGCGTCGAACTTCAGCGCCGCGCAGCTGTTTGAGGCCGACACGGTGGCTCGCGAGCGCGGGCTGACGCGCTTCAGCGCCGTCCAGAACGAGTACAGCCTGCTCGTACGCGACCCCGAGCACGACGTGCTGCCGGCCTGCGACGAGCTCGGGATCGGCTTCGTGCCGTTCTTCCCGCTCGCCAGGGGCCTGTTGACCGGCAAGTACCGTGCCGGCGAGCCGGGCCCCACCGGCGCGAGGCTCTCGGGTCGAGATCAGATCGCCACGCGAGAGCAGTTCGAGCTGATCGACTCGCTGCGAGAGTTCGCCGACGAACGCGAGGTGCCGCTGACCGAGGTCGCGATCGGAGCGCTGCTGGCCCGCGCGCCAGTGTCGTCCGTGATCGCGGGCGCGACCAGACCCGCGCAGGTCCGCGCCAACGTCGCCGCCGCCCAATGGATTCCGAGCGCCGACGATCTCGAGACGCTCACGGGTCTGCTCGCGGCCGCAGCCTGAGTCGCAGCAGGTCCACTCGCATCGGCACCAAAAAGGCTCGCCCGTCGCCGAGCGCCGCCGCGAGCCGGTCGGCGTGCGCGTCGAACGGCGCGGCTCGCTCCGGATCGACGCTCACGAACCTGGCCCGCAGCGCATCAAGGCCGCTGATCTCGACCTTCACCTCGTAATCGATCGTGGTCACGCGCTCCAGCCCGGCGAGCGGGGCTTCGCCGAGCGCTCGCTGGGCCGCAAGGCGGACCTCGAGTTCGTCCTCCACCGACCTGACGAGCTCGAAGTAATCGCCCTCGGGGAGCGGCTCGGCGACGTACACGAGCCCGCCGGGTCGCAGCACCCGCGCGGCCTCGCGCAGCGCGTCGACCATCTCGGAAGGCGGGACGTGGTGAAGCGAGCGCATGAACACGACCAGGTCAACCGATGTGTTCTCGAGCGGCAGCGCCTCTGCCCGCCCGATCACGTACCGCGCCCCGTCGCGCGGCTCTGCCGTCGCGAGCTGACGCTCGGAGACCTCTACGCCGACCACGCGAGCTCCAAGCCCCGTCAGCGCGCGGACCAGGGCTCCACCGCCGCAGCCGACATCGACGACGTCCTTTCCACGTGGATGGACTAGACGGTCTAGTACCGCAAGGTCGGTGGTCGGGCCGCTTGCCACGAGACCCGAACCCTAGTCGGTAGCGTCCCCGCTCTGACCGACTCACGGTTCACCCCAACCCACCGTGGCGGCGCGGGCTCGCCGATGGTGCTCGTGCACGGCTTCTCCGATACCTGGCGCAGCTGGGAGCTGGTGCTGCCGGCGCTCGAACGCCACCACGAAGTCCTCGCCCCGACCCTCGCCGGCCACGCCGGCGGCCCCGCGCTGACCGCGACCGGCCACGCCGGCGGCCCCGCGCTGACCGCCACAGGTCACGCCCGGGGCCCCGCGGTGGACGGCGCGCTGACCACCCAGACACTCGCCGACGGGATCGAGCGTGCGATGGACGAGGCCGGTTTCGCGATCGCTCATATCGTCGGCAACTCGCTCGGCGGGTGGGTCTCGCTACAGCTGGCCGCGCGCGGGCGCGCCCGCACCGTCGTCGCGTTTGCACCCGCGGGCGGCTGGGAGCCGGGCGACCCGTACGACCGCGAACGGCACGTCCATTTCACGACCATGCGGGGTCTGGCGCAGGCCGCCGCACCGTATGCGGACGCGATCGTCGCCTCAGAGAACGGGCGGCGCCGCGCGACCGAACACACGACCGTCAACTTCGAGCACATCCCCGGCGAGCTGCTGGCCCATCAGATTCGCGGCGTGGCGGCGTGCGAGGGGCTGCCGGCGCTGCTCGATCTCGCCGAGCGTGACGGGTTCCCGCTCGACGCCGAGCGGATCGGTTGCCCGCTCCGGATCGTTTGGGGAACGGCCGACCGGATACTGCGCTGGCCGTCGTCGGCGGCCCTCTTTCGGCGCACGCTGCCGCACGCCGAGTGGGTCGAGCTCCCGGGTATCGGCCACTGTCCCCAGCTCGACGTGCCGCTCGAGACGGCGCAGCTGATCCTGGGCTTCACCGCCGGCTGATGCTCGCTACGGTGTCGGCATGGCGGCGACCGTCGTGCGGCGCGAGGGCATTGCCGGGCTGTTTGAGGAGGCCGGCTGCGCGGGCCAACTGTGCGTCCAAGCCGACGACGGGGCACTCCAGATCGGCGTGCGCGCCGACGCGTCGGTCGTCGCGGCGTCGGTCATCAAGGTCCTGATCGCGGTCGAGGCCGAGCGGCAGTTTGCCGCCCGCACGCTCGACCCGCTGGAGCGCATCAGGATGAGCGCCGAGGGGCGCACGCCCGGTCCGACGGGCTTCTCGCTGTATGCCGACGACGTCGAGGCCTCGGCGCGCGACCTGGTCGTCGCGATGCTGACGATCAGCGACAACGACGCGACCGACGCGCTCCTGGCGCTGGTCGGGATCGACGCGTGCAACGGCACCGCCCGCGCGCTCGGCCTTAGTGGGACGGTGATCGTCTCAGACCTGCGGTCGATGATCGACGAGCTCGCCCACGCCGCCGGCTTCGACCGCTGGCCGGAGTTGGCCGTCGCGCTCTCGCGCGCGAAGCCCGAGGAGCTGACGAAGCTGCAGCGCCGCGTCTACGCCTCCGACGTGCTCGATCCACGGCGGGCCACGCGGACCACTCCCCGGGACATGTGCCGGCTCTTGCGGGCGATCTGGTGCGACGAGGCGGCGCCCGCCGACGCGTGCACCAAGCTGCGCGGACTGATGGGGCGTCAGCTGACCCGAAACAGGCTCGCAGCCGGGTTTGCTCCGCCCGTGCGGGTGTCGGCCAAGAGCGGCGGCCTCGTCGGCCTGATCCGCAACGAGATCGGGGTGATCGACTACCCGGACGGCCGCTGGTACGCGGCCGCGGTGTTCACGCAGGCGAACTCGCCGGCCGCCGGTGACGAGGCGATCGACGCCGCGATCGGCCAGGCAGCGGCGAAGGCGATCGACCTGATCCGATCAAGCGGCTAGATCGGAATGTCGGCCGTCAGGACCTCCGGGCCGTCGCCGGTGACCAGCACGTTGTTCTCGAGCCGGATGCCGCCGAACTCCAGCAACCGATCGACGCGCTCCCAGTCGACGGTCTGCCGGTGCCTCGCACGCGTCTCGCGGTCGGACAGCAGCGCGCCAACGAAGTAGATCCCCGGCTCGATCGTGACCACATAGCCCGCCATCAGCGGCAGGTCGACCCTCAGCCTCGGCATTCCCGGCCGGGGTTCGCGGCCCGGCAGCAGCTCGCTGGCGTCACGCACCCCAAGCCCGACCATGTGGCCGACGCCATGCGGGAAGAACAGGGTCACGGCGCCGGACTCGAGCAGCTCCTGCGGGTCACCGCGCAGCAGCCCGAAGTCGACCAGACCTTCTGCGATCACCAGCGCGGCTTCCCGGTGCACGTCCCTGAATTCGGTTCCCAAGGTGCAGCGGGCGGTCGCGGCCTCGACGGCGCCGTGCACGAGCCCGTATAGCACCGCCTGTTCGGCGGTGAACCGGCCGCCCACGGGATACGTGCGAGTTACGTCGCTTGCGTAGCCGCGGTACTCGGCGCCGGCGTCGATCAACACCAGCTCCCCGTCGCGCAGGCGGCGCGCCGACGGCGCAAAGTGGAGAACGGCAGAGTTGGTGCCGCTGCCAACGATCGTGCCGTAGGCGGGAAAGTCGGCGCCCTGGCGAAGAAACTCGGCCTCGAGCTCGATCTGGATCTCGCGCTCGCTGACGCCCGCGACCAGCAGGTTCGCGATCGTGGCGAATCCCGCCCGCGTCGCCCGCTCCGCAGCGCGCATCCGCTCGAGCTCGACCGCGTCCTTCTGGCGCCGGACGTGGTTGAGGCCGCGGCGCAGCTCGGCGCTCAGCCGATCGTCGCCGGACAGGCCGTCGAGCGCCGCACCCAGGCAACCGAGCGGCCGAGCGGCCCGGGGAGCCAGCCACGGCTCGAGCAGCGCGATCGGCTCGCCACCTTCGGCGTCCGCCGGCGCGCCCTCCCACAGTAGCTCCTCGTTGGTGACCGGGACCACAAACTCCGTCCAGCCGTCGTCGGGATCGAATACCAGTGCACCGCCCGGCCGCTCACGATCGGTCAGATAGAAGTACTCAGAGTGGCTGCGAAACGGATAGGTCAGGTCGCCTCGACCCGGGACCGGGACCGGCTCGCCAGCGCCGACGACGACCACCTCTTGCCCGAGGTTCCAGCGTTCGGCGACCGCTTGGCGCCGGCGCTCGAGCTGTTGGCGGATCTCAGGCATTCGCGAGCACCGCCTCGATGAACGGGCCCTTGGCGTCAGCGTAGTCGTTCATGTCGTTCCACTCCCACCGCGCGAGCTCGCGCTTGAGCCGCTCGTATGCGTCGCGCTGCGCGGCCGACCCTCGCAGGCGGTCACGGAATACGAGGTGGCGCTGCACCTCGGGATCGCCGTCGGCCAGCACGTGGACGTGGACGTCTTTGGCGGGCGTGCGGAACATCCGGTGGCCTGGCTCGCGGACTCGCAGCTCATAGCCGGCGCGCTCGAGCGGCTCGCGCAACGGCGCCTCGTCGTCTGGGTCGACAACCGTGGCCAGCAGGTCGATGATCGGCTTGGCGCTCAGGCCGGGCACCGATGTCGATCCGATGTGCTCGATCGTCAGCGCACGGTCGCCAAGCGCGCTCGCGACGCGGGCGCGTTCGGCGTCGAATCGGACCGGCCAGGCGGGGTCGTAGTCGGCGATCACGATCCGCCGCCGCTCACGTCCGCCGACGAGCACGCGGTCGAGGTACTCGTCTCGCTCGCTGCGAGTCATGGTCGTTAGTCTCGCAAGCGATCAGGCGAACGGCGAGCTCGGGAGGAACGGACGCATCCGGCCAGGATTGCCGCGCACGCAGAGCGCTCCGTAGCCGCTCAGCCGCAGCCCGGCCTGCACCGCGATCTGCACCGCCCAGTCCTGTCCGGCGGTGATCCAGCGCACCGGCCGCTCGCAGTCCCCGACGACCGCGAGCGCGCTCCACAGCAACGCCGAAGCGGCCCGTTCGTCTCGCGCGACCAGTAGCCAGACGCCGTTGCCAGGCTGCGCGACCGCAAACCCACGGTCTCGGATCCGTAACAGCTCGGCGCCTCGGCTAAGCGCGTATTCGATCTCCGTTGTGTGCGGGGCGCCGCGGATCTCGCGCGAGATGTCGGCGAGCGCTTCGAGATCATCGACGGTCGCCGGCTCGACGTCGGCGGTCTGCGGCCGCAACGCCCGCCGGTTCACCGGTCCGGTCGCCTGCAGCGTCGGCCGCGGCGAGAACCCGGCCCGGGCGTAGAGCGCTAATGCTCGTGGGTCGTTGGAGCTGACGATCAGAGCCGCGTCGGTTCCGTCGCGGTGCCCGAGCGCCGCCTCCAGCAGCGCGCGACCTGCGCCGGCGCTCTGGGCGGAGCGCTGAACTGCCAGCAACGACAGACACCACAGTCGCTCGCGACGCAGAGCCTGGGCGGCTCCGATCACCTCCCGCCCGCGCTCGGCGACGAACGCTCCGTCGGGATCGGTTCGGAGTAGATGGGCGACCCGCTGTCGCCAGCGGCTCGCCGCCCAGTCGTCACTGACGTCGACTCCGAACGCCTCGGCCGACAAGCTTGCCGCCTCCACCAGGTCCGCAACCTGCATCGGGCGAACGTGGACCGCGGAAGCGCTCACGCGGGCGTCTGCACGCCGGGTCGGGCCAGGCCGCACTCGTAGGCCAGGATCACGGCCTGGATGCGGTCGCGCAGCGAGAGCTTCATCAGGATCCGCTTGACGTGCGTCTTGACCGTCGACTCTTCGATCACCAGCGCGGCGGCAATCTCCTGGTTGGAGAGCCCGCGGGCGATCAGCTCGAGCACCTCGCGCTCTCGCGGCGTGAGCTCGTCGAGCGCTTCGATCGCTTCGCGCGCCGGCGGTGGCTGGCGGGCCATGCGCTCGATCACGATCCGCGTGACCGACGGCGACAGCAGCGACTCGCCCGCGGCGACCGTGTGGATCCCCGCCAGCAGCTCCTCGGGTCGCGTCCGCTTGAGCAGGAACCCCGACGCGCCGGCGCTGAGCGCGCCGAAGATGTAATCGTGCTGCTCAAAGGTGGTCAGGATCACCACCTTGACATCGGGCGAGGCGGCCGTGATCTCGCGGGTGGCGGCGATGCCGTCGAGGTCCGGCATCCGAACGTCCATCAGCACCACGTCAGGCTGCGCCGCGCGAACCGTGTGGACCGCCCCGCGCCCATTTGATGCCTCGCCGACGACTTCGATCGCCACGTCGGTCGACAGGACCGCCCGCAGGCCGGCGCGCATCAGGTCGTCGTCGTCGACCAGCAGAACCCGTACCGGGACGTCGCTCATTGCGCGCCACGCTCGGTCGTATACGGCATCCGCGCCCGGACCTGGAAGTGGTGCCGATCGCGTCCGAGGTCGAGTGTCCCGCCCAACAGGTCGACGCGCTCGCGCATCCCGATCAGGCCGTGACCGCGCTGCAGCTGGCCGTTTGCGCCGCGCGGGTCGATTGGATTGCTCACGGTCAACTGGAGATCGTGCTCGCCGTACGCGACCTCGACCGCGGCCTCTCCGGTGCCGTACCGAGCAGCGTTCGTGAGCGACTCCTGCACGATCCGATACGCGGCTTGGTCGAGGCCCGGCGCCAACTGCCGGCGCCGGCCGGCGATCCGGATCATGACCGCCAGCCCTGCGGCACGGTGCCGGTCGGCGAGCGTCTCGAGCGCGCCGAGCCCGACCGGCGGCTCGACCCCCTCGGACCCGGCGTCATCGCGCAGCCCCCTGATCAACTGTTCGATCTCGACGATTGTCTCGCGCGAGACGTCCTCGATCGTCGCCAACGCGGCGCCGACCGCCTCGGGGTCCCGCTCCTGCAGCAGCCGCGCGGCGCCCGCCTGGACGAGAATCACGTTGATCGCATGCGCCGCCGAGTCGTGCAGGTCGCGGGCGATCCGGGTGCGCTCTTCGGCCGCTGCCAGCCGCCGGTCATGCTCTGCCTCGCGGTGCGTACGCCGCGCACGGTCGAGCGCATCGGCGATCCGCGCGCGCCGCTGGCGCACCTGATCGCCGATGATCCACGCGCCACCCCAGACGACGATCCCGGCGAGGACCGGGAGCGTCGGAAACGAGTCCTCGGCGCTGCTCGCGGAGCCGACGTGGACCGCGAACATCACCCCGACGACCGCCGCGGTGACGCCGATCCGCTCGTGCAGCCGCCGGTCGCTCGCGAGGTAGAAGACGGCGATCGTCGGCCCGACGGGCACGCCCATCGGATAGCCGAGCACGTTGAGCGTCGCACTCGCGGCCGTGCAGAGCACGAACGCCGCGAGCGGTGCCCGCCTGTGCGCGAGCAGCGGGAAGCAGGCGATCGCGGCCAGCGTTACGCCGAGCGCGTCCAGGGACCGTTTGTCGTGATGATGCGTCATCAGGATCGCGATCGTGATCGCGAACGCGACGATGGCGACGAGCACATCGACCGCCGTCGGCGCCTGTTCGTCGCCGCCATGCGAGGTGCTCGCGGATCGGTAAGCGATCTCCATTTCGATCCGAGGGTAACTCGCCGCGCAGCCGCCGGAGTCATCCTCCGGAGGGATCCGATCTGCCTCCGCCGGAGGACCGAATTTCAGCGGCGACCGACGAACTCGTGGCCGTCGTCGTCGAGCGCCACGCACTGGAACGCCGAACTGCAAGCGACGACCAAGCGGAACATCGGCTCCGGCCAGTGCGTTTACCGACCAGCGCTTCCGGGGGGCTCCCTGGGCTATCTGCCCGCTGAGCGTCGGCCGCCACGCACTGGCTCTTCGTCGGACATGAGACGCTGGTGAGGCCGCTCTGATCCACGCGATGGGGTGTGACGGCCGCCAGCGCGCCTGGCTTGAACGTCGCCGCGCGGCCGCGTTTGTCGACCGCCGTGCACTGGCTCGTTGACGGACAGGAGACGCCTGTCAGGGCGCTGCCATCGATCTTCTCCTCGGTCGAACCGGATCCGCGGCCCGGGACAAAGGTGACCTCGTGCCCGCTGTCGTCGACCGCCGCGCACTGCTTCGCCGACGGGCACGCGACGCCCGTAAGCCCGCTCGCGTCAATCCGGTGAAGGCGCGCCGAGCCGGCCCGCCGAGGATCGAACGTGACCTCGTTACCGCGACCGTCCACCGCGCTGCACTGGCTGGCAGAGCTGCAGGCGATCGCCGTCAGGCCCGAGCTGTCCACTCGGCGCAGCTTGATCGTCGCCGGCGGGCGGCCTGGGTCGAAAGTCGCAGCCCCTCCCTGTGCGTCGACGACCGTGCATTGCCCCAGCGACGCGCACGCAATCGCGGTCGGCGTCCCGGCGACGATCGTGAACGCGGCGCGCTGGCGCCTGGATCGCGGGTCCAATACCGCAACCATGCCCGTCGAGCCCGTTTTGCCGCTCTGTCGCGCGACCGCAATCGTCGCGCACTCGACCGCCGATGGGCACGCTACGCCGACGTTGGCGGCGCCGGTAGCGATCGCGACCGGCCGAGGATTGCCGGGCGACTGGGGGTTGAAGCTCACCTCCACGCCGTTGATCAGATCGACGATCGAGCAGCGGCTCGCGGACGGGCAGGCGATCGCGGTCGGCTTTGGGCCGTTCGTGGCGGAGCTGTCGACCAGAGCCTGGCCGGTCGACACAGGCGACGCCGGGTCGAACGTCAGCTCCTGGCCGCTCCGATCCGTCGCCGTGCACTGCGTGCTGGACGGGCACGAGACGCCATAGAGCTGGAAGCTGCTGCTCGCGGTCGCGGTCACCGCGTTCCCGGCCGCCGGATCGAAGGTCACCTCGCGCCCGACGGCCGACGACGAACTGCACGTGGCGGAGACGCAATTGAACACGCCTGTCGCCACGCACTCTCCCGTCGATGCACATGCGATGCCCGAGAAATAGATGTCGCCAAGCACCGCGCTGGCCGTCGTGGCACCGGTCATCGGATCGAACGTGATCGCGCTGCCGAGCCCGTCGACGGCCGTGCACTGCGAACTCGACGGACAGGCGAGCGCCGAGATCGCCGAGCTGTCGATCTGGGACCGGTGGGCTGCCGGCCGCGAGCCGGGGGCGAAGGTGACCTCCGCACCGCTGCCGTCGACCGCAGTGCAATGGCTGACGGATGGACACGCAACCGCGCGTAATGTGTGGCGCGGGTCGATTGTGTACGCGGTCGCGCCCGCGGGCGAGCGTGGGTCAAACGTCGCCTCGAAGCCCCCGCTGCCGACGGCCACGCACCTCGTGATCGACGGGCATGCGACCGCGGTCGGAGAGTTGCCGCGATCGACCGTGTACGCCATCCAGCCGCTCGGTGAGTTGGGGTTGTACGTGACCTCGTCGGCTCGCGCGGTCTGCGGGTATGGCGGCCCCTCGACGGCCACGCACTCATTTGGCGATGGACACGCCACCGCGGCCATCCCGGGCGAGTTGAGCTCGTTCAGCGACACCGGCGCCGACCACGAGAGTGCCGCCCACGAGCTCCCGGGGAGCATCAGCAGCAACGCGACCGCCAACGCCCCGCTCCGGGCTACCTTGCTCAGCTTCCCACCCATGACCGCGGCGATGTTGCCACAGCGGCTCCGAACCGGCTCCGGTAGCCAGACGTGGTGCCGCCGGAGGGCGCCACCGCAGGGTCGCGCGGTGTCAAGCAGGAACCGTCGGCTCCTCGCCAGATGGTCGCGCGGTGTCAAGCGGGAACCGTCGGCTCCTCGCCCGGCAGCAGCACGCTGCCCACGATCCGCCGCTTACGTCCCGGCTTGGGGCCATTCGCGAGCCGCGGCTGGACGACGCGTGCCAGGTCGCGCAGAAAGTCGGTCAGCTCGGCGTCGTCGAGCCACACGCCGGCCAGCCGAAAGCCAACCCGGTCGCGGAGCAGGTCGACGTCGTCGCGGCTGAGGTAGCGGTCAAAGTCACCGAGCAGGCCCGCGACGAACGCCATGAACGCCTGGCGGTGATCCTCGCGTGTCATGTTTGCGACCTCGTCGAGGTTGACGGTCGCCGCCGCGACACGGAGGACGTAGGTGCGCTCCACCGCGCCACGGACCCGGCGCTCGGCGACCACGCTCAGCACGCCGGCGTCGACCAGCAGCGCGACGTGTCGATACAGGCTCGCGGGCGGTACATCCGGCAGCTCTGCGCGCAGTTCGCTCGTCGTCAACGCCCGGTCGCCGAGGAACGCCTGCACGATCCGCAGCCGCACCGGGTGTAGGAGCAGGTCCGCGCTGGTCATAGGTCGCGCTAGATTATCACGTTTGATAACGTTCTCGAGAGCGAGATCAATATGCTCCGGCGCGGGCGAC
>CAVYGK010000027.1:0-155384 GCA_963768015.1 uncultured Solirubrobacterales bacterium
CTCATGACACCTTCGCTCCGCACTCGGGGCAGCGATACGGCCGCAGGCGGGCGAAGCCGCGGGCGGGGCCGGTAACGAGGTACGGGAACTTGAGCTTCGGAACGTCCCTCACTGCCGGCACGTCCCCGTGCGTCGGGCAGCTTCCCTGACGGACACTGGTCTCGTTTTCGATCATCGCCATGGTGTGTCTCCTTCATGTTCGGTTGTCTAAGTGACCACGCGCGAGCTGGGTTGCGACGGTCAGGCTTTGATTGCAGCTGGGGTCCAGCGGAACCGCGCGAGGGCGACAATCAGTCCAGCCGCACCCCAGGCGGCGAGGATCGCCAGATCGCCCCAAGCGACGCCGTGCGTCCCCGGGAGGAAACCGCGCCCCAGCGCGGCCACGAGATGCTGGAGCGGAAACGCCTGCGGTACGTGCTGGAGGACGCTCGGGAGCTGGCTCCACGGGATGTAGACGCCGGAGATGAATGACAGCGGGAGCGTGAGCGCCAGCACCCGCGGGCTGGGCGGCGTCAGCCGACCCGATCGCGCTCGACACGGCATAGCCGAGCGACGCGAAGGCGAGCGAGCCAACGGCAACAGTGAACGCCAGCGTCCCGAGCGAGCCGGGCGCGAGATGCGACACCGTAGGCGAGGGTGCCGATCGCGATCACGACCGCTGTGACTGCCACCGCGACCACCAATGCGGTCAGCGCGCGTCCGGCAATGATCACCGCAGCGGCGGCGGGTGTCGCGCGGCGGCGCTTCAGCACCCCGAGCTCGCGTTGAGTCGTCACCGCGATCACGAGATTCGAGAACGCTGCGCTCAGGACGGCGAGCGCGGCGATCCCGGGCACGTAGTACGTCGACGCCTTGATGTGTTCGGGCCCGACGAGCTGGTTGCCAAACACGCTGACGAAGATCACCAGGAACATCACCGGCAACAGCACGGTGAAGAACCGAGCCTGACGGTTGCGGGCGAACGTCAGCAGGTCGTAGCGCGTCTGATGGAGGACGAGGCGAATCATTGGTTGGCTCCTATCGACCGGCGGGAGTGGTCAATTGCAGGTAGACGTCTTCCAACGTCGGGCGGCGCAGCTCGAGGTCCGGCAGTGGGTACTCGTGCCGGAACGCCCACTGGGTCAGCGCGAGCATCGCGGGCAACGGGTCCTCGCTGCCGACGCTGACCCGACCGCGCTGATCGACGCTGGGCGCGCCGAGCCCGACAGGCAGTTGGCTCAATTCAACACCGAAGGGCAGAGTGAACGCGATCTCAGCGGCCATCAGCGAGCGCTGACCGAGCGAGCCGGGTGTCCCCTCGGCGACGATCTCGCCGTCGGCGATCACTGCGATCCGGTCAGCGAGGCGCTCTGCCTCCTCCATGTAGTGGGTGGTGAGCACGATCGTCGTGCCGCCCGCTCGCAGGCTCTGGACCAGCTCCCACATCGAGCGTCGCGCGGCGGGGTCGAAGCCGGTCGTCGGCTCATCGAGGAACAACAGCTCTGGATCGCCGACCAGCGCCAGCGCCACATCGAGCCGGCGGCGCTGCCCACCGGACAACTGCTCGCACCGCCGGTCGCCAACCTCCGCCAGCCCGACCAGCGCCATCGTGTCAGCGATCGACGCAGGAGCGCTGTAATAGCCGGCGTAGAGCGACAGGCACTCGCGGGCGGTCAACTCCGGCTCGGGCTGACTGTCCTGCAGCACGATCCCGATTTGCTCCCGCCACGTGCGATCGCCGTCTGCCGGGTCGACGCCCAAAACATCGACGTCGCCGCCGGAGCGGACCCGGAACCCTTCGAGGATCTCCAGCGTGGTCGTCTTGCCGGCCCCATTTGGACCCAGCAACGCGAAGATCTCGCCGCGGCGGACCTCCAGGTCGATCCCGCGGACCGCTTCGAACGTGCCGTATGTGCGCCTGAGCCCGCGTGCGCGGACCGCGAGCCGATCCGGTCGATGTCCCCGCTCGCCCGCGAGGGCGCCGGTGACCACATCTGTGAGTAGGTGTTCGGGTGCTGTGATCATGCCCGGCAAGCTACGTTCGCGCCCGCGTGTCGTCATCGGCGCCGCGATCGATCTTTCGCGCGCGGTCTGACTGGTGCCCGGGCATGGTTCGTCTCCACCCAGGGGGTGAAGTCAGCCCTCCGCGCGGTATCCAACCCTGGGCTGATGACAGCCTCTCGCTGGGCGCCTACATTTCGCCTATGTCCCAGGTGCTCGCCACTGGGCACGACACGCTCGAGCCGGCGACGCCGGAGAGCATGGGCCGCGCGCGTGGCATCGTGCCCGCCGTGATCGCCGTCATCGTCGCGATCGCGTTCCTGCAGCACCCGGCGCCGGCGCTTGCAGGCAAGGGCCTCGGCGTATCTATCTCTCTGATCGTGCTGGTCGCTTGCACGGCGGCGATCATGCGTCGCGCCGACGCGCGGGCGACCGCGGCTGCTGTCGCCGCGATGATCCTCGGCTCCGCGGCGCTTGTGTGGCTGCAGCCGGACGGTGCGGGGATCGCCGGCCTGTTCGTCGCAGTTGCGGTCGCCGGGCTCCGGCTCGACGACCGCGACTCGGTCGCCATGCTGGCGCTTGCGGTGGCCGCGTTCATACCGGCGGCGCTGCACGGGTCTCGGTCGAGCGGAACGATCGCTACGAGCATCCTCGGGATCGTCGCGTTCTACCTGGTCGCCAGGTTCGCGCGCAGCGCCGCCGAGGCGCAAGTGCGGACCCGGCAACTGTTGCTGGAGCTACAGGCGAGCCGCGATGCCGAGGCCGAGGCGGCGCTGCTCCGGGAGCGCAGTCGCCTCGCGCGTGACATGCACGACGTGCTCGCGCACTCGCTGTCGGGGCTGATGCTCCAACTTGAAGGGGCCCGCATGCTGGCTGCGCAGCCCGAGACAGAGGGACAGCTACCGCCCGCGCTGGAGCGGGCACACCACCTCGCTCGCGCCGGTCTCGAGGAAGCGCGCCGCGCGATCGGCGCCCTTCGCGACGAGGACCTGCCAGGCCCCAATCGGCTCGAGCAGCTCGCGGGCGATTTCGAACGGGACTCCAACATTCGCACGTCATTGACGATCACGGGGACCCCGCGACCTCTCGACTCCGAGACCTCGCTGACCCTCTACCGCGTCGCCCAAGAAGCGCTGACCAACGCTCGCAAGCATGCGCTGCCGGAACGAGTCGAGCTGCGACTCAACTACGAGCCGAACGGCACCCGCCTAACCGTCTCCGACCACGCAACGGTGCCTGCGTCGTCCGCTCCGACGACGGCTGGCGCCGCGGGAGCGTACGGGCTCACCGGTATGCGCGAACGCGCCGAACTGATCGGCGGCCAGCTAGAAGCTAGCCGGACCGACGACGGGTTCCGAGTCGAGCTGTGGATACCAGCATGACCAGCGAACCGATCACCGTGATCATCGCCGACGACCAACGCGTCGTGCGCGAAGGGCTGACGATGGTGCTCGGGCTCATGCAAGACGTCGAGATCGTTGGCACCGCCTCCGACGGGGAGGAAGCGATCCAGCTTGTAGAGGAACTCGGCCCGGACGTCGTTGATGGACCTTCGTATGCCGCACTGCGACGGAGTGGAAGCCACGCGGCGGATCAACGAACGGGGGACCGCGACCAAGGTGGTCGTGCTCACCACCTACGCCGACGACCACAGCGTGATCCAAGCATTGCGCGCCGGCGCGTGCGGGTTTCTCACAAAAGACGCGACCAACGAACAGATCGCCGCGGCGCTACAAGCGGCCAAGCGCGGCGAGTCCGTGATCGACCCCGCCGTCCAGCACCATCTCGTCAAGGCGATCGCCCGCACCGCGCCCCTGCAGTGGGTGCCGCCGGACCAGGCCCAGCTCCCGGATGGGCTGACAGCCCGCGAAGCGACCGTGCTCACGCTGATCGCCGAAGGACTCTCAAATGTCGAGATCGCCGAGCGGCTCACGGTCACCGAAACCACGGTCAAGAGCCACATCAACCACCTATACGGCAAGACCGGTGCGCGCGACCGGGCCCAAGCCGTCGCATACGCCTACCGACACGGCCTCGCCCCGGGTTCAACATAGGCTGGGCGGCCCGACGACTTTTCCGCCAGAGGCGCTGAGCCAGCGATATGCTGCGGCGGTCCGCTCGCCCCCGGGTCGACGTCGTCTGCGAGGCAGGAGGTGGTTGATGCGCACCCTTGGTCTTCGGTTGGTTGGCGCCTTGCTCGCCGCGTCCGGGCTCATTGGGCTCTTAGGGCTCGCCGCCTCGCACGCGGCAGCCGCGGATGTGACACCGTTTACGGTGACGGCACCGAGCGTGGCCGGCCCGATTCCGTCTACCCCGACGGATTACCCGTTCATCGCTGACGGGTTTGGCACCGAGCCACCCGTTCCGGCGGGCTACGAGGAGAACGAGTACTTCATCTCCGGGACCGGCAACCTGTACCAGTACACACCCACGGGCATCGAAGTGGTAACGCCCTGCCCGGCGAGCACCGGTCCATATGGCTGCACGAACATTCCGTATACGACGCGGATGCTCGTAAAGCGTCCGCGTAATCCGCGGAAGTTCAGTGGCACCGTCATCGTCGAGCCCCTCAATCCATCCGCCGGGTTCGACATCGCGGCGGTCTGGGACCGCTCGTGGCCGTACTTTGTGCGCAACGGCGATGTGTTTGTGGGGTGGACCTCCAGGTACGGGACGATCGCGACGTTGAAGCAGTTCAACCCGACGCGCTATGCGCCGCTCACGTGGGGTGTGAACAGCGCTGTCGATGACGGCATCACGTTCGACATCGCGGCGCAGGTCGGTGCGCTGTTCAAAGAGAACGGCCCCGGGAGCCCGCTACACGGTCTCAGGGTGAAGCGCGTATTCGAAGCGGGTTTCTCGCAAGACGGAAGCTTCACGTTCACCCAGGCGGACGTGTTCAACGCGCTTGAGCGGATGCCCGACGGAGGGCCCGTATACGATGGCTACGTTCCCGGTGGGACGACCGGGCCCAGCGACATCGATTTCGGTCTGACACCCGCGGGGGCCCTACCGCCTGGCGATCCGAGGCAGGCGATGCAGCCCCGCGATGTGCCGGTGATCCAGATCAACACTGAAACAGAGGAGGCGCTTGCCGGAGCGCTCGGTCCAGCGGGATTCGCCTACCGCCGACCCGACAGCAACGCCCGCGACGATCGCTATCGCCTCTGGGAGGTGCCAGGCGCGAGCCACGTATCAAACGACCTCAACAGCTCTCCCATTACCCTGCAACGGAGTCTTGCCGAACTGCAGGGGATACCGGTTTCGCAGCTGGCGCCGGTCGGCTGTACGCACCAGCAGTTCATCAGCGGGCCGTCGGTCGGTGTGCCGGGGGTGGTCGACCCCAACACCTATCCGTTCGCCTATGTGGCCAACGCGGCATTCGCTGACCTCACCAAGTGGGTGGACTACGGCGTGCCCCCACCTCACGCGCCCAGGATCGACGTCACGGGCACGGGCGCAATCGTGCTCGACAGGTTCGGCAACGCCCTCGGCGGGCTCAGGACGCCGTTCGTCGACGTCCCGACCGCCACCTACACGCCCACCGATACGGTGGCGCACACGACACTGTTCTCGGGCTTTTGCGTCCTGTACGGCTACAACACGCCTTTCAGTCGGGCAACGTTGAAGGCGCTGTACCGAAGCCACGGGGAGTATGTGTCTCGCGTCGCCCGAGAGAGCAACCAACTCGTCCGCGAAGGCTTCTGGCTGAAGCCGGACGCAGAGGCGGTGATCCGGCAGGCCGCGCAGTCTGACGTTCCGTAGAGCTAGAGGAGCGTGATCCCCGTCAGGGCCGCGAGTCGGGCCATCAGCCGATCCTGGAACACCGGGTCACGAGCTTCGCCGACGGGTGTCTGCCGCCTCCGGTGGTACCAGTAACCGCCGCTGACTCTCGCGGCGGGGTCGTCGCTGACCGCGAGCCATGTCTGGGTCAGGTAGCCCTGCTCGAGATCGTCGGACGCTCCGGGGCCACCCATTTTCGTCGGGACCCAGCCTGGATCCACGGCGTTGCTGAGCACGTCCGGCCACGCGCGAGCGATGGTCAACGCGAGCGCGAGAACCTGGAGCTTGCTCTCGCTGTAGGCGCGTGAGGCGTTCCAAGCGCGTTCGGTCCAGTCGAGGTCGTGGAGCGATCCGGTACCTAGTTCGTTCATCCCACTGGTGATGTAGATGAGGCGATCGGGGCGGTCGATCAGCGCGGTGAGCATGTAAGGGGCGAGCGTGTTCACGGCGAGGGTCCGCGCATGGCCTTCTGGGGTTGGTGCGCGGGAAGGTTCGAGGAAGACCCCCGCGTTGTGGATCACCGCGTCCGTGCGACCGATGTCGTTCACCTGATCGGCGACCGCGCGGGTCTCGGCGACGCTGCTCAGGTCGCCGATCACGACGCCCGCGGCGCTCGGAGCGAGGTCGGCGAGCGACGCGGCGCGGGCCGTGCTCCGCGCGTGGAGGACGACGTCGTGGCCCTGATCGATCAGCGTGCCGGCCGCCAAGCGGCCGAGCCCGTCGTTGGAGCCGGTGATGAAGATGCGAGCTACGGTCAAATCCTCTCGTGTTCGCCTCGGTCACACGTTGGAAATAAGCGGACTCGCCGGTCCGGTACGATCCTGGCATGGCCGAGATGTCCGCGCAACCATCGCAGCCGGAGGGGCTTGACCGCGAGACGCTGGTCGTCGCCGGCGTCGTGATGTTGGGGGCGATCATGTCGATCCTCGACACGACCGTGGTCAACGTCGCGATCGATCACCTCGCGGTCGCCTTCCACTCTTCGCTGACGACGATCCAGTGGGTCATCACCGGGTACACCCTGGCGCTCGCCACGGTCATCCCGGTCAGCGGCTGGGCGGCGGACCGGTTCGGCACCAAGCGCATCTATATGTGGTCGCTGGTGCTGTTCACGCTGGGGTCGGCGCTTTCAGGGCTGGCGTGGAGCGCGGGCTCGCTGATCTTCTTCCGCGTTCTGCAGGGCTTCGGCGGCGGCATGATCATGCCGGCGGTGATGACGATCATGACCAAGAAGGCCGGCCCGCACCGGATGGGGCGGGTCATGGGAGTGCTCGGCGTCCCGATGCTGATCGCGCCGATCCTCGGACCGATCCTCGGCGGTTGGCTGGTCGACAACGCGTCCTGGCGATGGATCTTCTTCATCAATCTGCCGATCGGCGTGGTCGCGTTCATCCTCGCGTTGATCGTGCTCGAGCGCGATCAGCCACAACCGGCGCACCGGCTCGACTGGATCGGGATGCTGCTGTTGTCGCCAGGGCTGGCCGTGTTCATCTTCGGCCTGGCCGAGTCCTCGACCTACGGGTTCGGCTCACTGCGCTCGTGGGGACCGACGCTTGTCGGCGTCGTGCTGATCGCCGCCTGGTTCATTCACACGTGGAGGGCGGCCAACCCGCTGATCGACCTGCGGACATTCGCACACACGCGCGCGGGGGCGGCAGCGGGCACCTTCCTCCTGTTCGCGATCTCGGTGTTCGGCACGATGCTGCTCGTGCCCCTGTACTACCAGGCGGTGCGCGGCGCGTCGGCGCTCCAGGCCGGCCTGCTGCTGGCCCCGGGCGGCTTCGGCGCGATGCTGATGATGCCGCTGTCCGGGAAGCTCACAGACCGTTATGGACCGACATGGCTGCCCGCCACTGGCCTGCCCCTGGTGGCGATCGGGCTGATCCCGTTCGCGTTCGTCGGTGCCCACACGTCCTACGTTTTGCTGTCCTGCGGCAACTTTGTCCAGGGGCTGGGGATGGGCCTGGCGATGATGCCGAACATGACCGCCGCGATGCAGGCGGTTCCGCCTGCCGCGATCGCTCGCACGAGCACCGCGATGAACATCATTCGCCAGGCCGGCGCCTCGATCGGCACCGCGGTGCTGTCAGTGATTCTCGCCTCGGCGATCGCCAGCAACCTCCCGCTCGCCACCGGACACGCCAGGAGCTCGAGCAGCGGTGGGCTCGCCGCGCTCCAGCACCTGCCCGCGAGGGCACACGCCGCGGTCGCGGGGCCACTTGCCAGCGCCTTCGCTTCAACGTTCGTGTGGGCACTCGTGCTGATCCTCGTAGCCCTGATCCCAGCCGTGGGAATGGCTGTCTCGGGCTGGCGCCGACCGGTCACAGCACCCGTCGGCGCTCGCGAAGTCGTACTGGAGTAGGGCACACAACCGCGGGCGGCCGCGGGTAGGCAATTCGTCCGCGATCGCTGATTGACGCTAAGGGGGCGATGTTCGACGGCCGATTGACCGGATAGCAAGTCGGCCTCGCGCCGCTGTTTCGTTGCGGCATCGCCGACGAGCACGCATCGCCGCGGGGGCATCTCTACCTAAGTAAGGGGCATCGATCCTGATGAAAATAACCCGCGCAAAAATCAGCGCGCTCGCGGTCGCGGCCGCGACCGGAGTCCCGCTTGTCGCGGCGGCGACTGCGCAAGCGCAGACGTTCTCGTATACGGGAGCGGAACAGACCTACACCGTCCCGGCCAACGTGGACTTGATCAATGCATCGCTCACCGGTGGCACAGGCGGCACCGGTTGCATCCTCGGCGGATCGGGCGGACCGGGCGCAACGCTAGGCGCGACGATCCCCGTCACGCCGGGTCAGACACTCTATGTCGAGGTCGGAGGCAACGGCCAGCAGGGCGCGAGCGCGCCGGGAGGATGGAACGGCGGCGGCGCCGCCAATGGCTATGGCTACGGCGCGTCGGGCGGCGGCGCGAGCGACATCCGCACCGCGTCTGGCGACCCCACATCGCGGCTGCTGGTCGCAGGTGGCGGCGGGGGCTGTGGCTCCGGCTATGACACGACCGCCAACGGCGGCGCCGGCGGGCAGCCCGGGGGCAACGGCCAGGACGGCACTGGTGCCGACTCGTACGGCAACCCCGGCACCGGCGGCACGCAGAGCGCCGGTGGCACGGGCGGCTCGTCGAGCGTCGGCGGCACCGGCGGCGACGGCAGCCTCGGCCAGGGTGGCAGCGCCGGGACCTACTTCTATCCCCCCTATTGGGCCGGCGGTGCCGGCGGCGGCGGGTACTACGGCGGTGGTGGCGGCGGTAGCTTCGCGGCCGGTGGCGGCGGCTCGTCGTACGCCGAGTCGACGGCGACGAACGTTTCAGGCAGCACCGATTCGACGGCGACGCCTGAGATCGCGATTACGCCGGTGCTGGTGACGGCAAGCCCCACGCAGGTGACTTTCCCTGCCACGCCGACGCAGAGCGTGAGCGCGCCGCAGGCGATCACGATCACCAACAACTCGACGGGATCGGAGACGATCACCGGTCTGGACTTCGACTACTCGAACGGCCAGAACGGGGACGATTACTTCGTCAGCGCCGACACTTGCGGCGGCCAGCTCGCCGCCGGGACGAACTGCACGGTTCGGGTGAAGTTCAACCCGCAGGGGACCGGCGCCAGCCAGAGCGGGCTGCTGATCAGCGGCGTCGACAGCTTGGGGAACAGCCTCCCCGCCACCGAGGTCGCGCTCTCCGGTACCGGGACCGGCCTGCCGCAAGGACCGCAAGGGCCACAGGGCGACACGGGGGCGAACGGGGCGACGGGCGCAACCGGCGCAACCGGCGCCACGGGCGCAACCGGCGCAACCGGCGCAACTGGCGCCGCGGGCGCCACAGGCGCAACCGGCGCAACCGGCGCAACCGGCGCCACAGGTGCAACCGGCACGACAGGTGCAACCGGCACCACAGGGGCGACGGGTACAACCGGCGCCCAGGGTTCGGCCGGCGCACAAGGTAAGCAGGGCGCAACCGGCGCTACGGGCGCCACCGGCGCCACCGGCCCGCAAGGCGCGACCGGCCCGCAAGGCCCGACCGGCCCCCGGGGGCCACGCGGCCCGGCAGGACGGACCGGAACCGGCATCCTCGCGCTGTCGGCGTGCCACACGGTGAACAAGCGGCTCGTCTGCAGCGCCGTCGTGGCCCACCGTCACGCGCAGATCACGTTCACGACCGCGAGCGGCCGCGTATCGCTGGTACGCAACGGCACCCGCTACGCGATCGTGACGCTCGACCGGACACGCCACGGCCTCGAGCTGAAAATGATCCGGCAGTTCCACACGCTGGTCCCCGGCCGCTATCTGGCCGAGTAACCAGCGGACCGCCGCCGTCCCGGGCTGCCGCGAGCGATCGTGGCGGCCCGGCGGCGGTCCATCTCCGGGCAGCAGACGATCTGGCGGCGGCGGACAATCTTCTCCGCGATGAACCTCGAGGCGATCTGGCACGACCTTGAGTGCGGGGACTACACGGAAGATCTGCCGCTGTGGCGCGCGCTGGCGTCGCGGGCCGGCGGCACCGTGCTCGAGGTCGGTGCGGGTACCGGACGGGTGACCCTCGACCTAGCCGCAGCGGGTTTCCAGGTGGTCGCGTTGGACGTCGCCGCGCCGCTACTCGAGGCGCTCGCCCGGCGGGCCGACGGGTTGCCAGTCGAAACCGTCGTCGCCGACGCGCGCGACTTCGCGCTGGACCGGTCCGTATCGCTGGTGATCGTGCCGATGCAGACGCTTCAGTTGCTGGACGGGCCGTCGGGCCGAGCGGCCTTCCTGCGCCGGGCGTTGGCCCAGTTGGAGTCCGGCGGTCTCCTGGCCGCCGCACTGGCCGACGCGATCGATTGCTTCGACGACGAGCATCAGCTGCCACCGCCACCGCAGAGCATCGAGATCCTCGGCGCCCGCTATGAGAGCCAGCTGATCACGGTCGTCGATGAGGGCGCGTGCGCGGCGATCCACCGGCGTCGCGAGGTGATCGGCCCGGGCCCCAGATACGAAGCCGAAGATGTCGTCGTGCGCCTCGACCGCGTCTCCGCGGACGAGGTCGCGTCCGAAGCGCAAGCCGTCGGGTTCACCAACGAGCCGCACATGTTCGTGGCGCAGACCGAGGAGTACCTCGGCTCCACGGTTGTCGTCCTACGCGCACCGTGAATCATGCGCGACGGCCCCACCGTCAACCTGGCAGCAGACCGGCCAGCTTGAGCGCCAGCGCAAGCGCGATCAACAGGATGTACGCCGCGCAGCAGCGCGAGCGCGAGATGCTTCGGACGGCTCGGCGCGGCGGCGCCGATGAGCTCGAGCATCGGCGAGCTCCAGGTCCTCCGCTGCCAGGGGGTGAAGGTGCCGTCGGCTGGGCTCGGTCGCTTGTCACGAAGTGCGCCGGCGGCGAGCGCGGCGCCGGCCGCGCCAAGCAGCGCGATGGTGATCAGCAGCGCCGACCGGATCCCGACGCTGGGCGCCACGGTGGTGATCGTGAGCATCGTCGTCAGCGCGAGTACGACCGCAACTGCTGTTCCAGCGGTCAGGTTCTGCCAGGGCCGGTTGGTCAGCGGCCCTAACAGCTGCTCGTCGTTGCACAGGATCATCAGTAGGACGAGCGTGCTCGGCAACAGGATCCCCGCCAGCGCCTGCACGAGCGTGGTGATCGCGCCGAGCGGCAGGCTCGGCAGCAAAACGATTCCGGCGGCGGCCGCGATGACGAGCGCGTAGCTGGCGTGAAAAGCCCTCGCGTCGCGAAACCCGCGGTGCAGCGAGTGCTTGGTGCCGAACACCTCGGCGATCGCGTACGACCCCGATAGCGACACGACACCCACCCCTAGCAGCGAGGCGTTGAGCAACGCGATCACGAACACCGCGCCGGCGGCGGGACCCACCTGTGAGCCAATCGCATCGGCGACCGCGCCAGCGTTGGTGAAGTGACCCCCGAGCGACGTGTGCGAAAGCGCTGACGCGCTGACGACCATCACCGCCCCGGCTAAGGCCGCGAACAGCACGGCGCCGATCGCCGTGTCGACGCGCTCATAGCTGAGCCAGCGCGGGGTGATTCGCTTGTCGACCACGTTCGACTGCTGAAAGAAGAGCTGCCACGGAGCGATCGAAGTGCCGACGAGCGCGACCAGCAGCAGCAACATCGAGCCCGCGCTGCCGCCGCCGAGGTGCGGAATCAGACCTCCCGCCAGGTGGCCGAAGCTGAGGTGGCTGGTGAGCGCAAGCGGAATCAGCGCCAGGTTGGCAGCGATCATCGCGTACATAGCGCGTTCCCAGCGACGGAAGCTGCCGGTTGCGGTGATCGCAATCAGAAGGCTCGCGGCGACGGGCACCGACGCGTACCTGCTGACGCCGAAGTACGACAGAGCCAACGCGACGCCGATGAACTCGGTGACCAGCGTCGCGAGGTTCAAGATCAGCAGATCGCCGAGCGAGAACGCACACCAGAGGCGACCGAACCGTTCCCTTGTAAGCCGCGCGTGTCCGCAGCCCGTCACCGCCCCGAGCCGCGCGACCATCTCCTGGGTCACGTACAGCGCCGGCGCGAGTACTGCCAGCACCCATAGCAGTCGCAAGCCGTGGTTCTGACCGGCCTGCGCGAAGACCGAGATCGTGCCAGCGTCGTTGTCGGCGACCATCACGACGACGCCTGGCCCGAGCACTGCGAGCAGCGTCGCCAGCTTGCGCCGAGCCGACCGTCGAGGCCCGGTGTCGAACGAGCGAACGGTGCCGAGCGCGCCCTCGATGTCGCCGACGTGCGCACGATCGAGCGCGCTGCGCCGGTCGGCGCTCGGGGCAAACGCGGGCGCGCTAGAGCTCACGACGCCGCCGATTCGGCAGTCCCGAACGGATCGACCGCCGCTGTTGCCGGCGATTCGAGCACTCCCACGTGCGCAAGCGCCTCGTCCACCAAGGCGGCGACATGGCGATCGCGAAGCGCGTACTGGCGCGTGCGCCCGACCCGCCGCATCGACACGACCGAGTGGTCGCGCAGCACACGCAACTGGTGCGAGACCGCCGATTGCTCCATGCCCACGGCGGCGACGATCTCCGACACGGTCAGCGGGCCGGCTCGGAGGCAGACCAAGATCTGCAAGCGGCTCGGCGTAGCGAGCGCGAACATCGTGTCGGCGACACGCTCGGCGATTCGGCCGTCAAGCACGGGGAAACCCACGAACGGTCACGGCCCGCCAGCTCGACGGGACCGGAAGGAAATCCGGGCTCGCGCCCGTATCATATGAGCAGGCTTTCATATGCTCATGCCCCATGTTGATGACTGATCGTATCCTCGCCGACTCGGACCGGGCCGTCGCACGTGCGGCGGCCGGAGGCGGATGAGCATCACGACGGCGCCGCCCGGGGGGCCCGTGCGGACCGAAGCGCCAGCAGAGCCAGAGCCGCAACGGACCAGCCCGCCGCTCGTCGCACCGGAGCCGCCGCGTCGGCGGATCGGGCTCCGGCTGCTGCTCGCGTGCCTCGCGGTATTGATCGCGAGCGCCGCGACGACGGTCGTCTTCGGGCTCAACGAGGTCCACAGGCTGACCGCTGCGCTGAACCAGAACCCGGCCCTCAAGCTCGCCCCGGGTGAACTGGCCCCGGCCGGCTTCGGCGGACCCCAGACCTTGTTGCTGGTCGGCAACGACCAGCGCGCGCACACGACCACGCAACCAGTGCTACCGCACTCCAACGAGATGCTGTTGGTGCGGATCGATCCGAGCAAGCCGTGGATCTCGATGATGTCGATCCCGCGCGAGTTGTGGGTCACGATCTACCCGCCCAACCAGCCCGCAGTCACAACGCGGTTCAACTACGCGTACACCGCGGGAGGGATCCCGCTGCTGGTCTCGACGATCAAGCGGGTGATCGGGCTGTCGGTGAACCACGTGATCGTGATCGACTTCAACCAGTTCAAGGCCGCCGTCAATGACATCGGCTGCGTCTACTCGACCGTAGACCGGCGCTACTACCACATCAACACGGCGACGAGCGAGCAGTATCAGGAGATCAATCTCCAGCCCGGCTATCAGGATCTGTGCGGGACCCAGGCGCTGGAGTTCGTCTCCTACCGGCACGGCGACACATCGCTGATCCGCGACTCGCGCGACCAGAGCTTCCTGCTGTCGGTCAAGAACCAATACGGGCCGACGCTCGTGGACAACATCCACAAGTTCGAGCAGATCTTCGGCCGTACTGTGGAGACCGACCCGAGCCTGCACACGACAGATGGGATCCTGAACCTGCTCGGCACGCTGATCTCGTCTGCCGGTCGCCCCGTGCGCCAGGTCCAGTTCCAGGCGACGCTGCTCCCGACTTTCGACACGGCCTCTCCCCAGCAGATTGCCGCGAGCGTCCATTCGTTCCTGTTCGGTGGCGGCGCTCCGCCGAAGCACAGCACCGCGAGTCTGGCGCGAGCCGTGCATCATCCGCGTGGGAAGGCGCACCTGCCGCTGGCGGCCGCGACGCCAGCCGAGCGCAGCCAAGCGCGCGCCGCGGCAAGAGACGTCGGCTTCCCACTCGAGTTCCCGAGCGTCCAGGACGCCGGCGGGGCCGGTGCGCCGATCGACATTCGCGATTACCTGATCCATGCGCCGGGTGGCGCCGCCTACCCGATCTTCGTAGAGGTGTTCACGAATGGTCTCCTGGGCCAGTACTACGACGTCCAGGGAACGACCTGGACGACCGCGCCACTGTTCGACAGCCCGAACCAGACGGTCGCAGTCGGCCGACGAACCTATGAGCTGTTCTACGTCGGTTCGCGTCTCGAAACCGTCGCTTGGTTCGAGCACGGAGCGGTCTACTGGGTCCACAACACGCTGCTGGACTCGATCAGCAACGGAGAGATGCTCGCGATCGCGGAGCAAACCACCGCGGTTCAAGCTGCGAGAAGCGGACCGCACCAGCCCTACGTCAGGCTCACCGTCGCCAAGGCGCCCGTCCGAACGTCCCCGGAGTCGCAGGTCAGCCGCTTCCAGACGGTCGGCTCGCTCGGCGGACTGATCGCGCTCGCGATCGTGCCACTGCTTGCGATCCCGGTCGTCATCCGGCGGCGTCAACTGGTCGCGCTTCGTCATCGGCTGCAGGCCTCATCCGAGCGCGCGGTGAGGCTCCAGGCGACTGTGCTCGGCTTCGGTATCCCGCAACCCGACGGCGGTCTGGCGTCCGGCGCTCCGATCAGCGTATACCGGCGGTCGCGAATGACCTGGCGACACGGTGCGCTTGTGGGGGCGGGCGTGCTCGTCCTGGCGGCCGGGGCCGCGCTGGGCGCCGAGCGGCTGCTGGTGGGCAGCGGCAAAGCGGCTGCGGCTCATACCGTCAAGCGGGCTCCGCGCCCCGTGGGACCGACCATCCCGATCGCGGTGCTCAACGCGACCGCGGTCAATGGCGCGGCTGGACGCCTTGCCCGGCAGTTGCAGGACCGTAAGGTGGTCGTCGCCGTGATCGGCAACCTCGATCAGTCGCGACCTCCGGGGACCGTGATCCTGTATGCGCCCGGCGCCCGAGCTCAGGCGGCGCGGCTGGCTCGAGTACTGGCCGCGCGCGATCCGACGATCGCGCCGTTTGATCCGGTCGCCCACGCTGCAGCCGGACCCTCGATCAAGCTCGCGGTCGTGATCGCGTAGCACGCGCCCGGCGGGTCACGATCACCGAGTGCCTACCGGACGACCATCGGTCGTGGTTTGCGGTCACGGGGCCGGCGCCGATTTCGCCCGGTTCAGCCTGCCCGCACCGGGAAAGCCACAGACGGCCGCCGCCTGCTGGAACCCCGGCGACTGGATCAGCGTCTGCGGCACAGCGATAAACGAGCCGGGGGCGCCGAAAGCTATGCCCAAGCCGTTGCCGGGTGATGGCGGCGTGCTCGTCGGGTCGGGGAACGTGGTGAGGCCGTGTCGCCGCATGCACTGAGCGAGCGTCAGCAACTGGAGCTTGCGGCTCTCCGACGCTTGTCCTCTGGAGGACGGCCCGGGCAGCAGCTTCATGCACGCGTTCTGGGCGGACTGGAAGGCGGGGGATTGCGGATTGATCCCGGAACCGGCGCTGATCTGGATCCCGCCGCCCCCGCTCGGATCCGGGAAGCTCGGGACGCCGTGCGAGCGCATGCAGTCCGAGAACGCGACCCCGGCGTTTCCCTTGGAACCCCCGTTGGTCGAGTTGTGTGAAGAGCCACCGCACGCGGCCAGCGCCGCTGCGCAGCTGACGGTTGTGAGCACGACAGTAAATCCGGCGCGGGCGTTGGTCCCCATCAGGCCAGCCTGGTTGTAGCTGGCGAGCGATAACAACCGCGTAACGGCGTTACGCCGCTGTTATCAGCGCGCCGAGGACCACCCGCTATTCGGCGCGCAGGACTTCGGCGACCGAGCGGTGGGCGCCGATCCGGGCCGGGATCGCGCTGACCACGGCGACCGCGATCAGGGTGCCAGGGATCACCGCCAGCAACCACAGCAGCGGTGGTTGTGCTTCCGTCAGGTTGCCGCCCGCCAACCGGAACAGCAGCAGCCCAGCGGGAATGCCCAAGCACGCGGCGACGAACGCGGGCAGTAACTGCGCGGTCGTCAGCCCGGAGGTGATCTGCCGGGGAGTTGCGCCCAGCGCTCGCGCCAGCGCGGTTGAGCCCTGGGCATCGATCGTCGTCGCCCAGGCCGTGAACACGGTGGCGATCGTCGCCAGGACCACGAGGATCACGCACAGCACGAGGAGCACGTGGTTTGCGCTGTCGCCGATCTTGGAGCCGATGTAGAGCCCGACGGGCGCGCGCTTCTGCTCGGTGACCTGGAGGTCGTGCTCGACGACCAGGACGGTCACGACCGTCGTGACGGCGATCATCAGACCAGCGCACGTCAGCACCGTGCGGCGCGTCCGGCGCGCGGCGAGCCGCAGCCCAAACAGCATCGGGACCGGCAACCGCGCGGAGAGCGCGATCAGCCACGGGCGGCGTTTCGGCGGATGGGCGGGGTCGTTGAGAGCCCTGACGGTGCTTGTCCGAGCGCCTCGGATCGCCGGCGCGAGCGTCGCCAGTACCGCGACTGCGAACGCGAGGCCGACGACGATCGCGACAGCGCCGGCCGTCAGCTGAGGGGTTCCCTGATTGCCGACCAGCCCCTGACCCGGAGTCGTGAGCAGCGGCGCCAACAACTCACCCGCGATCAAGCCACCGACCGCCGCGACAAGCGCGAGCAGCAGGTTCTCGGCCAGCAGCACGACTGCAATCAGCGAGGGGGTGCCGCCAACCGCCTTGAGCACGCCAACGCGACGGGTTTGCTCGGTCATCCGGCCGCCGACGACAACCGCGATGCTGGCGATCGCGAGCATCGACAAAAGCCATGCCCCGATCAGCAACACCTTCTGATCGAGCCCGATGATCCGGTAGTCGTCGTGACGGACCATCTGCCAGGGCTCCAAGATCGACGGCTCGTTGCCGGTCTTGACGGCGAACTCGTTGCTCGCGCGCGTGTCGGCGAAGTCGGGCGCCGCGGCGGGGTTGGTCAGCTTGATGTCGAAGATGTAGCCGAGTGGACGACCGGGCGTCGCGAGCGCTCGTGTATCGGCGCGGGTGAGCCACACGAAGCCGGGCGTGCAGGCGGGATAAAACGGTTGTTGGGCGCCAACTGCGATGCCGCTGACGCGGAACGGGTGACCCCCGATGCGAATCGCGCCGCCGACGTGAAGGCCGAGCGCGTCCGCGAGACCGCGTTCGATCACCGCGTCGCCGGGCTTAATCCAGTGGCCGGCGACTACCAGCGGCCTGTCGATCGCAGCGGGCGCGACATCCCGGCCCTCGGCCTGTACCGGAACCTCGATCCCGGGCGCGGTGAGCCGGACGAACGCGACCGGGTACGGCCCACCGGTCCCGGCTATCCCAGGAGCATGGAGAAGCGGTGCGAATTGCCGTATCGACGGGCGGTTCGACCCAGGAGCAAAACCCGTCTCGGCGACGACATCCGGGCCGCGCGTCGCGTCGCGCGTTTGCGCAAAGAGGCTCTGGCTCTCGCCATGCAGGGCGAGCCCGAGCGTCAGCGCAGTAGTGGTCGTGAGGACCATGATCACCAGCAGCGCGGATTGCACCGGGCGGCGCTTGATGTCGCCGATTACCAGACGCGCGATCAGCAGCAGCCGGCCCATCTAGCTCTCCAGACCCGCCATCGTGCTGAGACTGCGGGCGCTGCCGCCAGCGAGCCTCGTCTCGTCGACGAACGCACCATCGCGCATCGAGATCAGACGGTCGGCGGTCGCGGCGATCCGCGTATCGTGGGTCACCGTCACCAGCGTCTGGCCGTTCGCGTGTAGCTGGTCGAACAGCCGCAGCACATCGGTCGTCGCGGCGCTGTCGAGGTTGCCGGTCGGCTCGTCGGCCAACACCACCAGCGGCTCGTTTGCGAGCGCGCGGGCGATCGCGACGCGCTGGCGCTGGCCGCCGGACAGTGCCGACGGCAGGTGCGCTGCACGGTCGGTCAGGCCGACCTGCTCGAGCAGCTCGGTCGCGCGCTCGCGAGCTTTGCGTGGCGAGCCGCCGGCCAGCAACGCCGGCAGCTCGACGTTCTCGAGCGCGGTCAACTCGTCGACGAGATGAAACGCCTGAAACACGAACCCCAGCGCATGACGCCGCAGCCGCGCGAGCCCCGCCTCGGGCATGCGTTCGAGCTGCTGCTCGCCCAGCTGGACCGTGCCCGCCGTCGGGCGCTCGAGCCCACCGAGCAGGTACAGCAGCGTCGATTTGCCGCAGCCGCTCGGTCCGACGATCGCGAGCGACTCGCCCGGCGCCACATCGAGGCTGATGCCGTCGACTGCGCGAACGAGGGCAGCACCTTTGCCGTATTCCTTGCGCAGTCCGCGGGCTGACAATGCTGGGGTCATCGTGGTCCCTTCGCTGAGTTCCAATATCTCGCGCATGCCTCGAGCCAGCGCAGGTCGGCCTGCAGCCGTAGCACGACGCCTTCCAGCAGGAGCGCCGCGACCGACCCGTCCGGCTCGGCGAGCGCGGCGCGCTGCGCTTGACCGAGAGCGATCAGCAGCTCTCGCCGCTGGCGATCGACGATTCCGACGGGATCCGCGAGGCCGGCCGCGGCGGCGGCCACCAGTTTGAGGTGAAACTCCGCCGGCGCCGGCTTTGGCCAACTGGTGTCGCTCAGCCACTCCTGGATCCGCCCTCGCCCTGCGGCCGTGAGCTCGTAGACCTTGCGATCGGGGCGGTCAGTCTGGCCAACCCGCTCTGAGGTGACCAGCCCGGCCCGCTCGAGCCGGTTCATCGTCACGTAGACCTGTCCGGCGTTGAGCGCTCCGGCCAACGGCCCGAGCGCGAGCGTCAGGCGCGCCCGGAGCTCGTAGCCATACGACGCCTCCTTGGCCAGCAGGGCGAGCAGTACCTCTTGGACGACGCCCAGCTGGTAGCCCTCGAGCGGTTCGAGAGCGATCAGTTCAGCGGGTTTCGGAGTCACTGGGATGCTCGTAGCTAACGGTTATGTAGTCAGGCTAACCGTTAGCTATAAGCTCGTCAAGCCCACCCTCAAAGGCGCAGGTACATGATGTTCAGCCCGACATAGCCCTCGAGTCGGATGATGGAAGGCTTCGGGCACCGTCGTCAGCACCTCGAACCCCAAAGAACGCCAGAGCGCAACCGCGCGGGTGTTGGTCTCGACGACAGCGTTGAACTGGATCGCCCGATAGCCGTCGGTCTGCGCGTGGGCGATCACGCGCTCGCCCAGCGCCCGGCCCACTCCGTGGCCAGAGTGGTTGGCGTCGACCATGAAGCCGGCGGTCGCCACATGGGAGCCCGGGCCACCGTGGTTAGGTCCCATCTCGGCGGTACCCACCACGCGCCCCTCGCCGTCGACCGCGACCAGCGTGCGGCGGGGCGGTTCGCGCATCCAGATCGCGCGCGCCTGCGCCTCGTCCATCCGGCTGTCCCAGGCGTATGTCTCGCCAGCGGCGACGATCTCGCGCATGAACGCCCAAATCTGCCCCCAGTCGGCGGCCGTTGCCTCCCTCACGGTCACGCGGTCAGAGCTCACCGGGCGATTAACGCAGATCGCCACTTGTGGACCCTGCCGCAAGCCCTGCGACATGACGACGAGCCCACTAGGGTGATCGGCCGATGTCCAGTTATGACGCGATCGTCGTCGGTGGTGGGCACAACGGGCTCGTCGCGTCGACGCTGCTGGCACGCGCCGGCCAGCGCGTGCTGGTGCTCGAGCGCCGCGGGCAGGTCGGCGGAGCCGCCGTGTCAGGCCGACCGTTCGAGGGTCTCGACGCGCGGCTGTCGCGCTACTCGTATCTGGTCAGCCTGTTCCCGGGCGCGCTGGCGGGCGAGCTCGGTCTGGGGGTGGAGCTGCGCACCCGCGCGATCAGCTCCTACACGCCCGTCGGTGATTCCGGATTGCTGGTCAGTTCCGACGAGCGCCAGACGAGCGCGTCGATGTCCAGCGTGACTGGCGACCAGGCGGCGTTTGCAACCTGGAAGCGCTTTTACGCGACGCTCGCGGATGTCGCGCGCCGGACCTCGCCGTCGCTCACCCGGCCGCTGCGATCGCGTGAGCAGCTGCGGGAGCGGGTAGCCGACGACGACGTCTGGACAGGGCTGTTCGACGAACCGCTCGGACAGTTGCTCGACCGGACGTTCGAATCGGATCTGCTCAAGGGTGTCGTGCTGACCGACGCGACGATCGGGACGTTCGCGCCCGCGGGCGACCCGCTGCTGCGCCAGAACCGCTGCTTTCTCTACCACGTGATCGGCGACGGAACCGGACTGTGGAAGGTACCGGTCGGCGGGATGGGCGCGTTGAGCAGCCGGCTCGCGCAGACGGCGCTAGACGCTGGCGCGGAGATCCGCATCGACGTAGAAGTCAGATCGATTGACACCGGCTCCGAACAGGCCGAGGTCAGCTGCGCCGACGGGAGGCGCGAGCGCGGCCGCCACGTGCTCGCAAACGTCGCGCCAGCGGTCCTGTCGGAGCTGCTGGGCGAGCCGTCAACGGATCCGGCGCCCGAGGGGTCGCAGCTGAAGGTCAACATGCTGCTCAAGCGCCTGCCACGGCTACGCGATTCGCTCGTCAGGCCCGAGCAAGCGTTCGCGGGCACGTTCCACGTCAACGAGAGCTACGAGCAGTTGCAGGTCGCCTACGACCAGGCCTGCGCCGGTCAGATTCCGACGCTCCCGCCGTGCGAGCTGTACTGCCACTCGCTGACCGATCCGACGATCCTGGCCGAAGACCTACAGGCCGCCGGCGTTCAGACGCTGACGCTGTTTGGCCTCCACATGCCGGCGCGGCTGTTTAGAGCTGACCATGACCAGGCCAAGCGCGAGGCGGTCGAGGCGACGCTGAGATCGCTGGACTCGGTCCTCGCCGAGCCGATCGGGGAGTGCCTGTTGCTCGACCGCGACGGTGCTCCGTGCCTCGAGGTGCTGACGCCGCTGGAGGTCGAAGAACAGCTCGGGATGCCCGGTGGACACATCTTTCACCGCGATCTCGCTTGGCCGTTCGCGGAGTCGGACGGCGAGCTGGGGCGCTGGGGGGTCGAGACCGCACACGACAACGTGTGGCTCTGCGGGGCCGGCGCCAGGCGCGGCGGTGGGGTCAGCGGGATTCCGGGTCACAATGCAGCGAGAGCAGTGCTGGCCGCTCCGAAATGAAACTCGCCGACCTACGGGAGCCCATTGTCCAGGCCCCACTCGCGGGCGGGGTCTCGACGCCGCGATTGGCAGCCGCGGCCGGCGAAGCAGGCGCGCTGGGGTGCCTGGCGGCCGGCTACGAGTCCCCCGACGTAGTGCGCGATGACATCCGGGAACTGCGCACGCTGAGCACGCGGCCGTTTGCGGTCAACATCTTCGCGCCGCCGGCGCGCGTCAGCGACCCCGAAGCGGTCGAGCGGTATGCGGCGAGCCTGCAGCCGGAAGCGGATCACGCCGCGGTCGAGCTCGGCGAGCTGCGCCACGACGACGACCACTTCGAGACCAAGGTCGCGCTCGCGATCGACGAGCGCGTCGAGATCGTCTCGTTCACGTTCGGTTGCCCGACCGCGGATGTGGCCGCGTCGCTGCACGACGCCGGCGCCGAGGTCTGGGTCACGGTTACGAACCCCGACGAGGCCACACAGGCACGCGACCAGGGCGCGGACGCGCTCGTCGTCCAGGGGTTTGAGGCCGGCGGTCACCGGGGGTACTTCGCCGACGGCCCGGACGCCTTGGAGCTCGGGCTGCTCGCGGCGCTGCGTCTGATCGCGCGCCGGGTCGACCTGCCGCTGGTCGCGGCCGGCGGGATCGCCGATGGCGCAGCCGTCGCCGCGGTCCTGTGCGCCGGGGCGCAGGCGGCCCAGGTCGGCAGCGCGTTAATGCTGACTCCGGAGGCGGGGACCTCGGAGCCGCACCGCCAGGCGCTGCGCTTGGAACGCGCGACCGCCCTGACCCGCGCGTTCAGCGGTCGCAACGCGCGCGGGATCGTCAACCGCTTCCTGTCTGAGCACAGCGCCGAGGCGCCGATCGCCTACCCGGACATCCATCACCTGACGACGCCGGTCCGCGCCGCGGCGCGCCAGGCAGGCGACGCGGAGGCAGTAAATCTGTGGGCCGGGCAGGCTTATTCGCTCGCCGAGGAGGCTCCGGCGGCCGAGGTGATCAGGCGGCTCGGGACCGAGACCAGGGCAGCGCTGCGCGATGCCCAACGAAGACTGAGCGACCGGTCCCCCTAATCCGCGCGCGCGGCGAGCGACTGCCCAATCTGCGGTCCGAGCTCGACCAGCCTCCGCGCGGCGCGCACGATGTGGTCGGCGTCGATCCCGCAGTCGGCCAGCAGCTGGGCCGGCGTGCCCGAGCCGGGCAGGTGGGTGACGCCGAGCTTGACGACCCGCGGACGCTCGTCGGCGTCCGCGAACGCATCGAGGACCGCGGCACCGAGGCCCCCCTGGGGCCAGTGATCCTCGGCGACGACGAGCCGCCCGCCGGTCGCGTGGACCGCATCGGCGAGCGTCTCGACATCGACCGGCTTGACGGAGTAGAGGTCGATCACACGTGCATTGATGCCGTCTTGTGCGAGCGCGTCCGCGGCCTTGATCGCCTCGTGGAGCGTCACACCGGCACCGATCAGGGCGACCTGGTCGTTGTCTGACTCGCGCACGACGCGCGAGCCGCCGACCGTGAACTGCTCGTCGGGACCGTAGATCGTGTCGAAGCCGCCGCGCGTGGAGCGCAGGTACGAGATCCCGTCATAGTCAGCCATTGCGGCGACGAGCTTGACGGTCTGGTTGGGATCGCTTGGGTAGAGCACGATTGAGCCGCTGATCGCGCGGAACTCGGCGAGATCCTCGAGCGCCATCTGTGACGGTCCGTCCTCGCCGATCGAGACGCCCGCGTGCGAGCCGTTGAGGCACAGCTTGGCGCGCGAGATCGCCGCCATCCGGACGAAGTCGTAGGCCCGCGACATGAAGGCCGCGAACGTGGAAGCGACCGGCGTCCAGCCGCGGACCTGGAACGCGACCGCGGTCGAGATCAGCATCTGCTCGGCGATATAGACCTCGAAATAGCGCTCCGGATCGACCTTCAGAGCCTCGTCGAGGTGGGTCGAGTTGCCGACCTCGCCGTCGATCGCGGTGACGTCCCCACGGCGGCGCATGAGCGCCGCCACCCCGTCGCCGAATGCCTTGCGCGTCGGTACCGGGTCACCCCCGAGCTCGTAGCTCGGCAATGCGGCGCTCGGGTCTGAGTCGAAACGGTGCGGCTCACCGGAGATTGTCGGCTTGGCGACATCGACATGGATGGGCGGCACGTCACCGAGCTCGTGGATCGCCTTTTCAGGATCCTTGAGCGGCTGGCCGTGCTTGCCCTCGACGTCGGCCGTCTCGCTCGCGCCGTAGCCCTTGACGGTCCGGGCGACGATCATCGTCGGCCGGCCGGTGGTCGCGACAGCCTCCTCGTAGGCGCGGTCGATCTCCTCGATGTCGTGGCCGTCGATCTCGATCGCGTGCCATCCGTTTGCCACCGCGCGGCCACTGTAGGAATCGAGATCCCAACCGTGCATCGTCGGGCCACGCTGACCGAGCCGGTTGACGTCGATGATCGCGACCAGCTTGTCGAGCCGCTGCACGCCGGCGTGTTCGACCGCCTCCCAGATCGAGCCCTCGGCCATCTCAGAATCGCCGCACAGACACCAGACGCGGTATGGGATCCGGTCGAGCTCGCGGCCGCAGAGGGCGAGCCCAGCAGCGATCGGGAACCCCTGACCCAGTGAGCCTGTCGCCACGTCGACCCACGGCAAGACCGGTGTCGGATGGCCCTCGAGCCGCGAGCCGAACTTCCTGAAGGTCAAGAGCTCTTCGTCGGAGATCGCGCCCGCGGCGCGGTACATCGAGTACAACAGCGGCGACGCGTGACCTTTGGAGAAGATCAGATGGTCGTTTCCGGGGTTGTCTGGGAGCCCGAAGTCGTAGTGCAGGTGGTGGGCGAGCAGAACCGCCATCAGGTCGGCAGCCGACATCGACGAGGTCGGATGGCCCGAGGAGGCGGCTGCCGCCGCCCGGATCGAGTCGATCCGCAGGCGCTGGGCCAGCTGGTGCAGTTCCTCAGTGTTCATCGGGCGGCCTCCGGGTCGGGGATGTCATTGCATGATGATGCTCCGGGCGACAAGTGCCAAATCCGGCCTGCCGCTCGAGGGAAAACCGTCGTCGGCACTTAACGCCTGCTTACAACGGCCTAAGTAGCGAAATTCGAGGCGTACGATTAAGGAGTGACTGAACTCGGAATCGTGCTGCTGGTTTTGGGTGCGGTGGTGGCCGTCGCCGAAGCGCACTACCCCACGCACGGGATCGCCGGTGGCGCGGGGCTGATCACAATGGCGGTCGGAGCAGTGCTGGCGCTCAGCGGGCTCGGCGCCGGGGTCCTGCTCGGGGTGCTGGTGGCCGGTGGCCTGCTTGCCGCGGGCGGCGGCGTGCTGGCGTTGTCAGTCTCACGCGGAGCGGCCGCCCGGCGGCTGCGCGTGATGACCGGCGCGGAAGGGATCGTCGGTCACGTGGGGGTGGTTCGCAGTTGGACTGAGAAGACCGGCAGCGTCGCGCTTGACGGGTCGCTGTGGGACGCCCGGCGATCGTCGATTGAAGAGCACGAGTTGCACGCGGGCGATCAGGTCGTGGTCGAGCGACTGACGGGCCTGACGCTGTGCGTCCGCCGAGCCGAGGAATGGGAGCTGCCGTGATAACCGCAATCATCATCGTCCTGAGCGTGATTCTGGTGGTCGCGCTGGCTGCGACAGCGAGCGCGATCAGGGTCCTGCGCGAATACGAGCGCGGCGTGATGTTCCGGCTCGGGCGGCTGATGGAGCTGCGGGGGCCGGGGCTGATTCTGCTCATCCCCTCGATCGACCGCATGGTCAAGGTCAGCTTGCGAACAGTCACGCTCACCGTGCCGCCGCAGGAGATCATCACGCGCGACAACGTTCCCGCACGCGTCACGGCGGTCGTCTATTACCGGGTGATCGACGCGCGCCGCGCGGTGACCGAGGTCGAAAGCTTCGCAGCCGCGACGCAGCAGATCGCGCAGACGTCGCTGCGGTCAGTGCTGGGCGTCGCCGATCTCGACGGGCTGCTGGCCGACCGCGAGCACCTCAACGAGTCACTGCAGAAGGTGATCGACGAGCAGACCGAGCCCTGGGGGATCAAGGTCACCACGGTCGAGATCAAGGACGTCGAGATCCCCGAGCGGATGCAGCACGCGATCGCTCGTCAGGCCGAAGCCGAGCGCGAGCGGCGGGCGAAGATCATCAACGCCGAAGGCGAGGCGCAGGCAGCGACGCGGTTGCGCGACGCGGCCGACACGATCGGCAACAACCCGGTCACGCTCCAGCTTCGCTACCTGCAGACGCTCCGGGAGATCGGCGGCAACAGCTCGACGATCGTGTTCCCGATGCCGATCGACCTGATGCGGCCGATGATCGACGCGCTCGGGCAGGCGAGGGGACCTCAGGAAGGGTCTGCGAGTGCGCCGCCCGCCACCGGCGAGCTCGAAGCGGGCGCGCGGCGTGAGCTCGAGCCGGGTGCCGACGGCGAGGTTCCGGGCGCGGCGCCCGAGTCTGTGGGGCGGTCCACTGAGTTCGCCAAGCGCGACGACGAGTTCGCCAAGCGCGAGGACGAATCCGCGAAGCGCGACGACGAGTTAGTCAAGCGCGACGACGAAACGTCCTAGCGGGCCCCGAACACGCGGACGGCCCGCGTCACGGGCCGCATGATCGCTTGAAGATGTCGCTGCCGAAGTAGCGCTCGCCCCGCAGCCCCGCATAGCCGAGGTGCTTCAGACCGAAGATGTTCTCGACGCTACCGAGCATCGTGTAGTGGTTGTAGGGCGTCTTGGCGACCGTGCCCGGAGCGATACAGGGCGACAGCAACACCGCGCCGACGCGCCCGCCGCCGGGGCCGGTCCCACCGGGCAGCGCCGTGCCCGGTCCGGGGATCTCGCCGCAGCACGAGGTCGCGTCGGTGGTCGCGGCCTCGTCGAACGTGATGATCAGCAATCCGTCCTGACGGTAGGCCTTCGAGGCGGTGATCTTCGGGACCCACGTTTTCAGGAACTTGTCGGCCTGCGGCAGCCCGCCGGGCTCGCCGTCGGCACACGGCGAGTCGTGGCCGTCGTCACACAGGTCGGGCGTGATGAACGTGTAGTTGCGCGTCGTCGAGACGCGGCTCAGGTCCTTGGGTAGATCGTTGAGGTTGACCACGTGCGAGTCACACAGCGAGCGGTTGTCGATGATCGAGTGGAAGTAGACGAACGGGTCGTGGCGGGTGGCGTACATGTCGGTCGGGGTCGCGACCTCCGTGTTGTCAGGGCCGCCGAGCGTCGGATGCCCGCAGGTCGCCGACTCACGCGCCGGGTCTGCGCCCATGTCCTGGTTGTAGTCGCGCCACGTGTCCTTAGCGGCGTCGAGCTGCGAGGCGATCGTCGGGATAGCGGCCGGGTAGACGCAGCCGCTGCCCTTCTGCTGCCCGTGGGCGGCGATCGCGTAGCTCGGGAAGTTGACGTAATCGCCACAGTCGGCATCGGTGTCGGTGTTGGGCGCCTGGCCGCTGATCATCGCGATGTAGTTGTCGAGGCTGTGGTGGCCGACGCCGTAGTAGTTGGGGAGGAACGCGCCCTGTTTAGTCAGCGTGTGCGCGAGGTAGGGCGCCGGCGAGTTGGCGCCGAACGTGGTCGAGGCTGATTCGTTCTCGAGCACGATCACGAACACGTGCTGGATGTGGACGCGCGCGCGCGCGGCTGTGCGTGCGACCGGAGTTATATGCGAAGGCGCTGCCGCGAGTGCGGTCCCTACTGCGAGCGCGCAAAGCGCTGCGACGACGGTGCAAATGAAGGTTCGAGAGTCGATTCACGGCGCGGAACCGTACGCGATCGGCGGTGCGCGTGCGCCGTCTAAGCTCGGAGCGCACCAATGGCCTTGCGCTCGGACATCCGCAACATCGCGATCATCGCCCACGTCGACCACGGCAAGACGACGCTGGTCGACGCGCTGCTGTGGCAGTCCGGCGCCTTCCGCAGTGGCCAGACGGTCGCCGAGCGGGTGCTCGACTCGATGGACCTCGAGCGCGAGAAGGGGATCACGATCCTCGCCAAGAACACGGCGATCCGCTACGGCGGCGTGAAGCTGAACATCGTCGACACGCCGGGCCACGCGGACTTCGGCGGCGAGGTCGAGCGCGGCTTGACGATGGTCGACGGCGTGCTGCTGCTGGTCGACGCCAGCGAGGGTCCGCTGCCACAGACCCGGTTCGTCCTGCGCAAGGCGCTCGAGCGGCGGCTGCCGGTGATCCTCGTGATCAACAAGATCGACCGCCCCGATGCGCGGGTCGACGAGGTCGTCGACGAGGTCTACGAGCTGTTCCTCGACCTCGACGCCGACGAATCCCAGATCGAGTTTCCGATCGTCTACACGAACGCCCGGGCGGGACAGGCGTCGCTGGACCCAGCTTCGCCGGGGACCGACTTGCGGCCGCTGCTCGAGCTGCTGGTCGAGCACGTGCCGGCACCCGAGTACGACCCGGACCACCCACTGCAGGCGCACGTCACCAATCTCGACGCCTCGCCGTACGTGGGCAGGCTGGCGATCTGCCGCGTACGTCACGGCGTGATCCGGCGCGGCGAGACCGTCGCCTGGTGCCGCAGCGATGGGGCCGTCGAGCGTGTCAGGGTCTCGGAGCTCTACGTGACCGAGGCGCTGGATCGCGTCGAAGCCGTCGAGGCGCGGGCGGGCGAGATCATCTCGGTCGCCGGGATCCCGGAGATCACGATCGGCGAGACGCTCGCTGACGCCGACGATCCGCGGCCGCTGCCGGTGATCACCGTCGACGAGCCCTCGCTGTCGGTGACGATCGGGATCAACAGCTCGCCGCTGGCGGGCCAGGATGGAACGCTGCTGACCGCCAGCCAGGTCAAGGCGCGGCTCGAACGCGAGCTGGTCGGCAACGTGTCGCTGCGGGTCGACGAAACCGAGCGGCCCGACACGTGGGAGGTACAGGGGCGCGGCGAGCTCGCGCTCGCGGTGCTGGTCGAACTGATGCGCCGCGAGGGCTTCGAGCTGACGGTCGGCAAGCCCCAGGTCGTGACGCGTGAGGTCGACGGGAGTATCTGCGAGCCGGTCGAGCGGATGAGCATCGATGCGCCGGAGGAGTACGTGGGCGTGATCACCCAGCTAGTGGCGCTGCGCAAGGGCCGACTCGAGCAGATGGTCAACCACGGGACCGGCTGGGTGCGGATGGAGTACCTGGTGCCGGCGCGGGGGCTGATCGGTTTCCGGACCGAGTTTCTGACCGAGACGCGCGGGACTGGGATCGTGCACCACGTGTTCGACCGCTGGGAGCCATGGCACGGCGAGCTGCGCACGCGGCCGACCGGGTCGCTGGTGTCCGATCGCCGCGGGACGGTGGCGGCGTTCGCGCTGTTCAACCTCCAGGAGCGCGGGACGCTGTTCGTCGAGCCCGGCGATCAGGTCTACGAGGGGATGATCGTCGGTGAGAACTCGCGCGCCGAGGACCTCGACGTCAACGCCTGCAAGGAGAAGCACCTGACCAACATGCGCTCGTCGACCGCCGACGAGCTCGTGCGGCTGGTGCCCAAGCGCGAGCTGTCGCTCGACCAGGCGCTCGAGTTCCTGCGCGCCGACGAGTCGGTCGAGGTCACGCCGCATGCGGTACGGCTGCGCAAGGTCGAGTTGGACAAGACCGCGCGCGTCAAGCAGGCGCGGGCGGTCAAAGCAGGCGCCGCGGGCTAGGTTCGGAGCCGGGGCTTGGAACGTTAACCACCGCATAGGTGTAGAGCGTTCTCAGCCGCGGCCTCGGCGAGCACCGCGCGGGTCTGACGTGCGGCATCGCTCCATGTGAGACCGGCGACGGTCGCCGGCGCGGCGGCCGCGAGCCGGTCGCGGTGGGCGGGCAGCTCCAGCAGCGCGCGGGTCAGGGCCTGCTCGTCGCCGGGTGGGACTCGGATCACGGCCGGCGACAGCTCGGGGCCGAACACGGGTAGGTCGCTAATCACAGCCGGGGTCCCGCGCGCGAGCGCCTCGCGCAGCGGCAGCCCGTAGCCCTCGAGCAACGACGGGACGACCAGCGCAAGGGCGCCGCGGTACAGAGCGTCGAGCTCATCGTCGCTGACGCGGCCGCGCAGCTCCACGCCCGGCGTGCCCGCGAGACCGTTCGCGAGCCGGCCCTCGCCCGCGAACACGAGCCTCGCCTCGAGGCCGTGCTCCCGGGCACGCGCGTAGGCGTCGCGCAGCAGCAGCGGTGCTTTGCGCGGCTCCAGCGCGCCGACCGCCAGCAGGTACGGCGTCGCCGTCGGTGGGGGCGACGGATGCGCTGGCAGCTCGACCCCTTCGGGCACGACGCGGACGCGCTCGGGGGCGAGCCCCCATCGATCTACGAGCTCGTCGCGGACCGGCGCCGACGGGACGATCACGAACCGGGCACGGGCGGCGAGCGAGCGCGGACGAGCCAGGCTGTGCCAGAGCCGCTCATACGCCGTGAAGTCGCGCGGGCGCTGCTCGAAGCTCGTGTCGTGGACCGTCAGCACGTACGGCATCGACGGCGACACCGCGACGGGCGCGACGGCAGGGATCCAGATGACGTCGACGGGTTGGCGAAACAGCCGGTCAAGGCGCGGTCGCCCGGTCAGCGCCGCGGAGCCGAACAGGAGCCGTCTGGATATCGGGTGGTGGTTGATGAGCAGCCACCGGTCGTCGGGATACTCGCGCGCCAGCGCAGTCAGCAGCTGCGACGTGTAGCGCGCGACGCCCCGGCCGCCGCCCAGATGACGAGCGTCGACGCACACCCGCAACGCTCGCTGCACCATTGTGCGGACCGTACCGACCGCGCTCACGTGCGGTCATGCGGACCCGTACCGACAGCGCTGGCGAACGGCTGTACGGACCGTACCGACCGCGCTCACAAACGGTCACGCGGACCGTACAGACCACGCTGACGGATACACTCGCTGCCGGTCTACACCCCGGAGGCCGCTGATCAATGGAAGTCGCCGTAGTTGTTCCAAACTGGAACGGGCGGCGTTGGCTGGAGCGGTGCCTCGAGGGGCTGGCGGGCCAGACGACGCCGGCCAGCGAGGTGATCATCGTCGACAACGGTTCGACCGACGGTTCGACCGCGATGCCGGCGCCGGACGGGCTGCCACTGCGGATCATCGAGCTGGGGCGCAACACGGGGTTCGCTTTCGCGGCCAACCGCGGCGTCGAGGCTGCGAGCGCGCCCGCGGTCGCGTTGGTCAACACCGACGTGGTGCTGGCCTCCGATTGGATCGAGCGGACCGCAAACGCGCTCGCGGCGGACGATCGACTGGCCGCGGTGGCCTGCAAGATGGTGCAGATGGACGACCCGCGCCGGCTGTATGACACGGGCGACTTCCTGCGCCGCGATGGCGTCTGCGAGCAGCGCGGTCGGTTCGAGGTCGACGACGGGCGGTTCGACAAACCGGGCGAAGCGTTCGCCCCGTGCGCTGGCGCGGCGCTCTACCGGCGCGAGGCGATCACGTCGGTGGGCGGCTTTGACGAGCGGCTGTTCTCGTATCTGGAGGACGTCGACCTGGGGCTGCGGCTGGCGCTCGCCGGCTGGCGCTGCGCGTACGAGCCGGCGGTCGCGTTGCACGCCGGCGGCGGCTCGGCGTGGCAGCTGGACCCGCCCGCCGAGCATTGGATCGAGCGCAATACGCTGCTGCTGGTGGCGAAGGCGTTCCCGCTTCGCTGGGCGCCGCAGGTCGGCTACCGCCAGCTCGGCTGGGCGTGGCATGCGTTTCAGGAGCGGCGGCTGCGCGTCCACCTGAGCGGGGCACTGGCGGCGCTGCGAGCGCTCCCGACCGTGCTCGCCGACCGCCGCCGGCTGCGCGCGGGGTCCGTCGTGGCGGTCGAGGTCGCGGTGCCCGAGCGCCCGATCCGCTCGCGTACAAAAAGAAGGCTTGTCGCGTGAGCGCCGGCACGGCATCACAGCGCAAACCGTTCCTGCGCCCGTCGGTGGGCGCGCGCCACGCCGCGCGTCCGCGTGACGGGTCCCCGAGCGTCGCGCTGCAGGTGGTCCTGTTCGTGCTCGCGGCCGCGCTATCGGGGTTCACGATCCTGCAGGGCATCTCGCCCCACGACGAGGGCCTGATCCTGCAGGCCGGCGCCCGGATCGCGTCCGGACAGTGGCCATACCGCGACTTCTGGTCCAACTACCCGCCCGGGCAGCCGCTCGTGCTGGCGCTGCTGCAGCTCGTGTTCGGCCCGTCGCTGCTCGCTTGGAGGGTCGTCGGGGTGCTGACCGACGCGACGATCGCGCTGCTGGCCTACCGGCTCGCGCGCCGGCACGCGCCCGAGAGCTACGCGCTCGGCGCGTGGCTGGCGGTCGCAGGCGCGATGGCGTTTCCGTCCAACCCGGGGCCGAACCCGCCGGCGCTGGCGCTCGCGTTCGCGGCGCTGCTGGCGATTCGCAAGCGGCCGGTGCTGGCCGGGGTACTGGCGGGGCTGGCGTGCCTGTTCAGGTTCGAGATCGGCGTCGCCGCGATCCTCGGAATCTTGCTCGAGGGGCCGCCCGGGACGCGGTTGCGCAGTCTCGCGGTCGCGGTGGTCGTCGCGCTCGCGTCGCTCGCGCCGTTCTTCATCGTCGCGGGCGGCGCCATGTACCACGACACGATCGGCTTCTACTCGATCCAGAGCCTGCAGCGGCTGCCGTTCCCGCTTGACTTCGACGGCCCGCTGCGTCCCAACAAGCTGCTCGAGTTCTACATCCCGCTGATCCTGGTGATCTCGTCCGCGCTCTGGGCGCTGGCGGTGACGCTCGCGATCCGAAGACGGCTCGCCGTCTCGCCGCGCGCGACCTCGGCGCTGCACGGCGGAATCGCGGCGCAGGCGAGCCGCGCGCGGGGGTTTGACCCGAGCCTGCTGGCGTTAGGGCCGCTGGTCGTCGTTGGCTTGGCGTACCTGCTCGGTCGGACCGATCTGTACCACCTTGTGCCGCTGTCGCCGGTGCTCGCGGTCGCGTTGGCGGGCGTCGCCGCCGCTACCGAGGGACGCGCGCTCCGGGTCGCGCTGCTCGTCGCGCTGGCGCTGATCGCACTGCACGGGCTCGACCGCCGCGCCGGCCAGTTCCTGCATCCGGGGGCGCTTGCGGCCGTCCCCGGGCCGGCCGCCGACGGCGTGCAGACCGGCGTCGCCGACGCGCGGGCGCTCACACAGCTCGACCAGACGGTCGCGCGCTTGACCAAGCCGGGCGAGCCGATCTTCGTCGCCAACCCGCGCTTTGACCTCGTGCAGGCGGGCGACCCGCTGCTGTACATCATCCTCGGGCACCCGAACCCGACCCGCTACGACGTGATGCAGCCGGGCCTCGTGACCACCGCACCGGTCCAGCGCGAGATCATCGCCTCGCTGCAGCAGTCGCACACGCGCGTGATCGTGCGCTGGCTGAGCCCACTGGCGACGCTCAACGAACACGACGGCGCGAGCCGCTCGAGCGGCGTTCACATCCTCGACCGCTACATCGCCAAGAACTTCGGGCGCCGCGCGCGCTACGGCGACTACGAGGTGCTCGTCCGCAAATGAGCGATCGGCTCTCGTTCCCTCGCCAGGAGTTGCGCCATCGAACCGTGCGCGGAGCGGCCATCACGAGTCTTTTCCTCATCGGAATCGATGCGCTGGTGCTGATTCAGGGGCTGGTCGTCACGCGACTGCTGGGCCCGGTCGCGATCGGGCTCTACGGGGTCGTCTCGACGACCGTGATCTCGCTGATCGCGCTCAAGCGCGTCGGCGTCGACGAGGCGTTCGTGGCCCAGGACGAGCCCGACCAGCCGGCCGAATTCCGGTACGCGTTCACACTCGACTTCGGACTCTCGCTCGGGATGTCTGTCGTGATCCTGGTCGGCGCGCCGCTGGTCGCGCTGATCTACAAGGAACACCAGCTGCTGCCGCTGATGGCGAGCCTCGCGTACCTGCCGATCGCGTTCGCGCTGCAGGCGCCGCTGTGGATCTTCTTCCGCCGCATGGACTACCGGCGCCAGCGCTCGCTGCAGGCGATCCAGCCGTTCGTCTGCTTCTGCGTCACGATCCCGCTGGCGGCCGCGACCAGCCTCGGGGTGTGGAGCCTGATCGTCGGCCAGATCGCGGGCTATCTGGTGGCGGTGCCGATCACGATCGTGAGCTCCCCGTACCGGCTCGCGTTCCGCTACGACCGCGCGGTGGCGCGCCGGTACCTGAGCTTCTCGGCGCCTGTGTTCGTCACCGTGATCGCGGCGATGTTCATCGCCCAGGGGCAAATTCTCGCGATCAAGCTCCACGACGATCTGGCGGCGGCCGGGTTCATCACGCTCGCGGTGACGCTGACCCGCTACATCGACCGCGCTGACCAGATCATCACGGCGACGATCTACCCGGCGATCTGCGCGATCAAGGATCAGACACGCGCGCTCGAGGAGCTGTACGAGAAGTCAAATCGCGCGACCCTGATGTGGGTGCTGCCGTACGCGGTCGGGATCGTGCTGTTCGCGCCCGACCTGGTCCACTTCGTGCTCGGTCCGAAGTGGGAGCCGGCCGTGATCTTGCTCCAGGGGCTCGCGATCGTCGGCGCAATCACGCAGCTGGGCTTCAACTGGTTCTCGTTCTATCGCGCCCGCGGCGAGACGCGGCCGGCGGCGGTGGAAGCGGTCGCGGGCGCGACCGCGTTCGTCGTGCTGGGGATAGGCGGCCTGCTGCTGGACGGCTTTCACGGCTTCGTGATCGGCCGGATCCTGGCGGCGCTGGTGTCGATGTCGGTGCGCGCGGTCTACACCCGCCGGCTGCTGCCCGGGGTCCGCTTCCGGACACTGCTCGCACCGACGCTGCCGCCGCTCGCCGCCGCGACGCTGTTGACGGTCGCGCTGCGCGTGGCGCTGTGGGGCGGCAAGCGGACACTTTTGCAGGCGATCTGCGAGCTGGTGCTGTTCGTCGGCGTCTATACGGCGAGCGCCGCGCATCGAGAGCGCTCGCTGCTCGGCGAGCTGCTCCGCGCCCGGCGGGGCGTGGACCCGAGCCTGCGAAGCCAGCCGCTTGGAACCGATTAGTCCGTAGTGGACTCAACCGTTCCGCGCCCCGTCGGTCAGCTCGCGGCCACCGCGGGCTCCGGCTCGGCTCGGCGCGCCAGCCAGCGGGTACGGGTCTCGGACACCCCGACGGCTGCCAGCAGCACCAGCGGGAGCTCCGCGAGGTAACGCAGCCGCAGCGACCCATATGTGGCCGCCGAGACGAGGCTCACCAGAACCAGCGGTGCGACCAGGACCCAGAGCTCGGCACGTCGCCGCCGAAGAGCCCACGCGCCCAGCAGAGCGAGCGCGGCGAGCGGGTAATAGAACAGAACCCCGATGTTGGATACCGTGACGTTGCGTCCCTCGTCGTTGCTGCTCCGGAAGGGATGGAACAGCCCCCAGGTCGCCGCGAGCCGCGCCGCTACGACGACGGGCAAGCGGCTCAAGTGATCATCGGCGTACCGCAAGCCACGGCTGCGCAACGTGGCGTCCTGATGCGCTTCGTTACCGGTCAGGTGAGAGGGCGTGCAGTAACCGGACAGGTAGCCGAGGTAGCGGCCGTAATAAGTCGCGTGGCAGTTGGCGTCTATGAGCGTGACGCCGTCATTGGTGGACAGCGTCAGGGTCCCCAGCGCGTCCTCGTTGCGGATCACCCAGGGCAGAATCACCACGAGCGAGCAGCCGACCGTAATCACCAATCGGGCGGCGCGCCTGAAGCCGCCCGCACCGCGCCAGGCCAACGGCAACGCGAGCAAGACGACCAGGCCGAGCGCCTCCGGTCGCACGAGCGACGCAAGCCCGATTGCGACGCCCAGGCCGGCGGACCACTTGATGTCGGGATTTCGAGCCAGCGCGAGAGCGGCCGCGAGCACCAGCACGATCGTCGTTCCGTACAGGGTCTCGCTGAGGAGCGCGCCATCGGCGACGATCAGGAGCGGATAGACGGCGGCGATTCCCGCCGCCGATCAGTCCGACGACCGGCCCACCGAGGGCGCGGCCGAGGAGCCCGATGCCGATCACCGTGATCGTCCCGGTCAGCGGCCCGAGCCACAACAGATTCTTGGCGCTCGTCACGCCCAGCTCGCGTATGCCGGCCAGAACGAGCGGATACAGCGGAGGATGCAGCGCGGTCGCGACCGTGTGGAAGCCCGGGCTGAACAAAGCGCCGTGCCCGATCACGAATCCGTGCCCGAGCACGATCTGGTCGCTTACGAACGCGAACCAGAACGTGTCATCAGGGGCCTGAGCGGGCACCGGCGCAAACGCCAGGACGTACACGATCCGCAGGGCCAGCGCAACCAGAGCGACCACGCCGAGGCGCATGCGGAAGCTCCCGCTGGACCCTGCCACGCCGCAAGTCTTCCAGATGCGCGGTCGCCGGCGAGCTACGCTGCGCGGCGGCAGACGATGCCGATCGAGACCCCGGCCGGGAACCGGACGCCGCGCTTGATCAGCGCCGCCTCGAGCTCCATCGGCGCCAGCAGTGCCCGGTTGAGCGCCGGCGGCGTCAGGTTGACATCGAGGCGACCGTCGCCGTCCGAGTGCCGGACCCGGGCCGCCAGACGGACCGCGGCGGCCGGCGGCAGCAGCAGCGAGTTGAAATAGCTCCAGACGACCGGGCTCCAGCCACCGGCTAGTAGGGACTCACGCAGCGATCTGAGCGTGTAACGGCGGACGTGGTGGTAGATCTCGTCGTGCGGTCCCCACAGCCATCTGTACGCCGGCACCGTGACCAGCAGCCAGGCGCCGGGTGCGGCCACACGCCATATCTCGCGCAGCGCGCGACGGTCATCGTCGAGGTGCTCGATCACGTCGGTCGCGAGCACGAGCTCGAACGAGCCGTCGTTGAACGGCATCTCCTCGATCGGCGCCTGGGTGATGCCGTGGATCCCTCGAGCCGCGCAGAACTCGATCGCCTCGGAGGAGATCTCGACGCCCTGCACCGGCCCCAGGACACCGAATTCGAGCAGATTGCGCCCGGTGCCGCAGCCCGCATCGAGCACCCGCAGCGAGCCACTGGCCTCGGGGCGCGACCCGGTCACGCCCGCTCGCCGCGACCCGGTCACGCCCGCTCGCGCGAGCAGCGCCCAGATCACCGCTCGCCTGCCCTTGAACCACCAATGCTCGTCCTCGAGCTCGAACTGACCGCGGTAAGCCTGCTGCTCCAAGGCGCGCGATTGTAACCATGCCCGCGTCCGGGATCCGCCGATGGGCGGTGGCGGCTAAGTGGTCGCTCACACAAGTGCGGTCGTGCCTCGAATGCGAACGCATTTGCGTGAGAGACCACTAGTCTGCGCGGACAATGAGCGCCTCGCCAGCGGCTGACGGAGTCGTTCTGTCAGTGGTAGTCCCGGTCTTCAACGAACAGGCGAGCCTGCCGGAGCTGCACCGGCGCCTATCGGAAGCGCTGGCCGCGATCGACGGCGCGACTGAGATCGTGTACGTCGACGACGGCTCCACAGATCGATCCGTCGAGCTGATCAAAGCGTGGATCGAGCCAGGCGAACCGTCGGTCGCGCTCGTCAAGCTCTCGCGCAACTTCGGCATGGAGGTCGCGATGTCGGCGGGCCTGGACCACGCCGTCGGCGCCAACGTGGCGCTGATGCACGCCGACCTGCAGGACCCCCCAGAATTGGTGCCGGAGATGCTCGGTGCCGTGCTCGCCGGCGCTGACGTCGCCTACGCGCGGCGGATCGGACGCGACGAGAGCGCGGTCAAACGGGTCCTCGCGACCGGGTTCTACGGGCTGATGGCGCGGATCGCGCGAGTCCCGTACCAGGGCCAGGCGGGTGATTTCAGGGTCATGTCGCGCCGGGTGGTCGAGGCGATCAAGGCGATGCCGGAGCGGCGCCGATTCCTGCGCGGGATGGTGGCCTGGGTCGGTTTCGAGCAGGTACCGATCGAGTACCGCCGCGGCGGGCGCTACGCCGGGACGGGGCGCCTCGTACCCGCAGTTGTTCGCGCTCGCGGTCGAGGCGCTGACCTCGTTCTCGGACGTACCGCTGCAGATCGCGACGCTGTTCGGAATCATCACGGCGGTGCTGAGCGTGCTGGCCGTGATCGTAATCCTGGTGTTGAGCGCCGCCGCGGTCGTACACCCAAGCGTCTGGATCTGGGTGCTGACCGCGATCTTGTTCTTCTCCGGGGTGCAGCTGATCACGGTCGGAATTCTCGGCCGCTACATGGCCCAGGTCCACGAGGAGGTGCGCTCGCGCCCGCTGTACCTAGTCGACTGGGTGGCCCGGCCCACCAACGACCCCGCCGCCTGAGCACGGTGTCGTCGGCTCCGACCGCGCAGCCGTTCCCCGTCCGCGGCGCCGAGCGCACGACCGCCGCGCGAGCATGGCGCTCGCCGACCGTGTGGCCGCTGGCGCTGTACGCGCTGCTGTCGCTGGTGCTGTTCGGGCTGCCGGTGATCGGCCACCTGGGGAGCCGGATCATCGCCTCTGATCAGCTCGACTCGAGCCAGTTCATGTGGTTTTTGGGCTGGTGGCCGCACGCGATCCTGCACGGGCTCAACCCGTTCGTGACGCACGAGATCTTCTACCCGAGCGGGTTCAACCTCTCGTGGTCGACCGCGATGCCGCTCGAGGGCATCCTGCTCGCGCCGGTCACGCTCGCGTTCAGCCCGATCGTCAGCTGGAACGTGATCCAGCTCGTGTCGCCGGCGCTCAGCGCATGGACGGCGTATCTGCTGTTCCGTCACGTCACACACAAAACCGGGCCGTCGCTCGTGGGCGGCTACCTGTTCGGTTTCTCGCCGTACATGCTCGTGCACCTGACCGGCGGTCCGTACCTCGCGATGGTCGCGTTCGTGCCGTTGCTCGCGCTGCTGGTCCTGAAGCTGCTCGAAGGCTCGATCACGCCGAAGTGGTTCGTGATCGCGACGGCCCTCTGCCTCGCCGGGCAGTACCTGACCTCGACCGAGGTGCTCGCGACCGGGACGCTGTTCGGCGGCTTCGCGCTGTTGCTGGCGTACGCGCTGCTGGCGGACCTACGGCCGGGCTTACGGCGCGCGGTCGGGCTGCTGGCGCTCGCTTACGTCGGCGCCGGGGTGCTGGTCAGCCCGTTTTTGTACTTCTTCTTCTTCGGAACGCACTACCCGCCGGGGGCGACCGGATTCGAGGCCGACCTGTCGTCATTCGTGCTGCCGCCGCGGCTGGTGTTCGCGCAACTGCACGCGGGGCCGCCGTACGTCGGCTCCGATCTCGAGGGGTACCTGAGCATCCCGCTCGTGCTGCTGGTGGCAGATGTCGCCTGGCGTCGGCGCCGCAGCCGGGCGACCTGGATCATCGTGCTGTCGGCGCTCGCGGCCGCGATCGCATCGCTCGGCGGGCGGCTACTGGTTCGCGGACACAAGACCTCGATCTGGCTGCCCTGGCGGCTGTTTGATCACCTGCCGGTGCTGCGCTACGCGATCCCGGTCCGCCTGGCGCTGTTCGTGATCCTGCCGGTGGCGCTGCTGGCGGCGATCGGACTCGGGGACGCAGCGCGCGAGACTCGCTGGCGCGGCGTCGGTCGCTGGGTGCTCGCCGCGGCGGCGGTCGTGTTCATCGCCCCGTCGATCGGCAACGCGGCCTGGAACATCCCAGTTGCCGACCCGCCGTTCTTCGCCCACGACACCTACAAGCATTACCTGCGCGCCGACGACCACGTGCTGACCGTGCCTGCGTGGGGGCCGAACGAACGCTGGATCGCCGACGCGGGCTTTCCGTTTGCGTTGTCGACCGGCTACGCGGGCAATCCGTTCCCGGCCAGTTACACGCGCTTCCCGACATTCGAGACGCTGCTGACGGGGCGCCTGTCGCCCGACTACGCGGCACAGCTGAAGCGGTTCGTCGCCGCCAAGGATGTGACCGCCGTGGTCGTCCAGGACGGCTATCCGGGCCCGTGGCAACGCTTGTTTTCAACGCTCGGCGTGCGTCCGGTGCAGACGGGTGGGGTGCTGGTGTATCGGCTGCGCCGACCTCTATAGGCTGTGCCGATGCCAGCGGGCCCCCGCTCGATGTCTGCGATCGTCCCCGTCTATAACGAGGAGGAGCAGATCGTCAAGATCGTTCCCGCGCTGCGCGAGACGCTGACCGCGCGAGGCGGCGACTGGGAGATCGTGATCGTCGACAACGCCAGCGAGGATGCGACGCTGGAGCGGCTCGAACCGCTGCTTGAGCCACCACGGATCCGCGTGTTGCGCAACGAGATCAACGGCGGCAAGGGGTACTCGGTCCGCCGGGGGATGCTCGATGCGCAGGGCCAGCTGCGCCTTTTGTGCGACGCCGACTGCACGCCCTCGCTGCCGTCGCTGCCCGCGATGGAGGCGGTGGCCGAGTTCTACGACATCGTCGCCGGCGCCCGAAATGACCCGGACTCGGAGGTCGCCCGCCAGCAACCGATCCATCGCCGCGCGGCCAGCCTGGGGTTCATCTTCCTGTGCCGGCGGGTGATGTCAGAGCCCCTGCGCGACGTGTTCTGCGGTTTCAAACTGTTCTCCGGTCCAGGCCGCCACCGACGTCTTCACTCGTGCCCAGGTCGACGGCTGGGCGTTCGACGTCGAAGCGCTGGCGCTCGGCAGGGCGTTGGGATACAAGGTCACTTCGTGCCCAATCGCATGGGTCAATCGGCCTGGCTCACGGCTGTCGATCCCGCGGGTCGTGATCCCGGCGCTGCGTGAGCTGCTCGCCGCCCGCGCGTCGGTCCGGTCAGAGGCAGCTGGACACCGGGCCAGCGGACGCCGTCGCTTCGGTCGGCGGCGGACAGCGACCCTGACCGGCGGCGCGGTGCGCTCCGCCGTCCTCACGTTTGCTCGTTCGTGCTGCTCGCCGGGCCCATCGCGCTGGCGTTCTTTTCCGGTGGGTACTTCGACGGTCCGCGCGCCTGGGCCGGGCTGATCGCTTGGCTGCTGGTGGCGATCGCGGCCGCCGCGGCCCCAGGACCGCCGGTCCGTTCGCGTGCCGCCTGGCTGGCGGTGATCGGCCTGGTGCTGTTCGCCACCTGGACGCTGCTGTCGTACCTGTGGTCGCCGGACATCGGTACCGCGTACGGCGACGGCGAGCGCGTGTTCCTGTACGCGGGCATGCTGCTCGCCGCCAGCTGGCTGCTGCGCGGACGAGTGCTGCGCGTGCTCGAACCGGCGGTCGCCACGGGAACGGTGATCGTGATCGGCTACGGGCTGTCCGCGCGCCTACTGCCGTGGCTGCTGAAGTTTCAGAGTTCCGCCGCCGCCCAGGGCCGCCTCGAGCAGCCGCTGACGTACTGGAACGCGATGGGCGCCGTGGCCGCGATCGGAATCGCTCTCTGCGCTCACCTCGCCGGTGATCGCAGCCGGCCGACGCGCATGCGGGTCGCGGCGGCGGGCGCCGCGGTGCCGCTGGGCCTAGGGCTGTACTCCACCTTCTCGCGCGGCGCGATGTTCGCCTGCGTCGCCGGCCTCGTGACGCTGGTGGTGCTCGTGCCGACCCGCCCCGGATTGCGCGGGATCGCGGTCGTCGCGGGCGGCGCGATCGTCGGTGCGCTGGCCGGGGCGCCGTTCGCCGGCGTCACGTCGCTGTCGGGGAGCCATCACACACGCGTGATCGAAGGGCACGGTCGTGCTCGTGATCATGGTCGTGCTTGTGGTCGTGGCCGTCTCGATCGAGCTCGCGATCTGCCGCCGGGAGCGCTCGGGGAGACTGGGCAGCGGCCGGGTCGCCCTGCCCCAGCACGCGGGCGCCGCCGCGGTTGTGATCGTCGTGGCGGCGTTCGGGGTGTTCCTGCTGGTCGGCGAGAAGGAGAGCAGTGGGGCGCGGTTGTCGGGTGGCGCGGCGCGTCTGACCAGCCTGCAGAGCAACCGCTATGCGTACTGGAAGGTCGGCTGGCGTGCGTTCAAGGCCGAGCCGATCCGAGGCGTCGGCGGCGGCGGGTGGGCGATCTACTGGTTGCGCTACCGGCCGTTCAACGCGGGCGCGCAGGACGCCCACTCGCTGTATGTCCAGACCGCCGCCGAGCTGGGGCTGATCGGGCTCGCGCTGCTGGCGGCCACGTTCACCGGCGTCGTCCTCGCCACGCGGCGCGCGCTTGCGCGCGCGCCTGGGCTGGCGGCCGGACCGGCCGCGGCGCTGGTCGTCTGGGCGGCACACGCCGCGGTCGACTGGGACTGGGAGATGCCGGCGGTCACGCTGCTTGCGATCGTGCTCGCCGGCGGCGTACTGTCGCTGTCCGACTTCGGATCACCGGCGCAAGGGTCCGCACGAGCGCAGCCATGAGCGCGACCAACGCCGCGACGCCGACCCAGTTGGCGGTCAGGTGGTCCATCGCGTAGCCGAAGTGGTTGGCGCCCCGCTCGTCGCCGGTGTGGACCAGGTACAGAAGCGGCACGACGACGCCCAGCAACACGCCGGCGATGAGCACCAGCGTCCGCGCCCCGATCCCGCGCCAGAGGATCAGCCAGACGGCGGGGATCGCGACGATCCCGGCCTGGAGGCCGAACACGAACCCGATCGCCGCGCCCGCGACGATACCCGCCAGCGCGGCGCGCACGGGGCTCCAGACGGCAAGCGGCGCGTCGGCCTCGATTTCCGCGGGCGGCACTTCGCCGCCGCGCCACCACGGTGGCGCCAGCAGCAACACGAGGCACGCGAGGCCCGCGACCGCGGACACGATGTAGGCGATGTCGGCGAGCTTCTGAGGACCGAAGCTGAACGCCACGTTCTCGCACCCACGCCCGACCCGCCAGCCGTTCGCGTAGCCGTTGATCGGGGTCGGGGCGCCGAGCGAGCGCCCGTTGCAGGTCGCCTGCCAGCCGCGGTCGTAGCTCTCGCCGAGCACCAGCCACGACGGGCCTGACAGCGATACGCGGACGTGGCTGTAGGGGGAGGCGTTCAGCACCGTGCCCGATTGGGCCGCGACGGCCGGCGGGCTGGGTGCAGGCGAGGTCAGACGCAGGTCGTCGACCGCGAACGGCCCCGGCGCGACCGCCAGGTACTGGGTGCCGGCCGCCAACGCGAGCGGCGCGCCACAGCTGGTTGCCGGCAACGGCGTTCCGGTCTCGAACGCGGCGCTGGTGCCGCTGACCCGCAGCGCGACCGTCTGGCCGCCGACGGTGAACGCGGCGCTGCCGCACGGAGCTGTGAACACCGTCTTACGCGGCTCACGGACGAGCGGCAGCCCGCGCACGCCCTCGACCTCTCCGATCCCGACCGCCCGACGCTGCGCGGACGTCGCGCCCGACGGCGCCGCCGCCGAGAGGACGTAGAGGCGGAACTGCCGCGCGCGCACCGTGCGTGGCAGCAGGACCGCGCCCTGGGGTGAGACCGCGAGCGGCCCGCTCGAGCCGCCGCGCCAGGTCAGCTCGACGTGGGTCGGACGGCGCACGGGGATCGCCGGCGCAACCAGCTTCAGCGCGCTGACCGTCAGCACGCGTCCGTCTGACCACTGCAGCCAGGCTCCCTGCTCGTAGTCGCCGATCCACGCGGTCGCGGCGCTGCCGTCGAACGCGCTCGAGGCTCGCCACCGAGGCTCGCCGTCAAAACGCGACGAGGAGGTCGCGATCACCGGCCCGCGGTATCCGGCCAGCCGATCGAGCTCGGGATCGGACGTCTGGCTGAACGGCTCGACCCATGCCGAAGCGGTGAAGCTGCGCGCCGCCGGGAGCTCGAACACGCGCCGCATCTGCTGCTCGGCGTCGCCGGGTTGGCGGACGTCGAGCGCCGACCACGGCCCGTGGGCGAGGTCGCGCTGGAAGGGGTCGTCGCCGGTGATCCGCTGGAACAGGTAGTCGAGCGACACGTGGTCGAGGTTGGCGCCACGCAGGTCCTGAGCCGCGTCGACCGGTAGCCGGAGGGCCTGCGTCGCGTGGACGCCGGGGATCTGCAGCTCGCGGATCCCGCCGGCGCCGGCGGTCGCGCCCGGTGCTGGAGGGCTGACCTTTGACAGCGTGACCGTCAGCCCGGGGGCGTCGTGGAGGTTGAGCGCGAGCCGGTTCCGCCCCGGGTGGACGTCAAACACCTTGCCCGCGATCGTCACCTGTTCGACGCTGCCGCCGGCGTCGTCATAGGGCATTAATTCGATCGAATTGATGTCGCGAGGGCGCGTGAAGTCGACCTCGAGCCACCACTGGTCGGGGGTCAGCGTCGGGTCGGCGAGCCACGCGGTCTGAGTCGAGCCGTCGACCGCCGCGAACGGGCCGTGCTCTGGGAATTGCGCCCGCTCGGGGTCATACGGCGCCTCGACGGACCGGATCCCGCCATAGGTCGCGACCGTCTCGTAGTCGGGGCCGAGGCCGAATGGGTCGAGCAGCTCGCCGTCGGCGCTGACCGACTGATCGGCGGTCAGGACGGGCCCCGTGTTCTGCTCGAGCGAGCCGGCGACGAACGCCTGCCGGCGGTTTGAGTCGCTGATCACGACGTCTCCACCTGTGGACAGCGCGGTTCGCATCTCGGCGGCGCTGAGGTCGGCCGCGTAGAGGACCGCGCGGGTGGGCGGCAGCGCTCCGAACGCGGCGAGCTCGGCGATCGCGCCGGCCGATCCGTCGACGATCACCGGGTCGGCGCGCGGCTGCACGCTGACGATCCCGCGGCTCGCGGGGAGGTCGTAGCTACGAACCTCGGGCAGCGCCACCCTCGGCCCGAGCGAGGTCGGCGCGAAGCTGCGCACGGGCCCGTACGACCTCGTCGGCCGCGCAAAGCCTAGCTGCGCGCCGAGCACGGCCGCGGCGTCTGCGGGCGCCGGGGCGTCGGAGCGCGCGAGGTCGTCGTCGGCGCCGGTGACCACGGTGCGGACCCCGATCAGATCCAGCAGCGGCGCGAGCTGTCCCGGCAGCAATCGCTGCTGGTGGACGAGCGAGTCGATCGTCCACATCAGGTCGGTCGCGCGCAGGTCCGCGTAGGGCACCTCGGCTCGCTCCGCGACCGGCCTAGTGGTCAGCGCCGGCAGGATCGGATCGACCGTCCCGCCCCAGCTGTAGAACGAGAACAGATCGCCGGGGAGCACCATCGCGCGTGAGTTCGCCGGCAGGTGATGGTCAAGGTCGGCGGCGGCCGCTCGCCAAGCGGCCGGGACCTGCTTGTAGGAGACCTGCTTGTCCTGGGCGCGCCCGGTGACCAGCGGCCATGCTGCGAGACAGAGAACGACGGCCAGCAGCGCCGCTCCCGCGACCGCGAGCGGGGTGCCACCGACCGCGCGCAACGCCGCGAGCGCGGATGGCGCCGCCGCCCCTGCCAGGCAGGCGAGCGCGACCGCCAGCAGCGGCGCTGCCTTGTATGAGGCGCGCAGGAACTGCACGATCGCGAGGTGGTTGTAGGTGAACGTCAGCCCGTGGCGCAATGGCGTCGAGGGCGGAAAGCCGGCCGCCATGATCACCACCGCGAGGATCGCGAGCGCCAAGAAGAACGGCCCGTAGCGCCACCGCCGGGTCCAGATAAAGCCGCTCAGCGCGGCCGCCGGCAGCAGCAGCGTCGCGACCACGACCGGGGCCGAGAACAGCAGCGTGCGCGAGTCGTCGAAGTAGGCGATCGCCGTGCCCTGGAAGCCGATCCCGACGTAGGAGAGCCAGAAGCTCATCAGCCGCAGGCTCTCGGTGATGCTCGTCGTGCCCCAGACGGTGCCCGGCTGCTCGGTGAAGTGCAGGAAGTCGATCCCGTACGACGACTGCACGTAGGCCGGCACGATCCACCACAGCGAGGCCAGCAAGGTCAGCGCCGCCGTCCGCCAGGCGAGCGCCCCCAGCGCCGACCACGAAGCGTCCGCGAACAGGGCCTCATACAGACCCAGCAGCACGGGACCGAGCAACATCCAGGCGGTCACCGCCCCATTGACGCCACCGCCCGAGGCCGTCACCAGCAGCGCGAAAGCCGCCGCCCAGCGCCAGCGCCTAGGATCGCGGAGCCCGCGGTGAACGACCAGCATCAGCCATGGCAGCGCGGCGTACGCGAGCAGCGTGACGGTCGTCCGGTTCACGTAGGTGACCACGAACGGGTTCAGCAGCAGCACGGCGCCTGCGACCAGCTGCGCGCTGCCGCGGCGGCCACCGAGCAGCGCGTCGAGCAGCCTCACGATCCCCCAAGCCGCGAGCGCCAGCAACGATCCGAGCCACAGCCGTTGCACGACCCAGTCGGAGATTCCGAGTGCGTGGCCGAGCGCGAAGAACGGCCCCATCGGGAACAGGTAGCCGGTCTGCTGCCCGGACTGGACGTCGCCGAGCTGGCCGGTCGAGGTCCACATCGCCGCCGCCTGTGACAGGTATGCGCCCGGCGACACGTGCAGGTTGATCTTCGTGTCGGCGGTCGCCCAGCCGGGCCGCTGGGCGAAGGCCAGGGCGAAAGACCCGGCGCCGAGCACGAGCGGGATCCACGGTTCTCGGCGAGTCCGCGACATCGGCGGCGAAGCGTAGCCGCGGCGCATGGCGCCCTGCAGCAGCGAACATGCGTAGGGTGTGCGCATGGCGAGCACCTGGGTGACCTTGCCGACCTTCAACGAGTCCGGCAACGTCGAGCCGATCGTGCGTGCGGTCGTCGCCGAGCTCGAACGCGTCTGTCCGGGCGACTACCGGGTCCTGGTCGTCGACGACGAGTCGCCCGACGGCACCGGTCTGATCGCTGATCGGCTCGCGAGCGAGCTGCCGTCCGTCTCCGTGCTCCACCGGCGCGGCAAACGGGGCCTGGGCCACGCGTACCTGGCCGGGTTCGTGAACGCCGTCGACCAGGGCGCCGACCGTGTGGTGGTGATGGACGCGGATTTCTCGCACGACCCGCGCCACCTGCCGGCGCTGCTGGCCGCCTCCGACGACAACGACCTCGTGCTCGGGTCGCGCTACGTCGACGGTGGCGAGATCGTCAACTGGCCACGGCTGCGGCGGCTGCTGAGCAGCGCCGGGTCGCTGTACGCTCGCACGATCCTCGGCGTCGGCGTGCTTGATCTGACCGGCGGCTTTCGCTGCATCCGCCGCGAGGTGCTGGAGGCGGTCGGCGTCCGCACGCTGCGCTCACAGGGCTACGTGTTCAACATCGAGCTGACGTATCGCGCGCTGCGGGCGGGCTTCCGCGTCGTCGAGGTGCCGATCACGTTCCGCGACCGCACGGTCGGCGAGAGCAAGATCTCGCTCGGGATCGCGATCGAGGCTTTGTGGCTGGTGCCGGTCCTACGCATTCCATGGTTGGGGCGTCTGTGGCCGGCGAGCGGTTCGACCGCCGCCGACCTTCACGTCGCGGTCCTGCCCGGCACGCCGCCGGCCAGGCGCGGTGGGCGTCAGTAGGGCCAGTCCCCATGGCGATGGCCAAGCAGGCGCGCAAGCAGCCGTAGACGAGCGAGCAGCAGCACCTTGACGATCCCGTTGCGGACGAAGTAGGGAAGCTCGACCAGCTGCGCGAAGCCGTTGCCGGCGACCTCTGGGGCGCTTAGCGAGGTGCGGCGGTAGATCGCCAGCGAGCCGCGCCGCCCCTCGTAGCGCCAGTTGCTCGACGGCACGAGCAGGCGTAGCTGCGCCATGACTCACGCCGACGGCGTTGAACGCGTCGTGGATCAGCATCGTCCCGCCGACCGGCACTCGGGCGCCCCAGCGCGTGATGTCGTCGCTCGCGGGCTTGTAGCGATGCGCCCCGTCGACGAACAGCAGCGTCACCGGGCCGGGCAGCTCGTCGAGGGCGTCGTAGGACATCTCGCGTACGTGGCGGACACGCTGCGTGACGCCCGCGCGCTCGAGGTTGGCCATGAATTCCGCGTGGTCCTGCTCGCCTTTGGCGGCGTCGGGGGCTATCTCCTGCGGACCTCGGTCGCCGCCGCCGTGTGGATCAATCGCCACGAGCTCGACCCCATCGCCAAGCGCCGACGCGAGCACGATCGTCGAGCGGCCCCGAAACGACCCGATCTCGACGATCCGCCCCCCGGGACCGACGTCCCGCGCCGCGTCGTACAGGGCGCGCGCCTGAGCATCGGTCAGCCAGCCCTGGACGCCGTCGACCAGCGCCAGCGCGCGCTCGAACCCGTTTGCCGCGCTCACGCCCGGACGGCCCGGCGGCGTCGGCGGGGGCGCGCCGTCTGTGCCTGACGCGCCACCACGTCGAGCGTGATCGAGGCGGTGCGATCCCAGGTGAAGGTCAGCGCTCGCTCGCGCGCAGCCTCGCCGAGTCGCCCACGAAGCTCGCGGTCGGACATCAGCTGAGTGACCTTGCTCTTCAGCTCCGCCGGTGAGTTTGCGAGCACGCCGGTCTGCCCGTCGACGATCGACTCGCGCAGCCCGCCGACCGCCAGCGCGGCGCTCGGCGTGCCGCACAGCGCCGCCTCCATCACGGTCAGCGACCAACCCTCGGAGGCCGAGGCGGTGACGTGGAGCCACGCCTGCTGGTAGAGGCGTGCCTTGGTGTGCTCGTCGACGTATCCATGCACTCGCACGCGGCCATCGAGCCCCCGCCGCGCGATCTCGTCGGCGAGCGTCTCGCCATGGTCGCCCTGCCCGGCGACGTCGAGCGTGACGCCCGGTAGATCGACGAGCATGTCGAGCAACAGCTCGATCCGCTTGTACGCCTTCAGCCGCCCGACGTATAACAGTCGCGGGTCCTCGGCGCGCTGCCCGGGACCGTACGGACCGGGTCCGATGCCGCAGTAGGCGAGCGTGATGTGCGCGGCGGGTATGCCGTCGATCGAGACCAGCTCGTCGCGCGCCGAGCCGGAGATCGTCAGAAACGGAATCCGGCGGTAGAGCAGGCGCAACGGCAGCTCCTCGAGCGCCGCCGCCAGCATCCGTCCGAGCCGCGGCCCGAATTCGCCGATGAACAGGTCGCGGTGCGGGTGGTTGACCAACGCGACCTTCGGCTTTCGCAACCACAACGGGGTCAGAAACACGATCCCGTTGATGACCTCGAACACGACGTCGGCGTCACGACCGAGGCCGCGGATCACCGCCCAGGCGGCACGCGGGAAGACCGTCCCACGGCCGCCCATCCGGTGCACGACGAGGTTCGGCGCGATCTGCTCGACGCTCGCGGCGCCCGGGTACTCGCCGGCGATCAACGTGACCTCGTGGCCCCACTCGGCCCAGCGCATGATGTTCGAGTAGACGTTTGCGCCGGTGCCGCCGCCCTGAGGGTGGGTCCAGTCGCGGTCGGCGAGCACGAGGATCTTCAGTGGACGCGAGTGATCGCCGCCGTGCGCCGGTTCGAGCACTCCAGTACCCGTGGCGACGGGCGATCGGCCGTCACCGGTGGCGATCAGCTCGGGCGTAGCCGGTTGGACGTTTGCGCTGGTCTCCACGCGGCCGGGAATCCTAAAGCTTAAGTGGGTACGCGCGCGCCCCTCGCCGTTTATTACGCTCCTGGCGTGCAGAGCGAAGCGACGCGGTCCGTCACCGCGCCGACAGACCGCGCCCAGGCCAGCACCGGAGCCCGGATATTCGCCTTCTGGAGCCAACGGCCGACGCTCGCGGCGGCGCTGATCTACGCCGTGCTGGCGACCATCATGGTCGGCCAGGGGCTGCTGCCGGGGCGCACTCTGTCGGGATCTGACTCGCTGCTGAGCTCGACTCCGTGGGCTGCCACCAAGCCCGCCAGCGTCCCTGGGCTGGGAACCAACTTCGAGCTCGCCGACTCGGCCGACGTGTTCCAGCCGATGCTCCAGTACACGCGCTCGGTGCTGCCGAACGCGCCGCTCTGGAACCCGTACCTGATGGCCGGCCGACCATTGTTGGCCGACGGACAGTCGGCTGTGTTCTCCGTCTTCAGCATCCCGTCGTACGTGCTGCCGTTCTGGAAGTCGCTGGCGGTCGCGGCGATCCTGAAACTCTTCTTAGGCGCGCTGGGTGTGTATGTCCTGGCGCGGCTGTTGGGGATGGCGTTCGGCGGCGCGCTGCTGAGCGGCGTCGTGTTCGCGTTCGGGACGTTCTTCGTCGTCTGGCTCGCGTGGCCGCTGTCGAGCGTGTACGCGTTCATCGGCTGGACGTTGGCGCTGACCGAGTTGGTGGTTCGGCGCCCCGGCCGATTACCGGTCGCCGGGCTGGCTGCGGTCGTCTGCCTGCAGTTTCTGGGCGGGCACCCGGAGTCGAGCTTTCACCTGCTGTTCGTGGCGGTCGTGTTCTTCATCTTCCGGGCGCTGCTTCGCTATGGCCGTTCGCTGAGCGCGCTGTGGCGCCCGGCGCTCGCGTTCGTGATCGCGCTTGCGGCCGGCGGCGGGCTGGCGGCGTTGATGCTGGTTCCGTTCGGCGAGTTTCTGTTGAACTCGGCGGACCTCGCGCGCCGTTCGAGCACCGCCGCGGGCTACTGGCCGCGAAAGTACCTCGGGGCTCTGTTCCTGCACGACTACTGGGGTCGCCCGACGCAGGTCGACCTCGAGGCGTTCATGCAGGTCCGTGGCTGGTATGCCGGCGCGGCGACGCTGATGCTGGCGGCAACGGCGCTGATCGTCAGGCGCAGCGCACAGCGGATAGCGCTGGTCGTGTTCGCGCTGTTCTGCGTCTGCATGGTGGTCGGGATCCCGCCCGTGTTCGGGATCGTCAGCTCGCTGCCGGGGTTCAGCGCCGCGCACAACGAGCGGCTGCTGATCTATTTCCTGCTCTGCCTGGCGCTGCTCGCGGGCTATGGCCTCGACGACCTCGCCCGGGCCGCAGCCGTGCCGGGCCGTCGCCTCGTGCTGGCGGCGTGCATCGGCCTGTTCCTGATCCCGTTCGCGTGGTTGCTGCTCGCGGGCACGCTGAGCCTGAGTGAGCTCGGCGCGGGCCTGAAGGTCGCTTGGGGGTTCGTCCACCCGCCCGTCCCGCCGCCGGGCGTCGACGCCGAGAACACGGTGACCGGGGCGATCGTCCGCGACAGCTCGCTGCTGATGTGGCTGCCGCTGGCCGGAGCCGCGCTGGCGCTGATCGCCGCTCGGCTCGGCTACCTGGGCTCCAGGAGACTGCGAGCCGACGTGTTCGTCGGGCTGATCGTCCTGCTCGTCGCGGCCGATCTGTTCCGCGCCAACATGGGTTTCAACCCGGCGATCAGGACGAGCACCGCCGAACCGCCGACCACCGGCGCGATCCGCTACCTGCAGTCGCAGCGCCCCAACCGGTTCATCGGCGTCAGCACCGCGCAGCTCAGCCAGCCGCTGACCGACGATCTGGCGATGCACTTCGGGCTCTACGACGCGCGCGGCTACGACTTCCCGGTCGAGACGCGCTTCGACGCACTGTGGCGGCAGTACGTAGCGCCCGGCGTCGGGGACTTCACGCAACCCGAGGAGTTCGCGGAGGCGACCCCCGTGTCCCTGCGGGCGCTCGACCTGCTGAGCGTCTCGGACCTGCTGGTCGATCCGCTGCTCGCCAAGCTCAAGCCGCTGCACGAGCCCGGGCTGCGGGTCGTCTACGACGGCAAGGACGGGGTCATCTACGGCAACGCCCAGGCGCTGCCGCGGGTGTTCGTCGTCGACCGCCAGCACACGGTCGCCGGCGGCGACGCAGCGCTGAGTGCGGTCATGGCGCCGGGTTTCGACCGCCGCGCGGTCGCGGTCACCGAGTCACCGATCGCGGGACTTCCGCAGGCCAGCTCCGGGCCGCCCGCCGCCGCCGGCGCGCGGCTGGTGTCCTACAAGGCGGAGCGCGTGGAGATCCATGCGACGGCATCTGCCCGCAGCCTCGTGATCCTGACCGACAACTACTACCCCGGCTGGCAGGCGACCGTCGATGGTCACCCGGCGAAGATCGAGCGGGTCGACTACCTGCTGCGCGGCGTCGTGATCGGTCCCGGGTCGCACACGATCGTCTACACCTATCGACCGACGAGCTGGACCGTTGGCTGGATCATCAGCCTCGTGACGGCGCTGGCGCTGCTGGCGGCGGTCGGCAGCGCGCTGCTGCACCGCCGTCGGCGCGTGCGGGTCGCGACTTGAGCGAACCTGCCGGCTACACCCCGCAGTCGCTCCGGGCGCGCGCTCGGCGGCTTGCTGGCGAGCAGAGCAGGCTTGGAGTCGCGCGACGGCTCGGTCGCTGGGGCGCCGAGGTCGCCCTCGGGCTGCCGTGGACGATCGTTGGCCGCCACGGCGCGTTCGAGTTCGGGGGCGCGGAGTATCCGTACCTGTTCGATCGCTACAAGCGCACCTGGATGACCGAGCGCGCGGTCGAGGTGCCGGTGATCGGGGCGCTGGTCGATCAGCGGTCGGGCGAGCGGGTGCTCGAGGTCGGCCATGTTTTGGGTCATTACGGGCCGGTGCGACACCTCGTCGTCGACAAGTACGAGCGCGCGCCCGGCGTCCTGAACCGCGATGCGCTCGAGCTCGAGGACCTCGGGAAGTTCGACCTGATCGTCGCGATCTCGACGCTCGAGCACGTCGGCTGGGACGAGCAGCCGCGCGATCCGGACAAGGCGATCCGGGCCGCGCAGGCGCTACGCGCGATGCTGGCGCCCGGCGGACGGCTCGAGCTGACCGTTCCGGCCGGCTACAACCCGTCGTTCGACGAAGCGTTGCGTGCCCTGCCGTCGCAATACTCCGGCGCGATGCGGCGCACCGGGAGCGGAGCCAGCTGGCGCGAGGTCGCCCCCGACGAGGCCTGGTCAGCTCCGTACGACTTCCTGCTCTACCGGGCTCGGGGGGTGCTGTTCGTCTCGCTGCCGGGGTGACGGCCGCGGCGACGGCGGGCGGGCGCGCGCGGCGGCGCGCAGCGCACCGATCGAGTCCCAGGCCGCGATCGCGAGCAACACGATCGCGGCGACCCCGATCCAGTGGGCGGCGATCAGCGAGACGCTGTAGCCGAAGTCGTAGCCACCCTCGTTGGTCGGCGTGTGAACCGCGTAGACGATCGGCACCGCGACGCCGAGCAGCGCGACGGCGATCCACGTCAGCGTCGCGGCCCCGTAACCGCGCCACAGGACGAGCGTGACGATCGGAAACGCGACCGCACCCGCGCGCTTGGCGAAGATCGCGGCGACGACGATCGAGATCAGCGCCCCGACCACCGCGGCGCGCGGCAGGCTCATCCGGGCCCGCGCACGAGCGGCGACCGGGCGCGTCGCGCCGACCACCAGCCGTACGCGGCGACGGACGACGCCGACCAGCAGCAGGATCAGCATCGCCGCGCAGGCCACTGCCGAGATCACATAGCTCTCGTTGACCCCCGCCTGAGGCGCGAAGTTGAACGCCACCAGACGACACCCGGCCGGCGCCTGCCAGCCGTTGGCGTAGCCGTCGATCACCGTCGGGGCACCGAGCGATCGCCCGTTGCAGCTCGCACGCCACCCCTCGTCAAAGCTCTGTCCCAGCACCAGCCAGGACGGTCCGCTGAGCGCGACCCGTGCGCCGGTCAGCGAACTGGTGCCCAGGTGCCCCGGGTTGGTGACCACGCCGCCGCCGACCGATGTCGTCGCCGGGGCAGGCGAGTCCAGATCGAGCAGATCGATGCTGAACACCCCCGGCAGCGCGCGAATCTCCTGGATACCGGCGGGCATCGTCGCCCTCGGTCCACAGGAGCTGGCCGCCAGCGGCAGGCCCTGGTCGAGCTCGGCAACGGTGCCGGCCGGACGCATCGCGAGCCGGTGACCGGCGACCTCAATCGCGACGCTGCCGCAGCCGGCGTGCAGCGGACCGGTCTGCGGAACGGTGACCGGCGCGAGGCCCGGCACCGAGACGTGGCCGATGCCGACCGCCGGGGCCTGACGCTGGCGGGCGGTGGTGCCGGACGGGAAGCTCGCCTCGAGGATCGTGAGGCGGAACGAGCGAGCGCGCGCCGGGGTCGGCAAGGTGACGGTCGACCCGGCGCCTACCGTCAGCGCCGGCGTCGCGCCGCCCGGCCAGCTGAGTGCGACGACCGTCGGGCGCCGGACCGGGAGCGCCGAGGCGCCGAGCGTCAGGTGGGTGACGATCAGCGGTTTTGCGGTGGTCCACGAGATCCACGGCGCCGGCGCCTCGCCCGGCCGGTAGAGGCCCACCCAGCCGGGGCCTCCGGCCCCTGTGAACGCGCTCGAGGCGCGGTAGGCGGGCTGATTCTGATAGCGGCTCGAGGAGTCGAACGTGTCGGTGCTCTTGACGCCGGCCAGCGCGTCGAGCGCCGAGTCGGACGCCGTGACCGCCGGGTAGACCCACGCCCGCGCCGCGTAGGAGCGGGTCGCCGGCGCGAACACGACCCGGTCGATGTACTGCTCGGCGTCGCCGCGATCCTCGGGGCTGTTGAGCAGCGTGTTGGTCCCATACGGGTTGCGCTTGAACGGATCGTCGCCGGTCGTGCGCTCGAACACCCACGAGATCGGGTTGTGCGTCAGGTTCGTGTCCGTCAGCGCGCGAGCGACGATCACCGGCGGGCGCAGCAGTTGGCGGACGTGGACGCCGGGAATGCTGATCTCGCGAAAGCCACCCGGACCGCCGAGTCCGACCTTCGGCTGCAGCACCTTGTCGATCGTCACGCGCACGACTCGGACGTTGTGGAGGTTGGTCCGGATCGTCGTCCAGCCGGGGCCGACCGCGGAGTGCACGCCGTTGACGTCGACCTCCTTTACGACCCCGTGCGAGTCGCTCAGAGGGTAGACCCTGACGTACGGGACGTTGCGCGGCGCGTTGAACGTGATCTGGATCCAGCGGTCATACACCGGCAGGTAGCGGTTGGCGATCCACGAAGTCGACAGCGAGCCGTCGAAGGCAGCGAACGGCGCGTGTTCTGGGAACTGCAGCTCGCCGGCCTGCGTCGGCGAGACGATCGAGCGCGCCCCCTCGAGCACCGACACGGTCTGGGCGTTGGGGCCGTCCTTGGCGAACGGATTGATGTCGGCGGCGTTGGCCGGCAGCGGCTGGTCGGCGGCGAGCGTCGGACCGAGGTTCTGCTGGGTGGACTGGGGCAGGAACTCGCGGCGGCGGTTTGAGTCGGTGATCACGATCTGCGCGCCGCGCGCCGCCTGCGCCCGCAGGGCGTTGGTCGAAAGGTCGCCCGCGTAGAAGATCGGTGCCTTTGCCGGCAGGCCGCCGAACGCCGCCAGATCGGCCAGGCCGTCGGCGCCACCGTCGACGATCGTCGCCGGTCCGAGCGGATCGACGTGGACGAGCCCGCGCCCGCCGGAGGTGTCGTAGCGGCGCACCTCTGGAAGCGACAAGGCCGGCGAGATGTCTCCCGCCGCCGCCGGCATGCGCTTGACGGGACCGTAGCTGTTCGATGGCCGCGAGCCGAGCTGCTCGGACAGGACGCCGGCGGCGGCGGCGGGGTCGATTGCGCCGCTGCGCGAGATGTCGTCGTCGGCGCCGGTGACGACGGCCCCGACCCCCATCAGCGACAGCAGCGGCTTGAGCTGCCCGGGCACCAGGCGGCGCTGTTGGACGAGGTCGTCGACGGTCGTCAGCAGGTCGACTGCGTGCAGGTCCGAGTAGGGGGTCTCGTAACGGACCGCGACCGGACGGCTGGTGAGCCGCGGCAGGATCGCGTCGAGCGTCCCGCCCCACGTGTAGTAGGCGAAGATCTGCCCCGGGAGCACGAGCGCGCGCGTATTGGCCGGCAGCGTGCGGTCGAGGCCCTGGCCCGCCTGCGTCCAGGCGCTCGGGATGTGCTTGTACTCGAGTTGCGTGTCGATCGCGTCGCCGCGGATCAGCGGCAGCGAGGCGAGCACCAGCAGCGCCAGCAGCGCGGCCCCGGCGCCGGCGATCGCCGGCTTGCGGATCTTGACGTTGCGCGCTCTTGCAAGCCAGCCCTGGAGCTGGGCGGCCGCCAGACCCAGGAGACCGGCGAGACCGACCGCGACCAGCGGGGCCGCCTTGTTGGTCGTTCGGGCGAAGCGCAGCACGAACACGCGCTCGTAGACCCACAGCATCGCCGACCGCAGCGGGGTGCCGGCCGGGAAACCGGCCATCATGATCACAACGCCGACGATCACGAGCAGCAGCAACATCGGCGCGTAGCTGATGCGGCGCGCGCGTACGTAGCCGGTCAGCGCGAGCGCGGGCAGCAGCAGCGATGCGCCGACCACGAACGGGTTGAACAGAAGCGTGCCGCCGTCGGAGAAGAACGGCCGCGTGACGCCGTAACCGACGCCGATGTAGGACGTCCAGTAGCCCATCAGGCGCAGCGACTCGGTGATGCTGTTGGTCGCCCAGATCGAGCTCGGCTGCTCGGTGAACTGCAGGAAGTCGATCCCGTAGCGGACATGGACGAGCAACGGCGCGATCCACCACAGCGAGGCGATCACTCCCAGGCCGCCGGCGCGCACCAGGAAGCCGAGCGAGTCGCGCCAACGGACGGCCCCGATCGCCGGCTCGTACAGCAGCAGCACGAGCGGGCCGATGAGCATCCAGGCGACGACGGCTGCGTTCACCCCGCCGCCGGTCGACGTCAAAATCAGCGCGAACGCCGCCGCCCACCACCACCCCGCGATGCTGCGCCAGCCGCGCGCGGTTCTGATCCCCTGGTGGGTGATCAGCAACAGCCACGGCAGCGCCGCGTAGCCGAGCAGCGTGATCGTCGTGCGCGCCGTGAACACGGTCACGTACGGGTTGAGCAGGTAGAAGGCCGCCGCGACGACGTGCACCGTCCCGCGGGGCCGGCCGACGAGCACGTCGAGCAGCCGCAGCATTCCCCAGACCGAGAGGAAGAACATCAGCGCCAGCCACAGACGCTGCACGACCCAGGGGCCGAGTCCGAGCGAGTGAAAGGCCGCGAAGAACGGGCCCATCGGCCACAGGTAGCCGCTGTACTGAGCGCTGTGGACTTCGCCGAGGTCGGTCGTCGTTGCCCACGCCGAGGCGACCTGGCTGAGGAAGCGGACCGGGTCGACGTGCAGGTCGATCTTCGTGTCCGCGGTCGCCCACCCCGGTCGCTGCCAGAACGCCAGCGCGAGCGAGCAGACGGCGAACACGCACGTGATCGCGCGATCGCGTGTGAACCTGAGCCTCACGCCGGCTGGTACGCGCGTCATCCGCCCGCGCTCACGGGCGGCACGAGTTGGGCGATTCGGAGCTGCGCGAGCCTGAACAGCGCGGGATGGCCGCGGACGGCCAGGACCCGGACCAGCAGCCAGGCGTAGGGGTTATCGGGCTCGCGCTTGACGACGCGCTGGGCAATCGCGAGCGCGGCGCCGGGATTGCCGGCGTGCAGCGCGACCTCGGCGCGGTTGGTCTCGATCGTCTGGTCGGGATCCAGCGTCGCGGCTCTGTCGAGCGCCTGGTCATAGGAGCGCGCCTGCGAAGGCGTGATCTTTGCCGCAAACGCCAGGGCCGAGCTGACGCGATCGACCTCGTGGGAACTGCGGATCGCGAGCGCGAACCAGGCGCATGCGGCGACAGCGATCGTGATCAGCACGGCGCGCAGGGCGAGCACTGCGGGCATCATGCCGCATCTGCGCCGCGCACTCGCCGCTCGCACAGGCCAGGTTTCTAGTGCCTCGACTCAGTGCCCCACTAGCGCGGCGAGCGACCGGCGTCGCGCGCGGCGCGGCGCAACAGACGGGTGGTTGCAAGCGGCTGGCGCTCGGCGCCCTGCGGCCTGTAGTTGTCGGCGAACGCGGCCTCGACCTCGGCCTCGATGCCGAGGCGGAAGGTCGCGACGTCAAACCGCGCCGCGTTGCTGACGCACGCCTGCGGGTCGATCGCCGCGTCGTCGAAGCTCGCGACCGCTTCGGCAAGCTCCCGCGCGCCACCCGAGAAGAAACGCCCGGTGACGCCGTCGTCGACGGTCTCGAGCGCGCCGCCGCCGCGCCGCGCGATCACCGGACGCCCTGCGGCCTGCGCCTCGACGGCGGCGATCCCGAACTCTTCGACGGCGGTCACGATCAGGGCTCGTGCGCTCTGCAGGATGTCGGCGACCGCCGAGTCGGTGAGCCGTCCGGCGAACTGGATCGTCGGACCGGCGGGCCGCCGCAGACGCCGCGCGTCCGGCCCATCACCGACCACGACCAGCGGCCGGCCCAACGCATTGAAGGCCGCAATCGCGACCTCGATCTGCTTGTGCGGCATCAGCTCAGAGACGACCGCGTAGTGGTCGGACACCTCCCCGGGCGCGAACCGAGTGGTGTCGACCGGCGGGTACACGACGTCGGCGTCGCGACCGAAGTAGGCCCGGATCCGAGCCTGCGTCGTGCGCGAGTTTGCGATGTAGCGGTCCGTTCGCTGAGCGGCGATCCAGTCCCACTGGCGCCAGCGCCGAAACGCGCCGCGCAGGAACCCGCGCAGGAACATGTTGCGGCTGCGCGCGAGCGTCCGGTCGCGGTCGTTCCACGCGTACCGGAACGGGTTGTGGCAGTAGCTGACGTGGACCGTGTGCTCATCGCACAGAACGGCGTGCGCCCACGCCGACGAGCTCGACACGACGAGGTCGTATTGCGACAGGTCAAATGACTCGATCGCGGCCGGATAGAGCGGCAGCAAGGCGCGGAACATGCGGGCCGAGGGGCGCAGCGTCTGGAGAAACGAGCTGTGGACTCGGCGACCGGCGAACCGTCCCTCGGTGCCGTTCTCGTCGTACACCGCCGTGTAGATGTCGGCTTCGGGCCAGATCGCGCACAGCTCGAGGAATACGCGCTCGGCGCCCCGAACGTCGAGCAGAAAGTCGTGGACCAGCGCCACCCGTGGCGTCGCCGCTCTGATCGTCGAGGTTTCCACGCGAGCAGTCTAAACACGCTCAATACCCACGCGGCAGGCGCCAAACGCACCGCTGTCACCCGCGGGCGGCCGGCAGGCTGCGCTGCTCGACCCGCATGCGGATAGCCTCGCCGTCTGTGAGTGCCCCGGAAACGCCCGAGCTCGCGCTGGTGACGGTCACACACGAGTCCGAGCGCGAGCTGGCCGCGCTGCTGCACTCGGTGGCCCGTCACGTGCCGGCGGCCCAGGTGGTCGTGGTCGACTGCGCGTCGAGCGATGGAAGCGTCGAGGTCGCCCGCGACCGCCGGTTGGTGACGACGATCGAACTAGACGAGAACATCGGCTTCGGCCGGGCCTCGAACGTCGGTCTGAAGGCGGTGCTCGCGCCGGTCACGTTGCTCGTCAACCCCGATGTCGAGCTGATCGACGGGTCGCCGTTGACGTTCGCGGCGGAGGCCTTGCGAGAGCCACCGCGGCTGTTCGCGCCGCTTGTGCTGTCACCGGACGGCTCGCGTCAGGACACCGTGCATCCACTCCCGGCATCGCCGCCGGATCTGGCCCGCGCGGTCGTTTCGCCCACGTTCGCGGGCGCCACGCTCGCGCCGTGGAAGTCGTCGACGCCGCGGCGGGTTGGCTGGGCGGTCGGATGTGCGCTTGCGGCGCGCACCGAGACGCTCCGGCATCTCGGCCCGTTTGACGAGTCGATCTTCCTCTACAGCGAGGACCTCGAGCTGTGCCTGCGAGCCGCCGAGCACGGAATTGAGACCTGGTTCTGGCCGGACGCGCGGGTCCTGCACCACCGGGCGCACAGCTCGAACAAGACGTTCGGGGGCGAGCCGTTCGAGTTGGTCGCGCGGGCGCGCCACGATGTCGTCGCGCGGCGGATGGGGACCGGTCGAGCGCGGCTCGACGACGTTTCGCAGGCGGTGACGTTCGCTTCGCGGGTGCTGGTCAAGCGCGCGCTGGGCCGCCCGGCCGCGCGCGAGCGCAAGCAGCTCGAGGCGGTCCTGCGCCAGCGTGAGCGATGAGCCGGCCCGTCGTGCTGGCGGTGTTGGGTGTCGGCCTCGCCGTGCTCGTCGCGGCGGTGGGGATCGTCGTCCTGGTTGGAGTCGGCGGCCCGGCTCCGACTGTCCCGAGCCCCGTCGTGACCTCGACCACGACGACCGCAACCGCCGTGACGCCCGGGCCGCCCGGCCAACCGGCACCCACCGGCCAGGCGTTCGGCGTCAACGTCAACCTGGTGTTCAACGGGAGCACCTACAGCCAGGCCCAGATCGACTCGCAGCTGAAGGCCGTCCGTGCCACCGGCGCGACCGTCGCCCGCAGCGACGCGTTCTGGGAGAGCGCCGAGCCCGCGGCGCCGGTCGACGGCGTTCACCACTACGACTGGCGGTTCGACGACGAGGTGGCCGGCTCGCTGGCGGCAGCCGGTCTGCGCTGGATGCCGATCCTCGACTACACCGCGCCGTGGGACGAGTCGGTCGCCGGCCAGGATCATTCGCCGCCCTCGTCGCCGGCCGACTACGCGACCTACGCGGCGGCGTTCGCCGCTCGTTACGGGCCCGGGGGCTCGTTCTGGCGCCAGCATCCGAGCCTGACGCCGGAGCCGGTGCAGACGTTCGAGATCTGGAACGAGCCCGACAATCCCGAGTTCTGGACGCCGACCCCGAACGCCGCGCAGTACGCGGCGCTCTACGCACAGGCGCGCGACGCGATCCTCGCGGTCGATCCCGGCGGCCGCGTTCTGGTCGGCGGGCTGGCGAACCCGACGAGCTTTTTGCCGGCGATGCTCGCGGCGCGGCCCGAGCTGCGCGGCCACATCGACGGGATCGCGATCCACCCATACGGCGACCCGCTCGTGTTGCTATCCAAGCTGCGCGCCGCGCGAGCGACGATCACGTCGCTGGGGCTCGGAGCCGTGCCGCTATACGTGACCGAGTTCGGCTGGACGACCCAGCCGCCCCACACGGTCGACTACGCGCCCGAGAGCGCGCGGCCGGGTTATCTGGTCACGACGCTCGGGGCGCTCGGTCATCTGGACTGCGGGGTCGCGGGGGCACTTCTCTACACGTGGGTGTCGCCCGAGAGCGATCCCAACAACGGCCAGGACTGGTACGGAATCAGCAACCCGAACGGCGCCAGCACGCCGGACGTGGTGGCGTTCACCGCGGGGTTGAAGGCTGCCGCGGCGCCCGGCGCCGTGCTCAGAGTTTGCCGCTAACCGGCCACGCCCATGCTGAGGATTTGCCGCTAGCGGCCACGCCCATGCTGAGGATTTGCCGCTAGCCGATCCGCTGCGCACAGCGCTGGGCATTTAGCGACTTGCGCTTGCACAACTCGAGCGCCAGCGCGGCCTTCTTGAACACCGCGAGCGCGGGCTTCGCGAACACACTTCCGTACGAGGTCTGACCCTCGAGCCCGGCGAACGCGAAGTCCTGCGCGCCGTAGGTCTCGACGCCGATCCACGTGTAGTAGTAGAAGCTCAGCAAGCCGAGCCCGAAACGGTCGGCACCGAGCATCGGCAGCAGCTGCCCGATGTTGCGCGCCTGGCCGGCCTCGGTCGTGTCGAAGTCGTAGTGATCGGGGGTCTCGCCGAGCGCGGACGGCCAGCTCAGCTCGCTGGCGATCAGGGGCATCTTGCCGAGGTGGAAATGGTCGAGCGCGTTGCGCATCAGTCGCAGATAGAGGATCACGTCGGCGACCTTCTTCGTGAACGCGTTGACCGACGCGATGTCGAACGAGCTGCTGATGCCTGGCAGCTTCTCGAGCTGCCCGAATGACAGCCAGGCGTAGTTCGTCAGGGCGCCCAGGACGACCTTCGCCCCGGGGTCGGCGCGCTTGATCGCATCGTGCGCGGCGCGCAGCAGCACGGCGTAGCTCGAGGCGAACGGCTGGCGCCAGTAGTAGCTCATGTTCTCCTCGTTCCAGATCTGCCACGCCCTGATCGGCATCGGCCGGATCTGGGGATGCGAGCTCCAGAAGCTGCCGTGCGGTCCATAGCGGCCGATCAGCGCGGTCAGGTAGGCGGAGTACGGTCCCGGCTGCATCGGGTAGTCGATCCCGCCTGGATTGTTGGCCGCGTCCCAGCCCGGGGCGTAGAGGATCGTTGGCAGGACCGTCAGGCCGTGCTGCGCGGCGACCCCGACGAATTGGTCCGTCTGGCTGAAATCGGTCGGCACGCCGCCGACGTCGGTGAACTGGCTCTGCTGGCCGGCCGGGACGTCGGCCATCGTCTGGTAGGGCTGCGCCGCCGCCCAGTTGAACGCGACGCGCACGCTGCCGACGCCGTCGGCGACCATCGTGCCGAACTGGTTGGTCAGCTTGAGGCCCGACGTGGGGTCGAGCAGCGGTCCGTCGGCGTCGACGCCGACGAACGTCGACGGGACCGGCAGCGCCGCGCTGTGGGCGCGCGGGGTCGAATGCCGGGACGCCGACGCCGATCCAGCGCCCACGGATCCGGTCAGCGCGAGCGCTACCGCGCCCGCGATCAATCCCGCCCTTGTTCGCCTACGCACGCCTTGATCTGCTTCTTATCAGTAGCCCCGAGACCATCAAGGTAATACCGACGCCCGCGACCGTCCACAGGTTGAGGCCCGTGTACGGCAGCGTGTTGCCACTGCTGGTCGCGGCGGTCGCGGTCGGCGTGGACGATCCGTCAGTGCCGGCGGTGGAGGTGACCGCAGGCGCGGTGCTCGTCGCCGGCGGGGGGGTCGCCGGCGCGGTGCCGGTTGCCGGAGCCGGCGGCGATGTCGTGGTGGGTGCTGGCTGCGTCTGGGTGTGGGTCGTGCTGCTGCCGAACGGATCCGTGTACTGCTGGTTGCCCGCCGACCCCCCGCCCTGAGCCAGGGCGACGGTCGGTCCCGCGAGCAACGCGAGCAGCCCGACGCAGATGAGCAGGTGGCGCCATCTCATCCCGCCGAGTATGGCAAGCGGCCGGGCGTCTTTGCGCAGCCGGCTGCGGGTCGGCGGCGCAGCCGGACGACGACGGGACGCGGGCGGCGGGGCGCTCTCGGCGGCCTGCGTCTCGGTCACCCGAGGGTCAACATGCCGGCCTGCCGACACCCGCAAACCCAGCTTTTGCAGGATCTATTGCAGCACCAGGATGTCGGGGCGCGGCCCCGACGCGCCGTGTTAGGGTGCCGTCCGCCTCAAACGGCCAACCGTCGTGCCGCCAGCCCCAGCGGCCCGTTTAGCGCCTCCACACGCGGCTTCTACAGCCGCGCGCGGGTGTGCGCGCGCCCGATGCCGAGAATCCACACCAGCCCACCCGCGTTGCGCGCCCTGATCGGCGTCGCGGTCGCAGCGGCGCTGCTCGCCACGAACCTGACCGCGCCGAGCGCCGCCGACCTCCAGTCGCAGATCACGGCCACCAGGTCCGCCGCTGCGGCGCTCCAGTCGCAGATCGCGGCCGACTCGGCTCAGATCGCGCAAACTTCGGATGGGCTCCAGCGCGCCCGTGCGCAGCTCGCCGCCGTCCAGGCGGATCTCGACCGCCGCGTCGCCGAGCTCAAGGTGGTCCAGAGCTCGCTGCTGCAGGCGCGCGAACGTCTCGTCGCGCTCGAGAACCGCCTTCATGCCGCAACCGTTGCGCTGGCGGCCAACCTGGTCGCCGCCTACGAGGGCAACCAGCCGAACCTGATGACCGTGATTCTCAGCTCGCACGGGTTCGGGCAGCTGCTCGAGCAGGTCAGCTTCATGACCCGGGTCGCGCACCAGGATTCGCACGTTGTCGCGTGGACGCGCGCCGCCCGCGCCGCCGTGGCCCGCGAGGCCAAGCGGCTCGCCGCGCTCGAGGCGCGTGACCGCGCGCTCGCCGACCAGGTCCTGGCGCGCCGAAACCAGGTCGCGGCGCTGCAGTCCGCGCTGCTGCACCAGCAGCTGAGTGAGCTGGCCAGGCGGTCGCGCGCGAGCTCCACCTACCAGACCCTGAGGGCGCGACTGGAGAAGCTCGAGCAACAGGCCGCCGAGCAGGCCGCCCGCGCGGCCGCGACGGGCAACGCGGGCGTCGGCGGGATCGCCGTCGATACGCACGGCATGGTCCAACCGCCACCTGGCGCTCCGGCGGCCGTCGACGAGGTGATCGCCGCCGGGAACGCGATCGCGACCCTGCCCTACATCTACGGTGGCGGACACGCGTCGTTCCATGCGGACGGCTATGACTGCTCGGGGTCGGTCAGCTACGCGCTCGCGGCTGCCGGGCTGGTGAGTTCACCGATGGTCTCGGGCCAGTTCGAGGATTGGGGTGACCCGGGGCCGGGCCGCTGGATCACGATCTACGCCAACGCCGATCACGTCTGGATGACCGTCGCGGGCTGGCGCTTCGACACGGTCGCGCTGGCCGAGAGCGGCACTCGCTGGGCGCAGGGCGGCGGCGAGTTCTCGGGGTTCGTGGTGCGGCACCCGCCGGGGCTGTAGGAGGGCGGTCACGGCCGGCTGTAGGAGGGCGGTCACGGCCGGCGCTGGGTCTTGCGGTCTCGTGGTGCCTATAGCGCCCACGAAGCCGCAAACCCCGCCGGCTACGGACGGACAGGCACGCTCTCGGTCGGGACTGAGCCGGTGGGGACGCTGCGGATGTCGCCGCGCGTCGGCCGCGATTGGGGCGGCGTGTTGTCCGCGCCGAGCCACCGTCCGACCAGCAGCACCAGCGCCGGGATCGCGACGATCGCGATCATCGCGAGGAACCAGAGCTGGCCCGCGTCGGTGCCTTCGCCAAGCGCGTGACCGAGGCCGAGCAGCCATAGCAGGGCGGTGAAGCGATGCAGCTTGCGCCAGCGAACTGATCCGATCCAGCGCCTCGCGTAGTACGACAGCCCGAGCGCGATCAGGCCCCAGCCGGCGATGATCCCGAGCGAGGTCCAGAACGACTTGTAGGAGCTGACGAACGGGATCGTGATGTCGGCGATCGACGGGTGCAGGTATGCGTCGCCCAGCAGGGCGGCGCCGTGGACGACGATCGCGACGATCGCCGACAACGACAGCACCTCGTGCGTGGCCAGCAGATCCGGAGCGCGCCGCCGGAGCAACTTGGTGCTCATCATCAACCCCAGCGAAACCGCCAGGCTGGCTGCGACCAGCGCCACGATCCCGGCGGCGCGGCTGGTGATCCAGAACAGGTGCGGACCAGCGTTCGTCATGGCTCAAACGATTGCGGCGATCCGCGAGAGACCGATAGGGATCGCCTAAGAGGTATGTAGGAGCGGGCGCGACCTGAAGGTCATCGTCGAGCCGGCCCCCGTCGGGCCGACGGTCGTCGCTCCGGCGTAGCTGACCGTGAACGACGTGCCCTCCGCCGACAGCGCCGATGGCGTCGCGACCGCGCCGGGGGGCGGAGCGCCGCCCGGGCCGCCAATGAAACGCCGACCGCCGGCGGCAAGCGTGATCCGGTTCGTGACCCACTTACGGTTGACGATGCTTCCCTTGTAGCCCGTGCTCGTGATCACATGAGCGCCGCTGAACGTGGCCGAGCCGAAGTCGGCCAGTGCGAGCGTCTGGCAGTTGTAGTTGCCGTCGCATTCGGACGGAGCCTCGACGATCCACTCGGCCGAGGAGAGGTCGAGCGTCGCGTCAGCGATCGTTCGCGAAAACGATCTGTGGCGTGTCAGGTCAGTGAGCTTCAGGCTCACCTGATGGCCGCTCACGGTCACGGTCGCGGTCATCCGGTCGCCCGGATTGACGGTCATCTTGATCGTCCGCGAAGGCGCCGGGACGAGCTCGTACCAGGCGCTCGAGACCGACGCGCCGCTCGCCTTGCAGTCGACTTCCGTCCCGATCTGCTCAAGCGCGTTCGAGTTCACGGTGTAGCCGCCGATACCAACCCAGATCGATGAGAACGTCGGTTCACCCGGCGTGCAGGTGGCGCTCGGCTCGGTCCAGGACCCGACGATGTGCTTGAACTTGACGCCCGATTTGTGGATCGCGTATCCGGCCCAGTTCGAGCTCTGGGTGTCCGCGAGCGCGGGTGCAGCGAACAGCAGCGTCGCGGCGACGGCGAGGGAGGCGGCGTAGCGGATCATTCGTCCCCCGCCGAGGCGGGTGGCTGAGCCCGAACTCATTAGGTCAGGATCGGCGGTTTACGTAAGAGGAAGCTGAGAGCTGCGGCCGGACAGGGTGAGAGCTACGGCTGGTCGGGCGCGCGGTGCGCCTCGGTGTAGGCCGCTGCCGCCGCGATCAGGCCGGCCGCGGCCACGGCGAGGGTCGCGAGCGTGAGGCTGAGGATCGACATGCCTAGGGTCTCCTTCTGACGCGGATCGACGTGCGGAAGCCAGGATCTGGGGTAGTTCGAAGGCAGTCAGAAGACAGGTCTAAGAGCAGCGTAGGAGTGGTCGAGGCATACAGTTAGAGGGGACCCAAACGTGACACCAGGAGTCTGAAACATGTCCGCAAACAGCTTTGATGCCGAGGCGCAGCTCCGCGTCGGCGACCGCAGCTACAAGATCTTCCGCCTCGATGCGCTCCAGTCTCGCTACGACGTCGCCCGGCTGCCGTTCTCACTCAAGATCCTGCTCGAGAACCTGCTCCGCAACGAGGACGGCGAGTCGATCCGCGCCGAGGACGTCGAGGCGCTGGCGACCTGGAACGCATCCGAGGAGCCGAGCAAGGAGATCGCGTTCACGCCCGCCCGCGTGGTGATGCAGGACTTCACGGGCGTGCCGGCGATCGTCGACCTCGCGGCGATGCGCGACGCGATGCGCGATCTCGGGGGCGCCCGAGAGCGCGATCAATCCGCTCGTCCCCGCCGAGCTCGTGATCGACCACTCCGTGCAGGTCGACGTGTTCGGCACGCCGCAGGCGTTCCAGCGCAACGCCGAGCTCGAGTTCGAGCGAAACCAGGAGCGCTACGCGTTCCTGCGCTGGGGCCAGGGGGCGTTTGACAACTTCAGCGTCGTGCCGCCCGACACCGGAATCGTGCACCAGGTCAACCTCGAGTACCTGTCCCGGGTCGTGTTCACCGACGACGAGCGCGGCATCGCCTACCCCGACACGCTGGTCGGGACCGACTCGCACACGACGATGGTCAACGGTCTTGGCGTGCTCGGCTGGGGCGTCGGCGGCATCGAGGCCGAGGCGGCGATGCTCGGCCAGCCGATGTCGATGCTGATCCCGCAGGTGCTCGGCTTCAAGCTGGTCGGTGAGCTGCACGAGGGAGCGACCGCGACTGACCTCGTCCTGACGGTGACCGAGAGGCTGCGCGAGCGCGGCGTGGTCGGCAAGTTCGTCGAGTTCTACGGCGCCGGGCTGGCGGGCCTTCCGATCGCCGACCGGGCGACGATCGGAAACATGTCGCCGGAGTTCGGCTCTACTTGCGCGATCTTCCCGATCGATGCGGAGACGCTGCGCTACCTCGAGTTCTCGGGCCGACCCAAGGAGCGGCTGGAGCTCGTCGAGGCGTACGCCAAGGAGCAGGGGCTATGGCACGACGAGCACTCTGAGGAACCGACCTTCAGCGACCAGATCGAGCTCGACCTGGCGGACGTCGTGCCGAGCATCGCGGGCCCCAAGCGCCCCCAGGACCGCGTCTCGCTGACCGAGGCCAAGGCCGCGTTCAGGATGGCGCTCGACGGGATGCTGCCCGAGGACGACAGCGAGGACGACTCGCTGGCCGAGTCGTTCCCTGCCAGCGACCCGGTCTCGACCCACGTGCTCAACGGCGACGGCCACGAGCCGAGCAGCGGCACCGGTGGTACCCAGGTCGCGGAACGGACACAGGCCATCGTCCCGGTGACGCTCGCCGACGGCACTGAGACGGAGCTCGATCACGGCCACGTCGTGATCGCTGCGATCACGAGTTGCACGAACACCTCGAACCCGTCGGTGATGATCGGTGCCGGGATCCTGGCTCGCAACGCGGTCCACAAGGGCCTGCGGGTCAAGCCCTGGGTCAAGACGTCGCTCGCCCCTGGCTCGAAGGTCGTCAGCGAGTACCTGGACCGTGCCGGGCTGACCGAGTACCTGGACGAGCTCGGGTTCAACCTGGTCGGTTACGGGTGCACGACCTGCATCGGAAACAGCGGCCCGCTGCCCGAGCGAGATCTCGGACGTCGTCGGCGCCGAGGACCTGGCGGTCGTGTCAGTGCTGTCCGGCAACCGCAACTTCGAGGGCCGGATCAACCCCGACGTGAAGATGAACTACCTCGCCTCGCCGCCGCTGTGCGTCGCCTACGGCCTCGCCGGGACGATGGACATCGACCTCTACGACGAGCCACTCGGCGAGGACGCGCACGGCGAGCCTGTGTATCTGAAGGACATCTGGCCCGACTCGACCGAGGTCGCGCAGACGATCGAGGAGGCCGTCCAGTCGGACATGTTCCGCAAGAGCTACAGCGAGGTGTTCGACGGCGACGACCGCTGGAACTCGCTCGAGGTCCCGAGCGGCGAGAGCTTTGCGTGGGACGAGGAGTCGACCTACGTCCGCAAGCCGACGTTCTTCGACGACCTCCCCACGCAGCCCGAGCCGCTGACGGACATCGAGGGCGCGCGCGTGCTGGCGGTGCTCGGCGACAGCGTCACCACCGACCACATCTCCCCAGCGGGCTCGATCAAGAAGGACAGCCCGGCCGGCAGGTACCTGATCGAGCACGGGGTCGAGCCCAAGGACTTCAACTCCTACGGCTCGCGGCGCGGCAACCACGAGGTGATGATGCGCGGCACGTTCGCCAACATCCGGCTGCGCAACCAGCTCGCGCCGGGTACCGAGGGCGGTGTCACGCTGTACCTCGGCGACGGCTCGCGAGGACGAGATGACGATCTACGACGCGGCGATGAAGTACGCGGACAACGAGATCCCGCTGGTGGTGCTCGCCGGCAAGGAGTACGGCTCCGGCTCGTCGCGCGACTGGGCGGCGAAGGGCACGCTGCTGCTCGGCGTGCGGGCCGTGATCGCCCAGAGCTTCGAGCGGATCCACCGGTCAAACCTGGTCGGGATGGGCGTCCTGCCGTTGCAGTTCGCCGACGGCGAGTCAGTCGAGTCGCTGGGGCTGACGGGCAAGGAGGAATTCTCGATCGCCGGGATCGCCGACGCCGACGAGGTGCCCCGCAAGCTGACCGTCAAAGCGGACGACAAGGAGTTCGAGGCGACGGTCAGGATCGACACGCCCAAGGAGCAGCGCTACTTCCGCCACGGCGGCATCCTCCAGTACGTCCTCCGCGGGCTGCTCGCGAAGTAGGGACACTCCGCCTCGCAACCACGACCAACTAGATTGTCGCGCCAATGCCTACCCCTGAGCTGCTCCACAAGCTGCTGACCGCACCCGGGCCGTCCGGTCACGAAACCAGCCCGGCCCGAGTGTGGCGCGAGGGCTGTGAGAAGTTCGCCGCCGACGTCAGGGCCGACAACGTCGGTTCTTCGATGGCGCGCGTACCCGGCACGAGCGGCGGTCCGACGCTGACGGTGATCGGTCACATCGACGAGATCGGCGTCCACGTCTCGCACATCGACGACGACGGCTACCTGCGCTTCGGCGAGGTCGGGGGCTGGGACCCGGTCGTGCTGGTAGGTCAGCGGGTGCGGATTACGACCCGCGACGGCGCGGTGCTCGGGGTGATCGGCCGCAAGCCGATCCACCTGCTCAAGGGCCCGGACCGCGAGAAGGTCCCCCAGATCAAGGACCTGCACATCGACATCGGCGCCAAGGACTCAGACCAGGCGCGCGAGCTGGTCCGGATCGGTGACGTCGGCGTGATCGACGGTGATCCGATCGAGCTGCCCAACGATCGGCTCGTGTCACGCTCACTCGACAACCGCGTCGGTTGTTTCGTGGCGGCTGAGGCGGCGCGGCTCGTCGCCGAGGCGGGCGGCGCACCGGGGGACGTGATCGCGCTCGCGGTCGTCCAGGAGGAGACGACGTTCGCGGGCTCGCGGACGACCGCGTTCGCGCTCGAGCCCGACCTCGCGATCGCGGTCGACGTCACTTTTGCGACTGACCAGCCCGGGATCGATCTCGGGCCGATCACGAAGCACACGTTCGACTCGGGTCCAGTGATCGCCCGCGGCACGCTGCTGCACCCGTTGGTCGCCGACCTGCTGTACGAGACCGCCGAACAGGAGGAGATCCCGTTCACGGTCGAGTCGCTGGGACGGATGACGGGCACTGACGCCGACGCGGTCCACGCGTCTCGGGCGGGTGTGCCGACCGGGCTCGTGTCAGTCCCGCTCCGCTACATGCACTCGCCGGTCGAGCTGGTCTCGCTCGCGGACATCCAGCGCGCGGCGAAGCTGATCGCGGCGTTCGCGCAGCGGCTCGAGCCGGGCATGTCGTTCGAGCGCTGAGGGCGGGTCAGCGGCCGGCGTGCTGCTGCTGTTCGACATCGACGGGACGTTGCTCGGCAGGGCCGCGATCGCCCATCGCGACGCGCTGCACGCCGCGCTGCTGGAGATCCACGGAGTCGACGCGGCGGCGCTGCAGCGGCCGATCGCGCCCGCGGGACGGACCGACGGCGAGATCGCCCGGGCGCTCCTGCTCGCAGCGGGCATGTCGGCGCTGACGATCGACGAACGCGCTGACGACGTGCGCGAGCAGTGCTGCCGCGCATATACGCGGCTGTGCCCCCCGTCGCTCGAGGACCGCGTGCTGCCGGGAGTCGCCGATCTTCTGGCGTGGCTCGAGGAGCGCGACGACTTTCGGCTCGCGCTGGTCACGGGCAACTACGAGCCGATCGCGCGACTGAAGCTCGAGCGCGCGGGGCTCGGCGGCCATTTCGCCGCCGGACAGGGCGCCTTCGGCTCAGACGCCGAGGACCGCACCGCGCTGCCGGGGATCGCACGCCGACGAGCGGGTCGCGATGGCGTGTCGCACCCACGCGATCAGACGATCGTGATCGGTGACACGCCGCGGGACATCGCGTGCGCCCGCGCTGACCGCGTGCGCTGCCTGGCGGTCGCAACCGGGCCGTTCGCGGTCGCCGAGCTGGGCGATGCCGACGCCGTCGCCGCCGACGCGCGTGCGCTCCGTCCGCTGCTGGAGGGACTCGTTTAGGGCTTCGGCGTCGGGAACTGGGCGCGCATCATCAGATCCCAGACGCGATCGGGCGTGATCCGCCGCTGACCGATCAGCAGGTGCGCGCTCGGCGTCACCTTGTAGCGCGCCTTGGGCCGGTCCGCGGTCAGCGCGCTGGCGATCGCGTCGGCGACCTTCTCCGGGCCGCCACCGAGCTTCACGAGCGGCCCCTCATAAGCCTCCGCGGTCGCCTTCGCTACCTGATGGTTGAAGTCCGCATAGGGACCATCGCCGCCGGTCTGGACTGATCTCGCGGCGACCTCGCCGAAGCTGGTCTTGATCAGTCCCGGCTCGATCAGGATCACGTCGACGCCGAAGCCCTTGACCTCGAACCGCAGCGCATCGCTGAACGCCTCGACCGCGTACTTGGTCGCGTGGTAGATGCCGCCGCCCGGGAACACCAGCTTGCCGCCCATCGAGCCGAGGTTGACGACCTTGCCCCAGCGCTGGTCGCGCATCCCGGGCAGCACGAGCTGGCACATCCGGATCAGCCCGAACACGTTGGTCTCGAACTGCCTGCTCACATCGTCGGGCGAGATCGACTCGACCGCGCCCGACTGGCTGTAGCCGGCGTTGTTGATCAGGACGCCGACGGCGCCCTCGGCATCGGTCACGTGCTTGACCGCGGCGCTCATCGACTGCTCGTCGGTCACATCGAGCGCGAGTGTCGTGCAGCCGAGCACCTCCAGGTCGGCGATCGATTCCGGGCGGCGGGCGGTCGCGTACACCTTCCAACCGTCGGCGCGCAGCCGCTCGGCCGTCGCGTGACCGATCCCAGACGAGCAGCCGGTAATGAGGACCGCCTTCGAGATAAGCCGATCGTAATAGCTGTTCGGGCTTTATGCCCGCCCAACGCGCGACCGAGTACCAACGAGGGGCGTGAGCCTAGATCGAGCCAGGGGGCGGCGCGTCGAACTGCGCCATCACGCAGGGCTCGACGGATTGCGCGGCCTCGCCGTGCTCGCCGTGCTCCTCTACCACGGCGGCGTGACGTGGGCCAATGGCGGCTTTCTCGGGGTCGAGTTGTTCTTTGTGCTGTCGGGCTTCTTGATCACGTCGCTGCTGGTGGCGGAATGGAGCGAGTCCGACACGATCGCGCTCGCTGGATTCTGGAGCCGCCGAGCCCGTCGGCTGCTCCCGGCGCTGTTCTGCCTCGTCTCGGCGATTGGGGTCTATTACGCCCTCGCCGGCCCGACCAAGGAGGTCCCCGGGCTTGAGGGCGACGGCGTCTCAACCCTGCTCTATGTCGGCAACTGGCACCAGATCGCGGTCGGCGCGAGCTACTTCGCCGCCACTGGACCGGTGTCGCCGCTCGAGCACACATGGTCACTGGCGATCGAGGAGCAGTTCTACATCCTGTGGCCGCTGCTGCTGCTAGCCGTGCTCGGGACCGCGCGCCGCAGATCGTTTTCCGAGCGCCGATCGCTGTGGGTTCTATTCGCGGTCAGCCTGCTCGGAGCGCTTGCCTCGGCGGTCGAAACGGCGCTTCTGTTCCGGGGCGGCCACGGCCTAGACCGGGTCTACTACGGGACCGACACGCGCGCGATGGGTCTGCTCGTCGGGGCGTCGTTTGCGATCGGATTGGCGATCACGCGCCGTCGGACACCGGTGCCGGATGGTCGCAGTCGCCGTGCAGTCGAACGCGCGCTCAGCCTGGGCTCGGTCGCCGCGCTGGCAGCGGTGCTCGTGATGGTGCACTTCGCCGACGGCTCGATGCACTGGTTGTATCCCTACGGCTTCGTGGGGATTGACGGGGCGGCTGTGCTGTTGATCGCGGTCGCGGTGCGGCGCCCCGAGTGGCCGGCGGCGCGCTTGCTCTCCGTGCGGCCACTGCGGAGTCTCGGCATGATCTCCTACGGCGTCTACCTGTGGCATTTCCCGCTGTTTCTGTGGCTCGATTCCGACTCCGCAGGTCTCAGCGGGACGCCCCTGCTCGCGCTACGCCTGGCAGTCACGCTGGGGGTCAGCACCGTCTCCTACGTCGTGATCGAACAGCCGATCCGTCGCCGACGCCGGCCGACCTGGCTGGTCAGGGGACTCGCGCCGGTGGCGGCCGGCGGCGCCGTTGCGGCAATCCTGCTCGCCTCGGCGGCGCAGTCGCTTCCCGGTGGGATCCCCACGGCAGCGGCGCTCCCGGGCCCGCCTCCGAAGCTGCGTGGAGCCGCCTCGCCGTGCACGGTCACTCTCAAGGACAGCGCCCAGGAGGGACTGGCGCCGCTGGGCGCCAGCCAGGAGGCAAAATTCGAGTACGCCGCGCTCGGCGAGCACCTGCTCAAATGGAGCGGCGCGGGCTCCAAGACGTTCAATACCTGCCCACCCAAGCGCGTGCTGCTGGTCGGTGACTCGCTCGCGTTCACGCTCGGCGTGCCGATGCTCGGCAATGAGGACGGCTACGGGATCGAGCTGGCCGACGCCGGGATTCTCGGATGCGCGTTCACGACCGAGGGGCAGCTCAACCTCAACGGGGCCTGGGTGAGCCAGGACGCAGGCTGTCCGACGGCGCTGTCGCTGTGGGCGCAAGAGGCGCGCGGCCTGCGAGCGCAGGCGGTGGTGGTCGAGCTCGGCTACCGCGATGAGTTCGACTGGCGCGTCGACGGCCACGTCGTGCACCTCGGGCAGCCGGCGTTCGAGGCGTACGTACAGCGCCAGATCAACCGGTTCGTCGAAGTCCTGGGGCGCGGCGGGGTCAAGATCCTGTTCCTGTCAGTGCCCTACACACACCCTCCGGATCTCCCCGATGGATCGCCCGCCCCAGCCGCGTCAGCAAGCCGACATGCGCTGATCAATTCGATGCTCGAGGCGGCGGCGCGCCGGGACCCCGGCAACGCCCGAGTGCTCGACATCGACCGGACCGTGTCCCCTGGCCGGCATTACAACTCAAAGGTCAACGGTCAGCTGTGCCGTTTCGACGGGGTCCACTTCAGCATCTACTGCAGCGAACTACTCGAGCCACGGATTCTCGGCACGGTGCGCTCGATGCTCGCGACAAGGAAACACGCTCGGTAGCGGCGGATCGCTGCAGAGTCCTAACGTCGAGCGGCGTGTCGGACTCTAGGATCGGGCCGAATGCGGCGCACGTATCTCGGGGTCGCGCTGGTCGTGGCAGCGCTCGTCGGTGCCGCTGGCGCGCTCCGGCTCGGCGAATCGCGCGCGGCCGCAACGACCCACCGCGACCACTGGGTCGCGGCCTGGGGCGCGAGCCCGCAGGGCGCGACTTCCTCGACCTTGTCCGCGCGTGGCTTTCGGGACCAGACGATCCGCGAGATCGTGTTCAGCAGCGCCGGAGGGTCGGCGGTCAGAATCCACCTCACCAACGCGTTTGGAACGCGGCCGCTGTTGATCGGTGCAGCAGCGATCGCGGGCCAAACCGCCGGTGCAACGCTTGCGCCTCAGACACAGCGGGCACTGAGATTCGGCGGCCGGCGGGCGGTGCTGATCGCGCCTGGGTCCGAGGCGATCAGCGACCCAGTGCAGTTAGCGGTGCGGCCGCTTGAGAACCTCGTGGTGAGCCTCTTCTTGCCCGTCACGACCGGTCCGGTGACTCAGCACGCCGACGCGCAGCAGGTCACCTACGTCGCCTCCGGGGACCGCGCGTTCGATCGTCGCGGTGCGCCCTTCAAGCTCCAGACCCGTTCCTGGTTCCTGTTCGACGGGATCGACGTCGACACCCCTGGGAGCAATCGCGGCGCCGTCGTGGCGTTCGGCGATTCGATCACCGATGGCGTCGGCTCGCCGGCCGGCGCCAATGCCCGCTGGCCCAACGATCTCGCCCGGCGGTTTGCCGCCCGCGGCAGCGCGACGATGAGCGTCGTCGACGAGGGCATCGGCGGCAACCGCGTCCTACACGGGGCGCCTTGCTGCGGCGACAGCGCGCTCGCCCGATTCGAACGTGACGTCCGCGACCAAGCCGGTGTCAGAGATGTGGTCCTGCTCGAGGGCGTCAACGACATCGGCTACAGCCAGCAACGCGGTCCGCTGACGGCGCCGCACACGAACGTCTCCGCCCTGGAGATCGTCGACGGCTACGAGCGGATCATCGGGCTCGCCCACGCGGCCGGTCTGCGAATCTTCGGCGCCACGTTGACTCCGTTTGAGGGCGCGCGCTACTGGACGCCCGCGGGAGAGGCCAAGCGCGAGGCCGTCAATCGCTGGATCCTCACCAGCGGCGCGTTCGACGGCGTGATCGACTTCGCCAGCGCGCTGGCCGAGCCCGGCGATCCCGAACGGCTGAATCCGATCTACGACAGCGGAGACCATCTGCACCCGAACGCCCGCGGTTATCGCGCGATGGCAGCCGCGATCAACCTGAATGCGCTCATCGCGGCGCGCTGACGTTGCGCCCAGATGGCGCCCGGTCAGCCTGACGCGTCCCCGTTTGCCCGAAACCACTCGGGTACGGCAGTGGCGCCTAGTTGCGAACGAGCTTCTTGTAGGTGATCCGGTGGGGCCGGTCTGCCTCCGCCCCGAGCTGTTCGTGGCGGAAGCTTTCGTAGGCCTCGAAGTTGCCCTCGAACCAGCGCACCTGCGAGTCGCCTTCGAACGCGAGCACGTGGGTCGCGATCCGGTCCAGGAACCAGCGATCGTGGGAGACGACGACGGCGCAGCCGGCGAACGACAGCAGCGCCTCCTCGAGCGCCCGCAGGGTGTCGACGTCGAGGTCGTTGGTCGGCTCGTCGAGCAACAGCAGGTTGCCGCCGCTTCGCAAGAGCTTGGCGAGGTGAAGGCGGTTGCGCTCGCCGCCGGACAGCTTGGCGACCTTCTTTTGCTGCTCGGTGCCCTTGAAGTTGAAGCCGGCGACGTAGGCACGGCTGTTGATGGTGCGGTCGCCGAGCGTGATCTGGTCGACACCGCCCGAGATCTCCTCCCAGACGTTCTTGTCCGGGTCGAGCGCGTCGCGCGACTGGTCGACGTACGCGAGCTCGACCGTGTCGCCGACCCGCAGCGCGCCGTCGTCGGGTTGCTCCTGGCCGGTGATCATGTTCAGCAGCGTCGTCTTGCCGGCGCCGTTAGGCCCGATCACGCCGACGATCCCGCCGCGCGGGAGATTGAAGCTCAGGTCGTCGATTAGCAGCCGGTCGCCGTATGACTTGCGCAGCCCATCCGCCTCGACGACCACCTCGCCGAGCCGCGGCCCGGCCGGGATGTGGATCTGAACCTGGTCGAGCTTGACGTTGCGGTCCTCGGCGAGCAGCGCCTCGTAGGCGTTCAGCCGCGCCTTGGGCTTGTTACGGCGCGCGCTCGCGTTGAGCCGCACCCACTCGAGCTCCTGGTCGATCGTCCTGCGGCGCGCGGTCTCCTGCTTTGCCTCGGTCGCGAGCCGGGCACGCTTCTGCTCGAGCCAGCCCGAGTAGTTGCCCTGATAGGGGATCCCTCGCCCGCGGTCGAGCTCGAGGATCCAGCCTGCGACGTTGTCGAGGAAATACCGGTCGTGGGTGATCGCGACGACAGTGCCGCGGTAGTCGCGCAGGTGTTGCTCGAGCCAGGCGACAGACTCGGCGTCGAGGTGGTTGGTCGGCTCATCGAGCAGCAGCAGGTCGGGCTGGCGCAGCAGAAGCCGGCATAGCGCGACCCGCCGGCGCTCGCCGCCTGAGAGCTTCGAAACGTCGGCGTCGGGCGGTGGGCAGCGGAGTGCGTCCATCGCGATCTCGAGCGTCGTGTCGAGGTTCCAGCCGTCGACGGCATCGATCCGCTCCTGTGTGGAGGCGAACTCGTCGGCGGTCTCGTCGGAGTAGTTCATCGACAGCTCGTTGAAGCGGTCAAGCAGCGCCCGGACCTCGGCGACGCCGTCCTCGACGTTGCCCTTGACGTCCTTGCCGTGATCGAGCTGGGGCTCCTGCTCCAGCAGCCCGACGGTGGCATTCGGCGCCAGCTGGGCGACGCCGTCGAACTCCGCGTCGACGCCGGCCATGATCCGCAGCAGCGTAGATTTGCCGGCGCCGTTGTAGCCGAGCACGCCGATCTTCGCCCCCGGCAGGAACGACAGCGAGATATCGGTCAGCACCTCGCGGTCCGGCGGATAGCGACGCGACAGCCTGTGGGTGGTGAAGATGTGCTGGGCAGACACGGTCTCCCAGCATACGAAGCGGCGACGGGGTCAGCCGAGGGCAGCGGTCGCGTCGCGGACCAGTGCGCCCAGATCCTTGGTGCTGCGGGGGTAGAACAGCGGGCCGGTGCCGTCGGCCAGCAACAAGCTCGTTTTCGCGACTCCGCGGGGGCTGACGGTGGCCGCGGATTGAAGCCGGCTGGCCAGCAGTCGCAGGTCGCCCTCGGCCTCGAGCACGCGGTCGGCGTTGACCGCCACGCGGGGCCCGATCGCGACGCGCTCGCCCGCGTCGCGGACGACTTGTCGCAGCGCCTTACCGAGCTGCTCCCGAGTGCGGGGCGCGATCAGCTTCCGCGCGCGCCGCTCGAGCGCCGGATTGGCGTCCTCGTGAACGCCGTTGGCGAGCTCGCGGTCGAGCTTCGCGGTTGCCATCGCCGCCAATAGCCGATCGGAAACCATGGCGTAAGGATGGACTGCGACCCGCGCTCGCACATTGGGCAGATGCAGCTATTTTCGACCCGCCGCCGCTTACGCCGGCGGCAGGAGCACTTAGACGGTCGCGCTACAGGCCGGCCGCGTCGCGCAGCTCGTCGGCCTTGTCGGTCCGCTCCCAGGTGAAGTCCTCGTCGTCGCGGCCGAAGTGGCCGTAGGCGGCGGTCTTCTGGTAGATCGGGCGGTGGAGGCGCAGGTAATCGCGAAACGCGCCCGGGCGCAGGTCGAAATGCTCGGAGATCAGCTCGAGGATCTTCGCGCGGCCGATCTTTTCGGTCCCGAAGGTCTCGACCATCACCGACACCGGATGGGCGACGCCGATCGCGTAGGCGACCTGCACTTCGATGCGGTCGGCGAGTCTTGCCGCGACCAGGTTCTTGGCGACGTATCGAGCAGCGTAGGCGGCCGACCGGTCGACCTTCGAGGGGTCCTTACCCGAGAACGCGCCGCCGCCGTGGCGCGCCATCCCGCCGTAGGTGTCGACGATGATCTTGCGCCCGGTCAGCCCGCAGTCGCCCATCGGCCCACCGATCACGAACCGGCCGGTAGGGTTGACCATGAAGCTGCGGTGGAGCCCGTTGGGGTCGTATATGCCGTCCGGCAGGACCGCGGTCACCACGTGGTCCCACAGGTCGTCACGGATCGCGTTCTCGGCGCCGTCGGCGTGCTGGGTCGAGATCAACAGCTTCTCCACCGCGACCGGTTTGCCGTCGATGTAACGGACCGATACCTGGGTCTTACCATCGGGGCGCAGGTACGGCAGCGTGTGGTCCTTGCGAACCTCCGCCAGCCGCCGCGCGAGCCGGTGAGCGAGCGCGATCGGCAACGGCATCAGCTCTCGCGTCTCGTTCGACGCGTAGCCGAACATCATCCCCTGATCCCCCGCGCCGGCGACGTCGAGCTCGTCCTCGTCGCCCGGGTCTGTTCGCGCCTCCCAGGCGACGTCGACGCCCTGCGCGATGTCGGGCGACTGCTTATCGATCGCGTTGATCACCGCACACGTCTTGCAGTCAAAGCCGAACGAGGCATCCGTGTAGCCGATCTGCTCGATCGTCGAACGCGCGACCTCCTGGATGTCGACCCAGGTCTCGGTCGTGATCTCGCCCGAGACGACGACCAGGCCGGTGTTGACGAGCGTCTCGCACGCGACGCGGCCGTTAGGGTCGTCGCGCATCACGGCGTCGAGCACGCCGTCCGAGATCTGGTCGGCGATCTTGTCTGGGTGCCCCTCGGTGACCGACTCCGAGGTGAAAAGAAACTCGTCCTGTGTGGGATTCATTGAGGGTTGTGTTCCTTGCGGGTGATTTCGAGTAGGTAGGCCACCATCACCTCGGTCTCGCCGAACGTCAGGTGATACGCGTCCGAGTTCTCCTCGACGCGTGTGATCTGGTCGTTCTTAGTCCTGAACAGCTCGCTGAACTCGAAGAACGCGAAGTCGACCACCCTAGCTTGATAGCCGTTGTGATCGAGTAGTTCGGCCGTGCGTCGCTCGCCGATGATCGACAGCTGCATGATGTAGGCGGTTCCGTCCTCGGCCAGGGCCTCCGGGAGCATGTTGATCAGGTGGTCGAGCAGGTTACGACCCCAGTAGTCAAGCGGTCGGTGCGAGGTCGCCTGCTCGAACGGGTCGACCGGCATCTGGTACAGGCTTGCGACGATCACGTCGTAGCGCTCCTCGGGAACCCACGGATAGAGGTCCTGGGTGGCCGCCGTCACCCGATCGGCGACCCCGTTACGAAACGCGTTCGTGAGCGTGTTCTTGACCGCGGCCTGGTCGATGTCGATCGCGTGTACGTGCGCGGCGCCGTTGCGCGCCAGCTGGACGGCGAGCAGCCCCTGCCCGCAGCCGATGTCCAGACACCGCTGATGGGCCCCGATCCCCTCCCGGTAGAGGTACTTCCAGGCCAAGAAGCTCCCCTGGGTAGGCTCGAACACGCCCTGCTCCATCCCGATCTCGGGCATGTCGAGCGGGTACAGCCCGCGACCGCGCCCGTCCTGCCAGGGTCTCGAGCTGTCGATCAACCCTAAACCGCCGTTTTCTTTCGATCGCACGTCGGGGCGGTCGTGGCCCGGCTTGGTGTCGACCAGCGCGGCGCGGGCCGCGGCCAAGTGCTCGGGGCGGACGCCGCAGCAGCCGCCGATGATTTGCGCTCCCTCAGCACGCCATTTCAGCGCGAGCTCGGCGTACTCGTGCCCCGCGATGCTGGGGTCCTGACGCCAGCCGGCGACCGACAGATAACCGAGGTTTGGGTACACGCCGAGCGGCAGGTCCGTGAAGTCGCGCAGCCACGACAGCATCCCCGCGACGTGGTCGGGCGGGATGCAATTGATCGCCAGCGCCCCCACGCCCATCTCCTCAAAGCGCCTCGCGGCGCGGCCGAATGCGTCGCCCTCAGGGCCGCCCCAGTGCTCCCCATAAACGCCGCAGACCCCCTGCCGGCAGCGACGGAAGCTCAGCCATACCGGTATCCCGGTGGCGACCAGCGCCTCGACCGTCGCGTAGGTCGAGCTGCGCACCAGCGACAGAGTCTCGAGCAAGATCAGGTCGGGCGGTTGCTCGTCAAACGCCCGCGACAGCAGCCTGATCGTCTCGCGGCCATCGGGGGTGTCGACATCGCCGTTGATGCTGAACGCGACCGCGACCTCGTGCTCGCGGCCTCCCTCGGCCGCCGCTTCGCGCGCCAGACCGACCGCGCGGCGGGCGATGTCCATCCAATGGATCGAATGCGACGAGCCGTCAAGCCCCCCCTCGCGAAGCGCGGTCGGAAGTCCCCACGTGCTCGTGCAGATCACGTCACACCCGACGTCGATATACGAACGGTGCAGCGCCTTCACGACCGTAGGCGAGTCGATCAGCGCTGTCAGCCCCCAGAGATGCTCGTCGACCTCCTTGCGTTGACCCGCCGCCTTGATCAGCTCGGTGCCGACCGCGCCGTCGAGGATCACGCACTGGTCGGTCGCGATCATCCCCGCCAATCGTGCGTAGTTGTCTGCGGTGATCGGGCGCGATCGGGTGCTCATCCTGGGTCTCTCCCTCTCAGCGGGCGGTGATCCGAAGCCCCGCAGCCTGGAGCGGGACCGGTGAGCGACAGCTTTCCACCTCGCCGCGGAGTACCGCCACTCTCACATCTCCTAAACGGCCTGGCCATTCGAGTAGGTTCGGGCACGAAGGTGCTTCGTCTGGTGCCAGAACGTGCTGCCTCCTGATATGTAGGGTAACTCCTGCCAAATGGGAGGGGTAAAGCGCGCAACCGGGTTGTAGCTTGGCGGTGCCGTGAGTGTCGATGCGCCCCCACCCCGGGCCCCCAGCACGCTCGACGCGGTACTGCACCGTGCCGGCGCCCTGTTTGCGAGCCGACAGGGTCAGCCAGTCGCGGTCAGCTATGGCTCAGCAGCCGGCGAGCTGGCCGCGTGCGTGACTGGCGCCGGGATCGCCGACTCCTCGCAGCTGACCAAGCTCGAGTTGAGCGGCCCACCGGTGTCGCTCGCGGAGCTCGTCGAGCGTGCGACCGGCCGCCTGCTCGCGCCGGGCGGGGTTGTGCGCGCCGGCGGGGCCTGGTGGTGTGGGGCCGACGTCCGCGACTACGACGCTCCCGGAACCGACCGCGTGATCGTGCTCTGCGAGCCGGGCCAGGGCGGACGGATGCGCAACCTACTGAGCGCTCGCACAGCGCAGCTTCCCACGGTCACGGTGCGCGACCGGACGCTCGAGTGGAGCGCGATCACCGTCGTCGGGGCAGCTGCATCGCGCGTGCTGCGGACGCTGGGCGTGTTCGGCCCGTGCGGCGACCCACGGCACGTGCCTCCGTTCGCGTCGGGCCGGCTGGCCGGGGCCGACGTGATGTGGCTGCTGCAGTCAGAGCACCGCGCGCTGGTGCTGGTCTCAGTGCAATACGCCGACGCCGCGTGGCATGAGATCGAGCACGCGGGGCGGCCGCTGCAGATGTGCTGCGTCGGTCAGGACGCGATCGCCCGATACGCGCTGCTGGAGCAGCGGGCAGCGCTGGGTCTGACCTGAAAACCTCGGCTCTGCCCGCGACGGCGGAGGCCGCTCGACCCTAATATCTGGCCGGGCCAGTGAGCGTGCACACGAGTCCCGGCGGCCAGTCAGAGGCGCGCGACGTCGAACGCGTGCTGATTGAGTTGCTCGCGCTCGAGCGCGAGGTCTCGGAGCTCGACTACATGCGGCGGGCGGACGCCCTGGAACGAGCGGGCGACGCGGTCCGCGTTCTCGGCGAGCTCGGTTCGGCCGACGGGATCCTTGTGCGCGCGGCGACGGAGTTCGGTCTCGCCTCGCAGTTTGATCGGATCCTGGTCAGCGAGGTTGGCGACGACGGCATGCTCCCGCTCGCGCTCTGGGAGAGGGATCGCGAACACGTCGGCGAGCTGCCGCAAACGCCGATCCCGCTCGTCTATCCGCTGATTGAAGCCGACGTCGTCCACGCGCGCAGCGTCGCGCTCGTCACGAGCGATGACCGTCGCGGGCCGGGCGCTGGCGCAGCTGCTAGGCGCGCAGCCCTACGTCGTTGCGCCGCTGACGACGCAAGGAGAGACGATCGGTCTACTGCATGGCGATGCTTGTGCCAGCGGCCGGGAGCTGGACGCGCTCGACATCGAGGTGATGGCCAGGTTCGCCCGCGGGCTCTCAGGCGTGCTGGAGCGCGCCGTGCTGCGCCACACGCTGGAGCTGCACCGCGGCGAGCTCGAGGCGGCGATGCGGTGGATGAGCGGGCGTCTCGCGCGTCTGTCCGACGCCCGCGCGCCGGAGGCCGACCGCGCCCCGCGCCGAGGCCGGCCGGCGGCTGGTCGAGTCATTGACGCCGCGCGAGCTGGAGGTGCTGAGGCTGATGGCACGCGGCAATACGAATCGGGAGATCGCGACCGCGTTGGTCGTGCGCGAAGGTACGGTCAAGTACCACGTCAAGAACATCCTCCGCAAGCTCGGCGCGACCAGTCGAGCCGACGCGGTGGCCCGGTTCGTGCGCTCCTCGTGGCCGGGGGTGATCAGGTGACCGTGCGGTGCATGTGCTCCTCGTGGCCGGGGGTGATCAGGTGAACGTGCGGTGCATGTGCTCCTCGTGGCCAGGGGTGAGCAGGTGAGCTCGATCGCTTCCCGATCTGGCCGCCGCGAGCCGCGGACCGCCGGTGGCCCGCTCGGTGCCGAGCTCGAACGCCGTCTGGCGCGGGCGATCGCCGCTGCGGAGGAGCTGCTCGGCCTGAGCCGGGGACCGGTTCGCAGCGACCGTGTGCGCGAGCTCGCGGACGCTTTAGCCGCGCGGCTAACACCGGATGGCACGGCGCTCGTGAGCGAGCACGAGCAGGCCCTCCAGCGTCTGCGCGAGCGCTTCGAGACGCGCTTTGGCGCGCTCAAGCGCGCGCGGGAGGCGGCCTCGGAGCTGCGCCAGATCACCGCCCCCGCGGCGATGCTCTCGCAAGCGCCGGCGGCGCTGTGCGGCGCGTCGAACTTCGAGCGGGTGATCCTCAGTCTCGTTGGCGGCGGCCAGATGGTGCCCGAAGCGGCGCATTTTGAGGGCGCTGCCTCAGCGGCGAAGGCACTGGTGGGCCAGCTGCGGTCGGACCCGGTGCGGCTGGACCATCCGCTGATCGAGACCGAGCTTCTCCGTCGTCGCCGGGCGACGATCGTTGTCGCCGCCCGCGTGCAGCCGCGTGTCGATCGGCGCCTTGCCGAGCTGATGGGGTGGTCGACGTACGCCGCCGCTCCGCTGGTCGTGGGCCCGCACGTAATCGGCGTGTTGCACGCCGACCGGGGTCGCGACACGGCGATCGACGTGCTCGATCGGGATGTGCTGTGGGAGTTCGCGACCGTGCTGGCGCAGTCGTACGAGAGCGCGAGCCTGATGCGGACGTTGCGAAGCGAGCGTGAGCAGACCCGCTCGTTTCTCGATTGGCTCAGTGCGCGCTCGGGCGAGTTGACTGACGCCCCGATCAGGCTGGCAACCGTCCAGCGGCCTCCACCGCCGCCGATGGCGCCCCACGAGCATCCGCTCGGGGCGCGCGACGACAGGGCCGTGTTCGAGGGCCTGCTGACGCGCCGCGAGCTCGACGTCCTGCGGCTGCTGGCCGAGGGCAAGACCAACAAGGCGATCGCCGAAACACTCGTGATCTCCGACGGCACTGTGAAGTTCCACGTCAATAGCCTGCTACGCAAGCTGCGAGTCTCGAACCGGGCCGAGGCGGTGTGGCGCTACCTGCGGCTGCTGGGCATGCGGACGCCGTGAACGGGGCGGATTGATCGCATGCTGCGTGTGCTTGCTGTCGTGTTCGCGCTGGCGGCCGCCTGCCTGATGATCGTGGCGATCGCCGGCATGGTGACCGAGCACCAGTCCGAGCGCACCGGCTGGCGGTTGCGAGCCGCGGCCGTCTTGTGTTTCGTGATCGCCGTCGTGCTCAACGTCGCCGCGCATTGAGTCGCGGCCACACTCAGCCGCGGCGGCGTGGGTTCTCGGGACGGATTGGTAACGGCGATGCGCGACGTCCACTTCGTCGAAAAACCCCCATCGGGTCGATGGATTTTCCACGTTCGTCGCGCTCACGCAGCGTTCTGTGGAAGATCCGGCCGGTCGGTGCGGATTTCCACGTTCTGCAGGACGCGGCCCGGCGCGGACAGCGGCGTTACGTGGCGTGTGCGAAGACCTGCGTCCCCAGGACGGTCGGCTTGCTCATCGCCGGCTCAATGCGTGAAGACGCACGCCCCGGGCTCAACGCGTGGCCCGTGCGGCGGCGCTAGTTCTCCGGCTGCCAGGAGCTGACCACCCAGGTACCCGGGGCCACGCGCGAGACGGTCGCGAGCGCCACGTGCCAGGCCGCGGCGAGACCCTGATAGGCGGTCGTGTTTGAGGCGGAGGTGCGCTCGCGCGTTACGACCACGTATTGGTCGCCGGCGTCGGGCAGCGGCGCGATCGCCTCGACCGTGCCGGAGTTCGCGATCCCGCCGCGAGCGAGCTCGTAGTCGTGCGCGGTCTCGGCGGCGGCGAGCAACACCGTGGAGCGGGCCTGGCCGACGCTCAGCTTCGCCAACGCTTCCATCCGGTTCGAGACGGTATCGGCGGTCCAGTTGATGTACACGGTCGCGAACACATCGATCGCCTCTACCGGGGTGGGCAGACCGACTGCCGACTGATGCACCCGCGGCCCGGGATATTCGTGGGTGCGCTTAGCTTCGGCGAGCTCGGCGTTGTGATGGGGCGTCGGGCCGGGCTCGCGGTGCGGGGTTCGGCCTGAGTCGAGGCGCGGGGTCGGGCCTGAGCAGGCGCTCAATCCGAGCGCGATCGCCAGGCATGCAACCGCTCTCATAGCCCAACCGGGTGGCGGGCGACGAACCCGGCCGAGCTGCGGATCAGCGGATGCCAGCCGATCCCGGTGCTCCCGTCCTGCGGGCCGGCGGCGTTGTGCGTGTCCCAGCGCAGACCGGCGACGTACATGAACACGTGATCGGCGCTCGCGTAGATCGTCACCCACTGTCCCGGTCCCGGGCGCCCGAACGACTCAAGCGTCCCCGACGGAGCGTCGTAGCCGACCGGCAGCAAGCCGCCGCCGTAGAGCAGATGCTCGACGCTACTCGAGCAATCGTAGGCGGGAGCCACCTGGTCGAGCGGCAACCCGTGGCCGCCGCCGTACAGATACGGCTTGCCGACGATCTGGTTGCCAGCGGCGATGATCCCCTTGACGGCCGCGGGCGCATCAGCCGGCGCCGACGCCTGCCCGTCCGCCAGCAGCTGCGCCCGGGGCCCTGGGGTGAGTGGGACCGCGGCCGCCGGCGCGCACGCCGGTCCCGGCGCCGTCGCGACCGGCTGCCCCGCGACCGCCAGGCCGGCGACCGTCTGGCCCGTAACCGTCTGGCCGGCGACCGTCTGGCCCACAATCGCCTGCCCGAGCAGATTGCCGGCGCCGGTGGCCGGCGGGCGCTCGATCCGCACCGGGCCGGACCACAGCCCGTCGTCGTACGGGATCCCGAGCGAGTCCGCGAACTGCCACCACAGGTCGATCACCCGCGGCAGACCGGCGACCGGCCCGCCACCGAGCCCAAAATCACGCTTGTACGCGACCGCCGAGCGTCCGCCCCAGGTGATTCGCAGCGGCGTCATGTAAGCCAGGCCACCCATCGCAGTCGCGGTCTGGAAGGTGGTTCCGCCGAGTTCGGCGTAGCTATCCGGATGGGCGAGGAGATTGATGCCCGAGGCGCCGACGGTCCCACTGCTGGGGTCTCCGGGTCCGCCGTACTCGGTCGCGCCGACGCGCTGCCCAGCCCCGGGCGGACCGAGCATGATCGGGCCGCGCTCGGTGACGGACTCCGGACATCCCTGACCGCCGCCCGGTGGCGTGATCAACAGCGCGATCAGTGCGGCGCCGATCACCGCCGCCAGCGTGGCGCCAAACCCGCCGACCACCAGCAGAGCAGAGCGTTTACGCACGGCGGCCGACGCTAGGCCAGCACCAGCCACAACGGGTGTGATTGACACCGATTTGTTGCAACCCGGCGGCACTGAGCGAGCGCCTTTAAGGTTGGCGCGGCCGCTAACGTAAAGCGGTCATGCCTCGGATCCTCGACGTCGAATCGGCCCTACTTCTGCTCGAGCTCGAGCCGCCATTCGATAAGCGCGCGGTGCAGCTGGCGCGGCGGCGGATGGCCAAGCGGTGGCATCCGGACATCGCCCCGCCGGGACGCCGCCACGAGCACCAGCGCCACCTGCAGGCGATCAACGAGGCGGCCGACGAGCTCGAGCGCCTGGCCGAGACGTCGCGCGGCGGCCGCGTCACGCGCAACGCGGTCAAGGTGTCGGCTGCGGCCACGCGCAAGGCGCGCGAGGAGGCGGGGCGGCGAGCCTACGAGGCCGAGCAGCGCGAGCGGGCGAGAGCCGAGGATCGGGCAAAGCACGACCCGTTCGGGTCACGTGTCCCGGATCACTCGGTCGTGCACCGCTACGCCCGCTGCCTGTCGTATCCCGAGTGGGGCGTCGGAACCGTAAGCGGGATCTACTTCTCCGGCGACGGCGACGGCGACGACATCCAGCAGTGGGCACGGGTCCTGTTCGCGATCGGAGTGCGGACGGTTCCGGCCGGATCACTGCAGTTCGTCGACTTCTCCAAGCCGGATCCCGCGGCCGACCGCGTGCAGCGCTTCATGACCGCCGCCCAGCACGCGCTCGCGGAGGGAGACGCGAAGCTCGCCGCCCAGCGGCTGGTCTACGCGCGCGACGCCGAGCCCGATAACCCGGTCGTGCTGCGGCTGCTGACGGTCGCCTTCTGGCAGGCGCGCAACCTCCCGGCGGCGGCACGCACGGTCCGCGACTGGGCTCGCGTCGACACCGACCGCCCGACGCCCGAGCGGTTCGCGTCGCGGATCTACGAGGACATGGGCGCGTTCGATCTCGCCGCCGAAGCCGCGCAGCGCGCTGCCGCCCGGGCGCCGGCGGACGCGTCGGCCTGGGAGCGCGTCGGACGCCTGCGCCTCCGGCAGATGGATCGCGACGCAGCGATAACGGCGCTGGAGCGGGCGCGGCTGATCGGCCCCTCGGTTGAGGGGCTCCTCGACCTCGCGCTTGCCTATCACCTCGCGGGCGACGTCGGCGCTGAGGTGTCAGCAGCGCATGCGGCGACGGCGATCGACCCGAAATCGCTCCAAGCCTGGTCAACGTACGCGCACGCGCTGGCACGGACCGACCGGCTCGGGGAATGTGCGCAGGCCTGCCGGCGAGCCCTGAAACTCGGCAAGGATCCCGAGGTCAGCGAGTTACTGGAGCGCGTTAAGGCCGCGACCCCGCGCGGACTGTCGGAACGCAGCGCCGCCGCCTAGTGGCGCTCGAGATCCGTGTATTTCTCGAAGGCGATCTAGGGCGAGGCGACCGAGCCCTCCCGGCCGCACACCGGGCAAGACTCGTGCGTCGCGAGCGGCTTGCCGCCGCAGGCCGGGCAGTCGGTCGCCTGCTCGAGCACGCCGAGCAGCTCGCCGACACGACAGACCAGCAACCGCTCCTCGTCGATCTCGACCCACGCGCCGGCGGACGCCGGAAAGACCACATGGTCGCCCGGTTTGACCGGCATCCGGACGCCGACGTGGTCCCACCAGTCCAGGCCCGGGCCGACGGCTAGCACGATCCCCTGCTGGGGCGGTGGCTCGTCGGTCCCGGCGGGCACCAGCAGTCCCGAGCGACGGACGCGGTCGGGATCGAGTTCCTTGATCACGATGCGGTCGAACAGTGGTCTCAGCTGGCTGCGCATGGCGGAGATGATGATAGGTCGTGGGGTGGCGCCGTCTGCTGGGGGTTCGCCGGGCCGAGCCGACGCGCGGGGCGGTTTTTGGCCAGAGGTGCGCGCTCTAAAAAGTCCGACGCCGCGACTAGGCTGTCGTGCCATGCGCCTGATCGTCGCCCGGTGCTCGATTACCTACTCGGGCCGGCTGAGCACATTCCTCGACACGGCGACGCGGCTGATGATGATCAAGGCCGACGGCACGTTCATGGTCTGGTCCGATCACGGCAGCCAGAGCGTCAAGCCGCTCAACTGGATGACGCCGCCGACGGTGATCGAGGAGTCGCCGGAGCTGATCGTGGTCCGCAAGCGCGGCGTCGAGGACCGGCTCGAGATCGCGCTCGACGAGGTGTTGTCAGACGTCACGCACGAGATGGGCTCCCCCGACGCCGATGTCGCGCTGGCGAAGGAGGGGATCGAGGCGCATCTGCAGGAGTTGCTCGCTGAGCAGCCGCAGTGGTGCGGGGAGGGCTTCAGGCTCGTGCGGCGCGAGTGGCCGACCGATATCGGCCCGGTCGACCTGATGTGCCGCGACGCCGACGACGGCTGGGTCGCGGTTGAGATCAAGCGCGTGGCGGGGATCGAGGCGGTCGAGCAATTGACCCGGTACCTCGAGCGGATCCGGCTCGATCCGGCGTTCGGCGAGTGCCGCGGAGTGCTCGCGGCGACAGCTGATCAAGCCACAGGCTCGGGTGCTTGCGGCCGCGCGCGGGGTCGAGTGCGTGGAGGTCGATCTGGCGGTCCTGCGCGGCGAGCGCGAGCCCGACCTGAGATTGTTCGCGGCATGAACGATTCAGCCGCCGTCTTAATGGAACATCGCGGGCGGACGCTCGTGATCACGATCAACCGCCCCGAGCAGCGCAACGCCGTCAACGCCGCGGTCGCGGAGGGGATCGCCCACGCCCTCGACGAGCTCGACGCCACCGACGAGCTGTCGCTCGGGATCATCACCGGGGCCGGCAAGGGCTTCTGTGCGGGGATGGACCTGAAAGCGTTCGTGACCGGGGAGCGGCCGTGGTTCGGCGATCGCGGTTTTGCCGGGATCACCCGCCGCGCGGCCGCCAAGCCGCTGATCGCCGCGATCGAGGGGTTCGCGGTCGCGGGTGGACTCGAGGTGGCGCTCGCGTGCGACCTGATCGTCGCCGCGCGGGGAGCGAAGCTCGGGATTCCCGAGGTCAAGCGCTCGTTGGTCGCCGCTGGCGGCGGGCTGCTGCGGCTGCCGCGCGTGCTGCCCCGCAACGTCGCGATGGAGCTGGCGCTGACCGGCGACCCGATCCTGGCCGAACGCGGCTACGAGCTCGGGCTGGTGAACAGGCTCGCGGACCCCGGCGGCGCACTCGAAGCGGCGCTCGAGCTGGCAGCGCAGATCGAGCCCAACGCGCCGCTGGGGCTGGTCGCCAGCAAGCGGATCATGGCCGAGTCGGTCGACTGGCCGGACTCCGAGTTCTTCGATCGCCAAGAGGAGATCTCCGGACCGGTGTTCAACTCGGAGGACGCACGCGAGGGCGCGACGGCGTTCGCGGAGAAGCGAGCGCCCGTGTGGAAGGGCCGGTAGCGCTCCTCCGCGGCCTTGGTCAGGAAGCGCCGGTAGCGCCTTCTGCGGCCTTGGTCGGGAAGGGCCGTCAACGCTCCTCACCCCAGGCGGTGGCGACCACGTCGCGCTCGCCGCCGCGGTTGCGGTGCTCGCAGAGGTAGACGCCCTGCCAAATGCCGAGCGCGAGCCGGCCATTGGAGACCGGGATCGTGAGCGTCGGCCCGAGCAGGGCCGCCTTGATGTGCGCCGGCATGTCGTCGTCGCCTTCCAGGGTGTGCGTCCAGTACTGGGCGTGTTCGGGGACGGCCTCGTTGAACCAGGCCTCGAAATCGTGGCGCACGTCGGGGGAGGCGTTCTCGTTGATCGCGAGTGAGGCCGAGGTGTGCTGGATCATCAGTGACAGCATCCCGACGCCCAGCTCGGCCAGTTCGGGCAGGGCTTGCACGATCTCGCGCGTGATCAAGTGAAAGCCGCGCGGACGCTGCGCGAACGTGATCTTGCGCTGAACCCAGATCACGGGGCGCGCACGCTCCCGATCCAGATCACAGCACGTCCGGGATTCGCGCGACCCGCATCACCACCCGCTCGCCGCGGAACGGAACTCCCTCGCGCTCGAGCAGACGGCGCTGACGGCGGCCCTTGGCCAGCGTTCCGTCGGCACGCACGATCCTGTGCCACGGCACGGTCGGATCGCCGCAGGCGCTGAGGACGGCCCCCGCGACCCGCGGCGCGCCGGGCGAGATATCGCCATAGGTGCGTACGAACCCGGCGGGGGTCGCACGGACACGGTCGAGAATCGCGGCGGCTTGCCCGAACTCCATCCGCGGAGCATATGTACGCGATCTCCTGATAGTGTCTCGGCCGCCGAATTACCCGCAAATCGCGGGTAAGCGGGGGACCCAAAGATCCTCCCGGGGCGAATCGTGGTCTGATGATCGCGTAGCGCCGAGCAATCCGCGCGAGCCCGACAGCTAACCCCGTAGGCGCCAGCCGCCAGCGCACCCATCGACCATATGATCCACAGCCACCGTACCGGATTGGTTCGCGTCGCGATCGCCGCCGCGCTGATCGCGGCGCTGGCGTTCGCGGGCACCTCCCGCCAGGCGCCGGCCAGCGCGGCGACGCTGGGCCAGCTCAACTCGCAGCTCGGCGCGGTGCAGGCGCGCCAGCAGCACCTGAGCTCGAGCGTCGGCTCGCTGTCCGGCTTGATCTCATCGCTGACCGGGCAGATCCAGCTGGTCGAGAGCCGCGAGGCCGCAGTCCGGGCTCAGCTCGCGATCGACCGCGTCGATCTGGCGCGCGCGACGGCTGCGTTCAAGCGAGAGCAGGCGATCGTCGTCAAGCTGCGCCGCCGCCTGGCCTGGGCGCGGATGGTGCTGGGACGCCAGCTCGTCAGCGGCTACGAGGGCTCCAGACCTGACCTCGTTTCGGTCGTGCTGAACGCCGACGGCTTCAACAACCTGCTCGAGCAGCTCGCGTTTCTGAACCGGGCGGAACAGCAGCAGCAGACGATCATCACGATCACGCGGCTCGCCAAGCGCCAGGCCGATGCAGCCGCCGTACGGCTGGCCAAGCTGCAGGCGACCGACCGGCAGATCGCGGCGGCGACGGCGCTGCACGCCAACGCGTTGCAGGGAATGAACGACCTCCTGCAGGCGCGCCAGGGCGCGCTACAGCGTGCGCGCTACGCCCAGCAGCTGGCGCTCTATGCGGCTCAGGCTCAGGGACGCCAGCTGGCGTCCAGAATCGCGCGGATCCAGGCCCAGCAGGCCGCGGCAGCAGCCGCGGCGCGGGCGGCGGCGGCCGCGCAAGCAACGCCGCAAGCACCGGCCGGCTCGCCATCGACACCGGTGGGTTCGCCGTCGGCTCCGGCGTCGCTCGGACCGTCCGGTGGCTGGGCGATCCCGTACGCGATCGTGCTGTGCGAATCGGGCGGCCAGAACCTGCCGCCCAACAGCGCCGGCGCGTCGGGCTACTACCAGATCATCCCCGGGACCTGGAGACTGTTCGGGGGGACGGGCCCCGCGGCCTACCTCGCGAGCAAGGCCGAGCAGGATGCGGTCGCATCGAGGATCTGGAACGGCGGCGCCGGCGCGTCAAACTGGGTGTGCGCCGGAATAGTCGGGATCCACTGATCCAGCGCCTCCGGGCACGCCCCGGTCATCGGTCGAGCTGTTGGCGCTAGCTGCCGTGCGCCCGGCTACCCTGCGGCCCGTGAATCGGCGCACGGTCCGCATCATCTACATCGTTGTCGTGCTGCTGGCGGCGTTGGTGATCCGCGCCGCCTACATCGCCGACACGCCATATAAGGCGAAGAACGACGCCGGCACCTATAACCGGCTCGCGACCGGCATCGCCCAGACCGGCGATTATCAGGTCGGCGACGGGCGCCACACCGGCGCGGGCGGCTCGAGCGGGCGGACCGCCTATTTCCCGCCCGGGTTTCCCTACTTCCTCGCGGTCGTCGACCTGATCGACGGCCACTCGGCCGGCGGCAAACCGGCGATCCAGCCGGCACGCGTGGCGCAGGCTGTGCTCGGCACGGCGACAGTCGGGCTGATCGGGCTGGTCGGCTGGGAGGCGTTCGGCGAGGCGGTGGCGCTGGTGGCGATGGCGCTCGCGGCGGTATATCCGGTGTTCGTCGAGATGTCGGGCGTCCTGGTGGCCGAGAACCTGTTGCTGGTGCTCGAGCTGGCAGCGGTCTGGACGGCGCTGCGCGCGGCTCGCGCGCGCCGGCCGTATGTCTGGATCGGCGCGACCGGGATCCTCCTGGGTCTCGCGACGCTGACGCACGAGAACGCGATCGTGTCCATCATCCCGCTCGGATTCGCCGCGGTGCGAGCGTCGGGCTCGCGCGCGAGGGCGGCGCCGGCCGCTGCCGAGAACCCCACCAGCACGCTCGTCACCTCGACCGGCGTCCACGGCCGCCGCCACGCCGAAGCGGCACAGCGCCGCTCGTGGTGGCAGGGACGGGGCAGGTCGGCGGGGGCGGTCGCGTTGCTGCTGGCGACGACGGTGCTGATGATCGTCCCGTGGACGATCCGCAACGCGATCGAGATGCACCACTTCATCCCGGTCTCAGACGAAACGGGCATCACGCTGGTCGGCACCTACAACCCGAACTCGGCGGCGTTCGAGCCCGTTCCCTACAAATGGCGCTTCTTCTGGGAGATCCCCGAGGACAAGCACCTGATGAAGACCGCGGGCGACTACACGGAGCCCGCGCTCGGCTCCAAGCTCGAAACCCAGGCGCTGGACTACATCGGCGACCACCCGTCCGCGCCGCTCGCGGTCGCCTACCACAACACCCTGCGGATGTTCGAGCTCGAGGGCAGCTTCGCCTGGCGTGCATCCGCCTACGCGCTCGACATCCCGACCGGCAACGCGCGCGTCGGCGTCGCGGCGTTCTGGGTGCTGTGTCTGTTCGCTTTGGCCGGAATTTTCACCCGCGTCGCGCGCGCCGCGCCGCGCTGGATCTGGTGGGTCCCGATCCTGTACGGGCTCAGCATCGTGTTCGTCAACGTCGAGACACCGAGGTTCCGCGCGCCGATCGACCCGTTCCTGATCCTGCTCGCGGCGTGTGCGATCGCGGCCGGGGCCGAGCGGCTGATGGCCGCCATACGGACGTCGCGGGCTCCGGCCTAGGTCTGTGCGGTGCGCCAGTCCGGCGTCGTCGGCGGCCGGAGGTGGCGAGCGGTGGCGAGCTGGTCGAGGTGGGCGAGCGCCTGGCCTGAGCCGACCGCGACGCAGGTCAGCGGCGATTCGGCCAAGTAGACCGGCATCCCGGTCTCGTTCGCGACCAGCTGGTCGAAGCCACGAATCATGGTCCCGCCGCCTGCCAGCAGGATCCCGTCGCGTGCGATGTCGCTCGACAGCTCAGGCGGCGTCTGCTCGAGCGTGTCGCGGATCGCTTGCAGGATCTCGCGCAACGGGGCCGCGATCGCGGCGCGGACCTCCTCGCTGCGCAGCTGGACCGCGGTCGGAAGGCCCGTGACCAGGTGGCGTCCACGAACCTCGAAGGTCTCCTCCCCGTCGCCCATCGGGACCGCCGAGCCGAGAGTGATCTTGATCGCCTCGGCGGATCGCGTCCCGATCGCGAGCTGGTAGACGCTGCGGACGTAGTGAGAGATCGCATCGTCCATCTCGTAGCCACCGACGCGCACCGATCGCGAGACCACGATCCCACCGAGCGAGATCACGGCCATCTCGCTGGTCCCGCCGCCGACATCGACCACCATCCGCCCGACCGGCTCCTCGATCGCGAGGCCGGCGCCGATCGCGGCGGCGATCGGTTCCTCGATCAGGTGGACACGGCGGGCGCCGGCGGCCAGCGACGCCTCCTCGACCGCGCGCTTCTCGACTTCAGTGACGCCCGACGGGGCACAGACGATCAGTCGCGGGTGCGCCATGCGGCGGTCGAGCACCTTGCGGATGAAGTACCGCAGCATCTCCTCGGTGACCTCGAAGTCGGCGATCACTCCGTGGCGCAGCGGCCGCGTGGCCGAGATCGTCGCCGGCGTGCGACCGATCATCCGCTCGGCTTCGGCACCGACAGCGTGCACGAGCCCGGTCGCCAGGTCAGACGCCACAACCGACGGCTCAGAGACGACGATGCCGCGCCCGCCGACGTACACAAGCGTGTTCGCGGTGCCGAGATCGATCGCCATGTCGTGGACCCCGAGGCTTGGGGTCAGATGGCGTCTTGAGTTGTCGCGTCTGGAGCCGTCTCTGCGAAAGCGGATACTTCGAAGAGTGTCAAAAGCGCGAGTTGCGCGCGAGCCGGGGAAAACCTGCTCTCAGTTAACGCTCGCCCGGGAGCTTGCGCGGGTACTGCGAGATCGGCTGGCTGGCGTCGAGCGCCGCCTCCACGATACGGTTCTGCTCCATCGCGTGGGCGACCGGATAGCCCTCGCCGGAGGCCGCGCGCTCGGGCCTGCCGATGTAGCCGAAGTGCAGCGCCTCCGGCAGAACCTGTAGCAGGCGAGGCGACATGAACGCCCGCGCGCCCATGTTGCGCGGCTCCTCCTGGACCCACACGACCTCGTGTAGGTTCGGGTATTGGGCCACCAGCTCGAGGATCTCGTTCTGCGGGAACGGATACAGCAGCTCGACGCGGCCGATCGCGACGTCGGGATTCTCCGCCCGGTCGGGATGCCCCATCAATTCGTAGTAGATCTTGCCGCTGCACAGCACGAGTCGCCTGACCTCTTCGGGGCTAGTGACCGTGGCGTCGCCGAGCACTGGGCGGAAGCGACCTTCGGCGAGCTCGTCGAGCGTGCTCGACGCCTGCGCGAGGCGCAACAGGCTCTTGGGAGTCATCACGATCAGCGGGCGTTGTTTGGCGATCCGCGCCTGGCGGCGCAGGAGGTGGAAGTACTGTGCGGGAGTCGTCGGGTTGGCGACGCGGATGTTGCCCTCCGCGGCGAGCTGCAGGAAGCGCTCAAGCCGCGCCGATGAGTGTTCGGGGCCGGAGCCCTCGTAACCGTGCGGGAGCAGCAGCGTCAGCCGCGAGGTCTGTCCCCATTTGACGAGGCCCGAGACGATGAACTGGTCGATGACCACCTGGGCGCCGTTGACGAAATCGCCAAACTGCGCCTCCCAAAGGACCAGCGTCTCCGGGCCCTCCTGCGAGTAGCCGTATTCGAAGCCGACGCAAGCCATCTCCGAGAGCGGGCTGTTGTGCAGCTCCATCGGAGCCAGCGCGCCGGGCAGGTGCTGAATCGCGCAGTGCTCCTGACCTGTCTTCGGGTCGTGCAGGACCAGGTGGCGCTGGCTGAAGGTGCCGCGCTCGGTGTCCTGGCCGGTGAGGCGGATCGGGATCCCCTCGGTCAGCAGCGAGGCGAACGCGAGCGCCTCGGCGTGGGCCCAGACGATCCCCTGGCCGGTCTCGATTGCCTCGCGGCGCTGCTCGAGCTGCTTGACCAGCTTCGGATGGACCTCGAAGCCGTCGGGCACGGACAGGAGTTCCTCGCCCAGCACGTGCAGCCGGTCGAGCGGTACCGCGGTTTTGACTTCGGGCGACGGGGTCCGGTCGAGCTGGTACTCGCCGGTCTGGTGCTCGACGCCCTTGGACGACGCGATCCTCTCCTTGAGTTCCTGGTGTGATTCGGCGAGCTCGGCCCATACGGAGTCGGTCATCTCGGTCGACTCCTGCTCAGTGACGACCCCGTTGTCGATCAACTGTCTCGCGAACAGCTCACGGACCGAGGGATGCTTCTTGATCGCCTGGTACATCTCGGGCTGCGTGTAGGCAGGCTCATCGGCCTCGTTGTGACCGAAGCGGCGATAACCGATCAGGTCGATCAGGACGTCGTGGCCGAACTCCTGGCGGAAGGCGAACGCGAGCCGCACTGCGCTGATGCAGGCGGCGACGTCGTCGGCGTTGACGTGAATGATCGGTACGTCAAAGCCCTTCGCGAGGTCCGACGCCCAGGTCGTCGAGCGCGCGTCGTCAGGGTCAGTCGTGAAGCCGACCTGGTTGTTCTGGATCAGGTGGACCGTGCCGCCGACCGTATAGCCGTCGAGCGCCTGTAGGTTGAGCGTTTCAGCGACCACCCCCTGACCCGGGAAGGCAGCGTCGCCGTGCAGGATCACGGGGATCGCGGCGTTGGTGTCCTGATGCGCATGCGGGCCCTGGCGCGTGGTCTGGGCGGCGCGCGTGGCGCCCGCGACGACCGGATCCACGACCTCCAGGTGGCTCGGGTTTGACTCGAGACGGACCGTGATCGACTCACCGCCGGCGAGCAGGTAGTTGCCCTGCGTCCCGTGGTGATACTTGACGTCGCCGGTTCCGCCCTGGGGGAGCGTCGTGATCGGCTCGAGCGTCGACGAGCCCTCGAACTCGGCGAAGATCGACTCGTACGGGCGCCCGAGGTTGTGGGCCAAAACGTTGAGGCGGCCGCGGTGCGCCATCCCGATCACTACCTCGCGTGCGCCGCGCGTCGCCGACAGTTGGATCAGCTCGTCGAGCATCGGCACGGTCATGTCGAGGCCCTCGACGCTGAACTGCTTCTGGCCCAGGTAGGCCTTGTGCATGAACCGCTCGAACGCGTCGACCTCGGTAAGCCGCTTGAGCAGCGCCTTCTGCTCGTCGTTCGTGAGCGCGCGACGGAAGGTCCCCGACTCGATCGCTTCGCGCAGCCACAGACGCTGGCGGTGCGAGGCGATGTGCTCGATCTCGTAGGCGATCGTGCCGCAGTACGTCTCGCGCAGGTGCGGGAGCGCGTCGGCGAGCGTCGCGCCGGGAACATACATGCGGAGGATGTGCGCCGGGATCTTGGCCATCAGCTCCGGCGTCAGCCCGAGCGGCTCGGGGTTGAGCGCCGGGTCGCCCTCGGACTCGCGACCGAGGGGATCCAACCGGGCGGCGAGATGCCCGTGCGTGCGGTGCGCCTTGAGCAGCGAGGTCGCGGCCTGGACCGCCGCCAGCAACTCCTCGTCGGGCGGAGCTGCCGCGGTTTGCTCGGGTTGGGCGGGAGCGATCGCGGCGGCGGCCGCGGCGGGGGCGGGCGGCGGTGGCAGCGCCGGCAACTCGACCTCGAGGTCCTCGAAGATCTGCTCGTAGAAGTGCTCGTCGCCCTGGAGCAGGGCCTCGATCCGCTGCAGGAAACGGCCCGACTCGGCGCCCTGGATGATTCGGTGGTCGTAAGTCGAGGTCATCGTCACGACCTTCTCGGCGCCGATCATCTGACCGACGTTCTCGAGGCCGACGGGATAGCCGATCGAGCCGGTGGCGACGATCGTTCCCTGGCCGACCATCAGCCTCGGCACGCTCGCGACGGTCCCGAGGCCACCCGGGTTGGTCAGCGTCAGGTTGCCGCCGGTGAGATCGTCGGCGCTGAGCGTGTTCGTCCGAGCCTTTTCGACCAGCGCGTTGTAAGCGTCGAGGAAGGCTCCGAACGGCAAGCGACCGGCGTCCCGGATCACGGGCACCATCAGCGTCCGCGAGCCATCCTTCTTTTCCACGTCGACCGCCAAGCCGAGGTTGACGGCGCCGTCGTCGTGGCGGTACGGCTTGCCGTCGGTTTCCGAGAAGTGATTGGCCATCACCAGCATCTCTTCGGTCGCGACGCGCGCGATCGCGTAGGCGATCAGGTGCGTAAACGAGACCCGCTTGCCGGCGTTCTTGAGCTGCTTGCGGCGCTCATCGAGCACCGTCACTGCAAGCGTCCGGAACGACGTCGCGGTCGGGATCGAGCGGCTCTGGTCCATGTACTTGGCGAGCGCGGCGCCGCTGCCCTTGATCAGCTGGGCCTTCGCCTCCGGCGGGGGCGCGACGGTCGCACCGTTGCCCACGGCGAGCACGTCGGACTTCATGATCCGGCCACCGCGGGCGCTCCCGGTCACGCCGCGCAGATCGATGCCGTTGGCGGCCGCGACGCGGCGCGCTACGGGCGAGGCGTGGGCCGTGTTCGTTGGCGGGCGCTTCTGGTTTGGCGGGAGGCGCTTGGCTGGGCGCGGCGGCAGTGCTCGGAGCGGCGAGCGCGATGCGCCAGCAGTCATCCGCGCGATCACCTGCCCCACCGATACCGTCTCCCCCTCGTCCGCGAGGATCTCGATGATCGTCCCCGACGCGGGCGCCGGAAGCTCCATGTCTACCTTGTCAGTGGAGATCTCGACGACCGTGTCGCCGTCCTTGACCTGGTCGCCGACCTTGACGGCCCACTCGAGGATCGTTCCCTCGGTCACCGATTCGCCGCCCGTCGGGGTCACGATGTCGATCGTCTTGCCGACGGCGGCCTCCTCGGCGGCGACGCCCTCGGCCTCGGTCGTGGCGCCGGTGACCTGCTCGTCCGCGCTGACTGGGGGCGACTCGCCCGAGACCGGCGGCTGCTCCGCCGGGACGGTCGCCGGCGTGCCGCCGTCGCCGGCGGGCGCGATCTCCGCCAGCAGGGCGCCGACCGCAACGGTCTCGCCCTCGCCGGCATGAATCTTGACGACGGTCCCCGCGACCGGCGCAGGAACCTCTGCGTCGACCTTGTCGGTCGAGATCTCCACCACCGTCTCGTCGGCGGCGACCGAGTCGCCCTCCTGCTTGTGCCACTCGAGCACCGTGCCTTCGCTGACTGAGTCGCCCATCGCGGGCATCACGACCTGCACCGTGCTCGTATCTACAGCCATATCCGTACCAGCACTTTAACGCGTGATTGCGGGACTGACGGCGCGGGTCATGGCACCGTGGACGGCGCCCGCGCCGCGCTCGCGCGTTCGCGACGTCGCGCCTCGATCACGAACCCCGCTGAGCCGCAGAATGGTCCCAGGCCGCCCAGCACCGCGACCGTCACCGCAAGCCAGAAGGGGATGATCCGCAGCCGGGCCGCGGCGATGCAGATCAGCGACATTCCGATCCAGATCAGTCCGTGCGCGAGCCCGAGGATGAACGTCTCGGGCTCGGGCTTGCCCAGCGCGAACGCACAGATCAGCAGCGACAGGAAGATCACCGAGTGCGTGAACGAGACCACCTCGAGGCGGCGGAAGGTGACGAGGCGGCGGAAGCTCACGGGGTAGCCGACAGCGTCCCCGCCAACAGGCGCAGCGGGGCATCGGCCTCCTGCGGCCAGCCGTCGACGCGCGCGGGCCACCAGGCGTAGTCATCGTGCTCAGAGTCGGGCGTTACCTGCGCGCCCTCGCTCAGCCAGGCCATCCCGACGATCAGCACGACGCCGCTCTCGAGCCCGACCAGCGCCTCGACCGTCAGTCGCTCCGGCGTCACCGCCCATTCCTCGGCCAGTTCACGGGTCATCGTGACCGCCGGGTTCTCGTCGACCTCGACCGATCCGCCCGCGCCCAGCGCCCACCGGCCGGCCCACGACGCAAGCCAGCCGGCCCGGCGCCCGGCCAGCCAGCGGCCGTCGGCCGACCTGACCACGCAAAGCGCCGACAAACTCTGCGCCGCGTCCCTAGGCAGCAATCGCAGCGCCCAGCGAGCCGGCTGCAGCTCGAGCTCCAGCCGCTCGGGGTCGGCGTGAAAGCCCGCCAGCCGGGCAGCGAAACCGTCGTGGCTGGGAGAGCCCCGCCGTCGTAGTTCGTCGAGCTTCTCGTCCGCCGCCTGCGTCGCGCTGGCGGCCGGCTCGAACGGCTCCGGCAGCCAGTCGGCTTGGACCCGCGACGGATCCCACGGCCCACGGGCCAAAACTCCTGTCTGCGGCGGCACGGCTAAACCGTACCTGGGTAGGCTCGCACCGTGGCTCGCCGACTCGTGCACTGGGGGTGGGGTTATGAGGACGAGCAACCGTCGCCAGGCGAACTTCGCGAGACAGCGGCATTTCTGGCCGGGCATCTCGGGTTCGGGTCCTCAGAGCCCGAGCAGGCTGTGCCGCTCGACCAGGTCTCGCTGCCCAAACCGCGGCTGACGGCGCCCGATTCGCTGGCAGACGTGTGCAGCTCGACTCGGTTTGAGCGCGCCCTGCACTCGTATGGGCGCTCGTATCGCGACGTCGTACGCGCGTTCCGCGGTCGCTTTGACAACCCGCCGGACGTCGTAGCTCGCCCTCACGACGAGGCCGAGCTGGCAGTGGTGCTCGACTGGGCGCTCGACGCGGGTGCGGCCGTGATCCCGTTCGGCGGCGGCACGAGCGTGGTCGGCGGCGTTGAGCCACGCGTCGATCGGGAGCGCTTCGCGGGCGTGGTGACGATCGACCTAAAGGCGATGGATCGAGTGCTCGAGATCGACCCGACGTCGCTCGCGGCGCGAATTCAGGCCGGCGCGACCGGGCCGGTGCTCGAGCAACAGCTGGGCGAGCATGGCCTGACCTTGCGTCACTTCCCGCAGTCGTTTCAGTTCGCGACGCTCGGCGGTTGGATCGCCACGCGGGCCGGAGGTCACTTCGCAACGCTCTACACCCATATCGATGACCTCGTCGAGTCGATCAGGGCGCTCACGCCGGCTGGGGTGTGGGAGTCGCGACGGCTCCCTGCGTCGGGAGCGGGCGTGTCGCCCGACCGGCTGCTGCTCGGTTCCGAGGGAACGCTTGGCGTGATCACGGAGGCGTGGATGCGAGTCCGCGAGCGGCCCCGGTTTCGCTCCTCGGCGGCAGTGCGCTTCCCGGACTTCCTGACCGGCGCGCGGGCCGTCCGAGCGCTGTCGCAGTCGGGGCTTCATCCCTCCAACTGCCGTTTGATCGATCCGGCCGAGGCCGCGCTGACGGGCGCCGGCGACGGTTCGGCGGCCCTGCTGGTGCTTGGCTTCGAGTCGCCCGCGTACGAAACCGACCCGTCGCTGAGCCTCGCGCTGGAGTGCTGCGCAGACCACGAGGGTGCCTGGGAGGAGCGCTCTGGCGACACCGACGACGCGATCACCACATGGCGCGAGGCGTTCATGCGCGCCCCCTACCTGCGCGACACGTTCGTCGCGATGGGCGTCCTGTCGGAGACGTTTCGAGACGGCGATCACATGGGACCGGTTCGAGGCGCTGCACGGCGCGCTGATCGAGCGGGCCGCCGCGGCGGTCCGCGAAGTGTGCCGCGCGGGTTCGGTTACCTGCCGGTTCACGCACGTCTATCCCGATGGGCCGGCGCTCTACTACACGGTGCTGGGTCCGGTGCAGCGCGGCGCCGAGCTCGAGTGCTGGGACGCGATCAAGGCCGCTACGAGCAACGCGCTGTTGGCGGGCGGCGCGACGATCACGCACCACCACGCGGTCGGGCGTGACCACCGTCCGTGGTACGACCTCCAGCGCCCCGAGCCGTTCGCGGCCGCGCTGCGCGCCGCAAAGCGGGAGCTGGACCCCGCCGGGCGCGCTCAACCCCGGGGTGCTGATCGATCCGGCGTGACGCGGGGGCACTCAAACCGGGGGTCCTGCGTGACCCTTGGAACGTTAAACACCGTATAGGTGCAAAGCGTTCCAAGCCCCCCGGGTCAGGCGCTAGTCGAGCCGCGCCAGGACGGCGGCCGCCGCCGGGGCCTGCTCGGGCGTCAAACGTGGGAGCAGCTCACGCCAGCCGGGCTGGGCGGCGATCGCCGCGCAGACGTGCGTCAGCGCGGCGTCCATGTCGCCGGCCTGAGCGGCACCGAGCCCGGCCCAGAAGCGCAGCTCGTGCGATTCGGGCGCAAGCTCGGATGCCTTCAGGTACAAGGTCGCCGCCTCGTCGTGGCGACCCTGCCCGACGAGCTGGTCGGCTCTGCCCGCGAGCGTGTAGGCCTCGTGCAGGCGCTGCAGCCGCGCGAGCTCGGGCAGCGGGTCGGGGTGGTCCTCGACCCGCAGCGAGATGACCGTGTCCCACCGGTTGCCGTCGGCGGGAACGACCAGGATCGCCGCCGACTGGCGGCCGCGGATGTCGCCCCCGGCGACCTCGCCGGCATCGAGCGCCGCGAGCAACCGCTTGGTTAGCGCGCCGTCGGCGCCGTCGAACGCCTCGAGCATCGCCGACCAGACGCGCTCAGAAGCCATGATGTTCGCCTGACAGGAGACGGCGTCGCTCTGGATATCGCCGGCGAACGTCATGCACGCCTCGCCGGTGTGGGCGGCGACGGCACCGGCGGCGTCGACCATCGCGACCTGTCGCGAGGCGCGGCCCGGATCTTCGGACAGCAGCGTCTCGAGCGCCTCCGGGGCGCTGGCCCCGCCCGCCATCAGCTCCAGTCCGCGCGGCCCGTAGGAGATCTCGGCGTTCGCCTGAGTCGCGACCGCGCCGACCCCGGGCCACGCCCAGGGCACGATCGGACCGACGGAGAACCAGTGCGACTGGACCGCTACCCCAAGTTCACCGGTCGCTGGGTCGCGGGCGACGATCGAGTAGGTGCCCTGCCGGGCGCGGTCTGTGGTCAAGAGCCGGGCTTGGATGGCCGGCGGAGGATATCCGCGGCCAGCCTAACTGCGCATCAGCGCTTGCCGCGAGGTTTACCCTGGAGTCGACGGGCGCGCTTTCAACTACTCGGGAGGCAGCTGTAATGCGCCAACTAACCCTTGTCGTCGCGGTCACGGGGTGTCTGGCCGCGTTCGGGCTCGCGGGCTGCGGGAGCTCCAGCTCGAGCTCGAGTCCGACCTCGGCTGCTTCGGGGACCACCAAGGCTGCCGGGACGACCACTTCGAGCACCAGCGGGACGTCGCACGTCGCGACGGCGAAGTTCGTGCTCCACGCAGGGCTCGCGTTTGGTGCTTTCCATCAGTTCATCTACAAGCCGGTCAAGGCGGGCGACCTCAAGCATCCGTTCGAGCACAAACTGACGCTGGTGAAGGCGGGGCTCGCAGCGGTGTTCGTGTACCACGAGCTGAAGCTGGCCGCGGAGAACGCCAAGCAGAGCAAGCTGTTGAGTCCGTTGGTCGCGCCGCTGACGGCGGCGGCCAGCAAGCTGTCGGGGCTGAAGGACTCGATCGTGAGCGGCGGCGTCAACCCATCCGACATCACCAGCCTCAGCTCGGCGCTGGACGGGGTCAAGAGCACCGCGTCGTCCAAGGGGCAGTCGATCACCGAGTCGATCCCGAGCCTGTCACAGCTGACCTCCGGCGGCTCGTAACCCAAGCGCCGCGCGGCGCCGGCGTCGCGCGCCACGTAGCCTGCGCGCGATGCCGACGATCGCGGTTCTCGGACCGGGCGGCGTGGGCGGCCTGGTCGCCGCGGCGCTCTCGCGCGCGGGAACCGAGCGCGCCGGAAGCGATGCGCCCGCGCGCGCGGGCACCGACGTGGTCGTGGTAGCCCGCGAGCCGACGGCGGCGCTGATCTCCGCGAATGGGATCGCGGTCCGCAGCCGAGCGCTAGGAGATTTCAGCGCTCGTCCGCGGGCTGTCTCGACGCTCCGCGAGCCGGTCGACTATCTGCTGGTCGCCACCAAGGCGACGGGTCTCGGGGCGGCGCTGAAACGGATCGACGCCGTGCCGGCGCTAATCGTTCCGCTGCTCAACGGACTCGAGCACATGGACCGGCTTCGATCCACCTTCGACACCGTCGTCGCGGGCGTGATCAGGGTCGAATCAGACAGACCGGCGCCCGCAGAGATCGTCCAGACGAGCCCTTCGATTCGGATCGACCTCGCGACCAACGGCCCGGCCGTGAAGCAGCTCGCCGCGCTGATCGCGCCAACCGGGATCGAGCTCCGGATCGGCGATAGCGAGCCACAAGTGCTGTGGTCAAAGCTCGCGCGCCTCAACGCGCTCGCGCTGACGACCAGCGCCAGCGACCGCCCGCTCGGGTTCGTTCGGAGCGACCCGCGGTGGCGCTCAGCGCTCGAGGGCGCGGTCTCGGAGACGGTCGCGGTCGCCAACGCCGACGGCGCGGAGCTCGACGCGGCTGTCACGCTCGCAGAGCTCGACCAGGCCCACGCCGAGCTCGGCTCGTCGATGCAGCGCGACATTGCCGCCGGGCGCGAGCCGGAGCTCGACGCGATCGCCGGCGCGGTCCTGCGCGCGGGCGCGCGCCACGGTCTGCGCTGCCCGACCGTCGAGTGGCTCGCCGGGCGCGTCGCGCAGCGGGCCGGGATCGACGCGCCCGTTTAGAGCGGCGGGCGGATCGGCTCCGGCGCGTCGACGAACGCCGGCTCCGCGGCAACCGCGTCGACGACTTCCTGCTCCTCGAACTCGCCCTCGGAGTCGTGCTCGCCGTCGCACAGGACGCGGAAGTTTCCGGTCACGCCGTTGTCCGCCTGGAGCACGATCCCGGGCAGCAGCTCCTCGCCCTCTTCGAGCCCGAGGCGCTCGATGTCGAAGTGGGTCATGCCGATCCCCCAGCTCTTGTGGCCAGGGTTCTCGCGATCGTGGGCGGCGACGCCCTGAGCGAAGCGCTCCAGCAGCTTGCCCATCGTCGCGGTGTCGACCATCTCAGGCTCAGCCCCGCTCGATGATCTCGACCCGGTAGCCGTCGGGGTCGCGGACGAAGCACAAGCGGTTGCCGCCCTCGCGGATCGAGTACGGCGCGCGCTCGGGCTCGATTCCCTGCCCCGCGAGCCGCTCGAGCGTCCCGTCGAGGTCGTCGGTGGTGATCGCGATGTGGCCGTAGCCGGTTCCGATGTCGTACGGCTCGGTGACGTCGAAGTTGTGCGTCAGCTCGAGGCGAGGCTCGGGGCCGTCATCGGGCAGTCCCATGAACACGTTCACGGCCTCGTCGCGGATCGGGGCCCGCCGCAGCTCCTCGAAGCCAAGCGCCTCGTAGAACTTGACCGACCTGTCGGGGTCGAGGATCCGGTAACAGGTGTGGATCAGGCTCATGGTTGCCTGAAAGGCTACCCCGATACGCTCTTGGGCATGATCGTCGAGCGCTCGATGAGCGATCCGTGGCTGTCGAACACCTACGTCGTCGCGGACGAGCCCGGCGGCCATGCGGTGATGGTCGACGCCGGCGGTCCGATGGCGCCGCTGCTCGACTACCTGCGCCGTGGCCAGATGCAGCTGACCCACGTGCTGCTCACCCACCACCACCACGACCACGTCGCCGAGCTCGACGCGGTGCTGGAGGCGTACCCCGGCACGCCGGTGCTGATCCATCCGCTCGAGCGCGACCTGGTCGCGGGCGCGACCGCCACGATGGGGCCCGGCGAGGTGATCGAGTCGGGCGCGCTGCGAATCGAGCCGATCCACACGCCCGGCCACACCGCCGGGATGCTCTCGCTGCTGATCGACTCGAGCGACGTGTTCACCGGCGACACGCTGTTCAAGGGGTCAGTCGGCGGCGTCCGAGCGCCGGGACACACGACGTACGCGGACCTGAAGAGCTCGATCATGGACAAGCTGCTGGCGCTGCCCGCGCACACGAGGATCCATCCCGGCCATACCGACCCGACGACGGTCGCCGACGAGCTCGAGCACAACCGCTTCGTGCGCATCTGGCGCGGCGTCGATCCCGAGGGCTCGGAGCCGTGTGTCGCGATGGGCGACGATGCGACCCTGATCCTGCTGGGCGACGATTACGACGGCGGCCACAAGGCCTGGATCCGATGGCCCGACGGCTCGGACGACATCGTTCCCGGCTCACAGGTGCAGCGGGCGGGCCAGTGAACCCAGTGTCGTAGGCGGAACCGGTGGCCGAGCCCAAGGAGCCCCGGGAGCGCAAAGACAAAATCCCGACCTCACGCGTGAGCCGGACCGCCAGGATCGGCAGTCTGGCCGCCGGTCAAGCGATCCGCCAGGCGGGCACGATGGCGGCCAACGTCGCGCGCAGCCAGGAGGGTCGCGAGGCAGCGCTCGAGCGCCGCCACATCGAGGCGGCGGAGCAGATCGTCGCCGCGCTGGGGACGATGAAGGGCGCCGCGATGAAGGTCGGCCAGGTGCTCTCATTCCTGGACGTCGGGATGGTCCCCGAGGAGTACCGCGAGGAGTTCCAGCACAAGCTCGCGGCGCTGCGCGACGCGGCGCCGACGGTCACCTTCAAGGACATGCGCAAGGTGATCGAGGAGGAACTCGACGAGCGCCTATCGGACGTGTTCGAGGAGTTCGACCAGGAGCCAATCGCGGCGGCCTCGATCGGCCAGGTCTACCGCGCGACGCTGCTGGATGGGCGTGAGGTCGCCGTCAAGGTCCAGTACCCCGGGGTCGCGGCGGCCGTCCGCGCCGACATGCAGAACCTCGGCCTGATTCTGCGACTCGCGAAGCGGATCGCGCCGGGGCTGGACCCGAAGGCGATCGGCGAGGAGATCCGCTCACGGATTCAGGAGGAGCTCGATTACGAGCTCGAGGCCCAGAACCAGCGGACGCTGGCGCGGATCTTCCGCGGGCATCCGTTCATCGTCATCCCGGACGTGATCACGTCGCTCTCGCACGAGCGCATGATGGTGTCCCAGTACCTCCACGGGACCGGCTTCGAGGAGCTGAAGACCTACTCACACGAGGACCGCAACCGGATCGGCGAGATCCTGTTCCGCTTCTACTTCAGCTGCCTGTACCGTCACGGGCAGTTCTCGGGCGACCCGCACCCGGGCAACTCGCAGCTATTGGATGACGGCCGGATGGCGTTCTACGACTTCGGACTGTTCAAGCGGATGCCGCCGGGGGCGGTCGAGCTCGAGATCAACGTCGCGCGCGCCGTGATCGAGGGCGACACCGACACGATCATGCGGCTGGGGACGGAGACCGGCTTCTTCCCCGACCCCGAGAAATTCAACCCCGACCGCGTGCTGGCGCATTTCCGGGCCGCGACTTCGTGGTACACGTCTGACCGCGAGATCGAGCTCACCCCCGAGTACGCAACCCAGGTCCTGATCGACATGAGCGACCCGCGGTCCGAGTACTTCGGCTATCTACGCCAAGAATCGGCGCCGCCCGACCACATCTTCGGCCGCCGGATGGAGGTCCTGACGCTAGCGGTGTTGTCGCAACTGCACGCCCGCGGGAACTTCCACCGGATCGCTCGCGAGTGGTTCTACGACGACCCGCCGGCAACCGAGCTCGGCCGACAGGAGGCCGAGTTCTACGGCCAGGCGGCGGCCTAGCTTCTACTTGGTTCCGTAGACGCGCTCGAGCAGCGCCGTGTCGCCGGCGCTCTGAAACTTGACCACCTTGCCGTCGCGGAATGTGAGCACGTCGGCCGTGTCGGCCTGCTCACCGGCGAGCGTGATGTGGTTGAGGCAGACCACTCGCTCCCCGTCCGAGAACCAGTATTCAGGCACTACCTGGAAGCCCTTCTCGGCGAATCTGGCCCACAGCGCGCCGACCTCCTGCTTGCCACGCGACGTACCGCTAATCGCGCTGTCGCCGGCCGTGATCCACACGATGTCGTCGGCGAGCTCCGCCATCGCACCGGCGGCGTCGCCAGCCGAGAAGGCTGCGTAGCCGCGCTTGGCTGCCTCGATCAGTTCCTCTCCGGCCATCTGAAACTCCCCTCGTAACGTTGTCCCCGGCCCGGATCGCGAGCCTACACCCGCAACGATCGGGCCGCCAGAGGTGGTCAAACCTCCTGAACCTGGAACAGGCTCGTGGTCCCTGGCCTGCCGCTCGGCAGCCCAGCGGTGATCCCGACACGATCGCCTGATTTGACCCACCCGAGCTCGACGACGCGTACCGCGCTCTGGGCGATCAGCTCCTCGGTGATCTCGTAGCGCCGCATCGAACCGGCCTGCACGCCCCACATCAGGTTGCAGCGCCGAACGGTCTCCTTGCCCGGCGACAGCGCGTAGATCGGCACCGACGGCCGGTGCGCCGAGATCAGCCGCGCCGAACGACCCGACAGGGTCGGCACGACGAGCGCCGCGAGGCCGAGGTCGCGCGCCGCGGCGCACGCGCTGTAGGCGATCGTGTAGGCGGGGTCACGCGCGTCGCGCCTGACGCGATTCTCGTTCCAGTCGCGATAGGGCAGCTCGCGCTCGGTGCGCTCGGCGATCGCGGCCATCATCGCGACCGACTCCGCGGGGTAGGAGCCAACCGCGGTCTCCTGGGAGAGCATCACCGCGTCGGTGCCGTCGAGGATCGCGTTCGCGACATCGGCGACCTCGGCACGCGTCGGCCGCGACGAGGAGACCATCGAATCGAGCATCTGCGTCGCGGTGATCGACGGCCGCGCGAGCCGCCCGGCGATTCGCAGAAGGCGCTTCTGGACGATCGGCACGTCCTCGATCGACAGCTCGATGCCAAGGTCGCCGCGGGCCACCATAACGGTGTCGGCGGCGCGGATGATCTCCTCGGCTTCGTCGACCGCCTGTGGCTTCTCGATCTTCGCGATCAGCGGCAGCCTCGTGTGCCGTCGGACGTGTTCGATGTCCTCGGCGGTGCGCACGAATGAGAGCGCGACGAGATCGACGCCGATCGACTCGCCGAACTTGAGCATCTCGAGATCCTCCTCGGGCACGGCGGCCAGGCCGCGCGTCGAGCCGGGAATGTTCAGGCCCTGGCGCGAGGCCACCGAGCCGCCGACCTCGACCATCGTGTCGATCTCGCCGTCGCGGATGTCCGTGACGCGGAGGCGGATCGCTCCATCGGCGAGGTAGACGACGTCGTTTGGATCGACGGCTTCATGCAGCCCGGCCCAACTGACCGACATCCGCCGCTCGGTCCCGACATCGACCGACCCGCAGACGAGCACCAGTTCCTCGCCCGGCTTCAGCTCTGCGAGCCCGTCCTCCAGCGCCCCGATCCTGAGCTTCGGCCCCGGAAGGTCCTGGAGGATCGCCACCTGACGGCCGGCGCTCGCCGCCGCTGCGCGCACGCGCTCGGCGTTCTCCGCATGCAGCTCGCGGTTGCCGTGCGAGAAGTTCAGCCGCGCCACGTCCATCCCCGCCTCGATCATCCGCACGAGCGTCTCGGGCTCCCGCGACGCGGGACCGATGGTGGCGACGATCTTCGTCCGGCGCATGGTTGGGAAGCTACTGAATGCGCGACTCGGCCCCGGTTAGCGGGACGTGAGCTCGAGCGGCTCGCCGTCGACGCTAACCACGCCGCCGTCGCGCAGGTCGCAGATCAGATCCCAGTGCAGCGCGGACACGTTCGTACCGCCGGACTCCGGATAGGAGCGTCCGAGGGCGAGGTGCACCGTCCCGGCCATCTTCTCGTCAAGCATGATCTGGCCGGTAGGCCGGTCGATTCCGATGTTTGTCCCGATTCCGATTTCGCCGAGGAAGCGCGCTCCCTGATCGGTCGCGAGCGCCGAGTTGAGGTAGTCCTCGCGCTGCAGAGCGCGAGCCTCCACGACCTCTCCATGCTCGAAGCGCAGCTCGACGCCGCTGACCCGGACGCCGCGGAAGCTCGTCGGCAGCGTGAACCGGATGGTGCCGTTTGCGGACCGCTCGTGCGGACCGGTGAACACCTCGCCGCTGGGCATGTTTCGTTTCCCGTCTGAGTTGATCCAGGTGCGGCCGTGGACGTCGAGCGTCAGATCGGTGCCGTCGGCCTGGATTCTGATCTCGCGCCCGCGCGACAGCCGCTCGATCAGCGTCTCTTGGTAGGCGCTGAGCTCGCGCCAGGCGGCGATCGGATCCGGACGGTCGAGAAACAGAGCGCGGGTCACGAACGAGGCGAACGCTCGCACGTCCATCGCGGCCTGCTGCGCGAGCGCCGGGGTCGGCAGCACCGTCCCGCACCAGCGGCGCGACAGCGCGAGCTCGCGCAGCGATTGGCGGCTGGCGGCGACACGCGCAATCAGCGCCGGATCGAGCAGCGACAGCTCGTTGACGTTCGCGGGCGCGTCAATCGTGACAGTCGAGTCGACGCCCTCGAGCAGCGCGATTTCCGTCGGCGGCGGTTGTTCGAAATGGAGCTCTGATCCGAAGCGGTAGAAGTCGGCCGCGAGCGCCGGCGGTCGCAAGCAGATGAACGGCCAGCCGTCGCGCTCGAGGATCGCCTTGTGCATGGCGACGGCGAGCGGTTCGGCGAGCGTGGTCGAGTTGACCAGCACGCGCTGTCCGGACGAGACCTCCAGACACCAGTCGCACAACAGCGCCGCGAATGCGTCGGGCTCCGGGTTCACGATACGAGCTCCGCAAAGGTCTCGGGATCGGGGGTCACGGCACCCCGAGCTCCGCAAGAGTCTCGGGATCGGGGGTCACGGCACCTCGAGCTCCGGAAAGTTCTCGGCCGCGTGAGCCCGGATCGACTCGCGCACGAAATCGCGCTCTGCGCCCGACGCCATCCTGTACCGACCAAGGAGCTCCTTCTGGCGCTCGACCGCGAGCCCGGCGATCGTCCACGAGACGGCGAGCCGCTCGAACAGCAGCTCAGTCGCACGCTCGCGGGCGTCCTCGCGGTGCAGCCCCCCCGCCAGCACGTCGGCGTACTCGCGGCGGGCGGCTGGAGTCAGCGACCCGCGGAGCTCGAGCGCGTTGCCGTCGCGGTCGAGGTACTCGGTCGCCGGGGGGGCGAGTTTGGTCCGCTGACGGTTGCGGCGGCCCACGCTTAGCCGGTTGCGGCGGCCGCTTGTTGCAGCTGTGAGGCGACGTCTCCGGTGACCGGATCCGCGTGCCCGGACCAGGCCGCGGACGGATTCAGCTCGGCGAGCTTGCGGATCGAGGAGCGCGCCTGCTCGACGTCGAGATCGAACGCCGGATGGGGCACCCGAGCTGGAATCTTCCGTCCGGTGTAGATGTCGACCGTGTAAAAGCAGTCGGACACCAGCGCGATCCGGTCGGACTCGCGCAGTAGACCGATCAGCCCGGGCGCATGCCCCGGCAAGTCGAGGACGCGGAAACCAGCCACCTCATCGCCCTCGGAGAGCGTTCCAGCGATCGCGACCGCGCCGCCGTCCCAGAGCGGTAGCAGCTTGCGGTAAACCGGTCGTGCGAACGCGGCGAGCTTGGAGAGGTCGTAGTAGTCGCGAAACGAGCTCTCGGACTCGGCCGCCGCCCGCTCGGCCGGATGGCAGAAGGCGGGCGCATCGAGTGCCGGGGCGGCGCCCCGGTGGTCGGCATCGGCGTTGCCAAGGACGATCCGCTTGGCGCCCCCGAACCGCGCACACGCCGCCCGCAGCGCCGGGCCCATCGACTCGATCCCGGCGTCGAAAACGGTCACCCCGTCGCCGTCCTCGATCAGGTAGACGTTCATCGTGCGAGACGGAAATCCACCCCGAAGCACCCATACCCCGTCCGCGATCCGCTCGGGCTCGGCAGCCTGCACCTTCGACATCAGCTGCGTCTTCGCGTTGGCGAGTTTGGTCAAGCGCTGCTCAGCCTGTGAGCCGACTGCCGGCAACAAACCGAGCTGCCGAGCGACGTCACCGCTGTCGATGTAGACGTCGTTGTGCCGGATCAGGTCGTCGGCAACCGTCAGGACGTCGCACCCCTCGATCGCCACCCGAGCGCCGTTGGGCAGAAACCCCTGGAACGTCCCGGGGCCGGCGAACGTGCCTCGCCCGAGCCAACGGACCGCCGCCCGGCTGCGGTTGGTGGTCAGCTCGAGGATCTCGAACTTGAAATCCGGAAACGCCCCCAGCAGCTCGCCAAAGTAGTCCTTGACGCCGTCCGGCGCGAGCAGCTCCTGTCCTCCGATCCGCTCAACGCCGCCAGGCGCCCAGCAGTCGAGCGCCGCATCGAGGTCGCGCGATGACAGAGCATCGAAGTAGCGCTTGACGGTATCGGCGGTGCTCGTCATTCCAGGACGCGGGAGTCTAATGCCGGGGCGCGGCGGCGCACCTCGCCACGGCGCCGACCCGGGCGGCGCGTCTGGCAGCGCGTCAATATCGTGCGCGCCGTGGCTCGCGCGCGAGAGCTCGGACGGGGTGAGCGGGTGCTGCCGGGACTCTGGCGGCTGCGACTGCCGCTGCCGTGGCCCGGAGTACCGCATTGCAACGCGTGGGCGATCGCCGCGGGATCCGGAATCGTGCTGGTCGACACGGGGATACACGAGCCCGGATCGCTCGCCCAGCTCGAGCGCGCGCTCGACCAAGTGAACCTCAGGCTCGAGCACGTCCAGCTGCTCGCGTGTACGCATGCGCACTCAGACCACTGGGGCCAGGCGGCTCCGATCCGCGACCGGACCGGGTGCGAGTTCCTGATGCACAGGCGGCTCGAGAACGGTGGCGCCGACAGATCCGAGAAGGCGATCGCTCGCAGGCTCGAGATCGCGCGTCAGAGCGGCGTTCCGGAGGCGACGGTCCGCGCCCTGGCGGACCAGATCAAGGATCTGCCGTCGGGCGTCGCGCGCGTGATCGAGCCAGACCGTGAACTGCTTGGAGGGGTCGAGATCGAGACCGACCTCGGAACCTGGACCGTCCACGAGACGCCCGGGCACGCGCCCTCGCACGTGTGCCTGTTCCAGGCCGAGCGCCGGCTGCTGATCTCCGGCGATCACGTGCTGGGGCGGATCTCGCTCTACTTCGACTACGGCTATACACCCGACCCGGTGCAGGAGTTCTTGATCTCCCTGGATCACGTCGATCGTCTCGATGCGCGGCTCGCGCTGTCGGGCCATGGCAAGCCGTTCGTCGACGTGCATGGCCACATCGAGGGCAACCGCAAGCTGGTAGCGGAGCGGATCGATAGGACGCTCGCAGCGCTGGGTTCTAGTCCACGGACGGCGGTCGAGATCGCGCCCGAGATCTATGACGAACCGCTCGGTCCGCACAACGGTCGCTGGCTGCTGACGCAGACGTTGAGCTACCTGGATCACCTCCAACGACGAGGGACGAGCGTCGAAGGAATCCGATCACGACGTCACGCTGTGGCGGGCCACGGAACCTTGACACGCTCGTGTCAAGGTCTGATAAGGTCGCGCAATGCGGATCGACGAGATCCTCGCCAGAGCGGAGGAGCCGATCTTCTCGTTCGAGTTCTTTCCCCCGCGCAGCGACGAGGGCGAGCGGGTGCTGGGGATCGCCCTCGAGTCACTACGGCAGCTCGATCCCGACTTCGTGTCGGTCACCTACGGCGCGCTGGGCAGTTCGCGAACGCGCACGATGGGGCTGACCAAGTGGATCAAGCGCGAGCTCGGAATCGAGGCGATGGCGCATCTGAGCTGCATCGGCTCGACCCGCGACGAGCTGCGCCAGATCCTCGACGACGTCACCGGCGCCGGGATTGAGAACATCCTTGCGCTACGCGGCGATCCGCCACGCGGCGAGACAGAGTGGACGCCCCATCCCGATGGTCTGCGCTACTCGACTGAGCTCGCCGCGCTGATCAGATCCCAGAGCGACGCCTGTATCGGCGGTGCCTGCTTCCCGGAGGTGCATCCCGAAGCGCCGGACCTCGCGCACGATCTGCGCTTCCTCAAGGAAAAGGTCGACAGCGGCGTCTCGTTCTTGATCACGCAGCTGTTCTTCGACAGCGAGCTCTACTTTCGATTTGTCGACGAGGCGCGGGCAGCCGGGATCGAGGTCCCGATTCTGCCCGGGATCATGCCGATCACCGACCTGCGTCAGATCAAGACGATCACCGGGATGTGCGGCGCGACGATTCCGACCGCCCTGCACGAGGCGCTCGAATGGCGCTCACACGACCCGGACGCGGTGCTGCAGCTAGGCGTCGCCCACGCCACCCTGCAGTGCGCCGAACTGCTCGCGCGCGGCGCGCCGGGAATCCACTTCTACACGCTGAACCGCTCGCATGCGACGCGGGCGATCCTGTCGGCGCTCCGACTGCTACGTCCCTGGGTACGCCGCGAGGTGGTCAGGCAGGAGGCTTGATCTCAAGCGCGTGGGCGAGCATGGGCTGCCCGTTGAGCTCATAGCGGACGTCGACCTCGTCGTTGCGTTTATAGGTCCCGATCCCCCAGAAACCCAGAATCCAGGCACGAACCCCGAGCTTCTGGGCGACGAGTTCGCGCGTGAACACGAGCTCGCCGCTCGACACGCGGTAGTCGGAGCCGAGCTCCTGCCGCACGCCGTTGACGTACACCTCAAACGGTGTTCCGACGCCCTCGGGCAACGGCACGCGCCATTCCTTCATCTGCTCGCGAGATCCGCAGGCAGCAGCGACAGGATCACGAAGTCGAGCCGACGGCCCCGCTCGTTGACGTAGGCGTGCAGGATCCCCTCGTTCACGAACCCGGCTGTCCCGGCGGCGCCGATCATCGCCACATTGTCGGGCTCCGTGAGCAATTCGAGCCGCGCGAGCTCGCAAGTCTCGAACAGCCAGTCTGCTGCCAGACGCAGCGCCGCCGGGGCGAGCCGCCGGCCTCGGAACGCTGGCGCGACCCAGATCCCGGCCTCGGCGCGCAGGTCGTCCCAGTCGACCCGGTGGACGTCGAGCTGACCGCGGCAGACGTCCGAACGCGGCTCGGCGATCGTGAACCGCACCCCGACTCCGCTCGCGCGCTCCTCGGGCTCGCGTTCGTTGCGGCGCCCGAGCTCGGCGGCGCTCGGCGGCCGCTCGAGGCCGAGTCGGACAAACAGCGCCGGGTCATCCTGATGGGCGATCAGGATCTCCGGGATGTCGCGCTCGGCCTCGAAGCGCAGCGCTATGTTGTCGGAGCGTAGGGGCTCGTCGAGGTCGGGGAACGTGTGCATGTCGGGCCCTGACCGTACTCTGTCGCGCCGTGGGCGAGATCACGTATCGGATCAGGCGATCGGAACGCGCCCGCCGCGTGCGGGTGACCGTCGACGCTGCGCGCGGGGTCGAGGTCGTGCTCCCACGGCGGGCCCCCGAGCGCGAGGCGGCGGCGGCGATCCGAGAGCTCGCGCCGTGGATCGAGCGCCGGCTCGGCGAGGTCGAGCGCGCGCGGCGGGTAGTGGCCGCGCGGGGCGACCACGTCCCGTATCTGGGCGAGCTACTCCTAATCAGACCTCAGCGCGGCCGTACGCGCGTGCACCGGCGCGGCTCAGAGCTGCTGACACCAGCCGGCGACGAACTCGTACCGGCACTCGAGCGGTGGTACAAGCGCGCCGCGCGCGATGAGATCGCGCCGCGGCTCGACGCCGCCTGCGCGCGCAGCGGCAACTCGTACTCGAGGCTCTCGATCCGCGGGCAGCGCACCCGCTGGGCGAGCTGCTCGCGCAGTGGGGCGATGAGCTTCAACTGGCGGCTGCTGCTCGCCCCCGAAGCGGTGCTCGATTACGTCGTCTGGCACGAGGTCTGCCACCTGCAGGTGATGGACCACTCGCCTCGGTTCTGGGCGCTGCTCGCCTCGTATTGCCCCGAGTACCGCACCGCCAAGGCGTGGCTCAGGCGTCATGGCGGCACGCTGGTGCTGTTCGAGGACGGCTACGCGAGCGCGCGACGCAACGCCGCGTAGGGCGATTCACCGTCGCGCTGATCGATCTGCTCGCGTCGCAGGCGCCCGCGGTAGGCCTCGACCGAGCCGTCGCCATGCACGTCGACCCCCGCTCGCACGTCGGGGGCGAACCGCTGCGGGCCCGCCAGCTCGAGCCTGGCCACGACCTGCTGAGCGGGGTCATAGCGCGTGATCTTGATGTCCACGGGCTCTGTTCGGCGCGGTACTCGACAGCTCGCGGGCCCGGTCCTCGAGCGCCGTCAGCGCGCTGTCGAGATCGTCGAACGAGCTGTGCTTGACCTTCGGTCCGGACCGGACGGTCAGCTTCCAGGGCACCCGGCGATCATCGCACGGGCGTCGGTGACGCGGACCTCACGGGCACCGATGGCGCGTCGGCGGCGCGTAGTTCACGGGTACCGGTGGCGCGGAAGTCGCGGGCACCGGTGGCGCGTACTTCACGGGCATCGGTGGCGCGGACGTCGACAGCCGCCGGGAGCTCGACCTCGACCTCGGAGACCTCGCCACTGTTGACGACCTGAAGATCGCCCTCGGACAACTGCTCGAGCAGCCGGAAGACGGCGTGATTGTCCGACAGCATCGTCGCGCGAAAGCGCAGGACTCCGCGCGCTGCCGCGGACGCCGCAAGGCGCTCGATCAACGCCGCCGCGAGCCCCTGACGCTGGTATGCGTCGCCGACCACGACCGCGAACTCGGCCGCGGTCGGGGTCGTCTGCGGCGCGCACGAACCGGGCAACGGCGATGATCGCGCCCTGCTCGCCGCCCACGGTCGTGGTCGCCACGAGCGCGTAGTGATTGCAGCCGTCGATCTCGACCAGGTAGCGCGCGTCGGCCTCGCTCAGCTCGGGCTTGGCACCGAGGAAGCGGCGGTAGCGCGCTTCGGGCGACAGCCGGCCATGAGCCACCCGCAGGCGCTCGCCGTCGTCGCCCGAGATCGGCCGGATCTCAACCTGTGTTCCGTCATTGAGGCGATAAATGTCCACACGACCAATGTACGACGATCGTCGTAGTTACAGTGTGGCTCCGCTCACACAGCGAGACCTGCGCGTTTGAGCGAACCCACAGGCCGCTTAAACGCGCAGGCTCTAGGAACGCTCGTTGATCGGCACGTAGTTCAGGCCGCGCTCGCCGGTGTAGATCTGGCGCGGACGCGAGATCTTCTGCTCGGGGTCGTCGATCATCTCCAGCCACTGCGCGATCCAGCCGCTGGTGCGCCCGATCGCGAACAGGACCGGGAACATCTCGACCGGCATCCCGAGCGCCTCGTAGATCAGACCCGAGTAGAAGTCGACGTTCGGGTAGAGCTTGCGCGAGATGAAGTAGTCGTCCTCGAGCGCGATCTTCTCGAGCTCGGTCGCGATGTCGAGCAGCGGGTTCTTGCCCGTCACCTCGAATACCTCGTCGGTCGCCTGCTTGATGATCTTCGCGCGCGGGTCGAAGTTCTTGTAGACCCGGTGGCCGAAGCCCATCAGCCGCTCGTTGCCGTCCTTGACCCCTTGGATGAAGTCGGGGATGTTCTCCTTAGTCTCGATCCGGCGCAGCATCCGGAGCACGGCCTCGTTGGCACCTCCGTGCAGTGGGCCGTAAAGGGCCGCAACGCCGGCCGCGACCGCCGAATAGGGATCGACCTGAGACGAGCCGACGCTCCGCACCGCGCTCGTCGAGCAGTTTTGCTCGTGATCGGCGTGCAGGATGAACAGCACGTCGAGCGCGTGCTCGAGCCGCGGGTCTGGCTCGTACTTGAGCTCCGCGACCTTGTAGATCATCGACAGGAAGTTGCCAGGGTAGGTGAGGTCGTTGTCGGGATACACATACGGCATGCCGCGGTTGTGGCGATATGAGAACGCCGCCAATGTCGGCATCTTGGCCAGTAGCCGGATCACCTGCAGATAGCGGGACTCACTGTCCTTGATCGCCGCTGCCTCGGGATAGAACGTCGACAGCGCGCCGACCGACGCCAGCAGCATCCCCATCGGGTGGGCGTCGTAGCGAAAGCCCTGCATGAACTCCTTGACGTTCTCGTGCACGAACGTGTGGATCGTGATCAGGTGATCCCACTCTGCGAGCTCCCGAACCGTCGGCAGATGGCCGTGGATCAGTAGGTACGCGACCTCGAGGTAGGTCGACTTCTCGGCCAGCTGCTCGATCGGGTAGCCGCGGTACTCGAGGATGCCCTTGTCGCCGTCGATGTAGGTGATCGACGAGCGACACGACGCCGTCGCCATGTACGCCGGGTCGTAGGTCATCAGACCGAAGTCGTCGTCGTCGGTCTTGATGTTGCGCAGCTCGGTCGCGCGGATCGTCCCGTCCTCGATCGGAATCTCGTACTGCTTGCCGGTCCGGTTGTCGGTAACGGAGAGCGTGTTGGAGGACGTCGCTACGCCGCCGCCATCGGCTGGTTGCTGGGTCTCGGTGGTCATAGCTTCTCCTGTCGCTCGCCAGGGCCTCCGTGAGCCCGGCGGTCGTCTTGGGTCATTGCCGGGGCCTCCCGGCCCGGCGGTCGAGCAGGGTGACCGTTAGACAACTTTATTACGCACACGTTTCGCCGCCCGCACGCCAAGGGGCGGCCGCTATGGCTGATGCGCCTTAGCCGGTAAGGATCGCCGCCGCAACCGCGATCACCGCAAGCACCGCGCTGAGCGTCAGCACGGCCCTTTCCCCGCGATTGTTGTAGGGAAAGTCGGGGCGGTGAAGGCCGACGTACGCGAGCGCGACGGCGTAGAGCGCGAGCACGAGGCCGGCGATATACCACGGGACCTTCGACGTGGCAGCGAACACGAGCGGCGCCATACGGGGAGCCTAACTCAGCTGGCGGGTCGGCGGGGCGCCCCGGTAGCGGCTCTCGGTCGCGGCGCGCTGGCCCTGGTAGTGGCTGCCGAGCTCCGGACTGCCATAGGGGCGCAGCGCCGGCCGGTCGAGCATCATGAACGACAGCTGCGCGATCTCGAGCCCGGGGTAGAGCTTGATGGGCACACGGGTCAGGTTGTTGAGCTCGAGCGTCAGCGTCCCCTTCCACCCCGGGTCGCAAAAGCCGGCCGTCGCGTGCACGATCAGCCCTAGGCGCCCTAAACTCGATTTCCCCTCGATTCTCGCCACGATGTCGTCGGGCAGCTCCACCCACTCGAGCGTGCGGCCGAGGCAGAACTCGCCCGGGTGGATCACGAACGACTCGCCCTCGGGCACTACGACCTCCTCGGTCAGATTCTCGGGCGGATGGCGCAGGTCGATCGCGGACGCCCGGTGGTTGTGGAACACGCGAAACGAGTCTCCGAGCCGGAGGTCGACGCTCGCGGGCTGGACGAGGCGCTCGTCCCAGGGGTCGATGCGGATCCGGCCCTCGGCGACCAGGCGCGAGATCGTCCCGTCAGACAGCACCGATACGGGCGCGTCAGTCATCTGCACGGGAGTCTGCCAGCGACCGCGGGCGTCAGTCATCCCATCGCCGTGTGCCAGCGACCGCGGGCGTCAGGCCTCCACATCGTCGTATGCAGCGACCGCGGGCGTCAGTGACCCAAGCTGCGCGCCCGTGCCCGCACTGTGCGCACCCGGGCGGGCGGGTCCGGCGCCGGATCGCCATGCGGCCCGCGGCGCGGGTGGCGTGGGAACGGCTTGGGCGGATGCGGGCGACGGCGGCGCTTGATCCCGCCGTCGTCATCGGACGGCTTGGACTCGTTCGGCTCCTGCTTGATCGCCCACCAGACGATGAAGATCAGCGCCGCGAGCGGCAGCTTGAGCGCGAGCATGATCCACAGGAATCCCCACGTCACGGTGTCCGATCGTACCCCGATTAGTGCCGCTTGTCACCCGCGACTAGACCTGCGCGTCTAGCGGGACCATGTGTCCCGCCAGGCGCGCAGGTTCGTCCTCGCGGGGGCTATCCAGCGCTTTCGAGGGCGGGACGGGACGGCTCGACCCGCAGCCAGCGGGCCGGTCGCTCGGGCAGCCACCAGTTCCAGCGTCCGAAAAGTGACACCACCGCGGGAACGAGCAGCGCTCGGATCACGGTCGCGTCGAGCAGGATCCCGGCGGCGAGCGCGGTCGCGAACACCTTGACGTCTGTATCTGGGGCCGACGACATCGAGACGAACGTGAGGAACAGGATCAGCGCTGCACTGGTCACGAGGCGGCCCGTGCGGCCAACGCCACGCACGACGGCAGCGTCGGTCGAGCCGCTCGCGTCGTACTCCTCGCGCATGCGCGAGAGGATGAACACCTCGTAATCCATCGATAGGCCGAACAGGAACGCGAATACCATCAGCGGGATCCAGGCGCTGACCGAGTGGGTCGCCGAGATCCCCCACAGGGCGCTCGAGCCGTGGCCCTGCTGCCAAACCAGCGTGATCACGCCCCACGCGGCTGCGACGCTGATCACGTTCAGGATCACCGCCTTCAACGGCAGCAGCAGCGATCGGAACGCCCGCGCCAGCAGCAGGAACGTCAGCAGCGCGATCAAACCGATCATCAGCGGGAAGCTCCCGTAGATCGCCGACACGAAGTCCTGGTTCTCGGCGTCGATGCCTCCGACCCGGACCGCGGGGCCGACGTCGTGGGCCGCCGTGCGCACCTGGTCGAGCGTGTTCAGCCCCGCCGAGGTGGATCCGTCGGTGACGCTGAACACGTCGGCGATCGCCACGCCCGCGGGCCTGCCGCCCGCTCGCCCTCCAGGCTCGCCTGATCGGGCGGCGCCCGCGTCATCCGGCTGTTGCCACTCAGCGCCGCTCGGCGCAACCGCGCCGTGCACGCCGGCGACGGCGGACGTGGCGGCGGCAACGCGCTGAACCTCCGAGGCGGGCGCCAGGACCTCAATCGGGCTCAACGCTCCCGCTCCGATTCCGGAGCGCTCGAGCGCGAGCAGGCCCGTATGCGCCTCACCCTTGGTGCTCAGCGTGTTGACGTTCGCCTGTCCGGGCTGCAGTCCCGTCGCGGCCAGAACGAGCGCGGCCAAAATCAGCCCCGCGCCGCCGACCGCGATCCAGCGCCGGTGGACCACGAGCCGCGCCCACCGAGTCCACCAGCGGCTCGCCAAGTCGTCGTTGCGGACGTGGGGCCAGTCGAGCCGGTTGCCGGCCTTAGCCAGCACCACGGGCAGGAGCGTCACGGCGACGAATACGCTGATCAGTGGGATCAGCATCCCGGCGTAACCGATCGAGCGCAGGAACGGCAACGGCAGCACGATCATCGCCAGCAGACCGATCGCGACCGTAGTGCCGCTGAACACGACCGCGCGACCCGCGGTCTCCATCGCCCTGACCACGGCCTCATCGCCCTCGCGCCCGTGTGCGCGCTCCTCGCGCCAGCGGACGACGACGAGCAGCGAGTAGTCGATCGCGATCCCGAGCCCGATCAGCGCGACGAGGAATTCGACGATCATCGAGACGCTCGTAAACGAAGTCAGGCCGTACAGCACGAGGAACGTCGACATGATCGAGACGACCGCCATCAGCAGCGGCACGAACGCCAGCAGCGACGCGAACACGAACGCGAGCACGATCAGCGCGCCTAGACCACCCAGCACCGACTCGAGCAGCACGCCTGGACCCCCCGAGCCCCCGGTCTGGTTCTGCAGCGCGTCGATCCCGGTCACGTCGATAGGCGCCCCCGCGACCGTCACACCCGAGAGAGCGGCTGTCGCGCTTGTCGCCGCACGCGTGTTGCTGCCGAATGCCTGGTTGTCCGGGGGCGGGTAGGCGATCACGAACGTCGTGCGGCCATCGGCGGATACGAACGCACGGTTGCCGGTCGAGGCGTAGGAGGCGATCCGGGCGTCGGGCAGCGCGCGCTGGAGTTTTGCCGCCACGTTGCGGAGTCCCGCCTCCGACGCGGGCGAGGAGACAGACGTCCCGTCCGGAAGCGTGACCACAGCGAGCAGCGGCGCGTTCTGACCGCCTTGGTGGAACAGCCGTTGGATCGCGACGTTGGTCTCGAACCCCTCGCGTCCAGGCACCGAGAACTGGCTGCTGAATGCCTTCGTCGCCTGCGAAACGGTCGCGATCCCAACCACGGTGACGAGGATCCAGAAGATCGTGACAGTGCGTTTGTGCGCCAGTACCCAGCGCGTGATCGAGGTCATCAAATCAAGCGTCTCCCTAAGTCGTTCGTGAAGCAAATCATTGGTAGCACAAACTATCCTCGTCGCCAAATAAAATCTTTTTCATGGCGTCCCCCGATCGACTCCACAACGACGCTCCCAGCTTGCACACCTCACTCGCACACCGCACCGGCTACCTGGTCAGCCAGGTCGGCGTCTTTGCTCAAAAGCGCTTCGGCGAGCGGATCGCGTCGATTGGGCTCACGACGCGGATGTGGGGCGCGCTGAACGTGTTAGATGCTGCAGGCCCGATAACCCAGCAGCAGCTGGGCAAGTTGATCGGGATGGATCCGAGCTCGATGGTTTCGACGATCGACGGGCTCGAGGCGCGCGGGCTGGTGCAGCGCCGCCCTCACCCGCACGACCGCCGCGCATACGCCCTGCAGATCACCGCCCGGGGGCAGGAGGTCCTCATACAGGGGCGTCAGCTGGCCAAGGAGGCGCAGGACGAGCTGCTCGCGCCGCTCGACGAGCACGAGCGCCAACAGCTGCACGAACTGATGTTGCGCATCGCGGCCGCCGCGCGGACGGTCGACTCCGCGCCGGTCAGGCCGGCTGCCGCGAGCGACCCAAAGTAGGTCAGGCCGGCGGCCGCGAGCGACCCAAAGTAGGTCAGGCCGGCGGCCGCGAGCGACCCCGAGTAGGTCAGGCCGGCAGACCCGCCTGCGGCGCGGCAGTGACGGCAGCCGCCGAGACGGGCCGTCGCTTTTCCCGCGCAACGACAGCGAGCGAGACGCCGACCCCCAGCAGCGCCCACGTGACCGGGTCCTCGAGGAAGTCCGCGTACAGCATCGTGTGGAACACCAACGCGATGAACGCGGCCGCGATCGCGCTGCGAACGGGGTCACCACGTGCGCGGCGGATCAGACACCCGATCGCCGCGATCACAAGGGCGACGTACGCCAGTTCGCCGATCAGCCCCTGCTCGGCGGCGATCGTGACAGGGATCGTGTGCGAAGCCGCGAGGGTCGTCGCGACCGCCTTGTGGTGGTCGCGGTACTCCTTGACAAACGAGCCCGACCCCCAACCCCACACCGGGCGGTCGGCGAACAGCGACACGCCGCCGCTGACGAGGCCACCCCGGCCACTGGAGGCGCCGTTGACCCCCTGGTTGAGCCCGAACGTCCGCGGCGAGGCGGCGACCGCAGCCGCTCCGAGCAGGATCACCACCACCGCGACGACGAGCGCTCGAGACGGCTTCCAGCGCAGCGCTGCCAGCACACCCAGCCCGACCAGCAGCGCGGCGAGGCTCGAGCGCGACAGGGTCAGCACGAGACAGCACCAGAGGATCGCGAGCGCGACGACGGCGACCAGTTGTTCGCGTTGCGGGCGGTCGTAGAGCAGCAGCACCGCGAGCAAGATCATCGATAACGCCAGGTAGCGCCCGAAGATGTCGGGGTCGAAGAAGACCGAGTTGACCACGAAGTACGTGTGCAGGTCGTTGGCGACGACCAGCTTGGGGTTGAGGATGATCGTCTTGGTCGCGTATTCGACGAACCCGATGAACGAGAACAGGAGCGCAAGCGCGATCGTGATCTTCAGGCAGTTGCCGATCAGCTCCGGGTCCACTCCACCTGACGCAGCAGGCGGTAGAGCAGCGTGAACGGCACGTAAAAGAACACCATCTGCTGAAGCGCTGTTTCGAACGCCGGCGAGTAGAGCGCCTGCAGCCCGTACAGGACGATGTAGAGCGCGAGCAGGCGATCGACCCAGACCGCCCAGCCGCCGGAGCCGTCGAGCGGAGCCGGAGGGTCGGGCCCGGCGTCGCGCAGCACCGGCACGATCCAGGCGAGCGCGCCGGCCGCCACGACCAGGTAGAGCGGAACCAGCAGGTTCGAGGTCACGCCACCGGACTGGATCGGAACGCGGAACGGCAGCGCGAGCGTCGCCAGGACGGCGAGCAGCCAGGGACGGCGAGCGATCAGCCTCGCGACACCCGCCAGCACTGCGAGCGCGATTACGGCGGCGACGAGCGCGTACAGCGGGTGTCGGTGGACCGTCCGCAGCTGCGGCGAGTCCCAGATCTCGACCAGCAGCAGCACTGGCGACAGGGCCAGCGCCCCCAGCATCGCGAGCGCGCGCGTGCGCCGTCGAGGCACCAGCAGAGTTGCCGCCGCGAGCAGCGCTACAACGACAACGCCAAGCTTCGGCAGCGGTCCGGTGAGTGCGGCGAACGGGATCACGGTTGCAGATCATCCTCTACCCTCCCACTCCATGTCCTCAGCGAAGCTCGCGCTGGCCGTTGGGCTGGCCGCGATCTCGCTTTCAGCTTGTGGGAATTCGGCCAAGCCGGAAGCCGGCACGCTGAAAGCGGCCACGACAGACGCAAAGAAGGTCGACGATCCGCGGACCGCGCACGTGGACTGCCTGCGTTCTGAGCACATCCCGGTCGTCGAGTTCGGCAAGACCTGGCTTCAGATCAAGTCCAAGCCCTACGGGCCGACGGTTCAGTTCGAGCCGACGCCTGGTGCCGCGCAGGAGGCACAGATCGACGGGCAGGTCGAGAGCGCCGAGGTGATCGGAAGCGCGCTTCTGTACCCGAATCAGGCCTCCGACGCACTGCTGCAGAAGGTCGAGGACTGCATGGCCAAGGGAGTGACCGGGTAGCACGACTCGTCGCAACCCTGCTGCTGGCGGTGATGACTCTCGCGGGAGCAGCTGGCCTCACGGGGCGGCGGTCGACTGATGCGGCGGTGCCAGTCCCGAGCTCGCCGGCGAAGTTGCTCGGTCAGCGGTTGATGGTTGGGATGACGGGCACGGAGCCGTCCGCGGCGCTGCTGAAGGCCGTGCGGGCCGGCGAGGTCGGCTCCGTGATCCTGTTCGGGTCAAACATCGTCTCGCGCGCTCAGACGCTCGCCCTGACCGGCGCACTGCAGCGGGCAGCGGTCGCGGGTGGGAACCCGAAACTGCTGATCGCCACCGATCAGGAGGGGGGCCAGGTCAAGCGTCTCCCCAACGGTCCGCCGACCCTGTCACCACCCCGAATCGCGGCGACCAACAATGTCGGCGTCGCGAGCAGCCAAGGACTCGCGACTGGGCGGTATCTGAAGAGCTGGGGCATCAACATGGACCTCGCGCCGGTCGCCGACGTGCCGACGTTCGACGGGGCGTTCGTCTGGCGCCAAGGCCGTGCGTTCTCGTTCAACGCCGGCAAGGTGGCGGAGTTTGCGACGGCGTTCGCGCTCGGCGTCCAGTCCGCCGGCGTCGCCGCCACCGGCAAGCACTTTCCGGGTCTCGGCTCGGCCGCGACCGACACCGACTTCAAGCGTCAGGAGCTGACGCCAACGGTGGCCCAGCGCGCCGCCGCTCTCGAGCCCTACGAGCGGATGATCCCGCGTGGTCTCGATGCGATCCTGGTCGCGGTGGCCGGTTACCCCGCCTACGACCGGACCGGCACGCCGGCCGCGCTGTCGCGCCCGATCATCCAAAACATCCTGCGTGGCAGGCTGAAGTTCGGCGGGGTCGCAATCACTGATTCGCTCGCCGCCCCGACCGGCTACAGCGAGCGCACCGCCGGGGTGCTCGCGGCCAGCGCCGGCGCGGACATCCTCCTTTACACCGACTCGGCGCCCGGCGAGCTCGGTGCGCTCGAGCGCGCGCTCCGCGGCGGGCAGATCAAGGCATCCGACGCCGCCGCCTCATACCGCCGAATCGTGGCGCTCAAACGGAAGCTCGGACTGGCGTGACGGTGACCGGCCGCGGCTGCGGCCTCTACAATTCGCGCGCGAACTCCGCCCCGCGCGGATCGTCGGCGTTCCGCGCTCGGCGTGCCGCGGTTCGACGGGGGCCAACGCACCTCTAACCGGCGAGGTAACCGCCTCGCCACGCCCCAACCTCGTGTTCCGACGACCGCTCGCCAACATGCTCTCGGCCTCGACGGCCGGCGTGCAGACGACCGTTGCGCCGCAGGCGCCGCGGACCGTCGCGCGCGACGAGCGCAAGGCGTGGTGGCAGGTGCCGACGAAGCATTTCTACATCGGCCTGATCGTCGTCTCGCTGATCGTCGGCGCGCTGTCGCTGCTGATCCCGTCGACACCGAGCTACGACCCCTGGGCGTGGATCGTCTGGGGTCGCGAGATCGTACACCTCAAGCTGCATACGACCGGCGGCCCGTCGTGGAAGCCACTGCCGATGCTGTTCACGGTTCCGTTCGCGCTGTTCGGCAACGCCGAGCCCAACCTGTGGCTTGTAGTTGCGCGGGCGGGAGCGTTCGCCGCGGTCGTGATGACGTTCAGGTTGGCGACGCGGCTGACGCGCGAAATCGGCAGCTACTTCACCTCGGCGCCCGAAAGCCCGGGTCGGCTGCTAGCGCTCGCCCCGGCGCTGATGGCCGGGTTGATCGCCGCCATCTGCCTTGCGATGTCGGGCGGCTACATCTCCGACAACGCGCTCGGCTACTCCGAGGGTCTGGCGACCGCGCTGATGCTGGTCGCGCTCGAACGCCACCTCGACGGCCGCCCTCGGCAGGCGTTCGCGGTCGGCTTCTTCGTCGCGCTCGACCGGCCTGAGATCTGGCTCTTCTGGGGTCCCTACGGACTGTGGCTGTTCTGGAAGGACCCAGGCGCGCGCAAGCTCGTGATCGCGCTGTTCGTGCTGATCCCGATCTGCTGGTTCTTGCCCGAATACTGGGGATCGGGCCACTTCCTGCGCGGGGTCAACCGCGCCCAGCATCCACGCTCGAACAGCCTCGCGTTCGCCAAGAGCCCGTTCCTCTCGGAGCTTGTCGACGCCGCCTGGCCGACGATCCTGCTGCGGCTCAAGCTCGCGGCGGCCGTGCTTGTAGGCGTCGTCGGCGTCGTGTTGTGGCGCGGCTGGCGACGCGAAGGGCGCGGCGTCCTGCGCTCGCCGCAGACGCACGCGCAGGCGATCACCGCGCTCTGCGGGGTGGCCGGGTTGGTGTGGTTCGTTGTAATCGCGACGCTCACCCAGGCTGGCTTCTCCGGCAACAACCGCTACCTCGTGCTCGGCTCGGCGCTGGTCGACATCTGTGGCGCGGTCGCCTGGGGCTGGACCGCCCGGGAGATCGGCAACCTGGCGGCCGGTGTGCTGCGCCGCGGCCGCGAGGCGACGTCGCTGGCGCTGTCACGAGCGGCCGCCTGGGTGGGCGTGGGGGCCGTTGCGCTGGTGTTCGCGTTCCTGCCCTCGTGGGTCGGCTCCAACCTGATCTCGATTCCCCGCACCCACCGGTCGCTCGTGTACCAGGCGAACCTGCGCAAGGGCTTGAACACGCTCGTGGCCGAGTACGGCGGCTCGGCGAAGATGCTGCGCTGCGGCACGGTGATGACCGAGGGCTTCCAGGTCCCGATGGTCGCGCTGGGCACTCGGCGTGCACACGGTCCAGATCGAGGCGCCCCCAGCGCCCGGCGCGCCGCTGCCGCCGGCGCCAAACGTGATCCTGCAGACGCGTGACACGCGTGACGCGGCGCTGCTGCCGATCGTCCACGCGTGGCCGGCGACGCACTACGAGTACTTCGGCAGCAGTGGCCCGTTTAACTTGTTTACAAGCTGCCGCGGGTAGGCTCGTGGTCGGGATGACCATCACGGGCACGCACTGATGGCCACCGTCACGGGCGAGCACTGAATGGCCACAGTCACCGCACCTCAACAGACCGTTCCGCCCGCCGACGACCGCGCCGGCCTCGAACCGCCGCTGCCCGGCTGGCTGAAGCGGATCCCGCTGTGGCTCGTGGTCGGGACCGTGCTCGTGATCGTCACTGCGATCTCGGCCTGGCTGCGTACCCGTTACATCAGCGGCCAGTTCTGGATGGACGAGGGGCTGTCCGTCGGGATCTCGTCGCACGCGTTGCTGTCGATCCCGACGGTGCTGCGCCACGACGGGTCGCCGCCGCTCTACTACATGCTGCTGCACGTCTGGATGAGCGTGTTCGGCTCGAGCGAGACCGCGACCCACTCGTTGTCGCTGATCTTCGCGCTGCTGTGCATTCCGGCCGGCGTCTGGACCGCCTGGAGCTTGTTCGGCCGCTGGGCGGCCGCGATCGCGCTGGTCTTGTTCGCGCTCAACCCGTTCCTGACCGCCTACGCCCAGGAAACGCGCATGTACTCGCTGATGGCCCTGCTGGGGCTACTCGCGACGCTCGGCTTCATCCAGGGGTTCATCTACCGCCGCCGGCGCTACCTGATCCTGTTCACGGTCTGCCAGGTGCTGATGCTCTACACCCATTTGTGGGGCGCGTTCTTCGGCGTCGGCGCGTTCGTCGCGTTCTTGGTCGTGTGGCGCGCGAGCGACGAGCCTCGCGCGATCCTGCGCGACGGCCTGTACGTGTTCGGCGCCTGCGTGTTGCTGTACCTGCCGTGGGTGCCGACGCTGCTCTACCAGGCCACGCACACCGGATCGCCGTGGGACAGCGCGCCAAACTTCGGAGCGCCGGTCCAGATCTCGCGCAACCTGATGGGCGGCGACCGGGCGACGGTCGCGCTGGTGCTCGTGGCTGGGCTCGGCCTGGCGTCGATGTTCGTCCGCTCGAAGTGGCGCAGCCGCGAGTCGCTGACGCTGTGGACGCTGCTGCTCCTACCGATTGGCGCGCTGGGTTTCGGGTGGATCGTGTCGCACATCTCGCCGGCCTGGGCATACCGCTATTTCGCGCCGATTCTTGGCTCGCTGCTGCTGCTCGCGGCGCTTGGTTTTTCTCGCTCCAAGGGACTCGGCGTACTCGCCCTGATCCTGGTGATCCTGTTCTGGGCGAACCCGTCGGAGCTGACGCCGCAGTACAAGAGCGACATGCGCGACATCGCCGGCGAGCTCGGACCGGACCTAAACAAGGGCGACCTGGTGATTGTCGGACAGCCCGAGGAGGTGCCGCTCGCGTGGTACTACCTGCCGGCCGGGGTGCGGTTTGCCAACCCGATGGGCACGCCGCACGATCCCCAGTCGATGAACTGGGTCAACGCTCTTGACCGTCTCAAGGCCGCCAACGTGGTCAATACCGTCGGGCCACTGATTGCTAGTCTCAGACGGAATCAGCAGGTTCTTTATGTGCGGCCACTGACCGAGGGCGCACAGAATTGGGAATCGCCGTGGACGCAGCTGGTCCGCCGGCGATCGGCGCAGATCGGAGCGTTGCTGGCCTCCAATCCGAGCCTCAGACCGGTCGCTTGGGCTCCCCACAACTACCGCGGGGCGTGCTGTGTAGCGAACAGTGCGCTGCTGTATCGAAAGCTCTAAGTGGCACCCCAATACCAACCACACCCCGAGATCACGGCCGAGAACCCGGTCGTCGTGCTGGGCGCGGGTCCCGCTGGCCTGACCGCCGGCTATCTGCTTTCGAAGCAGGGCATACCGGTGGTCGTGCTCGAGTCGAGTGACCAGGTGGGCGGGATCGCTCGCACGCAGGTCCGCGACGGGTACCGCTTCGACCTCGGCGGCCACCGCTTCTTCACCAAGGTCACGGAGGTCGACGCACTCTGGCACGAGATCATGAAGGAGGAGTTCCTCAAGCGCCCGCGCAAGAGCCGGATCTACTGGAACGACAAGTTCCTCGAATACCCGCTGCAGGGGATGGACGTGATCCGCAAGCTCGGCCCGGTCGAGCTGACCCGGTGCCTGATCTCGTACGCATGGGCGGCGATCAAGCCCAAGGGCCGCGAGGACAGCTTCGAGGACTGGGTCTCAAACCGCTTCGGCAAGCGGCTCTACCGTCACTTCTTCAAAACCTACACCGAGAAGCTGTGGGGCGTCTCGGCCACCGAGATCCGCGCCGAGTGGGCAGCCCAGCGGATCAAGGGGCTGTCGTTCTTCTCGGCTGCCAAGGCTGCGTTCTTCGGCAACCAGGGCAACAAGATCAAGTCGCTGATCTCGGAGTTCAACTACCCGCGCTACGGGCCTGGCCAGATGTGGGAGCAGATGACCGCCGACATCCGCGAGCAGGGCGGCGAGGTCAGGTTGAACGCGCCAGTCACGCGGCTGCGGCTTTCGCGACGGGCGCGTGATCGAGGTCGTCGCCGGCGGCGAGACGCTGCACCCGTCGCACGTGATCTCGTCGCTGCCGCTGCGGACGACGGTCGGGATCACCGAGCCCGAGGCGCCGGTCGACGTGCGCGACGCCGCGCGCGGTCTTCGCTACCGCGAGTTCCTGACCGTATTGCTGGTGATCGACGTCGATGACCCGTTCGACGACAACTGGATCTATATCCACCAGCCGGGTGTGCGCGTGCTGCGAATCCAGAACTTCAAGTCGTGGAGCCCGTGGATGGTGCCCAAGGGCGAGACTGCCTCCTCGATCGGCATGGAGTACTTCTGCTTCGAGGGCGACGAGCTGTGGAACATGTCCGACGACGCCCTGGTGGCGATGGCCGGGCAGGAGATCGAGAAACTGCACCTGGCGAAGGCCAGTAAGGTCCGCTTCGGTTTCGTCGAGCGCGTGCACAAGGCGTACCCGATCTACGACGAGCTGTACGGCGAGCGCGTGGCGACGATTCGCGGCTGGCTCGAGGGGATCTCGAATCTGATCCAGGTCGGACGCAACGGCCTGCACCGTTACAACAACTCCGATCACTCGATGCTCACGGCGATGCGCGCGGTCGACAACATCCTGCGGGGTACACACCACGACATCTGGGCGGTCAATGCCGAGAGCGTGTACCACGAGGAGCACCAGGAGCACGAGGAGCCATATCTCAATCCGCCGTCCACGCCAGCGATGGAGCAGCCGCTCGCGTCGGATCGGTGAGCTGGGCACGCGTTCTTTCGCTGACGGTCGCGGTCGCGCTGGCGACGCCGGCGTCAGCCTTGGCCAAGACCAGCACGACCGCCACTCAGAGCAGCGCGGCCGTAAACGCTCTGAGCGCGACATCGTCCAACCCGTTGTCGGGCTTCCCCGCTCCGCCGACGGTCGCGACCACCAGTCAGACCCCGACGGTTGTCAACAGCTCGACCGGCTCGACGGGGAGCAGCTCGCTCAGCGGCTCTAGCGTCTTCGCGATCGCGATCGGCGCGCTGGTAATCCTCGGCGGGATTGCGTTCTTCATCTGGTACGACGCGCGCCGTCGGGCTCCGGTGAAAGCCGCTGGCGCCTCCGCCGGGGCGGACGGGCGCGGGCGCTCCGGCAGCAAACCGCAGCCGAAGCCGCGCAAGCTCAGCCCGGCCGAGCGCCGGCGCCGCAAGCGAGGACGGGCGCGGAACTAGGCGCTGCCTGACGCGCCGGTCGGTCGCGGCGCTCGCTTGACGCTCCGCTGATCCCCGCGGCGTCTCGCTTGAAGCTCCGCCGGTCCCGCGGCCCTACACCTACGCGCGTCTGAGGGCCCGCTTGGCGCGCAGTATCTGCCGTTCGATCGTCCGTTCGGTGTCGCCCGTGTAGCTCGCCATCTCGGCGTAGGTGAGACCGAAGCCGTGGAGCCAAACGAGGCGCTGTTGGCGCCGCGATAGGGCGCCGATTTGGTCAAGCCGCTCGCGGAACTCGACGATCTGGTCGGGCGCCGCGTACGCGATCGCGCCGGGTTGCGCGAGCGCCTCGAGCGGCAGCTCACGCCGCGCGCGTCGCAGTAACCTGAGCGCCTCGCGGCTGGCGGTCGTCACCAGCCACCCCATGACGGCGTCGCGCCTGAGTTCGCCCCGCCTCCCGACCAAGCGGCTCCAGGCGACCTGGCACGCGTCATCGATCACCGCGTCCGGCGCTCGGATGCTGAAGCGCACGATCTGGCGCAGCTGTTCAGCGTTGGCGCGGTAGAGCTCGCTCAGGTCGGGCCCACTCGCGAGCGTCGTCGCGTGGCGTCGGCCTGCGGGTCGTGCCATCGGCCCGTGCAGCTCCGGTCGACCTGTGCGTCGCGCGATGAGCTCCTGCATGCGGATCACCTCTTGAGTCCAATTGAGACTAATTATTTACAGCTAAGACTAGTACAGACTCAATAGGCTCATTAGAGTTTTTTACACTCAGTTGTCTCAATTGGACTTTCAGGGAGGTTCCTTGTGCAATCGCCGCTCGCGGTCACAGCCCACCCAGACCTGACGGCGCTGCCGGGCAGCAACGTCCTGCAGCAGCTCGTCAACGGCGCCGAGGCGTGGGCGCTGGCAATCGCGCTGATCGGCGCGTTCGTCGGCGCCGGGCTGTGGGCGGTCGCCTCCCACACCCATAACCACCAGTACGCGGCGCGAGGCAGGATGGCGGCACTGATCTCGGCGGCAGCGGCTCTGGTCGTCGGCGCGGCGCCGGGGCTGGTCAACTTCTTCCAACACCTGGGGACGACGGCGCGATGATCCGGCGCCTCGCGGTAATCGCCGCGGTCGGAACGCTCGTTGTTTGTGCGGCGCCACCGCCGGCGCGAGCATTCAACGTGCCCAAGCCGATCTGCACAGTCGGTGGGCTAGTCAGCGGCGTGGTCGGCAAGGTGTGCACGGCAGCGAGCCATGCCGGCACGCTGCTGAAGGCCGGCCAGAAGCTGCTCGGGGGTCACCTCGGCGGGGCGTTACAGGCGCTCTCAGGGAGTACCGCGACAAAGGCGGTTGGTCTTGCCGCTGTGGTCGCCTGGGTAGCCGGCGGAGCCTCCTTTGCGCTTCACGAAACGACCGCGGTCATCTCGTCGACGACCCACCCCCAGCTCCAGAGCACGTGGTTCTCGTCCTACTACTGGCGAATGGCGGCGATCGCCGCGCTGTTGACGTTGCCGTTCGTGTTCGCCGCGTGCGTTCAGGCGCTGATGCGGTCAGACGTCGCGATGCTGGCGCGATCCGTGCTGGTGTACCTGCCAATTGGCATCCTCGCGATCAGCATCGCGGCACCGATTGCGGTCCTGCTGTTGTCGGCCGCCGACGAGCTGTCGGCGTTGATCTCGTCAGTGTCCGGCGGTGCCGACGCGAGCTTCCTCGCGCACGCGGGCGGGATCGCCGGGCTTCTGAGCCTCGGCAGTCACTCGGCGTTCATCGGCTTCTTCATCGCGCTGCTGACGGTCGCTGCGACCGTGACCCTGTGGGTCGAGCTGCTGATCCGCTCGGCCGCGGTGTACGTGATCGTGCTGATGTTGCCGCTCGTGTTCGCGGCGCTCGTCTGGCCCGCGAGGCGTGTCTGGGCGGCGCGGACAGTGGAGCTGCTGGTCGCCGTGATCCTGTCGAAGTTCGCGATCGTCGCCGTCCTGTCGCTGGGCGGGGCCGCGCTCGGTCACACGACCATTCCGGGCGTCGCGGGCGAGCTGCAGGGCGCGACGTTGATCCTGCTCGCGGCGTTCTCGCCCTGGGCGCTGATGCGCCTGCTGCCAATGCACGAGCTCGCGGCCGGGCTCGACGGGCTGCGGACACGCTCGCAGCCAGGATTGACCGCTGTCGGTCGAGCCGACGAAGCGACGGAGATCGCACACGAGGTGGTCCGCCAGCTCCCGCCCGGAGGCGGGGCGTACGCACGAGCCGCCGCGGACGAGCCGCGGGCCGCCACCGCGACCGTGCACGCGCTGCGGCGAGACCGATCGCGCGACGACGCGACCGCACAGACGCCGCGGACCGAGCCACAGCCCGACGACGCCGTTGCCGAGCGACCGCCGGCGGGCACCGAGCGCTCCGAAGACGCGTCGTGAGCGACCGACGCGTTACATACACGTTCGGGCCGCTCGAACGGCGCGGCATCCTGGGGCCCGTCAGGGCCGGCCAGGCCGGCGTGCTGGCGTTCGGCGGCCTATTGGCGATCGTCGCGCTCGACAGCTCGCCTTCGCCCACCGGCGCCGTGGTGGCACTGCTCGCGCTCGCCGGCGCGGTCGCGGCGAGCTGCGCGCCGGTCGCTGGGCGGACGGTCCAGGAATGGGCGCCCGTCGCGGCCAGATTCGGAGCGCGACGGATCCGCGGGCGTGCTCAGTTCCTGTCCCCTGCGCCGTCGGTGGGTAGCGTGACCCGCGGGCTCAGGCGCCGCCGGTCGGCGCGGCTTGCGGCGCCCCAAGCCGTCGCTCCGCCGCAGCTCGACGGCGTCCGGATCGTCGAGGCTTCCTATCGTCAGCGACCTGTCGGGGTGCTGACCGAGCAGTCCGGACGGCGCCTGACAGCGGTGCTCGCGTGCCGCGTCCTCGCCTTCTCGCTGCTCGACCCCGAGGCACAGGAGCGCAGGCTCGCCCGCTGGGGGATGGTCCTCTCCGGCGCGAGCGGCTCGGCGATCAGGCGGATCCAGTGGGTCGAACGCACCGCGCCATCGCAGGGCGACGAACTCGCCAGGTGGCTGCAAGCCGAGCGGGATCCGGCAATCCCGCCGCGGGGAACGCCGATCCTCGAGTCGTACCTGGAGCTGATCGGGAGCTCGGCTCAGGTAACGCAAGAGCACGAGATCCTGCTGGCGGTCCAAGTCGATGGCGCTCGCCTCCGCGACCGCGGCCCCGACGCGGTCGCCAACTCGCTCCTGGAAGAGACCGAGCGGCTCGCGAAGGGACTGCAAGACGCCGAGGTCAGCGTGCTGGGTGCACTCACAGCCGAGCACCTCGCGCGGGTGCTACGGACGGCATTCGACCCCTATGCCAGCACTGAGCTCGCCACGCTCGAGGCGGCCGATCCAGAGCGCGAGGGGTTGGCGGCGGACGGGGCCTGGCCGCTGGCGGCGCGCGAGTCCTGGGACCACTACCGGACTGACGGCGCATTGCACGCGACCTATTGGATCGCGGCCTGGCCGCGGACCGAGGTCTCACCGATGTTCATGCACGCGCTGCTGGGCAACTCGAGCGCTGTGCGTTCGGTCGCGGTTACGTTTGAGCCGCTCGCTATCGACCGTTCGACCCGCGAGGTCGAGGCGGCGATCACGCGCGACCGCGCCGACCGCGAGCTGCGAACGCGATTTGGCCAGTCCGAGACCGCGCGTCAGCGACAGGCGCGCGACGCGACTGCACGGCGAGAGGCCGAGCTGGCAGCCGGACACGGAGAGGTCCGCCTGAGCGGATTCGTGACCATCTCGGGACGCGATCAAGACGATTTGCGCCGGTCGTGTGCCGAGGTGCTGGATCAGGCTGCGCGAGCGCATCTCGAGCTGCGCCGCCTCTACGGGCAGCAGGCCGAAGCATTCACGTTCACGCTGCCGCTCGGAAGAGGGCTCAGGTGAAGCTTCGTAGCGGCGAACGGCTCGGCCATCGGTGCACTACCCGGCACGCCCAGGCGATCTACCCCTTCATCAACGCGGGAGGATTGAGTGGCCGCGGGGCTTACATCGGCCGCGACTCGGGGGGCGGCGCGTTCTGCTTCGACCCCTGGGTGCTGTACGGCGAGGGAGTGCTGGATGACCCGAACGTGATCGTGCTAGGCAAGCTCGGTCAGGGCAAGAGCGCGCTCGTCAAGACCCTGCTCTGGCGGATGCTGCTGTTCGGACGGCGCGCATTCGTGCTCGACGTAAAGCGCGAGTACGGCCCGCTCTGCGCGGCCGCCGGGGTGGAGCCCGTGTCGCTCGTCCCGGGCGGCGGCGTGCGTCTGAACCCGCTGGCTTCGCGGCCGGAAGAGCACGCCCAACTGGAGCTGTTGCGAGCCGTCACCGTGACCGCGCTCGGAGGGCCGCTGACTCAGCTCGAGGCAGCTGCCCTCCGCGAGGCGTTGCGGACGGTCCGCGCGCATGGCAGCGCCGAACCGACGCTGCCCGAAATCGCAGCCGTCCTATTTGCACCGGTCACCGAGATGGCACTACATCTCCAGACGACGACGGCCCAGCTCGCAAACGAGGCCCGCCGTGCTGCGCTCGCGCTCCAGGATCTCTGCGAGGGACCACTGCGCGGCATGTTCGACGGGCCGACGACCCCGGGCCTCGACCTCGACGCGAAGCTGCTGGTGCTCGATCTGCACGCGGTCCGCGACTCACCGGCGGTCGGAATCCTGATGGCGTGCGCGACAGCGTGGATCGGCGCGCTGCTGGCTCGCACCGCCGGCCGCCCCGGGCGTGAGCGGCTGATCAACGTCGCCGACGAGTCGTGGAAGATCGTCCAGCACACCGGGCTCGGCGAGTGGTTTCAGGCCAACTTCAAGCTCGCGCGCCAGTTCGGCGTCATGAACCTGGTCGTGCTGCACAAGCTCGCCGACCTGCACGCGGCAGGTGACGCCGGGTCGCGCGCGGCACGGATCGCCGAGGGGCTGATCGCGGATGCGTCGACACGGATCGTCTACCACCAGGACGAGAGCCAGGTGCCACTGACCCAATCGTTGCTTGGTTTGTCATCGAGCGAAGCGGAACTGATCTCGATCCTGTCCGCCGGCCAAGCGCTGTGGCGCGTCGGTTCTCGTTCGTTCGTCGTTGCGCACTCGCGCTCGCGGCTCGAGTCGCAGATCACGAACACCGACACGGGCATGCAGGCAACGGCCGCTCAGCCCGGACGCCGATGAGCCGGAGCGGGGTCTCTGACAACGTGATTGTCGCCTTGATCGCGGCCGTGCTGGCGCTTGGCATCGGCGTCTGGATGTGGGGCGGCCTGGCCGGGATGCTGTTCGGGGGCGGTTGGCCGCGACTGCCCGCGCGAGATCTGTTCGACGTCCTAGTCAGGCTCCCGCGGCGGCTGGCGAACCCGGCGGCGGCATGGCCGGCCGCGGTGCGCGGGGAGCTCCCGGGGGCGCAAGCGTTTTACGCCGTGCTCGCGATGCTTGCCGCCGCCATCGGCGCGGTCGTTATGAGCATCACGCGCGTCGGCCTCGTGCGCGGGCGAGGTCCAGGCGCTCGTTGGGCAGCTGGTCGTGAGCTGCGCCCTCTCCGGGGGCGCAACCGCAGCGGCCGCCTGACGATCGGGCGCTACCACGGACGGCTGCTGCACGCCGAGCACCGGCACGCGCTGGTCGCCTTCGGACCGCCACAGTCAGGTAAGTCCGCCGGGCTCGCTGTTCCGGCGCTGCTGGAATGGGACGGACCGGCGGTCGCCTCGTCAATCAAGACCGATCTGCTCGCGTCCACAATCGACCGCCGCCGTGCGATCGGTCCGGTCAACGTGTTCGACCCGTTCGGGCTTGCCTCGGGCGCGTCGCACACCCCTTGGTCACCATTGCGCGCGGCCCGCACGTGGGACGGCGCGCTCGAAACCGCGTGGCGGCTGGCGGCCGCGGGCGAGCTCGATCAACGCGGCGTCGAGGGGGGCGACTTCTGGGCGGTAGCGGCTGAGCAGCGCCTCGCGCCGCTGTTGTTCACGGCCGCAGCGAGCGGTCTCGGGATGGACGCGGTCGTCAGATGGGCCTACGGGCAGGGCGGCCGCGAGCTCGACCAGGCGATCGCGCGGCTGACGGGATCGGCCACCGACCCCGAGCAGCTCGAGGCCGCGCATGCCGCCTATGACGCGCTGCGCGCGTTCGAGTCCCAGGCCGACCGCACCCGAACGTCGATCGAGGCGACCGCGCAAGGGCTGCTGCGGGCGTACCGGTTCAGCCGCGTGCTGCGTTCGGCGTCGGGTTGCGAGATCCAGCCAGACCCGGTGCTCGACCAACGGTCGACCGTGTATCTGATCGGCGACGCAAAGGCGTCCAAGCTGCTGCGACCGATCTTCCTCGCGCTGCTTTCGGAGATCGTCGATCGCGCCTACGAGCGTGCGACGCTGGCCGGCGGACAGCTGGAGCTGCCGCTGCTGCTGTGCCTCGACGAGGCCGGCAACGTCGCGCCGTTGCCGAACCTGGGCGAGATCGCGTCGACGGCACCGAGCCACAACATCCAGCTTGTGTCGATTTTTCACGACCTTGCCCAGGCCCATAGCCGTTACGGCAAGCAGGCCGAAACGGTTGTCAACAGCCACCGTGCCCGCGTGCTGCTGCCGGGCGTCGCCGACCTCGACACGCTGCGTTACTTCTCGGGCCTCGCGGGAGACGAGGAGGCGCGCGAGCTCAGCCGCACGACCGGCGCCGGTGCGGGTGGCGGCACGCGGACCAGCTCGCTCAGGCGCCGTCCGCTGATCGCCCCCGAGGGCTTGCGCCAGCTTCCCGACGGGCACGCGCTGCTCCTGTACGGGCGCCTTGCGCCGGCGCAGATCCAGCTGCGGCTGTGGTTCCGCGACCGCCGCTTGCGGAGGCTTGCGAGCGGATGAGCCTCAACGACGAGAACTGGTGTGAGGAGGACAGTGCGCGCTGGCCGCTGACGTGGCGCGGGCTCTATCCGCGGGAGCGGTGGCTGTGGTTCGAGCGGCTGTGGACCGACGTCTGCTCGCTCCGCGAGCGCTACCGACTCGCGATCCGCTCGGGCTGGTGGGAGGACGAGGTGCAGCTCGAGGCGCTCGCAGCGCTGGCCGCGTGGACGAGCCGCTATGACTCGGGCGAATGGGACGACCCGCCCGGCAAGCTGGCGCTGCTGTGCGATCTCGAGCGGGTGGCGATGCTGCTGCGCGACGGGCTCGATCCGTTTTCGCCGCCGCGTGATCGTGCCGCGTTCGTGCAGCACCTGATCGAGATCGGTTGCCAGCCGCCGCCGCCAGAATGACCGCAATGGCAGACCGCTTCCCGTTCGGCGCGGCGGTCACCGTGGGTCAGAATTACCGCATGGCAGACCGCTTCCCGCTCGGCGCGGCGGTGGCCCTGGGTCAGAATTACCGCATGGCAGACCGCTTCCCGCTCGGCGCGGCGGTGACCGTCGAGCAGCTCGACGGCGACCCGCATCCCGTTCACGCCCGGCTGCGCGAGCACGAGCCAGTCTCGTGGCTTGAATGTCTCGATGGCTGGCTGGTCACGCGCCACGACCTGGTGCTCGCGGCGATGCGCGACGACCGCATGTTCACGGTCGACGATCCGCGCTTCTCGACCGCCCAGGTGATCGGCCCGAGCATGCTGAGCCTCGACGGCGAGCAGCACGCGCTGCACCGTGCGCCATTCGTCGGCCCGTTTAGGCCCGCGGCGGTCAAGCAGCGGTTCACGGGCGTCTCGGAGCACGAGGCGCAGCGTCTGATCGACGGGCTGGCGCCGCCGGGTAGGGGCGAGCTACGGCGTGGGTTCGCGGGCCCGATGTCGGCGGCGATCGTCACCCACGCGCTCGGGCTCGAACGCGACGAGGTACAGGATGTCCTGGGCTGGTATGACGCGATCGTCGCGTCCGTGACCGCGATCACCGCCGGCAGCGGTCCGACCGCAGATGGCGCGGTGGCATTCGAAATGCTGAGTCAGCGGCTCGAGAGCGTCATCGCTGGGGCGAGCGACTCGCTGCTCGCCGTAGCGGCTTCGGCGTCGGCGCTGACCGAGGCGCAGATCGTCTCCAACGCGGCCGTCTTGCTGTTCGGCGGCATCGAGACGACCGAGGGGATGATTGCCAACGCCGCACTGATGCTGTTGGAACGCCCAGAGGATTTGCGGCGTGCGCGCCGCGATCCGCGCGCGCTCGAGGCGGCGATCGACGAGTCGCTGCGGCTCGAGCCGGCGGCCGCGGTGATCGACCGCTACGCGACGGTCGACGTCGAGCTGGGCGGCGCCGCGATCTCGCGTGGCGACCTCGTCCGGCTGTCGTTGGCGGGAGCGAACCGCGACCCGGCGGTGTTTGTGGCGCCGGACGAGTTCCGGCTCGAGCGCTCAAACCGGCGCCACGTGGCGTTCGCTCAGGGACCACACGTGTGTGTTGGTGTTCACCTGGCGCGGCTGGAGGCACGGGCGGCGCTCGCGGCTCTGTTCGGCCGCCTGCCCGAGTTGCGGTCGGATCCGGAGCGAACCGTCGAGGTGCGCGGCCTCGTGTTCCGCAAGCCGCCGCGGCTCGACGCGCTCTGGTATTAGTGGCGCGGCCGAAACACTCGCAAGGAGAACCGATATGAAGCTCAGCGCGCGCAACCAGCTGGCCGGAACCGTGTCCGAGATCAACCGCGGTGCGGCGATCGCGAACGTGGTTATCGATGTCGGCGGTGAGCGGCTGGTGTCGTCGATCACAGTCGAAGCGGTAGATGAGCTCGGGCTGCAAGAGGGAAGCAGCGTCACCGCGATCATCAAGGCCTCGGACGTTCTGATCGGCACGGAGTAGTGGGATATCGACGTCGAATACCAACGTCGATATCCACGCACCCCAACTAACGCGCGGCCACGCTAGCTAACTCATATGGAGGAACGGTTGTCAAGCGGGTCGGTCGGGATGTTGGGTGACCGCGTGGCAGGAGGGCTCGGCTGAGGGGGCGGCGGGCCTGGCGGGTGCGCGACGCGCGGTCAGACTCATATACGCGGGTTGGGACCGCAGGACCGTGTTTCGTCGTGAGAGCCCGCTCTCTAAGATCGAGCGTCACCGCTGGGGGCGGCTGCTCATAGTTAGACCGCGGATGCTCTCGCGCGTGGGGGCCTGACGGCGTCCGCCGCCTCCTCAGCCGAGTGTCGTGGGGGTCGGTGTCGATCAAGCTGCTTGTGTGCTTCGGGGTTGGGCGCTGCGTGTGTGAGGGGGTCGCCCGCCGGCACGGACGCCGGCGGTGTCGGTCAGGACGGGGGCCGCGGCGTCGCCGGGGTCGTGGGTGGCGATCGCCCAGCAGAAGCCGGCGAGCTGGCGGGCGACGGCGACCGCGACGATCGTGCGGCGTTTGCCGCGCTTCTCTGCGAGCTGTCGCCACACTTGGTGCAGCCGTTGCTGCGCCTTCCAGGCGATCGCGATCACCGCTTGCTCTTGGCCGTCCTGGCGGCGCTCGAGCGTGGTCCCGAGCCGGGGCGGGCGGCGATAGTGCCAGGCCGCCTCAACAAGCAATCGGCGCGCGTGCCTGGAGCCGGACTTCGTGATCGCGCCCTGCCGGCGGCTCTCGCCGCTGCTGTGCTCGGAGGGCACCAGTCCGAGGTAGCTTGAGAGCAGCGACGGGTGCTCGAAGCGGCAAAAGTCGCCGACCTCGACCGCGAGCCCGACCGCGGACAGCGTGTCGATCCCGCGCAGGCACTTGAGCCGGGCGACGTCCTGCGCCCAAGGCGAGCTCGGGATCAGCTCTGCGATCGCGGCCTCGAGCGTCTCCCGGCGGATCTGCAGCGCGTCGATCGCGCCGACGTACTCGCTCATCGTCAGTTGCGCGCCACGCTGACCGAGGTCGACCTTCGCCAGCCACGCGCGGTGGTGGCGCTCACCCCAGCGGCTGGTGGTGTCCTCGTAGCGGACGTCGTGGCGCAACAGCAGCTTCGACAGTCGGTGCCGCGCGCGCATCAGATCGCCGCGCAGGTCCTCCCGCGCGCGAACCAGGTCGCGCAGCGCCTCCTCCTCCGGGGCGGGAACCCGGACCGGGTGCAGCCCGCCGATCATCAACAAGCGCACCAGCCGCTCCGCGTCGCGCTGATCGGTCTTGATCCGGTCCTGGGACGGGCGCTCGATCTTCCCGGGCGCGGCGACCACGCACCCGGTCCCGGCCGCCGCAAGCGCCCGCGCCAGCCCGTAGCCGGTCGGGCCCGCCTCATACGCAACCCGTGTCGGCCCGGGCAGCCCGGCGCAGAACGCGACCACCGCGGCCGTCTCGCCCGGCAGGCGGTGCACACTCATCTCCCCGGACTCGGCGTCGACCGCACACGCGACCACCTTCGCCGCGTGCACGTCCAGGCCGACCCAGGTGCGAACCTTGGTCATGGTCGGCTCCTCCTATACGGTTGTCGTGGCCGCCGCGCAGGTTCCAGCTGCGCGGCTACTTCAACCCGCCACGACGATCGCGTGGGGGGCGCCGACCGTCCTTCGACAGCCGGTCGGCCGTTCCTCCATATGGTCTAACTAGAGCACGCCGGCGAGCCGGCGGCCGGCGGCTCTCAGCTGGGCAAGCGTCTTGGCGTCATACACCGTGTCGAGGTCGAGGATCCGCGCCCCGAACGCGTCGAGGTCGCTGGTGCCGACGATCGCGTGGCACGGGACGCCCGCCTGGCGGGCGCGGGTCGCGACCTCGGAGACGGCTTTGCCGGCGAGACTCTGCTGGTCCAGCCGCCCCTCGCCGGTGACGACCGCACGGGCGGCCCGCATCCGTGGATCGAAGCCGATCGCGTCGAGCACGAACGACGCCCCGGGGACGAGCTCGGCGCCGAACGCCGCCCACAGACCGCCGGCCAGGCCGCCGGCGGCGCCGGTCATCGGTAGGCCGCGGGGATCGCGCTCGAGTCGGCGCGCGAGGCCGTTCAACCGGGCGGTGAGGCGGCGGACTTGGTCCTGGTCCGCGCCCTTCTGGGGTCCGAACACGCGCGCGGCGTCTTCGAACGGAACCCGCACGTCGCAGAGCACCACGAGCTTGGTGTTCCCGAGCCCGCCGCCGCGCCGGATCGCGCGGATCGCGCCGGCCCCGCCGTCAGTCGTCGCGCTGCCGCCGACGCCGACGTAGACGGCCCGGGCGCCAGCCTCGACCGCAGCCAGGATCAGCTCCCCGGTGCCGTACGTGCTAGCGGCGATCGGGTCGCGGTCGGCCGCCGCGACCAGGCCGAGGCCGCTGGCGGCAGCCGTCTCGACGATCGCCTCCGAAGGGGTAACCGCAAACCGGGCCTCGATCTCCCGCCCGAGCGGATCATTTACGCGCACGGTCCGTAGCTCTGCATCGAGCGCCGGCACCAGCACATCGAGCGTTCCCTCGCCGCCGTCGGCGATCGGGCACAGGTCTACTGGGCGACCGGCGCTCGTCAGCCCGCGGCCGATTGCGTCCGCGACCTGATTGGCGGTGAACGTGCCCTTGAACGAGTCCGGAGCCACGAGCACCGTGTCCGGAACGCCGATGATCGGGCTCACTCTGCCCGTGGGGCTCCCAGAGACAGTCGGCCCACTAGCTGAGCATCTGCTCGAGCCGGCACTCGGTGGGCTGCTTGTCCGTACGCCAGCGCAAGATCTTCGTGCCGTGGCGGATGCGGCCGTCCGAAACGTGGTCAAACGTCACCTCGACCACGAGTTCGGGCCGCAGGCTGATCCACTCGAGCTCCTTCTCGCTCTTCCAGCGGCTTGGGTCGCCGTGGCCACGCACGCCGGTCTCGTACGGCGTGAGCTTCTGCACGAGCGCGCGCTTCTCGCTCGCGCGCAGTCCCGACGAATGGCCGACGACGTGGAGATCGCCCTGGTCGTCGTAGAGGCCGAGGATCAGCGAGCCGACCGTGTCAGGCTCCTTGCCGGGGCGGTAGCCGACGACGACCGCGTCGATCGTGCGTACGCGCTTGACCTTGACCATCCCGACGCGCTGGCCGGGACGATAGGGAGCGGTCAGATCCTTGGCGACGACCCCTTCTCCATGGGCGAACCACGGCTCGGTCTCGGACGGATCACGCGTGAGCGGGGTCAGATCGATGCCGTTCGAGGTGAGCTCCTCCAGCGCCGCCCGGCGGTCGGCGAACGGCAGACCGGTCAGCTCGTCGTCTTCGAGCGCCAGCAGGTCGAAGGCGACGAAGTGCGCCGGCGTCTGCTCAGCGAGCATCGCGATCCGCGAAGCTGCCGGGTGGATCCGCTGCTGGAGCGCCCCGAAGTCCTGTTGCCCGTCGGCGGCGTCGATCACGACCTCGCCGTCGATCACGTAGCGCCCCGAAGGGAACGTCACCTCCGGGAAATAGCGCCCTAGCGGCTTCGCGCCGCGCGATTGGAGCATCAGGTCGTTCCCGTCCACGAACGCGATCGCGCGAAAGCCGTCGAACTTCGGCTCGTAGCTCCACTGGTCGCCGAGCGGCAGTTCCTTGGCGGAGCGGGCGAGCTGAGGCTCGATCGGCGGTTTGAGCGGCAGCGCCACGACCAGCGATCCTACCCCGCCAAGGCGGCCCGCTACGATCGTGGCGATGGCTACCGCCGCCGAACAGGAGTACCTCGAGTCACTGTTCTGGCTCTACGAGGCCGGGCTGCCGATGACCGGCGCCAACCTTGCCCGCGCGATGCGGCTGTCGGCGCCGACCGTGCACGAGATGCTCGGGCGGCTCGAGCGCGACGGATACGTGCTCCGCAACTCGGGAAGGGCGATCGAATTCACCGACGAGGGCCGTGAGCACGCAGAGAAGATCGTTAGCCGGCATCGGATGATCGAACGGTTCTTGACCGACGTGGTGGGGGTCCCGTGGGATGACGTCCACGAGGAGGCGGAGAAGCTCGAGTACGCGATGACGCCGCGGTTCGAGGCCTACGTCCGGGCTTCCGTGGGCGACGCCGGGACCTGTCCGCACGGCCACCCGATTCGGGTCGGTCAGCGGATCGACGGCGTCCCGCTGGCCGACTGCGAGGTCGGCGCCAAGGTGACGATCCTGCGGCTCGAGAACGAGGCCGAGGACCTGCTGCACTACCTCAAGCAGTCGGGGATTGAGCCCGGCATGACCGGAACCGTCGCGGTCAACGACGGTGAGCAGGTGCAGGTGTCCAGCGGAGACGAGAGCGCGACCGTGACCGCCAGTGTGGCCGAAACCGTCAGCGTGGTGGCCGATCCGTCGCCACCGCCGCGCACCGCGCTGCCTGACCAGCTGGTGCTGGGCCGCGAGCGGTACGGCCGCTAAACCACCGCCGCGGGCGTAGCCGCCGGGCCGCTAACGCCGCCGCGGGCCGCTAAGCCGCCGAAACGGTGCGGGCAACGCCGGCGTCGCGGTCAGCCACTTGACGAGCTGCTGATAGATCGCCGGGTGGTTGAGCAGGTCGAAGTGCGTGGCGCCGCCGATGTGGCGGTAGTGGTCGATCGGGAACGTCATCCGCTGGCCGCGACCGGCGTGTGACCAGGCGCTCGAGCGCAGCACGAGCAGGTCTCCGATGATCCGCGACAGCGGCGCGTCGGCGTCGGCAGCGATCGTCGCGCAGACGAAGTAGTGGTTGGCGGTCTCGAGGAACGGGATCTGACGGCCCGTGTTGCGCAGGAAGGTATCCCCGTCGTGACCGAGCCAGTCCTCGTCGAGCAGGTACCCGTAGCGGAGGTCCTTGATGCCGACGCTGCGGTTACGCAGCGGGGTCGCCAGGCCACGGGTCTCGGGCAGCAGCGAGAGCGCCGAGCAGGCGACGTTGGCGGCCTGCTCGAGTGGGGCGCCGCGATGCGGCGCACCGAGCGTGAACACGTGGCGAACTTTCGCCTTCCAGCCCTCGGCGCGGCCGTAATGACAGGCGCTGCGCGCGACCAAGCCGCCCATCGAGTGTCCGATCAGCGCGATCTCGGAAACCGGGACGGGCCACGAGGCGGCCAGCCCGTCGATCAGCTCCGCGAGCCGCCGGCCGTTGTCGGAGATATGAAGGCCGCTGTTGTAGCGGACATACAAAGATGTGTAACCGAGCTCTGACTCGAGCCGATCCCCGTAGGGAGCGTGACGCGCGGCGCCCAGCCGCCATGCGTCGTCGGTCTCGCATAGCCCGTGGACGAAGATCGCCAGCCGGGGCCGGGCATGCGGGGAGATCGGGCGGCAGGTCGAGGTCGCGTCCGCGCCGGCGAATCGTCATCCGCGTCGTCAGCGGCGATCCGCGGCGCTCGAGCGCGTCTCCCCAGGCGCCGTTCAGCGCCCCGGTCAAGAGCCGTCCCGACGGGTTGTCCTGGATCGACGGTGCATCATCGGGACACGTCATACTGGCCGCACGAGCGCCACGACGCACGATCGCGCCGGTCAACTCGGCAGCGCCCGCGTAGGCGACATCCGCGACGCGGTCGTGGATCACCCTGACGGGAATCGCCGACAGCCCGAGCCTTCCGAACACGCGCCCCGTGACCCCGGTGTGCATGTCGCGCGCCTGGCCGGCGATGCTAGACGCCGCGATCCCCGCCAGCTCGCCGAGCGCGCTTACCTCGTCACGCCGCATGCGCGGGGGCGCCGGCCTCGGCGTAAGCCTGCGCGAGGCGCTGGACACCGTCGACGATCTGCTCGGGCGTGACCCCCGAGTAGGCGAGCCGCAGCGAGTTGTCACAGCCCTCGAGCACGAAGTCAGAGCCCTTCACGAACTGCACTCCGCGGGCGGCTGCGGCCTCGAACAGCGCCGCCACGTCGCTTCCCGGTGGCAGATCGACCCACAGGAAGTAGCCGCCTTCCGGTGCGACAAAGCTGGCGTCGGGAAGATGCTCGGTGAGGGCGTTGCACAGCGTTTCGGCGCGCTCTCGCAGCGCCCCTCGGACCGTCTCGATCGACCGCTCCAGCGCGCCGGAGCGGCAGAACTGGTTGACGATCGCCTGCGAAACCATGTTTGGCGAGATGTACGTGCTGGTCGCGATCTTCGCGATCCGCGCGATCAGCGCCTCGGGGCCGACCAGGTAACCGACGCGGATTCCCGGGCAGACGGTCTTCGAGAACGACGACGCATAGACGACCACGTCGGGACCGGTCGAGATCATCGACGGCAACGACTCCCCTTCGAACCGCAACGAAACGTACGGGTCGTCTTCGAAGATCGTGAACCCGTGCTCACGCGCGAGCGCCAGCAAACTGACGCGCTTGTCGGCCGAGAGCGTGTACCCAGCCGGATTCTGGAAGTTGGGAATGATGTGCGCGAGCTTTGGCCGCGCGCCAGCCAACACTCGCTGGAGCTCGGAGATGTCGATCCCGTCGGGCTCGAGCGCAACCGGACGGACGTCGGCGCCGCGATTGCGCAGCGACAGCAGCGTCCGGTCGTACGTCGGTCGCTCGACGATCACCACGTCGTCCGCGGCGACGAGCGCGTCGAACAGGAACGCGTCGGCCTGCATCGAGCCGTTGGTCACGAGCACCTGCTCGGGGGCGACCCCGTGGCGCTCCGCGATCCACGCCCGCAGCGGCAGATAGCCGACGGACGTCCCGTAGGCGGTCATCCCGCCCGGATCGGACGCAAATGCCTCGTCTGCGGAGGCTCGTAGGCCCTCGACGTCGATGATGTCGAGCGACGGCGCCCCGCGGGCAAATGAGATCGTGCTCGCCACCCGCCTAAGACTACGTGAGATGTACGTCGAGCAGCGCGCGGTCGCCACCCTCGTAGCCGCGAACCCGCTCAGTCATCAGCTGCGATGATTCTCTGCTGGGCGGGGGTGCAGGCAGGCTCAGGCTCGCCCGAGCCCGAGCGGCGCGCTCAGGCTCGCCCGAGCGCGCCGCTCGGCTCCGTGCGCCCATGTTGGGTCTGGATCACCGTGCAATCGACCCGTTCGGCGAGTACCGACGCGCGATCCCGGTGGAACACACGACCGAGGCCGCGTCGCGAGCTCGGCACGACGATCACGTCGCATCCCAGTTCTCGAGCGCCGTCGGCGACCGCCTCGATCGGCCGGCCATACAAGATCTCGTAGTTGGCGGGCACGCGGGCGATGCTCTTCGCGCGCAGCAGGTCCCCGCGGGCGGCGTCTCGCAGGACGTCGTTCCAGACGGTCGGTCCCGGCCCGCAATGCCGTCCTGCCCGCTCGAGCTCGACGACGCTCGCAACCGTCAGCGGCGCGTGGTGCTCAAAGGCCAGATCAGACGCGATCTGGACGGCGCGGTGCCCCTCGCGGCTCCCGTCGGTCACAGCGAGCACGTGGCGATACATCAACCCCCGAGGATACGCCCCGGTTGGTGGCGAGAAGATGAATTCAGGCCGTGCTGCCGAGCAGCGACACCGCCAGCTCGGCGACCTGGGTCGGCGTCCGGCCGACCCGCACACCCTTGCTCTCCAGCGCCTCGGCCTTTGCTGCGGCGGTGCCGTGCGAACCTGAGACGATCGCCCCTGCGTGGCCCATCGTCTTGCCCGGCGGCGCCGTGAAGCCGGCGATATAGGCGACCGTCGGCTTGGTCACGTTGTCGGCGATGAACTCCGCCGCGCGCTCCTCGGCATCGCCGCCGATCTCGCCGCACATGACGATCAGTTCTGTCTCGGGATCGTCTTGGAACATGCCGATCACGTCGATGAAGTCCGTCCCCGGGACGGGGTCGCCGCCGATTCCGACGATCGTGGAGTTGCCAAAGCCGCTCTGCGCGAGCACGTTTCCGATCTGGTAGGTGAGCGTGCCCGAGCGCGAGACGACGCCGACGTTGCCCTCGCTGAAGAAGGCCGCCGGGATGATCCCGACGTTCGCTTTGCCGGGCGACAGGATTCCGGGACAGTTGGGCCCGATCAGTCGCGCACGGCCGTTTTTCTTGAGCGTGTTGTAGACGCGAAGCTCGTCGTGGGCAGGGATTCCCTCGGTGATGCAGATGATCAGCTCGATTCCGGCGTCCTCGGCCTCGAGGATCGAATCGGCCGCGAACCGCGGCGGCACGAACACCATCGCTGTGTTGGCGCCCGTCTGAAATACCGCCTCATGGAAGGTGTTGAAGACCGGGATCCCCTCGACGTCTTGACCCCCTTTGCCGGGGGTCACGCCGGCGACCACCTGCGTGCCGTAGTCGCGGTTGCGCAGCGAGTGGAAGGTGCCCTCGCGGCCGGTGATCCCGGAGGTACAGAGGCGGGTCTCGGTGTCGACGAGGATGCTCATTGGCGGGTCTCGGTGTCGACCGGGGTGCTCACGCCTGCGCCGACGCCAGCTCGACGACTTTGGCCGCGGCGCCGTCCATCGTCGACTCCGTGAACACGTTGGGTAGCGCCGCGTCGGCGAGCAGCTGACGCCCCTCGACATCGTTGGTGCCGTCGAGCCGGACGACGAACGGGACCGTCGGCTTGACTTGCGCGAACGCCTCGATCAGCCCCTTCGCGACCTCGTCACCGCGGGTGATGCCGCCAAAGATGTTGAACAGGACCGCCTTGACCTTGGGATCGGACAGGATCACCTCGACGGCGCTGGTGATCGCGTCCGCGCGCGAGCCGCCGCCGGCGTCGAGGAAGTTGGCCGGGGAACCGCCCGCCTGGGCGACGACGTCGAGGGTCGACATCACCAGCCCGGCGCCGTTGCCGAGGATCCCGATATCGCCGTCGAGCTTGACGTAGGTCAGCCCGCGCTCCTTGGCCATCTGCTCCTGCGGGTCTTCCTGGGACAGGTCGCGGAGCACCGCGTTGTCCGGATGGCGGTAGAGCGCGTTGTCGTCGAGCGTCACCTTCGCGTCGAGCGCCTTGACGCCACGGTCGGGTGTGACGATCAGCGGGTTGACCTCGACCAGCGTGGCCTCCTCGGCGATGAACACCTCATACAGCTTCGCGAGCATCTGGCCGATCGGCCGCACGACGTCGTCGTCGACGCCAGCCTCGAACGCCAGGCGCCGCCCGTGGAAGTCCTGGAATCCCAGCAGCGGATCGACGTGCAGGCGCGCGATCGCGTCGGGGTCCTCGTCGGCGACCTGCTCGATGTCCATCCCGCCCTTGGTCGACAGCATCACCAGCGGCGCCTTGGCCGAGCGGTCGAACACGACCGAGGCGTAGTACTCGGCCGCGATCTCAGATGCCCCCTCGACCCACAGCTCGCGCACGGTCAGCCCGCGGATGTCCATGCCAAGGATCGCCTCGGCGTTTGCACGTGCCTCCTCACGGTCCTTGCAGACCTTGATCCCACCGAGCTTGCCGCGGCCACCGATCTGGACCTGCGCCTTGACCACACACGGGTAGCCAATCTCGTCGGCGGCGGTGACCGCCTTGTCGACTGTGTCGGCTGGCAGGCCGGCCGGGACCGGGACGCCGTGACGGGCGAACAGCTGCTTGCCCTGATACTCGAGCAGATCCATACGCTCGGCTCACTTTATTGGTTAGCGCGCAGCCACGACACGGCGGCTAGAGGGCAGTAAGGCAAGCGCAGCCACACCGCATCACGCTCCGCCGCCATGGCATCATCAGCCTCCGATGCCGATCCCCAAGACAGTTAGCTTTGTGACCTTCGACGTCTACGGAACGCTGATCGACTGGGACACGGGCGCCTACGACGCGTTCGAACGCGAGGCCGAGCGCGACGGGTTCACGATCGAGCGCGACGAGCTGATCCCGCTGTTTCACGAGATTCAGCAGCAGATCGAGGCCGGCTCATACGAGCTCTATGCCGAGGTGCTGAGGCGGACGGCGGTCCAGATCGCCAAACGGCTCGGATGGCCGCTCGAGCCTTCGCGATCTGGGTTTCTGCCCGACTCCGTGCAGCGCTGGCTGCCGTTCAAGGAGACCAACGCGGTGCTTGCAAAGGTCGCCAAGAATCACAAGGTCGGACTGATCTCGAATATCGACGACAAGCTGCTGGGGCAGACCCGTCGCCACATACCGCTCGACTTCGACCTTGTCGTGACCGCCCAGCAGGTCCGGTCCTACAAGCCGGACCCGGCCCATTTCACGGAATGCGAGCGCCGGATCGGCTCCAAAAAGGGGTGGGTTCACGTCGCCGCCAGCTACTACCACGACATCGAACCGTGCCTGAAGAAGAAGATCCCGGTGATCTGGGTCAACCGCACCAAGCAGCAGCTCGAGCCCGGACAGAAGAAGCCCGACGCCGAGGTCGCGAACCTGCGCGAGGCCGCGAAGCTGATCGGCGTCACCTGAAGGCCCGGCTCGAGCGTGAACGCTGATGCGCGTCGCGGCACTCCAGTCCGACGTGATCGTGTTCGTCTCAGACGTCTGGCAGACGACCTGCACCGCGATCCGCGCCGGCGACGAAGGGTTCTTGATCGACTCCCCGATCTACCCCGAGGAGCTGCGTGCGATCCCGGACGTATTGGAGCAGGCCGGCTTTCCGGTCTCCGGGCTGCTGGCGACGCACGGCGACTGGGATCACCTGCTGGGCCGGCTGGCGTTCAGCAGCGCTCCGCTCGGTTGCGCGGAGTCGACTGTGCGCCGGCTGGCGGCTGAACCGGGAGCCGCGCAGCGGAAGCTGCGCAACTTCGATGCCGAGTACTACGTCGAGCGTCCGAATCCCCTGGCGCTCGGCGACATCCAATCGCTCCCCGTGCCGGGACACTTAGAGCTGGGATCGTCGCGCGAGCTCGAACTCCACGAGGCCGTGGGGCACACCGTCGACGGCGTCGCTTACTGGCTGCCGTGGGCGGGAGTGCTGGTGTGCGGGGACTACATCTCGCCGGTCGAGATCCCGATGCTGAGCGAGAGCGGCTCGCTGGACGCATATTCGCTGACGCTCGCCAGGCTGCGCGAGCTGGTCCGACAGGCCGGCTGGGTGATCCCCGGTCACGGCTCGCCGATCGACTCAAAGCAGGCGCTGAAGATCCTCACCGAGGATGCGTCATACCTGGAACGGCTGGCGAGGGATCCGCACAAGGCGAGGGCGCCGCGGTCGCGCCACAGCCCGACGCAGAAACGAATTCACGAGACCAACGTGGCGTTCGTCGCCGCGTAGCGCGTCCCAGTGTCGGCCGCGACGGCGTGGGCAACCCTAACCAAGCATGCTAATTCTTACGAAGAATTAGTTTGAGTAAACGAGCTGATGCGCTAAACACAGAGCGGAGCATGGATCGCCCGCGGGGTAGGACAGTTACGAAGGTTGCCGGTTCGCGCCGCCACGGTGGGCGTTACTTGGGTGTGCCGCTACTCGTGTCGGCCGCCGTGCTCGCGCTCGCGAGCGGACTGTTCACAGCGAGCGCAGTCGCCCGTACGGGTCGGCCCCATCGCGCGGCGCCCCATCGGGCGCTGCCGATGATCTGGGGCCCGGTCGAGCTTCCAAACGGACGATCTGCCTTTCCGATCTACCACCAGCTCGGCGTCAACGTCTTCCAGATCGAGCTCAGCTGGGCACAGGTCGCACCCACCCGTCCCAGCCAGCCTCAAAACCCCAACGATCCGGCATACGCGTGGCCAGCTGAGCTCAACCAGGCGGTCGCGCAGGCCGCGCGATATCACATCCGCGTCTGCGTCCTCGTGATCGGGGCGCCGGCTTGGGCCAACGGGAGCGCGTCGCAGTACGCCGCGCCGGCGAACCCCGGCGACTTCGGGAACTTTCTCGTCGCCGCAGCCCGCCGCTACCCGTCGGTCCACGATTGGATGATCTGGGGCGAACCGAATCGTGACGTCAACTTCTCGCCGATGCCGGCCAACTCCCCGGCCGGTCCGCGCGAGTACGCGCTGCTGCTCAACGCGGGCTACTACGCGCTGAAGAGCGTCTCGCGGGCCAACGTCGTGATCGGCGGTAACAACGCGAGCTACGGCACGGTCAACCCGCAGCAATTCCTGAACTGGATGCGGTTGCCGAACGGCAAACCGCCGCCGCTTGACTACTTCGGACTGAACCCCTACGCGTCGCGTTTCCCGGAAGCCAACCAGCCGGTCTGCTGCTCCGGGGGGCGCGACATCGACGATCTGCCGGCGATGGAGAGTCAGCTGCGCGGGACCTACCACCGCACGGTGCCCCTGTGGCTGTCCGAGTTCTCGATCTCATCGGACCGCAACAGCTTTGCGTTCGATTTCCACGTGTCGCGGACCACGCAGGCGCGGTGGCTGACGGCCGCATACAGGCTCGCGAATTCGCTCTCGTACGTCGAGGGACTCGGTTGGTTCAACCTGGTTGACGATCCCCCGTCGGTACCGGACGGTCTGACGAACGGGCTGATGACCTGGAACCTGCAGCCGAAGCCGGCCTTTTACGCCTACGAGCACGTGCGCTGAGCGGCTGCGGGTGCGGCCCGCCCAAGGGCGGCCCCGGTCGGCGCAAACGGCAGCCCAGGTCGGGGCAAAGGGCGGCCCCGGTCGGCGCAAAGGGCGGCCGCGTCAGCCCTGTTAGCGGCCGGGGTCAGTGCTTGCCCGGCGGCGGCTCGCCGATCCGTGCGAGCTGCTGCAGCCCAGTGTCGAGCGGGTCGAGCGCCAACGCCCGGCGATAGAACGCGCGGGCGAGGGCCAGGTGCCCCCCGCGGACCTCGAAGTCGCCCAAGACACCGAGCGATGCTGAATTGAGCGGCTCGAGCGACAGCGCATCCTGCAGCTGGCCATAGGCCTTTGGCCGCTCGCCCATCGTCTCGTACGCCGACGACTCGAGATAGTGCGGCGTGACCGCCCACGGATCGAGCGTCGCAGCCGTCTTCGCCGCCGCGAGCTCAGCGGTGGGAGTTGTAGACGTCGGACCGCGCCCGTTCGATGTACGCATCGGAAAGAAACAAAGCCAGGACAGCGACCGTCGCCACGAGCAGACCAGTGATCGCCGCGGCTCGTGCTGCCAGCCACACGGTCCGGCGCCCAGCGCCGCCGGCTCGACGTGCGACTTGTTTCCGACGCGCGGCTGGGTTCTGAGTCGGCGACACCGTCGCGTGCCGCACTGACCTGCGCGGCTGCGACCGCGAGCGCAAAGATCCCGATTGCGGTCAACCCCGGGATCAGCCAGATCCAGTCGACCGTACTCTGGCCGAGCATCACCGCACCCGCCGCGGCAGGGGCCATCGCGTGCCGCCGGCGGGCCGCCGGGAGCGCTCGCCAGCCACTGGCAATCGCGCCGAAGATCCCGCCGAGGAACAGCACGAACAGGACGATCCCGACAGTCCCGTTCTCGCTCAGCAGCGAAAACACGACGCTGTGGGGATCGGTCAGGTTGCGGTTCGTCGCCCGTTCGCGGTAGTAGTCGAATGAGTAGTTGTCGGCACCGACTCCCAGGATCGGCGCACTTTCGAACTCTTTCCAAGCCACGCGCCAGAGGTCGTATCGCTGCCCGCTGACAGTCCCCAGCCGGGTGGATGTGGCGTTCCCGCTCTGGAGGCTGCGGAACTGGTCCCATTTCTGGTTGGCGTAGGTGACCGGGTTTCCGATCGCGACCGCAGCGGCGGCGATCATCGCGACGATCGCTCCGCCGAGCGCGATCCTCGCCGTCCAGCGGACGACTCGCGCAGGTGCCGAGCCGGGTCGCAGCGCCTTGTCGCCCAGGGCGATCAGGAGCCCGACGCAGAATCCTGCGACGGTCAGCACAGCGAGCCCTTGGGCCGCGACCGTGATCGCGTGCGGAGGCAGATACCCGGAGCCGCCGTCGGATGCGTGGAACGGCCGCAGCAACCATGGTGAAGCGAGCGCGATCCCGCCGACGGCGACGAACGCGACCCACGCCCGTCGCACCCGGTCGGGGCCGAACGCGAACACCGGCAGCGCCCCGACAGCAAGACCGAGCACGATCCCGCGCGACTGCGTGGTCCACACGAGTCCGAGGCACAGCATCGTCAGCGCCAGGGCCCCAGCACGGACCCACCAGCGATAGTTCCTCGTCGACGCTGCGATCACCCCGGGCCAGGCGGGGAGCGCAAACAGAAGCGCGGTCGCATTGCGGTAGTTGATCGGTCCGTTCAGGCGACCGGCGAGGTACAGCGGAGCGCCGTGGACGAGCAGCCTGATCTCCACGTAGACCGCGACCGCGCCGAGACCGACCGTCACCGCCCAGCCCGCGACGACCAGCGTTCGCCGCGAGAACGCGAGCACGAACGGCAACGTGGCGATCGCGGCGTAGAACACGAACCGGTCGCCGGCGGCAAACGCGTCACCGGGGGACTGCGCCCAGACCATCGACAACAGCGACCACCCAGCAAGTAGCCAGATGCTCGCGATCGCCACGGCAACCGGAACCGACCGGATCGCGAGCGCTCCGCGCGTCAGCAGCGCCCCGATCAGCGCCGCCAGCGCCAGCAGTGCGAGCGGTGCCCAGGCGCTGACCCCGAACGCCCCCTGCGCGGTCGCGACGAGCGTCAGCAGAACGACCACGAACGCGAGTGCGAGGACCGTCTTGTAGTCGCGCGGGGCGCGAGGCCGTGGCGCCTCGGCGGATGTTCGATCGTCGAACTGTTCGGGTGCGTCTAGAATCGGTTGCAGCGTGGTGCGACGCATGGTCGACATCTTTGGGGTCCTTTTGATCTGCCTTGCCTGGTGGGCTTCGCCCGCGTACGCCCAAAGCCAGGCCACGCAGCCTACCGACCCGAGCGCCAGTACACCTGCAGGCGAGATGTACGCCATCCCGCTCGAGTCCGCTCGCCAGGATGCGGCGCCACATGGTCATATCGGCACCGGAGGGGGTGTCTTTAACGGCGGCGGCGGCTCCGGGAGCAGCGGCGCCAACGGATCCGGCAGCGGCGTGACGCACCCGTCCGGCGGGGGGACTCAGTCCGCGGCGGGAGCGTCGAGCGCCGCCGTCAGCTCCACTGGACGGGCGGGCGGCACGACGAATCGCTCGACGACCTCGGGCTCTGAAGGCGACCGGGAAATCCGCCAGCGGCCACGGCAGCCAGACGCTGCTGGTCCCTGGCGGGCAGCCCGGATCCCTGATCCAGTCAAACAATGGCCTCGGTGCCTCGTCGGTGGTGCCGGCCGGCAGTTCGGGTGGCGCGCCGCCGACCAACGACGGCTCGGCGCCGCTGCTCGCGTTCGCGCTCGCGGCAGCCGTGCTCTTGATTGGCGGCGTCGCCGGCGCGCGCGTGTGGCGCGCACCAAAGAGCGCCTAGCGCCGCTGTCGCGCCTCACCCCGGCGGCGGGCTGATCAATCCGCCGTTGCGCCTCACTCGGCGGCGGCGCTGATCACGGCGATCGTGTCGCCGCTCGCGATCGACGCCCCGACCGCGATCGGCAGCTCGGCGATCTTGCCGGTCTTGTGGGCGGTGATCTCGTTTTCCATCTTCATCGCCTCGATCACGCAGATCAGCGCACCCTCCTCGATCTCGGCGCCGGCCTCGACCGCGACCTTCAAGACCGTGCCCTGGATCGGGGAGCTGAGCGTGTCGCCACCGCCGCCACCACCGCCGCCCGTGCGCTCTGAGCGCCGGGGCGGCTTGCGTGCCGTGGCCGGGGCGGCCCCGTTGACCGCCAAGCCGATCTGTGCGGGCGCGCCAATCACCTTGACCTCGAATCGCTTGCCCGAGACCTCGACCGTATAGCTCTGCTCGACGGGCTCGGCGCCGTCGCCGTCTTCCGAGCTGGCGACCGTGTCGAACGCCAGCTGCTTGAGCCACTGACGATCCTCGATCAGGTCGCGGCAGGTCTCGGCGTTCGCCCACTGCCTGGTCGCAAGCAGCGCCTGATGAAACGGGATCAACGTCTTGAGGTCTTCGATCTGATACTCGGCGAGGGCCCGGAGCATCCGCGAGGTCGCTTGCTCGCGGTCGACGTCCCAGACGATCAGCTTGGCGACCATCGGGTCGTACATCGGCGAGATCTCCGAACCGGGGCCGACGCCGGAGTCGACACGAACCCCGGGGCCGGTCGGCTCGCGATAGGCGCCGATCGTGCCCGGCGCCGGCGCGAAGTTCTTGCTCGCATCCTCGGCATTGATCCGGCACTCGATCGCGTGCCCACGGAGCTCGAGGTCCTGCTGGGCGATCGACAGCGGTTCACCGGCGGCGACCCTGATGCCCTCCTTGACGATGTCGATCCCGGTCACCATTTCCGTCACGCAGTGCTCGACCTGGACCCGGGTGTTCATCTCGAGGAAGAAGTACTCGCCGTCCTGGAGCAGCCCCTCGATCGTGCCCGCGCCCGTGTAGTTGACGGCCGCGGCCGCCTCGGTCGCGATCTTGCCGATCTTGGCGCGCAGCTGGTCATCGACGGCGGGCGCCGGCGCCTCCTCGATCAGCTTCTGGTGTCGGCGCTGTACCGAGCAGTCACGTTCGCCGAGGTGGATCACGCTGCCGTGCTTGTCGGCCAGGACCTGGACCTCGACGTGGCGGGGGTCGGGCAGATAGCGCTCGAGATAGACGGTCGCATCGCCGAAGAACTTCTCGCCTTCGCGTGCGGCGCCCTCGAACGCCTCCTGGAGCTTGTCTTCGCCCAGCGCGACGCGAAAGCCTTTGCCGCCACCGCCGCCCGCCGCCTTGACGGCGACCGGGTAACCGATCGTGTCGGCGATCACGGCGCGGGCGTCGTCGATCGTCTGCACCGGCTCAGTCGTGCCCGGCACGATCGGGACGCCCGCCTTCTGCATCAGTTCACGCGCGCGTGTCTTTGAGCCCATCGCCTCGATTGCCGAGGCCGGCGGACCGATGAACACCGTGCCGTGGTCCTCGAGCGCCTTCGCGAACGACGCGTTCTCGGCCAAGAAGCCGTAGCCCGGGTGCACCGCCTCGGCCCCCGAGCGCTCGACCGCATCGATCAGCTTCTCGATGTTCAGGTAGCTCTCGGCGGCCGGTCCAGGGCCAAGCAGGTACGCCTCGTCGGCGCGCTTGACATGGATCGCGTCGCGATCGAGCTCTGAGTACACCGCCACGGTGGCGATGCCCAGCTCCTCGCAGGCGCGGATGATTCTGACCGCGATCTCGCCGCGGTTGGCGATCAGGACCTTCGAGAACATGCGGCGGGCACTTTACCTGCGTATCGGGGCGGTTGTGCGACGGCGCGGGCTAGCGCGCGTCGACGATCATCCCGGCAGCGACCGTGTCGTTGGTCGCCTCGTCGATCAGGATGAAGCTCCCGGTCGTCCGGTTGCGGGCGTACTCATCGACGACCAGCTCCGAGCCGCAGCGCACGCGCACGCGACCGATCTCGTTGAGCCCCAGCTGCTGCGCGGGCAGGTGCTCGAGCGTGTTGACGTCGACCCGGTACTCGACCTGGTCGACGATCGCGCGCGCGTTGCGGGTCGTGTGCTTGATCGTGTAGCGCCCGCGGGGCTCCATCGGCTGCTCGCTCATCCAGCAGATCATCGCGTCGAGTTCGCGGGCGGTGACCGGCTGGTCCTCGGCCGCGACGATCATGTCGCCGCGCGAGATGTCGATCTGGTCAGCGAGCCGCAGCGCCACTGACATGGTCGGAAACGCGGCCTCGACCTCGCCCGAGTACGTGTCGACAGCGGCGATGCTGGTCCGCTGGCCGCCGGGCAGCACGACGATCTCGTCCCCAGCACGCAGCACGCCGCCGGCTACCTGGCCGGCGTAACCGCGGTAGTCATGGTGCTCCTCGCTCATCGGGCGAACCACCCACTGAACAGGGAAGCGGACGTCGTTGAGGTTCCGGTCTGGCGCGATCACGACGTGCTCGAGGTGGTAGAGCAGCGGGGCGGCGCCGAACCACTGCATCGCGTGCGAGCGGTCGACGACGTTGTCGCCGTGCAGGGCCGAGATCGGGATGAAGGTCATGTCCGGAATCTGGAGCCGCGCCGCCCAGTCGGTGACCTCCTCGAGGATCTCGTAGAAGGTTTCCTCGTCGTAGCCGACCAAATCCATCTTGTTGACGCACACGACCACGTGCGGGATTCGCAGGAGCGAGGCGATGTAGAC
>CAVYGK010000028.1:0-13561 GCA_963768015.1 uncultured Solirubrobacterales bacterium
AGCTCGGCGCGGCCGCCGCCTACCTGGTGCTCGCCTGCGCTGATCGCAGTTGCACCGCCACACGCCGGATCGCCGGGGCGCCCCGACCTGCATCCGCCGGCACGCCACAGCGCCTTCGCCTCACCACGTTGCCCTCCGGAACGCGCTTCTTAGCCTTGCGGGCGATCAACAAGGCCGGGAACATCTCGGCGCTCAGCAACGTCGTTGCGGCGCCGGGACGGTCGTAGCGGTTTGGGTCCCGGCGGTACCTGCTACGGACTGACCTACGTCGGTAGGACCACCGGGCCCCTGCGTTGCTCCCGCTCAACGCAGGGGTCCGGCGTCCCGCCTACTGCGCCGCTACCTGCGGACGCTCGGCGACGCCATGGACACGGCGGCCGTGTTCCGCGAGCTCTCGGATGTAGCCGGAGACGACGGCCTCGGAAACCATGCCCTCGCGCCGCGGGCGCGACGCGGGGACGGTTGAGCGGTAACGGCGGGTGCGGGCTCGCCGCTCGACGGGTCGGGTGGGGTGTTCGAGTTGGGCGCTTGTCATGCTGCCTCGCTTTCGAGTTCGTAGGTAAAGGAGTCGTCCTCGTCTGGGGCCTGGGCAAGCTGTATGGCCGGCGCGGCGGTGCGCTGCCGCAGCAGGATCAGCGCCAGCGCGAGGCCGGCGGTGATCGCGGCGGCGCCGACGAGGAACGCGACGTGGTAGCCGCCGAGCAGCGAGCTGATGTGCCCGTCGTGGGCGGCGATCAGTGCCTTGGTGTGGGTAGCGGCGATCGTGCTCAGGACCGCCAGTCCGACCGCGCCGCTGATCTGCTGGGAGACGTTGGTGATCCCAGACGCCAGTCCGGCATCGCCGGCCGGTACGTCGGCCATCGCGATCGTCAGCAGCGGCATGAACGCCATGCCGATCCCGAGGCCGATCGCGAAGCACGCGAGGAAAAACGTCGGGAAGAAGCTGGTCTGCGGCCCGACCGTGCTGAACAGCAGCAGTCCGGCGATTGCGCTGGTCATGCCCGCCAGCAAGACGGGCAGCTGCCCGAACCGCTCGACCAACCGGGTCGTGACGCCACGCGAGAGGATCGCGACGGTAATCGTCCAGGGCAGGAAGGCCGCCCCGGTCTGCAGCGCCGAGTAGTGGCGGACGTGCTCGAGGTACAGCGTGCCGAGGAAGAACGTCGAGTACATGCCCGTCACGAGGAACCCGCGGACGAGGCTCGCGCGGGCCAGCCCCTGCAGGCGCAGGACGCGGAGCGGCATGATCGGGTTCTCGATCCGGCTCTCGAGCGTCAGGAACGCGGCCATCAGGACCGCTGCCAGCGCGCCGAAGCCGAGCACCTCGGTCGAGCCCCAGCCGTGGCTGGTCACCTCGACGATCGCGTAGATCGCGCTCATCAGCGAGGTCGTGATCAGTAGCGAGCCGAGCCAGTCGACGCCGTGCCGGAGCCCCTGACCCTGGTCATCACGGATCAGCGCCCGGCCAAGGACGAACGCCAGCACGCCGATCGGCAGGTTGACGAAGAACACCCAGTGCCAGCTCAGGGTCTCCGTGAGCACGCCGCCGGCCAGCAGGCCGAGCGAGCCGCCCGCGACGGACACGAACACGTAGGCGCTCATCGCGCGGGCGCGCTCGGCGGCCTCGGGAAAGTCGGCGATGATGATCGCCAAGATCACGGACGCCTGGGCGGCGGCGCCGACGCCCTGCAGGAAGCGAGCGCCAATCAGGACGCCCTGGCTGGGCGCAATCCCGCACAGCAGGGACGCGGCGGTGAAGATCGTGAGGCCGGCGAGGAATACACGCTTGCGCCCGGCGAGGTCGCCGAGCCGGCCGGCGAGCAGCAGCAGGCTGCCGAACGTGACGAGGAACGCGTTGACGACCCAGGTCAGGTTGGCCTGGCTGAAGTGGAGGTCATGCTGGATCGAGGGCAACGCGACGTTCACGATCGTCACGTCGAGCACGATCATCAGCTGCGCCAGGCAGACGACCATCAGGGTCGCCCAGCGGCGCTGGTCTGGTTTGGGAGTTGGTAGAGATACGAGCTTCATAGATCTCCCGGTGGTTGAAAAGTCGGCCAGATGTGAGTAAAATGGAGGCCACCTCCGAAACAACTGGAGGCGTCCTCCAGATAATATACGGAGGCGCCCTCCGTTTGTCAACCGAATTTTGCAGATGAGCACGACCGCAGAACCCGAACAGACCCTCCTAGTCAGGCCGAAGCGCGCGGATGCGCGCCGTAACTACGAGAAGATCCTGGCCGCCGCCCGGGAGGCGTTCCTCGAGGGCGGTGAGGCGACCTCGCTCGAGGAGATCGCCCGCCGGGCCGGGGTCGGGATCGGAACGCTCTACCGGCACTTCCCCAACCGCCAGGCGCTGCTGGAGGCGCTCTACGCCGGCGAGGTCGAGGAGCTAGCTCGCTCGGCGACTCAGCTCGATGGGGAGGACCCGTGGGACGCGCTGAGCCTCTGGTTCGAGCGCTTCATCGCCTACCTGGCCACCAAGCGGGCGCTCGCCGACGAGCTGCTCAACTACATGGACAAGGACGCGCCGCTGTTCACGGCCTGCCGGGCGTCGATGTTCGCCGCCGGCGAGCCACTGCTCAAGCGCGCGCAGGATGCCGGCGCGGTACGGCTCGACGTCGAGTTCGGGCGAGATCCTCCAGATGGTGATGGGGATCGGCAAGATCCCGACCGCTGACCCCGCCCAGACCGAGCACATGCTCCGGATCGCGCTGGACGGCCTGCGCTATCGCCCGCAGGACTAACCCAGGACTACCTTCCGAGCAGCGCGCAGACCGCTGCCGCCTGGAGCGAGCGGAGTTGTTTCAGTAGGCCGCCCGTCGGCGCAGCTATGTTGAGCGACGTCGTGACCGAGCGACGGCCGTTCGCCGTCGCGGCGGCCCACTGCACGTAACCGGGGAAGTTGCCCGTATGGCCGTACACCGTGCCACACCGCGTCTGGTAGCGGAAGATTGCTAGCCCGGCCGAGTTCGTGCCAGGACCGGCCGGGCTTGAAGAGCCGACGACAAAGCGCAGCTGCTGACGGCGCTGCGCGCCGCCGAAGAACCGACCGGCGAGATCGGCGCGGATGAAGGCGCCAAGATCACCGGGCGTGGAGACGATTGCGCCCGATGCCCACGCGCCGCTCGGGCTCAGGAATGTGGTGACATCTTGCGGCGGCTTACCCGGCTCGACGTCGTAACCGTGGATGAACGGCTTCGGCAACGAGATCCTCCGCGTCGGGAATGTCGTCTGCTTCAGCCCCGCCGGTCGGAAGACAAGCGTCGTCAGGAGTTGGCCGAAAGACCGGCCGGTGACCTGCTGTGCGATCAGGCCAACGACGATGTTGTCGGTGTTCGAGTACTCATAGCGCGATCCCGGCGTGAACGCCGAGGTCCTCCTTACGCACCCACCCGATGATTTCCATCGGCGACACGTACCCGTGAGGATTCTCCATGGCCTGCTTCGCGGAAACCGTCCGAGTGCGTGTAGTCGGGCAACCCGCTGGTGTGGTTGAGCATCTCGCGCACCGTGACCTTCGACCAGTCGCGCGGCATCACTCGCGGGAGGAGCTGGCCAATCGTGTCATCCAGACCGAGCCGGCCCTCCTGCACCAGGCGCAACGCGACCGCACCCGTGAACGCCTTCGTGATGCTGGCGATTCGCATGTGGTCCCCGAGGCGCGGCGCGCCCGGACGCGTCGCGTCTGCCCGCCCCGCGCGAAGGACGGTCGTTGCACCGTTGCGGTAGAGGGTCACGATCGCACCTACGGGTCCGCCCGGCGCAGCGACGAGCCGATCCAGGAGGCGCTGCACGGCCGCGTCCGTCGTGCGACCGCCGCGAGCAGCGCCGGCGGCCGTCGGAAGCAGCACCGTCCCGGCGCCGACCGTCAACACAAGTGAGACAAACAACAAAGCCCGAAGCCCCCGGTTCATACGGAGAACATAGCCGCCTCGGGCGGATCAGGGGTCTGAATGTTTAGGGCGAGCGACCAGCCGTAACCGTCGTGGTGCCGGCGGCGATGATCTCGATTGGAGCGTGACTCCCGCGCCTCCTGGGGCTCGATCCACAGCGCCTGTACGAGGATCATCGTCAGCGAAAGCAATGGGATCGCGATCAAGACACCGATCAGCCCGAACAGCGCCGCCATCACCAGCAGACCGATGGTGACCACCGCGGGATGCATCTCCACGGTGCGCGCCATGATCAGTGGAAGGATCAGGTTTCCCTCGATCTGGTTGACGATCACGTAGACGATCGCCACGAGTACGGCCATTCCAGGGGAATGGGCCAGTCCGGCGAGGATCGGGGGTATCGCGCTGATCACCGAGCCGTAGTTCGGGATCACGGTCATGAACGCGGAGAACACCGCGAACCCGATCGCAAAGTTCAGCCCGATGATCGTCATCCCCAGATACAGCAGGCCGCCGAGCACGAGCATGTCGAGCCCCACAGCGGTCATCCAGCCCAGCCACGCGGTTCTCACGCTGCCGAGAACGTCACGCGCGAGCGGGCGCCGGGACTCGGGCAGCAGCCGCATGAACCCGTTCACGAGCGCGTCCGGATTGACCGCGATCAGAAACGCGCCGATCACGATCACAGCCAGGCCGATGATCAAGGTGATCACGGTCAGCCCGATCTCCTCGGTCGGACCCACTAAGCGGGCCGGATGGTGGAGATAACCGTCAATGAAGCTGCTCAGCTGCGCCGAGAGGCTGCGCGCCTTGTGACCGACGATCCCGTGGAAGAAACGGTCCGCGTCGGCGAGGATCGTTGGCAGGCGCTGGGCGAACTGCCTGGCCTGATCGACAAACGCCGGGATCACCGCAAACCCAAGTCCGACCAGAACAGCAAACCCGGCGACGAGAGCAGCGAGCGCGCCGAGCGCGCGCGGCGCCCCGTGGCGCTCGGCGAGCGATGCCGCGCTTGAGAGCGGCAGCGACAAGATGATCATGACGATCGCAGCGAGCAGCACCGTCAGCAACTGCTGCGCCACGAGCGCGGCAACGACCAGGCTCGCGGCGAGTCCCACGACGCGATAGGCGACGACAGGCCTCATCTCAAGTCACCCGCGCGGATCAGCTCGCCTGCGAGCAGCGCGTCACATCGCGCACTTACGGGCAGCCTTGTTGCGAATGGCGAACTCAACGATCACTCCTACGACCCTGTACCGCGCCGTGCTGCTCGCGTTCGGACTTGCGGTCGCTGCGCTGATCTTCGAACAGCTCGTCACGCTGGTGCTCGCGGTGCTGATCGTTGTGATCATCGCGCTCCCGCTGGGGGCCTTTGCCGGCGCGCTGCAGCGGGTCGGGATTCCCAGGCCGATCGGGGCGGTGCTCGGTCTGCTCCTCGGCCTTGGGGCGATCGCCGGCCTGGTCGCGCTGATAGTTCCCGTCTTTGACCACGAGATCAACCAGTTCGTAAAGACGCTGCCGACCATCGTCGATGAGCTGCGCCGTCGGCTGGGGCGGTTGACCGGCACCTCTCCGACGCGTATTGGGAAACAGATGCAGCACTTCGCTGATACGTATACCCAGCATCCGGACAAGCTGCTCGGTCCGCTCACCTCTGTCGGCGCCGGCGTGGTCGCCGGGATCGCGACGGTGATCGTGATCGTGCTCACAGCGCTCTACACGGCCATCAACCCGGAGCCACTCGCCGAGGGTTTCGTCCGGATCGCGCCACCCTCGAAGCGAGCCCAGGCCGAACAGATACTCGCTCGCCTACGGGTCGCCTACCTAGCCTGGCTTGGCGGACTCGTGCTCGGGATGCTGATTCTCGGCAGCCTCACGTATCTCGGTCTGCGCCTCGCCGGACTCGAGTTCGCTGCGTTCTTCGCGATCTTCACCGCGGTCGCGATGATCATCCCGTACTTCGGGGCGTTGCTCAGCTCGATCCCGCCGATCATCTACGCGCTCACGATTTCACCCGGCAAGGCGATCATCGTCGTGATCATCTACGTCGTCGCCCACCAGGTCGAGAGCAACATCCTCCAACCGTTGGTCGTCGCGCGCACGGTCAAGCTGCACCCGGCTCTGGTGGCCGTCGGTGTCGTCGCGGTCGATCAGCTGTTCGGCTTCGTAGGCTTGATCGTCGCGGTGCCGATACTTGTGACGGTGAAAGTTCTCGTCGAGGAGCTCTGGGTCAAGCCCGTGGAGAAGGCCGATCGCTCCTTCACCGGAGAGCTGACGAGTGAACCGGTCCACGTGGTGTCAGTAACGGGTGCGCCCACGTCCCGCTCTACGGGCAACGGGGGATGAGCGCGGCTAGCTTCCGCCCGACAGCAGGACGCGCTGGCACAGCCGGCCGAACGCGTCGATCGCGACTCGCAGGTCGGCCTCGGCGGTGTCCTCCTCGCGCGCGTGACTGATTCCCGCGATCGACGGCGCGAACACCATCGCGACCGGTAGCAGGCGCGCGGCCTCGGCTGCATCGTGCAGGGCGCCGCTGCGCAGCACAATCCCGGATCCGCCGACCGAGGCGCACGCCTCGCTCGCCAGCGCTACGAGCGCCGGATCGAAGTCGACCGGTTCGATCCCCCAGATCCGCTCGGCGCGCAGTTCGCAGCCGCGCTCCGAGGCGGCCGCATGCGCGGCGTCGACAGTTGCCGAGAGCATCGCCTGCAGCCGCGTGGCGTCGGCGTGCCGGAGGTCCACCACCAGTTCTGCCTCGCCGGGGACCGCGGTTGCAATGCCCGGGCGCAAAGTCAGCGCACCGGTCGTGGCGGTCCCCGCCTGATGCACCGCGATCCGCTCGATCTCGAGCGCGGTGGCGGCCGCCGCTAATCCGGCATCGCGGCGCACGTCCATCGGGGTAGTGCCTGAATGGCCGGTCTGGCCGGTGAAGCGCAACCGGTGGCGCTCGATCCCGACGCAGCCGCTGACGGCCGCCACCGGCAGGCCGGCGCGCTCCAGCACCGGCCCCTGCTCGATGTGCAGCTCCAGATACGCACCCAGCCGCCCGCGGTGGTGTCCGGCGTCGAGCGCCTCAGCCAGCTCGACGCCGTGACTCGACAGCACGTCGCTCAGCCGCTTGCCCTCGCGGTCTCGGAGCTCGCCCGCGGCCTCAACGTCGAGCGTGCCCGCGAACGCCGAGCTCCCGAACAGGCTGTGGCCGAACCGCGCGCCCTCCTCGTCTGCCCAGTCGACCAGCGCCAGCGATCGCGGCGGCCGCCTCCCAGCGTGGACCCAGGCCCGGATCACTCCGAGGCCCGTGAACACGCCGAGCGCGCCGTCGAGCCAGCCGCCCGACGGCACCGAGTCGACGTGCGAGCCCAGCGCGACCGCGCGCTCGTCCGTGCCATCGAGCCAAGCCCACAGGTTGCCGGCCTCGTCGCGCTGGGCGTCGACGCCGAGCTCGGACAGCAGTTCGATCAGGAACGCGCGCGCCGACGTCCATCCCTCGGTCCATGCGAGGCGCTGCGCACCGCCGGGTCCGCCGGTGCGACGGTGAAGCTCCCGTAGGTCCGCGAGCACTCGGCCGGAATCGACCGGCGGGCCTGCGTCTATCGACCGCGTGTCCTTCACGAGCCGACGCTATCTGGTTGTCGGGTCGTATGTTCCGCACAACGATGAGCTTTCGGCTTGCACCAGCCCGGGCACCAAGCGTCGCGCGCGATGCGATGGTCGCCACCAGCCAACAGCTGGCGACGTTCAGCGCGCTAGAGGTCCTGCGAGCCGGGGGGAACGCGGTCGATGCGGCGCTGTGCGCCGCGGCCATCCTGTGCGTGACTGAGCCGCACGCAACGGGGATCGGCGGCGACCTGTTCGCGATCGTGCGAACGTCAGACGGTCAGATCACTGGCTTGGACGCAGCCGGGCCGGCGCCGCGCAACGCTCCTCGTGAACTGCCCGCGGAGAAAGGCCCGCGATCGTGCGACGTCCCGGGCGCCGTCGCCGGTTGGCAGGAGCTGGCGAGCCGCTTCGGCACATGGGGGCTCGACCGCTGTCTCGCGCCGGCGATCGATGCTGCCGAGCAGGGCGTGGTCGCCGGCACTGCATCCGCGCGCATCTGGCGCCTTGCTCCGGACGCACCGGCGGCGTTCGGGCCGCCGCCGTCTTTTGGTCAACGGTTCTACATGCGAGAGCTTGCGGCGACGCTGCGCGCGATCGCCGATCACGGTCCCGCGGCCTTCTATCGGGGGCCGGTCGCCGATGCGATCGTTGCCGCGTCCTGGCTCGAGCACGAAGATCTCGCGGCATATCAGGCGCGCTGGGTCGAGCCGCTAACCCAGACTTACCTGGGCGTCACGGTCTGGGAGATGCCGCCGCCGACGCAAGGGATCGCCGCGCTCGAGGCGCTGGCAATCATCGGCGACCGCGAACCGACGCTACGCGAGGAGGTAACGGCCGTGTCCCTCGCCCTCAGCGACGCGCTAAACCACGTGCGGGATGGCGCTGACGTCAGCGGTCTTTTGACCCGAGAGCACGTCGAGTCGCGGCGGGGCCGATCGGCGGCCAAGGTGAGCGAACCCGCCGGCGGCACCACCTACATGTGCGTGGTTGACGGCAATGGGACCGCTGTGTCGCTGATCCAAAGCCTCTACGACTCGTTCGGCTCGGGCGTGGTCGCGGGCTCAACTGGGGTGGTGCTCAACGACCGTTCCGCGGGCTTCAGCGTGAACGGCCGCGTCGAGCCGGGAAAGCGCCCGTATCACACGCTGATTCCGGGGATGCTGACCAGCGGAGCCGAGCTGGTCGGACCGTTCGGCGTGATGGGGGGCTTCATCCAGGCTCAGGCACACGTGCAGTTCATCGTCGAGCTGATGCGCACCGGCCTCGATCCTCAGGCGGCGCTGGACCGCGGCCGGTTTCGAATCGACGGATCGACGCTCTCGATCGAGCAGCCGCTGTGGGGGTCAGCGAGCGAACTCGAGGCGCTCGGTTTCAGGATCGAGCGACCTGTCGAGCGATCCATCTTCGGCGGAGGTCAGGCGATCATCCGCAAGGACCAGTGCCTACTGGGCGGCTCCGATGCGCGCAAGGACGGCTGCGCCCTCGGCTTTTGAGCACAAGTAACCATCGACTCACCCCGGACTGGCGACCGCGCGCACCGGAATCCCGCCGCGCTCGATCTCATAGGGCACGAGCGATACACGATCGAGCCCGCCCGCCCCGGCCGCAAGGCTCCACTCGGCGATTGCGAGCGTGTTCGGGCCGTCCGTCCGCAGCAGACCTTGCGGCAGGTAGAACGTGTTCTGGGGGCCCAGATCATCGATGTAGCGCCCGATCAGCCAGCCGTTGAGGTAGATCAGCGCCTGGAAGTTGGCCGCGCCCGGACCTGGTGTTCCCCCGCTCGGCGGGGTCAGCTTCAAACCCATCGGCGCCCACACGTCGCTGGGCACATGGAGCGCGAACGAGGTCCGGTACCACCCGACGCCGGGCGGGACCGAGCGCGCCGACCACGAGTCGGGCAAATTAATCGGCGTCCACGCACGGTCTGAATAGGCTGGCAGCGCCCAGCCCGCATTCGACCCGAACAGGCCGGCCGGGTTAGTTGGACCCCGCGTCGGATCTGCCAGCGCCACAGCTTCCGACGCCCCGTTGAGCTTCCAGGTCACGGCAGGCGCCGTGCCGCTCGACACGTTGAGCGCGGCGCTCTCGAGCCCTCGCGGCGTCTTATTGCCATCCAGCCCGAGTGAGTTCTCAAACGACTCGTCCTGCCCCATGTTCTCCGTCAACACCGAGATCACGTTGTCCTGACCGGGGTTGAGGTCAGCGGTGGGGAACGTGAACGTCTGACTCAGGGGCGTGTCATCGAGGTTCGCGAACGGGTGGGTCGAGGTCGGGGTGCTGGCCGAGCCGAGATAGTGGCCGTTCAGCCACACCGCGAAAGAGCCGAACGGCCCGGTGTCGGCGGTCAGCGACACGGCGGTCTCGTTGCCGGTGGCAGTGAAGTGGCCGCGGTACCAGACGAACCCGTGCTCGAAGCCGTAATCCTGCGCGTAGAGCACGGGCGTCGAACTTGGCTGGATCGGGTTGTCGGTCACCTGATGGTCGGCGACCGTCCAGCTCGAGTCGTCGAAACCCGGCAGGCGCTCGGGCGACTCGAACTTGAACCGCCAGCCGTGGGCGAGCGACGGCAGGCTCAAGGCCGCCGGGGGCCCCGGGAGCTGCCCCGACAGCGCGCCACTGCCCGTCCGCACCGTGGCCAGCTGGCGGCCGTCCCACACGAGGCCGTGCACGCCCGCAGGCGCCCACACCGCGATCGGTCCCGAGGCCGACGTGTCGCCGGTCAGCACCGCCCCGCGCGCGCCGATCGAGGCGGTCCGGACGAGTGATGCCCCTCGCACGAGCAGCGGCCCGTCGGCGATGTGCTCGATCCAGAACTGGCCGGCCGTGTCGCTGTCGGCGAGCAGCAGCAGCAGCAGCGACCGTCCGTCATTCACGGCCACCTGGTCGAGCCCGTCTTGGGTGTAGTGAAGCTGCAGCACACCGGTGGACGCGTTCCAATCGGAAGTGACGGGTGTGCCCGAGGGATCGGACAGCACGTGCACGGTCGGCCGATGCCCATAGGAGAGCGACGTCTCGCCCGTCGAGCCCGAGTCGCCGTCGAGCAGCGCGACGTCCCGGCGCCCCAGCGTCATCTGGGTGACCAGCTCCGAGGTCGTCGAGACCAGATGCTGGCTCCCGAAGCTCGCATCGGAGACGAGGAATTTGGCCTCGTGACTCGGGACCGTGACGGTCTGGCTCGGGTCGTAGGGCAGCGACGCCGTGACCGGCAAGGAACCATCGTTGCCGAGGTACAGGAACGTCGCGCCGGTGCTGGGGTTGCGCTCCTCGAAGGTGGTCAATCCGGGCACAGTCGGGGCGGTGACCTGATCAGTCATCGCGAGGTCGGGCAGCGCCTGCGACATCTCACTGGTCAGCTTGAGCTCGGGGTACTTAACGACAGCGTCCCGGGCTCGGAGATCGGCGAGCCGTAGTCATAGGACGTGTACATGAACGGCGCCGGGTTGAAACCCCAGTTGGTCCCGCCGACGGTCATATAGATGCTCTGCATGGTCGCGCCCTGGGCGATGTAGTACTTGTAGAAGGTGTTCTCGAAGTCGGGACCGGTGAGCTGCGCACAGGCGGGGTAGCCGGCGCCGCCCCAGGAGTCGAACGAACCGCCCTGGTACTCGGGGACCATCAGCGGTATTCCGGGCTCGTGGTCGGCGGTGAGTACGGGCGGGCTGCTGAACACGTTCGGATTCGAGCAGTCGAACCCCTCGGGGTACTGGTCGGAGCCGATCAGGTCGGGAGCGTTTGGAGCTCCGAACCAGCCGGTCGCGAATCCGCCCACATCGTTAGTGTAGGTGGGGACGTCGATCCCGTCCTGCTTGGCCTGGGCCTCGAGGTTTCCCATGTACGCCTCGCCGGAAGCGTCAACAAAGCCGTACTCATTCTCGAGCTGGTACATGACACGTCGCCGCCGAGGGTGATCTGGTGCGCGGCGATGATCGGGTCGATCTCCGACAGCCACTGGTCGGCGGCGGCCAGGTACTGCGGGTCGTTGGTCCGCGACCCGGCGGGCTCGGATGCGAGCCACCCCGCCAGCCCTCCGGCATCGGTCTCGGCGTTGACGTACGGCCCCGGGCGGGCTATCACGTACAGCCCCACCCGCTGCGCGTCGTTGAGCAGCAGATTGATGTTCCGAACGCCGCTGAAGTTGTAGACCCCGGGTGCGGCCGAGTGATAGTCCCAGTCGAAGTAGATGCTGACCGCGTTGAAGCCGGCGGCCTTCATCTCCTCGAGGCGATCGATCCACAGCGACGGCGGGGCAGCCGGTGAATAGTCAAACTCGCCCGCCCACAACAGCACACGTCGGCCACCGATGATCAGCGAGTAGTGGTCGTAGCTGACCCGCTGCGGGCGCCCGAGCAGCACATGGCTCGGCGGCGCGACAGCCTTAGGGGTGACGGGTGCCGAAGCTGGGGAGGGGGCGCTCGTGCCGGCAGTGCTCGTTGCCGTGACCGTGAACGTGACCGGCGTTCCGTCCTGCAGGCCCGGGACGATCGCCCAGTCGTTGGGCACGTCGGCGGTCATCTGCTGTCCGGTGGAGGCCGTGACCGTGAACGACTTCACGGGCGCGCCGTCGACCGTCTGGGGGCTCTGCCAGCGGACGGTCGCCGAGGACGAGCCGGGGATCGCAGCGACGTCGGACGGGGCGCTCGATCCACCAGCAGCGCTGGCGAGTGGCGGAGCGAGCGCGAACGCTGCGGCAGCTGCAACCACCGCAGCCAGGTACGAAATCACCCGTTTCATCGGGGCCTCCTAGGCTGCGCGTTCCGGCCCGCTCGGCTGTTACCCGCGCGCGGGAGGTGCGAACCAACTTTGTTGGCCGGCTACGGGTCGAGCGTCACCAGGTACCCGAGAAACTCGCGGTGCGGGACTTTACCCCAACGTCAGCGCGATCTTCGCCCCAGGATATCTAGAGTCCTAGCTGATGATGAGCGAACGAGTCCAACGGGCCCTGGCCCACGACCGGACAGTCGACATCACGACCATCGGGCGGCAATCCGGACAACCCCGGCGAATCGAGATCTGGTTCCACAACCTCGACGGCCAGATCTACATCAGCGGCCAGCCGGGCCGGCGGGGCTGGTACGCGAACGTCGTTGCGCACCCCGACTTCGTGTTCCATCTCGAGGGACTCGGCAAGCGGACATCCCGGCGCGTGCGCACCCCATCACCGATCCGGCCGAACGCCGACGGGTGCTGTCCGGACTCCTCGCCGGGATCGGACACGGGGGCGCGCTGGAAGATTGGGAAACCGGTCGCAGCCCGCTCATCGAGGTGGAACTACTCGGGCGCGAAGACAGCGCTTGACGGGAGCCGATCAGCGGCAGGATCACCAAGGTGATTAGCGGCGCTCGCATCGTCGAACAGTTCAGGGAAGCTCGTGGCGACCCTGAGCTCGCCGTCCTCGAGGGCTTCCACGCCGTCAAACACGCGATTCGGTTCGGCGCGGAGCTCGTGGTTCTCGCCGGAACAGACACCTTGGACGCTCAACACCTCGCGGCGGCACTCGCACCAGATCTCAAGCAAGGTTTCGCTGGCGAGCATGCACGTCGTCTCCGAGGGCACGTTCTTCAAAGCTGGCGCCGCGGGCTCCGAGAACCGGGGTTATCGCGATTGCCGGCGCCCAAGAGATCGACACGGACGCCATCCTCTCGTCCACTGAGCCGACACCGGTCGTGCTCCTCGAAGACCCGCGCAACCTAGGGAACATGGGCGCCTGCGTTCGCGTTGCCGCTGCAGCAGATGTCGCCGCAGTGCTGACAACGGGGACGCAGGATCCGTGGCAGCCAGATGTTCTTCGTGGCGCGGCGGGTTTGCACTACGCGATCCCGGTCGCCCGGATTAGCGAGCCAAGGTTTCACAGCCGTCAGCTGATTGCGGTTGACCCTGGAGCCGAGGCATTGAACCCCACCGGCATGCCACCCAGTGCGGTCCTTGCGTTCGGAACGGAGCGCTACGGCATCAGTGACGAGTTGCTCGCGCATGCCGATCAGCGAGTGTCAATACCGATGCGGGACGGGGTTTCGAGCCTGAACCTCGCGACTTCGGTCGCAGCAATCCTTTTCGCTTGGCGCCTG
>CAVYGK010000029.1:0-585828 GCA_963768015.1 uncultured Solirubrobacterales bacterium
AACGCCGTTCCAGCTCCGGTTCCCGCCGCGGGTACAGATGGCCACCACGAACCTGCAGTTGTGCCAGGCGACCGAGGTCTTGACCTGGACACGCGTCAAGCGACCGTCAAAGTCGGCAACCAGGTCGTAGTCGGGACTGTGAAAGAGCGGTACCGACACCGTGGCGCCGGCGCTCACGAGCCACGTGATCGCGGACAGCTCACCGATGTCGCCCTGTCGCCGGGGGTTCCAGTTCACGACCAGAACATACGTTCCGGTACGGACGGAACCCGGAGCGGACTACGACGCGTCGCGCAGCCGCTGCGCCTCGGGCAGCGCCTCGAGCTTCTTCAGCGTGTGGTTCTCGATCTGCCGGATCCGCTCGCGGGTCACGTTGAACGCGCGGCCCACCTCTTCGAGCGTGTACGGCCGCTCGCCTGAGAGCCCGAACCGCATCTCGATCACCTCGCGCTCGCGCTCCGGCAGGGCGGCTAGCGCGCGGCGCAGGTTCTCGCGCCGCAGGTGCTCGGAGGCGAGCTCGAACGGCGACTCGGCGGTCTGATCCTCGACGAAGTCGCCGAGCTCGGAGTCGTCCTCCTCGCCGATCGGCTTCTCGAGCGAGATCGGCTGCTGCGCCATTCGCAGCACGTCGCGGACCTCGCGCACGCTCGTGTCGAGCTCGGTCGCGATCTCTGCGGGGGTCGGCTCGCGCCCCAGCTGCTGCACCAGCTGGCGCTCGACGTGCACGACCTTGTTGAGCTTCTCGACCATGTGGACCGGGATCCGGATCGTGCGGCCCTTGTCGGCGATCGCGCGGGTGACCGCCTGGCGGATCCACCACGTCGCGTAGGTCGAGAACTTGTAGCCGCGGCGGTAGTCGAACTTCTCGACCGCGCGGATCAGTCCCATCGAGCCCTCCTGGATCAGATCCAGGAACGTCAGCCCCCGGCCGAGATACGACTTCGCGATCGACACCACCAGGCGCAGGTTCGCCTCGATCATCTGCTGCTTGGCGAGCATGTCGCCCCGCTCGATCCGTCGCGCGAGCTGCACCTCCTGCTCGGCGGTCAACAGGTTGACCCGACCGATCGACCTCAGATACAGACGCAGCGAATCAAGCGAAGGCTCGACCGTCAGATCGACCTCGACCTTCTTGGGCCGCTCAGCCTCAGAAGTCGTCGCGTCGCTCGCCGAAGCCGACGCAGCAGCCTCGACGCTCCCGGCCTCCGACCGCGCCGGCTGACCGTCGGACTCGACGACCTCGATCCCGTGCTCGTCCAGGTAGGCGTGCAGCTCCTGGATCTGCTCCTTTGTGACCTCGGCCTCTTCGAGGCACGACTCGATCTGCCCGAACGTCAGATAGCCGCGCTCCTGCCCCTCAGCGATCAGCGTCCGAAGCTCATCGAGCTCCGCGATCGGCGCGTCGTCGCTCAATAGGACGATCTCGTCAACGCTCACAGCCCCTGAGCTCCTCCTTCGCGGTCTGGAGCTCCCCGACCATGGGAGACTCCCTCTCTCTCACTCGTCACTTCTGATACGACCGCGGAGTGATACCACAATTCCGGCCGGCTCCGAATCCCGACTGTGCGGACAAGCACACGACGTGTCTACCCTTAGTTACGCAGGTCGGCCGGCCCATCTTTCGCGCGCCGGCATACGCCAGCCAAGGATCCGGAGAAGATGACCGACTTTCACACCTCCCCCACCGCGCTGATCGATGTCCAGTCGCAAACGCCCGGGCTCGCGCTGAGCCTGTCGCGCGTCGGCGTGACCGGCGTCGAGAAGGTGATCCGACTCCGACAGAACGGCACCGAGCAACTTTTCTCTGCCCGCTTCGAGTGCGTGATCGAGCTCGGCTCCGACCAGAAGGGCGCCCACATGTCGCGCTTCGAAGAGGTCGTCAACGAGTCGATCGCCGAGGTCGTGTTCAACGACTCGAGCTTCAAGGTGGAGACGCTAGCCGAGCACATCGCCCAACTCGTGCGCGGCCGCCAGGGCGCGCGCCGCGCCGAGGTCAGCGTCGAGGCACGGTTCCCCGAGCACAAGCCCGCGCCGGTCTCGGGCGTCAACACGCAAGAGCTCTACACGCTGCACGGGGTCGCCGTCACCACTGAGCTGGGCACGAGAAGGCTGGTCGGGGTGACCGCGCAGGGAATAACAGCCTGTCCCTGCGCTCAGGGCCTGGTAACGGCCAAAGCGCGCGAGCGCCTGCAGTCAGACGGCTTCGACCAAGGCGAGATCGAGCGGATTTTCGAGGCGGTCCCGGTGGCGACCCACAACCAGCGCGGCCTCGGCACGTTGCACATCGGCTGCACCGAGTTGTGCGAGGACGAGATCGACGCCGCGACCCTGCTGCAGATCGTCGAGCAGTCGATGTCGTCGGAGATCTACGAGCTGATGAAGCGCTCGGACGAGGCGCACGTGGTCGAGAAGGCTCACCGCCGTCCCCGGTTCGTCGAGGACTGCGTCCGGGAGATGGTGCGCGGCGTGATCGAGCGCTTCCCGGCGCTCGACGACCGCGCGTTCGTGTCGGCCAATCAGGTCAACCTGGAAACGATCCATCAGCACAACGTGGTTGCTGAGCGGTTCGGGACGCTCGGCGAGATCCGTGAGGAGCTGCGGACCGGGGTCCCGTCGCCCAGCCACACTTCATTGAGCGCCTGGCTCAGCGCGACCCCTACGACGCCGTAGCCGCCGTGCAGGCGATCCTGCTCGAGCACCAAGGCGAGCCGCTGCGAGCCCAAACGGTCCCGGACCCGGAGCCGCAGCGACGACCAGCTGCTGCTCAAGATCGCCGCCTGCGCCGTCTGCCGGACTGACCTGCACCTGCGCGACCACGAGATCGAGGCGACCAAGCTGCCGGTGATCCTCGGCCACCAGATCGTCGGCCGGACGGCCAACGGCGAGAGATTCGGAGTGCCGTGGCTCGGCTGGACGGACGGGACCTGCCGCTACTGCGCCAGCGACCGCGAGAACCTGTGCGTCAACGGCCGCTTCACCGGCCGTGACATCGACGGCGGGTACGCCGAGCTGACGGTCGCCGATCAGCGTTACTGCCTGCCGCTCCCCGACGCGGTCTCGGACGAGCAGGCGGCGCCGCTGCTGTGCGGGGGTCTGATCGGTTACCGGGCGCTGCGCTTCACCGGCGACGCACACCGCCTCGGGCTGTACGGGTTCGGGTCGGCGGCGCACATGATCTGTCAGGTCGCCGTCTACCAGGGCCGCGATGTCTACGCCTTCACGCGCCCTGGCGACGAACGGACCCAGGAGTTCGCGCGCTCGCTCGGCGCGACCTGGGCGGGCGGTAGCGACGAGCCGCCACCGGAGCAGCTAGACGCCGCGATCATCTTCGCCTCGGCCGGCGAGCTCGTTCCCGCCGCGCTGAAGGCCCTCGCCCCGGGCGGCAGCGTCGTCTGCGCCGGGATCCACATGACCGACATCCCGAGCTTCCCGTATGACGACCTGTGGGGCGAGCGCCAGATCCGCTCGGTCGCCAACCTCACCCGCCAGGACGGCTACGAGTTCCTGGCGCTGGCAGAGCAGGTGCCGATCCGCGCGACGATCACGACCTATCCGCTCGCCGAGGCCGAGCAGGCGCTGGCCGACCTGCGTGCCGGAGCCTTCGAGGGCACCGCGGTCTTGCTGACCTGACACGCGGCAGCACGCGCGCATGTTCTAGGGTGTTGCTTATGCCCCTAGTTCCGATGGTCATCGAGCGCACAGCCCGCGGCGAGCGCGAGTTCGACATCTACAGCCGTCTGCTCAACGAGCGGATCATCTTTCTCGGCACGCCGATCGACGACCAGATCGCGAACCTGGTGGTCGCGCAGCTGCTGCATCTCGAGTCGCAAGACCCCGACAAGGACATCTCGATCTACGTCAACTGCCCCGGTGGCTCGATCTACTCGGGGTTGGCGATCTACGACACGATGCAGTTCATCAAGCCCGAGATCCAGACGATCTGCGTCGGGATCGCGATGTCGATGGGGTCGCTGCTGCTGACCGGCGGCGCGAAAGGCAAGCGCTTCTCGCTCCCCAACAGCCGGCTGCTGATCCACCAGCCATCGGCCGGCTTCGAGGGCCAGTCGACGGACATCGAGATCCACGCGCGCGAGATCCTCAACATCCGCCAGCGGATCGATGAGATCTACGCGTTCCACACCGGTCAGAGCGTCGAGCAGGTGCACACCGACATGGAGCGCGATCGCTTCTTCAGGGCTGACCAGGCGGTCGAGTACGGGCTGATCGATCGCGTGATCGAGCACCACTGAGCAAGTAACTCCGGGAGGAACACGATGGCAATCGCTGAGCGGTCTGCAACCACGGCGTGGGACGGCGACCTCGCGCACGGCAACGGGACGGTGAACGGCGCCAGCGGTGCACTCGCCGACCTGTCGGTCACCTGGGCCTCGCGGACCGAGCGCTCCGATGGCAAGACCAGCCCCGAGGAACTGATCGCCGCCGCCCACTCCTCGTGCTTCGCGATGGCGCTGTCGCACGAGCTGTCCGAGGGCGGCCACAGTCCCGAGCACCTCGACGTCAGCGCCAAAGTGACGCTCGACCAGAAAGACGGGGCGCCGACCGTCACCACCTCCGAGCTGAGCGTCAGCGGTCGCGTGCCGGGGATCGATCAGGCGGCGTTCGAGCAGGCCGCGCAGGGGGCGGGCAAGAACTGCCCGATCTCGCGCGCCCTGGGCGGCGTCCAGATCAGCGTCAACGCGACGCTCGAATAGCTACGCGACGGGGTGCTCGATCTCACCGAGCCCCTCGATCGCGATCCGCACCCGATCCCCTGACTGCAGGAACTGGGGCGGGTCCATCGCCATGCCGACGCCGCTCGGCGTCCCGGTCAGGATCAGGTCGCCCGGCATCAGCGTGCAGGTCTGGGCGATGAACTCGACCAGCTCCTGGCAGCCGAAGATCAGGTCCGAGGTGCTCGAGTCCTGGCGCAATTCGCCGTTGACCCAGGTCCGCAGCCGGAGGTTGCCCGGGTCCGGCACCTCGTCGGCGGTCGTCACCCACGGACCGAACGGGCAGAACGTGTCGGCACCCTTGGCGCGAGTCCACTGCGGCTCGCGTCCCTGCAGGTCACGCGCGGTCACGTCGTCGGCGACGCAGTAGCCGCCGATCGCGCCGTCGGCGCCGATCACGATCGTCAGCTCGCCCTCGTAGTCCAGCCGCTTGACGACCGCCGGGCAGCGGATCGGACCGCCGGGTGGCGCGACCGAGCCGCGCACCTTGACGAACACGATCGGCGCCTCGGGCGCGGTGCCGCCGGTCTCCTCGACGTGCTTGCGCGTAGTTGAGCCCGATCGCGTAGATCGCGCCGGGCGACTGGATCGGCGCCAGCAGCGTCACCTCCGATAGCGGCCACGATCGCGCGTCGTCGCCATCGCCCTCCACTCCGCACAGCACATCGCTCACGCTGAGCCCGTCCTCGAACGCGACGACTCGATCTCCCTCGACCCGCCCGGCCCGCACGGCGTCGGTCCCGGGGGCCGTGAACGTGGCGAGCTTCACGTGCGGCAGGCTATACCCCAGCCGCCTCCTCTACCTTGCTGTCCTGCTCGACGTGGGTCACCGGCAGACCCAGCCCACGCGTCTTGGACACCAGATCCAGCTTCAGCCACCGCGACACGCGCTTGGGCAGCGTCGAGATGATGATCTCGTCGTAGCTGCCGAGGTTGATCGCGTCCTGGATCGCCATCAGCGGCTCCGCGTCGCCGAGGCTCCCGGTCACCTCGCTTCCGGCGGCCTCGCTCAGCTTTGGCAGCGCGGCAGCGAGGACCGCGGCGGCCTCGTCGTCCTCTGTGTCCTCAGGATCGACGACCTTGTGCATCCCGTGCGCCAGCCGAGGCACGACGAGATGGAACGTCGCCGGCCCGCTGTGCGAGCGCTCGCGGACCGCTTCGATCAGACCGGGAGTCGCGGCCGTCTGGTGGGCGACGACCAGGACGTGTGCCGGCTCTGACATTCCATCACCTCCCACAGTGATGCGGTTGATCGGGGTCGATCGAGTATCCCACCGCGACGGCGTCAGTCAAACGCGCTCAGTCGTCGGCGATCGCCAGCGGCGTCAATCCAAACGTACTCATTCGTCGGCCATCGCCAGCAGCGTCTGGACCGTCGTCCAGTTGCGAGCTGTAGCCGTCACGCCCAGGCTCTTGCCGGCGAGCGCGTTCCACAGCTTCGAGCGCGCGACTCCCTCGGGATGCCAGGCATAGAGCTCGCGGCCGTCGACGGCGAGCGCCTCGTTCTCCGCGACGAGTCCCTGCAGTCGCTCAATCGCCGCGCGGTCGAGCTCACCCGTCAGAAAACTGACCTGATAGCGCTTCGGGTTGTCGGCGACGTGCCCGAGAGGGTCGCGCGCGACGACCGCCGCAAGCTCGTCCCGCGTGCGCACGACGACGTCGACGTCGAACCCGAACCGGTCGGCGATCACCTTCTCACAGTCACGCGCCAGCGCCTTCGGCGCCTTCGAGCTCGTCAGCACGACGTTGCCGCTCTGGACGTAGGTACGCACGTCCTCATAGCCGGCTTCGGTCAGCGCGTCGCGCAGCTCGGGCATCGCGACCCGCCGGTTGGGCCCGAGGTTGATCCCGCGCAACAGCACCACGTGGCGCACGGGCGGCAGTTTAGGAAGGGGGCGCGCATGCGCGCCCCCTCGCAGCGGTGCATGCACCGCTGCGGCCACCCGCGCATGCGCGGGTGGCTACATGAGAACAACGCCATAACAACACCGCCGCCGCAGAACCCGCTAACGTCCGGTAAGTGGCGGAGGCGCAGCTGCAAGATCGGGAGCAGAAATCGGCTGCGGTCGTGTCGGCTTCGGACATCAGCCGCCAGTACGGCGAGGGCGATACCGCCGTGACCGCGCTGCGCGACGTGTCGGTCGACATCGGTCGCGGCAAGCTGACCGCCGTGATGGGACCGTCGGGGTCGGGCAAGTCGACGCTGATGCACATCCTCGCCGGACTCGACATGCCGACCAAGGGAACCGTCCAGATCGACGGCACCGAGATCACTGGTCTCGGCGACGACGCGCTCACCCGCCTGCGGCGCGACCACATCGGGTTCGTGTTCCAGTTCTTCAACCTGCTGCCGATGCTCGACGCGCGCGAGAACATCCTGCTCCCGCTGGCGATCGCCGGCCGCGAGCCTGACAAGCAGTGGTTCGACACCGTGATCGGGGAGACCGGCCTCGCCGACCGCCTCACACACCGTCCGTCCGAGCTGTCCGGCGGTCAGCAGCAGCGGGTCGCGATCGCCCGCGCGCTGCTCAGCAAGCCAACCGTGCTGTTCGCCGACGAGCCGACCGGCAACCTGGACTCCAAGGCCGGCGACGAGATCCTGCACCTGCTGCGGCGCTCGGTCGACTCGGTCGGCCAGACCGTCGTGATGGTCACCCACGATCCGCGCGCGGCCTCGATCGCCGACCGGATCCTGTTTTTGTCCGACGGCCAGATCGTCAAGGAGCTGGGGCGCTCGAGCGAGGAGGAGATCGTTGACGCGATGAAGGGGCTCGGTTGACCCGGGTCGCGCTCCGGGGGCTTGCGACCCGCAAGCTGCGCGCGGCGCTGACCGCGGTGGCGATCGTCCTCGGAGTCGCGCTGGTGGCCGGCACGTTCGTGCTCACCGACTCGATCACCGGCGCGTTCAACTCGATCTTCTCGACGATCTACCGCAACACCGACGCGACCGTCACGGGACGCAACGCGATCGACACGAGCGCCAACGGCGGCGCCGGCAACACCGGCTCGGTGCCCGCGTTCTCGCAGTCGCTGCTCCCCCGCGTGCTAGCGCTGCCCGACGTAAAGGACGCGATCGGCGACGTTTCGGGCAGCCTCCAAGTCGTCGTCAACGGGAAGGCGATCACCTCGGGCGGCGCGCCGAACCTCGGCTTCAGCGTCAACCCGTCACAGCCGCAGTTCAGCTCGCTGAAGCTGGTCAGCGGCAGTTGGCCGGGCCCCGACGGCGTCGTGATCGACACCAACACGGCGTCGAAGAAGAACCTCCACGCCGGCGAGACGGTCGGCATCCAGGGCGTAGGGCCGGTGGTGCCGTTGCGGATCTCGGGCTTGGTCAAGTTCGGCTCGGCGTCGTCGCTCGGCGGCGCAACGCTAGCCGGGCTTCAGCTGGCGACGGCGCAGCGCCTGCTCGGCAAGGTCGGAAAGCTCGACGAGATCCGCGCCAGCGCGAAGTCGGGCACCAGCCCGCAGCAGCTCGTCAACCAGATCAAACCGATCCTGCCGGCCGACACCCAGGTCCGGACCGGTGCCCAGCAGGCCCAGCAGGACTCCTCTTCGATCACGAGCTTCCTCTCGTTCCTGAACACGTTCCTGCTCGTGTTCGCGGGCGTCGCGCTGTTCGTCGGCAGCTTCGTGATCGCCAACTCGCTGTCGATCACAATCGCACAGCGAACGCGCGAGTTCGGGATGCTGCGCACGATCGGCGCGTCGCGGAAGCAGATTCGCCGCGCGATCCTGCTCGAGTCGTTCGTGACGGGCACGATTGCCTCGGTGATCGGGCTGCTCGTTGGGCTCGGCCTCGCGCAGCTGCTGTTCGCGCTGTTCAACGCCGTCGGCTTCACGCTCCCCAACTCCGGCACGGTCGTCAAACCGCGGACGATCATCGTCGCGATCCTCGTCGGCGTGATCGTGACCGTGCTCGCGAGCCTGCGACCGGCGATCCGCGCGACCCGCGTCGAACCGGTCGCCGCCGTCCGCGAGGGGGCGACGTTGCCCGAGGGCCGGTTCGCCAAGTACCGCACGGTGAGTTCAACCGCGACCGTCGCGGCCGGGTTGATCCTGGTGCTGTTGGGGCTGTTCGTCGCCAGCGGCACCGCCGCCGTCCTGATCCTGATGGGAGCCGGGGCGATCCTGATCTTCGTCGGCGTCGCGCTGCTGTCCGCGCGGTTCGTGCCGACACTCGCGCTGTGGCTCGGCTGGCCCGCGACCAAGATCGCCGGCGCGACCGGGCGACTCGCGCGCGACAACGCCCGCCGCAACCCGCAGCGGACCGCGTCGACCGCGTCGGCGCTGATGATCGGCCTCGCGCTGGTGACGTTCGTCTCCGTGCTGGCGGCCGGGATCGTCGCGGACTTCAAGAACGCGGTGAACGACATCTTTACCGGGGACTACGCGATTACCGCCCAGAACAACTTCTCGCCGATCCCGATCTCCGCCGGCCAGGCTGCGACGACGGCGCCGGGCGCGATCGCGGTCGGCAACGTGCGCGCCGGTGAGGGGCAGGTGTTTGGCTCAAACGACCAGCTGACCGCGGTCAACCCCCAGATCGCTCAGGTGGTCCGCTTGAACTGGACCCACGGCTCGCAGACGGTGTTCGCGTCGCTGGGAACCAACGGCGCGTTCACCAGCAATTCGTACGCCACCACGCACCATCTGTCGATCGGCTCGCCGCTGGTCGTGACGACGCCGACCGGCGCCCACATTCCGCTGGTGCTGAAGGGAACCTTCAAACCTCCCAGCGGCGGCTCTCCGTTCGGCACCGTGACGATGTCGGCCGCCACCTGGGATCGCTATTACCAGCAGCCGCAGAACCTCTACACGTTGGTCAAGATGAGAGGCGGCGAGACCACGGCCAATGCGTCGGCCCTCAACCACGCCTTGGCGGGGTTCCCCAATGCAAAGGTGCAGACGCGCCAGACGTTCATCAACAACCAAATCGCCGGACTGTCGAGCGTGCTCAACATCCTCTACGTGCTGCTCGCGCTATCGATCATCGTCAGCCTGTTCGGGATCGTCAACACGCTCGTCCTGTCGGTGTTCGAGCGCACACGCGAGATCGGGATGCTGCGCGCGGTCGGAACCAGCCGTCGCCAGATCCGCCGCATGATCCGCCACGAGAGCGTGATCACGGCGTTCATCGGATCGATCATCGGGATCCCGCTGGGGATCGCGTTCGCCGGGTTGCTCGCCGCTCGCGACAGCTCGTCGATCGCGTTCGTGATCCCGGTCGGGTCGTTGATCATCTTCCTGGTCGCGTCGTGGATCGTCGGGCTGCTGGCCGCGATCTTCCCCGCCCGCCGGGCCGCGAAGCTGCAGCCGCTCCAGGCGCTCGCCTACGAGTAGGTCGGACGTCCCGCTAGAACAGCGGGTCTTGGCCCGGTACCCGGCCGCTGTCGCGCCGCCCGCGTGGCGACTCCTGCCCGAGCGCGACGGCAAGGTCGTGGGCGATCGCGGATTCAGAGCGCGACGCGACCAGCGGCTCGGCGATCCCCTCGACGTGGACCAGCGTGCGACGGCCGTCACCGCGCAGCGGGCCTTCCAGCGGCACGAGCGCGAACACGCGGTCCGCACGGACGAACTTCCCATATCCGAGTGCGACCATCGTCGCCGCGCGCGCTGCCATGACCGGCGCATCGTACGCTGCCGGGCGTACGGCACAAGCCAGTGGCAGCCGGCGGTGGCGCTAGCACTTGGGCGCTACCACTGGGCGCCAGTTCGCGAGTCAGAAGTTCGTGAGCACCGGGAGGTGCCTCTGGCGGATGCTGGGCCAGGACGCAGGATCGAAGCTGTAGCGGCGCTACAGCGAGATCCGAGGACGCCGCCCAGCGCCGCCAGGGGCGCCTCGAATGCACGCGAACTTCTTGACTTGCGGCACTAGTACCCCGATTGGCACGTGTTGTTGTGCGTGGGCCCGATGATCTCCGGATACGCCAGCGTCGCGAACTGGTTTGAGCCGTAGCCGGCGTCGCCGCCGAAGTCGTCGACGCCCGGGCCCGAGTGAACGTTGCCGAACTCGAACGCGCAGACGCCGTGACGGTCGACGAGGCTCCAGTACGGGTAGAACTGGCCGGGCCCTCCGGGCGGCGGAACCGAACACGCCGTGTTGCTAGACGAGTCCGCGGCGCAGGTCGCCTCGCTCAGACCGATGTCGGTCTGGAAGTAGAACTGCGAGTACTGCGCGCCATTGGTCGTGGGCTCATACCAGACGCCGCTGCTCGGCAGGCGATGCGTCGGTGAGTCTCTCGTCGGCCACTCCGGCCAGTACGGCGTGCCGTCGAAGTCGAGGTCGCCACCCGCGATGAAATCGAGGCACCCGGTCATCGTGTCCGGATCTATGCCCGGACCGAGGCCGCTATGGGTGTCGCCTGCCGGGTAGCAGGGGCCGTCGACGGGCTCGGGGCCGGTCGAGCTGTCGCCACCGCTCTCGTACGGTCCGATGCACTCGTTGAAGAACGGGTCCGCGAACCCGTAGTCGTCCTGGACCGCTGGTTGCGCGAGCGACGTGCAAGGCTCCCAGTGCCCGGTCTCCGCTGCGCTGGCGATGTCGGTCGAGACCGCAGCCCAGCCGATGATGTTGCCGGCCGACGCGGTCGAGTACTCGGGCTGGAAGTTGAACGGGGTCCCCGAGCAATCGCCCGGCGTCGGGCCGCCGGCACCGTTGACGATCCCGTTGGTGTTCAAGAACCCGTTGGCGGCGGACGCCTGCATGAAGCCGCTCTGGCCGGTGGTCAGGTCTCGGATCACAACCTCGAAGGCGCGACCACCTCCCGGCGCCGGCGCATCGAACAAATGAATCGTGATCGTGTCGCCCGGATTCATCAGCAGCGTCTGGCCGTTGGGCGTGAACGTCTGCAGGTCCATCTCCTGCGGGTTCGGCGGGCCGGTCGGAACGCCGTCACGCTGATGAACGCGTAGTTGACCGGTTCCTCGCAGGCCGGGTTGAAGACCGCGAAGCCGAGCGTGCACTCGAGGCTGTCGATGTTCAGCGCCGCGCAGTAGTGCGTGTCATCGCAACTGACCCCATCGCTGTTGGGCGGAAAGCCGGGCGGGTAGAGCTGCAGCTCCTCGCCGGCCGAACCACCGCCCGGGTTGCAGTCGGTGATGTTGGCGCCGACGCAGGTCGGTGCGTTCGAGTCGCTCTCCGGGGGGCAGCCGGCATTGGTCGGGTAAGACTTCGGGTCGCAGATCGCCATCGAGATCCAGTGGGCGAGGTCGAGCTCGAACTCGTGCGAGACGTCGTGGCCCGGATGCCTGTCTGTTGGCGCGGCATTCGGGTCTAGTGGCAGCGTCTCGGTGAAGGTGACGTTGTTGCCAGAGCCCGGTCGATTGGAGAGGAACGAGACGTCCGGCTCATCGTGGCCGATGTAGTTGCCGTTGTCGTAGAAGCGGCTGTTCCAGGTGTTCGGGGTTGCGACGTCGGAGCCGCGGATGTCCGTGCAGGCGAGCGTCGGCTTGACGGGTTGCTGGATCGTGCTGTGCCCGTTGCAATCGAGACCGCCGAACGCCCCGGGCGCCACCGATGCAGACGCTGTCGGCGCGACGAGCAGGACCACCAGCGCCACGGCGGCCACAGCCGCGCCCAACCACTCCGCTCTGCGGCCAGTCAACAGTGCCGACATTCAACGGCCTCCTGAATCGCACAGCGGCCCTGGTGGGTCGCTTGTGGCGGACGCTACTACCGCGCCGCCAGGAAGTGCAAACGAGAACCGTCGATCAGCGGGGAGCGTCGGTCAGTCGGCGAGCACGAACGCCAGCCGCCGCTCAGGCGGCAAGCACCAGCGCCAGCCGCCGCTCAAGCGCCGCGGCCAGCACCTCGCGCACGGGGCCCTCCTCGAAGCGCTCGACGAGCGCGGCGAGGAACCCCTCGATCACGAGCCGCTTGGCGACCGGCTCGGGCAGGCCGTGGGATCGCAGGTAGAACAGCTGCTCGGGGTCGACCTGGGCGACGGCCGCGGCGTGCGTGCAGCGGACGTCGTTGGCCTGGATCTCGAGCCCGGGGATCGCGTCGGCGTGCGCGCGCTTCGAGATCAGACAGGTTGCGCGACTCCTGGAACGCGTCGGTCTTCTGGGCGCCGGGGTCGACGATGATGTTGCCCTTCCAGACCGCGCTCGAGCGACCCTGCAGCACGCCTCTGAACGCGAGGTCGGAGGTCGTACTGGGCGCCGCGTGCTCCTGCGTGGTGTCGAAGTCGATGTGCTGGCGGCCGTGGCTCGCGTAGGCGCCGGTCACGCGGGCGTCGGCGCCGGGCCCACTCAGCCGGGTCTCCATCCGCACGTGGCCGCCGGCCGAGCCGAACCCGAGCGCGACCCAGTCCAGGCGCGCGTCGCGGCCCACCTCGGCGCGGTGGGTGCCGAAGATCCAGCTGCGCTCCGACAGCTCCTGGCCGGAGACGAACCGCAGCCGCGAGTTCTCGCCGACGACCAGCTCGACGACCGTGTTGAACACGCCGTCGTTGCCGGGATCGCTCGAGATCGCCTGCTCCCAGACCTCGGCCTGGGCGCCCTCCTCGACCACGATCAGCGTCCGGCGCGACAGCTCAGTGCCGCTCTGGCCCTGGATCGCGGTCAGCAGGATCGGGCGCTCGAGCGCCGTGCCGCGTGGCACGTAGACGAACGCGCCGCCGTGGAAGCCGGCCTCGTTGCGGGCGACGAACACGTCGTTTGGGTCGACCACGGAGCCGAGGTGCCGCTCGACGAGCTCTGGGTGCACGCGCGCCGCTTCGTCGAGCGAACCGACGAACACGCCGTCGGGCAACTGCCCGGTCAGCGTCGCCGGGCCGGCATCGACCTGGCGCAGCTCTGCGAGCGCGTCGGGCTCGAACATCGGCGCGGCCGCGTCACCGTTGCTCGATGCCGGCGCTGGCTGCAGCGAGCCCAGGTCCAGACCGGTGATGTCGGTGAACTCCCAGCCGGGGCGGCCCTTGAACTGCGGCAGCTCGAGGGTCTCACTCAGAGCGACGGCGCGCTCCCGGCGCGCCGCCAAGAAGTCGGGCTCAACTGACCCTGCGCTAGCCAATCGAGCCCTCCATCTGGAGCTCGATCAGCCGGTTCATCTCGACCGCGTACTCCATCGGCAGCTCCTTGGTGATCGGCTCGATGAAGCCGTTGACGATCAGCTTCGAGGCTTCCTCCTCGGAGATCCCGTGCGACATCAGGTAGAAGAGCTGGTCGTCGCCGACCTTCGAGACCGTCGCCTCGTGGCCGACGTTGACGTCGTCCTCGGAGATCCGGATCGTCGGGTAGGTGTCAGAGCGCGAGTGCTCGTCGAGCAGCAGCGCGTCGCAGACGACCTTCGAGCGGGCGCCGTGCGCTCCCTTGGCGATCTCGAGCAGCCCGCGGTAGGAGCCCCGGCCGCCGTCCTTGGAGATCGACTTGGCGAAGATGTTCGAGGTCGTGTTCGGCGCCGCGTGGATGATCTTGCCGCCGGCATCCTGGTGCTGATCCTTGCCCGCGAACGCGATCGACAATATTTCTCCGTGGGCACGCTCGCCGAGCAGGTAGACGCTCGGGTACTTCATCGTCAGCTTCGAGCCGAGGTTGCAGTCGACCCACTCGACGGTCGCGTCCTCGTGCGCGACCGCGCGCTTGGTCACGAGGTTGAAGACGTTCGTCGACCAGTTCTGGACGGTCGTGTAGCGGATCCGCGCGCCGGGCTTGGCGATCAGCTCGACGACCGCCGAGTGAAGGCTCGAGCTCGAATAGGTCGGTGCCGTGCAGCCCTCGACGTAGTGCACGTAGGAGCCCTCGTCGGCGATGATCAGCGTCCGCTCGAACTGACCCATCGACTCGGTGTTGATCCGGAAGTAGGCCTGGAGCGGCATCTCGACGTGGACGCCAGGCGGCACGTAGACGAAGGAGCCGCCCGACCAGACGGCCGAGTTGAGCGCGGCGAGCTTGTTGTCGTTCGGCGGGATGATCGTCGCGAAGTACTCGCGCACGAGATCCTCGTGCTCGCGCAGACCCGAGTCCATGTCCTTGAAGATCACGCCCTGCTTCTCGAGGTCCTCGCGGACCTGGTGATAGACGACCTCGGACTCGTACTGGGCGCCGACCCCAGAAAGGAATTTGCGCTCGGCCTCGGGAATCCCCAGCCGATCGAACGTGTTCTTGACGTCCTCGGGCACATCGTCCCACGACCGCTCGGCGCGCTCCGAAGCCCGCACGAAGTAGTGGATGTCGTCGAAGTCGACCTCGGCGAGCATCGGCGAGCCCCAGGTCGGCATCGGCCGCGCGAGAAAGTGCTCGAGCGCCTTGATCCGGAAGTCGCGCATCCATTGCGGCTCTGACTTGAACTCCGAGATCTTCGCCACCAGCTCCGGCGTCAGACCCTTGGGCGCCTTGTAGAGGTAGTTCTCGGCGTCGTGGAACCCGTAGCGCTCGGTGTAGTCGGCGTTGATGCCGCGCAGCTGGTCGTTTTCGGTCAGCGGCGGCGTCTCGGGGATCGCGGTCTCGGGGGTAGCCACTTACTCCACCTCCAGCTTGATCGTGTCGTCCTCGATGATCACCGGGAACGTGTCCACAGGAATGTAGGCCGGGAGCGTCTTCGGCTTGCCGGTCTTCAGATCGAACAGCGAGCCGTGCCGCGGGCACTCGACAGTGCACGTCTCCTGGTCGAACTCGCCCTCGACGAGCGGCCCGTCATCGTGCGTGCACCGGTCCTCGATCGCATACACCGTGCCGGCGCAGTTGAAGACGCCGATCTCGAGCTCCTCGTATTCGACCAGGCGCTTGTCGCCTGGCTGGAGCTCGGTTACGGGGCACACTTCGATCACTTGCGGCACGCGTTAAATCCTAGCGCACTGATCGGATTTGGCCCGGCCCTCAGTGGGCGGCGCGTCCGCGCTCCTCACTAGGCCGCGCGCCCGCTCTCCGGCGTCTTGGGCTGGGCGCTCTCGGGTGTCTCTGGCTCCCAGCCCGCCGCGTGCCCGAGCGAGGCGCTCTTCAGCACTTTCAGCGACAGCAGCGCACACTTCATCCGCTGCGCCGAGATGTCGATCCCGAGCAGGTCGAGGACGAACGAGCGGTCGAGCTCGAGTAGCTCTGAGACCTTCATCCCCTTGATCTCGTCCGACGCCATCGAGGCGGCCGCCTGGGAGATCGCGCAGCCGTGGCCCTCGAATCGGACGCCGGCGACTCGCCCGTCGGCGTCGACGGTCAGTTTGACCGTCAGCTCGTCGCCGCAAAGCGGGTTCAGGTCGTGGAACTCGAGGTCGACGCGTTCGAGCTCGGGCGCGGGCGGGCTCCAGTTGTGGGGCCGCTTGTAGTGCTCGAGGATGTTCTCGCGGTACAGGTCGTCCATCTGTATCTACGCTAGCTGCAGCACGCGAGCAACCGTCGCGAGTCCCTCGATCAGGCGGTCCGTGTCGGCGGTCGTGTTGTGAACCGCATAGGACGCTCGGGTGGTCGCGGTGACTCCCAGGCGGCGCATCAACGGCTGCGTGCAGTGATGCCCGGTGCGGACGCAGACGCCCTCGCGTCCGAGGATCTCGCCGACGTCGTGCGGATGGGCGCCCTCGAGCACGAACGACACCAGCGCGCCACGGTCCGACGCGTTCAGCGGGCCGTGGAGCTCGATTCCCGGGACCTCGGCGAGGCGTGTCAGCGCATCGGCGACCAGTGCCTGCTCGTGCTCCCGGATCTGCTCGATCCCGATCTCGGCGATCCAGTCGACGGCCGCGCCGAGCCCGATCGCCTCCGCGATCTGCGAGGTGCCGGCCTCGAACTTGTGCGGGAGGTCGGTCCACGTCGACTCGGTATCGCCGACGGTCCTGATCATGTGACCGCCGCCGATGAACGGCGGCATCTGCTCGAGCAGCTCCCGGCGACCGTGCAGCACCCCGATCCCCGTCGGCCCGTACGCCTTGTGCCCGGTCCAGGCGTAGAAGTCGGCGTCGATTGCGCGCACGTCGACGGGCAGCTGCGGCACCGCCTGCGAGCCGTCGATCACGACCACCGTGCCGGCCTCGTGGGCGCGCGCCACGATCTCCTGCACCGGGTTGATCGTCCCCAGCACGTTCGAGACGTGGACGAGCGCCAGGAGCTTCGGCGCGCGCGTGAGCAGCCGCTCGAGCGCCTCGCCGTCGAGCTGCCCGTCGTCGGTCACCGGCACGTAGGCGAGCTCGGCTTCGCGCTCGGCGCACAGGAGCTGCCAGGGCACGATGTTCGAGTGGTGCTCCATCTCGGTCAGCAACACCAGGTCGCCCGGGCCAACGTTCTGGCGGCCCCAGGTGTAGGCGACGAGGTTCAGCGCCGCGGTCGCGTTGGCGGTGAAGATCGTCTCCTCGACGGTCGACCCGAGCCACTGGGCGATCCGCGCGCGGGCGCCCTCGTAGAGCTCGGTGGCCTCGACCGCGAGCGGGTAGACGCCGCGGTGCACGGACGCGCGCGAATAGGTGTAGTAGCGCGTGATCGCGTCGATCACGGGCTGCGGCGTCTGCGAGGTTGCAGCCGAGTCGAGGTAGCAGAGCGGGCGGCCGTCGAACTCCCGGCGCAGGACCGGGAACTCGGCCGCGACGTCGGAGATGACCGCGGTCGTCACTTACGCCGCTTCCTCGAGCTCTGAGGTGATCCAGCCGTAGCCCTTGGCCTCGAGCTCGGCGACCAGCTGCGGCCCGCCTTCGCGGACGATCCGGCCCTTGTACATGACGTGCACGTGGCTCGGCTTGACGAAGTCGAGGATCCGCTGATAGTGGGTAATGATCAGGATCCCGAGGTCGGGCCCGGCGACCGAGTTGACGCCGTCCGCGACCACCCGCAGGGCGTCGATGTCGAGGCCGGAGTCGGTCTCGTCGAGGATCGCCAGCTCCGGATGCTGGAGCGCCAGCTGGAGGATCTCCATCCGCTTCTTCTCGCCCCCGGAGAAGCCCTCGTTCAAGTACCGGGTCGAGAAGTCGCGCGGGACGTTGGTCAGCTTCATCGCCGCCTCGACGGTCTGGCGGAAGTCCTTCAGCGACACCGGCTCCTCGCCACGCGCGTCGCGATGCGCGTTCAGCACCGTGCGCAGGTACTTGGTGACGGTCACGCCCGGCACCGCGACCGGATACTGGAAGGCCATGAACAGGCCCATCCGGGACCGCTCGTCGGGACTGGCCTCGGTGATGTCCTCGCCCTTGAAGAGAATCTGACCATCGGTCACCTCGAGACCCGGATGACCCATGACGGCGTTCGCAAGCGTCGACTTCCCGGAGCCGTTAGGGCCCATCAGGGCGTGGATCTCGCTTTTGCTGACCGACAGGTCGACCCCGCGCAGGATGTCTTTGTCACCGGCGCGGACGTGGAGGTTTCGGATCTCTAGATCTGGCATCACTTACTTTCGGGTTGTTATGCGGCGGGCGCGCCGACGTCTCGGATCACGGCCGGTGAGCTTGCGCCGGCCGGCACGCCGAGGGCGTCCTGGCGGGCCGAGAACTCGACCAGCTCGGCGAGCGTAGTCGTCTGCAGCGAGCGGATGATGCCGCCCTGGACGCGCATCCACAGAAGCTTGGTCGCACAACCGCGTCCGGCGTCGGGCTCGTGCGAGCAGAGCACGCGCTCGGTGTGGTCGTGGACGAAGCACTCCATCGGCGCGATCGACCCCTCGAGCGCCTGCACGACCTCGTCCATCGGGATCTCGTTCGCCGGGCGCGCAAGCCAGTAGCCACCGTGGGCGCCGCGGGCGCTCATCACCAGCCCGGCCTTTCGTAGTCGCGCCACGACCTGCTCGAGGTACGCGAGCGGCAGCCCTTCGGCGTCGGCGATCGCCTTCAGGCTGGTGGGGTGCTCCGGCGCCTGGCGCCCGAGCTCGATCATCAGGCGCACGCCGTACTCGGCCTTGGAGGAGAAAATCATTCTGGAGCTAAATCCTACCAGGGCGGTAGGTTTACCCCGTCTGGGGGGTTGGTGTTAGCCGTCTGGGCGTTCATATGCTGTGCCCGTGTAGGGTCCGGGCATGGAGATTGGGGGGCTCGCGACGCTCGGCGACGTCGACGCCGCCGCGCAGGCCGCGAGCGGGACCGGCCGCCTGGGCATCGACACCGAGTTCATGTCCGAGGGGCGCTACCGGGCGCTGCTGTGCCTCGTCCAGGTGGCGGTCGACAACCCCGACGACGGCGGCCCGCCGTTGATCTACCTGATCGACCCGCTCTCCGAGCTCGATGTCCGGCCGGTCGCCCGACTGCTCGCCGACCCGTCGATCCAGGTCGTCTTGCACGCCGGGCGCCAGGACGTCGCGATCCTGCGCCGCGCCTGGCGCACGGACCTCAACAACATCTTCGACACGCAGATCGCCGCCGGGTTCGCCGGCGCGAGCGCCCAGGCCGGCTATGGGAACCTGATCGGATCGATCCTCGGCGAGCGCGTCGGTAAGACCGCCAGCTATACGCGCTGGGACTCCCGGCCGCTGACCGGCGAGCAGCTCGGCTATGCGGCCGAGGACGTCGCCCACCTGCTGCAGCTCGCCGACGAGATCCAGCGACGGCTGACCGACAGCGGCCGGCTCGGCTGGGCGCGCGAAGAATGCCGGCGACTGGAGTCGGCGACCGACGAGCGCGATCCGTACACGGCCTGGGAGCGGCTGCCCCGCGTCGGCCAGCTCGACCCGCGTGCGCGCGCGATTGCCCGAGAGCTCGCCGCGTGGCGCGAGCGGACCGCATCCGAGCAGGACCGGCCGGTCGGCTCGGTGCTGGGCGACCCGGCGCTCGTCGAGCTCGCCAAGCGCCACCCCACGACGGTCGCGGGACTCGAGCAGATCCGCGGCCTCCATCCACCGGTCATCAAGCGCCGCGGCCAAGCGATCCTCGAAGCGATCGCTCGCGGGCGCCAGGCGCCGCCGATCCCACGGGATCAGGCACGCGCCCGCTCCGAGGCCGGCGACGCACCGTTGATCGCGCTCGCCGAGGCGCTACTACGAGCCCGCGCGCTCGACGCCGGCCTCGCGTACGAGCTGATCGCGTCGCGGGCCGAGCTCGAGCTGATCGTCAGCGCGGCGCGGCGCGGCGACCCCGAGCCCGCGGTCCGGACGCTGACCGGCTGGCGGCGCGAGCTGGTCGGCGACGATCTCAGCGAGTTGCTGGCCGGTCAGAGCGCGCTCGCGGTCGGCCCCGACCGGCGGCTCGAGCTCACGAGGAACCAGTCTCGAGCATGAGCGACAGCGCCGACTGACGGTCGAACATCGTCCGCGCCAGCGCCATCGCGATCGCCGGCGATCGCTTGATCCAATTGAGGTCGACCGCCTGGAGGTCGAGCGCGGCGGTCGAGTAGGTCAGAAGTAGCTTCTGGCCCGGGGAGCTGGCGGCGCGCTCGGTCCCGATCGCGGCGTTCGACGACGACCAGCCGATCGAGTGCAGGTACTTGCGTTCGCTGGCGAGCAGCGCCGCCGAGCTGCCGTAGCTGTTACCGACGACGACCAGCTGGATCGCGCAGTAAGGGTTCGCGCCACGGTCGCAACGTCGGACGTGGGCGACGACCTGGGTCCCGTGCGTCAAGGGCACCCCGGCGAGGGTCGGCCCACGCGACCCCGCGCCGCCGCAGCCGGCCAGCACGAGGGCGACGACCACTGACGACCCGAGCTTCTTCATCCTTCTTCGGCGGGTTAGCGTAGTGGGTGCAACTAAGAGTTTCGCGGCAACTGGGCGTCCCACGGGACCAGCGCGGTCGCGATCTGATCGCGCGAGAGGTCGGCGCCGAGGCAGCACAGCAGCGCGATCCGCGCGGCGACCGCCGACAGGAACGGCACGCAGATCGCCCCTGTGCCCCGCAGGTCGGGCTCGGAGCCTTCGAACCCGTAGGTAGCGAACAGCATCTGCGAGCGCTCCGGACGCCCGGTGACCAGGACCGGCTTTGTCTCGACTACCTCGCGCAGCGCGGCCAGCATGCCGGGCGTGACATGGCCGGCGCCGAACGCGACGACGACCAGGCCGTCTGATTGCGCGCCCGCCGCGCGCAGCAGCGCGCCGTCATCGCCGAGCGACGCGGCGACGATCTCAACGCGCCGTGAGAGAGTGTGCGGTCTGATCGGCGGCGTCCGCAACGGCTTGCTCGACAGCCACACGCGGCCCTCGACGATCCGCCCGAGCGGACCGGTCGCGGGCGACCCGAACGCCGACGGGCCGGTGCTGTCGACCTTGCGGACGTTCATCGCGGCGTGTACCTCGCCGCCGAACGCGACCGTGACACCGAGCCCGGTGGCCTGCGGCGAGCCGGCCAGCGCCACCGCATCGAGCAGATTCGCCGGGCCGTCGGCGCCCGGGTTGCTCGCCGGCCGGTTTGCGCCGGTGAGCACGATCGGGGCCTCGCCTCCGTAGAGCATCGAGCACAGGACGGCGAGCTCCTCGAGCGTGTCGGTGCCGGTCGTGACGACGACGCCCTCGCCGGCGCCGGCCGCCTCGCACGCGCGATGGGCTAGCGCGAACGCCTGCTCGAGCGAGATCTGTGGCCCCGGCAGCGACAGGACGTTCTCGGACTCGAGCCGCGGCACGACCGCCAGCTGGGGCACGGCCTCGAGCAGCTGGCCGGCGCTGAGCGCCGGCACGGCGCGCTCGCCGCTCATCGCGATCGTGCCGCCGGCGGCCAGCAGCCGCAGCGGCCGGACAACCGATCGGAGCGCGTCCTCCATGGGCGTGGGCACCCTATCGGGCCGCCACTAACCTTGGTATGGATGGCAACCACAGCCGAACTTCTTGCCGACCCTGAGCTACTCGAGACCGCGTGGGACCTGAGCCCGCTGGTCGACGGTGAACAGGACCGCGGCGTCAAGCGCCAGCTCGAGGAGGCAGACAAGCTCGCGACCGCGTTCTCGAGCGCCTACGCCGGCAAGGTTGCGGAGCTCGATTCCGTCGGGCTTGCAGAGGCGATGCACGAGCTCGGGGCGATCAACGAGCTCGTCGGACGGGCCGGCTCCTACGCGTCGCTGCAGTTTTCGACCGACACGGCTGATCCCGAGCGCGGCGCGCTGCTGGCGCTTGTCCAGGAGCGCGCGACGACGATCGAGACAAAGCTCCTGTTCTTCGAGCTCGAGTGGGCGGAGCTGGACGACGAGCACGTCGAGGAGCTGCTTTCCGACGAATCGCTGAACTTCTGCGCCCACCACCTGCGAAGCGCTCGTCGTTACCGGCCGCATCTGCTGACCGAGCCCGAGGAGAAGATCCTCGCCGAGAAGGCGATCGCGAGTCAGAGCGCCTGGAGCCGGCTGTTCGGCGAGCAGGTGGCGGCGCTCCGGGTGCAGCTCGACGGCGAGGAGCTGGTGCTCGACGTCGCGCTGTCGAGACTCCAGTCTCCGGACCGGTCCGTGCGGCGTGGCGCCGCCGAGGGCGTCTCGAGCAGCTTGGCGCCGGGGCTGCGAACGCGCGCGTTCATCTTCAACACGCTGCTGCAGGACAAGGCGATCGATGACCGGCTGCGCTCGTACCCGAACTGGCTCGCGAGCCGCAACCTCGCCAACGAGGCGTCCGACGAGTCCGTGGCGGCGCTGATCGAGGCGGTCCGGGGCCGGTTCGACATCCCGCAGCGCTGGTACGCGCTGAAGGCGCAGCTGCTCGGGCTCGACCGGCTCGCCGACTACGACCGCGCCGCGCCGGTGGTGCCCGAAGAGGTCATGTTTTCGTTCGGCGAGGCGCGCGATCTCGTGCTCGACACCTATCAGTCGTTCGCGCCCGAGGCGGGGCGCGTGACGCGCCGCTTCTTCGACGAGCGCTGGATCGACGCCCCGGTGCGCCCGCACAAGCGGGGCGGCGCTTTCTGCGCCTACACGGTGCCGAGCGTGCACCCGTACGTGATGCTGAACTTCACCGCCCGCCGTCGCGACGTGCTGACGATGGCGCACGAGCTCGGCCACGGGCTGCACGCCGCGCTCGCCCAGCCCCAAGGGGTGTTCCAGCAGTCGACGCCGCTGACGCTCGCCGAGACCGCCTCGGTGTTCGGCGAGGCGCTCGTCTTCGGCCGGCTGCTCGACGCGGCGCAGGACGACGATGCGCGGCTGAGCCTGCTCGCCGAGCGCGTCGACGGCGCGGTCGCGACAGTCTTTCGCCAGATGGCGCTGAACCGGTTCGAGTACCTGGTCCACACCCGCCGGCGTACCGAGGGCGAGCTATCCGTCGACCGCATCAACGAGTCCTGGCTCGAGGCGCAGGCCGAGCTGTTCGGCGACTCGGTCGAGATGACCGACGGCTACGAGACCTGGTGGTCCTACGTCCCCCACTTCATCAACACCCCTGGTTACGTGTACGCCTACGCCTACGGTCAGCTGCTCGCGCTGTCGGTCTACAGCCGCTACACACAGCTCGGGGACTCGTTTGCGCCGAGCTACCTCGAGCTGCTCGCCGCCGGCGGCTCGCGCAGCCCAGAGGAGCTTGCGGCGATGGTCGACATCGACCTAGCTGATCCGGGCTTCTGGGACTCGGGGCTGAGGCTCGTCGAGGCGCAGCTGAGCGCCGCCGAGGAGCTCGCCGCCGAGCGTTAGCCCCGGGGCGTTAGCCCGCTTCCTCGTACTGCGCGACGAGCCGCTTGGGCGCGTGCAGGCGCCATGCGTCCTCGATCAGCTCGGCCAACTCCGTCGGATCGACCCGCTCGAGCCTGACGAGCACCGCGGGATAGCCGTCGTAGTGGGGCGTGGTGAAGAAGGTTTCAGGCTCGCCCTGGAGCAGGGCTTCGCGCTCGCCGAGATCGATCACGCGGAGCACCAGCGCGTCGGGGTCCGTGCGAAGACGGCAGATGAACTTGTCTTTGACCTTCATGGCGGCCGTTCCCCACGACGTCCCCACCTCGACGCCCGGGAACCGCGAACCGATCTCTACCACGTCATCCCAGTTCGGCATTGCCTCAGTGCCGCGCGCGGCGGGTCCGCGAGCGCTCATCCTGGCGCTCGACGACGTTGGCGATCAGCTTCAGGTACTGCTCGATTCCGGTCGCCTTGGCGTCGCCTTTCGCGAACGCCTCCTCCCAGTCCTTGACGCGACCCTTGGTCGCGAGCTCGTTGAAGTGTGAGCGCGGGATCGCGAGCCGCACCTTGGCGTCGGCGGCGATGTCCTTGGTCACCTTCGGACCGGGCAACTCGATCCGGTAGAGCTGCGTATCGCCGCGGCCGCGAAGCTCTAGGCCGGCGACGAGCTTCAGCTGCTGCAGCGCCGGCACCTCATCGAGGAACCGCGTGACGGCGGTCTCGATCAATGACTTGGTGTCAGTTGGCGACGACAGGCGGTCAAGTCTATGAGTTACGTACCGCGTGCCGCAGCCGCCGACGTGCGTGACCCACTTTCTTGAATCTCTTCTGCGCGCCGGTGGCCCTCCCGTCGCTCGAGGTCGCGAAGACGCGATAGAAGTAAACGGTGTTCGGCTTCAGCCGCTTCAGCGTGGCCACGAAGGTCACCGCGGTGACGCCGTCGAGGTGCTGGGCGGCGGTGACGGACCCTCTGACCCTGGTCTTGCCGTACTGGAACCAGACCTTCGCATCGCCCGAGTTGGGCGTCACTGTCGCCTTGATATGCGCGCCGCGCGCGGTGATCGAGACCGCTGAGCCAGTGACCAGCACCGGCGGTGCGACCTCGTAGGCGCCGATGTCGCATTTCGGGCCGGTGGGGCGCCGGACGCCGCGCTGATCGGTCGCCGGGCAGCCGGCGTTGGTCGACGGGATCTGGTCGATCGCCGCGCTGCCCGACTGGAGCGCGATCGTCTTCGACGGACCGCCGTTGTCCTGCAGCGCGCCGAGGTCCGGGTCGCCATTCAGGAACCCGGGCGGGCAGGTAGCGTCGCCGAAGCTCAGGTTGTGCCCACCGTCGACGATCGAAGCGGGGCCGCGCGAGCACGAATGCGGGCAGCCATCGACGCAGCATGACTCCTCCATTCCCCTCGTCGCGCTTTTCGCGCGCCCTCTCCGGTCCCTCGGCGCGCTGTCTGCGCGCTCTCTAATCCCTCGGCGCACTTTTTGCGCGCCGTCGATCCCCTTTAACGGGCGCGCGCTGGAGAAGTTGCTTGTTAGATCTTGTGGCGCTCGAGCAGCTTGCGCCCGATCACCATCCGCTGGATCTCCGAGGTCCCCTCGCCGATCAGCAGCAGGGGCGCGTCGCGGTACAGCCGCTCGATCTCGTACTCCTTGGAGTAGCCGTAACCGCCGTGGATCCGCAGCGACTCCTCGACGCAGAAGCGGCCGGCCTCGGAGGCGAACAGCTTCGCCATCCCGGCCTCGAGATCGGAGCGCTCGCCGGCGTCCTTGAGGCGGGCGGCGCGGAGCGTCATCAGCCGCGCCGCCTCGACCTGGGTCCCCATGTCCGCCAGCTTGAACTGGATCGCCTGGTGCTGGGCGATCGGCTTGCCGAACGTCCTTCGCTCCTGGGAGTACTTCAGCGCGAGCTCGAGCGCGCGCTGCGCGATCCCGACTCCGCGCGCGGCGACGTTGACGCGGCCGACCTCGAGCGCGTCCATCATCTGCGGGAAGCCCTTGTTGAGCCCTGCGTCCTCGCCGCCGAGGATGCTGTCGGCGGGGGTCTTGTAGCCGTCGAATACGAGCTCGGTCGACTCGACGCCCTTGTAGCCCATCTTCTTGATCTGCGGCGGGACGTTGAAGCCTTGATATGGGCCGGTGTTCTCGGCGACTCCCGGCTCCTTCTCGGCGATAAAGCAGGTCAGGCCGCGGTGCTTTGGTTCCGCGCCCGGGTCCGTGCGGACGAGCACGAACACCAGGCCGGCACGGAGGCCGTTGGTGACCCACATCTTGGTGCCGTTGATCTCGTAGGCCCCGTCGCCTGTCTTCTTGGCGGACGTCTTGATCGCGGCGACGTCGGAGCCCAGTTCGGGCTCGGAGAGGCTGAACGCCGCCCTGATTTCCCCGGTCGCCATCCGCGACAGGTACTTCTGGCGCTGCTCGTCGGTGCCGAACTTCATCAGCAGGTAGGAGCCGATGAAGTGCGTGTTGACGATCCCGCTGATGCTGATCCAACCGCGGCTGAGCTCCTCGACGATCATCGCGTAGGTCGTCAGGTCGAGCCCCATCCCCCCGTACTCCTCGGGGATCGTGACCCCGAACAGCCCCAGTTCCTTCATCTGCTCGACGATCGGCTCGGGGAACTCGTCCTCGTGGTCGTAGTGCCCGGCGTTGGGGATGATCTGCTCGTCGGCGAACTGCCGCACCATCTCGCGTATCGCGCGTTGCTCGTCGGTCTCGTCGCTGTTTCGGGTCACCGTCGCCACGGGCTCCCGAGCATACGTGACGCGCCCCGGGGGTGGTTTGTCACCTCGTGGTGGCTATAGCCACTGTGAGATGCCACACCCCTGATGACGCGCTCCGCGCGCTCGCCCGCCGCCAGCATCGAAACGTAACCCACAGGCAACTGCGCGGGCTCGGACTGACGCAAGAAGCGATCCGGCACCGCCTTCGAAAGCGCCGTTTACACCGCGTCTACCCCACCGTCTATTCGGTGGGCACCCCGCCCAGCACGCCGCTCGAGCACGCCGCGGCAGCCGTGCTTGCCTGCGGCGATGGAGCCGCCTTGAGCCACGGCTCGGCGCTGACACTCTGGGGCCTGCAGAGGCGCTGGGAATGGCCGCTCCACGTCACAGCGGCCACGCATCGGTGCCCTTCCGGGCTGATCGTGCACCGCAGCCGCACGCTCACCCGCGCGGACCTCCGCGTCCACCACTGGATCCGCGTCACCAGCCCGGCCCGGGCGCTGCTCGACTGCGCGTCCGGCCTCCCGAAGCAACGCCTGACCCGTGCGGTCAACGACGCGCTCCGCTCGCTGTTCATGACGCACGCGGAGCTGACCGACGTGTGCGCCCGCAACCCAACGCATCGCGGCACCAAGCTCCTGCTTCCGTTCGTAGTCGATCTCACCGGCCCCACCAGGTCCGAGTTCGAGGACCGGTTCCTACCGTTCTGCCGGGAGTACAACCTCCCGATCCCGCTGATCAACGTGAGGGTCCGCGGGTATGAGGTGGATGCCTACTTCCCAGCCCAACGCGTGATCGTCGAGCTCGACGGCTGGGAGTTCCACAAGGACCGGGCCGCGTTCGAGCGCGACCGCAACCGCGACGCGGACCTATTGGCGGCCGGCTTCGTGGTCGTCCGGATCACCTGGGAGCGGCTGATCACGCGGCCGGGCGAGGAAGCCGCGCGCCTGCACCGGATCCTCGCCAGCCGCGCGTCTGAGCTGGCACGGCGCTAACCGCGGGTATGAGCCCGGTCGAGGGCCAACCGCGCGTCGGGGCTGGCTCAATCAAGCGCTAACCGCGCGTCTGAGCCGGCGCAGCGTTCTGTGCTTCGGGCTTGACGCCGTGCGTCCACGGCGACTCCGGGCGCTGTTGCAGCTCACCGTCGAGCTCGATGTCGACCCGCTCGTTGAAGAAGCACAGCATGCCCTTGATCCGCCCCACCTCCGGCAGCGGCTCGTCGTAGTACCAGACCACGTCCTTGCCGTCCGGCACCCCGACCGAGTAATAGCCGGCCGTCCCCTTATACGGACAGCGGGTGACGGTGTCCGACGGCTCCAGCGCGACGACCACGTCCTCGCGCGGGATGTACCACCGCGCCGGCAGGTCGGACTCGAACAGCCCGAGCGCCCGATTCGTCTCCGCCAGGAGCTCGCCGTCGAGCGACACACGGATCTGCCGGTCCGTCGACAGCACGTCGATCCGGTGGTAGGGGTCGCGCGGGTGCACCCCGATCTCCTCGGCCTCCTCGAACCAGCGCCCCATGCGGTTGAAGTAGAACGCGATCGCGTCCTTCAGCCGCGCCGGGGCGCCGGGGAGCGGATCGGGGTAGTACCAGGCCCCGGCCTCGACGACCTCGCCGCCGGCCTTGATCGTGTAGTACGAGGCGTCGCCCTTCTTCGGGCAGTGGGTGTGACGGTCGCTCGGCTCGAGGAATTCGTCGAACACGTCCTCGGGCGGGAAGTAGTAAATCGGCTGGTGGCCTGATTCGTGCAGCAGCATCGCGCGGCGGCTGTCGGCGATCACCTCGCCGCCGACCTCGACCCGGATGCGCTTCGGCGTCGGCTCCAGGTACAGAGCCTTTCCGGGCGGTGGCGGTTCGAAGTTGAACTCCCCCGCGGGCTTGCGTCCAAACGGCCCGGTGCCGCTCATCAGACCCATGGACCCGAGGGTACCAGTGCGGATCCGACACACTGCCGGGCGATGAACTTCTCCCGCGACGTCGTCGACAGCGCACCACCGCACCAGCGCGCCCTGGTCGAGATCGCGCGCACGGGCGAGCGCCGCGAGTGGACCTTCGGCGAGGTCGCCCAACGCTCAAACGCGCTCGCGGCCGTGCTGACCAACGCAGGCGTGCGCCGTGGCGACGTGCGTCATGACGCTGATCGGTAACCGCCCGGAATGGGTGCTCACGATGGTCGCCTGCTTCCGGATCGGCGCCGTCGCGCTCCCGTGCAATGAGCAGTTGCGCGCCAAGGACCTCGAACTCCGACTGCAGGCCGCCCACCCGAAGCTGATCGTCTGCGACGAGCGCAACACGGGCGAGCTGGGTGACCCTGGGTGCGACGTGATCCTGGTGCCGGACGAGTCGCTGTTCACCGGCGAGCCAGCGCCCGCGGTCGAGCTCGACTCCACGGACCCGTGCCTGATCACGTTCACCAGCGGCACGACGGGGGAGCCGAAAGGCGTCGTCCACGGCCAGCGCTACCTCCCGGGGCAGAAGCTTCAGGCCAACACCTGGCTGGTCGCCCAGTCCGGGGATCTCGTCTGGTGCACGGCCGCGACGGGCTGGTCGAAATCGGCGCGCAACGTGTTCATCGCCCCCTGGCTGACCGGCGCGGCGGCACTGCTTCATGACGCGCGGTTTGACCCGTTCGAGCGCCTGCAAGTGCTCGCGCAAGAGCAGGTCAACGTCCTCTGCATGGCTCCGACCGAGTACCGCGTGATCGCTAAACGCGCCGACCTGAAACCGATCCCCAGCCTCCGCGGTCTGGTCGCCGCCGGCGAGGCTTTGAACCCGGAGGTGCTGCGCGCCTTCAAGGAGGCGACCGGGATGGAGATCCGCGACGGCTACGGCCAGACCGAGACTGGCCAGCTCACCGGCATGCCGCTCGACGACGTCCGTCCCGGCTCGATGGGCCAACCGCTGCTGGGGATAAGGCTCGAAGTCGTCGACCACGAACTGGTCCTCGCCGTCCCCGTCAGCGACCCGACGTTCTTCATCGGCTACCTCGATGGCGTGCCTGCCCCCGCCCACGAGCCGTGGCACACCGGCGACCGGGTCACGCAGGACGAGGACGGCTACCTGTACTTCGAGGGACGGACCGATGACGTGATCATCTCGGCCGGCTACAGGATCGGGCCGTTCGAAGTCGAGTCGGCCCTCGTCTCCCACGACGCCGTCGCCGAGGCGGCGGTGGTCGCGGCGCCAGACGACGAGCGGGGCGCGGTCGTGCGCGCGGTCGTCGTGCTCAGAGACGGCTATCAGCCGGGTGACGCGCTCGCGTCCGAACTCCAGGAGCACGTCAAGCGCGAGACCGCTCCGTACAAGTACCCGCGGATCGTCGACTTCGCCCCAGAGCTGCCAAAGACAGCGAGCGGCAAGGTTCAGCGCGCCGTGCTGCGAAACACCGGCCGCTAGCCTCACAAAGACGATGAGCCGTCCCGTGATCGGAATCTGCGCCCAGCGCGTCGACGCGACATGGGGCGTCTGGAGCCGGCCCGCGTCGCTGCTCCCGTACTCCTACATCGACGCGATCCAGCGCGCCGGCGGATTGGCGATCATGATCCCGCCCGACCCGGAGGTCGTAGAAGACCCCGCCCAGATCCTTGACCGGATCGACGGGCTGATCCTCGCCGGCGGCCACGATGTCGATCCGGCTATGTACGGCGCCGAGCCCCACCCGGCGACCAAGGGCATCGTTCCGGAGCGAGACGAGGCCGAGATCGCGCTGGTCCGCGGCGCGATCGAGCGCGATCTGCCGGTGCTCGGCATCTGCCGCGGAATGCAGATACTCAATGTCGCGTTCGGCGGCACGCTGCTCCAGCACCTGCCCGACCTGCTCGGGCACGAGGAGCATCGCCGAACGCCGGGCAGCTTTGACGGCGCCGATCACGACGTCGCACTCGCGGCCGGGTCAGTCGCCGCGCTGGCCGCCGGCGAGCACGTGCACGTGACCAAATCGCACCATCATCAGGCGATCGACGTGGTCGGCGGCGGCTTCGATGGTGACCGGCCACTCGACGCTCGACGATCTGCCGGAGGCGATCGAGGTGCCGGGCAAGCGGTTCGTGCTCGGGGTCCAGTGGCACCCGGAGGCCGACGAGAACAGCCGCGTGATCGCCGCCCTCGTCGACGCGGCGCGCAGCTACCAGACCGCAAGCGTTTCGTCGTAGCCGAGCACCGGTTTCGTCGAAGCCGAGCTACTGGACCGCTCGCGGCTCGTCGTAGCCGAGCTACCGGACCGCGCGCGGTTCGTCGTAGCCGGCCTCGCGGACGGCGCGCCTCACGACGCCGGCGTGCTCGGCGCCACGCGTCTCGAGCACGAGCTGGACGGCCGTCTCGCGGACGTGGAGGTCGAAGCCCTCGCGGATGTGCTCGACGTCGAGCAGGTTCGCGCCCTGCTGCCCGACGAGCGCCAGCAGCCGCGCGAGCGAGCCGGGGCGGTCTGGCAGCGTCGCGAGCAGCACCATCCGCCGCCCGGCCTGGCTCTCATGGCGGCGAGCGATCGTCAGCAGCAGCCCGGCGTCGACGTTGCCTCCCGAGAGGACGATCGCCGTCGTCCCGGCGGTCGACCCGCCGACGCGGCCCGCGAGCAGCGCCGCCGCCCCGACCGCTCCGGCGCCCTCCACGACCAGCTTCGCCCGCTCGAGCAGGAACACCATCGCCTCGGCGACCTCGTCCTCGCTGACGAGCACGATCCGGTCGACCCAGCGGCGGATCAGCGCGAGTGTCAGCTCGCCGGGCCGCTTGACGGCGATCCCGTCGGCGATCGTCAGCGCCGAGTCGACCGCGACCGGCTCGCCGGCCGCGAGCGAGCCGGGGAACGGAGCGCACGCGTCGACCTGGACACCGATCACCTCGACGTCGGGGCGCTCGGACTTGATCGCGATCGCGACCCCGCTGACAAGTCCACCGCCGCCGACCGGAACGACCACTCGCGCCAGGTCCGGGACCTGCCCGAGCAGCTCGAGACCGAGCCCGCCCTGGCCGGCAATCACCGCCGGATCGTCGAACGGATGCACGAACGCCAGCCCGCCCTCGTCGGCGCGCGCGTGCGCGGCGGCGAGCGAGTCATCGACGGTCGGGCCGACCAGCCTCACCTCGGCACCGAGCGAGACGGCCGCCTCGACCTTGGCGATCGCGGCCGTTTCGGGCATGAACACCTCGCAGTGGACGCCGCGGGCGCGAGCCGCGTAGGCAACCGCCTGGGCGTGATTGCCGGCGCTCCCGGCCACGACCCCGTGGGCGCACTCGAAATCGTCGAGCGAGGCGATCTTCGCCAGCGCTCCGCGGAGCTTGAACGAGCCGGTGCGCTGCAGGTTCTCGGCCTTCAGCGCCACCTGAGTCCCGGTCCGCTCGGCGAGCGTCTGCGAGCTCAGGACCGGGGTCTCGCGGATTACGCCGATGCCGGAAGCCGCCGCCCGCCGAACGTCGTCGGCCGTCGGACCCGCCGGTTCGGCGGCGACCGAAACGGGCTCATCCGCCAAGGGCGACCACCGCGTCCATCTCGACCTGGGCGCCTCGCGGCAGCGCCGCGACGCCGACCGCCACGCGCGCGGGCGGGCTGGACTCAAAGAACGACGCGTAAACCTCGTTGACGGCGCCGAACTCCGACATGTCGGTCAGGTAGATCGTCACCTTGACGGCATCTCCGAGCGTAGCGCCCGCGGCGTGGCAGACGGCGGCGAGGTTCTCGAGGCAGCGCCCGGCCTGGTCGGCGGCGCGTGCTGCCGACCATCTCGCCGGTCCTGGGGTCGAGCGGAATCTGACCCGAGCAGAACAGCAGGTCCCCGGTCCGCATGGCATGGACGTACGGCCCGACCGCGTCGGGTGCGTCTGGCGCGGTCACCGGCTCGCGATGGTGGCTCAAGCTCACTCCTTCCTCGTTCGAAGCACTGATCTACAGCCTATTGAGGGTTCCCCGCCGGGGTAGCCTGGTATTCGTGTCCAACCGGCTCGCGCGCGAGACGTCCCCGTATCTCCTGCAGCACAAGGACAACCCGGTCGACTGGTACCCATGGGGCGACGAGGCGCTGCAGCGGGCCGCAGACGAGCAGCGGCCGCTGTTGGTCTCGGTGGGGTACTCGGCGTGTCATTGGTGCCACGTGATGGCACACGAGTCGTTTGAAGACCCGCCGACCGCGGCGCTGATGAATGAGCGGTTCGTGTGCGTCAAGGTCGACCGCGAGGAGCGGCCCGACATCGACGCCGTCCTGATGGAGGCCTGCCAGGCGATGACCGGGCAGGGCGGCTGGCCGCTGAACGCGTTCTTGACGCCCGAGCAGGCCCCGTTCTTCGTCGGCACCTACTTCCCGCCCGAGTCGCGCCACGGCCTGCCGAGCTGGGGGGCGGTGCTCGACGCCGTCGGCACGGCGTGGGACGAGCGTCGCGACGAGGTCCGCAGCTCCGGCGCTCAGATCCTCGGCGCGCTCGACTCAAGCGCCCGCCTGCAGCCGTCGGACGACCCGATCACCGAGCAGATCCTGCTCGACGCGGTCGATGGCCTGCGCGGATCGTATGACCCACGCTAACGGCGGCTTCGCGCGCGCGCCGAAGTTCCCGATGACGTCGGTGATCGAGCTGCTGCTGATGCGCGGCGAGCGCGAGATGTCGCTGCACACGCTGCGATCGATGGCCCAGGGCGGGATCTACGACCAGATCGGTGGCGGCTTCGCGCGCTACGCGGTCGACTCCACCTGGACCGTCCCCCATTTCGAGAAGATGCTGTACGACAACGCGCTGCTGGCGCGCGCCTACCTGCACGGCTGGCAGGTGTCAGCCGAGCCGCTGCTGCGGCGCGTCTGCACGGAGACGCTCGACTGGGCGCTGCGCGAGATGCGCGACGACGACGGCGGTTTCTACGCGGCGCTCGACGCCGACTCCGAGGGCGTCGAGGGCAAGTTCTACATCTGGACGCGTGACGAGCTGGGCGACGCCGCGGAGCTGTTCGAGCTAGCGCCGTTCGAGGACGGGCAGTACGTCCTGCGTGCACGGGGCCCGGTGCCCGACGACGTGCGCGAGCGGTTGTACGCGATCCGCGAGCAGCGCGTCCGACCGGGACTCGACGACAAGCGGCTGACCTCGTGGAACGCGCTGATGATCTCGGCGCTCGCCGAGACCGGGGCCGCGCTCGGGCACGAGCCGTACCTGACCGCCGCAACCGCCGCCGCCGAGGTGCTCTTGCCTGCCGACGGCCAGCTGACGCGGACCGGCACCATCCCGGCGTTCCTCGACGATTACGCGTACCTCGTGCAGGCGTTGACGACCTTGTACGAGGCGACGTTCGATCCCCGCTGGTACCGCGAGGCGGTGACGCTTGCCGATCAGATGATCGAGCGCTTCGCCGATCCCGAACGGGGCGGCTTCTTCACCACCGCGGCAGACCAGGACAACGGCTTCGCGCGGCGCAAGGACCTCGAGGACTCGCCGATCCCGTCGGGGAACTCGGCCGCCGGCTACGGGCTGCTGCGCTTGGCGCTGCTGTCGGGCAACGCCGACTACGAGCGCCACGGGGTCGGCGTGCTGCGGTTGCTGGCGCCCGTCGCCGGCCGTCACCCGCTCGCGTTCGGACACGCCCTACAGGCGATCGACTTCTATCTCGCGCGCGTGCGCGAGGTGGCGATCGTCGGCCCGGAACCCGAGCAGCTCCTATCGGTCGTCCGCGGCGCCTACCGCCCGCACCTGGTGCTCGCCGGCGGCGAGGTCGACGGCGTCCCGCTGCTCCAGGACCGCACGCCGGTCGACGGCCGCACGGCCGCCTACGTGTGCGAGCACTTCGTCTGCCAGGCGCCGGTCACCAGCGCGGAGGAACTCTCGGCCGCGCTCGACTAGCAGGCCGGGCCGCATGCGGCCCGGCCCCCGGCGCGCATGCGCGCCGGGCGGCTCGGCGCATGCGCCGAGCCGGACATCACAACACCGGCAGGTAGCGCTGCAGCTCCCAGGGAGTGACCTGGACGCGGTAGTCGTCCCACTCCTGGCGCTTGATCTCGATGTAGCGGTTGAACATGTGCTCGCCGAGCGTCCGCAGTACGAGCTCTGACTGGGCGGTCAGCTCGATCGCCTCACCCAGCGTCTCGGGCAGCTGCTCGATCCCCAGCCGCCGGCGCTCCTCGGGCGCCAGGTGGTAGAGGTTCTTCTCCATCGGGTCGGGCAGCTCGTAGCCGTGCTCGATTCCCTCGAGCCCCGCCTGCAAGAGGACCGCGAACGTCAGGTACGGGTTGCAGGCCGGGTCCGGGCAGCGCAGCTCCATCCGCGTCGCCCGCTCCTTGCCGGGGTGATACAGCGGCACGCGCACCAGCGCCGAGCGGTTGCGCCGCGACCACGCGACGTACACCGGCGCTTCATAGCCGGGCACCAGGCGCTTGTAGGAGTTGACCCACTGGGCGAAGATCGAGCAGATCTCGCGCGCATGGCGCAGCTGCCCGGCGATGAACGCCTTGCCGACTTCTGACAGGTAGTGCGGATCGTCGGGATCGAAGAACGCGTTGTGGTCGCCGCGGAACAGCGACTGGTGCGTGTGCATGCCAGAGCCGTTCTTGCCGAACAGCGGCTTGGGCATGAAGGTCGCGTGCAGCCCGTACTTCATCGCGTATTCCTTGACCGTGATCCTGTAGGTCATGCAGTCGTCCGCCATCTTCAGCGCGTCCGCGTAGCGCATGTCGATCTCGTGCTGGCTGGGGCCGACCTCGTGGTGGGTGTACTCGGTGTGGATCCCCAGCTGCTCGAGCGCGAGCACCGTCTCGCGCCGCAGGTCCGAGCCGGCGTCCAGCGTCGTCAGGTCGAAGTAGCCGCCCTCGTCGAGCACCTCGGTCGACTTCGCGTCTCGGAAGTAGAAGTACTCGAGCTCGGGGCCGACGTAGAAGTGGTCGAAGCCCATCCGCTCGGCGCGCTCGATCGCGCGCCGCAGCACGTGGCGCGGGTCGCCCTCGTACGGAGTCCGCTCTGGGGTGACGATGTCGCAGAACATCCGCGCCACGCCGGCCTCGTTGGGGCGCCACGGGAGCGCGATGAAGGTCGTGGCGTCGGGCATCGCGATCATGTCGGACTCCTCGATCGCGTTGAAGCCCGTGATCGAGGAGCCGTCGAAGCCCATCCCGCCCTCGAACGCGTCGGTCAACTCGGTGACGTTGATCGAGAACGATTTCAGCTGCCCGAGGATGTCCGTGAACCACAGGCGGATGAACCGGATGTCGCGTTCGGCGACGATCGCGATCACGTCCTCGGCGGTCAGCGGGCGGTCAGTGACGGTCATGGCTGCGAAACGTTACTTGTCGGCGAGTCGTACCGTTCACCCGATTCTCGGGCGGCCGGGTGCTGTGCGACCACGCGAGCCTCGACGGGGCGCGACGCGCTCGGCGCCGCTGGACTAGCGGTTCGCGCCCGAGACGGGGTGCTCGCTCGTGCCCGAGACCGGGTGGTCGCCGAGCCAGCGCCTCGCCCAGCGGCCGATCGCATTCAGCGCCGGCTCGAGGTCATGACCCATCTTCGAGAGCTCGTATTGCACGCGTAGCGGCGGACCGGCGATCACGGTGCGCTCGACCAAGCCGCGCGCTTCGAGCTCCTTCATGCGCTCCGACAGCAGGCGATCCGAGAGCTCAGGGATCGCCTGCCCGATTTCGGAGAAGCGCATCGGTCCATCCATCAGCACCTGCAGGATCGCGCCTGTCCAGCGCCGCCCGACCAGTTCGACCGCCTCGTGATAGAGGGGGCAGCAATTGCTTCGCGTCCCATAGGCCGTGCCGGTCTGCTCGTGAGCGGCCATGAGTTATGTCAGCTTACGACGTCAGGCGGCTTCCAGCGCTCTTGAAGCTTCGGTCGAGCCGTCGACGGGCACTTCGCCGGCGACGTTGACCATCGCTGTAAATCCCTCGAGTGTCACGGCAGCGATCGCCTCGAGGATCTCCTCGTCGTCCCAGCCGGCCTCGCGCGCCTCCTCGTGGAGGTGCATCGGCGGGCGGGCGCCCTTCTCGAGCAGCGCCTGCAGATACCGCAGCAGCGCCGCCTCACGGGGATCCTTGGAGTTGAACTGGCGCGCCAGCGCCACCTCGTCGATCGCCAGGCCGGCGCTCCGCGCGGCGCGCGAGTGAATCGCGAGCCCGGGCTCCGACTGGTAATGCTCGGCGACGGCGAGCGCGATCCGCTCGAGCGTCGGGAGGGTCAGCCTGCCGTGACGCAACTCGGAGCGGAACCGCGCGTACGCGCGAAGCGCAGCGGGCGATCCGGCAAGTACGCCGATGAAGTTGGGAAGCTGTCCGCCCGAGGAGAGGGCGCCGCGAAGCACGGCGACCGAACCCTCGGGCGCCGTAAGGTCGTCGTGGATTTGGAATCGGCTCATTGGAGTCTTCATATTGACCACCGAAAGGTCTTAAATCATGGCGGCGCCAGACGGCCCGCCCTTTAGTTTTGACACCTGCTTACGCTTTATAAGTGTACGCTCGCGCCGGCCCCAGCACAAGGGCACCCGAACGCGCTATCTCCTTATACGACCGGCGATAAACGGAGGATCACCGGGGATCCAGAGGCGGCTAAGCCAGGGAAAGGTGGCGGCTAAGCGTGCGCGCTGGCGATCGCGGCGAGCATCAGCAACACGCCCAGGAAGACCGCCCACATCGCCACTCGGTCGGGGCGGAAGCCGGCGCGCTCGTATGGCTTGGGCCGACGGTATCGCTGAGCCGTCGAGGGGCGGGTGCCGTTGCGCGTCGTATACCCCTCGGCCCCTTGGCCGCTGATCCTGACCGTGCGGCGCCCGCTCGCGCCGCCGCTGCGGGGGGCGTAGTCAAAGCGGTCGTTCCAGCGCTCGAGGCGCTCCTCTACTGACGGAGATTCGTAGCGTGAAGTCGCCGAGCCGGTCCGTCGCCTCGGCGCCGTTGCGCTGGGTCGCGCCATCAGATAACCCTCTTTCAGTCCCCTCCCGCGCCAGGGGCGGCGTGAGCGGGATGGGAATTCAGCGGTATCGGTCGCGCGATGCTAACAGCGGCCGCGGACGATCGCCTTTTCCGGCCGGCCGAGACCTCGCATTTTCCGGCCTCTGCGTGAAGCTACTCGCGACCGGCGACCTGAGCGACGAAGTTCGCGACGTCGCGCGCGTTGTTGCCGGTGACGACGTTGGCCGGCATGACGCCGTATCCGAGGCACACCTGGGCCGAGCCCGACGGCGCGTTGGGGAGACAGCCGTTGTTGATCGTGTGGAGGACCAGCGATGCGGCGGGCTTGACCGTGTCGAGGTTGGGTCCGACCTTGGCGATCGCATTGGCCGCGGCCAGCGTGTGGCAGACGGCACAGTGCTGGCCAAACAGCTCGCGACCGGTCTTCTCACCGGCGGTCAGCCGGTAGCCGCCGACTTGGGCGTTCGCGTTGACCCGGTTGCCGATCAGGATCGCCGCTGGCAGCCCGATCCCGAACACGACCACCATGAACCCGAAGGCCAACCCGACAAGCCGGTTTGAGCCCCGCCTCTGAGCGGCGGGTGACGCGGAACGGCCGCGCCGTCCAGCGATCAGGAACGCGCCCAACCCGAGCACGACCCAGAAGGCGATGAAGAGTCCGACCGCGAGCACTGCGAGCGGGACCTTATCGCGAGAGCGCCGTGGGAGGTCTAGCGCCTGCGCCCAGACGCGAAGCTCATCACGGGCGGCGCGACCGCGCGAAAGTCCTCTGCCTCGCTTCCGACATCGCCGCGGTCGGCGCCGGCCTGCGCGGCCCGCTGCTCGGCGAGCCCGCGCCGCACCTGCTCGTCGAGCATCGAGAAGTCCTTGATCTCGGCGAGGATCTGGTCAGGCGCGTCGATCGAGCCGACCTGGTCGACGAGCACGTTGATCGCGCCTCCAGCGGCCGGATGTCGCTCGAGCTTGCCCGCCGCGAGCATCAGCGGCTCAGTCCTGACGGTCAGGCGGTGGCGCTCATATACCCGCGGCGGCACGATCAGGTTGATCGTTCCGAGCTCGTCCTCGAGCAACAGGAACACGATGCCGGCAGCGGTCCCGGGCCGCTGGCGGGCGACGACCAGTCCTCCGACCCGCACCCGGGAGCCGTGCTCGAGCGTCTCGAGGTCGCGGCTGGTGACCGCGTCGGCGGGGAGGCGGTCGCGCAGCAACGCGAGCGGATGTGTGTTGACAGTCAGACCGGTGGTGCTGTAGTCGGCGAGCATCGACTCCCAGTCAGACAGCTTCCGCAGCCGCGGCGGCACCGGCAGATCGAGCGGCAGCGCGAGCTGCGTACCACCGGGCACGCGGCGGCCGGGCGCCGTCACGCCGAGCTGCCAGAGCGCCAGGCGCCGGGGGGATCCGACGCCCTGCGCGAGGCTGTCGCACGCCCCCGACCACGCGAGTAGCTCGAGCGAGGACGCGCTCGAGCCGGCACGTGAGGCGAGGTCCGACAGGCTTCTGAACTGCCCACCGCGTTCGCGGGCGGCGACCAGCGCCGTGACTTCGTCGGTCCGGACGCCGCGGATGTAGCCGAGCCCGATCCGCACCCGCCGATCGGCGAGCTCGATGTCGCACTCGACACCGCTCTCGTTGACGTCGGGCGCCAGGACCTCGATCCCTCGCCGCTGGGCCTCGTGGACCAGCGCGTCTGGCGGATAGAAGCCCATCGGCTGCTCGTTGAGCAGCGAACAGAGAAGCTCGGCGGTGTAGTGGACCCGCAGCCATGTCGACTGGTAGGCGAGCAGGCCGAACGCGGCGCCATGGGCCTTGGGGAAGCCGAAGCCGGAGAATCCCTTGACCATCGCGAAAACGCGCTCGGCGGTCTCGGCATCGACCCCATGCTTGCGCTGAGCGCCCTGGACGAAACGGTCGTGGTAGGCCTGGATCGCCGCCTCTGAGCGCTTACGGCTCATCGCGCGGCGCAGACCCTCGGCCTCCCCGGGCGAGAAGCCGGCAAACGCGATCGAGACCTCGAGCACCTGGTCTTGGAAGATGATCGTCCCGAGCGTCTCACCGAGCACCTCCTCGAGCGACGGGTGGTCGTAGGGAACTTGGTAATCGGGCTCGACCCGCAGCCGCTGACGGCGCGCGATATAGGGGTTGACCGCGCCTCCCTGGATCGGACCGGGACGGACGATCGCCACCTGGATCGTCAGATCTTTGAGGTTCGCGGGACGGGTCCTGTACAGCGACTGCATCTGGGCCCGGCTCTCGATCTGGAACACGCCGGTCGTGTCGGCGTTCTGGATGCACTCGTAGGTCGCGGGATCGTCATAGGGAATCTGAGACAAGTCGATCCGCTCGCCCCGAGTGCGAGCTATCAGCTCGACGGTCCGCTCGACAGCGGACAGCATTCCCAACCCCAGCAGGTCGATCTTCAGAAAGCCGGCGTCCGAACAGGAGTCCTTGTCCCACTGAACGATCTGGCGCTCCTCCATCGCGGCGGGCACGATCGGACAGCAGTCGATCAGAGGCCGGGTGGCGATGATCATCCCCCCCGAGTGCTGAGACAGGTGGCGCGGCAGGCCGTGCGCTTCGGCGGCGAGGCGAGCGAGCCACCCCCACCGCCCGGACGGCCCCCGCCGGCCCGTGCTCTCGATGTCCTTGCCGACATCTCGCGCATCCCACCCCTCGCTGCCCCGCGCGACCCGTTCGATCTCCCCCGGTGGCAGTCCCAGCGCTTTGCCCAGCTCGCGGATCGCGCCGCGCGCGCGATATGTGGGAAAGGCGGCCACGAGCGCCGACCGGTCGCGCCCATAGCGCTCGTGCACGCGCGGGATCAGCTTCTCCCGGATGTCGCGCGGGAAGTCGAGGTCGATGTCGGGCAGCGAGGTCAGCTCCTCGTTGAGAAACCGACCGATCAGCAGCTCGTTGGCGATCGGGTCGACATGCGAAAGCCCGGTCAGGTAGCAGACGATCGACGAGACGCTCGACCCGCGGCCGCGTCCGGGTGGCAGCAGCGCCCGGGCGCTGCCGGTACCGCGCACCTCGACTGCCACCTCCCGGGCCAGCTCGAGCAGATCGTGGTGGAGCAGGAAGAAGCCCGGCAGATGCAGTGCCTCGATGATCCGCATCTCTTCTCGCAGGCGCTCTCGTGCGCGCTCGCGCGTATCGGCCGGTGCATCCTCATAGCGCTCCTCGAGGCGCGCACAGCAGAGCTCAGTCAAGTTGCGCATCGCCTGTTCATCCTCGGCCCCGGGGTAGCGGTAACCGAGGTCGCTTCGCAGGTCGAAGCGCAGCCCGTCGGCGAGGCGAGCTGTCTCGGCGACCGCCTCGGGATATTCGGCGAAGCGCTCGGTCATCGCGGCGGGCGAATCGAGCACGTGGCTGAAGTTCCCCCGCCGCTGAGGCTCGGAGGCGTCGAGCGTGGTGTGCAGACGGATGGCTACGAATGCGTCCTGGAGCTGCGCGCGAGAGCGCGCGTGGGCATGGACATCGCCGGTCGCGACACAGGCCACCCCGAGCCGCCGCGCGAGCGCCGTCAGTCGCCGGTTGCGCGCCCGGTCATCGCGCAGGAACGGCCGTTGGAGCTCGACCCGCAACCCCTCCGTCCCAAATGCCTCGAGCAGTCGCCGCAGCGTCGGCTCGTCGTGCACGCCGTGGAGCGCGCAACCGCTCAGACAGACGAGTCCTTCGGAGTGCTCGAGGACCGTCTCCAGTGGCACCGACGGGTCAGAGGGCGGCGCTCCCGGTCTGCCATCGCGCGTGTGCGCGTGCGCGCGAGTCAGGATCCGGCATAGGTTCGACCAACCGGTCGCGTTTTTGACCAGCAGCGTCAGGTGGCGCTCGCGCTGGGCCGCGCGCGAGTCATCCGGCTCGTCGAGGTCGACCTCGGCCCCGTGGATCGCGCGCAGCCCGAGCGCGCGGGCCGAGACGGCGAACTCCATCGAGCCCGAAACCGTGTTGTGGTCAGTCAACGCGAGGGCTTCGTAGCCGAGCTCGAGCGCAGCCGGGACAAGCTCGTCGGGTAGCGAGGCGCCATCGAGGAACGAGAATGCAGAGTGGCAGTGAAGCTCGGTGTACATCTACGAACATATGTTCGCACGTGTTGAGGACGACTCAAAGGAGAGACCCATGGCCACAGTCAGCGTCCGCTACATCGTCGATGACGTCGACGCCGCGATCGAGTTCTATTGCGGCCAGCTCGGCTTCGCCGAGGTAATGCACCCGGCTCCCTCGTTCGCGATGCTCTCGCGCGGTGACCTGCGACTCGTGCTGAGCGCGCCGGGCGGCGGCCCCGGCGGCGGGCAGGCGATGCCCGACGGGTCGCTTCCGGCACCGGGTGGCTGGAACCGTTTCCAGCTCGAGGTCGACGATCTCGGAGCGACGGTGGGGACCTTGCGGCAAGCCGGCGCCCGCTTCCGCAACGAGATCGTCGAGGGCGTAGGCGGCAGGCAGATCCTGGTCGAGGACCCATCCGGGAACCCGGTCGAGCTGTTTGAGCCGACGCGCGAGGAGGCGAGGCTCGGGCCACCCGACTGATCCGCTACGGGCCGCCGCCCGATCCGCCCGGTGGACGCCGCGCGGGCCAGCTCGGAGACCGCCGCGCAAAATTTGGTCTTGACAAGTTATTAGTGGCTGCTAATCTCCTGCGTAGTTAGCAGTCACTAAGAACTTGGAGGCGTCGATGACCGAGTCACGCAAGAGGGGTTGGACCCTCGCAATCGTTTCGATCGGGCTGTTCATGGTGGTGCTCGACAACCTCGTCGTGAGCGTTGCCCTACCGAGCATCCACCGTGACCTCGGCGCCTCGATCCAGGCGCTCGAGTGGACCGTCAACGCTTACGTGCTGTCATACGCGGTCCTGTTGTTGACCGGCGCCGCGCTCGGCGACCGGTTCGGCCGCAAGCGCATGTTCATGACCGGCATCGCGCTGTTCACCCTGTCGTCCGCGGCCGCGGCACTCGCGCCGACGTCCGGTCTGCTGATCGCCGCTCGCGCGACGCAGGGAATTGGCGCCGCGATCGCGACGCCGCTGACCTTGACGCTGCTGGCTGACGCCTTTCCGCCCGCGCGGCGCGGCGTCGCAATCGGGATCTGGTCCGCGATCAGCGGAATCGCAGTGGCGCTTGGCCCGCTCGTCGGCGGCGCCGTCATCCAGGCCGCCTCGTGGCACTGGATCTTCTGGATCAACGTGCCGATCGGTGCCGTGCTGGTGCCGCTCGCCGGCGCACGGCTGACCGAGAGCTACGGGCCCAACCGCGACCTCGATCTGCCCGGGCTCGTGCTCGGCTCGAGCGGCCTGTTCGGCCTGGTGTTCGGGCTCGTCCGCTCACAGTCGCTGGGCTGGACCAACACTCAGGTGCTGGTCTCGCTGATCACCGGCGCGCTGCTCGTGCTGGCGTTCATCGTCCAGGAGCGGCGCACCGACAAGCCGATGCTGCCGATGAGCTTCTTCGCCGACCGCGGCTTCGCGGTCACCAACGTCGTCTCGCTGACGATGTACTTCGGGATGTTCGGTTCGATCTTCTTCCTGAGCCAGTTCCTGCAGGACGTGCTGCATAACACGCCGCTGCAGGCGGGCGTCAAGCTGCTGGTCTGGACCGGGGCGACGATGATCGTCTCGCCGCTGGCGGGCTTCTTCTCCGAGCGCTATGGAAGTCGGCCGTTCATGGTCGCCGGGCTCAGCCTCCAGGCGATCGCGCTGGGTTGGATCGCGTCCGTGGCAAGCGTCGACCTCAGCTACGCGAGCCTGATCGGGCCGTTCGTGTTGGCCGGCTCCGGGATGGCACTCGTGTTTGCCCCCGCCGCCAACGCGGTGCTGTCGGCGGTCCGCACCGACCAGGCCGGCCAGGCCTCCGGCGCGACCAACGCGATCCGCGAGCTGGGTGGCGTGCTGGGTGTGTCGGTGCTCGCGACGGTGTTCACCAACCACGGGGCGTACACGTCGCCGCAGGCGTTCGTGAACGGCATGACCCCGGCCGTCTGGGTCGGCGCGGCCGTGCTCGCGGCTGGCGCTCTGGTCGCGGCAGCGCTGCCGTTCAGCACCCGGGCCGCCGCGCGTCAGCAGGCAGAGGCGCAGGCGGCGATCGGCGACAGCCACGCGCTCGCTCAGACGGCTGCCTGAGCGTCGCGTAGGATCGGATCAAGATGGCAACTAACTCGAGCACCACTGAGCAGCGCCCCTCACGTCAGCGCGTCCCGGCCTCCGAGCGCCGGGACGCTCTGATTGAGGCGGCGCTCCACGAGTTCGCTCGCGGCGGCCTGCACGGCACCCCGGTCGACCGGATTGCGCGGCGCGTCGGCGTCGCGCAGCCGTACGTGTTCAGCCTGTTTGGCAGCAAGCGCGATCTGTTCCTCGCCGCGGTCGACCGCTGCTTCGAGGCGACCGCAGCTGCCTTTGACCGCGCGGCCGCGGAGTTCGATCCGGCGATCGCGCTGCCCGATACCGACGTGATGACGGCGATGGGGCATTCGTATACGCAGCTGCTGGAGATGGAGCGCGACTACTTGATGCTGCAGCTGCAGTCCTACGCGGCGTGCGACGATCCGGTGATTCGCGATCGCGTCCGAGGCGAACTATGCGCGACTGGTCGCGCAGGTGCAGCGGATCTCGGGCGCCGACTCCGAACGGATCGATGAGTTCTTCCGCTACGGGATGTGGCTCAACGTGGCCGCGGCGATGGGGGTCGAGGACCTGTCGGTCGGCTGCGAGTGGCTGCGTGAAGAGCTGGCCGAGGGTGAGTCGCCGGCGCCCCCGCGCTGAGCCGATGCAAACCCGCCCGGCAGGTACAGCTTCGCAACCATCCAGGCGAACGTCGGCAACACGACGACCGCGTACAGCGCCGCGTGGGTATCGCGGGAGACGTCCAAGACCCCGCTCAGCGGCACGACCAGCAACAGCAGGAGCGTGTACGCGCTCGTCAATAGCGGCATTCGCCCGCGGCTCGATTCGTAGGCGATCAGTGCAAACAGGAACGGCACGTGGTAGTAGAGGTTGTTCCACGGGTCGAGCGCCGCGCGGGCGAGGAACACAAGCGTCAGGAGCAGCAACGCCTGCGACAGCCCGCTGCCGGTCGGCGTACCGCGCCCGCGGATGAACCACCACGAGGCGCCGAAGGCGATCGCCACCGCGACGATCAAGGCTCGCGACTCCTGGACGATCCAGGCATGGGAGCCGAACCACCACAGCAGCTGCGGGGGATTGAAGATGCCCCCGATTCCGGCCGCGGTGACGCTCGCGCTGACACCCGTGCCCGCCCCGTGGAGGCGAGCGACCATGATCGGACCCAGCACCACAAGGAGCGTCATCGCAAAGGTGATCAGCGCCCGTCGCCGCGGCGTGGGCATGACGGCGAACACGACCGGAACCGCGACCAGCGCCCACGATTTGTTGACCACGGCGAGCGCGACCAGAAAGCCTGCCCAGCCTGGTTTCCCCCGCACCGCGAGCACCACGGCAGCGACGCACAGGACCGCGCCCAGCACCTCCTCGGGATGGCCACCGAACAGCGCCACAAGCGTGATCGGGTTGAAGATGCAGAGGACCACCACGCCGACCCGCGCCGCCCGACCGGCGGGCGCGCCCTTCCGGGGCTGGGCGGCAAGCCAGGTGCAGAACGCGGCGAGCGCGAGCATGCACGGGAGCGCGCTGGCGAAATAGATCGCGCGCGGCCCGCCGCCCCAGATGCTCGGAATCACCGCGAACGGCGCTCGCAGCACGAGCGAACCGACGTAGGTCGGAGCCAGTCGCAGAAAGCCGAGCAGGTGTCCGTGCGTCAGCGCGGTGTATGCCGGCAGGGCCTCCCGGTAGAAGTCGTTGAAGCGGAGCAGCCCCTTGCCTGCGGTGGTGGCGTACGCGAGCGCTGCGACGCTCGCGGCGAACGCCACGCAGCCAAACAGCAGGCTTCCGCGCCACTCGCCTGCGGTGCGGCTACCAGCGGCGTCTGCCCTCGCCCGCCTGCTGTGCATCGCCGTGGTCATCGCACCGTTTTCATTGCCTAAGGCAGTGTCGATCAGGACGAGGGGATTCAAACCTAGACCTTCGTCTAGTCCGGCGCTAGACGAAGGTGGCGTCGACGACGGGGCGGGTGCGCCGAAACCGCCCAGCGTGATCGCGGCTCAGCCCGCTGGTCGGGCCTCGGGGTAGCGCGGCAGCCCGTCGTCGGGAATCTGCTCCCAAGCCGCCGCGTACGCGACGTACTGGCGGGCGCTGGGGCGGATGTCCGGGTCTGAGTCCAGCGCGCCGAGCCGAACTCCGATCTTGTCGCGGTCATCCGGGTCACGGCTGAACAGCGCCGATCCGCACTCGCCGCAGAACCACTTCTCGGCGCCGCCCTCGGGACTCCACGCGCGCATCAACTGCTCGCCGGCGACGATCGTGAAAGACCCCGGCGCAACGCGCGCGTTGGCCGAGGCTGCGGTTCCGGTGCGGCGCTGGCAGCGCGTGCAGTGGCAGTAGATGCTCGAGACGAGCGGCGAGTCGATCTCGAACCTGACAGCGCCGCAAGCACAGCCGCCGGTGAGCTTGAAGCTCACGCGGCGACTCGGTGGGCCAGGTCGCGCGTCGGTTCAATCTGCCAGCGCCGCGCGACATCCTCGAGGCGCTCGTCGAGCGTCCAGCGGTCGGGCAGCTGCTCGCCGGAGTACTCGGGATTGGCGCCCTTGAGCGCCATGCAACCGGTGTTGTCGCCGAGCGCCCGGATCTCCGCCAGCTCGTCGGCGGTCAACCGAATCTCGGTTGGGAGCGCGGCGAGTTCGGCGCGCTTGTCCTCGATCGGCTTGGCCTCGGGCCCGACCTCCTGGATCAGCGTCGGTGCCGCGCACCTGACGGGACCGTGGGCGAGGTTCCACTGGCAGGCGAGCTGGATCATCGTCAGCCCGGCGCGGTCGGCGATCGGGCGCATCGCGTCCAGCCGCGCGCGACCCGCCTCGATCCAGCCGGCGGGGCGAAAGCCGCGGTGGTCGCCGCGGGCCAGCTCCTGCCCCGGCCGCAGGTCATCGAAGAACAGGCCGCCGTAATCGACGACGCGGGTGATGAGCTTCACGTCATTACCGGCGGCGGCGTCCAGCACCAGCTCGCCAGGCCACGGCTCGAGCGGGTTGAGGATGATCATCGCCCAGTCGATCAACGAGCCGAAACGCTCGAGGCAGTCGATCACGTCGAGCGTGAAGCCGTTCGCTGGGCCGGGTGCCAGGCCAATCTGGCGCGTCAGGCCGGCGTCGCGCAGGCCCGCCATCGCGCTCCAGACCGCCTCGCTCGTGTACCCGATGCGGTCGGGGTTGTGCAGCAACAGCAGGTCGAAGGAGCTGATCTGGCAGCGATCGAGGCTTTGCTCGGTGGCCATGCGGAGATAGTCGGCATAGTCGGACGGACTCCGCAGCGACGGATCCGTGAAGCGCGGAAAGCCTTTGGGTCCGTTGCGCTCGCCCTTGTAAAAGTCATGCCCAACCGCCCCGACGACGCACACCGCGTCGCGGTCACAGCCCGCGAGCGCGCGCCCCAGCATCCGGTCGGCATCACCGGTTCCGTAGACATCGGCGGTCAGAACCGTGTAGATCGACTCGTCCGGGGTGATCAGCGCCTGGAAACGCTCGTCGTCGAGTGGCTCGCCGAAGTGCATGAAGCGGCCACCGCTCCAGGTGCCGATCGCGACCGGCCCGGGGTCGATCGGAGTCGCGCGAGGGGGCATCGGGTGCCAGTTTACGTAGCGCCGTTCGCGTCGACGCAGCCCGGCTGAGCGGCGCCCGATCGAACAATGTGTGTTGCCCTATCGCTGGCGCCACCACCTCCCGCTCTCGAGATCGCAGAACACGACGTCGTTGCGCCCGCACGTGGTGACGATCTCCCAGTAATGCCTGCGCAATGGCTTGTCCGTCCACCAACGATCCTCGATCAGCCAGGACTCTCGGACCGAATCGATCTCCCGGCTGTCGACGACCATCGGGCGCCCGTCGTCACCCGCCTCGACGGTGACCCGGCGCGGAACCGACAGGCGACGCGGCCCGCTCACGACGGCACCGCGCGCAAAACCGGCAACCGTCGCGAAGCGCGCACGACGACACCGCGTAACACCGAGCAGATCATGCCTCGAACGGCGTCAGGACCGCGCGCCGCTCTGGAAAGCGGGAGCCAGGGTCGATTTCGAGCACTCTCAGCGCGGCATCGGACCCGGCGGCGGCGCGCGTCTGGCGGATGGCTTCGCGCAGACGCGCAGTCCGTGCGGCGGACGGGTCGTCCAGCAGGACCCGCTGATCGGTCGCCGGCGGACCGAATTGCTCGATCGCGAGCCTGAGCGTCTCGGCCGGAGCCGGCATCAGCTCCAGCCGCGGCGCCAGCACGAGACGCATCCGGACAGGATCGGAGAGAGCCTCCCGAAACACGATGCGTTCGCGCCACGTCCCTCCCTGCTCGACAAGCACCGCCGAGATGACGACCGTCCGGATGGTCCGCCCGCGCCGCTCGCGCCGCGCGAGCAACCGATCGATCAGCAGCTCCAGACCACGCTGGAGCTGAGCGCCGGAGTTGGCCTCGGGCAGCTCGAGCACCTCGCGCAGGAACTCGCTCGCCGGTCGTGGGCTGAGCGCACTGTCGCCGCCATTGGCAAGCTCGTGTGCGATCAGCCCGGCATTTCCGAAACGGTCCGCGAGAGCCGCAACGGATAGCTCAGAAAGCTCACCGAGCGTCCCCACGCCCAAGCGCTCGAGCGCCTCGGGGAGCTCTGCGAGCGATGGCCTGGCGCGCAGCAGCGCGACCGGTAGCGAAGCCAGATATGCACGGGCCCGCTCGCGGTCCCCGCGCCCATCGGATCTGCACTCGACGATTTCCGGTCGTCGCGACCTTGCTCGGGAGGCCGCCGCGACGGCAGCGAAGCGCGACGGCGCGACGCCTAACCGAGCGGGCACGCGCAGCGCACGGCGCACAGCCGACAGCACGCCGTCGAGCCCACCGTGCAGCCGCAGCAGGCCCCGGGCGTCAAAGCACACGAGCCCAGGACGCTCGGGCTCGACCGCCGCCCCGACAGACTCCAGCCGGACGAGCAGCCGCTCCCAACCGTCGGCGACCCCCGCAGGATCGGGCGGGATCAGCGTCAGACGCGGACAGCGAGACAACGCCTCTCCGAGCCGCATCCCGGGATGGATCCCGAACGCCTCCGCGGCCAGCGATACCTCTCCGACCTGCTGTGCCCCGCCCGGCTCGGGCGCGAGCGCGGTCGGCGACTGCAACAACTCACTACGATCTCCGACGGCGGTCGTAAGCGCAAAACGCGGGATCAGGACACAGGCGATCATCGAACGTATGTTCGCATACTTCCCGGATGGATGCATACCTACCGCCGCGGTGTCGCTTGGCCTTCACGCCTCCCAGCGCCGCGCGAGGCGCGCGCATGGCCTATATGCTCGGCCAAGACGAAGATGCTCCCCGACTTGACCGATATGGCGGTCTCGAGCGTGCGCACCCTACGCGCGTTCGGTCAGCGGATCCCAGGCGCCGGGGGAATCCTCGCGCAATCGCTCGAAGACGCGGTCAAGGGGCGGATCGTGATGATCACCGGTGCGTCGCAGGGGATCGGTGCGGCGACGGCGCTCGACATCGGCCGTGCGCGGGGCAGCGTGATACTCGTGGCGCGTACGCGGGAGAAGCTGGAGGCCGTCGCAGAGGAGGTCGACGAACTGGGCGGCACCGGCTACGTGCACCCGTGCGACCTATCGGATCCGGATGACATCGAACGGATGGCGAAGGAGGTGCTCGACGTCCACGGCCACGTCGACATCCTGATCAACAACGCCGGCAAGTCGATCCGCCGGTCAGTCAACCGCTCCTACGAGCGGTTTCATGACTACCAGCGGACCATGCAGCTGAACTACTTCGCGCCGGTCAAGCTGATCCTTGGCCTGCTCCCGACGATGCGCGAGCGCGACACCGGCCACATCATCAACATCTCGACAATCGGGCTGCAGATGAACACGCCCCGGTTCGCCGCCTACTTGGCGTCGAAGGCGGCGCTCGACGCGTTCTCGCGCTCGATCGGGCCCGAGATCATCGGCGACGGCGTCCACATCACGACCGTTTACATGCCGCTCGTCCGTACCCCGATGATCGCGCCGACCAAGATCTACGACCGCTTCCCGACACTCAGCCCCGAAGAGGCGGCACAGATGATCGTGGAGGCGATCCGTAAGCGGCCGAAGAAGGTCGCAACGGCGATCGGCAACATCGGCCAGCTGACCTACGCGTTGGCCCCGGGTGCGCAGGACCTGGTCGTCAATCGCGCCTACCAGCTGTTCCCGGAGGGTGGCGAGCCGCCGAAGGGCCACAGCGAGGCGGAGCTGCGGGCGTTCGCGCAGGCGACGCGCGGGGTCCACTGGTAGCGCCGACGCGCGGGGTCCACTAGCGCCGACGCGCGGGGTTCACTAGCGCCGACGCGCGGGGACCACTGGTAGCGGCGACGCGCGCGCCAACTCGCGCGCGAGCGGTTCGCGCGAACCTACGAAAGCAGCGGGCGCGGGTCGAACGTGACCCGGATCCGGGTGATCCGCCCAGCTTCGATATGGCTCCAGTTCGCGATCGCGAGCGGGCCGGCCGTCGCGGTGCGTAGCTCGAACCATGTCAGTACGTCGGGCCCGTCGATCCAGCGGTGGATGACTTCGACTGCGTCGGTTATCGCGAACATGCGGCCGAGGCCGGCGAGAGTCTCCTCAACCCCGCGGGTGCTGCCAAGGGCGCCGGCAAACTCGACGTCCTCTTGGAGCAGCGGACGCACGCGGTCGACGTCGTTGCTCTTCCACGCTTCAAAGTAGGTTGCTGCAACGCCCGCAGGCGTGTCGGCGTTCATCGCTCGCGACGCTAGCAAGCGCCGCTCGGAGCTCAGCCCCAGCCGAAGCGCACGCTGAGCTGCTCTCGATGCCCGTAGGCGGTCAGCCGCAGTCTGGGCTCGTCGCCGACGGAGTGGTCGACGAGCTCATTCCAGCCGGCGAGCAAACGCTCCAGCTCAGTCGCGGCGGCACCCCCTCCGTATGCGTGCAGGCGCCAGCGCACGGGATCCTCGCGCGCGTCCTGGTCGGGCCCCCACGGGCTGGGAACCGTCAGCAGGGCGATGCTGCCACTCGCGGGCTCCACCAGGCCGACGCCGTGATCGCGGTCGCCGACCGGGGCGATCCGCCGGCCGGCGGGAATCCGCGTGAGCAGGTAGATCAACAGCAGCGGCGTCGCGCCGGCGCCCATCCGAGTCGTCCCCTCGGCGCGCTGCTCCCCGGCTCCGGCGATCACCGCGGCCAGCACTTCGCGCGCAGCGCGCTCCGACAGCCGCGCGATTCCATTGCCGTGCAGCGACGCGAACGAAGTGTGTTTGCCCCCGACCGAGCGGTGCGCCCCGAGCGAGTCGGGCGGTCCGTGCCAGCCGCCGTCGCCGTCATGGAGGCTCATGAAGCCGCCCCATGTCATCGCCACCGACCGGAGACGATCGGAGCGTTTCTCGAACGTCGGGATCAGCTGGATCGCCGCGCCGTCCGGGTCGAGCCGCAGCGGCACGATCAGGCGGCCACCGTCGGACAGCTGATCGAGCCACGCGCGCGGGATCCGGTCAGCTGAGGCGGTGATGATCATGCGGTCGTACGGCGCGCGCCCTACCCAGCCGGCGCGGCCGTCGCCGACGACCACCCGTGCGCGGTATCCCGCCCTCCGCAACGCCGCGCGCGCTGTCCGTGCGAGCTCCGGGTCGACGTCGATCGTCGTCACCTCGCCGGCGCGACCGACGATCCGCCTGATCAGCGCCGCGTTATAGCCGGTTCCCGCACCTACCTCCAGCACGCGCTGGCCAGGACGCAGGTCCAGCAGTTCGAGCATCAGAGCCATGATCGTCGGCTGCGACGAGGAGCTGATCGGCATCCCGTGCGAGTCACGCTTGGTGACGACCGCCTCGTCCGCGTAGACAGCCTCGAGCCCGTGCTCGGCGAGCAGTGACGGGATGAAATGCTCGCGTGGAACCTCTGCAAACGCAGCCGCGACGGCCTCTGTGCGGATCGTGCCGCGCTCGCGCAGCTCCGCGACCAGACGATCGCGCGCGCTCATCGCATCAGATTCGCGAACGCCTCCGCGCCGATGTTGCCGCCCGAGACGACGAGCCCGACGCGCGCGCTCGGGAGCGAGATCGTCCCCGCGAGCAGCGCCGCGACGGCCGTGGCTCCGCTCGGCTCCGCGACGACCTTGCAGCGCTCGAACAGAAACCGCATCGCGTCGATGATCTCCGCGTCGGAGACGGTCACGACATCATCGACGAGCCGTTCGATCACCGGCCACGTCAGTTCGCCGGCCGTCGCGGTCTGCTGACCGTCTGCGATCGTCGGGCCGACCTCGACGCGTTCGCGCCGCCCGCTCGCCAGCGAGCGTGCGACGTCGTCGCTCGCGAGCGGCTCGACGCCGATCACCCGGGTCTCCGGCGACAGCGCCTTGACCGCAGTCGCGATGCCTGAGATCAGCCCACCGCCCCCGACCGGAACCACGACCGCGTCGAGCGAGCTCACCTGCTCGAGAAGCTCGAGTCCGACCGTTCCCTGTCCGGCCATCACCAACAGATTGTCGTACGGGTGAATGAGCGCCAGGTCGCGTTCGGCCGCGAGCTCGCGGACGAGCTGTTCACGGTCGTCGCGATAGCGATCAAATGTGATCACCTCGGCGCCGTGACCGTCGACCGCGGCGCGTTTGAGCGCGGCCGCATCGGCCGGCATCAGGATCACCGCCCGAGTCCCACACAGCTTGGCCGCGAGCGCCACCGCCTGCGCGTGGTTGCCCGATGAGACGGCGCACACGCCCCTTCGCAGCGTGTCGTCGTCGAGCGACGAGATCGCGTTATAGGCGCCACGAATCTTGAACGCGCCACCGCGCTGGACGGGCTCCAGCTTCAGCCACAGCCGCATCCCCGTCATCCCATCCAGCGTCCGGGAAGTGATCACCGGGGTCCGGTGCGCGACCCCCTCCAGGCGCTGTGCCGCGCTGCGAATGTCGTCCAGCTCGAGCGTCATCGGCGCAGACGGTCGCGCCGAGGGCGCCACTACATCGAGTCCGCGTCGTGTATCAAGCGCCCGACGGGTACGGCCCGCAGATGCTCGGTGCGGGTCGCCACCAACATCTTGTCGAGCAGCGGCTGCAGCTCCGCGGCGTTGGCAACCTGGAACTCGACGACCTCACCTGGCCGCAGGCGCCCGACCGTGTCATCGCGGTCCTGCAGCCGCACCGCGCCGGCGACGGGCCGTCCACCAGCACCGTGCGCGAACAGCCACTGACCGAGACTCGGGCCGTTGGACACGTACAGGAAGTGGCGGCTGTAGCCCATCGCATCGAGCAGCTTGCGCAGCTCCCCGCGTGTCCCAAGCCAGCGCACCAGCCCGCCGGGCGGGAGCGCCGGCAGCGCCTCGTCGCCTGCGTCGATGATCGCGTCCTCGGCCGGCAGCGAAGCCTGCTCGAGCGTGAACGACGCGTGGACACCGTCACGCGACATCAGTCCGGCGAGCGCCGGGACCTCGCTGCTGGGAGCGTCCACCAGGACGCCGACCTCGGGATGATCGGTCGCCACCGCGGTCACCGGCTTGATGTGCGCGAAGTCGGCCACCAGCGAGTACGACGCTCCGGTGGTAAGCGTCCAGGCCGCGAGCGCGATCGCCGCCGCGGCGGTTGTCGCCGCCCGCGCGCTTCGGACCCGCCAGATCGGACGCTGGCGCGCCCGTCGCTCATCCGACAGGATCAGCGCGGCGGTCGGCGAACGGCGGGCAAACGAGTTGTCGGGGTCAGGGCGGTGCTCCAGCGCACGGTCGATCTTCGGCACCAGGTCGCGCTCGTGACGAGCCACCTGGGCAAGCTGGAAACGCTCGAGGGCCGTATTCGAGGCGCGCACGTGCCCGACGCCGAACCCGTAGGAGACCACCGGGCAGCCGCGAATGATCGCCTCGAGCACGGTCAGTCCGGCGCTCGAGTGGACGAGGACGTCGGCTGCCGCCAACACATCCCCCATGCGGTCGGTGAAGCCCATGATCCGCAGGCGCGGCTCGCCCGCGAATCGCTTGGCGACCTTTGCCCGCAGGCGGTCGTTGCGCCCGCACAGGCAGAGGACGGTCGCATCCTCGAACTCGAGCGCCGCCCGGGTCGCGCCGGCGAGATCGCCAACGCCCCAACCGCCGCCGGAGACCGCGATCACGCGGCCCTCGGCAGGCAGTCCCAGCGCCCGGCGTGCGTCGGCGCGCGAGCGCACGGCAAGGAAAGCGGGCGAGGTCGGCGGCTTGGCCCACCGGACGCTCCCGGGACCGGCGATCTGCTCAACCTCGTCGGCCGATTCAGGATGCGTGATGAAGTGCAGGTCGATCCCCGGGTGGGCCCAGAACTGCAGGCCGGCGAGGTCAGTGATCGACGAGTAGCAGGGGACGTTGAGTCTCCCGTTTCTTCGTAGTTCGCCCAGCACGGCGGTTACGCCGGGGTACGTCGACACGATTAGGTCCGGGTCGTGCGCGCGGATCATGCGCATCAGCCCGCGCCGACCGAGCATCGTCAGCAGCTTGCGCGACAACCAGCGGGTCGGCGGGCAGTACATGAACAGCCAGTACTGGAAGTCGAACAGCCACGGCACGTACTGGAACATGAAGGCCGAGTTCTCGCGCAGCACCTTGGTCAGGATCGGCCCCATCGCCGGCAGCCCGTTGACGATCGAAACCTGTGCGTCGGGGTCCTCGTCGCGGAACTCGCGCGCGACGGCGCGCGCCGGCAGGTCGTGGCCCTCGCCGATGTCGGCCGAGATGATCAGCACCTGGCGCGGCTTGGACTCCGCGTCGGGCTCGCCGGCGGGAATCACCGCGGCCGCCTGCTCGTCGCGCTGCACAGCAGCCTGTTCGCGGCGCCAGTCGATGTACTTGCGCACGCCTTCCGAGAACGGGGTCGAGGCGGTCCAACCGAGCTCTCGCTCGGCGCGCTTAGAACAGACGATCTTGCCGCCGAAGTCGCCCGGCCGGGCCGGCGTGTGGACGATCTCGACGTCGCCCATAAGTTCCTTGATCGTTTCGGCGATCTGCTTGATCGTGACTGTCTCGTCGCTCGCGAGGTTGTAGATGCGGTTGACCGCCACCTCCTCGAGGCCCAGCGCGACGCCGTCGGCCAGATCCTCGACGTAGACGAACTTGCGCGATTGGCTGCCGTCGCCCGCGAGCGTCAGCGGCTCCCCGGCCAGCGCCTTGTTGACGAACGCCGGGACGACCGCGGCCTCACGTGCGCGCGGTCCGTACGGGATCCCGAACCGCATGATCGTGTAGTCGATCCCGTACAGCTCCTGGTAGGCCTTGCAGTACAGCTCGCCGGCGAGCTTGGTACTGGTGTACAGGTGGCTGGGTGCCGGCAGCAGCGTGTCCTCGTCGACCGCGTCGGACTCGCAGTCGGAGTAGACCCAGATCGTCGAGGCGTAGACGATCCGCTTGACCTCGGCCCGCCGAGCCGCCTCGAGCACCACGACCGTGCCGCGCGCGTTGACGCGCTCGGCATCCTCGGGCTCGGCGTGCACGTCGTTGACGTCGGCGACAGCCGCGAGGTGGGCGACCGCATCGCAGCTGTGCAGCGCGCGCTCGAGCGCCTCGCGATCAGTGATCGAGCCGAGCACCGTGTCGACTGAGCCGGGCTCGTGCCACGGCGACGGTCGCAGGTCGTAGATCACCGGCTCGTGACCGCGCGCACGTAGCTTGTCGACCACGTGCGAGCCGATGAAGCCCGAGCCTCCTGTAACGAGTACGCGCATCCGGATGCTCAGCTGGCAGGCCGGTAGTAGAGGGGAACGCAGGAGTGGTTCTGGGCCACCCAGTCGCTGTTGGGAAGGTCGATCTCGTGGCCCATGACGCGGTGGCATGGCTCGTCGTAGACCCGCCCGGTCGAGCGCTCGAGCCAGTCGAACACGATGTATTTGTAAAGCCCCGAGATCATTCCGTCCGGAAGCTCCAGACGGCTCGGGTAGTGGGCATCGAGCTCGGCTCGCGCCACATCGTTCTTCCAGCGGACGATCTCGGGCAGCCGCTCGATCTGCACCAGCCCGAGCGCCGCCGTGAACTCGCTCATCCGGAAATTGAGGCCCGCGACGTCATAGCTCGGCTTCCCGTAGTTTCGGAAGTCGCGCGCGTGCTCGATCACCTCGGGCCGCGCGGAGACGAGTACGCCGCCCTCGCCGGTCGAAATCGTCTTGGTCGCGTACATGGAGTAGACCCCGGCGTCGCCGTATGTACCCGGCTTGCGTCGATTCCAACTCGCGCCTGCCGCGTGAGCGCAGTCCTCGATCAAGAAGATCCCGTGCTGTTTGCAGTACTCGGCGATCCGCTCGGAGTCGAAGGCGATGTGCCCTCCGATGTGGACCAGAAATGCGGCCCGCGGGCTGTGCTGCTCAGCGGCGCGCTCGAAGTCCACGAACGACATGCACAGGTCCTCGCGGTTACAGTCGACGAACTGCACCTCGGCGCCCGACCGGATCGCCGCCAGCGGGGTCGCCATGAAGGTGTTCGAGGGGCAGAGCACGGTCTCGCCCTGCACCCCGGCGAAGTGGAGCGCCGCCAGCGCGCCGCCCGTCCAGCTCGACAGCGCCACGGCCGGGAGCTCGTTCCAGGCCTCCCAGGCTGCCTCGAAACGGGCGTTCATGTCGGCCTCCGACCACCGGTTAGAGTCGAGCACCTCGTCGATCAGCGCGTGAAAACGGCCACGATCGCGGTCGTCGAAGCCGATCGCAAACCGTGCGAAGTCAGGGGCGATCTGGTTGGAAGCCGAGGATGAAACCGTTGTCATGTTGGGTGGGCGCCCTCACGTGCGGATAACACGTCTGCTCCGCCGGCCGACGGCGTGCATCCACGCGCAATTTGCCAATCCTGCCAATGTCTGTGCGCTCTGACAAGGCTGTCAGATAGGGAGGACGGTAGCGATTTTTCGGTGTCTGAGCTCTGACAGGATCAACTCGAGCGCCGCCACGGTCCGCCGGTGGGAGTTCTTGGCACTGTAGAAGTCCGCATCGTGCAGGAGGATCACATCGCCGGGCAACACTCCGTGAAGCGCGCGCGAAGCGATCCGCGACGGGGTCGTGAGCTTGCGCCAATCCTTGCCCCAGCGTGACCACAGCAGAGGCCGCATGCCCGCGCCCCGTGCAGCCGAAAGCCCCGCGGAGCTGTAGATCCCGTAGGGCGCGCGGTGCCACTGCGGCCGCTCACCGACGGCGTCGCCGATCGCGCTAAGACCCCTCGCAACGTCTTCCTCGACTTGGGCGGGGGTCATCCGCAGCTGCAGCCGGTGGCGATAACCGTGTAGGGCCACCGTGTGTCCAGCCGCGACGATTTCCGCCACCAGCGCGGGGCGGCGCGCCACCTGCTCGCCGATCACGAAGAATGTCGCGCGCGCGCCCGCGCGCGCGAGCACGTCGAGCACGGCAGGCGTCCCCTCCGGATGCGGACCATCGTCGAACGTCAGCGCGACACCGCCGGCGCCGGCCAACGTGCGCGGCAGCGCCAGCGCGCGCGCCGCGCTCGGAGCCACGGGTGCGAGCAGGTGGCGAAGCACGTCGCGCATGATCGCCGAAAGTGTGCGCTACAACAGGAGTCGATGCACCCCGCAGCCCGGTGCGAACCGCAGCTCGACGACTGGATCGAGAACCCCACGCTCACGGTGCGACATCGGCGGGAGAGCACCGCTTCGGCGGACGCGCTGTGGCGCGCTGCGCGCGAGGTGCCGCTGTCTGATACGGCCCTGCTGGGCCGGCTGGTGCGCTGGCGGATTCCCGGGCTCGCCCGCGACGCCACCTATGACGAGCTGTTCCGCGAGCCGCCGTTCGTCGTGCTCGACGAGGGTGAGCGAATGCTCGTGGCCGGTCTCGCCGGCCGGATCTGGACGCTGCGCCGCGACTATCCGCGGCTCAGCTCGCCCGACGAGTTCCGGGACTGGGACGAGCGCGGCACCGCCCGGGTCGTATTCGCCCACTGGGTACAGGAACTGGACGGCGAGCGGGCGGCGCTGGCATCGGAGGTACGCGTGGAGCCGATCGGTGCTCAGGGAAGGATCGGCATCGCGGCGGTCCGGCCGCTGGTGCGGTCGTTCCAGCAGCTCGTCGGTAGCGAGGGCATCACCGCCGCCGTTCGCCGGGCGGAGCGCGCGCAGCGGTGACGGATGAGCGTCTGCAGCGATGACGCACGAGCGCCCCGCTGTGCCAGTTCCGTGACGATCGCCGCGGTCTGTCCTGGGCACGTCTAACGTCCTCGGGATGGACGCGAGCTTTGACGACACGGTCACGGTTCGTCACATCCGGTACGCGAACCCCGCGACCGGTTGGGCGGTGGTCGACGCCACCGGGGCCGACGGCGAATCGGTCGTGGTCGTCGGTCCACTCGTCCACCTCGAGCGGGGCGAGGCGGCCCACGTTGTCGGCGAGTGGGTAGACGACAGCCGCTACGGGCCGCAGGTCAAGGCGGCCGAGGCGCATCCGCTCCCATCCGACGACCCACAGGTGCTGGTCAGCTACCTGACGCGCGTCAAGCACGTCGGCGCAAAGCGCGCGCGGCTGTTGCTCGACCACTACGGGGCGCAGGGCGTGCTGGAGGCGGTCGACCGTGATCCGCATCCCACGCTGCGACGCGCCGGGCTTCACGGTCGCCGGCTCGAGGAGGCGGTTGAGTCTTGGCAGGCGATTCGCGTCACCCGTCGTCTGCACCTGCTGCTCGCGCCGCACGGGCTCGCGTATCTCGCTCCCCGGATCCACGAGCACTACGGCGCCGCGGCGCACGAGCTGGTCAGCGGCAACCCGTACGAGTTGACGAGCGTGTTCGGAGTCGGGTTTCTGATCGCCGACCGGATCGCCCGGGCAACCGGACCGGGTGACGAGGCGCGGCGTCGGCAGCGCGAGCGCGCCGCGATCCTCCACGCGTTGTCCGAGTCCGAGCGCAGCGGCAGCACGTGCCTGCCGGCCGACGTACTGCTCGCGAGCGCGCGCGAGTTGCTCGGCGATCAGCCGCCGTCCGATCTGATCGAGCAGCTGGAGCGCCAACACGACGTCGTTCGAGAGGACCAGTGGATCTACCGGACCGAAACCGCAGAGCTCGAAGCCGAGCTCGCCGAGCGGGTCGCACGCCTGATCGACGCCACGCCGAGCGAGCGGCTCAAAACCCCCGACACCGACGTCGATCACCTGACCGCAGAGCAAGGCGCCGCGCTGCGCGCAGCATTCGAGCACCGTCTGTCGGTGATCACGGGCGGTCCCGGCACGGGCAAGACGGCGTCGATCAAGTCGATCGCGGCGGCCGCCGTCGCGCAGCGCGCGCGGGTGATGCTGGTCGCCCCAACGGGGCGTGCGGCCGTCCGCATGAGCGAGGCCAGCGGGCTAAGTGCGCGGACCGTCCACTCGGCGCTGGGGTGGGTCCCCGGCGAAGGCCCGCTGCACGACGAGCAGGATCCACTCGGGTGCGAGCTGCTGATCGTCGACGAGACCTCGATGGCGAACCTCGAGCTACTCGTGACGCTGTTGCGGGCAGTTGGCGACGAGACGCATGTCGTCCTCGTCGGCGATGCGGACCAGCTCGCGCCGGTCGGCGCCGGAAAGCCGTTTGCCGAGTTGGTCGGCTCCGAGCTCGTACCGAGCACTCGCCTGACGCACATCTTCCGTCAGGCGGCTGGCAGCATGATCGTCCAGGGCGCCCACGCGATCCGGCGCGGAGAGGCGCCTTCGTTCGCGCCGTCGGCAGACATGCGTCGCGACCTGTTCCTGATCGAGCGGCCATCCCCATCCGAAGCGCTGAAGGAGATCGTCTCGCTCGTCGCCGAGCGTCTTGGCTCCCATTACGACGTCGACCCGATCCGGGACATCCAGGTGTTCGCCCCCGTGTACCGCGGCGAGCTTGGAATCGACGCCCTCAATCAGGCGCTGCGCGAAGCGCTGAACCCGGACGGGCAGCCGGTCCGAGGCGGCCGTTTGCGGTTGGGCGACAAGCTGATGATGACGGGCCGCAACCTGCACGAGCTCGGCCTGATGAACGGCACCGTGCTGCGGTTGGTCGACGAGGTCAGCGGTGTCGCCGACGACCAGGCGGCGCTGCTGCTGGCGACCGACGAGTCGGTCGTCAGGCTGCCGCCCGAGGACGCCGATCGGCTGCGTCTCGCCTATGCCTGCTCGGTGCATCGCGGTCAGGGGATCGAGCTCCCGGTCGCGGTGATCGTCGCGCATCCAGCCGCCGGAGCGTTTTTCCTGCGGCGCGAGATGCTCTACACCGCCGTCACACGGGCGCGGGTCGCGACAGTGATCGTTGGCATGCGGGATGTGGTGGTTCGCGCGGCGCGGACCGCCGACACCGGGCGCCGACACGGCCGACTGGTCGAGCGGCTGGCCCCGTCGGAGCGCGCCGCAACCGCACGGGTCCGCTGACGAACGCAAACCTGAACCTGTACGCGCAATCGAGTATTCGCGACTGCGTCCCGATGTAACGTACCTGCGGGCTTTCCGGCGATTTTCCTTACAGGTCGGCGCAGATGGTGGAGACGGGCCGCACGAGAGACAGCGAATTCATCGAGGTCAGAGAGACCTTCGAGAGCGTGATCGGGACGAGCGTTCCGGACCGGTCACTCGACCTCGCACGCCGTCGCGCGCTCGCTGTGCGCGACCTGCCCGGACCGGCTGATCGCGCCCACTCGGTGGCCCTGCTCGGCTTTGCCGCCGACCTGTTGGTGGCGGTCGCGCTCGAACCCGGAGTGCAGCCGTTCGAGTTGGCCCGGGTCATCGATCAGATCGAGCGCTCGGCCGAGATTCCGCGGCTCGCGCTTGCGCGAGAGGCGCTGCAGGCGCCGGAGCTTGTTCGGCTCCCCCCGCCTCAGGCGCTCGAGCTGGTGCTGGCGCTGTCGCTGGCGTTCACGCGAGCGCGAACGGTTTCGCTGTGGACGATCAGCGTCGGGCGCTCGGTCGCGCACATCGCGCACGCCGGAGAGTTCGACGGCCCAGTCGGGCCGCGGCGAACGCTCGCGAGGTCACTGCTCGAGGGCGCCGATTCGGGCTTGCAAGACGAACCGGACCTGCGGGGCATCCGGCTGACCGCGCACGGCCGCGCGGATGCCACGCTCATCTTCGAGGGGGCGACCACCGAATCGGAGCGAATGAACGCGATTGTCGCGGTGAGCGCGCCGGCAGTCGTCACGCTGCTCGAGCTCTACGATCGCCAAGCGGCGGCGGGCAGCCCCGATGGCGCCGCCACCGCGTCGGCGGAGCGGCGGTTGAAGCGGCTCCGGTTCGACCTGCACGACGGCCCGCAGCAGGACGTGATCCTGCTGGCGGAGGACCTACGCATGTTCCGCGCACAACTCGGCTCAGTGACGCAAAGGCTGCCGAGCAACTATCGCCTGCTCACCAGCCTCGACGACTTGCAGGCGCGGCTGGTCGCGCTCGCGGGCGATCTGCGACGCATCTCGACGGCGGTCGAATCGCCCACGCTCTACACGGGCGCACTGCCAGACGCGGTCGCTCAGGCCGCCGACGACTTCACGGAGCGGACCGGAATCCAGCCGGAGATCCAGATGCAGGGCGACTTCGCTCCGCTGACCGACTCGCAGCAGATCACGCTGCTGGCACTCGTGCGCGAGGCGCTGAACAACATCCGCGAGCACAGCGACGCGCGGCACGTGACAGTAAACCTGGCCGCAGGGCCGGCCGGCGCCGAGGTGATCATCACCGACGACGGGCGCGGATTCGAACCCGAGGAAGAGCTCGTCCGCGCCGCGCGGGGCGGCCACCTCGGGCTCGTCGGGATGCACGAACGCGTGCGGATGCTGGGCGGGTTGACCAGCATCGACAGCCGCCCTGGCGGACCGACGACGATCTCGGCGCGGATCCCGCCGTGGGTTCCGGGCGCCGGTAGTCCGGGCGCGGGCTAGCCAGCCGCTTCAGGCGACCGACGCGACGAGCCCGTTCTGGAGCGCGTAGCGGACCGCGCCGGCGCGATTTGCAACGCCGAGCTTGCGGTAGATGTTCGTCAGGTGGAACTTGACGGTGTGCTCACTGACCCACAACTCGCGGCTGATCACCGCGGTCGTCTTGCCGCACGCGACCGCTTCGAGAATCGCCTGCTCGCGCTCGGTCAATTCCGGCAGCGAGGACTCGTCGCTCGAGTCGTCGCTCCTCGGCGCGGGCGCCGACGTGGCGTGAAAGACGCTGCCGCTGGCCGCCTGGCGGACGACCGCCGCGATATCCGTGGCGTTGATGCTCTTGACCACGAACGCGCTCGCTCCGGCGTTCAGCGCGGCGTCGATCGACGGGCGATCCTCGCACGCCGAGAGCACGACCACCCGGACATCGGGCCACGTAGTGCGGATCTGCTCGATGCAATCGGCGCCATTCGTACCCGGCATCCGCAGGTCGGTCAGCACCACCTGCGGACGGCGGCGCTCGACAAGCCGCATCAGCTCGGGCCCGGAGTGCGCCTCGCCAGCGATCTCGATGTCGTCGCTGCGCTCCAGCGCGCGGCGAACCCCAGCGATCATCAAGGGATGATCATCGGCAATCAGCACCTTCAGCGGTGCCCCAGTCTCAGCTTCCATACTGCCCCACCCGTTGAATTAGTGTTGGTCGGCTAAGTTCGCCGGTAGCTAGTCCAAAACCTTTCCTAGCACGCCAACTATCGGCTGCCCCTGTGCATAACTTTAGCCGCGCTGACGGGTGCGGCTGGCAACGGCCGAACGCCTTCGCAACGGGTCACGCGACGAGCCCGTGCTCGAGCGCGTAACGGACCGCGGCGCTGCGGTTGGCGACCCCGAGCTTTCGGTAGATGTTCGTGAGGTGGAACTTCACCGTGTGCTCGCTGACCCACAGCTCGCGGCTTATCACCGCGGTCGTTGATCCGTGCGCGACCGCCGCGAGGATCTCCTGCTCGCGCTCGGTGAGTACCGGACCTGCGTCCTCGTCAGCCGGTTGCGCGCTGGAGGTCGAGAGGGTCACGGCAGGCGCGTGGAAGACAACGCCACGGCTCACCTGGCGCAACACGGAGGCGACGTCGAGCGGGGCGGTGCTCTTGACGATGAAGGCGCTCGCGCCGGCGTTGAGCGCGCCGGCCACCGAGGCGCGGTCGTCGCTGGCGGACAGGATCACCAGCTTGATCTGCGGCCACCGGTCTCGGAGCCGCGCGATCAGGTCAAAGCCGTCCACGCCGGGCATTCGCAGATCCATCAGCACCAGACTCGGGGCCCGGCGCTCGATCAGCGCCAGCACCTCGTCCGCGGCTCGCGCCTGGCCGACTAGCTCGAAGTCGGGCTGACCCTCGAGGACCCGACGCAACCCGGCGAGTAGCAACGGGTGGTCGTCGGCGATCAATACCTTGACCCTCGCGCTGTCGTTGACCTCTACCGCGAGGTCTTGCTCCACTGCACTCATCTCTATCCCATCGGACGTCGAGGCGCGTCAGTTGAGCGTGGTGCGATGACGCCGACGTTTGATGGAGCCGCGCCTAGCCGACCCGGACGTAGAGGACAGAGCGAGCGTCCGAGGCAACGCGCACAAAGGCGGCGTCGCGTGCCATGAAGCGATGAGCGGGGCTGCGCGTGCCGGTCAGGACGACCCGGATCTCAGGCCCGAGCGCGCGGGCGCCGCGGGCGCTGCCGCCCAGCCAGTCCAGGTACGTGGATTGGTCGTGTTTGCTGAACGCGTCGATCGGGTTCCCGACCCAGATCCGACCCCCGGCGAGCGCCACCTGCTCGTCGATTACGTCGTCAGCAAGAATCGGCGATCCGTGGGCGATGACGATCGCGCGCTCGACGAGTCCGCCCCCGGCGCCATTTGGAAGTGGCCCCCGAACGACCCCCCAGATGAGCCCGCCGAGCGCCAGCGTCGCGAGCGGCGGCATCACCCAGTTCCAGAATCTCGGGGTTCCGAAGCCGCGTGCCGCAGGCACCGCCAAAAACAGCACCAGCCAGACCCCGGACCGGCTTGCCTTGATCGTCAACACTGCGAGCCCGACGGATACGACGAGCTCCCACAGCGCGGGTCTGCTCTTTCGCAGCTGCAACACGAACACGACCACCGCGGCGATCAACACGAGGTCGAGCGGCGCGGTGAACGACAGCGGCGCCCAGAGTCCCTCGCCGCGCGCGGCTGCCTGATTGCCCAGCAAGCCCTGGTAGTAGCCGATCGTTCCGAGGCCGGCGGGGGTCGCGCACAGCGCCGCTAGCAGCCCCGCTCCGACTCCGCCGGCAGTCCACGGCTGCCGGCGCCCGCGAACGAACACCAGATACCCGAACGCGACCGCGACGCCGATCAGGACGGCACCGTGCAGGTTCGCCCACAGCGCGATCAGCGGGATCGTCAGCCAGATTCGCGGTGACGGGCGGCGAACCTCGCTGCGCAGCAGGGCGGCAAGCGCGACGAATAGGACGAGTGAAAAGAGCTGAACTCTGGCGATCACCATGCTGCTCGCCGCTCCGGCCGCGGCCAGCAAGACAGCGCTTGCGGCGCCCGTCGGCGATGCGCCGGCGGCGCGAGCGTCGCGCATCAGAATCAGTGCTGTCGCGATCACTGCGACCAGCTGCAGCAGCATCAGGCCACGATCACCGAGCGCCGACTCAGTCCAACCGAACAGCAACTCGGCGAGCGCGACCGCGTTGTGCCAGTGCGCCGTCGGCGCCGCCGCGAACGGAACTCCCACCGGAATCGAACCGCGGGCGGTGATGCTGTGCCCGAGCGCCGCCAGCCACCGTGCGTCGGCCCCGACGAAACCCACAAGCGCGACGATTCCGGCAACCGTCACGCAGGTGAGCGCCACGACCCCCGCTTCGGAGTCAATTCGACGACTCGCTCGGTCCGGCTGCGGCGTCGCCCGCGGGCGTTGCACGCGCGGATCTTCGGGCGGGGCCTGGACTGACATTACCCGCAGTATCGGGCCGCGGAGCGCTCCCGTGCACTCCCCAATGGTCGTCTCTACCTCGACCTTGGTCTAGGTAGGCCTAGACCAAGATCCCTGCATGTTTAGAGGGTCGAACCCTAAATTTCCGGCGGGGGTTTGCCGATGGACTCGAACGATGCCGAGCGATCGCAACGTGGATGATCAATGCCTTTCCAGCAGCATAAGCACCTCGACGAGGGGCGAGTGACGCCCGTGTCTGGATGCGTGAACTTCTCCGAGCGCGCGATCCGCGCGATCCGCCGGGCGATCCGGGCGCAGGAAGGCCAGGCAATAGTTGAGCTGGCGCTCGTGCTGCCGATATTGCTCGTCGTGCTGTTTGGAATCTTCGACTTTGGCCAGGCGATCAGCAACTGGAACAGCGAGACGGCGCTCGCGAACGTCGGCGCGCGCTACGCCGCGGTCGGAAATGTTCCGACCACGACTCAGGATTCGACCTGCGGCGAGAGCGGCGCGACGAGTTCGATCGTCACCTACGTTCAGTGTCAGGCCCAACACGACTACCAGTTGCCCACCGGCTCGAGCACCTACGGGCTGCAAGGCCCAGTGTCGGTGGCCGTGTGCGCGCCGAGCGGTACGGCCGTGGGCGACCCGGTCAAGGTCGTCGTCAGCGCTAAGTACAACTGGCTGCCGGTGGGCAAACTGCTGGGGCTCTCGCTCGGCCAGACCACCGTATCCGCCGACGCAACGATGCGCATCGAAGCGGTGGGCAGCGGCAGCAACTGGACCTTTTCGACCACACCTTGTTAACCACGTCTTTGCGTAATAGCTCTCGTCTGCACGACCAAATGAGAAACGGAGAAATCTAAATGGAAGGATCCTCGTCAACTCGCAGGAGAACCGGTAGCGGTCTCGGCACGACCATGTTTTCGACCCGGCGCGGGGCGATCACGACCGCTGTCGTCGCAGCTCTGCTGGCGGGCGTCCTGCTGTTCGCGTTCGTGCAGAGTTACAAGAAGGGCGCGGATCGTGGCGGCGGTGAACACGCCCGTGTTCGTCTCCTCGGGCTACATCCCGAAGGGCACACCGGTGAGCGTGATCGCTTCGGCGCAGCTGCTGTCACGGACGACGGTCCCGTCGAGCCATGTGATCGTCGGTGCGATCACAGATCCGTCGGTGATCAGGGGCGAGGTCGCCTCCAGCAACATCTATCCAGGCCAGCAGCTGACCACGGCGGACTTCACTGCGGGGAACGTCACGGTCGCGTCGCTGTTGAGCGGTAACCAGCGGGCGATCGCGATTCCGGTCGACTCCGCACACGGACTCGTGGGGACCGTCCAGACCGGCGATCACGTCGACGTGCTCGTCGACGGCTCCAGCGCCGCCGGCGGCAAGGGCGTCGTCACGCTCGATCAGAACATTCTCGTTCTGGCTGCGCCGGGCGCCTCCAGCGGAGGAAATGGGCTGACCGGCGGCGGTGGAGGCGCGGGTAACGGGAACATCATCCTCCGCGTCACCAACGCACAGGCCCCCGCCCTCGCCTACGCGGCCGACAACCAGAAGGTGTGGATCACGCTGCGTCCGGCGCTCGATATCGGGTCGCTGACGCCGAGCCAAGGGGGATCGGGCCAATGACGCAGACAAACATCAGCGTGATCGTCGCCCACGACGACGGCGTCGAGGGCCCGTGGGTGACGCAGCACATCACCCGCGGCGACGACATCGTGGTTGAGCATGTGCTCGGCTCTCTGTCGCCCGGGCTCGGATGAGCTTCACCACTCGGAAGCGGACGTTCTCGTGGTCGCGTGCGGCGGTGAGTCCAGCGCAGCCGTCGGACTGATCGAATGGTGGGTTGGCCACTATCCGGATCGGCCGGCTGTGGTTCTGACTGCGAGCTCGGCCAACGGCTTCGTCGGGCGGGCGTTCGCCGCCGGAGCCGACGATCTGATCGTGCTCGATCCGGGCCCGTCGGTGATCGGAGGCGAGCGCCAATCAGGTCGCGTTCGCGCTCCACAAGGCGGTCGTCCGCAAGGTCACGCCGGGCGAGGGAGACACCTCGCTGGCGACGATGATCTGCGTGCTGGGTCCCAAGGGCGGGATCGGCAAGACGATGGTCGCCTGCAACCTCGCGCTGACGCTGCTGAGTCGTCGCAAGCGCGTCGTGCTGGTGGACCTCGATCTCCAGTTCGGAGACGTCGCGCTGTCGCTCGGGCTCAGGCCTGAGCGGACGATCTACGACCTCGCGACTTCTGGCGGCTCGCTGGACGCGAACAAGGTCGACGCGTTTCTGATCTCGCACCACAGCGGGCTGCGGGTGCTCGCCGCCCCGATCCGGCCGGACCAGACTGGGGCGGTCAGCACCGAGTTCATGAGCGACGTGATCACCGTGCTGCGCAGCGAGTTCGAGTACGTCGTCATCGATACGCCACCGAGCTTCAGCCCCGAGGTGATTGCCGCGGTCGACTCGTCGTCCTACGTGGTGATGGTCGGCATGCTCGACGCGCTGTCGTTGAAGAACGCGAAGCTCGGTCTGGAGACCCTCGACCTGATGGGTTATCCGCCCGAGCGCGTGCGGGTGGTTCTCAACCGCGCCAATACGAGCGTCGGAATCACCAACCGCGATGTGGCGAACATCCTCGAGCGGTCGCCGGAAGTGTTGATCCCGAGCAGTCGCGACATCACCACCTCGGTCAACGAAGGCAACCCGATCGTGCTCTCGCAGAAGCGGTCCGACGCCGCCAGATCGTTCGGCACGCTCGCCGATCTGTTCTCGAAGAGGGCGGTCGTGGCCGACACCGCGAGAACCCGGCGGGGGCGACTCCGTATCCCTAGGAGACAAGGCTAATGGAACTCCGTGAACGACTAGCGGGCAATCGGGCCGCGGCGGCGAACGAAGAGTTCGACGCGTTCGCCGAGCTCAAGGACCGGATCCACATGTCGGTCATTTCAGAGCTCGGCCCGCAGCTCTACAACGCCGGCGTCGACGACGCCGCGCTTCACCGGCTGGTGGTCGGGGACATCCGCCAGCGCCTCACCCAGGAGCGCGGCATTTCACTCGCCGATCGCGATCGGCTCGTGCAGGAGATCGCGGACGACACGCTCGGCCACGGACCGATCGAGAGCCTCCTCCAGGACGACACGCGTGACCGAGGTCATGGTCAACGGGCCGGGCGATGTATGGCTCGAGCGCGCAGGCCGCTTGCAGCGGACCAACGTCCGCTTTGTCGATGAGCATCACCTGCGCCGGATCATCAACAAGATCGTCGCCCAAGTCGGCCGCCGGATCGACGAGTCCTCGCCGATGGTGGATGCGCGCCTGCCCGACGGCAGCCGCGTCAATGCCGTGATCCCGCCGCTTTCTCTGACCGGCCCGCTGCTGACGATCCGGAAGTTCTCGAAATCGAGATGGGACCTCAACGACTTGCGGCTGAAGGGATCACTGACCCAGGAGTGCCGCGAGTTCCTCGAGCTGTGCGTGAAGGCCGAGCTCAACATCCTGATCTCCGGCGGTACCGGATCCGGAAAGACGACCTTGCTGAATGCCCTGTCGGGCGCGATCCCCGACTCGGACCGGATCATCACGATCGAGGACGCGGCCGAGCTGAGACTTAACCAGCGCCACGTCCTGCGCCTCGAGGCACGGCCGAAGAACGTCGAGGGCCAGGGCGAGATTCCGATCCGGGAGCTGGTCCGTAACTCGCTGCGAATGCGGCCCGATCGGATCATCGTCGGCGAGGTCCGCGGAGCGGAGTCGCTGGACATGCTCCAGGCGATGAACACCGGCCACGACGGCTCGCTGAGCACCGTCCACGCCAACACTCCGCGCGACGCGCTGGCCCGTGTCGAGAGCATGGTGCTGATGGCCGGCGTCGACTTTCCGCTGCGCGCGATTCGTCAACAGGTTTCACGAGCACTTGACCTCGTGATCCAGATCGAGCGCTTCAGCAGCGGCTCGCGCCGCGTGACGTGTGTCACTGAGGTACAGCGGATGGAAGGCGACACGGTCACCCTGCAGGACATCTTCGAATTCGAGTCGAGCGCCGATCCGGCGATGGACGGAGGGTCGCTCAAGTACAGCGGGCTTCGTCCACAGAGCGCAAAGTTCGACTACCACCACGTGAACCTGCCGGATTGGATGACGGCTCACGAGTTCGGCGGTGGTCACGGCCCGTCGCCGCTGACCCTGAGACCCGAGGTCAGACCGTCGCCGGCAGAGGTTCGACGCTCGTTCCGATGAGACGGTTGGCATCCCTTCTGATCGCCGCTCTGGTGGCGGCGGGCCTACTGGCGTCGCAGGCGGTCGCGGCCGGCGTTAGCGTGACCCCGGCGGGCGGCGCCAAGTTTCCGGAGCGCGCATTTCTGCTCACGCTCTCGTCACGCGGCGTGGTGACGCCGAGCCAGGTCTCAGTCACCGAGGGAGGAGTGCCCGTCACCGGCCTCTCGGTCGAGCCGGCGTCGGCACTCGGGCAATCGCATTTCGGCACCGTGCTGGTGCTCGATACGAGCGATTCGATGGCCGGAGCGGCCGAGCAGAGCGCGATCCAAGCGATGAAGACGTTCATCGCGACCCGCAACCAGCAACAGCCGGTCGGGATCATTTTCTTTGATCAGACGACGCGCGTCGTGGTGCCGATGACCACCAACAATGCGACGCTCGACCAAGCGCTCGCCAACCCGCCGCAACTGCACTCCGGGACACACATCTTTGACGCTGTCTCCTCGGCCGCGCAGATGCTCGCCGGCGCAAACTTGACCGGTGGCTCGATCGTGCTCGCGTCCGACGGGCGCGATACGGGGAGCAAGACGAGCGAGCAGGCGGTCGCCAGCCGCGCGTCTGCAGAGGGCGTCCGCTTCTACACCGTCGGCGTCAAAGACTCATCGTTTGACGGGACAACGCTGGAGAGTCTCGCCTCGGCGACCGGTGGCGTCTACACGCCGGCGACCTCGGCGTCGCTCGTGTCTCTTTACCACGACCTCGGGGTCGCGCTTTCGAATCAATACGTGGTCCGGTACGAATCTCGCTCGTCGCTCGGGTCCGACGTAACCGTCGGCGTCCACGTCGCGGGACATGGGGTCGCCTACACGCGCTATTCGACGCCGACCGTGGCGCCTGCACAGGCGTCGGGTCCGGTCGGCACGGCGACCAGCTCGTCATTTTGGAGTTCGACCGGCGGCGCAGTGGTGGTCAGCATCCTCTGCGCGATGTTGCTCGGTCTCGCGATCCTGGCGCTGTTGAGCCAGCGCACCGGCGTGCGGCACCGTATTCATCCGTTCCTCGGGTTGGCATCTCCGCCGGTCGAGGACAAGCCACGGTCACTGGTTCAGCGAGCGCTAGGCGATCCGCGCAAGCGCCGAGCGCCCCGGTCGGGCTGGGTAGCCAAGCTGGCCGAGGACGTCGACATCGCACACATCCAGATCAGTCCGTCCAGGCTGATTCTCCTGACCGGCGTCGGCATGGTCATCCTCGCCTACATCCTCGTCACGCTCGAGGGGCTCGCTGTGCTGCTCGTCCTGGTGGTCCCATTCGCGGTCCGGATAGTGATCAAGACGCTCGCGAACCGTCAGCGGCGTGAGTTCGGCGAGCAGCTACCTGACAATCTCGCGGTCGTGGCGTCTGCACTCCGGGCGGGCAACACATTCGTAGGATCGCTAGGGGTCGTCGCCCAGGACGCCCCCGAGCCGTCGAAGCGGGAGCTCCGCCGAGCGCTCGCGGACGAACAGCTCGGTGTTCCCCTGGTCGACGCGCTGAACAAGATCAGCGACCGAATGCAGAGCAGCGACTTTCACCACGTGGCGCTGGTCGCGACGCTGCAGCAGGAGACGGGCGGTAACACCGCCGAGATCCTGGACGTGGTCACCGAGACGATCCGCGAGCGCCTCGAACTACGACGCCTGGTGCGCACGCTGACGGCGCAGGGCCGGCTCCGGGCTGGGTACTGTCCGCACTGCCGGTGGCGCTGCTGTTGTTCCTGTCATTCGTCAACCCGCTTTACATGTCACCCATGTTCCACAAGACGCTGGGCATCATGGCTCTCGGACTGGCAGTCGTGATGGTGGTCAGCGGCAGTTTCGTTATCCGCAAGATCGTCGACATCGAAGTGTGAGCTGACATGATCCTTTTACTGATACTCGGCATCGGCTGCATCGGCGTCGCCATCGTCGCGCTGCTGCGCGGACTTACCGTGCAGCGTTTGAGGACCGCTGAGCGGCTGGCCGCGATCGATGAGTATGGGTTTTCCGCCGAATCGACGGCACCAGAAATAACCCTTCGCCGTGACGAAGGCATCGCGGGCTTCGTATCGGCGATTGGTGAAGCGTTCGCGCAGCGCGTTGGCAGCATCCGCGAGGAGGACCTCCGGGCCGAGCTGATGTCGGCCGGCATGTACACGATGTCACCTCGCATGCTGCTGGGTTACCGGGTGATTGCCGCCTTACTGCTGCCGGCATTCGTGTTGCTGGTCGGCAGCTTCAGCTTGCTGTCGATCGGTCTCTCGATCCTGGCCGTGTTCGCCGGCTGGATGCTCCCGCTCGTGCTCGTCCGTCGCAAGGCACTGAGAGGCTGGAACCATCGAGCGCCGACTGCCCGACTGATCGACCTTCTGGCGGTTACAGACGAGGCGGCTCGGATTCGCGGGCGCGCTCCGTCGCGGCAGACACACCACCGGCCCGTTGAGCACGAGCTCCGGCTTACCCTCCAGGAGCAGACGATGGGGCTCGGAGTCGACGAGGCGCTGGCGAACCTCGCAGCGCGCGCCGACACGCCCGGTATGCGTACGTTCGTCTGTGCGATGGCGCAGGGTGAGCGCCTCGGCATTTCGATCGGTCACGTGATGCGCAACCTTGCGGTCGACATGCGCAAGCGCCGGCGCCAGATGGCGGAAGAGAAGGCGCAGAAGGCGCCGATCAAGATGCTCTTCCCGCTCGTCTTCATGATCTTCCCGTCGCTGTTCATCGTCCTGATGACGCCGGCGATCCTGAAGATCATCAGCACGCTGTAGCGGCCGCTGCTGCCGGCTTAGCAGGCCGTCTGTGGCTCCCGGGCAGGCGCCCGCGTTGGCCGCGGTGCGCCGCGCGGACGAGCGCATGCCGCTCCGTATCACGAGCCCCGCTTCATCCTGATCGCGAACCTGCGCGTCTGACGGGACTATATGTCCCGCTAAACGCGCAGGTCCGAGTCACGGCGCGAATCGTCGCTGAGCGCCGGGGCCGCGCTCGACATGGAACCGCGATCTGTCCGCAACACGACTCACTGTCTGGTGCGTTGGCGGCGGCCAGCATTGCGATCGCTCTTCAGGCAGTCGTCGCGACTCTGATCGCGGAGCTGCACGGACCGTGGTCGCGGCTTACGCGGCCGTGGCCGCGGGGGGAGCGCGGCCCGCGTATAGGGTCGTACGCGCCCCGGCCCACCGAGCACGGCCGCGGTGCGTCCAGGGGCGAAGAACGTTAACCGCACCCATCCGTGGGTTTCGTTCCGAGGCACGCCTCGATCGCCGCCGTCGAGTGCCCGGTATGAAGCTCGGGCCAGGGCCGCCGCACGCAAAATGTCTTGCCCATGCGAGCAGCACTGGGACACGCCGACAACGAATGCCCGCCCGGCACACGGCGACGTGGCGTGCTTCTTTTGGGGTTTTTTTTTTTTTTTTTTTTTTTTGGGGGGGGGGGGAAAAAAAAAAAAAAAAAAAAAAAAAAAAAAAAAAAAAAAAAAAAAAAAAAAAAAAAAAAAAAAAAAAAAAAAAAAAAAAAAAAAAAAAAAAAAAAAAAAAAAAAAAAAAAAAAAAAAAAAAAAAAAAAAAAAAAAAAAGGGGCCGGGCGCTCACCGGCTTGCGGGGCGCTCAGCGCGTGCGGCGGGCTGTGCCGGTCGGCTGCCCCATTAAAGCGAAAAGCCCACCCGGTCCGAAGACCGGATGGTCTTCACTCGCCCCCAATTTTGGGTCTAGAGATCGTTCGCGATGCTGCTGAGCAGATTCGAGATCTTCGGCCCAAGGAACGTCAGCGCCACCACGGCGACGACTGCAATGAACGCCAGGATCAACGCGTACTCAGCGAGACCCTGTCCCTCCTCACGCCGCAGACGAGCAAGAACGCTACGCAGGTCGACGGTAAGGAGCGGAAGCATGTATCCAAGCATTTGTATTCACCTCCCCTATTTGTCGTAGTTTCCGGCTCGTTCACGGCCGGCCTGAAGCTTTCGCATCTGAACTCAACTCAAAGGCTGTTAGCGATCGAAGTGAGGTACTGCGCGATGTTGGGTCCGAGGACCATGATCACGACGATCGCGACCACTGACACAAACAGCAGGATGAGGGCATACTCGACCAGCCCCTGCCCTTGCTCATCCTGCATGGGATCGGTGATCTCTCGGATTCCCCGGGTCATGATTTTTGTTGTCATGTGTAACCCCAATGCGACAGACCACTAATTCCGTTTCGGCTGTCGCGATAGCGGAATAGTAGGATCGCGCCACCGCACGAGGAACGGAAGTAGGTCTAGTTCGTGCCTAGACCAAGGTGGAGGGCGGATAGGACCCATATGTTTCACACTTCTACGCGTGAACCATGTGAGCGGTCAGCAAACGCGCACCAGCCGGGACTGCCTCACAGTCGCGCCGGTCACTGATCGTCGGGGTACCCGATGAGCTCGGGCACTGCCGCCGGCGTCGTCCCCCGCGACTCCATTCGGGATCACCGCCGCCTGCACGCGGCCATCTCGTGGCTCGAGGCCCACTCGCTCGTGATCGCGGGGCTGGCGGTTATCGCGGCCTTCAGTCTCACCAAGCTTCCGCAGCACATCACCCAGGACACCTGGCTCGCGCTGGTCGATGGGCGTTACATCGCCGCGCACGGTGTTCCCACCCGTGACACGCTGTTCGTCATCACGCACGGGGTCCACTGGTACGACCAGCAGTGGCTCGCCCAGCTGGCACTCTACGGGCTCAATCAGGTTGGCGGCCTCGGGGCGTACGGACTCGTCTACGTCGCCCTGACGGTCGCCGGCTTTGGGCTGGCGATTGGCGCTGCGCGAGTGCTGGGCGCAAGTGAGCGCCACGTCCTCTGGCTGCTACCCCTGGTCGGCTTCCTGTACTTCGCTGGATCTTCCAACGTCCGAACCCAGGGCTTCGCGTACCCACTGTTCAGCGGCGTGCTCTGGCTTCTGGCGCGGGAAACGACCCGCCGCCGCGACCGGCTCGTCTATCTCGTGTTCCCGCTCCTGATCCTGTGGGGCAACCTCCACGGATCCGTGACGCTGGGCGTCGGCTTGGCGATGATCTGCGGCGCGGTGCTGCTAGTCGAGGACCTGCGCGGTGAGGGGTGGCGTACTCCGCGAGCGCACGTCCGGGCACGCAGTGTTCTGCTGCTGCTGGCGTCGCCCGTTTGTCTGCTGATCAACCCGTATGGGCTCGGGATCATCAACTACTACCACGAGACGGTCTTCAATCCCGGCTTCGGGAAAGTGATCTCGGAGTGGCAGCCGATCACCGCCAGCATCCCGCTCGCGATCCCGTTCTTCGTGCTCGCGTTCGTCGCCGTATGGCTGATGGGACGCTGCGGGCGTCGGATGCCGGCCTTCGATCAGTTCGCCCTGATCGTCCTGGCGGCGGCGGCCCTGTTCGCGTTGCGCAATATCGTCTGGTTCGGCCTAGGCGCGATGATCCTGCTGCCGCGGACGCTGACGGCGCTCTTCCCGACCACTGGATCGGCGCCCCGGCGTGCGACTATCAACCTGTCGCTTGTAGCGCTCGCGCTCGTCGTCGTCCTCGGTACGGCCGCTTCGGTCGCGACCAAGCCCGCGTCCTGGTTCGAGCGCTATTACAGCCCGCGGGCGCTGACGCTGGTGAGCCGAATCTCACAGCAGCAGCCGAACGTCCGGATCTACGCCGACAACCGATATGCCGATTGGCTTTTGTGGCATGACCCCCGACTCGCCGACAGGATCGCGTATGACATCAGGTTCGAGTTGCTGACGCCCAAGCAGCTTCAGAGTCTCACCACGTTGACCGAGATCCCGACCGCACACCAGCGCAGCGTCCTCGATGACTACCAGTTGCTCGTCCTTCAGCACGGTGGCGCGACACCGCATTTGCTGGCCCGCAGCGGGACGAACGTACTGTTCCGTCACGATGGCGTAGTCGTCGCCACGTGGCATCCACAGTCGTGATCGCGCGGGCACTGACCAACGGTCCTGGAGTGCTATCGGAGCCTGCTGCAAAAGAACAAAGTAGGCTGACTCGCTCGGCCCGCAGCGCCGCTCGTTTCTGGCGCTGCAACTGATGGCTGGCGTACATCGTTATCCCGCTGGTGCTGACCGCCTACGTCGTTTACTTGTGCGTCCACATCCACGCGCTCGCCACCGACTTTCACCAGGAGTACTGGCCGGCGGCGCGCTTGGTCATCCATGGTCTGAGCCCGTACGCGGGAGGGGAGCAACGCATCGGCGCCCGTGTCGCGTTCCCGGTCTACCCCGCGCCGACCGCGCTGCTGTTCGTACCCCTCGCGCTGGTACCCCATGGCGTCGCGGACATCCTCTTCACCGCGATCAACATCGCGGCGGTGATCTTGACGCTGCGCGTGCTCCAGATCAGGGACTGGAGGCTGTATGGGGTGGTTTTCATGTCGCGGCCGATGGTCGTCCAGGCGTGGCAGACGGCGAATCTGACCCTGCTTCTCGGTCTCGGGGTCGCCTGGCTGTGGCGCGAACGGGACCGTCCGATCGTCGCCGGGGCGCTGGCCGCGGCGCTGATATCGCTCTAAGCCGTTTGTAGGGCCGCTCTCGCCATACTGGCTGCTCGCCACGCGTCGCTACGCCGCGACCGGGTGGGCGATCGCCACCGGGTTTGCGATCAACGCCTTCGCGTGGGCCCTGGTCGGCTTCGATCAGGTGCGCCCATACGACCACATTGTCAACGCGGTGACGAGAGTGATGGACATCCGGGGCTACGACCTCGTCGCGCTCGCGATGCACTGGGGAGCAACCCATGCGGCCGCCTACACGATCCAGATAGCAGTCTCGGCTGTTCTTGCGGCGGCCTGCGCGTACACGGGTCGGCGAAGCGACAGCCAGACGTCGCTGGTGCTGTGTATCGCGCTCAGCCTGGTGGCGGGGTAACGCCGGTTCTGTGGTCGCATTACTTCGCGCTGATGATGATCCCGCTTGCGCTCGCCAGGCCGCGCGCCTGACCGGACTCTGGTTCCTCCCGTTGCTGATGTGGGTGTGTCCGTGGACCCACCCGACGCTCTGGCAGCTGATGACGGCCCTGGCGTGAGCACGATCGCGCACCGGTCTCGAGTCGCAATCCTCAGGCCGGCCTCAGCCCCTGGCCGAGCAGGTCGTGACCGGGGAGGCTGACGCGATCCCCGCGATCGGCGACCATGGCGTCATACCGGCCCTCGCGATCGAATGACAGCGGCCGAGCCTCAACCTAGACTTTCGTGGGTTGCAAGGCCCGCCGTCAGGGCGCCGACACTGATCGATAGATGGCACGCAAGTCCAAGCAATCGTCGACCTTCACGCGTGGAAACGTCGTCTGCGAGCAGGTGGTGATCGCCGATCGCGCACGACGGCGGATGCGTGGGCTGCTGGGTCGTCGCTCGCTGCCGCCCGGCGAGGGGATGCTCCTGCAGCCCTCCCCGTCGATCCACACCGCGTTCATGCGCTTCCCGATCGACGTAGCGTGATCTTCCTGGATCGCAACCTGCGCGTGATCAAGCTCGTCGAGCACCATTTCCGCCCTGGCATTACGCCCTGGCGATCGAGGGGCGGAGCACGGTATTTCTGTCCGCCGGCGAGATTTCGCGCCGACACGTTCAAGTCGGCAACCAGCTGCTGACCGTGCAGCCCAGTCAGACGGACGAAGACGCGGCCGCGTCGCCTGATGCTGCGGCGAGTCTCAAGGCCGCGGGAGTCGAGGGTTCAGATCGGCCGGCAAACCCGGCTAAGGTGCTGCTCGTCGGGACGGATCGCCGGTTCCGCTCAGTGGCGGCGACGCCTGCTCCGCACGGCGCGGATGTGATGTGTCCGTGAGTGAACGGATCGTTGGCGTGGCCGAGCTCGCCCAACGCGAGGCGGTCAACATCGTCGTCCTGATCTGCTGGCTCGCTCCCGACTGCGGCGACCCTGGCGGCAGCCCAGCTCGACGCCCTTGAGCCGCCGGTCGGCGTCGTCCTGGTCAGTGACGAGGACAAGCGTGGCATCTCGCTGACGCCGGTCCTCGAGAAGTGGGGCGAGTTCGACGCGCTTTACGGCGCGAGATCTCGCACGCCCGCCCTCCGAGGGGCAGCGCGGGGCTTTCCAGTGCCGGAGACTCGCTCGGCGTCAGCCGGCGCCGTGTCCGTCGCGCCGGCGCCAACGGTCGACCAGCCACAGGCGCCCTTCAGCCGGACGCCGCTGCTGGCACACCCGGCTCCGACCGCTCTGGTCGCACTCGCGCTGGCGGCGATCGCTTGCGCGAGCTACCCGACCCCCGCGCGCTCCGCGCTGGCGGCGTTCCTGGCGGCCGTGCTGGTCGTGCTGGCGGCCGTCGACCTTGAACGGCGGATCATCCCGAATCGAATCGTCCGGCCGGCGACCGCGATCGTATTCGTGGCACACGTCGCGATCGATCCCGGGCGCACCCTCGAGCTGATCGTTGCTTCGCTGGGCGCAGCCGTGGTTCTGCTGCTCCCGAACCTCCTCAACCCAGCCGCGATCGGCATGGGTGATGTCAAGCTGGCGCTGCTGCTCGGCGCCGGGCTCGGCAAGGGCGTGATCGCGGCGCTGCTGGTCGGGTTTCTGGCCACCGTTCCGGTCGCGATCGTGATGCTCGTCCGCGGCGGACGCGCGGCCCGCAAGGCCACGCTACCGCTTGGCCCCTTCCTCGCGTTTGGGGGCCTTCTGGTGCTGATCGTTCCGAGGCTCGTTTAGCGAACCTCCTCGGCGTCGCGGCGGGGCAGCGGCCGTAGCTGAAGCGCGACCAGGCCCGCTGGGCGGTTGATCGACGCGGGCTGATCAGAATGGCCAAGAACCTGCTCGCCAAGCTCCAGCAGATCGAGACGCGCGAAGCTGCGGCAGGCATCCCGGCCCTAGCCTGCGGGGCATGCCCGGGTCTGGAGCGCCTACGACTCCAGACCGGCCGAACGTGAAAAAGCGTCCGGCTGCCGATCGCACGTGCTGCGTATCGCCGGTCATAGGCGGCAAAGCGCGACACGTATGCCGCGCGGCGGGGCGCTCATACACGAAATGCCGCTAGACGACGACCCGGCGCGCGCAGTCGTGCGCTTCACGCGCGCGCACAACGGCGCGATCAGCACCGCGCAGCTTCGTGCGGCGCGCCTGACGCGCCATGCCATCCTGGCGCGCGTCAAGCGAGGAAGACTGGTCCCGCAGTTTCGCGGCGTCTAGATCGCCGGCGATCCGGAGCTCATCCCGCTGGCGCGCGAGTCGGCGTGCGCCGGCTCTTACTTCGATGCGAGCAGAAACGAAACGAGCGGGCTGCGCACAAAGCGGGGGCCGATCCGCGTCGGCTGCGGATCGCCTTGAGTCCTCGGGCTACGCACCAGCGGAGCGCATACCGCGGCGATCACGATCAGCTCGAGTGCCAGATCGATGTACGGAGACGACAGGGCGAAACCCGGAACAAACCACAGCAGCGACAGCGTCGGCGACAGCAGCGCGATCGGCGCGAACAGCAGCGCCATCGAGCGCAGCCAGACGACCGGGGATGCGATCAGGGCCGCGACGACGATCAGGCCGAACGCTCGCAGGTCTCCATCCGGCTCCCGCGTGAGCCGCCAGGCGGCGGCAACCAGAACCGCCGCAACGTTGACGAGCATCCGCGGGTAGCTCGTGAGGCCGGCGAAACCGATCACCGCCCACGCCGCGAGCAGGAACACGATCGTCAGGACGACGCTCATCGCAAGCTGGCGGTAACGGCGAGTCACAAGCAGCCAGGCGCCGAGGGGCCACAGAAACAGTTTTGCCCCGACAACCAGAGCAGTCGTGACCGGGAGCATGCGCTCGTGCGAACGCAGTCGCCAGAACACAGCCGTCCCAAGCAGCAGCAGCGTGCTCACGTTGCCGATCCACGAGCCAGACAGCGCCGGCGAAGACACGGCCGCGACGGCGAAGCAGCGCCAGTCCCTGACCCCCAACAGCCACATCGCGCCGACCAGCGCGCCGACGCAGAGCGCCATCAACAGCACGCCGGCCACGTTGACACCGAGCAGGCTGAGCGGCACAACCCGCCAGCATCAGCAGCGGCGGATAGCGCGGGGACGCGATGTACGGCACGGTTCCGCCGGATCGGAGCGCGGCCGCCTCGGCCTGGATCAGTTGCGGATGTTACGGATTGTCAACGCGCAGAATCGCGTGCGCAGCCTGGTACAGGTCGCCGTTGAAATCGAACTCGAACGCTCCAGCGGAGAGCTTCAATGAGCCGACGCCCAGCACCACAATCAGCGATGCGAGCACGACCACGACAGCAGGTCGCAGTTTTGAAGACAACCCTAGGTTCTGTAGTCGGCATCAAACCGCTCGTTCGTGATCGCGACACGTCCGCTTGCTGTTGATCGCGGCGTGTCCGGCCGGCGCGCCGGATCCCGCTTGCGCGCGATAACACTCTCATCAACGCCAGACCCGCCCTTAAGTCAGGATTTGAAGAATCGAGCCGATGCCGATCACGCCACGCTCGATCCCGGCCGACGCGAGTCCGTCGTCGCCTGAGACGAGGACGGTCCGGCGCCCGCTACGAGCTCGGCTGCTCGGCGGGCCTGAGGGCAACGAACAGTTGACCGCGGCCACCGGGGTCGTATTGCTGGTTCTGCTCGCGGTCGTCGGACTGACGATCGTCCGCATCGGTCAGCTGCTCTGGCTGCACATGTTCCTTGGCCTGCTGCTGATCGGCCCGGTGGCGCTGAAGATGGGCAGCACCGGCTACCGGTTCGCCCTCTACTACGCGCGCGACAGGACCTACATGTTTTATTCTTTCGAGCATGTAGGTGCGTTAGAGCGGTTGTTTGGTCTGCGTGACTGCGAGCTACTTTGTTTTGTTTGGTGGTTTTTTATTTTCTCGGCGTTCTTCCTCAGTGCGCAGCGGGCGTCCTTGAGCTCGCCCGCGAGCGCGGTCAGCCCGTCGCGGCGTGCGTGGTTCCAGACCTCGCGGCGGATCTCGTCGAGCGCCTTGGTGGCTAACTGGACGACGTGGAACGGGTCGAGGCATAGCTCGGCGTTGGGGCATCGTTCGGAGACGGGGGCGGTGATCCAGGAGGCCATGTCGCACGACACCAAAACCTAGCTGTTTGCAGCGCTCTTCGCCGAGCCGATCGAGGAACGCCTCGGTCGTCTTACGGTCACGGCCGGGGGCGGCCCACACCAGCCGTCCAGTGTCGTGGTCAACGACGACGGTCAGGTACCGCTGCCCCTTGCGGTGGCTGATCTCGTTGATCCCGATCCGGGTGAGCCCGGCGAGCAGATCACGACCGCCAGCGGCCTCCGCGGCGACCCGCTCGCAGATCCGCCGACAGTGCGCCACGGACCGAAAAGGACCGCCCGAAATGTGGCTGCGGGTGATCGCACCGATCATCGTCTTCACCACGGTTGGCGTTTTCGCCACGGGCGTGTGGCTGTTGATTATCGGCCCCTTCCACCGCGAGCCGATCGCCGAGATCCACAAGGTCTTCTTCATCGTCTGGGCCGTGTTCACCGCGTTACACGTGCTCGGTCACCTGCCCGGAATGCCGGAGCAGCTGGGAGTCGGGCGTAAGCTAGGGCTCGAATCAGGCCAGGCGGGACGCGCGATCGCGTTGGTCGGCGTCATCGTCGGTGGCCTGGTGCTGGCGCTCGTCTTGATCCCGGATTTCGCGAGCTGGACCTCCAACCCGGCCGCTTGGCACCATCACAATTTCACGGCTGACGCCGTAGCGTCACTCGATCCGCGTGCGAAACCACTCCTTGGCGTGCTGCGCGAACGCCGCCGCCCGCTGCGGATCGAGCGGTTCGCGTGCCTCGAACATGGCCGCTTGCAGCGCAGGTCCGTAGGCGCCGTGCCGCTCGGTAGCGCCGGTCAGCTCTGGCTGGATCACGTAGTGAATGTGGACCGGGCCATGTGACCAGAGGTTGATGTAAACCTGCGCGGGAGATGTCAGCTCGGCGACGGCCGATGCCGTCTGCCAGAGCAGCGGGCCCATCTCCCCCACCTCGGCCGCCTCCAGGTCGGCCACCGCCAAGACGTGGCGCTTAGGTTTGACGATCAGGGTTCCGACGCCGAGCGGACCGACGCAGTGTTCGACGCGCCAGCACGTCGTCTCAAAGATCAGGCCCCCGGGGGGCTCCGCTTCACCGGCGCTCAACGCACACGCGAGACACTCGTCCACGACCACCGAGCCTAACCGCAGCCGTAGGTCGACTACTGTCAGAACTCTTGCTTGTGGCCGTAACCGATCATGCCGCCGAGCGCTTCCGGCAACGCGTCCGCGGGACGCTTGACGCAACCACGGAGGTCGCGTCGCGCGTCGCAAACGCTTACGCGGCGGGCCGGGCCGAACCCGGTGAGCGCGGAGCGCTACTGGTCCGCGATCTGCGGCGGCCCGACCTCGTTTACGTATGCCGCCTGGAGGGCGACGAACTCGTCGTGATCACCCTGTTCGAGCAGGGCGAGGACGCGGCCGTGCCAAAGCGGTTCACGGACGCCCTGCGCAAGGACGACGATCGCGTCGCTTAGAGCCGATGACCGCTGACCAGGCACGCACAGTGGCGCTCGCGCTCCCGGAGGCGACTGAGCAGGACCATCACGGCCGGCCATCGTTCAGAGTCGCCGGCAAGATCTTCGCGACGCTCTGGGACCCGCCCACATGAACGTGATGCTCGACGAGCCCGGGATTCACACCGCCGTGCAGGCACACTCAGAAGTGTGCGAGGAGGTCTGGTGGGGAAAGCGACTGAGCCGCCGTTCGCGTAACGCTTGCTGACGCGGACGGCGGCTTGTCTCGGAGCTGCTGGCCGACGCCTGGGAGGGCAAGGCGACCGCTCGCTTGACGGGGGCCGTGGAGCTCGAGTAGCGCTAGCGGTCGCGGCCGAGCAGCTCGTCGACGCTGGGCTGGCCTTTGACGACCTCGTCGACGGTCTGCGCGTCCTCGATCACCTGCTCCGTGGAAGGCAGCTCGGCGAGCAGCTCATCAGGCGGCGGCGAATCGACGTCGGGTAACTTCGCCGGCGGCAGCGAATCGGCCTCCGGCGGGTCTGCGGCCCGTGGATTGGGGTCATCCTGCATACCCGATGGATACCCACGGAAGCCCGCGCTCACCCACCGACCGTACAGGCGCGGGACCAAATGGACCCAATGGACCCGCGCCCGGGTCGGCAGCTTGTTAAGACTGTGGCTGCGGGACGATCCGGATGTACGGCCGCGGCGACTCCCACTCGCCGAAGATCTCCTTCGCCTGATCATCTGACACCGAGCCCGCGATGATCACGTCGTCGCCCTGCTGCCAGTTGACAGGCGTCGCGACCTTGTGGTTGGCCGTCAGCTGCAGCGAATCGATCACCCGCACGACCTCGTCGAAGTTGCGGCCGGTCGTCATCGGATAGACAAGGATCAGTTTGACCTTCTTGTCGGGCCCGATCACGAACACGTTGCGGACCGTCGCGTTGTCGGCCGGCGTCCGCTGCGCCGAATCGCCGGATACCTCTTCGGGCAGCATCCCGTACAGCTTTGAGACTTTGAAGTCGGAGTCCCCGATGATCGGGTAGTTGGGGGCCGTGCCCTGGGTCTCCTCGATGTCCTGCGCCCAACGAGCCTGTTCGTCGATCGGATCGACGGAGATCCCGATGATCTTGACGCCGCGGCGATCGAACTCGGGCTTGATCTTCGCCATGTAACCGAGCTCGGTCGTGCACACGGGCGTGAATGCCTTGGGATGCGAGAACAGCACCGCCCACGAGTCACCGATCCAGTCGTGGAACTTGATCGGGCCTTCCGTCGTCTCCGCCTCGAAGTCCGGGGCTTCAGATCCAATTTTGAGATTCATGTGTAGCTCCTGGTGTTGGCATGCCGCCGCCGATTTCGTCTGCACAAGTGCGCAATCGGCGGCACTCGATACCTAAGCATGCCTGATCACGCATACGCGCGTAACTTTGTTCACTCGATCAGTTGTATTTAGCAGATGCGGCTTCGAACACCCGCTCGAGCACGATCGCGACGCCGTCCTCTTCGTTGGTCGCCGTGACCTCGGCGACAGCGGCCAGCACGTCCGGGTGGGCATTGGCCACCGCGACCGCGTGCCCGGCCCACTCGAGCATCGCCAGGTCGTTGGGCATGTCGCCGAACGCGATCACGTCCGCCGCGACGATGCCACGATCCGCGCAGAGCCCCGCAAGCGTCGAGGCCTTGCTGATCCCCGCGGCGCTGATCTCGAGCAGTCCGTCGGCCGAATTGGAATGCGTCAGCTCCGCGTGGTCGCCGACCGCATCCTGCGCGCGAGCGAGCATCTGATCGGCCGCGTAGCCGCCGTGGCTGAACATCAACTTGACTGCCGGCTGGTCCAGCAACGTGCGCACCTCCGCGACGCTCGTCCCGGGCGGAACCGGCCAGCGAGGCGTATACGACGGCTCGTGGGCGAACCCACCCACTCGCTCAACGGCCCACGCGCCGCCCGGAAAGGCGCGATCCAACTCCGCGACCACCGTGAGCGCTGCCTCTGGGCCGAGCGTGCTCTCGGCCAGTAGCCGGCCGCCGGCCACGTCCAGGAGCACGGCCCCGTTGTCGCACACGGCCAGCGGTCGTTCGCCGATTCTGGCCGCCACCGGGCGCACCCACCGTGTCGGGCGCGCGGTGCACAGGACGATCAGCGCCCCCGCGGCCTCGCATGACGGCGAGCGCCGCGAGGCTGCGCTCGCTGACGCTCCCGTCGGAGCGCAGCAATGTGCCGTCCAGATCGCAGGCGACGACTTTCGGGGGCACGATCGTGGATCCTTCCAGACGCGACCTCGCTAGCCTCGATCCGCGATGACGACCGCCACTCCTACCCGCACGAAGACGCCATGGCTGCTTCAGGTACCGACGGTCCCAGACGTCCACGCGCCCGAAATGGTTCAACCGTCTCCCTGGCTGGGCAAGCACGGGCGGTGTGCTGGTGGTCCTGATGGCGATCTCGGCGGTGATCAGGACGCGCTACATCAGCGGCGAGCTCTGGTCGGACGAAGCGATCGCGGTCGGGATCGCTTCACATTCGCTGAGCGCGATCCCGGGAATCCTGCGTCACGACGGTTCGGCGCCGCTGTACTTCCTGATCCTTCACCTCTGGATCAACGCCTTCGGTTCGAGCGAGAGCGCCACTCACGCGCTCTCGGCGCTGCTGGGTGTGGCGACGGTCCCGCTCGGCATGTGGGCAGGGTGGAGCCTTGGCGGACGTCGCACTGGGTTCTATGCCGCGGTCCTGTTCACCGTCAGCGCGTTTTTGACCGAGTACGCCCAGGAGACACAGGCCTGGGAGTTGCTCGCCGTGATCGCGCTGCTCGCCACGGTGAGCTTCCTGCACGTGTTCGTCTTCGGCCGGCGCCGCTACCTCATCCTGCTAGTCCCATCGCTCGCGCTGATGCTTTACACGAGCTTCTGGGCGATCTTCTTCTGGTTCGGCATGGCGGTGGCCCTGATCCCGATCTACCGAGCTGCCGCGGATCGCCCCCGAATCATTCGTGACGCAGCGATCTCGTTCGGAGCCGCGGTGGTCCTGTTCTTGCCGTGGATCCCGAATCTGATCTACCAGATCGGACATACGACGAGCCCGTGGGGGTACGCCGACCTCACAGGTGCGACGTTCCCGAGCGATCTGCTCGGCAGCGACCGGGTCGTGGTCGCGCTCGGGATCGCAGCCGCGGTGGTGGTCCTCCCGATGCTGCGTCGTGACACGCGGCGGACGCCCGATGCGACGGTTATTTGGGCGCTGCTCTTGCTGCCGCTCGCGGCTGTGCTGCTGGCGCGCATCTCGTCGCTATTCGCCGCGACCTGGGTGACGCGCTATTTCGCGCCGCTGGTCGCGCCACTGCTGCTGTTCGCGGCGCTCACGTCCGCCCGCGCCGGGGTGATGGGACTGATCGCGATCGTGTTGTCGATCGCGTTCGTCGCAAACCTTGCTTCGTACTCGCCCAAGTACAAGAGCGACATGCGCGACGTGGCCGGAGAACTGGCCCCGTACATGCGGCCACGCGATCTGGTGCTCGTCGGCGAGCCCGAGCAGGCGCCCCTGGCTTGGTACTACCTGCCTGCCGGCTTACGGTTCGCGACGACTATCGGTCCGGTAAAGGATCCGTCCTACATGAACTGGGTCAACGCCTATTCCGTGCTCAAGGACTCGAATCCCAAGGCGGTGCTCACATCGCTCGTCGCGACCCTCAAGCCGGGCCAGCGACTGCTCTACACACGACCGCTGACGGAGGGTGAGAAGGCCTGGAAATCACCCTGGGCACAGCTCGTGCGCCGACGGGCGGCGCAGTGGGGAGCGCTGATCTCGGCTGACCCGCAGCTGAAGCCGCTAGCCGGCGCGGTCGCGCCTAACAACTATCGCGGCTCGTGTTGCGTGGCCGACAGCGCGGTCGTCTACACCAAGGTCGGCTGAGTCCCCTCGCGGCGCCAGACGACCAGCCGGTGTCCGAGGTCCAGTGCCTCCAAGCCGCACAATTCGCGGTTGCTCGACGCCCAGGCGCCAATCTCGAGGTCGGAACCGCAGGCGGCTGAGCCCGGCGTCCAGCGTCGCCTGCGAAAGACGATCGAACAGCGCCATCGACGAGCGCACTCCCGAGTCGAGGAACTCGCGCGGGCGTCGCCAGAACGCGTGCACGAAGCCGTCGAGACAGTCGTGGGGAATCGGCACGACAGTCACGTCACAGGCGCCTGGCAGCTCCGACGTGACGCACTCCAGGTCACGAAACAGGTCGTCGCCGCCCGGGAAGTAGTCGCGGGTCAGCCAGTAGCGTCGCGCCGCTGCTCGATCGACGGTGAGCAGCACGACGCGGTCGCGGGCGACCCGAACGAGCTCGGCGATCCCCTTCGACGGGTCGGCCCAGTGAAAGTCGGTGTAGATCGCGAGCGCGGCATCCACGCTACCGCTCGCGAGTGGCAGGTCCTCGGCAAACGCCTCGATGCAGACGGCCGCGTTCGGGCGAGCGCTGTGCCCGCATCGCCGCAGATGGCTCGACGGCGAGCACCGCTCGCGCGGCCGGTTCGTAGGAGCCGGCGCCCGCACCCACGTTCACGACGGTGTGTGCGTCGCCGAGCGCCCGTTCGACTGCCGCCGCGATCCGCGGGTCGGCCTGCCGCCGGCGGGCGTAGCCAGGAGCGATCCGGTCATAGCGACGCACGGTCCTGAGTGTGTCAACCGCGCTCGGGCTGCGGCTGGCCGCCAAGCACGGGTGTTGACGCGGGCAGTATCCTCGCCGCGATGGAGACCGGTTATCCGATCGCATACGAGGCCCTCGAGGCAGGCACCCCCGTGTATAGCTCCGACAGCGAGCAGATCGGCACGGTCGCCCATGTCCTCGCGGTGCCCGAAGAGGACGTGTTCGACGGGATCGTGATCGCCGAGCGCGCCGAGCCCGCCCACCACGAGCACCGCTTCGTCGACGCCGACGACGTGGACCGTCTGTACGAGCACGCCGCGGTGCTGAAGCTCGACGCGGCCGCCTGCCGGAACCTACCCCGCCCCACCGCCAACCCGGGGGTGATGCGGGACGACCCGACCGAGGGCCCGCCCTCGCACCTGCACGCCAAGCTCCAGCGCGCGTGGGACCTGCTGTCGGGCAACTACTGACCTCCGCCGCCCGGCGACCGACTGACACCTTCGCCGCCCGGCAGCCGACTGACACCTTCGCCGCCCGGCAGCCGACTGACACCTTCGCCCCAACCGGCCTACTGGCCGCCACCGACCAGGAGCCGCGCACCGACGTCGGCCTGCGCAAGCGCGAGCAGCTCACGATTGCGCGCCCGCCACGCGCCCGACTGCAGATCGGCGGCCAGCGCGTTGACCGCTCGCCGCTCGACCTCCTCCCCCACCCGCGCCCAGACTGATGTCCCGCGGCGGACGCGCGCGTCGAGATACGCCTCCGGCCGGCGCCAGTAAGCATGAAAGAAGCCGTCGACGCAGTCCCACGGAATCGGTACGGGTTCCATCGTGGCCCGGATGCTGGCGGCGCGCTCGGCGAGCGTCGGCTGCGCGGCGGCAAGCTCGACAAACTCCGGCAGGTAATCGCGTACGAGCCAGAAGTCGCGCGCGACGGCCGGGTCCCACTGGAAGACGACGACGCGGTCGGCGACGCGGGCCATCTCGCGTAGCCCGGCGATCGGGTCCTGCCAGTGATGGTCCGATAGGACCGCCATCGCCGCGTCGAAGGCCCGATCGGCGAACGGGAGCGCCTCGGCTCTGGCACTGATGCACGGCGCGGCGCCCGCGGCTCGTTGGGCTCGCATCACGGCCGACGGCTCGACCGCGACTAGCTCACGGTCGAGCGGTTCGTAGGATCCGGTCCCGGCGCCGACGTTGAGCACCGTCCTCGCGTTTCCCAGCGCCGCCCAGATTCGGCGAGCGATCCGCGGCTCGGTCCGCCGCGCGTCGCTGTAAGACCCGCCGATTTCGTCATACAGGCTCGCCGGCATCCTCCCGGCTCGTGGCGAGGTCCAGCAGCGCCCGCGCCCCATCCTCGATCCCCGCGGTCAGCACATCGATGTCGGGGGCGCCGTCGTAGTCGCCGGTGACGCCGAAGTAGAGCCCGCCGTCATAGCTAAAGATCGCCACCACGATCCTTACCGATCCGACCACCGGCACGAACGGGTATGACGCGAGCATCTTGCGACCGAGCGTGTAGACGGGCTGCTGCGGCCCGGGCACGTTGGTCGTCGCCGTGTGCATGTTGAGTCGTGGCGCGGTGGTCACCAGACGACTGCCGACCGCCAGCAGAATCGGCGGCGCATAGCCCGACAGCGAGGCCAGCACGTCTCCGGCCACAGCCTGCTTTGACTCCTTGATCCCGTCCATCTCCGCTCGGATCGACTCGAGGCGTCCAACAGGATCGTCGAGCCCGACCGGAAGTCCGGCGAACACGGCCGAGACGCGGTTGTTGTAGACACCCTTCTCTCCCGCGCGGCGGACCGATACGGGCACCATCGTACGCACCACACGATCCGCTGCGACCTCCTCCCCGCGCGACCGCAGCAGCTCCGCAAAGCCATTCGTGATCACGGTCAGGACGACGTCGTTGACCGTTCCCCCGAACCTCGCGCGGATCGTCTTGACCTCGTGCAGGCGGACGGTCGCCCAGCTCCAAACCCGGTGAGGACCTATCGGTCCCGTCAGCGACGAGGCACCAACCGGGCGTAACGAGCGGCTCGCCGAGGCCATCGCCTTCGCGGTCCCGGTCAGCGACCCGAGTGTCTGCCGTGGCGTGCGCAGGGTGTTACTGAGCGCGTTCGCCAATTCGCTGGGACGCCTCGCCCAGCCCGCGATCGTACGCACCAGCAGCTCTGGATCCGAAGGCTCTGGGGTCGGCTGCCATGACGAGCCGGAGCGCTCGGGAGCGTCGGACAGCATCACCGACATCAGGTCGGTCGCGGCGACCCCGTCGACCATGCTGTGGTGGACCTTTGACAGCAGCGCCCAGCGTCCCCCTTCCAGTCCCTCGATCATCCACACCTCCCATAGCGGTCGCGCGCGATCGAGGTTGCCGCTGAAGACCCGGGCGGCCATCTTGCGCAGCTGGGCGTCGCTGCCCGGGGGCGGCAGCGCGGTGTGCCGCAGGTGGTAGTCGAGCTTGAAATGTGGGTCGTCGATCCAGACCGGCGGGCCGGCACCGAGCGGCACGAAGCGGACCTTCTGGCGATAGCGCGGCACGAGTTCGAGCTTGCCCTCGATCATCTCCTGCAGCTGCTCAAACGGCGGCGGCGGGCCTTCAAAGATGCTCACGCCGCCGATGTGCATCGGGGTGGTGTCGTTCTCGATATGCAGGAACGACGCGTCGATCGAGCTCATCGGCTCCATCGCGACACCTACCCGGCCGGAGCGAGCGCGCTCTCGAGCACGCGATACACCTCGGCGTTGACGGCCATGCCGCAGTGGCTGGAGGTGACCTCGACCTGCTCGGCGTCCGGGTCAAGGCACGCTCTCCAGTCGACGATCCCGTCGCTGCGGGAGTAGATCGCCGTCGCGCGAACGCTCGACGGCAGGCTCGCGACTAAGTCCTCCCGGAACGCCGCACAGCACGGGCCCTCGGCGCACGCGCGCGAGAACGTGCCCGGGACACCGATCCCGGCAAGCCAGGCGACCGACCGCACAACGCGCAGTACGGGAGCCGAAACCGCGAGCGGGTCCAGTACCGGCGAACCCAGCGTCACTAGGCCGCCTACGAGTTCAGGCTCGCGGACCGCGAGACACCGGGCGAACGTACCGCCGCGGCTTTGGCCGATGACGATCGTGGGTCTCGAAGTTGCCGCCGCGAACTCGTACATGAGCTCCTGTAGACGGCCCATCGCCCGCTCGGCGCAGTCGACGTTGATCCGAATGCCGCTCAACGCGACCGGGTGTCCGCGCAGACGCAGCCACGAGCGCAGGACCAGCAGCGAGGCGTCACCCGCCATGAAGCCCGGGATCAGCAGAACCGGTGGAGCGTCGGACTGGCGGCGCGGTGGGCGCAAGCCGGCATCGGCGACCAGCCCCGCGAGCTCAAAGCTCCAACGTGCCTCGGCCAGGAATGGCCCCAGTCCCGGGCCGCGCGGCGCGTGCGTCGCTTCGGTGGCGGTCATCGCCCCCCCGTCCCAAGCATCCGATGCGTTCTCTGCTGGGCCAGGCCGGAGACGATACCGGCCCGGGAAGCTGGCTTGGGACGGGAAGGAACGGCGGCGCTCGCCGTCATCAATTACACCCAACCCAGAACGGAGCTTTCTGATGCCCAACAACCGTATTCATGCAACGCTCGCTCAACTGGCTGTCGTGGTCGGCGCGCTCGCGGTGCTCGCGACCGGCGCCGACCACCTCGAGGAGTACACGGTCGACCACTTCTCGACCGTGCCCACGATCGGAACGCTGTTCTTGCTGAACTTCATCGCGGCAACGGTCGTCGGTGTTGGACTGCTGCTGCCGCTCGGCCGGCTCGGCGAGCATCTCGCCCGCGCAGTTCGAGCGCTGCTTGCGATCGGCGGCATCGGCATCGCTGCGACGTCGCTCGTGTCGCTGTGGATCAGCGAGCACTCCAGCCTGTTCGGATTCACCGACCACGGCTACCGGCCCGCGATCGTCGTGGCAATCGTGGCCGAGGTGGTGGCGATCGCGGCGCTCACCGCATACCTCGCGCTCGCCGACCTCCACCTGTGGCCGGGGCGCCGCCAGCTTCCGGCTCATTGAGCACGGGAAGGTATCCGCGAGCCGAGCGTCTTTGAGAGCACAAGCTTCTCGCGCGACCCGCGGATAGCCCAGAGGGCGCGGCCGCCGACGGAGCACGAGACACCCCTAGTAAAGGACTGAACATGAGAACACGCATCGACAGCGTGCGCATCACGCTGCGCTCAATTCTGGCCATCGGCGCGGTCGCGGTCGCGGTCGCCGGATGTGGCGGCGGGCACGCGACCCAGAACGCGCAGACCACGGCGACGCAACACCAGGTTGCCAGTGGCTCCTCGCCGACCAGCGGCATCCCCCAGCACAACGGAGGCGACCAGGACGCCGACAACAATGGCGGTCCGAGCGATGGCGACGGGGACATCTGATGGGCATGCGCTCACGCGTCATCGCACCGCTCGGGGTCGGCCTCGCAATCGCCGCTGCGGGCTGCGGCGTCGCTGGCCAACCGCCTGGCACGGTTGGCCGACGCCCCGCCAGCGGCGCCGTTTCGTCCAGCCTGGGCAATCTGCCCCGTGGCTGGGGGGCATTGCGGCTCGCGACCGGCGCCGCGCTGCCCTATCCGCCGGACTGGCGTCGGATCAGCGGCGACCCCGGAAGCGCGTCGGCCGCCGTGCTCGCGGCGACCGGCACGATCCGGGCCTACCTAAACGTGACTCCGGCACAACCTCCCGAGTCGCTATCGGACTGGACCGAGTTTCGGTTGCGCCACGTCGCGGGCGACGGCGATCGGAACATACGACTGATTAGCACCGGATCTCCACGCCGGATAGGCCCGAAGACCGGCGCTTGCGTCACTGACCAGTACACGACGACGCGCACGACCTACCGGGAGCTGGCCTGCATCGTCGCGCCTGATCACGGCGCACGGGGCACCGTGCTCGTCGCGGCGGCACAGCCGGACATCTGGACGCGCGAGCGCCCCGCGTTCGAGTTCGCCTTCAGTCACTTCACCACCTGACCGTCATCAACAAGAACCGGGAGCATCGAAATGGCCAACCATCGTCACCGAGTCGGATTCGTCGGCCTATTGGCCGCCTCCACGATCGCGCTTGCCGCCTGCGGCAGCTCGACCTCAACCAGCTCGACGTCCAGAACCACGGCGCAGTCGACGGCACCCTCAGCGACCGTCGCAGCCGTGTCTGTCCATCACCGTGTGCATCACAGGCAGCACAAGCCGCCCGTCGTCCATCATCCTCGCGCCGCCGTGGCGACCGCGACGAGCGCGCCATGCCGGCTGCACCCGCGACCAGATCGACGACAACCCCGCCGCCCGCTCCACCCGGAACGACAACCACCGCGCACGACTACCACGACCAGTCACGCGCCGGCTCCACCCATGACCAGCACGACCACCACCGCACCGGCCCCGGCTGCCAACGGCATCCCCCAGAACAACGGGGGCGACCAGGACTCGGATAACAATGGCGGTCCGAGCGACGGCGACGGGGACATCTGACGCCGGCCCTGGAGGCCGGGAGCGGTCAGCGCGAGTAAGAGGCGGCGGGCAGCTGATTGCGCAACGCCTCGACGCCCGCGTTGATCGCGGGCCGGCTCGAAGGCTGCTCGCTCCACATCGACCAGTAGCGCTGCGTGGCGCTGTTGGGCTTCGCGCGCGGTGCGTCGAACTTGACTCTGCTCGTGAGCATCAGTGCATCGCCGATCACGACTGCCTCGCCGACGTCGAGCACCGGGAGCACGCCCTTGACCCCGGCGACGGTTTCCGGCGCGAGCCGCTCGACCATCGCCTGGTCGTGATCGTTTGCGATCCGCATCACGATGAAGTTGTTGCACTGGCTGAGGATCGTCCTGCTGACGTCGCTCGGTCGCTGGCTGACGAGCACGAGCCCCACCCCGTACTTGCGGCCCTCCTTGGCGATCCCGTCGAATGCGGCGAGCGCAGCCTGATGAATCGCCGCCCGGTCTTCGCGAGCGGGCAGGTACAGGTGTGCCTCGTCGCAAACGAGCGAGATCGGCACCCGTCGCTCCGGCTCCATCCAGAACTGCACGTCATACACGAAACGCGCGAGCACGCCGATCACGATCGGCAGCACGCTGCTCGGGACCTCCGACAGGTCGATGACCTTGATCCCGGCCTGCTCTGGCCCGGATCCGAGCAACGTAGCGGCCGTCTCCGTGAGCCACTCATAGCCCAGCGTCTCGTCGGGAGCGTTGAAGATGAACCCGAACCGCGGATCCTGAGCCCTTGCCAGCAGACGGGTAATGAGACCGGTCATCCGCCCGTAGTACGGACCGGGCTCGACGCGGTTGCTCGGGTGCTGAGGGACCTTCTCGGTGTTGTCCTTGTCGAGCATCCGGATCAGGTTGTCGAGCCGGTACGGGATCGGCGAGTCGACGTTGAACCTGGTCACGGAGTCCTCCTCGCCCGTTTCCGTGAGCGAGATCTGCTTGAGCGTCTGTACGTGTTCCGTGAAGCGCAGGAGCTGGTCTGGCCCGTCGGGGTCGTTGTCGTTGAGCACCAGCGTCATCAACTCGTCCCGTTTCAGCAGCCAGTACGGCAGGTACAGCAGGTTGTCGCTCGCCCGCTCGAGATCGCCCGGGCCCGCAACCCGCAGCCCTCGCGCGACAGGCTCGCGGCCGTTGACGCTCTGCGTCAGCGGCGTGTATTCGCCGTGCAGGTCGAACACGATCAGGTTGGCGTGTGGCAACCGGGCCGCACGCTCGAGCATCAGCGCCACAGCCCAGCTCTTGCCGGCGCCGGTGCTGCCGAGCACCGCCAGGTGCCGCTGGAAGAGCCGATTTCCGTCCGCGACGGCGACCGCGTTGTTGGCGCCGACGTAGCGCCCCAGTACGAGCCGCTGTGCGGGAGCAATCTCCGCCGCGAGGATCTGCATGAACTGGTGCAGCGGTTCGCCATCGATCAGATGGCAATCGCCGCCGACGTGCGGATATGAAGACGCGCCGCGGGTAAAGGTTCCGGGGGCTCCGGTCTCGCCGGCGGTGAAAGCGCCGATCGGCATGATCCGGATGTCGACGGGTGGGTCACTGGCGGTGCCCTTTTTGGCCGGCGCACGGGCAGCAGCCGCAGCGCCGGTTCGACCCACTGCACGACCTGCGCCGACGACACCGGCTCGGCTTGGCGCAGGGGCAGCGGCCGCGACACCAGCGCCGCGTGCCGGGCCGGCCTTCTCGGCGTCCCCCGGCGCTTGACGCCTTCGACGACCCCGACGACGAATTGGGTGGCGGTCGGCAGCGCGACGAGGTCCGAGACCGTCACGCGGGAGACCAGCCCCGGGTCGCTCAGCTCGACCTCGATCCAACTCCGATCGAGGCGCCGGACGACGCCCAGCCGTGGGCCGAGCGCAAGGTCAAGGGCGCCGTCGAGTTCGACGGACTCGCTGTCCAGGCTCGGTGCCCACGTGGTCATGTCTATACCGCCGCCGCCGACGGTTCCCCGTCGCGGCACCCGGTCCCGCAATCTCTGAGCACGGTCTGTTCATCGGTCGTTTGTCCAAAGACCCTTAGCGGAGCGGCGGCGCCGGGCCGGCGCGTGGCTCGCCCCAGCTCCCGTACACCTCGTCCGCAGTCGTTCGCTCGTCGGGAACGCCGGCACCGTGTTCGGCAGCTGCGGGCTCAAAGGGATAACGCGCGCTGCCCCGCTCCTTGCGAGCACCGACCGCGAGCAGGAGCGCCGGCCGCTTGCCCGCGGCGACGATCGTGTGCGCTGTCCGGGGTGGGCAGTGGACGAAGTCCCACGTCGCGAGCGGCCGCACCTCGCCCTCGATGATCAGCGTGCATTCACCCTGGAGGACGAGAAAGTCCTCCTGGCCTGCCTCGTGGTGGTAGAGCGCCATTGGCTTGCCGGGTGAGAGCCAGTAGAGGCCGAAACCGAGATCGTCGAAGTGGGCCTCACCCTGGCCTCCGAACCGGCATCGTGCCCGGACATCGTCGTGAAGCCACCGGGCGTCGCGGGCGTTGACCACGAACCATCCCGCCGTGACGGGGACGCCGTCCTCGAGCTTCGCCTCGTCGATCACGGCGTTGTGTCCACCCAAGCCGCCCGGGGTCCGCGAACCGAGATGTTGGGATGAAAAGACAGCCGCTGCCCGGGCGACAGCGGGTCAAACTCTGGCTGCACCGGACAGGCATGCGACTTGGTCGGCGGCATCGCCGGTCAGCGTAATGCGGCCGGCGACTCGACGGCAACGCGGAATCGGTGAAACTTGGTCCGGTGAGTGAGCAGCGACCAGGCAAAAGCCAGGACGGAATCGTCGTCGGTGACGACGGTGTCGCGCGCTGCTGGTGGGCGGACTCCGCGCCCGAGTACCGCGCCTACCACGACAGCGAATGGGGCTTCCCGGTCGCCGACGACGTGCGCCTATTCGAGAAGCTGAGCCTCGAGGGCTTTCAGGCAGGCCTCTCGTGGCTGACGATCCTGCGCAAACGCGAGGCCTTCAGGCGCGCCTTCCGCGGCTTCGACTTTGACCTGATCGCCAAATTCGGCGAGCGCGATGTGGCGCGACTGTTGAGCGACCCGTCGATCGTGCGCCACCGCGGCAAGATCGAGGCGGTGATCAACAACGCCCGTCGCGCGCGTGAGCTGGTCCGCGATCAAGGCTCGCTGGCAGGCTACGTCTGGAGCTTTGAGCCGCAGCCGCGAGCCGCGAGCCTGGACCGCTCGCAGCTGGCGGAGTTGAGCGTGAGCGCGGAATCAAAGGCGCTCGCCAAAGACCTCAAGCGCCGCGAATGGCGGTTCGTCGGCCCCACCACGGTCTATGCGTTCATGCAAGCGATGGGCCTGGTCAACGACCATCTGGACGGCTGCGACGCGCGCGCGGCGGTCGACGAAGCGCGGCACCGGTTCACCCGCCCGGTCGCCGCGCGGCGCTAGCTGGGTGGCGCTTCTGTTTCCGGGACTCGCCGCGGGGCTAACCTCTTGGACTACTGCCATGACCGTCGTCATGTACGTAAAGCCCGGCTGTCCCTACTGCCAAGCGGCACGCGAGGCGCTGGCGGCAGAGGGGGCCGTCGTCGAGGAGCGCGACGCGACCCAGAATTCGGACTGGAGAGCCGAGCTGATGGGCTACACCAACAACCGCGGGGTCGTTCCAACGATCGTTCGCGACGACGGAGCGGGAGTTCAGGTCGGCTTTCCGCCGGGTCGCGGCTGACGCGTGCACTGAGCGGCCGGTCGGCCGCTGACTCGTCGACTCAGGTCGTTGAGCCCGCCCGTAGCAGCCGCTGCGCCATCACGCTCATCACGAGCTGAGCGAAGTACGGGGTGTCGTGGACCAGTACCCAGAAGTGCCGCGCCGGGATCTCGACGAGGACGGCATCGGTCGCGGCGATCGCGGACAGCGACCGCGGGTCGTTTGAGATCAGTGCCATCTCTCCGAACAGCGTGGGGGCGCAGACGGTCTCGACTTCTCGCTCGCCGCTTGTAAGCGTCACCGCGCCCTCGCGCAAGACATACATCATTTCGCCGGGCTCGCCTTGCTCGAAGATCACTGCTCCGGCCGCGAAACGCACTGGCGGCCGGCCCTCTGTCAGCAACTCGTAGTACTGATCGCTGCCCTCGTACATCGGCCCGTAGCCCTCCTTAGAGTATGGCTCCAAGGCGCCGCCCAGCCGGATCATATTTGGCGCGGACGACCGCTGCGCGGCCGCCAATGCTCGGGCAGTTCCGGGTGCTCGAGGAACACGATGTGGTCATCGGTGCCCGAGGCGGCGATCCCATCCCAGACGCGCTGCAGCGCGTGCTCCTGGTCGTCGGCATCGAGCCGGACCTCGAACACGCCGAGCTCGTCGGGCTCTGAGATCTCGGCGTCGCGCAATGCCGCAGCGAGCTGCGCTCGCGCCTCCAGGTCTCGAGGCGAGTCGTTGTGGAGCAGCAGCATCGCAACCGTGTGGCGGCCGGCCATCGACGCGGGATACTAAGGCCTTAGCTCGTTTGCTCCCGCGCTGTCTGCTTCGCCTTGCGCGGCTCCACGAACGGCTCGCGATCGGCCGGGTGCCCCGCCTCGATCTGACGCCCGCGCTCGAGTTCGGCATTGAACTCGGCGCCTAGCAGCAGCGCCGTGTTCGAGAGCCACAGCCAGACCAGGAAGATGATCACCCCGGCAAGCGCACCATATGTCTTGTTGTAGGAGGAGAAGTTGGCGACGTAGAGCGCAAAAACGGCTGACGCGACCAGCCATACCAGCACCGCGAACAGGCCGCCGGGACTCAGCCACTTGAACCCCGGATGCTTCACGTTCGGCGAGGCCCAGTACAGGATCGCGAAGATGAAGCACACCACCAGCACCAGAACCGGCCACTTTGCGATATCCCAGACAGTGACCGCCGTGCCGCCGACGCCCACCAGGTTGCCGACCTGTTTGGCCAGCCCGCCGGTGACCACTACCGCGAACGCGCTGATCGCCAGCAGCAACATCACGACCAGCGTGACGGCCAGCCGGAGTGGGATCGTCATCCAGAACGGGCGCCCCTCCTCGACATCGTAGATCGTGTTCGACGCGCGCATGAACGCCGAGATGTATCCCGACGCAGACCACAGCGCGCCCACGATTCCGACTACGAACAGGATCCCGGCCGCGCCGCGGCTTTTCTGTAGGCCGTGAATCGCGCCGATCACGATCTGGCGCGCCGTCCCTGGGGCAAGCTTGTCCAGATTCTGGATCAGCGGTTGGGTCGCCGAGTGACCGATCAGCCCCAGAATCGACACGAGCGCGATCAGCGCTGGGAAGATCGCGAGCACCGCGTAGTAGGTCAGGGCGGCGGCGAGGTCAGTCAGGTTGTCGGCCTGAAATTCGCGAACTGTGCGTTTGAGCACTCCGAGCCAGGACTGAGCGCCGAGGTCGGTCAGTCCGGTCGGTGCCTGCTCCTGCTCCGATCTGCGTCGGGCTTGGGTTCCCATCAGTCCTCCCCGTCTCGCTCCGGTTACGGTTGGGCTTCCCGCTCTCGACAGCTCTAAACCCGCAGCGCCCTCTCAACTGGGCGATGGCCTCGCGTGGACTCGGCGATCGATCTCATCGAGCACCTCACGGTCCACGGTGTCATCGAACTTGCGGGCGAAGTGCGCGCCGGAGGCAAGTACCGACTCGAGGTCCTGCGTCCCGAGAATCCTGGGCCGCGAACGATGATCGGCGTCAAACACGACGTATCGACCATGGTCACTCGACAACCGCAGCGAAGTGTCGTTTGCGAGCACCGTGTGAACGAATGACTCGGTTGGGATAAGTGTGTGACGATAAAAGTTCACCACCTCGGGGCGCATGCGGGTAAAGCGATCAACTGCGTCGACGGCCCTTCGCGACAGGGTGAACCAGTCAAGGCCGTGGTGACAGACGAACTGCGGTCCGAACGGGGAACGCAACGCAGGGACCCCAAGCCACATGCGATCTCCCATCGAACGCGATGTCACAAATGGGCGAGCTTTTGCGCCGATCTGACCCGTTAGTGCGACGTGCGCGGGCAACCGGCGCCACCGGTAGTGATAACGGGAGGCGAACTCGTCGATGGTTCGTCGGAACGCGGGCCGTTCACACCGCGCCACTTCGATCAGCGCGTCGACCTCGGTTCCTGCAAGCGATTGCTTTATCTCGACCACTGGCCGGACCGGATAGTCCTGACCGGAGAGCAACACCAGCCACCCGAAATCAGAGTGCGCGAGTACCCAACGCATGCACCGCAATACCATCGCCAACTGCGAGAACTCGCCCCACTCGGCGGCCGACGCCGGCTGCACGAACTGGACGCCGAGCGCGTCCAGCCCGGTGCGATCAGCTTCGCACCGTCGGTTGTCGTGATGGACGACTATCTGCGCCTCCGGGTCTCCCGCGCGCAGCACTGAGGCCAACCGGATCGTCTGCTGAGGGAGCTTGTATGCGGTGATCAGGTACGCAACGCGCGAGCTCAAGGCGCATCAGAATAGGAGCCGACCATGACCCCTGTGAGGTTGCCAGGCCGCGAGCTCGAGGAGCTGCTGGGCGACGTCCTGCCGTCTGACCATTCACGGCAGACGCTCGCCGACCGCTACATCCTGGATGAGGTCGGCCGACCCGAGGCGGGGCCGTGGAGAGTTCTGGACCTGGGCTGCGGGACCGCAAGCTCGGTCGACTCGTTCCGCGCTCGGGACCCGTCCGTGGATTGGATCGGACTGGACGTTCCGAATCCAACCGAACCTCCGACACGTACCGATGTTCGGATCGAGACGTTTGACGGCGTCGCAATCCCATTCGATGACGAAAGCTTCGACCTGGTCTACTGCAAGCAGGTGCTCGAGCATGTCCGACACCCCGCTCCTCTGCTCGCGCAGGTCCGCCGCGTGCTCGCGCCAGGTGGCTATTTCGCCGGCTCGACCTCGCAGTTTGAACCGTTCCACTCGCTGAGCATGTGGAACTACACGCCGCTCGGATTCTCGAATCTGATGCAGGACGCCGGGTTGCGGTTGATCGAACTCCGCCCCGGCATTGATGGGCTCACCCTGATCGCGCGGCGCTTGGTGCGGCGGGGGCGACCGTTCGACCAGGTGTGGGGCCGCTGGTGGGGAACCCGGTCTCCGGTCAATGGCCTAATCGATGCCTACGGGCGTGCTGTCCGCCTGGACACGCGCACCGTCAACGCCACCAAGCTGCTGTTCAGCGGCCAATTCGCGTTCCTCGCGCAGCGCGCCGACTAGGTCCGTACCTAGCCGCGGTTGAGATCGGCACCCTGGTCCAACCAATCCCTTCCGGACGCAAACACTGGCTTGGGCGGCTGCTCAGCCGTCAGCGCGGCGCGTGCAGCCATCGCGGCAAGCGCGCCGATCGAGCTCAGGTCGCCGAGGAGGTGTGCCTGGACATACCACGCGACCGAGTCACGGTTCTGTGGTGGAGGGGAGTCGACAAGGCGCTGGGCGCGATCGAGGAGAGACTGCACGCTCGGCATCGTGATCCTCGGCTCCGGCGGTGTAGGTGGGTCGCTGTAGGGCGACTGCCCGCGGCGGACGCCCGCGCTCGGTCCGCCGCGAAAGTGCGATCCACCTGACCCAGCGGGGCTCATGGCGAAAATGATTTCACTCGCATGCTGACTTGCCAAGGGCCTCGCGCGCGGTCGATCGCCCTGCAAGGAGGTGTCGGGCTCGAGTGCGATTCAGAGTGGCCGGTGGCCGGTCAATGAAGGCTCAAACCGGACGGCGACGTCCGTTAACCGCCCGCCTGGCGGCGCGTGCGGGCGAAGTGATGCGCCAGCTGTTGGACGCCCGAACGGCCTCGAGCCAGGCGCGATTCAGCGACAGCTCAGCTTCCGTCTCGCGCAGCTTCTTCTGGATCTGCAGCAGGGCCTCGCGGTGATCCTCTGATTCGGCGTCGAGCCGGCGCGAGAGCTCCGCGGCCTCGCGCGCCCACGCACGCGACTCGGTCGCCGCGACGCCGGCGACGTTCCCCAACCGGACGAGCTCGGTTGCGAAGGCCGCGTCACGCAGCGAGTCTGCCGCGGCACGCGACAGGCCCGCCCCGCGCACGACGTGGCGGTAGACGATCGCGTCTGCCGCAGTACGCGAACTGATCAGCGCGAGCGTGCGGGCACTGACCTCGCGCCCAAGCGCCGGCGCGTCGGAACCAGCACTTTGAGACTTCGTGTCGTTGATGATCGTCGGAGACAACTGCGCCTCGAAGAACTCCGACAGCCCCAGCCACATCGCCTCCGGCAGCTCGAGGACACCAACGAACCCCAAAGTCTGGATCGACTCGATCGCGTCCTGCACAATCGCCTCTGGATCCGCGATGAAGCCGGCGTCAGGAATCCGCGCATCCCCGGACAACAGCATCCGGCAGAGGTGGTTGTCCGTCGCTTGGGCGATCACGGGCTCGGCGAGAAACTCGTCCAGGGAGCGCTGGGCGTAATCGAGCGGGGAATAGCCGCGCCAGGTCGCCCGCAGCCCGCTCGACAGCCGCCAGTAGGCGAAGTGCGACAGCAACCTGGCACGCGGTTCGCGCAGGACGGTGGCGATCGACGAAGGAGTCGCGATCTGCAGAAGCGTCGGCAGCGAGAAATGCCCGCTGACGATCGCGTAATCGGCGAGGCCAAGAATCTCCGGGTCATCGATTGCGAGCAGCGCTCGAACCTCGGGCCGAAGTCGCGCGAAGTCGCGAAAGCCGCACAGCAGCGTCGCGTCTTGTCGCTTGGGGCCAATCGAGCCAGGCGGTAGCACGTGCTCGAGCGAGACGCGGACACTCGAACCAGCACTCTTCGCAACATGCATGAAGCAGCGAGTTTCCATCGCGAAGCGTCGGCATTCTAGGGACCAAGTCTGAGAAGTGAGGATTTTCTTAGCCGTCTGCTAAGCGGTCGACGATTCAGCGCTGTGACCTCGTTTGACAGGCACGTTTGGTCAGCGTAGACTTACCGTTCGTGAAGACTTACCAATTCGATGCGTGGACCGCGCTCGGCGATCCGACCCGGAAAGCGATCTTCGAGCTGTTGGCGGATCGCCCGCGCGCGGTCGGGGAGCTCGCCGGCGAGCTGCCGGTGAGCCGCCCGGCGGTCTCACAGCACCTCAGGGTGCTGAAGGACGCGGGGCTGGTCGAGGATCGGGCGGTCGGCACCCGGCGCATCTACCGCGTCGACCCAGATGGGCTCGCTGCGCTCCGCGCGGACCTAGAGCGGTTCTGGGGAAAGGCGCTGGCCGCCTACAAGCTGGCCGTCGAGCAACCAACGAAGGAGGACCAGTGAGCTCCCACACCCAAGCAACGGCTACCAGCGTTCGCAGCGCAATCGTCGTCGAGGCTCCGATCGAGCGCGCGTTCCGCGTCTTCACGGAGGACTTTGACCGCGTCAAGCCGCGCGAACACAACATGCTCGGGGTCGAGATCGCCGAGACCGTGTTCGAGCCGCGCCCCGGCGGGCGCGTATACGACCGCGGCGTCGACGGCAGCGAGTACCAGTGGGCGCGCGTGCTGGAAATCGAGCCCCCCGATCGGCTCGTCTTCAGCTGGGACATAAGCCCGCAATGGCAGCTCGAATCAGACCACGAGAAGACGAGCGAGGTCGAGGTGCGCTTCATCGCCGAGTCCGCGGACCGCACCCGAGTCGAGCTCGAACACCGCAATCTCGACCGCCACGGCGACGGCTGGGAGAGCGTCCGCGACGCGGTCGGCGGCGAAGATGGCTGGCCGCTGTACCTCGGGCGATACGGCGCGCTGTTCGGCGAAGCCGCCTGACAGCCCGCTATCGAGTCAGCGGAGCCACAACCTGCGCGGCGCTCGAGGAACGCCTCCGACAACGCGGGACGGCCTCATCCGATCCGACGTCGCCGAGCGCTCTTACGGCCGCCCCCCTCATCTCTGGCCGGCGATCCTCGAGGCGATCGAGCAACACCGCACCGAGCTGGGGCACCCGATCTTCCCCAGCATCTCGCACGCGAGCGCCCGCCGCCACGGCGCCAGCCGCCGGGTGCCCCTGTGCCCCAGCTCCACGATTCCCGCCGCTTCCGCTCAGCTCGACGCCCTCATTCGGCGATGGGTGGTTTGGGTACGTCTCCAAGGACCTGCGGACCGAACTCGGCATGAAGGTCCGCGGGCCGTACAGCCGCCGTTACTGCGGCAACGGCAGCCTGAACGCGTGCCGCAAGTCATTGTGGGCCGCGATTCAGGACGCCGCGCGGCACCTCGCCGCCGCCCAGGGTCCGAACCCGAGCGACTGGTTCTCGAGTGCCACCGCCGAGCCGATCTCGTTCATCCCCGGCCTGATCCCGTTCACGATGAGCTGGACCAACCGGTCGACATTCCAGCAAGCGATCGAGTTCACCGGGCACGCCAAGAACTAAAATGCCCGCGCGCGGCAGACACCGCGGGCGTCACGGTCAGTGTGAGGAGACGCGCTTGGCCGCGCAGAGCGCGCCCCGGCGCCAGCGTCTGCGTAACAGTCGGTTGCTGGCGTTATCGAATGTGAGGGCTTTGTTACTCCGGCGCGAGACAGTCCACCGCACAAGCTCAAACCAGGCTTGATGCCGGTTGGATGACGTCGTCCGGCCCGATGCACGGCTTCGGTCCGGCGGTCTCAGCGCGGAAAGGACAGGGACATGAAGAAGTTAGCTTTCGTCGGTCTGATGGCCGGCTTTTGGCTGCCGACGAGTTCGGCTGCCGCCGACACGAACGGGACCAACCTCCCCTTCATGTCCAGCGGGTCGGGCACGATCGTCGAGAGCGGGCCCAACGGCTCGCTCAGCGGCAGTTCTAGTGGCCTACACATGGGGGCCGGAGAGTTCATCGGGTCGGCCTTCACGTTCTTCCTCCCGCCGCCGTGCCAGTTTGGGACCGTGGGCGACAGCGTAAGTCTCGACCTTACGGCCGCCAACGGCGACAACCTGCTGGTCGATATCAACCAGAACATCTGCCAATCCGGAACAAACCAGACATACACCGCCACTGGCACCTACACAATTGAGGGCGGAACGGGTCGTTTCGCGAACGCTACGGGCAGTGGGACGTCCTCGACCCAAGCGGTCTTCCCTGGCTCAAGCCCGTCTGGAAGTGGTTCATTCACATTCACACTTGACGGCACGGTGAGCTTGAACACCGGAGCGGGCTGATCCGCACCCGACACGGTCACGTGCGTGCCGACACGACAGACCGACGCGGGGCCGACGCTAAAAGGGCAACGAAGGGAGTCAAAATGCGCAGGACCTCAATCGTGATAGCGACTGTTGCGGCGCTCGCGCTAGCTGGGACCGCAGGAGCAGCAACCCACTACCTCATCACTTCAACGAAGCAGATCAAGCCGAGCGTGCTTAGCCAGCTGCGCGGGCAACGAGGGCCACGGGGCAACCCGGGCGCTACCGGCGCTCAGGGACCCGCTGGGCCGAGCGGCGCTACCGGTGCCGCTGGTCCGCAAGGTCCGGCGGGCCCCCAGGGTGCCGCTGGACCGAGCAACGAGACCGACGTGCCTACCGACCAGGGATTCGTAGTGGACGTTGGCACCGGAACGGCATCCGTGAACGATGACGGCTCGGTGGCGTCGAGCAACACGGGCGTCACCGGTGTCACCCACCCGGCCACCGGTTTGTACTGCGTCGCGGTCGCCTCGGGGATCGACCCGGCCTCTGCGGTGGCGACTCCTCGCGAGGATGACTCGACCGACGCGGTGGAGGTCGACGTGTTACCCACCGCCGACGATTGCCCGACCGGTAACGCGGAGGTAGTCACGTTCCAAATGACGTTTGGTAACGCCGCGAGCGCCGCCCACCTATCAGGGTTGCGTAAGTAAGCCACCCTCCTGGGGCCGCTGATCGCCGTATGTCTTCTCCGGACCGCGTCCTGTTGACTATCGCGGCGCTGCTGCGCTCGCGGCGGTCGAGCAAGTCGACGTCGGCGACCCGCGCCGGGTGTGGCGATCTCGCGCTGGTGGCGATCGTCGAGCTCCTAGACGGACCACAGGGCCTCGGTGGGCGAGAGGCGGGCGGCTCGTAGTGCGGGGATGAGCCCGGCGACCCCGCCGATGATGAGGGAGGCGGCTATCCCGCCGGCCCAGGCTTCGACGGGGATGACGGTGGCCCAGTGTTTGGTGTGCGCGTAGACGGCGGTGGATGCGGCGCCGACTGCGACGCCGACGGCGCCGCCGAGCAGTCCGAGCAGGACGGCTTCGGAGAGGAACTGGGTGCGGATGTGGCCCCGGGTGGCGCCGAGGGCGCGGCGCAGGCCGATCTCGGATCGGCGTTCGAGGACGGAGATGATCATGATGTTGGCGACGCCGACCGCGCCGACTAGGAGCCCGACGGCGCCGAGACCGAGGAACAGGCCGTTGAGGGCACTCTTGGCGTCGGCTTGGGCGACCAGGGCGGAGGAGGGTTGGCTGACGCTGACCCCGCTAGGGTTCTCCGGATTGGCGGTGGCGGCGAGGAGGTTGTCGACGGCGTTGACTTGATCGGTTCGGGCGCGGAGGTAGATGGTGGAGGGATGCCCGTCGAAGCCGAGGTACGTCTCTGCGGCCTGGTAGCCGATCAGGACGGAGGAGTCGATCGCCGAGGCGAGCACCGCGGGTTTGAGGATGCCGGCGACATAGAACCACTGACCGCCGACCCAGATGCGCTCGTCGGGGTAGATGCGATCGATCCCGAGCAACTGAGCGGTAACGGCACCGAGCACCACGACGGGTTCCTGAGCGGTCGCAGCGTTGAGGTAGTGCCCTTGGGCGACGCTGGTGGCCACGACGGGGAGAAGGTTGAGACTGGCGGCCTGGACGGTGAGGCCGTTGGTGTCGACCGAGGGGATATATGGGGTGCGGAAGGCGTCGGCGCCGCTGACCGCCCCCGTGCTCTGCACCTGCTCCACACCGCTGATCCCGCCGATCATGCCCGGCGCCGTGGTCGGCAGCTCCGCGGTACCGCCGCCGAAGCTCTGGCCGTTGCCGACCGTGAGCAGATTGGTGCCGAGCTGGTTGATCTCGGCCAGCAGACCGGCCTGCGAGGAGGCCGACAGGCCGAGCACGGCGACGATTGCGGCCACACCGATCGCGATCCCGAGAGCCGACAGCCCAGCCCGCAATTTCCGCGTGCGTAGTCCCACGCTCGAGAGCCGAGCCAGGTCAGACAGCTGCAACCGTCTCCGGCTCGGGGAGGTGGCGGCGGTCATGACGCGTCCTCGCCGACGAACAGCCCAGGTTGCTCTGAGATCGAAGGTTGTCCAGAAGTGCTGGATGGGTGCAGCCGCAGGTCGGCTCCCGCGGCAGCGCCGGTGTCGGCGACGATGCGGCCGTCGAGGATCTCCACTTTGCGGGGCATTCGCTCGGCGATCGCGTCGTCATGCGTGATCACCACGATCGTCGAACCGGCCTGGTGCAGCTGGTCGATCAGGGCCAGGATGGACTGCCCGGTCGCCTGGTCGAGGTTCCCGGTCGGCTCATCCGCGAGCACGATGGCCGGCTGGCCGACCAAGGCGCGGGCGATCGCGACCCGTTGACGTTGCCCACCCGACAGCTGGGTGGGACGGGCGTGGGGCCGCTCGGCCAGGCCGACCAGCTCCAGCGCATCGAGGGCGCGCTCGCGACGCTCCGCGATGGGGGTGCCGGCGTAGAGGAGACCGTCGGCGACGTTGTCCAGAACGGTGGCGTGCTCGGCGAGGAAGAACTGCTGGAAGATGAACCCGATCCGGGTCGCGCGTAGGTAGGCCACGTCCTCGTCGGCCATCGCTGCCACATCCAGCCCTGTGATCCGCACCCGGCCGCTGGTGGGCCGGTCGAGGGTCCCCATCAGCTGCAGCAGGGTGGTCTTGCCCGATCCCGAGGGGCCGACGATCCCGACCAGCTCCCCCGGGCCGATCGCGAGATCCACCCCGCGCAGCGCCTGCACCGGGGGCTCGCCGGGATAGCTCTTGGTTACGTCGTCCAAGTCGAGCACGGGCACCCCGGCGTCGCCGAGAGCAAAGCTGTTAGCGGCCGCGATCGGGTGGGTGCCGGTGTGGGTGGCGGGGTGTGCGTCATGTTCCCGGGACCACCACCAGTTGACCGGCGGCCAGGGCCGAGCCGGTGACCGCCACCAGCCCGTCGGCGTCGTCGAACAGTCCGAGCGAGACCGGCACGAGATGATGGGTCTGCCCGGTGGAGATGACCTCGACGGCGTAGCCACCGTTGGACTGGGCCAGCAGCGCGGTCACCGGCACCACGAGCGCATTGGGAGTGCTGGCGGTGGTGATACCGACCTGCACCGGGGCCTGATCCCACGTGCCCGTGGCGGCCGGGTCAGACGGGGTGACGTCGACGGTGATGGTTGGGGTGCTGCTCCCCGAACTCGCTGAGGAGCAGGTATCCGTTCCCGGCGCAGCGGAGCTGGAGCTCGACCCGCCCGACCCGGAGTTCGAGGGGCAGGTGGCGACCGTCCCCACCGAGGAGACGACACCCGGGGTGGTCTGGTTATTGGGCAGGGTGATGCTCACCTTGTCCCCGACCGCCACATAGGTCTGTTGGGAGGCGCTCAAGGCCACCTGCACCTGGCGAGTGGTCGAGGTGCCCTGCAGCACCGTCTCGCCGGGCCGGGCGCTCCCCCCGAGCTGGGCTGACACGCTCGTCACCCGCACGGCCGTGGGTTCGAACACCGCCTGGCCAAGCGCCAGCGTGCCGGTCTCGGTCACCCCCAGCGTGGCTTGCAGCTTTTCCACGGCCGCGGTGGTCGCCGACCCGAAGGACGCGGACCGTGGGCTCAATTGAGCCCGGGTGGCGTACCCGAGCGCAAGCAGATCCGTGTTGAGCTCGGCTACGTCAGGGCCGGTCGTCCCGGCCGACAGGGTCCGATAGGCGGGCGTCGAGCCATCCAGCAACACCACCGCGTGGTCGCTGACCCGGTAGAGCACGCGACCTTGGTGGATCACCTGGCCGATGGCGGGCAGCGCGGTGTATGTCCCGCCGGCCTGGTTGATCACCGAGTACGGCGAGCCGTCGGACCGTGCCCGATAGGTCAGGGTCCCGTCCTGGGGGACCGTGGCTGAGAGCGTCACTTTCTCCACCCGCGCGGTGTTCGCGGACATCGGCTGCGCGGCCGCGCTCGCTTGGTTGGCACCGGAGGTCACGGCCACGCCGCCGATCGCGATGACGACCACCAGGAGCGCCGCTGCGGCCAGCACCCACGTCGTGCGCTTCACTGGACCGCCTCCGGGTTGAGACGGATGCACTTCTGGATCGCGGCGTGCAGCCCCGGAATGCTCTGTCCGTCGTGCACCTCGACGAGGGCCCCATGTGCGGTGGGGTCCGGGAAGTTCGGCACGCCGTTGACGCGCACACACTGGGCGAACTTCAGCCGCGCCGCCAGCTGCTTGGGAGTGAAACTTGTGGGCATGAAATCCGAGGGCTCCAGGGACTTGCACGCGCCGATCGCGTGCTGCCACGCCGCACTACTCGGATTCAGCGGCGAGCTGTAACTCGGGATCCCGTAGGCGAACTGTCCCGAACCGTTCGGGTCCGGGAACTCGGTGACACCGTTGCTGCGGATGCACTCGGCGAACTCCACCCCCTTCGCATGAGCGGCGCCGGTGCTGTTAGCCCCCCCGCCGCTGCCGCTATCGGTCTGGGCCGGTGCGCTGGAACCGCACCCACTGATCAGGGCGACCATCGCGATCAGGGCCAGCGCGGCCAGCGGACGCCGTTTTCTGCTCATGTGGTCTCCTGCGGGTCGTGATCGTGTTGACGTCGAGGCTCTGCCGAGCGGGGACTGGTAGCGGGCGACAGCGGGCGGCGATGGCCGCCGGCGTGTCGCTGCCATGCCCGTGCCCCAGCACCACGCCGACCGCGGTACACAGTCATCCCGTTACGCCAGGCGGCTGTTCGTGCTGGGTCGCTGTACGGCACGCGTTCCAGTCAAGGCAGCCGGGTGTTGCCCGAACGTATCGATTTCTCGATATGCCGACGATATGTCCCGGGTGACAGCATGCAGCGCATGCGCGTTTTGATCGTGGAGGACGAGCCCTATATGGCCGGAGCCATCCGCGATGGCCTGCGCCTGGAAGCGATCGCAGCGGACATCGCCGGTGACGGCGACTCCGCTCTGAACCTATTGAGCATCAACGCCTACGACATCGCCGTCCTGGACCGAGACATCCCCGGACCCTCCGGCGACGAAATCGCCAAAAGCATCGTGGCCTCGGCCAGCGGCATACCAATCCTCATGCTCACTGCCGCCGACCGACTCGACGACAAGGCCACCGGGTTCGGGCTCGGCGCCGACGACTACCTCACCAAACCGTTCGAACTCCAAGAGCTCGTGCTGCGTCTCAGAGCACTCGACCGCCGCCGCGCCCACCACCGGCCACCCGTCCGAGAGATCGCCGGCCTGCGGCTGGACCCCTTCCGCCGAGAGGTCTACCGCGACGGCAACTACATCGCTCTCACCCGCAAACAGTTCGCAGTGCTCGAAGTCCTCATCGCCGCCGAAGGCGGCGTCGTCAGCGCCGAACAACTCCTCGAGCGGGCGTGGGATGAACACGCCGACCCGTTCACCAACGCAGTACGCATCACCGTCTCAGCACTGCGCAAACGGCTCGGCGAACCCGGGCTGATCGCCACGGTGCCCGGCCTCGGCTATCGCATCGACACAGAACCAGACGCCGGAGGCGCGAGAGACGACGATGGATAGAGCACCCGGTCTAAGCGTACGCGTCAAACTCACCCTCAGCTACGCGGGCTTTCTCATGCTCGCCGGGGCCTTACTGCTCGCCGCCGTGTGGCTGTTCCTCCTGCGGTACGTCCCGTACCGTGCGCTCATCGTCCCCGGCTCCACTGGCACCCCCATTCGTGGTGTCTTTCCCGTCCGGTCCAACCTCTTGCACATCTTTGCTCCGAGGGCAGCGGCAGTCTTGGCAATCCTGCTGGTGTTCAGTCTCGTGGGAGGGTGGCTGCTCGCCGGCCGGATGCTCGCCCCACTGGCCCGAATCACCGACGCTACCCGCGTCGCCGCCACCGGATCGCTGTCGCACCGAATCCGGCTACCGGGCCGCAGAGACGAGTTCCGCGAACTCGCCGACGCCTTCGACACGATGCTCGCGCAACTCGAAGCACACGTCGCCGAACAGCAGAGATTCGCAGCCAACGCCTCCCATGAACTGCGCACCCCCCTTGCTGTCACCCGGACACTGCTCGACGTCGCCCGCAACGATCCGAGCAGCGGGAACGGCGAACTCGTTGACCGCCTCCACGCTGTCAACACTCGGGCGATCGACCTCACCGAAGCGCTGCTCCTGCTCAGCCGCGCCGACCAGCGGACCTTCACCCGAGAACACGCCGACCTGTCCCTCATCGCCGAAGAAGCCACCGAAACGCTCATCCCCCACGCAGAACAACGCGGCATCACCATCGAGACCTCGTGCGATGCGACCCCGACGATCGGCTCACACCCGCTCTTGTTGCAGATGACCACGAACCTCGTGCATAACGCGATCGTCCACAACCTGCCCGAACGCGGCGCCGTGTGGGTCACCACCAGCGTCCACCCCAAGACTGTCGCGCTCACTGTCGAGAACACCGGCGAGGAGCTCACCCCACAGCTCGTCGCCACCCTTGCCGAGCCGTTTCAGCGCGGCACCAAACGCATACGCACCGACTATGGGGGCGTCGGCCTCGGCCTCGCAATCGTCAAAAGCATCGCCCAAGCACACGAGGGAACACTCACCCTCACCCCCCGGGACTCCGGTGGGCTCTGCGCCACGGTGCAACTACCCGCCGCGCCACCTGACACTGACAGATGATCGGTCAAGGGAAATGCCGCACGGCCCCGCCCAACGACCCACCGCGCCGACGAGACGGCTTCCCCCAACCGAGCAACAAACGACGCCATGACCACCCCCCAAGCCTTCCGCCTCGAGCCCACCCGGATCCATGTGTCCGACGAGGTTCTTGATGACCTGCGCCTCCGTCTCACGCTGACTCGTCCGCCGCTGGACGAGGGGAATGGGGACTGGTTCTACGGCGTCCCGGACAGCTATCTCCATGAGCTGGTCGCCTACTGGCGGGACGGCTACGAGTGGCGCAAGGCCGAGGCCGCCATCAACGCCTACGAGAACTACAAAGTGAGCGTCGCCGGTGTCCCCGTGCACTTCATGCGCAAGCCCGGCCGCGGGCCCCGCCCGATCCCGTTGATCCTCACCCACGGCTGGCCGTGGACGTTCTGGCACTGGTCGAAGGTCATCAACCCGCTCGCCGACCCGGCCGCGTACGGCGGCGACCCCGTTGACGCGTTCGACGTCATCGTGCCATCCCTGCCCGGCTTCGGTTTCCCGGGCCCGCTCACCGGTTTTCCGGACGTCAACTTCTGGAAGGTCTCCGACCTCTGGCATACCCTGATGACCGAGACGCTGGGATACGAGAAGTACGCCGCCGGCGGCTGCGACATCGGCGGAATCATCTCCAGCCAGCTCGGCCACAAGTACGCCGAAGAGCTGTACGGCATCCACATCGGCTCCGGGCTGCCGCTCGACTTCTTCACGGGCCCCCGCGCCTGGGACTTCGCCCGGAATCGGCCCCTCACCGACGACCAGCCCGCCGAGGTTCGCGCCCGCATCATCGAGCGGGACCGCCGCTCGGCGTCGCACCTCGCCGTGCACATGCTCGACGGCGCCACCCTGGCTCATGGGCTGAGCGACTCACCTGCCGGGCTGCTCGCCTGGCTGCTGGAGCGCTGGAACGCCTGGAGCGATAACGGCGGCGACGTCGAGTCGGTCTTCACCAAGGACGACCTGCTCACCCACGCCACGATCTACTGGGTCAACAACTCGATCGCCACGTCGATGCGTTACTACGCCAACGCCAACCGCTACCCCTGGGCGCCCGCCCACGACCGGACCCCGGTCGTGCAGGCCCCGGTGGGCCTCACCTTCGTCATCTTCGAGAACCCGCCCGGCATCCACACCGCCAACGAGCGCATCCGCGCGTTCAAGACCGGTCCGCAAGCCGAGTGGTTCAACCACGTCAACGTCAATGCCCACGACCACGGCGGCCACTTCATTCCCTGGGAGAACCCCGACGCCTGGGTGAACGACCTACGCCGGACCTTCCACGGCCGCAGGCCCTGAACGACCCTGCGGCCTCACCGAGCTCGGACGGCCCGCCGAGCAGTGGGGTTCGCGGGCGCGCACCGCGCACAATTCGCGAGGAACGCGTCGCCGTCGAATAAGTGCCGCGTGCGGGCCGGACCAATAAAGCAGGTCACAGCCGATCCTCTTCGGGCAGTCCCCCCATTCGCCAATCGCGAGGCTGCCCCGAATTTCAAGAGCCGACGCGGGGACTCGAACCCCGGACCCCTTCATTACGAGGGAAAGTCAACGGCGTCACGCGAGTTCACGGCTGCTAACGAACGTACACGAAAGTCCTGCAAGCATTCGGAAGTTGGTGGGTACGATCGTGACGTCTCGCTAGCGCTCGTAACGAACCTAGTGGACGCTAAATGGACGTCGCCGGAGAAGGCGGCCTACGATGCCCGGAGGGGAAGCAGGCACAACGTCTAAAGGTACGAAAGACCCCATGATCGCCGACGAGGACGCTCGCCGGCGCCGAGGGCGCTGCGAACTGCGACGAAGTAGGGCTCCTCGACAACCCGGATTCGGATCCACATCGCGACCAGCAGCACGGACCGAGGGCCGCGACGTTTCGAGACGAGCAGAGCGAGACCTCCCGGGGCGATCGCATCTCAATGACGATCGGGTAGCGCACCGGCGCGAACCGTCAGTCCGTGACTAGCGTCTCGGGTTACATCATCCCTGACATGTCGGGCATGCCGCCACCGCCACCGCCGGAGTCCTTCTCCGGCACCTCGGCGACGATCGCCTCGGTCGTGAGGATGTTCTTGGCGATCGACGCGGCGTTCTGGAGCGCTGAGCGCGTGACCATCGCCGGGTCGATCACGCCGGCACCGACGAGGTCGACGATCTCGTTCGTCGCCGCGTTGAGGCCAAAGCCCTTCTTGGCCTTGCGGACGTCGTTGACGACGACGGACCCCTCGAGGCCCGCGTTCTCGGCGATCTGCCGGAGCGGCTCCTCGAGCGCGCGAACGACGATGAGCGCGCCCGTCCGCTCGTCCGGATCGGAGATCGCGTCCACGTTGAGCGCCTTCTGGGCCGCCAACAGCGCGACGCCGCCGCCCGGGACGATGCCCTCCTCGAGGGCCGCACGGGTGGCCTGCAGCGCGTCCTCGACGCGGTGCTTCTTCTCCTTCATCTCCGTCTCGGTCGCAGCACCGACCTTGACTACCGCGACGCCGCCCGACAGCTTCGCGAGGCGCTCCTGGAGCTTCTCGCGGTCGAAGTCGGAATCGGTGTTCTCGATCTCGGCCTTGATCTGGTTGATCCGGCCCTTGATCGCTTCGCTCTCTCCGGCACCGTCAATGAGCGTCGTCGTGTCCTTGGCGACGACCACGCGACGGGCACGACCGAGCTGCGAGAGCTGCGTGTTCTCGAGCTTGAGGCCCATCTCCTCGGTGATCACCTCGCCGCCGGCGAGGATCGCGATGTCCTCGAGCATCCGCTTGCGGCGGTCGCCGAAGCCGGGCGCCTTCACGGCGACGCCGGTGAACGTGCCGCGCAGCTTGTTGACGACCAGCGTCGCCAGCGACTCGCCCTCGACGTCCTCGGCGATGATCAGCAGCGGCTTGCCCGACTGGATGACCTGCTCCAGCACCGGCAGCACGTCGCGAACCGAACCGATCTTCTGGTTGGCGATCAGGATGTAGGGATCCTCGAGGACCGCCTCCATCCGCTCCTGATCAGTGACCATGTAGGGCGAGATGTAGCCCTTGTCGAACTGCATTCCCTCGGTGAACTCGAGGTCCATGCCGAACGTCTGGCCTTCCTCGACGTTGACCACGCCGTCCTTACCGACCTTGTCGATCGCGTCGGCGATCACATCGCCGATCTCGTCATCAGCGGCCGAGATCGAGGCAACGCGGGCGATCTGATCCTTGCCCGAGATCTCCTTCGACTGCGACTCGATGTTCTTCACGACATCGTCGACAGCGCGCTCGATGCCACGCTTGAGCGCCAGCGGGTTGGCGCCGGCCGCCACGTTCTTCATACCGGCGTGCACGATCGCCTGGGCGAGCACGGTCGCGGTCGTGGTGCCGTCGCCGGCTACGTCGTTGGTGGCGGTCGCAACCTCGCGCACGAGCTGTGCGCCCTGGTTCTGGAAGACGTCCTCGATCTCGATCTCCCGGGCGATCGTGACACCGTCGTTGGTGATCGTCGGCGCGCCGTATTTCTTGTCGAGGACGACGTAGCGGCCCTTAGGGCCGAGCGTCACCTTGACGGCGTTGGCGACCGCGTCGACGCCACCCTCGAGCGCCTTGCGGGCGTCTTCGGCGTACTTCAGTTCCTTGTGAGCCATGTGTCCCTGATCTCCTTAGGACTGGACCTTTGCGAGCACGTCTGACTCGCGCAGGACCAGCAAGTCCTCACCGTCGACCTTGATCTCGGTGCCGCCGTACTTGCTGTAGAGGACCTCGTCGCCCTCGGAGACGTCAAGCGGGATGCGCTTGCCGGGGTCCTCGCTGATCTTGCCGTCGCCGACGGCCAGCACCTTGCCCTTCTCGGGCTTCTCCTTCGCAGTATCGGGCAGCAGGATGCCGCCCGCAGTCGTCTCCTCTTCCTCGATCGCCCGCACGATCAGGCGATCGCCGAGGGGCTTGAGCTTCATGAGTAGCCTCCAGTGAGTGAGGTCCCGGTCGAGGGATCTGGCACTCTCAGTACGAGAGTGCCAAACTGATTTCGACTATAGCGCAGCTAGCCGATCGAGCCTTCCATCTGGAGCTCGATCAGTCGGTTCATCTCGACGGCGTATTCCATCGGGAGCTCCTTGATGATCGGCTCGATGAATCCGTTGACGATCAGCTTCGAGGCCTCGTCCTCGCGGATTCCGTGCGACATCAGGTAGAAGAGCTGCTCCTCACCGACCTTCGAAACGGTCGCCTCGTGGGCCACGTTGACGTCGTCGTCGCTGATCCGGATCGTTGGGTAGGTATCTGAGCGGGAGTGCTCGTCGAGCAGCAATGCGTCGCAGACGACCTTGGACCTGGAGCCGTGGGCGCCCTTCGCGATCTCGAGCAGGCCTCGGTAGGACCCGCGGCCGCCGTCTTTGGCGATCGACTTGGCGAAGATGTTGGAGGTCGTGTTCGGCGCGGCGTGAATGATCTTGGCGCCCGCATCCTGGTGCTGGCCGGCGCCTGCGAACGCGATCGACAGGACCTCGCCATGGGCTCGCTCTCCGAGCAAGTAGATGCTCGGGTATTTCATCGTCAGCTTGGACCCGAGGTTGCAGTCGACCCACTCGACCGTCGCATCGGCATACGCGACCGCGCGCTTGGTGACAAGGTTGTAGACGTTGGTCGACCAGTTCTGGACGGTCGTGTAACGGATTCGCGCGCCTGGGAGGGCGATCAGCTCGACCACTGCCGAGTGCAGCGAGTCAGAGCTGTAGGTGGGAGCGGTGCAACCCTCGACGTAGTGCACATACGAGCCCGGCTCGGCGATGATCAGGGTCCGCTCGAACTGCCCCATGTTCTCGGTGTTGATCCGGAAGTACGCCTGTAGCGGCATCTCGACGTGGACGCCGTCGGGCACGTACACAAACGATCCGCCGGACCACACCGCAGAGTTCAGCGCCGCGAGCTTGTTGTCATTCGGCGGGATGACCGTCGCGAAGTACTGACGCACGACGTCCTCGTGCTCGCGCAAAGCCGTGTCCGTGTCAGTGAAGATCACGCCCTGCTTCTCGAGGTCCTCGTGAATCTGGTGGTACACGACCTCTGACTCATACTGCGCTCCGACGCCGGACAAAAACTTCCGCTCCGCCTCTGGAATACCCAAGCGATCAAAAGTCCGCTTGACGTCCTCAGGCACGTCGTCCCACGACCGGCTGGGCGTCTCGGACGCCCGCACGAAGTACCGAATGTTGTCGTAATCGAGCTCGGCCAACATCGGAGATCCCCACGTCGGCTGCTTGCGAGCTAAGAAGTGCTCAAGCGCCTTCAGTCGAAAGTCGCGCATCCACCGGGGCTCTGACTTGAACTCAGAGATCTTCTCGACGATCTCCCGGCTTAGCCCCTTTGGCGCCTTGTACAGATAGTTCTCCGCGTCATGGAACCCGTAGCGCTCCTCGTAATCGGCATTGATATCCGCCAGCTGCTCGTTCTCGGTCAGGATGGTTGCTTCGGGAACAGCCATCACCACACCTCCAGCCTGGTTGGCTCGCTGCGCACAGGGCTTCGGGTGGCCCGGCCACGAAAACGGAGTCGTGCGCCCCGCCGCTCGCCGCGCGGTGCGGTCGCCACGACCGGCTCATCGTGGACGCGGACCGGCTCGGGCATGATCCCGGGGGCCGGCGAGTCATTGGACTCGATCGCGAACGTGGTGTGCGAACGGCCCGTTCGTCGCTCGGACGAAGTCCGCGAGGGCACCGGTTGGTGTCCTGCCCTCTGCTCGGCTTTCAAAGCCTGGTGCGCTCTCTGGACATCATCGTTCGCGTGACGCTCTGTAGCGACGCGAGCGTCCCATTCGGCCTTCACTTCATGAGCGCGCCGTGAAGCTTCCCCACCCCTCTCGTCTGCTCGTCGGACCTGTTCACAGATCAGGGCGTACTCAGGATCGCTTCGTTCCCATCGCGCTTGTTCTTCCGCAAAGGTCTCGTGCTCCCATGCCTCGGTGTAACGCACAGCCTGACCGCGGTGGCCGAACCTATGCCAGCCCTTTGCGGCGTGTCCGTCGCCGCTCTGTAGCGGCCTTTGCAGAATCGTCATGACCGACCTCCTAGCAAGACCCCCGTAAATTAGGGCGGGGCCTGCATATGAACGGCGTTTCTGTCGCCTTGGACGAAACGGCCCGTGAGGTCAGCGAGAGGCAGGTGTTGCCCACCCGGGGCCTGCGCGAGGGAATCGAGCACCAGCGGCCGATAACGGCCCTACGCTTGACAATACTCCTTCGCAAGGCGCGGACCGAGCAATTGACTGATCGGCTTTCGCTTCCGGCGAGCATTCCGATTGAGGGCAGTTGCGCCGAATTTTGGGATCGGTGTCCACACACGCCAAAATCGGAGTACTGTCGGTAAGTGGCTGGCCCTGCGGCCAGAATTCTCAGCCCAAGCCCGAAAGCCACCAACGGCGTTTCTAGCGTGTCAAGGCCGGCCGAAAACTGACCCCTTAGCGCCGCTCGAAAATTGACCCCTCTGGGCGTCAGGGTGGATGACCGTGGGGCTGGGAGAACCGCTCAGGGGAGCGACTGCGCGCGGAGCGAGGAGCGAAGCGACGAGCGGAGCGCGTAGTCGCTTGCGCGCCTCGTGGGCTCCCCCGTGTCAATGATCGCTGGCCCCGGCTTCCGCCGGTGTGCCTGTCATTGTCGGCTGCATGCACGAGGACGAGGTGATGCGCCTGACCAATCACCATGCGTCGCCCGCTCCCGTGATCGAGCAGCGGTCGGGGCGCTATCTGGGGTACTTCGAGAACAAGTTCGGCGAGCAGCTTGTGTTCGTGCATGAGGACGGCGAGCCTGACGCCACGGTCTTCCTTGGCGATGTCGACTGGGAACCGCGTCGCCTGAGCGACGCGGGCGGTATGCCGGATGCGGGAGACCTGGTCCTCAACGAGGAAGAGCGTGCGTTTCTGATCGCGTGCTGGATCGCGACGGCGCGGCGACGTGAGAGCGCTCGGCCTGCCTGCCGAGCGGCGTAGTCGCCACGATCCGCTCGAATAGGCCTTCAGACGCGTTGTGCTGAGGACGCGGCCGTTGATCGACGCGTTGTGAGGCGTTCTGCCGCCTTCCGGGAGGGACCCGAAGGGGATTGGTCAGGCGATTTCGGCGGTTTGGCGGCCGGGGTGGGGGCCGAGGTCGCGGTCCTTGAGCCGGTAGCTGTCGCCTTTGAGGCTGAGGATCTCGGCGTGATGGATGAGCCGGTCGACCATCGCGGTGGCGGCCATGTCGTCGCCGAAGATCTCGCCCCAGAGGCTGAAGGGCTTGTTGCTTGTGACGATCAGGCTTCGGCGTTCGTAGCGGCGGGAGACGAGCATGAACATCAGGCTCGCGGCTTGTGGGTCGAACGGGATGTAGCCCACCTCGTCACACACAAGCAGCGGGATCCGCTCGAGCCGGTCGAGCTCCTGGTCGAGCTTGCCTTGGCGTTGCGCGTCAGCGAGGAACGCGACCCATTCGGTCGCGGTCTTGAAGATCACGCGGTGCCCGGCGAGGCAGGCACGGAGCCCCAACGCGATCGAGATGTGCGTCTTGCCGGTGCCCGGCGGTCCGAGCAGGATCACGTTCTGTTTGGCGTGCAGGAAGTCGAGCTGGCCGAGGTGCTCGATCACCTGTTTCTTCACGCTGCGTTGGAAGGTGAAGTCGAACTCCTCGAGTGTCTTGTGGGCGGGGAACCGGGCGGCGCGGATCCGCAGCCTGCCGCCGGAGGACTCCCGGGAGGAGAGTTCCGTCGAGAGCAAGGCCTCGGCGAACCGCTCATAGCTCCACTCCTCCTGACGGGCGCGCTCGGCGAGGTTCGGCAGCGCCCTGGCCGCGGCTGGGGCTTTCATCGCCCGGAACAGGTGCGTCAGCTCAGACGTGCTGCGGCTCATGCGATCAGCTGGTCGTAGACCTCAAGCGGCCGCTGCTCGACCAGCAGCTCGTCGACGCCGGGCCGGCCGCGCCGCTCCCGCAGCGCCCGGGCGTGCTCGAGCGCAGTAACAGTCCGGTTCTTCGCGAAGCACCGCTCGTGTCGGCAGGCGAGCTCGCCCGTGTCCAGCGCAACCGCGATCATCTCCCGCTGGCTGACGCGGACCTCGACGCGGCGGCCGACGAGGTTCGGGTCCAGCGAGTAGTCGTTAGTGTCGAAGCGGACGTGCGGATCGGGCGGCACCCGAAGCACCCAACGGCGATCCAGGTCCGGCTCTGACTCGGGCAGCGGGCGCATCACCTCCCGCTCCTCGATCAGCCGGTCGATCGGCCGGGCCCGCAGCGTCTTGTGCGTGCGGGCATTGGCCTTCTCGAACCACGCGTCGAGCTGCAGCTGGAAGTCGAGATGGTTCGCGAAACGACGCCCCGGCTCGAAGTTCGTCTCCAGGTACCCCTGCAGCCGCTCCACGCATCCCTTCGCCTGCGGATCCGCGGGCTCGCAGAACAACCAGCCGACCGGCAGCTGACCGCACCACGCCGCATACGCCTCGGTCGGCCGCCCACCACCGGCGTGCAGGCAACCCTCCCGATCCCACACCATCAGCTCCGGCAGCCCACCGAGCGCCCACACGCACCGGGTCATCCCCCACAGCACGTCCGGCGCCTCCTTTCTGAAGATCAATGCGCCCGCGCCCGCGCGCGAATACCCCAGGCAGCAGACCACGACCCAGGCGCGGCGGACTTGGCCATAACCGACCGGCACCAGCCGGGATGGCTCCCACAGATCCCACTGGCAGACCTCACCCGGCCGATACACCGTCCGCTGATGCGTGCGCAGCCGCAAGAAGATCGGGCGGACCTCGCGCAGGTAGTCATCAACGATCGTCTTGCCACCAGCGAACCCCAACGGCTCGATCTCCTCCCGCACCCGCACACCCGACAGCTTCGGATCGTCCCTCAACAGCCTGTGGATCTCGTCCTTGAACGGATCCAGCATCGAGCCCGCCGGCTCCCGCCGGTACGCCGGCGGCGCGTCCGAGCGCAGCGCCTTGCGGATCGTGTTGCGCGACAGCCCCGTCCGCCGCGCCAGCTTCTTGATCGACACCCCGCGCACAAAATGCTCTCGCCGCAACTCGGCCCACAACTCCACGTCAAGCAAGCCCTCCTCCTGACTCGATCGCGATTGACCGAGCCAGGCTCAACCGACCCCCGGACGGCTCCGCCACCCGCCCCAAGGGGGGTCACTTTTCAGCCGGCAGAGAAGGGTCAGTATTCACCCGGCGCCGACATCTAGCGCCCCGAGGCGAGAGGCGGGGGTTACTGGTTTTGACTGCGGGGCCGGTGGGGCACTTTTGTCAAGGCGTTATCCCGCCGGCTCGTTGGTTTCGTCCCTGCTCGGTGAACCCTCCGGGTCCTGGCCGCTGCTCCTCGCGCAGCGCCAATAGAGCAACCGTCAACGACAGACGTCGAGTCCCGCTGCTCCACGAGCCTCATGGGCCTGCCGCCGCTGCTCAAGGAGCGAAGTACCCGGGTCCGGCGCCGATTCGAAATCGCCGCCCCTGGAAAGCTCCGTTCGGCGATCGCTCAGCAAGCACCCGCCGCCGCGATCGTGGCGGCCGCCAGTCTGGCGAGCGGCAGCGGCGCTCGGAGCCGGGATCCAGCGTGAACGCCCAGCTCTCCTCGCCGAGGGGGCGGCATCCGCTCGCCGAGGGGCGGCATCCGTGTTGGCGCGTAAGACCGGTAGTCGTTGCCCTGATCGTCGCCAGCGGGTCTGACTCACGGTGCTGGCTCTCACGCGCTTGAACCTCGCGCCCAGCCTGCAAGCGTTGACGAACGTCTGGCCAGGGTTCGTTGCGGTCACGTTTGCATTGCTGGCACTGTCGTTGATTGCCCGCGCCGAGTGCTGGTATGTGATCCTCCGCGGCGCATCGATCAGCACCCGGATCAGTCGCCTCGTCTGCGCCCGCGCGACGATGATCGGGGTGCTGGTTTCGGCGCCCGTGCCGGGAAGGCTCGGTGAGCCGACGCGCGCATTCGTGGTCGCGCGTCGCGCCGGAGACACGCGCCACAGCGTCTCACCAGTCGCCGGCACGGTGCTGCCCAGACCCTGCTGAACATGGCCGCGCTCGTCGTGCTCGCCTTAGTGCTGCTCGCCAGCGTCACGGTGTTCCGCAACGCGGTGTGGGCAATCGGGCTCGCCACCGCTGTTCCGATCATCGTCGTCGGGGCCGTACTCGCCGGAACGAAGCTGCTTGACCGAGCCGCGGGCAAGTCGACGGCGCCAGGACGCGCAGCCGCCTTCGTGCGTACGGAGCTCAAGCACATCCGGGGAGGCTTACACGTATTCAGCCGCCCGCGTGACGCGTTCCACGCGAGCGCCGCTCAGCTCGCCGCATGGTCGCTGCAGCTGGCTGCGTGCGCCGCGTTGCTCAGCGCATTCGGGATCGCGACGCCCTCGCGTCTGGGCGCGGCAGCGGCCGTGCTGGCCGCGACCAACGTTGCCGCAGTCTCCCGATCACACCGGGAAACGTCGGCGTCTTTCAGGCCGCCTTGTCGCCGCTCTCGCCGCCTACGGCGTCAACGCTGGTCGGGCGCTCGCATGGGATCGCGCTGCACGCCTCGAACTGACCACCGCAATCGCGCTCGGACTGCCGGCTCTACTCGCGGAGGGCGTGAGACCACACGACCTACGATGAGCACGCCAGCGAGCAACCCTATCTGGCTAATCGCAGGAGAGATTGCCATGAGTACGTGCAACCCGCCTTCGTCGAGTAGTCGGACCCCCCGCCGAAGTCGTCGACTTTACACGCTCCCTTCGACGTCAGCTCGGGCCCAGCCCGTATCGGGATGACTCAACCGAGTCCTTCCTACCTGAATCAGAGAGTTGGGAGCATCACCATGCATGCCACCATTCGACGCGACGAGGCGATCGACCAGACCCGCACCAACGAACCCGTCAAGAAGGCCGAGGACAGCCTGCTTCCGCGCTTGAGCCAGCTGCCAGGCTTTAATGGCTATTACCTGATCGATGCAGGCAACGGCGTCTTTAGCTCCGTCGACTTCTTCGCGAAGACCTGTCCTCTCCCGTCGCGCGAGCGGCGGCCCGATAACAGCGGCTCGCGAGTCGGCCGCATGGCAAGGATGGTTCGATGACCGATAACGTGCACCCGGATCCTGGCATATTGCTCTATACCCGGATCAAGAAGTCGCCTTACTACTACGGAGCGCGGCGTCACGGCGTCAAGCTCTACAGCGTTTATAACCACCACTATCACCCGCGCCTTTACGGTGATCCGATCGACGAGTACTGGCAGCTATTGGAAGGGGTCACCGTCTGGGATGTTGGCGGGGCGGAGCGTCAGGTCGAGATAACCGGGCCGGATGCGTTTGAGTTCACCAATCTCTTGACACCCCGCAATCTGAATCGCTGCGCGGTTGGTCAGTGCAAATACGCGTTCATCACCGACGAGCGAGGCGGGATCATCAACGATCCGGTGCTGCTTCGCCTAGCGGAAAATCACTTCTGGCTTTCGCTGGCCGACAGCGATGTGCTGCTCTGGTGCAAGGGGGTGGCCTACCGGCTTGGTCTGGACGTAGAGATCACTGAGCCGGACGTTGGCCCGCTGCAGCTCCAGGGCCCAAGATCCAAGGAGGTGATGACCGATCTGTTCGGAGCCGACATTCTTGATATCCCGTACTACTTCATGCAAGAGCGCGAGCTCAACGGCATGCGCGTGGTGATCTCACGTACGGGCTATTCGGGTGAGCTTGGCTACGAGCTTTACTTGCGAGACGCCAGCCGCGACGGCCTGAAGCTCTGGGATGCCGTGATTGAAGCCGGCGAGCCTCATGGCCTGTCACCGATCGGTCCGTGCCACATTCGCCGGATCGAAGGCGGGATCCTTGCTTACGGCTGCGACATGACGCTCGACGAGAACCCCTACGAAGTCGGATACGGCTACAAGTGGATGGTCGAGCTCGAGCAGCAGCAGGACTTCATTGGCCGCGACGAGCTGCGGAAGATCGCTGCGCAAGGGGTATCGCGAAAGCTCGTCGGCGTCGAGATCGGCGGCGAGCCTCTCGGCTCCTACAGCGACGGCTCGTTTCCCGAATTCCTCGAGGTCGCAAGCCACGGCCAAACAGTCGGCAAACTCACGTCAGCATGCTGGTCGCCACGACTCAAGAAGAACATCGGCTACGCGATGGTTCCTGCCACACACGCCGAACTCGGGACCGAACTCGAAGTACAGGGCCCCGACCGACTCGTAGAAGCCGTGGTCGCAGACCGAATATTCTTTCGCCCCGAGCACGCCGAGCAAGACCTCGCAGGCCCCAGCACCCAAGCCGCAAGCTGATCGCGCACCTGTAGACAACCACGCCTAACGTCACCTCTTCTGAGGCGCGGCTGGCTGTTTAGGGGAGCAGGCGGTGGCCGTCGACGACGGCGGCGGCGAGGTCGATCAGCTTGCGGTTGTCGATCCGTGAGCGCTCTCGCAGCAGCTCAAACGCGCTGTCGTCGTCGATCGAGTGGCGCTCCATCAGGATGCCCTTGGCGCGCTCGATCAGCGCCCGACGGCCGAACGCCCCCTCGAGATCGTGATATTCGGCGAACCGGCGCAGAACGATATCGATCGAGCTCTGCCAGTCATCGACGTCGGCGTCTGAGATGTGGGCGAACACACCGCGCTTGGACGCCTCCTTGACGAACGCGGGATCACGCGCGTGTAGCAGCACGATTACCGGGCACGCGGCCTCGCGAACGATCTTGTCGATCAACTCCAGCGCGTGCTCTGAGCTCTCCCCCAGCCCAACCAGCGCGACATCCGGCCGCTCCCGCGCGGTCACGAGACCGACGTCTTGCACCTCGACCTCACGCGCGATCACCTCATGACCGAGCGCGACCACTATCGGGGCCACGAGCGCGAGCCGGTCCTTGCGCTCGTTTGCGATCAGGACGCGTAGATGGCCGGTGCCGTCGGTCAGCGGCTCCACAAGCCGATTCTAGATCCCGTTCGACTTAACACACACGTCACGGCAGATTCCGCGAGGGGAGTAGCATCGGTGTCGGCCTCGCTTCAACCCTCGGCGGGCAACGTTTTCCGGCTCCAGCGCTCGGCCGGCGTGAGCGTGTCGACCCTAACGGTCAACGCAACAAGAAACGCGTCAGGAGCCCAGTCGATGCATCGTCGTATGCGAGTGCCCGATCAGTCCAGCCGGTATTGCTGTGCCGGCTGGTCAGCAGACACGCCGTATGCGCCGAGTCGTCCGCAACCTGCCGCAGCCAGAAAGGCAAGACCATGGTCTTTTTCTACGTGATCAAGCAGTACGAGCGGGCGGTCGTGTTCAAGCTCGGGAAGGTCAAGGGCGAGGCGCGCGGGCCGGGTCTGATTTTTGTGTTGCCGTTCGCGCAGCGGATTCATCGCGTGTCGTTGCGGATCGTCACGTTGCCGATCCAGTCGCAGGGGATCATCACCAAGGACAATGTGAGCATCGACGTGTCTGCGGTGGCTTACTACCGGGTGGAGGATCCAGTCCGTTCGGTGGTCGCGATCGAGAATGTCGAGGCCGCGATCGGCCAGATCGCGCAGACGACGCTGCGTGCGGTGGTCGGGCGTCACACGCTCGATGAGACGCTGTCTGAGACCGACGGGATCAATCAGAATATTCGCGAGATCCTCGACGTGCAGACCGAGGAGTGGGGGATCAAGGTCACGGTCGTCGAGCTCCGCGACATTCAGCTGCCTGACAGCATGCAGCGCGCGATGGCGCGCCAGGCCGAGGCCGAGCGCGAGAAGCGCGCGAAGATCATCGCGGCCGAGGGTGAGGCGCTCGCCGCCGGGGAGCTCGCGACCGCGTCTGACGTGATGATGGCCCACCCGCTCGCGCTGCAGCTGCGCAACCTCCAGACGCTGGTCGAGGTCGCGGTCGACAAGAACTCGACCGTCGTGTTTCCCGCTCCGTTGATGAGCACGATCGCCGAGCTCGGAGCGTTCCTGGAACGCGAGGGCAAAGCGGCCGGCCGGCTCGTCGCCACCCCGGACATACCCACCGCGTCCACAAACGGAGAGCTGGTGCCCCATGCCAACGACTAACCAGCCAGGTCGATGATGACGCACGGGATCATCCGTGAGCCAGCTGACGTCCACGCCGATCACGCGCCGGCTGCGGCAACGAAGCAGCGCGACGACCCGAAACCGCGACGACGAAACCCGGTGAGAGTCGCCGCTGCCAAGGTGATGGGCGCTCTACGCGGGGACAAGTACATGGTCGATGCCTACCCAGTTGTCGAGCGCGAGGACGCCGCAGCGCGGGAAGACGCCGCGCAGACAGGGGAGTGCTGAGTCATGCGCACGCGAGCCGCATGCTCCCCGTGAAGGCTGAGTGATGTCCGGTAACTCAGGGCCTGACCCGCGGAAGCCGCTGCCGCGTGATCACCGGGGCTGGCGCGTCGCTCCGGCACCAGATGGGCGCGGCGCGCCCGAAAAACCGAAGCCCAAGTCGCCGCATCGGTCTCGCTGGTTTGTCGCGTTCGTGGTTGGGTTGCTGGTGTTCAACTTGGCGTCGGTGTTCCTGCTCTCACCCCGCGGCCAGCAGCGGGTCAAGGTGCCGTTCAGCCCGTATTTCCTGTCGGCGGTGCAGTCTGGCCGGGTCGTGTCGATCGAGTCCAAGGGCGACACGATCCAGGGCACGTTCAAATCGCGGGTGCGCTATCCGCCCACCGACGCGAGGGCCACCTCGACGACTCTGTTTGCGACCGAGGTCCCGAGCTTTTGGAACAACGCGCAGCTGACCGCTTTGCTCAGGTCTCAGGGGGTCCAGGTCAACGCGCAGTCAACGACCCAGACCACGCCGCTGATCGTCTCGGTGTTGCTCGGCTTCGGGCCGACGCTGTTGATCGTCGGGCTGTTCGTCGTGTTCGCCCGCCGGGCGGTCAGAGGCGGGGGCATGGGCGCGCTGGGCAATTTCGGGCGCTCGAAGGCCCGGCGGGTCGATCCGGCGACGATCAGGGTCACGTTCGCTGACGTGGCGGGGATCGATGAAGCCAAGTCGGAGTTGACCGAGATCGTCGACTTCTTGCGCAACCCGGTTCGCTATGGCCGGCTGGGGGGGCGGATGCCCCACGGCGTGCTGCTGTCAGGCGCGCCGGGGACGGGCAAGACGCTGCTGGCGCGCGCGGTCGCCGGTGAGGCGCACGCGGCGTTCTTCTCGATCTCGGCCTCGGAGTTCATCGAGGCGATCGTCGGGGTTGGAGCGTCCCGGGTACGGGACCTGTTTGTAAAGGCAAAGGAGGCGGCGCCGTCGATCATCTTCATCGATGAGCTCGACGCGATCGGACGCTCGCGCCAGGGGTCGGTGTCGATCGCCGGCTCCAACGACGAACGCGAACAGACGCTGAATCAGATCCTGACCGAGATGGACGGGTTCGAATCCGTCGAGGCGGTCGTAGTGCTGGCCGCGACCAATCGCGGCGAGATTCTCGATCCGGCGCTACTGAGACCGGGACGCTTTGACCGCCGCGTAGCCGTCCAGCCACCCGACCGGGTCGGGCGTCGCCAGATCCTCGAGGTGCACACGCGGTCGATCCCACTGGCGGCCAACGTCGATCTGGCGGCCCTCGCCGCGACCACCCCGGGCATGGTCGGTGCCGACCTGGCCAACCTCACTAACGAGGCGGCGCTGCTCGCCGCGCGGCGCAACCACCACACCGTCCAGACGTCTGACTTCACCGACTCGCTGGAGAAGATCCTGCTCGGAGCTCCACGCGGGATCGTGCTGTCAGGCGCCGACCGCGAGCGCACCGCTTACCACGAAGCCGGCCATGCCCTGATCGGGATGCTCACCCCCGGCGCCGACCCGGTGCGAAAAGTCTCGATCATCCCCCGCGGCGCCGCCCTCGGCGTCACCCTCTTCACGCCCGATGACGACCAGGTCTCCTACACGCGGGAGGCCCTACTCGCCAAGATCAAGGTCGCGCTCGGCGGCCGGGCGGCCGAGGAGATCGTGCTTGGCACGATCAGCACCGGAGCCGAATCCGACATCGACCAGGTCACCACGATCGCGCGACAGATGGTCGGCCGCTGGGGAATGAGCGAAGCGATCGGATTCGTCAGAGTCCTACCACCCGACGGAGCCGGATCATTCCTCGGCAGCTCCAGCGAAAGCTCCGAAGCCACCCAGCGCGTGCTCGACGAGGAGGTGCGCCAGCTGATCGACACCGCGCACATGGACGTCACGACCGCGCTCACCGCGCACCGCGATCGGCTCGAGACACTGGCCCAGGCACTGCTCAAGGACGAGACGCTCGACGAACTCGACGCCTACGCCGCCGCCCAGATGCCACCGCGCACGGCAGACGCCGACGAGAACGCAAGCCACCCCGTCGCCGCTGACAAAACCCCGCCCCGGCCCCGTCCCGAGCCGGGCTCCGACGCCACATTGCGAAAAGCCACGTGAGGCTGTCGCCGGGTCATATCGCAGCCGGGCAAGTTCCCTGCTAATCCCTCGTAAGACGAGGCCCGTCTGCGCGGTCGTTCGCTCGACCGAGACGGGCGCGTTGAGCCCGGTTCTAAGATTTCGGACAACAAGGGCAGGCGAGGAGGCTAGTCGATGTCTGACCACCAGCAAGTGCCCAATTGGAACGTCGCCGAGTGGCACGGCAAGATGCTGATCGATCGCGACGGTGAGAGGATCGGCAAGCTGCAGGACATCTACGCCGACGTTGAGAACGACGAGCCGCAGTTCGCCACCGTCAAGGAGGGCTTCATCGGCCGCCATCTGACGTTTGTGCCCTTGGGCGGAATCACGGTAGGTCCCGATGACCTGCAGGTGACAGTGACCAACGACCAGGTCAGGTCCGCGCCGAACATCGAGCAGCACGGCGAGGAGCTCTCGCAAGCCGACGAGTCGGTGCTCTATCACCACTACGAGCTCAACTACACCCCGCCCGACACCGAGAGCGGACGCCGACTTGCCCGACGCTGAGCGGTCAGGCGGGCGGGGCGCTCACGGCGCGCCGCCAGGAAGTGGAGCTCGTTGCAGCGCTAGCCGATCGAGCCTTCCATCTGAAGCTCGATCAGCCGGTTCATCTCGACTGCGTACCCATCGGGAGCTTCTTGACGATCGGCTCGACGAGTCCGTTGACGATCAGCTTCGACGCCTCGTCCTCGCGGATTCCGTGCGACATCAGCGAGAGAATCGAGCAGCCGCGGCCGGGAACAGCACCTGCATTTGACAGTCCTCCTTCTCGACGCGTAACCGGCCAATCGGACATCGCTTCGGTCGAGCCCGCGATTCATCGCAGTTGCGACGAATTTTGGGATTGGTGTCCGCAAACGCCGAAATCAGAGTACTGTCGGTAAGTGCTGGCCCTGTGGCCAGAATCCGCAGCCCACACTGCGCGAATGCCCCCAACGGCGCGATCCGCGCCACGAGGCGAGAGGCGTGGGTGGCGGAGCAGTCGTCCCAGAGCGACGCCGTTGACACCTCCTGCTGGGCGAAAGCGGTTGTCCGGCCGTTTGCGGGGCTTGCTAACTGCCCGCGGTCCGAGCCGATCGTCAGCAAGCGGTCGTAGACCTTCCCCGACCTTCGCCAGCGCTTGCTGGATCGCGCCCGAATCAGCTAGCGCGACGAGAAGCTGGCTCCTGCAATGCGGGCGAAAAGCAGCAGTGTCCCGAGGCTTGAGCGGCCTACGGCAGGGTGCCGTCACTGCAGCCCGATGCAGAAGAGATTCTCGGCGCGGTCGACACTTCTGTTCTTGCGGTTCCGGCGTTTGCTCAGTGCGCCGGCTCGGCGCGTCGGGCCCTAGCGCCTCAACGATCCCGAGGCCCTCGTGGCCTGGGATCAGCGGCAGCGGCGGCTTGATCGGCCAGTCGCCGTACGCCGCGTGGATGTCGGTGTGGCAGAGGCCGCAGGCCTCGATCCGAACGAGCACCTGACCGTCACTGGGCTCGGGCTTGGGGACGTTCTCGATGCTCAGCGGCTGGGTGAAGGCATGAACGACCGCGGCTTTCATGGTGTGATAGTGATGACTGGGCGGGGCCGGACGCGGCCCCGCCCATCGTACGGTCGCCCGTTAGGCGAGCTGGGTGACAACGGACTTGGTTTCGAGGTAGTTCTCGAGCGCGTTGTGGCCCATCTCCCGGCCCCATCCCGACTCCTTGTAGCCGCCGAACGGCATCGCGGCGTCAAACACGCTGTAGCAGTTGATCCACACCGTGCCGGCGCGCAGTCGATGGGCGGTCCGGTGCGCCTTGTTGATGTCGCGCGGTCCAGATCCCCGACGCGAGGCCGTAGTTCGTGTCGTTGCCGCTCTTGATGACGTCGTCGTCCTCGGAGTCGAACGGGATCGCGCACACCACCGGGCCGAAGATCTCCTCACGCACCACCTTCATGTCAGGCGTGGTGTCCGTGAGCACGGTCGGCTCGACGAAGTACCCGCGGTCGCCCACCCGGCCCCCGCCGGCCCAAGCGCTGGCGCCGGCGTCAAGGCCCGAGGACAAGTAGCCGAGCACCTTGTCGTGCTGCTCCGCGGAGATCAGCGGACCCATCTGGGTCTCGGCGTCGAGACCCGGGCCGACCTTTATCTTCCTGGCCTCGTCGGAGACACCCTGAACCACGTCGTCGTAGACGTCGCGCTCGATGTACAGGCGCGAGCCGGCGTTCCAGCACTGGCCGTGGTTGAAGAAAATTCCGTTTGCCGCGCCCGGGATCGCCACGTCCATGTCGGCGTCCTTGTAGAGCACCTGCGGGCTCTTGCCACCCAGCTCGAGCGTGACCTTCTTGAGATTGCCCGCCGCCGCCTGCACGATCAGCCGGCCGACCTCGGTCGAGCCCGTGAACGCGACCTTGTCGACGCCGTCGTGGGCCGCGAGCGCCGCGCCCGCGTCCCCGAATCCGGTCACGATGTTGACCACGCCGGCGGGCAGCCCGGCCTCGAGCATGAGCTCACCGAGTCGCAGTGCCGAGAGCGGCGTCTGCTCGGCGGGCTTGAGCACCACGGTCACGCCGGCCGCCAGTGCCGGGCCGAGCTTCCAGGCCGCCATCAGCAACGGGAAGTTCCACGGGATGATCTGCCCGACCACACCCACCGGCTCCCTGCGCGTATAAGCGAGGAACTCCGACCCGGGCGAGGTGACGGCGGAGATCGGGATCGTGTTGCCCTCGATCTTCGTCGTCCAGCCCGACATGTAGTGGAACAGGTCCGCGGCTAGAGCGACGTCCGCCGCCTTGGCGATCGTCAGCGGCTTGCCGTTGTCGAGCGTCTCGAGCGCGGCCAGCTCGTCCGCGTGCTGCTCGATCAGATCGCCGATGCGATGGATGACCTTGCCGCGCTCGGACGGCGTCATCCGTCGCCAGTCCGAGCGCTCGTCGTCAAACAACGACGAGCCGCACCCACAGCAAGCTCGACGTCCTCGGCCGCGCCATGCGCCACGGATCCGAGACTCTCCTCAGTCGCCGGATTGAACGTCTCAAAAGTCTTCCCGCTCGCCGCCTCCACCCATTCGCCGTCGATCAGCAGACGACCCGGCTTGCGGACGAACTCCTGGACCTGCTGAGCCGAGGCCTCGGGAAGGCCCGCAAAGGCTCGCGAGGAGTCCGCGCCGTTGGTGGCGCGGTTCGGTGTGGAAATGGACATGCTTGGCTCCTGACGGTTGCATTTCGGCGGTGACCGCTCTGCGATCAACATCTTCGATCCCTCCGAGCAAAACCCGGCGGGTCCGGAACCCCCGAAAGAGGATCCACTCGGGCGGAGGTCAATCGCCTCGGCTAGTCGCAGCGACGGCAACAGGTCAGCTGCAGCAACGGCTGGTCGGCTTGGTCAGCGACCGTCCAAAAGCAACTCTACTCGCTTGTGCGGATCATTGCATCTGGGTCCCGACCTCGCAGTTTGGTGAGCGGCAAGGATCCACACCGGCGGGACTGGACCGAAGACAACTGGTAGCTATTACCCGCGCACGATCGAGACGTGGTGGCGGTCGCTCCTCAGGCAACGCAACAGCCGGAGTATCCGCGACGAAACGTCGCGTCCGTCGTTGCTGCGCGGTGATTCGTGCTTCGGGTGATTGCGGCGCGCTCGGCGCGATGATCGAGAGCGACCTCGCGGCGCTTGAGGCGACGTATCGCAACCGCGCGGATGCGCTCAGCCGAGTCTCGCGCGGCCGATCAGGTCAGCGCGATCGTCCCCGTCACGACAACGTCGCGCGGGAGACCCGACACGACAACCGTCGCTGTTGCCTCGAGCGTCTCGTCGCCACTCAGCTCGCCGGCTTCAAGCTGCTCTCGCACGCTCAGCTCGATCTCGCGCTGCGCGCTCACACCAAGCTTCTTGAGGAACTTCCGCACCGACATGTTGAAGGCGTCTTCGTCCACTCTTCGCTCCTTGACTCGGTGATTTGACCGCTCCCGCGAACAATGGAGCACGCGACCTCGGCGTGCTCCGCGGGCCGGGGGGCGGCGGGCCCGAAGCGTCGAGCCGCGAGCCCGCCTCCTCGTGCTGCTCAGTGCTGAGCGGTCAGCGGCGTCGGCTCTCGCTTCTCGAGTGTGACCCCGGGCTGTTCGTCGGCCACCCGAGCGGGCTGCGCTATCGCTGGTCGTCTACCCGGGCGTCTGGCGGCCTCATGCCGAGAATGGGGCGCGGCCCCACCACACATGTGGCCTCGGCTTGCTGACTCAGCGGGCCGTCGGTCGGCGACGAATCGCGAACAGAGGTGCGCCGCACTCGGGGCAGTAGCCCTGCCAGCCGGCACGACCGTTGGGCAGGGTCACCTCCCGCGCGTCGGCGATGATGACCTTCTCGCCGCAGACGCATCGGCCCTGTGGCTTGGGTTCCGGTGCGTCTGGGTGTCGTGCGCTCGGTTCAACCATGGCCAAGCAGCATATTCCCGGCCCATTGGCTTTCCCGCGGGCGCTGCCGATCAACCCGGGCGGATTTGCGGCCGGAGCATCCGGGCGAGGCTCGTCGTGGATTGGGGTCCGGTGCGAGGGATTGTCGGGCGGTTGTAATGAGACGGTGACGAGCGTGGGGCCGCCGAGCGCATACGATCACTGTCAAGGATCGCGTCGCTCGCCGCGATCGCCCGTTGGATCGTGGACGACCGGGCGCTCAAGGCGCCTGGTCAGTCGTGGTGTTCGGTTGCGCGAGCGTTGGCGGTGCCGCGCGGCTTCCCGCGGGCGAGATTCACGAGCAGGGTAAAAGCGACGACGATCGCTCTGATCAGCTTTGTGACGAACGACTTGTGTCGGCGTTCCCGCGGGGCGGCGGGCGATCGCCAGCAGACCGGCGAGGAGGCTCGTGAAGATCGAGGCGGCGTAGTAGAGGACGAGCTGCTGGCCGTGGGCTCCGGCGGCGGTGGTCGCGATCGCGGAGATGATCAGAAGGCACGACCGCGCGATGGTTTGTCGGCGGAGGTGCGCGACGGGCTACTTCTTGGCCGGCTCGAAGTACGGGTTGGTGCCGGAGGCGTGGTCGGTGACGTCGACGACGCGGTCGATCTCGGAGACGGCTTGGGTGATCGCTACTTCGATGCCTTGGCTGAGGGTGACGGTGGCCATGCCGCAGCCCTGGCACCCGCCGCCTAGGCGAAGGTAGGCGGTGGCGCCTTCGATGCCCGCGAGCTCGGCGTGTCCGCCGTGGCTGGCGATGCTCGGGTTGACATCGCGGTCGAGCACGGCCGTCACGCGACGGGCGACGTCGGTGTTCAGGCCGGCCCCGGGCGTTGCGGGCGGACCGGTAGGGCGGACGGCGGGACCGGCTCCCGGGCTCATCGGGAGGGTCGGAAGCACGAGCGGCGGCGGAGGCGGCTTGTTGGGGTTGATGACCACGAAGCCGCTGTGTAGCGGGTCTTCGCTCCAGTCGACGGTGGCGCCGCGCAACTTCGCGGCGCTGTCCTTGGCCACCACGATGACGAGATCCCCCTCGTGCTGCACGGTGTCGCTAGCGCGGACCCGGGCCAGCGGCTCGAGCGACAGCGCGCAGACGTACTCGCCGTCGACCGCGCCGGTGACCCGCACGGACAGCACGCGATCGCTCGGGTCCGGCGCGGCGGCGCGGAACCCGCGCACGCGCTCGAGGGCCGATGCTGTGACGGCGAGCAGTGCGGGGGCTGGGTCGGGCACCGATCTACGATAGCGCCGTGGCCCGCCTTCTTTTGATCCTGCCGTCGGCTACCTATCGGGCGCCGGACTTCCTGGCGGCGGCGCGGGAGCTCGGCGTCGCGGTCACGGTGGCGTCCGAGCGTCGGGCGGCGATGTCGGCGGCGATGGGCGAACGTGCGCTCACCGTCCGCCTGTCGGACCCGGTAGTGGCGGCCGAGCAGATCGCCGACCGTGCCCGGGAGACCCCGTTCGCTGCGGTCGTGGGCGTCGACGATCAGGGCGCGATGGCCGCCACGCTGGGCGCCGAGCGCCTCGGGCTGCCCCACAACCCGCCGGCCGCTGTCGCCCGCACGCGCGACAAGGCGGCGATGCGCCGGGCGCTCGCGGAGGCCGGCGTCCCGCAGCCGCGCTTCGCCTTGCTGCCCTTTGGAGCCGACGTCGCGGCTGTGGCGCGCGAGGTGGGCCTGCCGTGCGTCGTCAAGCCGCTGGGGCTGTCGGGCAGCCGGGGGGTGATCCGGGCCGACGACGCCGAGCAGGCGCGCTCGAGCGCCGAGCGCGTCCGGGGGATTCTGGCCGCCGCTCAGCAGCCGCCCGGGGCGCCGCTGCTGCTGGAGAGCTACCTGCCCGGCGTGGAGGTGGCGATCGAGGGGCTGCTGCGCGGGGGCCGTCTGGAGGTGCTGGCGGTATTCGACAAGCCCGACCCGCTCGAGGGGCCGTACTTCGAGGAGACGCTGTACGTGACGCCGTCGCGGCTGCCGACCGGCGTCCTGGCCGAGGTCGAGGCGGTTACTGCGCGGGCGGCGCGGGCGCTGGGGCTGCGGGAGGGACCGATCCACGCCGAGCTGCGCGTGGACGGCGAACGGGTGAGTGTCCTGGAGCTAGCGGCCCGGTCGATCGGCGGCCTGTGCTCACGCGCGCTGCGCTTCGGCGCCGGCGTCAGTCTGGAGCAGGTGATCCTGCGCCACGCGCTGGGCCTCGGGCTCGAGGACCTGGCGCGGGAGTCGACGGCGTCCGGTGTGATGATGATCCCGATCCCCGCCGCTGGCGTGCTGCGCGCGGTCGAGGGGCAGGCGGAGGCGCGGGCGGTTCAGGGGATCGGCGGGCTGGAGATCACGATCGCCCGCGGCCGCCCCGTGGTGCCGCTGCCCGACGGTGACCGTTACCTGGGCTTCATCTTCGCGCGCGCGGCGAGCGCCGACGCGGTCGAGCGCTCGCTGCGCGCCGCGCACGCCCGCCTGCGGATCCGGATCGAGCCGCACGCGCCCGAGCCGGTCCGCTCGCGCTAGCGTGGGTCACCCGTGCGTGTCCTGTTGATCTCGACCTACGAGCTGGGCCACCAGCCGTTGCACGTCGCCTCGCCGGCGGCCGCGCTGCGCCGCGCCGGGCACGAGGTCCGCTGCCTGGATCTCAGCGTACAGCCCTGGGACCCCGGCGCGCTGCAGTGGACCCAGGCGGTCGGCTTCTCGGTGCCGATGCACACCGCCATGCGCCTAGCGCTCAGCGCTGGCCGCCGAGTGCGCCGCGAGCACCCCGCGCTGCCGATCTGTTTCTACGGGCTCTATGCCACGGTCAGCCGCGAGCTGGTAGAGCGTGAGCTCGCCGCGCTCGCGATCGCCGGCGAGTACGAACCGGCGCTCACGGCCTGGGTGGACGAGCTGGCGGCCCCGTGCGCGACCGCCCCGGACGCCGAACGGCCGATCATCCACCTGCAGCGCGGCAGCTTCGACCCGCCGGCGCGCGAGCTGCTACCCGGACTCGAGCGCTACGCCCGCCTGGCGGTGAGCGGGGAGGAGCGGCTGGTCGGGTACGTCGAGGCCAGCCATGGGTGCGTGCATCGCTGCCGGCATTGCCCTATCCCCGCCGTCTATGACGGGCGCATCCGCGTCGTGCAGGCCGAGACCGTCCTGCGCGACATCGAGCGCCTGGCCGGCATGGGCGCGCGCCACATCACGTTCGGCGACCCCGACTTCCTCAACGGCTGGCGCCACTCTCTGGCGATCGTGCGCGCGCTGCACGAGCGGCTCCCGGAGCTGACCTTTGACTGCACGACAAAGGTCGAGCACGTGCTCGAGCACGTCGACGTGTGGGATCAGATGGCCGCCTCGGGCTGCCTGTTCGTTGTCAGCGCGCTGGAGAGCGTCAACGACGAGATCCTCGAACGGCTCGACAAGGGCCACACCACCGCCGAGGCGCTATCCGCCATCGAGCTGCTGCGCGAGCACGGAATCGAGACCCGGCCGTCGTTTATGCCATTCACGCCGTGGACGACCCCGCGTGACGTGCTAGAGATCGTCGACTTCGTCGCCGCGCACGACCTGGTGGCCAACGTCGACCCGGTGCAGTACTCGATCCGGCTGCTCGTGCCCGAGGGCTCACTGCTGCTGGAGCGCGAGGACCTGCGCGAGCACCTCGGCCCCTACGAAGCCGAGCGCCTCAGCTACCCGTGGCGCTCGGCGGACCCAGCGGCCGACCGGCTACAGGGCCGCCTCAGCGCGCTAGTCCAGCAGAGCGCTGCCGCGCAGGAAGCAACTGGCCTGACGTTCGCGCGCATCCGCGCGGCGGTGCGCGAGGCCACTGGCGAGGCGGGCGGCCCCGAGCCGGAGGCCATCCCCATGGGATCGACCGAGGGGAGGCCACGGCTCACCGAGCCGTGGTTCTGCTGAGCGGAGCCCACCGAGGACCAGTTCGGTCCTCTCACAGCGTGATCATGTGGTCGCCCGCTCGCAACAGGTAGGTGTTGTCGTCAAAGAAGAACATTCCGACGACCTCGACGCCGTGCGTTCCTGCTCCAGCTGCGGAAGGATCATCTTCCCGAGCCTGTAGCTGGCCGTGTGGCCAGAGGTGGAGAACACGTAGGCCACCTTCATCCCAGCGGGAGAGTAGCCGGAAGCCGCGCGCACCGATTGGCGCGGTCGCGCCGTCGCGGTACCGGCGGCGGGAGCCCAGGGAAGGGCGCGGCGTCGCTCGAGCCTCGCGCGCGTCCCGATAGACTCACCCGATTAAACGCCCGGTGACGGAGGCCAAACGGACGCGCCATGGCGCCCGGTCCGGGACGAATCCGAGCGCTCGGGTCCGTGCTCCGCTTGCCGCTGGCACGAGGAGCGGCCTGCCGTGAAAACGGCACCACGGAGCCCCTGCTTGCCGCGCTTTGCCGTTCAGCAAGCGCCGGCGGCCGAGGCCGGACGCCGGCCTCTGTTCCGCAGACGGCGGCGAGCAGCCACCTCTGCGGCGCCGTCGATCTGTGCTGCTCGTGAGCCAAGCCAAGAGCGACAATTACCAAGCCTGCCTTACGGCGTCGGATGCCCGCCATAAACCGGCCCGCTGACTAAGCCGTCGAGGCGTCGGTTTCGGCGATGCCGAGCGCGACTGGCTCGCGTCCCACGTTCGTGGGCAACGTTCGCGTGGCAAGTCCGATGCTCGGCCGCACTCGACCGCGAGAGCCTACTAGGGGTCGTCAGCGTTTTTCGCGTAGCGCGGGACAAGGCCAGCGTAGGTCCTCTGACCCACGATCCAAACGGTTTATCGGGACTGCCGCATTCGTTCTCGGGCGCTGCGGAGCGCGGGCCTGACCGACTGGCCGAGTTGACGCCGATTCCTGAAATGGCCGATGAAGCGCGGGATGTAGCTCAGCCACCACCGGATGTCTCGCACGCCAGACGCCTAGCGGATGCGGTAGTGGTTGGTGACGGCGTGCACGTTCAAGATCCCAAGGACGAGCAACGCGATGGCGACCGTGGCGATGAGTGCGCGCGCAATAAGGATAGAGCGCGCGATTCGGTGGGGCGCGAAGTGTCGCGGGCGACGTGGCAGCCGCCCGGGCGTTGCGTACGCCGGGAGTGATTTTGTGACCATCCGCCTGGATACCACGCCGCGTGCAGTAGGCGAACAGCGACCTTCCCGCCAAAGCGGGGTTTGGCGAACGGCCGGCGAAGCGCGATGATGGAAGCATGGAAGGACGTAAGAACGAGGGCGAGCTTTACCGGGAGATTCTTCGCCGCGCGAAAAGGGTTCGTGAGGCCGCTGCCGAGTCGCTAAGACGGTCCGGCGCGTCGCGTAAGAAGGTAGGAGATGAGGCTCAAAGGAGGCGTAGATTCCGGCGGCAGGGCTGAGGCGGCAGCTCGTCTGCTGAAGGTCGATCCCGACTCCTAGTCGGTCACGGACGAACAGGAGCCCGCGCCCGCTCGGTCAGAGCCGCTGCGGCGCAAGTAGCTGCACACGTTCTGGACGCGGCGACTGCGCGCAGCCATAACGTCCGCCAGCGTTCTTATCGTTCCGGACGGTCCCCTCCGCATCGCGCTGCACCTCTCACCGCGCACGCGAACCGGAGAATCTGACCGGAAAGGAAATGGTCGCAGCTGTGCCGCCGCCTCCTGAATAGCCGCTGGAAAGCGGCACATCAACCCACGGCCGGGGGCACTCTACAAGGTGCCCCCGGCGAGCCATTCGACAGGTCGCTACGCTCGCCTTTCGTCACCGCCTGGCTTCAAATCCAACCCGCCCCACGGGGTTTGTCACGTCGCACATTGCGGAGCACTCTCGCCTCGACGATCCGCGAGACGCCTCTCGACGTAGGGTGCGTTCGTCCGCGCGACGCGGAGAAGCGGCGTGGGTGTTTCGGTCAGCGGCCGGCCTCCTTAGTCGAGGATCAGTCGTTCCACCGTTGGCCACTCGCGACCTCGATGCGGGTGCCGCGCTCCGTGGTGGTTGCGGTCCCGTGAGTCGTGGAACACGTCGGGGCGATCTCCGATGACGACGGCGCCGTGAATCGGCGCTTTCCGGACGTTAAGTTCGCGGGTCGCTCACACGGGCCCCTTCAATAGGAGTACTGTCGGGGAAGTGAGCTGGCCCTGCGGCCAGCATCCTCAGCCCAAGCCCGAATGCCACCGACCGGTGCGAAAGCGTCGCGAGGCGGGGAGCGGGGGCCACTGGTTGCGACTGTGGGGCCGGTGCACTACTTCTGTGGGCGTCGTCCACCGGCTCGCGTTGGCTTCGCCCAACATGCCTGATCGCCCGCTGGGCTTAGCCCTCTACCTCCGTGCGAATCCCAAACCGAGGGACGGGAGGTCGAGGACGATGACGAGCATCAAACGCGACGTCGCAGCGCGCAGGCGGGGCGAACTCAATCGGACTAGCGTCGGCCGCCGGCTGTCGCCGGCCATCGACGCCCGACGGCGCTTGAATCGCCGACGACCGGATAGTCCCTCGATCGGCGCAAGGCAGGTCGGTCCGCGTGATGCTCGCTACGAGTACCTGACGCATTCGCACGACTAGGACCGGCTCGGGCGCAAGATCGACGAGCTCAACGGCGAACCGCGCGCGTGCGGCTAGCACGAATGATGAGGGGTGACTATGGCCTTTGAAGTCGGCGAGCGCGTCGTGGCCGAGTCCGAGTCAACGGACCGCCGACCGCGCCGGGGTGTCATTGAGGAAGTCCTGCGCGGCGACCCGTCGCCTCGCTATCGCATCCGCTGGGACGAGGGCCACGAGACCATCTACACGCCCGCGAGCGGCGCCCTTCGAGCCGAACAACGCCGCAAGGGGCCGGGGACGGCGACACCACGACAGCGCTAACCCAGCCTGAGATGCTCGCTGACACCCAGCAACAGCGGCTGCTCGAGCGGCTGCGCGAGGCCGGCGAGCAGCCGGTCGCGTTCGCTGAGCTGCACGCCGGCGGGATTGCCTTCCCGGCCGCCGTCGTGTGCGAGCTCGATCTGGGCGGATACGCGATCGAGCGCGTCTATGATCACGGCCGGCTGGTCGGGGTGCGCCTGCGCGAGCCAGAACCGCTCGGAGCGCCCGCCGCGTCCCGGCGCCGGCTGCCCTGGGCGCACCGATAGCGAGCAGCCGCACGCCCGGCGATCCCCGCAGGTGCCCACACGGTGGTCCGGTGCGCCGGCGTAAGCCTGTCTTCTCTGCGGTGTAGCCGCGATCAGAGGTCTCTTTGACCGCCGCTCGCGCTCGACAAGCGTCCGCAGCGGGGTAAGCAGGGGCGCCGGCTCGGTGCCCGGGACTGACTGGGCAACGAAGGCGCTCGCTCACCGGTCCGTCCCGCGGCGATCACGAGCTCGTCGTCGGGTCTCACGCCCAGCATTACCCCGAGCGCGAACGCGAGCGTCCACCGAGGTGCCGGAGTTAAGCCGCGCTGTCCCCAAGCGCGTACTTCCCTACCCCTGACCCTCTTGCACGTTTAAGGGAGTGACCCAAACGAAGGGAGTGCCTGTCATGCGGATCTCCAAGCGGGCTCTGGTCGCGGTCGTCGGGGCCGCGATCGCAGCACTGTCGATGGCGTTTGCCGCCGGCGCGTTCAGGCGCGGCCGGGCGTAGCCATCGGAGCAACCACAACCACCATGGCCAGCGCCACGGCCTGGCGCTGATCAACGAGTCGCTGGCGCCGTCGCCGCGACCGATCCCACCTTCCACGGCGCAGGCGCCGTGCGTGCTGAAGCGCGGCGAGGTACGACTGAAAAGCGACGGCAAGCTGGACTGGCGCGTGAAGGGCCTCGTGGTCCCGGCGCTCGGCACGCCGGGACCCGTAACCACGATAAGCGCGTCGCTCTACTGCGGCGCCGACTCGAGCACCACGGCGGCGGACACGACTCAGCAGGTCCCCCATTTCGCCTACGGGCGACGCCCGTATCCACGACACGTCCTTCAGCAGACCTTCCACCTGCCTCGCGCCCGTGGTCGCTCTGTCGGCTGCGTCGTGCGGCAGCGCACTGTAATCAGGCCGGGCTTTGACGAAACAGAAGCCTCACGCAGATGCGACCGGTCGTCTGACCCTTGCGGGGCCGCGTGGGTTCCAACGGCGCCGCCGGCTGAAACTTGCGCACGCTGGTTTCTGCGGGAGCCACAGGGGTGCGCCTATAGCGCCGGGAGCACTCCCACAACTCCCGCGACACAAGCGCGCTTGCTGGTTACGAGCCTGCAATCGGCTTGCGAAGAGGCTGTAGTCAGGATCGTCCCGGGAGGACCTAGCCGATCAGTCGGCCGATGATGCGAGGGTGGCCATCGACCTCCACGTTAGTGAGCGATCCGGCGCGCGAGAAGCCGGCAATCCGGGCAAGCCGCTCCAGGCCACCGTTCGTGAACCCCCAGTAGATGAAGTCGTCGTGCGCGTAAACCTCCCCGGGCTCGGAGACGCGGATCGCCGGGCCGTTTCGATCTTCCGGGCCGACACCGTAGGTCTCGAGCAGCACCGTGCCGCCATTCACCGTCCGCCCACGCAGCACGCGCAGCAGCCCGAGTGGATTCTCGACCCTGTGCAGGATGCCGAAGCAGTAGACGAGGTCAAAGCGCTCCTCCAACTGGTTGAGCGCGAACGCGTGCATCCGGCGGTACTCGACGCCCGAGCCGAGCAGGCGATGAATGGCTCGGAAGCCCTCCCCGCCCTCCAGCTCGACGCCCCATCGGGACGCGACCCACAGCCGATACTGCTCGTTGTCCACCGCCACGACCCTCGCAGCCCCCCGACGCTCGGCAAGGAACGCATAGAAACCGTCGAAGCAGCCGACATCAAGGACGCGCATCCCGGCGAAGTCCTCGGGTAGAACAGAGACGCGGTAGCGATGGTCGCGCGCGGCGCCGGGCGTGTAGACGCCCTCAGCGCGGTTCAGCGCAAACGTGTGAAACCAGAACGGTACGGTGTCAACAATCGCGCGAGCGATGACCGAGTCGACCTCGATCGACAGCAAGTCAGCCAAATGGCGCTCGGCCTCCGTAACGACGAACCGCTCCCGCGCGGCACCCTGCGCCGACCCCGTCGTCTCCATCCAGACACCTCCTCTCGGCGCGTTCCTCTTGGGTCCCCCGACCCTTCCGCGGGACGTTGCTCGAGGCATGTTCCGTTGTCAGCGCTCGGGCCTGCCCACCGGTGACGGTCGGCAGGCGAGCGGGATCGCTAGACCAGCTGGACGTTGACGGCCTTGGGACCCTTGTCGCCGGCCTCAGCCTCGTAAGAAACCTTCGCGCCCTCGGCGAGCGAGCGATAGCCCCCGCCGACGATCGCCGAGTGGTGGACGAACAGATCCTTTGACTCGTCGTCGGGAGTAATAAACCCGAAGCCCTTCTCGTCGCTAAACCACTTCACAGTTCCAGTGGCCATCGTGCTTCCTCCCGCGTCGTTGCCTGCCGCGAACGCCGAGATTACTCAAAGCAACGCTACTACCGTTGGCATCGGCAAGCGTCGACAAACCATCCAACCTGACCGAACGACCCTAGCAGCCACCGGCCCGGCGATCACGCTGCTCCTACCGGATCATTGCGCAGCCTGCCGGCTCCCGCGCGCTGACTGCTCCTCAGCAAACGGGACCAGCAGCAGCCGACCGCGAGGGGGTCGAGGTCGTGACCGTGGTCGGCGACATTGGTCGTCCGTGGCTCTCGGTCCCCGCGCTCCGGTAACCCCACGGTGTGCGTCACGCCATTCATGAGCAGCTCGCGACAGCCGTCAAGCTCGCAGCGCAGACCCGAGACGACGCTGGAGCAACTCCCACGCAACTGACGCGTCGTCGTCGGTAAATCGCATGGTCATCATCCGCCGTGTTGATGGCCGAACCGTGAGCCCGGGACGTCAATGATGAACCGGCGATCGTCAAGGCCATGAGTCGAGTGGATCACACAGACCCGAAGCTCTGTCGCCGTTGGGTAGCGGAACGTTGCGACGTCGACGATGTCGCACACGCTTAGGAGACCGCTTATCGGACGGTGGTTGCTCGTCGCCCCAGCGACGGCGCCCACCGGGCTGGCCCTACCCCTTCGAGGCTCGCCGGCCCCGAGGACGCAGTTCTTACGACGCCCCGGTCGGAGCACCACAGCCGTATAGGTGCTCGCGCACTTGATCACAGCTCTCCACTGACCACCGCTCACTGGCCCGCAAGGCCTCGATCAGAACCTCGGCCGACCGCACCATCAGCTCCCTGTCAGGCTCGCCGAACAGCAAGACATCCGCGGCCTCCAGCAGTTGCTCCCGCTCCCTGGCGTGCAGTTTGGTGGCTCCCCGGTGATCGATCATGTCAAGCAGCGCCGTGTAATGGGCGCCACGAGCAATCATCGGCTCTGCGGTCATCATCGTGGTACCCACGTTAGCGACGCCTACCCGCGCGCGGACGGTCGATCTCGTCGATCAACAACAGGCTCGCGTGAACGGTGCCGCGCCACGGCTCAGATCCCAGCTGCGCGACCTCTAGCCCGGAGCAGCGGCACTGCCGACGAGTCGTCGGTCCTTGAGCACGCTGCCCCTATGGAACGGAAGAGCTACGTCGGCCTGCGCGGCAGCGGCTGCCGGTCTGCCGCGGCGATGCAGCACTCTGGCGGCTGCTGACCGGGCCGGTCAGCTCCACCGTTAGCCAGGCTCACGCGGGCTGCAAGCAGAAGAGCAGAAGTGTCGGCGCCATCGACCAGAATGGGTGTTTCGTGCCAACCGGCAATCCGCTCTCGACACGACCGCATCTGAGGACAGGCAGGTGTCTGCGGGCCGACGGCGTCGAGGCGCCCGCTCGCCTGCATTGCAGGAGCCAGCTTCTCGTCGCGCTAGCTGATTCGGGCGCGATCCAGCAAGCGCTGGCGAAGGTCGGGGAAGGTCTACGACCGCTTGCTGACGATCGGCTCGGACCCGCGGGCGGTTTAGCAAGCCCCGCAAACGGCCGGACAACCGCTTTCGCCCAGCAGGGGTGTCAACGGCGTCGCTCTCGGACGACTGCTCCGCCACGATCACGCTGACGAGGTCGACTGCACGATTGGATTGCGCGTCTCACAGCGTGAGACCGGCCGTCGCTTCGTAGCGCAGGTTGGGGAGGTTGGGCGTGAGGAGCGGATGAAGGTCAGGGTCGGTCGAGATGGCCGTCGCTGTCGGCTTGATGTTGTCTGTCGTCTGCGCGTTGTACGCGACCCGAATCTGCGAGGCTGGGCGCCGTGGTCCTCGACGCCACGGTGACCGCACTGATTTCGACCGCAACGGCGGTGATTGGCGTGCTGATCGCGCTTATCGGCGCTCTGGGCTACCAGAATCGCCGTGCGAGGCTCTCCGCGATTCGCGCCGCGTTCAACGATGTCGTCGCGTCGCTGGCATCTACAGATGACCGGCAGCAACTCGCCGCCGCTGTGCTCCTGCGGCGATTCTTCGACAAGGACAGCGAACTGGCGGTCCGTGGCATTCGCGGACGGCGCGTCCCTTACGCCGGAGAGGCGCTCAGCGTGATGGCGGCGGTTCTCAGAGGGCTTTCATCGGGCGAGCTGCAGAAGCTGCTGGCAGACGGGCTCGCCTACGCGCCGACGCTCGAAGGGGCAGACCTGCAGCGAACCAACCTCCAAAGCGCCTATCTCTCAGAACGACACCCCGACGGAACACTGAGCCGGGCCGATTTCTACCGCGCTGACCTCAGCGGTGGCTCACTCAAGAACGCCGCTGCGGTGGACGCCGTCTTCTACCAGGCCCGCCTGCGCGGCACGGTGTGCGTGAACGCGGACCTCCGCGGCGCGAACTTCTTCCAGTCCGACGTGACCGGCGCGAAGTTCGGTGGGGCCCGTCTCAAGGACGCATCCTTCGCAGGCGCCGTCGGCATTCCAACCGAGATCGCACAGCATCTCGATTCCGAGTCGTACTACACCTCGGATGAGCCGGCTCCTGCTCACGCGCCTGAACAATCGCGGGCTCCGGCGGTGTTCCTGAGCCGTCCATCACGTCGCAGCCCAACCCAAGAGGCCATCTGCGACCGTCTCACGGCGCTGCTGAACCAGCATGGCCTGACGATCCTGACGCTGCCGGCCCTCGACTATCCACCGTCTGACGCTCTCAGTGAGATCTACCGTCGTCTGAAGAGCTGCGCCGGCGCCGTCGTGCTCGGTCTGCGTCCCGCCGATGCCGCCACCGACGGACCGACCCCTGGCGCTACGCCGTGGTCGCATATCGAAACTGGCCTTGCCTACGCGTGCGACCTGCCGCTGCTGATCGTGCGGGAGCCTGGCGTCGTGCTGGGTGCGTTCGATGAGGCGGTCGCCGGCCCCCAGACCTACATTCTCAACGTGTCAGATGATTGGGCTGACGAAGATATTCTGGTCGCGCTCCGGGCCTGGCTATCTGCTCTCGCGCAGACCTAGCGGCCGGATCAACAATTGAAGCAGCTCTGTCTGGCGGAGCCTGATAGCACGGGCGCCGGCTTCTCAGATACGCACGGGGATGGCGTCGAGGACCGCGGTAGTGGTGCGAGATGCCGGATGGCTTCGGTCGCAAACTCATCCTTGTGGCCGACGATCGCATCGACCTGCGCTGGGCGCCGCGGCAGACAATCCCGTTGGCGGGAGGGAGGCATCTGCCGACTGCGGGAGTTGCGAGTGCTATGCCACGGACAGGAGCGTCAGCGCTGACAAGGCTGACGCTCGCTTCGCTCCGTCCGGCCTCATGGCCCGGGCACTCGGAATCAACGGATGGGACGCGCCCGGCGTCGTGGCGGTCCGGATGGCGCCGCGCATGCTCGCATTCCGGGAGAGCGAGCGCTGAATCCGGGCGACATTCGCCGGCGGCGGACTTCTGAGTTCGCCCAGACGCACAAGCGCCACGCGGTGCACCGAGCGCCACGCGGTACACATGGGCACAAGCGCGAGAGGCCGCATAGGCGAAGTTCCGCGGGTGGCTGCTCGCGCTCGGCGCGCAATTCCGCAGCTCCCGTTGACCCGCGGCCTGTCGGCCAGAAGTGCCGGTTTCACGAAGATCCGGCCTTTCGCCTTCTCCGAAACGGGCTGATCAGCCTTTCTCCTCCTGGCCGGATCCAGCAGCAGAGCGCGGACCTGCTTTCGCTCGTCGACGAGCATCTGCAGGTCGATTCCAACGGGCTTCCTTTGCGCGGCTTGCAGGTAAGGAGATCGAGCCGCCTGCGCACATCGCTTTACAACTGCCGCTCGTTCTCGGCTGCTTCTCTTGATCGGGCGCTCTCGCTCGTCTATCGCGGATCCGCGACCGTCCCCGCGCGGCGCCCGGGACCGCAAGAGAAGCCCTATCGAGCTTCGGTCAGGATGCGAGGTGGGGGGCGACCTCTCTGGCCACCAGCTCGATCTGACGCTGCTCGTCTCCCAGCGGCCACAGGTACACGCGGTGACATCCGGCCGATGCGTAGCGGGACAGAAGCTCGACGCAGTGTTCGGTCGAGCCCACGCATACCCGGTCGTGCAAATCCTCTGCCTCACGTCTCAGCAGCGGTGCGAGGACGCCGGCGAGCGCGCGGTCGCGCTCGGTGCGGCTCTCCGTTATCCACGTCCACATCGTCACCAGCGCGTTGGGAAACCGATCGGCAGCCATGCTCCGGTCGCGAAGCTCGCCGCTCAGCAGCTCGCGCGCAACGCGGAACTGCTCGGGCGTCGTGTTATACGCCGAGGCCAGCCACCCATCACCAAGGCGCGCCACGCGGCGCAACCCGGTAGCGGAACCCCAGCTCCCGATCCACAACGGAACGCCGCCATCCTGGCGCGGCGCCGGTGTGAGCTCGAGCTCGGGCGTCGGGAAGTACCGGAGCGCGCCAGGCCGGGGCTCTCCACGTAGCAGCGCACGGAGAATCGCCACCGACTCGTCAAACCGCTTCCACCGGTCCTCGAACGGCACGCCGACGGCGTCGTAGTCGCGCTTGGAGGATCCCGGGCCGACCCCGGCCACAAGCCGCCCGCCAGAGAGCACGTCCAGCGCCGCGAGCGCCTTTGCGAGTGGAACTGGCCCACGCAACGCCGCGAGCGAGATCGTGGTCGCCAAGGCCATCTCTGCGCAGCGATCGAGCACCGCCGCCAGCGCAGTCAGCCCGTCCAGCCACGGCGTCGCGAACACAAAATGATCATTAGCCGAGACCGCCGCAAAGCCCGCCTCGCGGGCCGCGTCAACTGTCGCCTGCAACCGAGCCAGCGACTGGCCCTCGTCGGCGAACTCCATCAGCGGCAGGTGCACCCCCAGATCCATCGCCGCGATGCTCTCACACCGGCAGCGGTCCCAACACGCACGGCGCATCAACACCCACGGCGGGAGCCCCCGGTTTCGTTGCCGCGGAGGGCTACCGGCTGGATTTGGCGCCCACCCGGAATGCGCGGCAGGAATGGAACCCGGCGTCGGCCAAGGCGAGGATGGACTCGTCGGTCGTGTTCCTGGCGACGAGCAGGGCAGAGAGAGGCCGGCCATCCGAGACCTGCGTTCGTCGCTCGACGGGTTCGCGGCCGGCGCGCGCGATCGCAGCCGTGGCAAAGCGCTCGTCCGTCGTGGGCGCCGGGGGACCACTACTGCGTCGCCAACGCGATCGTGAGCGGTCGAACCCGTCAGATGGCAAAAGCGATCGCCCGCGTCAAGCGCGCATTCCGCGCAACTCAGGTGCGCGACCGACCCGAGCGGTTGGGCGCGGCGTGGCACGAAAGCAGGTCTCCGCCTCTGCTCGGCGTAGCGACCCGCCTGCTGCGGCTCTTCTGCATTCGTATGGGCGAAGGAGGCGCCTGCTGTCCGCGACGGGTCGCTCCTGCTGGTCGTCCAGTCGGGAGCCAGCTCAGCCACCAGGTCCGCTACTCGTCGCGCTAGGCGTCGACCGACAACCCCGACTCCGAGGGGGTGACCCTCGATGCCGTCCACCACCGCCAGGCGCACGAGCCTTACGACCCGCGCGCCGTCGTCCTCGCCGACTCGTGAGCACGCGACCCGGCGCGGTTCGCAAGGCCCCGGCCGAACCGCACGTTCAAGCTAACCCCCAAACACCGTAGAAGTCACCCTCATGGTGGCTACCGTGAGGGCCCATCTGCGGCTGCCCTCAGCGCCATTTGCATGCTGGCCATGAAGACGCGGACGGTCGAGTGGGCCACGATTCACAGCTAGATCAATCACAACAAATATGTGGTTGCGAAACAGCGCGGGAAAGGGAGTGACTAAGCCGATGAGTGAACTCATGACGTTCGATTACGTTTGTGGTAGGTGGAGGCTCAGCCGGCGCCGTCCTCGCCGCCAGGTTGAGTGAGGACCCCGGTAAGTCAGTTCTGCTGCTGGAAGCGGGAGCGACGTTTCGACCCAGCGAAGCTCCTCAGTCGGTGCTTGACCCTTCCAACCACGCCCCCGATCCTGAACTGATGTGGGACGATAACGCGGCGCGCCCTCCGAACGCTCCGTTCGAGCTGCGTGCTCGGGTGCTTGGTGGCGGCTCGTCGATAAATGCCGCGAACTTTTCGCGGGCGTTTCCCTCCGATTTTGCGCGCTGGACGGTACGCGGCCTTGCGGGTTGGTCTTACGAAGACGCCCTGCCTTACTACAAGAAGATGGAGACCGACGATTACGGGGACCCGTCGTTGCATGGGCATTCGGGGCCGGTGAGCGTTCGCCGGTTTGACTACAGTGAGGTGACTCCCGTGCTTTCCGCTTTCGTCGAGACGGCAAAGGCGTTGGGCTTTCCCGAGATCGACGATCTCAATGGCCCCGAGAAGTTTGGCGTTGGCCGTCTTCCGATGAATATCGAGAACGGCACGCGCCTCAGCACAGCTCTCACCTACCTGACCGACGAAGTCTGGCGTCGTGACAACCTCACGATTCGCGGTGAGAGCCTTGTCGACGCCGTGCGTTTTGAGCAGCGGCGCGCGACGGGTGTGCGGCTCGCGGGAGGGGAAGAGATCGACGCCGACACTGTCATCCTTGCCGCGGGAACAATTGGGTCGGGAGCGCTTCTCCTGCGGTCTGGAGTCGGACCTGCGGCTGATCTTGACGGGCTTGGCATTCCCGTCGTCGCTGATCTCCCTGTGGGTCGGAGCTATATGGATCAGCCTTCAAGTCTCGTTTCGCACGCGACCACGCCGGAGAAGCTCGGCGCGAGCGAGCCGGCGGTATCGGTGATACTCATGGTGCGTAGCAGCGGTCGCCGGGACGGGCCGCCCGACCTGCACGTCCTCCCCACCCTCATAACGGGCGTCGTCGGGCCCTCCGAGAAGGGCAAAGCCATTTCGATAAACGTGGCGGTGCCTCGCCCCGAGGACGACTCGCGTGGCCGGTTGACCCTGGCCTCGCGCGACCCCGGCATACCTCCGAAGATCGAATTTGGGCTCCTCCGCAACCCCAAGGATCTCGAGAAGCTCGCCGACTGCGTCGAACTGGGGCGCCGGATCGCGGCCAGCAGGACCTTCTCCGACCATTTCAACGAGGAGATCTCGCCAGGACCCAAGGTCAGGAGCCGAGAGGAGATCAAGTCATTCCTGCGCGAGCGCGTTCAGACCTACGTTGGTCACATGACCTCATCCGCGCCCATGGGTCCGGACGACGATCCGCGTGCGGTGGTCGATGAGAACGGCAAGGTGCGGCGTGTCGACGGTCTCTACGCCGCCGACGCCTCGATCATGCCCGATGTCCCGTCGGTGGCGACCAATCCAACGGTCATCTTGATGGCCGAGATCGTCGCAGACCGGGTCAAGGCCGCTGGGGCCAAGACAGACGGGCATGGCAGTGACAGATCAGCGGCCATGAGCGCCCGGTAGCCGTCCCTTCCGACCGGACACGACCAAGCTGTCCAGTCGGCGGTCCGGACCGAGTCCCAAGAGCGCGACGCAAGCGCAACTCAACAAAGCCGAATAGGCGAGAGACGAGTGAGCAATATGGCAAGTAACCAGTCAACGGACATGCAGCCCGCGAGCGTGCGCGTAGCCTCCGACATAAACGGTGACCTTGACGCCTCCCACACTGCCCTGGTGCTGGTGCACATGGTCAATGGGGTGGCCGGGGATGTCGACACCCCCCTTCAACCAGCTCTTCCGGCGCCGGGCCCAGGAGACCGGGATCATCGGCGTCCAGGCACGGCTGCTCGACGCGTTCCGCACGGCCAAGGCGAAGGTGCTCTACACCGCGGTCACATACAAGCAAGGGCTCCCCGGGGTCAGGCCGAACTCCCCGCTGTGGCGCACCCTGTTCAACTGTGTCTGCCTGATGGAGGGCACTCCCGCGGTCGAGGTCATCGACGACGTCGCCCCCCGACCTGATGAACCCGTCGTCAGGGGGCAGGCGGCCAACGGGTTCGACCGCACCGAACTCGACACCATGCTCCGCCTGGCAGGCGTCGACAACCTCGTGCTCGCGGGGATAGCCACCGACGTCGCCGTCGAATCCACCGCGCGCGGTGCAAGCGACCTCGGGTACCGGACGATCGTCGTCCCCGACGCGTGCACCGCCGACAGCGACGAGGCCCACGTCCGCTCGCTCGAGGTGATCCAACGGTGGTTCGGCGAGACACCGACCGCAGACGAGGTCCTGGGCGCCCTGGGATAGCCCGGCGCCGGCGCCCACGCCGACGCCGAGGAGTCCCCAGTGGGCGGCGTCCGCCGGACCTGAGTGGCCCGGCGGACGCCCTCGTCCGCGTCTCGCTTCGCCGAAGGCCAGTCGTGTATCGCCAGCGACTTCGTGGGGCGGGTGGTCCGTAGCGATGCCTACTTAGATCTTGAGCGCGTGGTTCCGTTTCTCCTTGGGCGGCTGGTTGGAATCGCCGCGCGATGTCAGCGGTTGTAGGACCGGAACGTCGACTTCAATGCGCGTTCCACTCCCCGGTGCGCTGTCTATGCGGATCTGCCCGCCGAGCGCCTCGATTCGATCTTTTAGGCCGGTCAGTCCCGACCCTTGGCTGGGATCGGCTCCGCCAACACCGTCATCTCGAATCGAGAGATGAAGCTCTCCATCTGTCAACTGAAGCGCGACGCGTACGCGCGTCGCGCTCGCGTGCTTCGACGCGTTAGTAAGGGTCTCGGAGACCGTGTAGTAGGCGGCCGCCTCGACCTGGTCCGGGAGCCGGTTCTCGAAGCGTATGTCGAGCGTGACGGGAACTGGGGAGCGACGCCGTAGTGCTTTGAGCGCGGGGGCAAGCCCACCTTGCGTGAGGACGGCTGGATGGATCCCTCGTGAGAGCTCGCGGAGCTCCTGAACGGCCGCGGCCAGACCGTCTGCGATCTGCGCGACCTCGGCGCGTTGTTCGTCGGATCCGGCGGGCAATGTTGCCTGCATCGTGCGCAGGGCGACCGAGAGGGTGACCAGGCGTTGTTGTGCTCCGTCGTGAAGGTCTCGCTCGATGCGTCGCCGTGCCTCGTCGGCGGCCGCGATCACCCTCGCGCGCGAGGCCGCAAGTTCGGCGCGGCTCTCGGCATTCGCGATCGCAGTCGCCACCAGCTCGGTGAATTTCGCCACGCGTTGCTCCGTATCGGGAGGCAGGGGCTCGCGCGTGCCTCCGACTGTGATGACGCCCCAGAGTTCGCCCTCGACGACGATCGGGGCAGCGACTCTGGAGACGAGATTCATCGCTCTGAGGCTGTCGGCGAGCGGGCCTGAGGCCGTTTCATAGTCGCTTCGGTCCATTCTCGCGGAACGACCGGTTCGGTAGACGGTCGTGGAGGACAGGTACTCCTCTAGGGGCCAGCGCGTACCGATTGAGACACCGCGCGCGCCCGGGCTGACACCGACATACACCATCCCGGAGCCATCCGGGTCGTAGCGCGCGACCGCGGCCTGGTCGGAGCCGAACAGCCGGCCGACCTCGCTGCTGACCACCGAGAAAACCTCCTCGGGGCTCACGCCCTGTGCCACTAACGTGGCAACGCGCCGCAGCGCCGCCTGCTCGGCCGCGAGCCGTGAGATCTCGTCGTGTGCGTTGCGGTTGGCGATCGCCGTCGCCACAAGTTCACAGAAGTTCAAGAGGCGCGTCTCCGTGTCGCGTGGAAACGGACCCCTCTTTGAGTGGACCCCCAACGCGCCCCACAAACGGCCCTCGACCACGATTGGGCACCCGACCGACGACCTCACCTTGAGCTGGTCCCGCGCGAATTCGGCGATCGGACCGGGAACGTCTGTCCAATCGTCCACACGCATGGGCTTTCTCGAATCGGCGATCATCGAGGTGAGATCGCCGGGAACGGTGCGCGGGCGGCTGGGAGGACGCGGATGTTCGCCCGCCGCCGCCCAGAAAGCCATCAGGGTCGTGGCGAAGCTGGGATCGGACTCGTAGCGGATCAGCGGCGTGAAGTCGGCACCGAAGAGCGTGCCGACCTCTCGGGCTACGGCGCCAAACAGCTCGCTAGACGGGACGTCCTCCGCCACCAGCGTCGCGACCCGCCGGAGTGCCGCCTGCTCGCTCGCGAGTTGTTCCAGGTGCGAACGCGATTCGCCTTCAGCAATCGCAGTGCCGACCAGCTCGGTGAATTTCGCCACGCGCTCCTCGGTGTCGGGAGGAAGCGGCTTGCGCTGATCGGAAACCGTCATGACGCCCCACAGGCTGCCCTCGACCGTGATCGGAGCGGCAACGGTGGAGACGTAGTTCATCTGCCGGAGGCTGTCGGCGACCTGCCCCGTCACATTCTGATGACCGGTGTGGTCGCTGCGCGCGGGCCGGCCGGTGCGGTACACCGCGGTCGAGGCCAAGAAGTTCTCAAGCGGCCAGCGCGTTCCGATCGCGACGACCGGGATGCCCTGGGTTAGCCCGAGGACGACCATCGCGGATCCGTCGGCCTCAAAGCGGGCAACGGCGGCCTCTGCGCCGAAGAGTCGGCCGACCTCGTCGGTGACTGTCGAGAAGAGCTCGTCGGCGCTCGTGCCTTCGGCGACGAGTGTCGCAACTCGGCGCAGGGCGGCTTGCTCTCGGGCCAGGTCACGGGCCCGCGCTTCGGAGGACGCGAGCTCGGCGCGGCTCTCGGCATTCGCGATCGCGGTCGCGACCAGCTCGGTGAACTTCGCGAGGCGCTCCTCGGTGTCGGGCGGGAGACCTTCGCGCGTGTCGGTGACTAGGAGGACGCCCCACAGTTTGCCCTCGACGAAGATCGGGGCTCCGACTCTTGAGACGGTATTCAGCTCCCTGAGGGTCTCGGCGACCTGTCCTGAGGCCGTTTCGTAGTCACGTTGCTCCTGTCTGGCGGGACGGCCGGTGCGGTAGACCGTGGTCGAGGCCAGAAAATCTTCTAGCGGCCAGCGCGTTCCGACCGGGATCATGCTCAGCCCCTGGCTGATGCCGACATAGACCACGCTGGATCCGTCGGGCTCGTAGCGGCCGATCGCGGCTTGGTCAGAGACGAACAGCCGGCCGACCTCGTTGCTGACCGCCGAGAAGAGCTCGTCCGGGCTCACGCCCTGTGCCACCAGCGTGGCAACGCGCCTCAACGCCGCCTGCTCATTTGCGAGTTGGCGGAGCCGCGGGTCTTCGTCGCGCCGAGGGTCCGGCATGGCACCGCGAGCATAACTCCGTCGATCGGTATGAGAGACCGCGTGGGGCAGCGGAAGTTGCTTCGCCATCGCTACGCGCCGGTCGTCCGGACGCCGACTTGGAGTGGTGTCGGCGTAGGGTGATGCGGGATACTCTCACGGTGACTGAGGTCGATCCTCGCGGCACGCGAGTCGTCGTCGCCGAGGACGACGTGTTGATGCGCGAGGGCATCGCGAGCCTGCTCGAGCGGGGCGGTTACGAGGTCGTCGGCCAGGCGGGCGACGGATCGGATCTTATGCGACTCGTGCGCGAGCACCGGCCGGATCTGGTGGTGGTGGACATTCGCATGCCTCCAGATCATCGGACAGAGGGTCTCGACGCCGCGCGGATGATCCGCGAGGAATGCCCCGGCACCGCGATCCTGATCCTCTCGGCGCACGTCGAAGTCACCGAGGCGATGACACTTCTCGCGACCGGCCGCGGGAGCGGCTACCTCCTCAAGAGCCGCATCGGCGAGCTTGACGACTTCCTCGACGCCGTGGCACGGATCAGCCGCGGTGGCTCGGTCGTCGATCCCGCCCTTGTTCAGGAGCTCATCGGCGCGCGAGCCGTCGACGACGCGCTTGAGGAGCTCACTCCGCGCGAGCGCGAGGTGCTCGCGTTGATGGCGGAGGGATACTCGAACGCGGGCATCGCCCGACGCCTCTTTATCACCGAGAGCACGGTCGAGAAGCACGTGCACAGCATCATGATGAAGCTCCCCGTGCCGAACACCAACGATGTCCATCGCCGCGTGCTCGCCGCGATCACGTTCCTCGACGCGCAATAGTCTGCCTAAGCTCGCCGCGGCTCGGACCCGGCTAGGTCGCGAGCGTCCGGCGGATCGTCGCCGCCGAGAGCTCCGTCTTCGAGAGGAAGCCGACCGCCGGCGTCGCCTCGATCAGATCCGCGAACTCCCTTTCATCGTGGGTCGAAATCAAGATCACCTCCGGTACGGCATCAGTGGCGCCATCGTGAACAGACCGCGCCAGCGCGAGACCGCTCTCTCCGCCGAGGTCGATGTCGATCAGGGCAACGTCCGGGCGCAGCTCGGCAATTTGCTGAAGCGCCTCGTCCGCGGACCCCGCACCGCCCACGACTTCGATCCCCTGCGCCTCGAGCAGTGCGCGCATCGCCTCCCGAAAACTCGGGCTGTCATCGACGATCAAGCAACGGAGAGCCACGCGAGGCCCACTTTCTCACGAACAGTCGGAGCGCACATGCAAGCTAACCCCCAAACACCGTAGAAGCCACCCTCATGGTGGCTACCGTGAGCGCCCATCTGCGGCTGCCCTCAGCGCCAATTTGCACGCTGGCCACGATGACACGGACGGTCGAGTGGGCCACGATTCACAGCTAGATCAATCACAACAAATATGTGGTTGCGAAACAGCGCGGCAGTGAAGCTTGAACCGCCACGAGAAGACGAATACGTCCTGATGGCGGAGTTTCACACAAGCGCAGCTCGCCGCCAGCATTAAAGGAGAGAACTATGGCTTCCGCTGGTCAAACGACAACCTCACCCTCTGCCACTAGTCCAACGACAACCTCACCCTTTTTCCACGTATGCATCCTCGTAGCGGACATTGAGGACGCCGTGGAGCGATTCTCAGCAGCCTTCGATATGACTTTCGCGCCGATCCTCACCTCGGACATGGAATTTCACGGCGCATCCAACGAAAGAGACGCGCTGCGTTGGGTGTTCTCGCGTCAGGGACCGCCGTACATCGAGCTCATCGAGGGTCAAGGGGATGGGCTCTTGTCGCTGGCGGCGGGCGAGCGCTTGCATCACATCGGCCGCTGGGCTCCGTCTGACCAGATCGCTGCCCTGAAGAGCCGCTTTGGGGAGGCAGTCACCATTACCCGGCCGGGCTTCGCGGGGAACCTCTGGTTCGCCGATCCGGCCCTCTTCTACGGGATCTGGATCGAGTTGGTAGACGAGGGCTTTCGCCCGGTGTTGGAGTCGCTCAGCAGTGAAACCGATACTTGGCTCGCAGCCGGATAACGCCCGGATCCTTCCACCGCGGGCGACGTGCGCAGGCGCCGTCTCTTATCCACAGGAGCGCGAAATGGATGGCGTTTGGCACCCGAGCGATAGGGAGAGCCGCAGATCGGTCCCGAACAGCTCCGGCGATCGAATCGCGCGAGCCGGACGTCACCTGTGTGAGCCAGCAGACATCTACCAAGTACCAACGGTAAGGAGAACACGATGCGCGCGGTCACGGTCACTGAATATGGAGCCACCCCTGCCGTGGCGGAGATGCCGACGCCCGGGCCGGGACAGGGACAGGTCCTGATCAAGCTGCGGGCCGCCGGCATGAACCCGATGGATCGCGTGCTCGCCTCCGGCGCCTGGAAGCCGATGCCGGCGACGTTCCCGATGGTGCTCGGCGCCGATGGCGCGGGCGTGGTCGAGCAGCTCGGCGAAGGGGCGTCGCGGTTTTCCCTCGGCGACGATCTGGTCGGCCAGTTGTTGATCGCCCCGCTTGGCTCGGCGGGAACGTATGCCGAGTATGTGGCCGTTACGGAGGATGCGCCGCTTGCGAGAGTTCCTACTGGACTCGATGACGTTGTCGCGGCGGCGCTGCCGACCGCGGGTGGCGCCGGGCTCGCGTTGGTGGACTTGCTCGAACCGCCGAGCGACAAGACGGTCCTGATCGTTGGCGCCGGTGGCGGCGTTGGTTCGTTCGCTACTCAGTTCGCCGCGAACGCCGGGGGGAACGTGATCGCGAACGTGCGCGACGACGATGCCGAGCGCATGCGCGCTTACGGCGCTACCGAGACGATCGATCACACCAAGGTCCCGCTGGTTGACGGGGTACGACAGGCACACCCCGACGGCATCGATGCGCTCCTCGACTTGGTGAGCGACGCCACCGGCTTTGCCGAGCTCGCCTCGCTGATAAGACGAGGCGGTACCGCCGTGACAACTCAATACGTCGGTGATGAAACGGCCCTTGGGGCGACCGGGATTACCGGGATCAACTTCGCCTTACAGATGTCCAGCGAGCTCCTCGAGCGAGTGGCAGAGGCCGTCGCCGACGGACGCATCGTCGCCCCGCCAATCACTCGTATTTCCCTGGAGGAAGTGCCCGCTGCCCTGGACCCTGCGCAGGCCCGACCTGCGATCGGCAAGACCGTGATCACGTTCTGAACGATCGACCGGTAGCCGAGTCCACCCGGTGGAGAATCCTTGCCACGACTGCGATTGCACGCGCCGCGATTGCGTCGCCGCTCACCAAGCCAAGCAGCCACCACGCGGCCGCCGTGGCGGCCGTCGTGGACGCCTGCTGGGGGGAACAAGTAGCCACGACATCGTGGCCCTGATGACCGCGCCAGAACGAAAGCGGGTCTCGACCCGCGCCTGGCCACACACCCCCTGTTCGCCAATCTCGGGACTCGCGGCGCCGATCCGGACCTGCCCGCGAGCTGGTCCGAGCGGGCCATCCGATCGCGCCGAAGCAATCGTTGCGCGCGACCCTGCGCCCACCTGAAGAGATCGTCAGAAGCCAGGAGCTCGGGGCGCGCATGCGGCTTTCTGAGATCGCCTGCGTCGCTCGCCAACTTGGCTAGGTAATCATTGGACGGACGTGATGCGAGGCCGTCGCTTGCGGTCGCTCTCCCACCGCCAACCCGGCAGCGCCTCAAGCCGCGCAATTCGGTCCGGGAACCTCTGCAGGTGACCAGAGGCATGCCGAAATCTGAGGTAGTGGACCCAATTACCGAGTGTCACGCCTTCCTCGATGTGGCCGTGCGGAACTCGAGCATGTCCTTCACGCTCAACGAACTTGGTCATCGTGGCGAACTTGCGCTCCCACCGATCGGGAGGCGGGTCCGCCAACTTCCAGCCAGGCACAGCTTCCAAGCGCAAGAGCCGGTCGCCTTGGCGCTGTATCCGTCCGATCTTGGAATGCCACTGCTGTCGGTCGATCCAGGCGCGCAGATTAACACCGGCTTCGATGTGTCCTGCCGGCACCCTGATATGGCCTTCTCTTTCTTGAAATGCTACGAGCGCACGATAGGCACGTTCCCACTTCTCAGATCCAGGTGACCACGACCAGCCAGGGAGTGCGACGAGCTTCGTGATCTGTTTTTCTGTCAATCGCCCGTGCGGATGAACGCCCCTATACACGTTCTGCTGCTTACGAACCCAGCGGCCGAGTGACTGGCCCTCCTTGTGCTCTCGAGGTACCGCGGCTGTCCTTCGCGGGCGACATACTTCTGTAACAGGGCGAACATGTGCTCCCAACTGGCGTCGTAGCCGTCCCATTCCCAAGCCCCGGAGCGCCCGCAGGCGCCCGGCGCGATCGGGGCTCAGCTTGCCTTGGCGATACAGACTGCGCTGCCTCGCACACCACTTACCGAGGCTGAGCCCATCAACGACAGTGTCGGATGCCATCGCTGCCGTGCCGTGCTTCTCGACGTAACGCTCGAGCAATGTAAACCAGAACTCGAAGGAGCTTGTCTCCCCCCGGAGCGCGCGCGCGGTGGCAGCCAGCTCCTGGTCGACGAACTCCCAATCGGTGAGTCGTGCACGCGGATCAAGCACGAGGAGCCGTTCGAAGAGCGAGTCCAGTCGGCTGAGCTCCGAGATGCCGCAGACGATCGCGAGACGTCTCTCATGTCCGATCTGGAGCTCTCGCGCCGGGGGATCCTGTCCCGCCAAAACTGCCCACGCCAACTTGGCAAAGGCATAGCAGTCCGCTGGACGCTGGTCGACGTCGGTATTGAACCCAGACTCGTTTTCGGGAGCGATGTAAAGCCGCGAGCCCACGGCCTCAGCGCTGTCGGTGAGACGCGACTCATCGCGCTGCTCCTCGGCGGTCAAGGCCAAACCCAAATCAGCTAGCAGCGGCTGTTCTCCGTCGTCCAGCAGAACGTTCGCTGGCTTGATGTCGCGATGCGCGCATCGGCACGCATGCATCGCTGCGAGTGCACGGACGCCAGCCGCAGCAAGTCGATCCCAGCAGCGGCTTGCTTGCCCGAGCCCGCGTACCGCCTGTCGTCAACCGCTCCTTGAAGTGAACCACGCTCGTAGAAGATCATCACGTAATACGGCTTGGCGTCTGGATCCGCGGTGATGCCCTCCGCGACGACCGGTGGCACGGGAACACCGGATACCGCGAGGGTTCGCATCGTCTCCACCTCCCGCTCGAACCGCGGCCGTCGGTTCGGGTTTCTCAGGCGCTTGAGCACGTGCAGCCCCGCCACGCTTGGTCTTGATACGAGAAAGACGTCGGCCTGTCCGCCGCGTCTCAGGGTGCGTCCCCTCACAACCCGCCATTCACCAAAGCGATTGGCCATAAAGCGTCACATCCATGATTGAGCGGGGACCGGCCGACGCTGCGCATCCACAACGGCATAAGCCGTGTTGGCAAGTCTCGACCGTCCGGGCGAGCACGCCGACGATGCCCGTAGTGATCTGGCTGGCTCACGCCTTGCATATAGATCCGGCAGAGCAATCAGTTGAAGGCATCCCGCCACGACCCCAACGATGGCACGTGCACCGGACCAACGTGCGGAGGTTGCCGCTCACTGCACGCACAGACACGGCGAGTCCCTTGCGTAGAAAGCTGTCTCGGTCTGAGTCCGTCGATCGCATCCCACGATCGCATTTATCGCTGCAGCGCCCGGCCGCGCAGGATCGCTTCGGCGAGCAGGAGTGGTCCGCCGCGTCGATTGCGGACGAATGCTTTGCCACGTGCGACGCGAGGTCGCACGCAATGAGTGAACTATCGGATTGGAGATCGACGGATGTGAGTTGAGCGGTAGTTCCAGGTCCGTGCTCGATGGCCTGTCCCCACCTCGGCGTGCGTTGTCGGCTCTTGGCCGGCGGGGTGCGAAGCCCGAGGGGTGAGCCCAAGGGCGGCCCGTTCCATCCGGGCGGCCACAGGCGAGGGGAAGACCGGACGGGCGAACACGTGTGAACCCTTGGTAGATGCCTCGTTAAGCGCGATCCCCGTCGATGGGAAGGACCGGCGGGGTGCAGGGACGGGCCGCTGCGAAGCGGCAGGCGCCGGCCGGGAAGTGGCCCCGGTCCGGGAAGAGCACCGTTGTCCCCGGGGCACAGAGGGCGCCCACCCCGGTCGCTGCTCGTGCGTGCGGAACGCGGTAACCCCGTCGGGGTCCGAACCCTTGTGGTTCGGTCAGCTGACCGTGAGGAGGGCCTAACTCCCCGGCGGGAAGAGGATGACCGAGAAGCGAATGCCGGTGGCCGAAAGGCGACGGGAAACCGCGGCGATGACGCCAGTCCTTCAGCTGGTGGTCGTGGATAACCGGCCGGATACCGGGCGTGGTGCCCGGACGCGAAAGCGTGCTGACGCGGTCAGGTGAGCCTGTGAAGAGAAAGAAGTCGTGATCCCGGAACCCGAGGACAAGCTAGACGCCCCACCGGCCTCGGCCGGTGTGGTGAGTGGACCAGAGGACGAGGTGCTCGACTGGCGCCAGGTTGACTGGCGTGGGGCCGAGCGTGAAGTACGGCGCTTGCGGCAGCGGATCTTCACGGCGTCCAAAGCGGGGGACCTTGTCAGGGTCCGCCGGTTGCAGAAGTTGATGCTGCGGTCGCGCTCGAACACGCTGATCAGCGTGCGACGGGTGACCGAGCGCAACGCCGGGCGTCTGACCGCGGGCGTGGACGGCGAGGTCGCGCTAACCCCGAAGGCCAAAGTTGAACTGGTCAGCAGGGTGCACGATCGAGCGGATGCGTTCAAGGCCTTGCCGGTCAGACGGGTGTACATCCCCAAGCCGGGCGGCAAGCGGCGCCCGCTCGGGATCCCGACGGTCACGTCATACCGCTGCGTCGTCCAACGAGCTTTTGGGTTCGTTGGTGGTCACGCATCCGTTCCATCCGCTGTTCGGACGGCGGCTTGAGGTTCTGTATGTGCGTCGTGAGGCGGCCGGTCGAATGTACGTCTGCGACGGCGGCGACGGTCGGAACATCAAGTTGGATGAGGCGGCGACCGATCGCGGCCCGGTGCCGGCGGAGCGGCCGTTGACGTTCGAGGTGCTGGTCGAGGTGGCGGCGGTGATTGCCGTTCTCGGAGGCGGGCGGGAGGATCGGTGAGCCTGTTAGCGAATCACGTACAGGCTGATGGCTTCCGCGAAGATCAGCGAGTTGAGTGTGCGGCAGCTCTTGGCTCGCCGGCGGCGGTTGACGGCTGGATTGTCCGAGCCGGAGCGGACGTTGCGCGGCGTGTTGCTGTCCGAGGGCCGGCGGTGCTCGAGCGAGGGGTGCCGGTGTCGTCGGGGGGAGTTGCACGGCCCATACACCTATCTGGCCGTCTACGCCGGCGGCCGGAGCCGCACGATCTACGTGCCGGCGGCGGCGCAGGCGGCGTGCGAGGCGAGCGTGGCGGTGACGCATCGCAACGAGGTGCTGTTGGCGGAGATCTCGCAGATCAACTTGGAGTTGTTGAGGCGGCGGGCGCTGGAGTGATTGGTGCCAGGCATGCTGCCCGAGGCGGTCGCGGCGCTCGCGAACATGGTCGAGTGCGCGGTGGTGGCGGGTGGCGTCGGTGGTGAGCGCGACCGCGAAGATCACCGGCTCGCATCTGGGGCGGGTGGCGATCGTGTATCTGCGGCAGTCCTCGCCGAGGCAGGTGCGGGAGAACTTCCGCTCGACCGAGCGGCAGTACGCGCTGGCGGAGGAAGCCGCCAGGCTCGGCTGGGAAGCGGAGCGGATCGCGGTCGTCGACGGGGATCTGGGGATCTCCGGCCGGTTCTCGGACACGCAGGCGCGGAAGGGGTACGCGCAGCTGGTAGCACGGGTGTGCCTGGGCGAGGTCGGCGCGATCTTCGGGCTGGAGGTCTCGAGGCTGGCGCGCTCGAACGCCGAGACGCAGCGGCTGCTTGAGTTCTGCGCGCTGACCGACACCCTGGTGGTCGACACTGACGGGGTCTATGACCTCAAGGACTTCAACGACCGGCTGCTGTTGGGGCTGAAGTCGCAGATGTCCGAGGCCGAGCTGCACATGATCACCTCGCGCTTGCAGGGCGCCAAGCGCGCGGCGGCGGAGCGCGGCGAGCTGCGCTTCCCGCTGCCGGTCGGCTACGTCCACGACGAGGAGAGCCAGACGATCATCGACCCCGACGAGGAGGTCCAGGCCGCGATCCGCGACCTGTTCTGCGCATTCGAGCAGACCGGCTCGGCCTACGGCGCGGTCGGCGCCTTCAAGGGCCGCCGGTTCCCGAAGCGGGCCTATGGCGGGGCGTGGGCGGGCGAGGTGCGGTGGGGCGAGCTGACGCACCCGCGCGTGCTGGCCGTGCTCGCCAACCCGTGTTACGCGGGCGCGTATGTGTTCGGCCGCTACCGCTCACGGCGCACGGTCCGGCCCGACGGCACGATCACCACCACGATCACCGAGCTGCCGCGCGCCGAGTGGCCGGTGGTGATCCACGACCACCACCCCGGCTACATCAGCTGGGAGCAGTACCTCGCGAACGAGCGGCGGCTTGCGGCCAACGACACCCGCGGCGGTCAGCGCCCGGCGCGCGAAGGCGCAGCGCTGTGCCAGGGGATCGTGCGCTGCGGCGCCTGTGGGCGCTCGATGTCTACGCGCTACCAGCGTGAGGGCGGCTACTACGAATGCACCCACTCGCGCGCCGACCACAACGCCACACCCAGCTGCCGCTCGGTCAAGACAACTGTCGTCGACGAGCTCGTCGCCCGCCGCCTGCTCGCGGCACTCCAGCCGCGGGAGATCAAGCTGGCGCTCGCTGCCGCCGACGAGGTCGCCGACCGCCGCGCGCGCTCGACCCGCGCGATCGAGTTGCGCGTCGAGCGCGCCCGCTACGAGGCGATCCGCGCCGAGCGCGCGTTCCACGCCTGCGAGCCGGACAACCGCCTGGTCGCCAGAAGCCTCGAGACCCGCTGGGAGCAGAAGCTCTGCGAGCTCGCCGAGGCGGAGGCCGAGCTCGCCGAGCAGAACAAGCCGAGGCCCGAGCCCTCCCGCGAGCAGCTCGAGGCGCTCGCCCGCGACCTCCCAAAGCTATGGGCTGCCGACAGCACCGCACAACGCGACCGCAAGCGGCTCCTACGCACGATGATCACCGACGTCACGCTCACCTCCCAGCCCGACACTCGTGAGCTCCAGGTCGGGATCCGCTGGCGCTCGGGCGCCTCAGAGCAGCACGCCATCGAGCGACCACCGAAGCCCGCCGACGCCAAGCGCACCTCATCGGAGGTGATCGAGCTGATCAAGCGGCTGGCCCCCGACCACACCAACACGCAGATCGCCGACCAGCTGACAGCCGCCGGGATGCGCACCAGCACCGGCCTGCCATTCGACGAGAAGGCCATCAGGTGGCTGCGCTGGCGCTACCGGATCGGACCCAGCCAACCGCGTGACGGCGAGATGACCGTCACCCAGCTCGCCGAGCGCTTCCGGATCTCCGACGGCACCGTCTACTCCTGGATCTCAACCGGCAAGCTCGCCGCCCGCCGCGGACCCGCCAACCGGCTCTACATCCCGTTCCCGCTCGAGGTCGAGCAACAATGCCACCGGCTGATCGCCAGCTCGATCCACCTACCGGCCGAAACCAAAATCAGGGCTGCAGGAGGTGCAGTTTGATGCCACCGTCCCCGTGCTGATCGACCGTTGCCATCAGGCACGGGTCCTCAACGCGTTGGAGCCCGAGTGGGAGGCGCGGTTTGAGCCGAAGTCCTACGGGTTTCGACCCGGCCGCGGCTGCCACGACGCGATCGAAGCGGCCTTTCAGGCAGCCAAGGGCAAAAGCCCGCGGCGTCTGTGGGTGCTCGACGCGGACCTGGCCGGGGCGTTTGACCGGATCGGCCACGGCCACATCCTCAACCAGATCGGCTCGTTCCCCGCCAGGGGGATGATCCGCCAGTGGTTAAAGGCGGGCGTGGTCGAGAACGGCAGGTTGTCCCGAACCGAGGAGGGAACTCCTCAGGGCGGGAAATGAGCAGCTGCTCATTTCCCGCCAAATGAACAGCGCTGGGTTATGCGCAGCGCTGGCTTGAAGTTCCCGCAGCGAGCGGGGTTGACGGTCGAGCGCTGCGCATAACGCGGGAGAGGCTCTGGTCACGCGGCTCGGGCGTGGTGCCCGGTCGTTCGTGATCGGAGGTGAGCGTGATGGCTGCTGTTTCTGAGCTGGTTTCTGCGTTGGATGCCGAGTTGGTGCGTCTGGGCTATAAGCCGTCGACGCTGAAGTGGTACCGCGGCTGCTGGCGGCGGCTGGAGCGGTGGTTCGCGGCCCAGGGCGTGGAGGAGTTCTCGCTGGATGTCGCGATGGCCTGGGTCGATGAGGTGTGCGGTGGGTTCTTTGAGAAGGAGCAGGCCGGCACGCTGAGAGCGACCGACGTCTACGCGTTCCGGGTCGCGGCGATGCTCGACGACTTCGCGGTCCACGGGTCGGTGCTGCGCCGCTACTCCCGCAGTGTGAGCAAGCTGGATGCCGGGCAGGCGGACGTCCTGACCGGGTTTCAGGCGTGGCTGCGGGCCGATGGTTGCGCGGTCTCGACGGTCCGTTCGTATGGCACGGTCGCCGGTGAGTTTCTCGCGTTCGCCGGCACGCGCGGCGGTCTGGGCGGGCTGGACGGCACGGTGATCGGCGCGTTCGTTGCGACGCTGGCTGGCTACCAGCCGAAGACGGTGGAGCACAAGTTGTGTGCGGTGCGGTCGCTGTTGCGGTTCGCCGCGAGAGACGGGCTGATCGACGAGGCTGTGCTCGGGACGGTCCCGGCGGTGAGGTCGACGAGGCAGGCGAGGGTCCCGTCGGTGTGGGATCCAGCTGACGTCGCGAAGGTGTTGGAGGCGATCGATCGCGGCAACCCGTCCGGGAAGCGCGATTACGCGGTCGTCCTCTTGATCTGCCGGCTCGGTTTGCGGGCTGTGGACGTCAAACGGCTGGAGTTCGCTGATCTGGACTGGCCCGGCAACCAGGTCTCGGTGGTGCAAGCCAAGACCGGCCGGCGGGTCGTTCTGCCGCTGTTGAAGGATGTCGGCTGGGCGATCATCGACTACGTTCGCGACGGCCGGCCGGCGAGCGATTGCCCGCAGGTGTTTCTGCGGCATACCGCGCCGATCGGCCCGTTCTCTGACCAAGATCATCTGCACCAGGTCCTGGTCAAGCACGCCCGCGCCGCGCACGTGGGGCTCGGAGAGCAGCGTCGCCACGGGATGCACTCGCTCAGGCACACGCTCGCGACCCGCCTGTTGGAGGACGGCACGCCGGTCGAGCGGATCTCCGAGATTCTCGGCCACCAGTCCGTCGAGTCGACGGGCGTCTATCTGAAGTCGTCGCCGCGGCTGTTGGCGCAGTGCGCGCTGGACCCGGACGCCTCGATGTCGCAGGCGTCGATGTCGGAGGTGTCGAGATGAGCGCTCACGTCTCGCTCGCTGAGGCGATCAGCGGCCTGGTCTGCGAGAAACGCGCCCTCGGCTGCAAGTATGTGTCCGAGGAGCGGGCGCTGGCGCGTTTCGAGGCGTTCTGCGCACGCGAGTTCCCCGGGGTGGACACGGTCACGCGAGCGTCGGTCGAGGCGTCGATCGCCGCGGCAAGAGAGCGGGCGGTGAAGCCCGCGACCGTCATCAATCTGATCGCGCCGGTCAGAGAGCTCGCCCGTTGGCTTGGCCGCCGTGGTGTCGAGGCGTATGTGCTGCCGGCGGGGGTGCTGCAAAAGCCGGCCCGGTACATCCCGCACATCTACACAGACCAGGAGCTCGGGGCGCTGTTTGCGCAGACCGACCGCTGCCATTACTGCTCGGAGGTGCCCTACCGGCATCTGGTGATGCCGGTTCTGTTCCGCACGATCTACGCGTGCGGGCTGCGCTGCTCAGAGGCCAGGCTGCTGCGCGTCAAGGATGTCGACGTCGAGACCGGGGTGCTGCAGATCCGTGACGCGAAAGGCGGCAAGGACCGGCAACTCCCCGTCTCAGAGCCGCTCCGCGAGAGGCTCGCCGGCTACCACGCCACGCTCGCGGGACAGCCAGGCTGGGAGTGGTTCTTCCCCGGCGCCACCCCGGATGTGCCGCTGACACTCAACAACGTCAACCGCAACTTCCGGCGGTTTCTCTGGCAGGCGCGGATCCCGCACGGCGGCCGCGGACACGGACCGAGGGTCCATGACCTGCGTCACGCGATGGCGGTCAACAACCTCCAATCCTGGTTTGCGCGAGGCGAGAACGTGGGCGCGCTCTTGCCGGTGTTGCAAACGTACCTGGGGCACTCCTCGATCGGTGACACCGCTTACTACCTGCGCCTGACCGCCGGGTCCTACCCCGACATCACCGCCCGCGTCAAGCAGGCGTTCGGCGACATCGTCCCCGCCGTGACCGCGAGGCCAGCTGATGGCGACTGACTTCGCGGTTCACCTGCGCCGCTTCCTGACCGATCACATGGCCGGGCTGCGCGGCTGCTCACCGAACACGATCAGCTCCTACCGCGACACGTTCAAGCTGCTGATCTGCTACCTGCGTGACGAACGGTCGATCCCGCCCGAGCGGCTCACCCTCGACCTGATCGACGTCGACATGATCACCGCCTTCCTCGCCTGGCTGCGCTCTGAGCGGCACAACAGTCCGTCTTCGTGCAACCGACGGCTCGCGGCGATCAGCTCGTTCTACCGCTGGCTACAAACCCAGGACCCGGCGCGGATGGCGTGCTGCCAGGACATTCTCCAGATCCCCTCAAGCAAACACGACCAGCCAGCGATCGCGCACCTCACCGTCGAGCAGACCCGGCTGCTGCTCGCCCTACCCGACCGTTGCACCCGCCAAGGCCGGCGTGACGCGACCCTGCTGGCCACCCTCTACGACACCGCCGCCCGCGTCCAAGAACTCGCCGACCTGACAGTCCGCGACATCCGCCTCGAGGACCCCGCGATCGTCGCCCTGACCGGCAAAGGCCGCAAAACCAGGCACGTCCCGATCGACACCAACACGACGGCGCTGCTGGCCGCCTACCTCGCCGAGCGACAGCTCGACCGCCCCGGCCGTGATGACCGCCCGGTGTTCTTCAACCAACACCGAGCGAAACTCAGCCGCGGCGGGATCGCCTGGATCCTGCGCAAATACCAGGCCCAAGCAGCCGACCCGGCGCTCACCGGCGCGCAGCTCAGCCCGCACGTCCTGAGACACAGCCGGGCGATGCACCTCTACGACGCAGGCGTGCCGCTGCCCTACATCCGCGACATCCTCGGCCACGTCGACCTGTCCACGACTGAGATCTACGCACGCGCCTCGACCGAGGCGAAACGCAAAGCCCTCGAAGCCGTCTACGACCAGGTCGTCAGCGCCGAGCTGGCCGAATGGAACCAAGACCCCGACCTGCTCAGCTGGCTCACCAGCCTCTGACCGACCGATCACCAGCCCGCGTTATGCGCAGCGTTCAGCCTGCCAGCCCGCTCCTACCAAGACCTACGAGCAGACGCTGCGCATAACCCAGCGCTGTTCATTTGGCGGGGTGGCAAGCCCCCTGCTGTTGAACATCGCCCTGCACGGGATGGAGACGGCCGCCGGAGCCAGCTACGGCGCAGACGGACACGCCAAGAAGGGCTCCCCAATCCTGATCAGGTATGCGGATGATTTCGTCGTTCACTGCCACACCCGGCAGGAAGCGTTCGAGGTCAAAGCTCGGCTTGCCGCGTGGTTGACGCCGAGAGGTCTGGCCTTCAACGAGGACAAGACCAAGGTCGTGTCGCTCAGCGAGGGCTATGACTTTCTCGGGTTCAACGTCCGCCGCTACCAACGCAAGCTGCTGATCAAACCCAGCAAGCAGGCCGTCAGACGAATCCGGAAAAGGCTCCGCGATGAGCTGCGCTCCCTGCGCGGGAGCAACGCTCAGGCGGTGATCAAACGGCTCAACCCGATCATTCGCGGATGGGCCGCCTACTACCGAACACAGGTATCTGCCGTGATTTTCGGCAAGCTGGACCACTACCTGTGGCGGCTCACACGGAAGTGGGCCACCTTCAGCCACGCAACCAGACCGACAGACTGGATCGTTCACCGGTACTTCGGCAGGTTCAACAAGGCCAGGCAAGACCGCTGGGTGTTCGGCGACCGCACCAGCGGCGCCTTCATGCACCGGTTCGCCTGGACCAACATCGTCCGCCACCAGATCGTCCGCCAAGGGGCCTCACCTGATGACCCCGAACTGGCCGACTACTGGGCCTGGCGACGGCACAAGGCGTCCTTGCCGATCAACCTCACCGCCCAACGGCTCCACCGAGCCCAGAACGGGCGCTGCGCGATCTGCAACAGCACCTTGGTTGCCATCGAAGACCGGCCACAAACCCCACGCCAGTGGGAGACATGGCTCGCTACCGCCCGCAAGACAATCGATGTCGACTGGGCACCACGCACGACGGACAAGGCTGAACCCCGTCTCATCCACCTCGACTGCAACACCCGCCAGCCACCAGGGCTTGCTTGAGCCGGATGCTCGGAAACGGGCACGTCCGGTTCTGAAGGGGGCCCGGCGTCGCAAGACGCCGGGCCTACCTGACGAAAGAACTCGCCAGCTAGGCGGTGCGCCCGGCCATCGAAAGTGGTGGCCGGTCGGGTTCGTGAGTGCGCTGCGACGCTATGAGCAACTTCGGCCGTTTCCAGCCGCCCGCCCAACTCCATGGATCCTGTGCTGCGGTCCGACGGTGCTCAGGTGTCGACAACCAGCGTATGGCGTCTCCGTCGGCACGCTGTGGCGGGCCCCATCCGGCCACGAATGAGACGGCGGCTGCGGTTCCTCGCGGGGAGCTTCGGTACTTCCAACGTCGCCTCCGGCTGGGGTACTCCCGATTTGGGCGCGCCCATCCGCGGCCGCGCCCAAATCGGGAGTGGAGGATCTCCGGGTCGAAAGGATCGCACGATCAGACGATGCACTCAGTGGGATGGTCGCCAGCAGCCTCCGCGATGCTGTCAGGACTGGGCGTCTGAGAGCCGAGGACGGCCGCGACCAGCAGCCCGTTGCTCATGGCGACCTGCCCAAAGCTCGACCTCTGGGCGCAGCCAGAGCTTTGATCGTCCGCCGCCGAGGTCGACCACAGGGCGCGGCATGTCGGCATAGCGGGCCTGATACTCGCTCACCGTATTGCGGTGCGCGAGTCCGAGGATCTGCGCTACGGACTGCGTGTCGATGAGGTCGTCGACGTCAACCCTTCGTCCCATGCCAGAACCTTACATCCGTCAGCGGCAGAACCGTACGGACGGACTCTTTCCGTCCGATCCTGCTTGTGCCTTCCTTGCGTAAGTAATAAGCAGCCCCGGCGGTGGTAGAACACCCCGGGGCCTGCCCGAGACCTATCAGGAGGTCACGACGATGCAAGCGTACGCCACTTCGAAGCGGCTGGCGCCGGCCGACCAGCTCCGCACCCTCGACCGGACGTCGGTCCCCGCAGCGGCCACAGCAGGTGATTCAGACCGCTCTCTGATCGATCAGCTCTTGGGTCGTCTCGCCGACCTGGTCGTCGATCGTCTGGTGGAGTGCACCGCAGCTCGGACCAAGGAGCACTCCAGTGCGTGGTTGGACGCCCGTAGCGCAGCTGAGTACCTCGGCATCCACCGCGACACGCTGCGCAAGCTCGCAGCACAGCGAGCGATCCCTACGCACCAGGACGGACCCGGCTGCAAGCTCTACTTCCGGCGAGATGAGCTAGACGAGTGGCGGCGCTCGGCTAGGCCCACGTGTTCGGCTGATGCACAGCTGAGGGCCGTCTCATGACCGACGTCACGAATGAGCCCCGCCGCGTCAGGGTGGAGCGCAACATCTACCGGCGGCCCACCGGCGTGCTCGAGGTCGGCTTCAAGGACGCCTCAGGCATTCAGCGATGGCGCACGGTCGACGGAGGCATCATGGCAGCGCGGAAGCTCCGCGACGAGCTGCTCGCTCGCCGGGGACGAGGCGAGACGGTGGCACCTGACTCGCGGCTGCGGTTCGGCGAGGCGGCCCAGCTGTGGCTCACCGGGCCGGTCCTGGATCTCCGTGCAACGATGCAGGCCGGCTACCGAAGCGCCGTCGAGCACCACCTCCTCCCCCGGCACTGGAATCGCGGCATCGACGGCATCACGGCCGACGATCTGGCAGCGCTTGTTCGCGATCTGAGGCAGCAGGGCAAGAGCGAGGCCACGATCGCGGCTGCCCTCGGCGCGGCCGGTCGTATCTACAAATTCGCTGCCCGTCGGCTCGGCTTCACGGGCATGAATCCGACCACGCTAATGCTGCCGTCGGAACGGCCGAAGGTCTCGCTGGCCAAGCGCTCGCCGATCTTTACGCCGGAGCAGATCGAGCACACGCTTGCCGCCGCGACCGAGCCCTACCGCACGTTGTTCACGGTCGCCGCGCTTAGCGGCGCACGCGTGTCCGAGCTGTGCGGGCTCACGTGGGCGGACGTCCGCGTGGACGAGCTCGACGATGCCGAGATCACTTTCGCGCGGCAGGTCGACCGGAAGGGCAACCGCCGGCCGACCAAGACCGGTGGCTCAGCCCGGACCGTGCCGATCCCACGAGAGCTGGCACTGATCCTCGCGCGTCACAAGCTCGCCTCACCCAAGACGACGCCCGAGTCGTTCGTGTTCGCGACGCGGTCTGGCCGGCCGCTGTCTCAGCGGAACGTCGCCCGCGCGCTCCGGAAGGCGCAGGAACGCGCCACGGACGAGCACGGCCGGCCCACGTTTCCGCTTCTGCACGAGAGGCCGCAGACGGCGAGCCGGCGCATGTACCCGCGGGCGCCGTGTCGTCGATGCACTCGTTCCGCCACACCGTCGCGTCCCGCGCCCTGTTAGCCGGCGAGAGCATCGACGAAGTCGCGTTCCTGCTCGGACACCGCGACGCCACCGTCACCCGCGTCGTCTACGTGCACGAGATCGCGGATGCCCGTCGTCGCCAGATGCGGCGCTCACGCATGACCGCCGAGTACCCCGCGCCCTTCGCGTCGTCCTGCACAACGGCGGCGTCGATCGCTCGTAACAGGGCGTCTTCCCCCCGCAGGTTCCCAGCGCCTCCGCTTCTGACTCAAGGGCGGAGGCGCTTCTCTATCTGGCTTCCAAATCGCTTCCATGGAAGCCAGCGCAGCGCGAAAAGGCCAGAGCCGACGCCCGGACTCGAACCGGGGACCCCTTCATTACGAGTGAAGTGCTCTACCAGCTGAGCTACGTCGGCGGTTGCAGTAGATCCCCGGATTGGGGGCCTCGATGAAGCGATTTCGGGCTGCGCCGAGGCTGCAAAATCCTGGTTGCCCGCTGCTTGGGGAAGCGTAGCCGACGCTCGCGGTGCTCGTTGGGGACAGCACGAGTTCGGCACCGAGCTGCAACACCGTGCTCAAGCGACCGATAGCTGACGATCCTCAGAGGCGATCAGGTAGGGATGTCCTCAAGACGTCGCGTCGAGTAAGATCGACTGCATCGAGGTCTTGCCAGCGGGACCATCTTGGTAGTGCTGGAGCACTTCGACCTATGAGCAGCTTCGTGTTCGCGGCGGTCCGAGGACGGCACGCGAGAGCGTCAGTTCGCAACGTTCATCTCGAGGTCGGAGCTGCGCTCATGCATGATCAACCTAGGGCCACGCCGGGCCGTCAAATCCCCGCTGACTGCTATCAGCCGCGCCTGTCCAGAAGCGTGCTCGACGTCGCCACGTCGATCGTGCCCTACCTGGCGCTCTCGGTCCTACTGGACCTGACCCTGGGGATCTCGGTCCTGCTAACGGTCTCGCTGATCGTCCTCGCCGCCGGATTCCTCGTACGGACGTTCGTCGTGTTCCATGACTGCGCCCACGGATCGCTGTTTCCATCCAAGCATGCCAATCGGTGGGTCGGACGGTTGGCCGGGCTGTTGGTGCTCTCTCCGTTTGAACGGTGGCGGCACGACCACGCGGTGCATCACGGCACCTCAGGCGATCTCGAGCGTCGCGGCGTCGGAGATATCGTCACTCTGACGGTCCACGAGTACCACGCCCGGTCACGGCGTGGTCGACTGGCGTACCGGACCATCCGCAACCCATTGGTCATGTTTGGGCTCGGTCCAATCGTGGCGATGGTCATTGGCCCGCGGATTGCCACCCGCGCGCAGCGCCCGCGCTTGCGCCACAGCGTGCTCGGCACGAACGCTAGTGTCTTCTTGTTCGCCGCTGCGTTGTGCTGGCTGATCGGGTGGGAGCGACTCCTGCTGGTGTGGGCACCATCGGCGCTGCTCGCCGGATCGGTTGGGATCTGGCTGTTTTACGTTCAACACCAGTTCGAGGACGCCTACTGGCAGAGCGCCGCCGACTGGGACTACACCGAGGCGGCGCTCCGCGGTAGCTCCTACCTGAAGCTGCCGATGCCGCTCGAGTTCTTCACAGGCCATATCGGGTTTCACCACGTGCACCATCTCAACACGCGGATCCCCAACTACAACCTTCGGCGCGCTCACCGCGAGAACTCGATCTTCCACCAGGTGCCGACGTTGTCGCTGTTGGACGGGCTTAGCGCGGTCAACCTCAAGCTTTGGGACCAAGACCGAGGGAAGCTCGTCTCATTCGCGCAGGCTCGCCAACCGAGGATCGGGACCCGTCAGGTAAGCGACCTGTCACCGATCGCGAAGGTTGATCTGTAGCTGTTCGCGGCCTGGTTTACGTTTGCGCGGCTGGGCCCCCTTTCCGTCGTAGGATTGCCGCTCGCTCGATGAAGCGCGAGAGGTGGGGTCGCCAGTTGAATTCGTTGCGATAGCCGCTTCTCGAACACGAGCCGGTAATGGTCAAGAAGCTCTCGCTCGAAACAGACCTGATTTGCGCTCACTCCCGAGGTGAACGCGAGCCGGAAATCGGGACTCGTCAGCCAGCGCGGCAGCAGCTGGAGTTTGAGCAGCATCTTTCTCAAGCTGCGTGAACCGACCCGCGCGTTCCACTGGCGGATCGTCTCGATGTAGTCGAGTCGGCCGCTGACGCTCGACACAAGCCGGAAATGCGGCTGGGCGCACCTGATCACTTGCTCTTGGCCGAACGGAAGCCACGAGCCCGGGAACTGGCGTCCGAGCAACGCGAGATACCACTCGTCAGACCCGCGCCGCGGGATGGCGCGGAGGGACCTCATGTCGATGCGGTCCGGGTCGAGCATGTTGCGGCCGAACACCATCGTCTGCAGGTAGAACCGAGCCCCGGCCGGAAGCAGGTCCGCTATGCGCTCGAACACGCTCGCGTAGACATTCTCCTGGCGTCCCGCCTCGAAGTCATCGGGCGAGCAGAAGTGCTCAAACGCGCCAAGGCTCGCGACCGCGTCAAAGCCGCCGAAACGTTCGCGATTCAGCTCCCGCCCATCCTGGAGGTGGACATCCAGGCCGTGACGGCGACAGCTCGCTCGCTGCGCTGCTGACAGGGTCACGCCGACTCCGACGCCCCCGCGCTCGCGAACGTACGCCAGCAGGCCACCCCACCCGCAGCCCAGATCGAGCACCCTACGTCCCGGACCAATCCCAATCTGCTCAGCCACATAGTCGTGCTTGCGTCGCTGCGCCTGCTCCAGGCTCAGCGAGAAGTCCCCGTCGTACTTCGCTCCGCTGAACTCCGCCAGATCACCCAGGCTCAGCCGAATCACGCGGTCAGTCAGCGAATACGTGAACTCGATGTCTCTGCGGTCTGCCATCACCCTCCCAGGCTAGGGACTCTCAACGTCCATCATGGCGCTGGGGCGCGCCGCGCTAGCTACTGCTCGTTGTTCACGCTAAACGCGACGTCCTGGTTCAATCGCGCGAGATCGAACGCGGACAGCGGCCGCCGTGCGTTACTTCGAACTTCGGGGCTGAGTCGACCAGGGCGATGTCGTGGACGTGATCGAGCGGCTCGAGGGCCGCGCGCTGCGCCCCGAGCGCGCGGCCGACGATCCCTCCTGCGTGCGGTCGCGTGATCGGCTCTTGGCGGGGCCCCCCGCCCCACGAGGAGATCACCGTGAGCAGCTGCCCCTCACTGTCCAGCTGGTAGTACAGCGCGACCTCGGAGCTCGGAATGCGCGCGAAACTGGCGACCAGTAGGTCAAGACGCGACCGTTCGGCGTTGCCGAGCCGCTGCACTCGCGGCTTGGTGAGCTTCGAGGCGGACGGCAAGCGTCAACCGGTCGCGTCGCTGTGCGCCTACTGCGTCAGCCCAAGTCTCCTCGGCTAAGCGCGCGCCGGTCATCATTGCCGGCTTTGGTGAACGCATGACGCGTCGAGCATGATCGTCCCTAACGGAGCTACGTTGCCTTCGTGCAACGCCTCCGCCAGCCACTAAGAAAGCCGCTACAGACGCGCTATGCGCAAACCCGAGATAACTGGATCCGGAGTCCGCTCGCCGCTAGGGCAAACGCACTCCGCCTCCAGCCGACACCACAGTACTCCCAAAACGCGCCGCCACAAGTTAAGATTGCTCGTTCGTGCGATCGCACTCTTCGCACGCGCGCCAGCCCCCACGGCCGGGGTTGTCGCGCGCGAACGTCCAGCATCCGCAGCACTCATGAGCATCCCACATGGCCAAGCAACCAGAGGCGGAACGTGAACGCCGGCGGCTCGGGCGAAGAGGAGGCCCTGCCGCTCGTCGGCGGCAGGCTGCTGGCGGAGATCACCAACCGGATCGTCGCGTTCATGCGCCAGCACTACGGGCGCGGGCCGATCAAAGCCAAGACCTACGTCCTTGACAACCTGATCGTGTGCGTCCTCAGCGACGGGTTCACCGCGATCGAGCGCACGATGATGGAAGGCGGCGAACCGGACCGCGTGCTGGACATGCGCCGCGATTTTCAGCGGCTGATGAAGGAGCGCTACAGCGCCATGATCGAACAGCTCACCGGACGCAAGGTGCTGGCGTTCCTCAGCCAGGCACACGTCGAGCCTGATCTAACAATCGAGATGTTCTTGATGGACGGGCCGGTGCCGGGGTTCGGCGCGCTCGAGCTCGTCGACCCAGCCTCGCTCGAGGCCGAGGACGACCAATCCTGACGCGCTCGCGCAGAGATCATCGCCGGGTGCGAGACCTCGGCTCTCCTCGCGTTGCGCACGCCTACCTCGGCCGCTGTTCTGGTTTCGCTAGAGACTAGCAAGCGGATTCCAGAAACGTTCATCTATACTTGTGTTATGGCGCAGTGGAGTTTCCTCACCAACCATGCCCGCGCCTTGGTCTGCATCGCGCATGATCCGGGGGTGCGCCTGCGCGACATCGCCGCTGCGCTCGGCATCACCGAGCGCACCGCGTTCGGGATCGTCACCGACCTGACCGAGGCCGGCTACATCGTCAAGGACAAGGATGGCCGTCGCAATCGCTACCGCATCCACGACCATCTCCCCCTGCCAGAAGCCATTGTTCGAGAGCGAACTATCGGTGAGGTGCTCAGACTGCTGATCGACACGCGAGCACCCGAGTCCGCGCAACCGCCAGACGGAAACGCCGCTTCCGACGGATCAGCTCCATCCCGTCCCAAACGCTCCCCGCGACGTGACCGAAAGTCTCCGCCGCCGAGCGATGGGCGCGCTCGCAGCGAGCGAGCTCGGGACAGCGCAACGCGTCAAGATCGGCGATAGCGAGCGGCTGGCGAGTGCAACCGCCTTGATCGACGCCATCGGGGCGCTCGTTCCGGGCAGACCGGTCCGAGCACCCCGATCTGACCTTCGACTAGGCCGGCGCGCCGGCCGTTTCCGCTACAATGCCGAGCTGCTGCATGAGCGCGGCGGCATTCCAGTAGTTGCCGCCGCGGTGGATCAACCCATCCTCGCCGAATTCGGACGTCCCGCAACCGTAGGTGGTCGCGCTCTTGCCGGTCGGCGGGATCCCCATCAGCTCGCCGTCGTTGGTCCCGGTGACCTTCCACTCCTGGGCCGCCCGGTTGCCCGAGACGATCGGCTCACCCACCTCGGCGTGAAAATCCGAGAAGGCGGCGAGATAGCCCGCCACCGAGTCGCGGATTGCCGCGCGCCCCCGCACGGGGTGGGGTAGCCCAACGTCGTAGAGCCTGGCGTCCTCGGCGTAGCAGGCAGCGACGCCGTCAGCGTCATGTGCGTTCCACGCTTCGGTCTCCCGCTTGAGCACCTGGGCGATGTCAGCATTTCCCATTGGAATCTCCTATCGGTGGATGCAGGACTCTAGCACGAAATTTCTAGAGATCAATATCCAGTGAATGTGATAACGTCATGGAGGCGCTCAGTGAGTCTCTTGCCCTTCTGGCTTCACGGGCGACGCATCCGGTCAGAAGGGCAGAGAGGCGGTCGGCGCGATGGCCACCGCAATAAACAAGTCCCGTGCCGGTGGTCGACGCCCGCGCCGTGCACGTGAAGTGCGCATACCGGAGTCGATGGAGATCCTCATCTTCGAGGACAACGGCGGCGACTACCACTGGACAATCGTCGCCGCCGACGGGGCAACCCTCGCCCGGTCGGAAAGCTGTGCTTCCTACGAGGACGCAGACCGAGCCGCACAGCACGTGCTCGATGGAGCCGGCTCGGCGCGGTTCGAGGACCGCGCTACCGGGGCACTCCTCGTTGATCTCATGACGCGGCGTAGTCCCACAAGCGACGCCGCGGATGCCGAACCTTCATTGGATGAGGGCGGCAACTTCAGCACCGAGGCGGTGGCCAGATGGCCAGCGCCACACTGATCGCGCCGCCGGACCGGCTTCCGCCTACGATCGAGCTTGATCCAAGATCGAGATATAACTGTCCCGAGTGCGGGCACGTGCTGCGGGTGTCGGGACTCGGACGCCACCGGGTGTACTTCGAGCTCGATGACGAGCGCTTGGACGACCCAGTGATGAACCGCGTCTGCCCAGCATGCGGGTACGGCCTGCCCGGAAAGAATTCGCCGTGACCCGGTGACCCGACTCTGCGGCCCACGTTGCCGGCTGCTTCACCCCGCCGCCACAGCGTAAATCACCGCTTGTGGTCGACAAAGGGCGCGAGCACGAGAGTTGGCGAGCCGAGATCGCAGCCAACATCATGAGCGCGTTCTCGGCCGCTTAGCGAACGCAACCTCGGGGTGGGGGCCGCTTCGGGTTTTCGTCGCCAGCGACGAGGTGGCTTGCGGTCCCGTCGGTGTCGGGGTTGCGAGGCGGCATCTGCGCTGCCGCGTACGCGTCGAGTTCGTCGAGCGTCTCGTCCTTGAGCAGTGCGTGGGCCAGTGTCTCGAGCCGAGTCGCGGTGCGCGGTGAGCGCCGTCGTCACGTCCAGATGCGCGGTGTCGATCAGCTGGCGGACCTCCTCATCGAGCACGCGCTGGGTGGCTTCGGAGCTTTCGCTGGAGCTGCCGAGGAATGATCCGGCTCCGTCGGGGGGTAGGACTCTGACGAATCCGATCGCTTCGCTCATTCCCCAGCGGCCGACCATCTGTCGCGCGATCGTGGTGACCTGGTCGATGTCGGATTCGGCTCCGGTGCTGATCGTGCCAAGGACGATCTCCTCGGCCGCCCGGCCGCCGAGCGCGACCTTGATCTTGGCGAGTAGGGCCTCCCGCGTGTAGGAGACCTGGTCGTCATCGGGCGTGGAGAGGGTGACGCCGAGGGCGGCGCCGCGGGGGATGATCGAGACTTTTCGCACCGGGTCGGCGCCGGGGGTGAGCATCCCGATCAGGGCGTGGCCGGCTTCGTGGTAAGCGGTGCGCTCTCGGTCGGCGCCTGACAGCACGATCCCGCGTGGAGCTCCGAGCAGGATCTTCTCCAGCGAGTCGGTGAAGTCAGACGTCTGGACGGTGTGGTGGTTGCGCCGCGCGGCGAGCAGCGCCGCCTCGTTAGTGAGGTTGGCCAGGTCGGCACCGACCATGCCCGGCGTGGTTGCCGCGAGGGCCGCCAGATCCACATTGGCTGCCAGTGGGATCGACCGCGTGTGCACCTCGAGAATCTGGCGACGCCCGACCCGGTCGGGTGGCTGGACGGCTACTCGGCGGTCAAAGCGTCCCGGTCTCAGTAGCGCCGGATCGAGAATCTCGCCGCGATTCGTCGCGGCCAACACTACGACCGCCTCGACGGATTCGAACCCGTCCATCTCGGTCAGGATCTGGTTCAGCGTCTGCTCGCGTTCGTCGTTGGAGCCAGCGATCGACACCGACCCCTGGCGCGAGCGTCCGATCGCGTCGAGCTCATCGATGAAGATGATCGACGGCGCCGCCTCCTTGGCCTTTACAAACAGGTCCCGCACCCGCGACGCTCCGACCCCGACGATCGCCTCGATGAACTCCGAGGCCGAGATCGAGAAGAACGCCGCGTGCGCCTCACCGGCAACCGCGCGCGCCAGCAGCGTCTTGCCCGTCCCCGGCGCGCCTGACAGCAGTACGCCGTGGGGCATCCGCCCCCCCAGCCGGCCATAGCGAACTGGGTTGCGCAAGAAGTCGACGATCTCGGTCAACTCCGACTTGGCCTCATCGATCCCCGCTACGTCGGCGAACGTGACCCTGATCGTCGCCGGATCGACCCGCCGCGCCTTCGAGCGCCCGAAATTGCCCAGCGCGCCCATGCCCCCGCCTCTGACCGCCCGGCGGGCGAACACGACGAACAGCCCGACGATCAACAGCGTCGGCCCGAAGCCGAGCAAGACCGAGACGATCAGCGGCGTGGTCTGGGTCGTTGACTGCGCGTTGACCTGGACCCCCTCAGACCTGAGCAGAGCGGTCAGCTGCGCGTTGTTCCAAAAGCTCGGGACCTCGGTCGCAAACAGAGTCGTCGAGGTGGCCCGCGCGTCGGTGGGCGGATAGCGCACCCGCGATTTGAAGGTGCCCTGGATCGTGTCGCCCTTGGACTCGATCGACGCGACCCGGCCGGACTGCACCGCGGACAGGAAATACGGGCTGAACGGCACCTTGACCCGCTGCTGGCCGCGGGGTGAGAGCAGGAACACCGACGCCAAGTTGAACACCAGCAACCCAACCACGAACGCAACAAACCAGCGAGACCGATGCGGCGGCCTGGGCTTGGGTACTTCGGGCGCGCCGCGCCCATCTGGTGCCGGAGCGACGCGCCAGCCCCGATGGTCACGCGGCATCGGCTTTCGATGGTCAGGCACTGAGTTGCCGGACATCAGTCAGCCTTCACGGGAATGCGCTCAGCGCATACTCGCGCTTTCGCCTCGTCGTCGCCAAGTGCCACGGCATGCTCGCGGCCCGGCGCTGGGTAGGCATCGACCATGTACTTGTCGCCGCGTAGAGCGCTCATCACCTTGGCAGCGGCGATTCCCACCGGGTTTCGTCGTCGCGGTTTCGGGTCGTCGCGCTGCTTCGTTGCCGCAGTCGGCGCGTCATCGGCGTGGACGTCAGCTGGCTCACCGATGATCCCGTGCGTCATCGATCGATCCGGCTGGTTAGTCGTCGGCATGGGGCACCAGCTCTCCGTTTGTGGACGCGGTGGGTATGTCCGGGGTGGCGACGAGCCGGCCGGCCGTTTTGCGCTCGCGTTCCAGGAACGCTCCGAGCTCGGCGATCGTGCTCATCAGCGGAGCGGGAAACACGACGGTCGAGTTCTTGTCGACCGCGACCTCGACCAGCGTCTGGAGGTTGCGCAGCTGCAGCGCGAGCGGGTGGGCCATCATCACGTCCGAGGCGGTCGCGAGCTCCCCGGCGGCGAGCGCCTCACCCTCGGCCGCGATGATCTTCGCGCGCTTCTCGCGCTCGGCCTCGGCCTGGCGCGCCATCGCGCGCTGCATGCTGTCGGGCAGCTGAATGTCGCGGAGCTCGACGACCGTGACCTTGATCCCCCACTCCTCGGTCTGCACATCGAGGATCTCGCGAATGTTCTGATTGATCGCGTCGGTCTCAGACAGCGTCTCATCGAGCGTGTGACGCCCGACCACCGCGCGAAGCGTGGTCTGCGCGATCTGGCCGATCGCGGCCTCGACATTCTCGATCGCGACCACCGAGCGCACGGGATCCTCCACCCGGTAATAAGCCACCGCAGACACGTCGATGCTCACATTGTCCTTAGTGATGATCCCCTGCGACTGGATCGGCAGCGTGACGATCCGCAACGACACGCGATGAATCCGCTGCGCGAACGGCAACACGAAAATCAGCCCCGGCCCGCGCGCCTCGCCCTTGACCTTCCCGAGCTTGAACACGACTGCGCGCTCGTACTGCTTGATCACATAGAAAAAGACCATGATCTTGCCTTTCTGGCTGCGGCAGGTTGCGGACGACTCGGCGCATACGGCGTGTCTGCTGACCAGCCGGCACAGCAATACCGGCTGAACTGATCGGGCACTCGCATACGACGATGCATCGACTGGGTTCCTAACGCGTTTCTTGTCGTGTTGACCGTTAGGGTCGACACGCTCACGCCGGCCGAGCGCTGGAGCCGGAAAAAGTTGCCCGCCGAGGGTTGAGGCGAGGCTGACACCGATGCTACTCCCCTCGCGGAATCTGCCGTGACGTGTGTGTTAAGTCGAACGGATCTAGAATCGGCTTGTGGAGCCGCTGACCGACGGCACCGGCCATCTACGCGTCCTGATTGCAAACGAGCGCAAGGACCGGCTCGCGCTCGTGGCCCCGATAGTGGTCGCGCTCGGTCATGAGGTGATCGCGCGTGAGGTCGAGGTCGAAGACGTCGGTCTCGTGACCGCGCGGGAGCGGCCGGATGTCGCGCTGGTTGGGCTGGGGGAGAGCTCAGAGCACGCGCTGGAGATGATCGACAAGATCGTGCGCGAGGCCGCCTGCCCGGTAATCGTGCTGCTGCACGCGCGTGATCCCACGTTCGTCAAGGAGGCGTCCAAGCGCGGTGTGTTCGCCCACATCTCAGACGCCGACGTCGATGACTGGCAGAGCTCGATCGATATCGTTCTGCGGCGGTTCGCCGAATATCACGATCTCGAGGGGGCGTTCGGCCGTCGGGCGCTGATCGAGCGCGCCAAGGGCATCCTGATGGAACGCCACTCGATCGACGACGACAGCGCGTTTGAGCTGCTGCGAGAGCGGTCACGGATCGACAACCGCAAGCTGATCGACCTCGCCGCCGCCGTCGTCGACGGCTACCGCCTGCTCCCTAAACAGCCGGCCGTGCCTCAGGATTTGTGACCTCGAATCCCGAGCGCAGCGAGTTCGCGCTCGCGGTCCGTGGCCAGCGCGGCTCACTCAGCCGGGTTCTGGTCGGTTGCCGGTCAGCCAGTCAGGAGCCGCCCCAAGGACTCGCGCATCACCAGCCTGTCAACTCGCCTGCGCCGACCGCAGCGAGGGTGAGCCGCGCATCCTGGCGCTGGTGCTCGACGTCCCGCAGCGACCAGGCAAGGAGCCACAGCGCGGCCTTGTGCAGGGTTGAGAGCTGGCTGGCGTCGATCACGTCCTCGACATCCGAGAACGCCGTGCCCTGCTCCATCATGGCCTCGACCTGCTCCTGGCTGTGGTCGAAGCTGAGTGGCGCGTTCCTTGTCATGGACGCGCCTCCTTTCCTGGGTCCCGCGCGACTGTCCTTAGCGTGCAGCGCGCGGTCCCGCTCGGTGAACAATGGGCGGTATCACAACTCGAGGAGCTGCGCCACACCAGACTGCGCAATTTGGCGATAAAACGACCCGCCGTCGCCTACCGGCTCCCGAGGAGTAGGCTCCAGGGAACGCTGCCTGCGGGGCTCCAACGCTTCCTCTCCCTCTTGTGGTGCCAACACCCGCCCGAGGATGCGGCTGAAAGGCGTCCTCATGGACCAGCAGCGAGAGAACCAGAGCCCCTCGGCGAAGATCGCCACCTCAGTGGTTCAGGTCCTGCACGAGTACACCGGTCGAGGACCGACCAAGGCGAAGGCCATGATCGACGAGAACATGGTGACCGTCCTGCTCGCGGACACACTCACCAGCGGGGAGCGAACGCTAGTCGAGAGCGGCCGCTCGAAACGGGTCATCCGACTCCGCCACGAGTACCAGCTCGTCATGCGCAACGACCTCGTAGAAATCGTTGAACGGGAACTCGATCGCAAGGTGATCGCCTTCATGAGCCAAAACCACATCGACCCCGACCTCGCAGTCGAGGTATTCGTGCTCGACCCTGGCGCAGGGTAGCCATCGAGGTCGCGGCCACCCTAGCTCCAGCGCGAGCGCGTCTCACAACAGACCGTTGGCCTCAGAAGCGCTCCCAACGCGGGCGCGCCACTCCTCGGCGAGGATCGCCCAACGCTCGTGGTCACGCCAGCGGCCGCCGATCTTCAGGTACCGGGGCGAGAAGCCCTCGCGCCGGAAGCCCGCCCGGCGCGCGAGCGCGATCGAGGAGGCGTTGTTCGGCTGGATGTTGGCCTCGATGCGGTGCAGTCGCAGCGAGGTGAACGCGTGGCGCAGGACGAGCTCGAGTCCGTCGCGCATGTAGCCCTGGCCGGCAAACGGCTTGCCGACCGCGTAGCCGAGGTAGGCGCTCTGAAAACCGCGGCGGACGATCTGTGAGAGGTTGAAGAAGCCGAGAATCGCCCCGTCCGAGCTGCGGCACAGGAGCATGGCTTCGAAGTCGGAGCGCCGTGCGTCCGCCAAGTAGGCGGCGAACCGCTCGTCGTCGGTCGGTGCGGTGGCCCACGGGCTGTGGAACGCGCGGCTTGCGCGCATCAGGGCGATGAACTCGTCCCGGTCAGCGCGGGTGGGCGCCCGGAGGAACACACGCTGCCGTGGGCTCACTGCGCGAGTGTCTGCTCCAGCCTGTACGCCAGTGCTTCGCAAGCCAACTCCTCAGAGACGTTTAGTTCAAAGCGTTGCCGGGTGTCCTCGACGAGCTCGATCGCAGCTCGCAGCCGGGCCGGGTCGCTACCGCCCGGCGACTGAGCGTCCTCGCGCAGCTCGGCCTGACGGTCGCAGTTGCGGATCAGCTCGGGCGCAGCCAAGTGCAGGTACACGAGATCCGCGAACCACAGCGCGACTAGTTGCAGCGCCAGATCCAGCGCGCCGGTCTGTATGCGCCGGCGCGAGCGCTTGATTCGCTCACTCCACTCGCCCGCGACGCGCTTCCGATCCTTGCGGGCCGTCAATTCGAGCTCAGCATCGGCTTGGGACTCGAGCTCCGCGCCCGCCGCGTCGCCACGTGCCCGCACGGCCCCGAGCATCTCCAACCACGGTCGTTGTTCGCCCACCTCGCCGCCGATCGCGGCGCGCGCGAACCCCTCCGCCGAAGACCGCAGCGCCGCTCCGTCGGGACTCGCCAGCTCGCGCGCGCGCCCCGCGTCCTGTAGCGCCAGACGCACACACGCGAGCGCACCCGCCGCATCCAGCCCCAGCTCCTCGATTCCGGCCGCCACGCGATCTTCGCTCAGCGGCTCAAACCGCACCAGCTGACACCGGGACCGGATCGTCGGGAGCACCTCACCGAGCCGCTCGGTCAGCAGGATCAGGTGCACGAACGACGCCGGCTCCTCGAGCGTCTTCAGCATCCTGTTGGCCGCCTCATCGCCGAGCTCGTCGACCCGTTCGATCACGAACACGCGGCGCTGAGACTCAAATGGCGTCCTACTGGCGGCCGCGATCACCGGTCCGCTGATGTCGCCGACGAGGATCTCGTGCGCGCCGCTCGGGACAACCCAGGTGAGGTCCGGATGGGCGCCGGTTCGGACCCGCTCCCGAGAACCTTCGCGGTCCGGGGCGCCTTCCGACAGCAGTTCCGCCGCGAGCGCCCGCGCGGCGGCGCGTTTACCGGCACCGCCTGGCCCGTGGAACAGGTACGCGTGCGACGGCTGCCCACCGTCGAGCGCCCGCGCCAGCACGGCGCGCGCGTGGGGGTGGCGTTCGAGCTCGACGAGCATCGATTGCGATCGTAGCCCGCGGTAACGTCGATGCCCCGATGGCGCATGGGAAAGTTGATCACGATCGAAGGGATCGACGGCGCGGGCAAGACGACGCTCGCGCTCGCTCTCTGTGAGGCGTTGCGCTCGCGCGGGGTCGACGCGGAGTTGTTGCGCGAGCCCGGCGGAGTCCGCGTCGCCGAGCTGATTCGCGATCTGGTCAAGGACCCCGAGCTTCAGATCGGCGCCCGGTCAGAGGCGCTGCTCTATGCCGCGGCGCGCGCGCAGCTCGTCGACGAGGCGCTCGAGCCGTTGCTCGCGCGCGGCGCGATCGTGCTCCTGGACCGATTCGTCGATTCCTCGCTCGCCTACCAGGGGGCCGGCCGCGAGCTCGGCGTCGACCGCGTCCGGGAGGTCAATGAGTTCGCGACGGGCGGCCTAGAGCCGGACCTGACGCTGCTCCTGATCGTCGAGCCATCGGTCGGACGCGGCCGGTCCAGCGAGCGAGCGTCGGCTCCCGACCGGCTCGAGCGCGAGCCCGATGCGTTCTTTGATCGGATCGCACTCGCCTATCGCAAGCTCGCGGACGCGTATCCGGAGCGGATCCGGATGATCGACGCGACGCAGCCGCCGGACGCGGTGCTCGCGGCGGCGCTCGCGGCGGTTGACGGCCTAGTCTGAATATCCGTCGGGCCGGGCCTGCATGAACGCCCACGCGTCGGCGATCATCTGCTCGAGCTTCGGCTTCTCCGCACGCCAGCCGAGCTCGTCGCGGATCAGTTCGACTGGCCGCGACCAGGATCGGCGGGTCGCCCGGACGGCGCGGTCCCTCCAGAACGTCGATCTGGGTGCCGGTGACCTCGCGCGCGGCGGCGATCACCTCGCGAACTGAGAACCCGTTGCCGTTGCCGAGGTTGAAGATCCGATGTTCACGCTCCCGTGCGCCCGCGAGCGCGAGAACGTGCGCCGCCGACAGGTCCTCGACGTGGATGTAGTCACGGATCGCGGTGCCGTCGGGCGTCTCGTAGTCGGTCCCATACACCTCGACGTGCGGGGTGTGGCCGACCGCCGACCGCAGCACGTTCGGGATCAAATGTGTCTCGGGGTGGTGGTCCTCCCCGGCATCGCCGCTTGCTCCTGCGACGTTGAAGTAGCGCAGGCTCACCGCGCCCAGCCCATAGGCGCGGCAGAAGTCGCCGATCATCCGATCGACCGCGAGCTTCGATCCGCCGTACGGGTTCGTCGGCAGTGCCGGCGCGTCCTCCGGTATCGGGATTTGATCGGGCTGGCCGTAGACCGCCGCCGTCGAGGAGAAGACGAGCAGCGGGACGGCCGCGGCCACCATCGCCTCGAGCAGATTCAGGGTGCCTCCGACGTTGGTGCGGTAGTAACGCTCGGGCCGGGAAACCGACTCACCCACGAGCGACAGCGCGGCGAAGTGCAGGACGCCATCGAAGCCCTCGCCCAGCGCACTCCGGACGGCCTCGGCGTCGCGTAGGTCGGCGATCATCAAGCGAGCGTCCCGCGGTACCGCTCCGCGGTGACCGCGCTCGAGGTTGTCGAACACGGTGAGGTCGTGGCCTGCCTCGAGCAGCTGCAGCGCGACGACTGAGCCGATGTAGCCGGCACCGCCGGTGACGAGCAATTTCATGAAGGTGCGGTGGCTCCCATCAGAGCGGCAGATATAACACGTCGAGGCCGCCTGGAGCGAGCGCGGCGACGACCTTCGCCGGCCTGTTGGAACCCGAAGAACGCGGCTCGCCGCAGTAAAATCAGTGGTCTCCGGTAACCGCTTTCGAGACCCCGTCTCGATGTTTTTCCGTCCGGTCGGCGCGCAACCATTCGCTGTTCACCCCTCGGCCGGCCAGGAGTCGAGATGGGGCGCCCGAACGAGCGGAAAACGAGAGGAGCAGGTCGGAATGTCGCAAGCACCGCAAACCCAAATCACCCCGAAAGGGACCCGGAAGGGTCTCTCGATCCGCCGGTTCTTCACGACTCTCGAGCGGCATCCGTTTGACGCCGTCGAGTGGGAGCGGCGCGACGCGAGGATCGGGCACGGCGACAAGGTCTCATTCGAACAGCGCGACGTCGAGTTCCCCAAGTCGTGGTCGCAGAACGCGACCAACATCGTTGCCCAGAAGTACTTCCGCGGGCAGGTCGGTTCGGCGGAGCGGGAGCGTTCGGTCAAGCAGATGATCGGTCGGGTCGCCGGCACGATCTCGGGCTGGGGACGGGAGCGCGGCTACTTCGCGACCGACGCCGACGCGGACACGTTCGAGGCCGAACTCACCCACATCCTCCTCCACCAGATGGCGGCGTTCAATTCGCCCGTCTGGTTCAACGTCGGCTTCGAGGACAGCCCTCAGTGCAGCGCCTGCTTCATCCTCTCGGTCGACGACGAGATGGAATCGATCCTCGCCTGGAACACCAAGGAGGGCAAGATCTTCCGCGGCGGGTCGGGTTCTGGGATCAACCTGTCGAAGATCCGCGGCTCGATGGAGCCGCTGTCGAAGGGCGGCACCGCTTCCGGTCCGGTCAGCTTCATGCGCGGCGCCGATGCGTGGGCCGGCACGATCAAGTCGGGCGGCAAGACGCGGCGCGCGGCGAAGATGGTCGTGCTCGATGTCGACCATCCCGACATCCGCGACTTCATCTGGTGCAAGGCCAAGGAAGAGGACAAGGCGGCGGCGTTGCGCGACGCCGGCTTTGACATGTCGATCGACGGCGAGGGGTTCTTCTCGATCCAGTACCAGAACGCGAACAACTCGGTCCGGGTCACGGACGAGTTCATGCGCGCGGTGGAGAACGACGAGGACTGGCATCTGACCGCGCGCGTGACCGGCGAGCCGATCGGAGACCCGATCCCAGCCCGTGAGCTGATGCGCGAGATCGCCGAAGCCGCGTGGCGCTGCGCCGATCCGGGCGTGCAGTACGACACGACCATCAACCAGTGGCACACGTGCCCCGAGTCGGGTCGGATCAACGCTTCTAACCCCTGCTTTCCCGGAGATGCGCGCGTCCACACAACCAGGGGACTGATGCCGATCGCCGAGTTGGTAGAGCGCGGCGAGAACGGCGAGGAGATCCGGGTGTATACGCACCGAGCGACCGCGGACGAACCGGGCACCGGCGTGGCGGCGACGCAGCCGGTCGCCTACATGCGCAACGGCGTGAGCCCGATCGTGCGGCTGCGGTTCGCCAACGGAGCGCAACTGCGCTGCACGCTGAACCACCGCATCTGGACCCTGAACCGGGGCTACGTCCGCGCCGAGGAGCTGAACGAACGCGATCAGGTGATGGTCAACGACAGCCCGACACTGGCAACCGACGCGTCGTGGGAGCTTCCGGTCAAGGTCGTCATGGCGGCGAAGTCGTTTAGTCGCGGCGGGACGGTCAGCTTTAAGGAGCTTCCCGAGCGATGGAGCGAGGGGCTTGCCGAGCTCACAGGTCACTTGGTCGGTGACGGTTGCGTGACCAGCGTTCAGACACAGTGGGTCTACGGAGCAGACGACGTCGGTGACGGTCTAACCGATGCCCACGAAGGCCTCTTGCGCGAACTCGTCGGGGGCGTCAGCAGGCAGATGATGGGCAACGGCACGGTGCAGCTCCGCGCAGGCAGCGAGGCCGTCCGCCAGCTGTTCCATGGCATCGGAGTCACCACCGCCCGGTCGCACGACAAGCGGGTGCCTCGCCCGGTGTTCTCTGCTCCGAGTGAGGTTCAGGCCGCTTTCTTGCGCGGACTATTCGGCGCCGACGGCTGCGTGTCGCGTGTAGAGAGCGGAGGTAAAGCGAGTCGATACGTCGGACTTGGCAGCCGAAGCGAAGCGATGCTCGCGCGACGTGCAACGGCTTTTGTCGACGTTCGGAATCCGTGGGCGGATCTATCGGATCTCAGAAGCCGATCGGCCGTCCTTCTCCTATGTCCGAAACGATGGTTCGACGTGTCGAATACCTCAGCCGACAGGGGTTCGATCTGCGGATCACGGGCAGCGATCTAGAGCGTTTCGCCGACGCAATCGGCTTCTCGACGCCACGAAAGAACGCCGCTCTGGAAGCGCTCCTAAGTGAGTGCCGGCGCTACCGAACAAAAGCCTTCACACGCTTGATCACCCGCGATGACGATGGTCAAGAGGTGGTCTACAACCTCACCGAGCCGCTGCACCACTCATACATGGTCGATGGCTTTGTCGTAGCGAATTGCTCAGAGTACATGCACGTCGATGACTCAGCGTGCAACCTCGCGTCACTGAACCTGATGAGGTTCCGGCGCGCGGACGGCACATTCGATGTCGAGGGATTCGAGCACGCAGTCGACATCGTGTTCCTCGCGCAGGAGATCGTGGTCTCTCCTTCGAGCTACCCGACCGAGGAGATCGGCGTCAACGCGCGCGCGTTCCGTCAGCTCGGTCTGGGCTACGCGAACCTCGGCGCCTACCTGATGGCCGACGGGGTCCCGTATGACTCAGACGAGGGTCGCGGGACGGCGGCCGCGATCACCGCTCTGATGACCGGCCGCGGGTATCTCGGTTCGGCGCGGATTGCCGCCGCGATGGGACCGTACGAGCGCTACGCGGAGAATCGGACAGCGCATAACGCGGTGATGCGCATGCACCGCGACGCGTCGAACGCGATCCCGGACGAGTCGTGCGTCGATGCTGAGCTGCTCGCGGCTGCGCGCTCGACGTGGGACGAGGCGGTGCGCGACGGTGAGCTGCACGGTTACCGCAACGCACAGGCCAGTGTCATTGCACCCACGGGCACAATTTCCTTTTTAATGGACTGTGACACAACCGGAATCGAGCCGGACTTCTCACTGGTCAAGTTCAAGGAGCTGGTCGGCGGCGGGCAGATGACGATCGTCAACCGGACGGTGCCGCTCGCTCTGCAGACGCTCGGCTACTCCGACGAGCAGATCGAGCAGATCGTCGCTTACATCAACGAGCACGGGACGATCATCGGCGCGCCCGAGCTGTCCGAGGGCGACCTACCGGTGTTCGACGTGGCCGTCGGCGAGCGCGCGATCTCACACATGGGACACATCAAGATGATGGGTGCCGTGCAGCCGTTCATCAGCGGCGCGATTTCAAAGACGGTGAACATGCCCGAGACGACCGCGACCGTCGATGACATCGCCGACGCATACACTGCAGGCGTGGCGGCTGGGCATCAAGGCGCTCGCGATCTACCGCGACGGCTCAAAGACCGCGCAGGCGCTCCGCACCGACGCGCAGAAGGACAAGCCGGCGGCGGTCGACTCCCAGGCCGAGATCGACAGGGCGGTCGCCGAGGCGCTGGCCAAGGCGCCGCCCAAGCGACGGCGGATGCCGCGCGAGCGCCAGTCGATCACCCACAAGTTCTCGATCGGCGGCCACGAGGGGTACATCACCGCCGGGATGTACGAGGACGGGACGATCGGCGAGATCTTCCTGACGGACATCGGCAAGGAAGGCTCGACGCTGCGCGGGATGATGAACTCGTTCGCGACCGCGATCTCGATCGCGCTGCAGTACGGAGTGCCGCTCGAGACGCTGGTGCGCAAGTTCAGCTATATGCGCTTCGAGCCGGAGGGCATGACCTCCAACCCGGAGATCCCGTTCGCGAAATCGATGCCCGACTACATCATGCGCTGGCTCGCGTCGCGGTTCCTCGACGTCGACCTGCAGGAGGAGCTCGGCATCCTCACTCCCGAGGTGCGCGCCCGCAAGGCGGCAGAGGACGCCGCGAGCTCGCATTACGGCGACACCGCGACGCCGGCGTCGACCGACGCCGAGCCGCGGAGCCCGACGCTCCGGCACGGCCGGCCTCCTCCGCACTGACCGACGAGCCGCCCGTCATCCCGGCCATCCGCCGCGGACTCGACCTCGGTCCGGCGTGCCAGCAGTGCGGCGGCATGATGCAGCGCACGGGCAGCTGCTACACGTGCTCCAGCTGCGGCTTCAACACCGGCTGCGGCTGATTAGGCGCTTTGGCGATCTTTCCGAGGCCACCGCATCCTTCGAGCGGCTGAGCGTCCAAGGAAGCCGGGGTACGGGGAACTGGGGCCGTTGCGACAAGCTGCTCCCGGCCGGCGCCTGGTCGAGGACGCTCTTGCAGCACAAACAGGACGGCAGGGTCGCTTTCAGGGAGCTGAACGGACAGGCGATCGTCGTCTGGACCTGGCCCGACATGCAGACGGTCGCCGAGGCCCGCGGGAGCCTCGACAATCGCCAAGCGGTCTGCAACGCCTGGAACCTCAACGCGTGAGCGCGGCCACCGGGCCGCGGGCGTGCCGTTCCCGACACGCGAGCGCGGCCACCAGGCCACCGTGCCACCCCGTCCCGCGCGCTCGTGGTCGTCCGCCTGAACTAAAAGCGGAAGAACTCCAGCGTGGCGATGGCCTCTGGGTTGGCGTTCTTCGAGTAGCGGGCCGAGCTCTCTAGAGCCACCGTGTACTGGTCGTAGCGAGGATGGCCGCCGGGATACATGAGCGCTTTCTGCTGGAACGTGCCGCACGGCCCCGCGGCCCTGCCGAACTTCGCCTTGGCCACCAGCTTCTTCCTGTGCAGGTAGTAAGCGTAGATGTGCTTATCGGGCACGAAGCCGGAGAACTTGAACGTCACTTGGTCCGTCGGGGTGCCGCACGCTGCTCGGGTTCACCGAGACCGCAAGGTTGGCTGACAGCACGGTGGTGGTGGCGGTGACGCCGTCCACATCTTGGGCGGTCAGCGTCGCGGTCTCCGTGGCGGGTCCACGGTAGACAGGGTCGGCGCCTGGGTCGTGGCGGCGAAGCTACCGTCGGCGCCGACGGTAGCCGAGGCAAAGACGGTCCCGCCGGACACGGTGACGCTATCCCCTGGGGTGAACCCCACCCCGGTGATCGTCATCGGCGCTCCCTGGAATGGATTGCTATTCACGTAGCACGCCTGGTTGGCGACGATCGTGGCGGCCAGCGCCTGCGCGGCGAGGGCGCCGGAAGCTAAACCAAAGAGGCAGACGGTCGTGGCAAACAGCAGTAGGCGACGAAGCGGTGCGGTCATGGCCAGTCCTGGCATGAGTGCTGTGGATTGGGCGTGAACGGACCGCTCGCCCTGCTCTATCCTTCTGAGCGAGCGACGCCCGGCCGGCCGCGGGCCGCGCGTGCGGGAGCTTAGCGGCCCGGTCGAGGTCTGCCTGACCCGATCGCGGCCCGGTCAGAGTTTGCCCTGACCGAATCGAAGCCCGGCGCGAGTCTGCACGACCGAACGCAGCCTCCGATAATTGCGCGCGTGCCCGACTTCGCCCGTCCGCTACGCGAGCAGGACGTCGACCCCGATCCGCTGCGGCAGTTCGCCGCCTGGTTCGCGGAAGCCGAACGAGCCGGAGTGCGTGAGCCCAATGCGATGGCGCTCGCGACGAGCACCCCGGCCGGGTTTCCGTCGGTCCGCATGGTGCTGCTCAAGGGCTACGACGAGCGCGGTTTCGTGTTCTACACCAACTACACGAGCCGCAAGGGCAGAGAACTCGCCGAGAACGCGCACGCGGCGTTGTTGTTCCACTGGGACGCACTCGGTCGCCAGGTCAGGATCGAAGGCACCGTGGAGCAGGTCGGCGCCGAGGAATCCGCCGCCTACATCCGCAGCCGGGCCCGCGGCAGCCAGCTGAGCGCGCTCGCGTCGCCACAGAGCCAGGTCGTCGACAGCCGCGACGACCTCGAGGGCCGGGGCGCGCGGCTGGCCGAGCTCTACCAGGGCCGCGAGTTGCCGTTGCCAGATACATGGGGCGGCCTGCGGGTGTCGCCCCAGAGCTATGAGTTCTGGCAGCACCGCGAGGACCGCCTCCACGACCGCCTGCGCTACACGCCGACCGGCGCGGGCGGCTGGGAGGTCGCGCGCCTGGGGCCCTAGGGGCGGGAGATCGCGCCGGCGCCGCCCGTGACCAGGACTGGCCGACCCGCTCGTGTTCGAGCCGCCCCGCCGCCTCGAGCGCCGCCTGCGCCGAGACGAATCGCTCCACGAGCCACAGCGCGAGGTCGATCCCGGCTACCACCCCGCCCGAGGTCACGACGCTGCCGTCATCGACCACCCGTGCCTCCGGATGGACCTCTGCACCGAACCGAGCCAGATCGTCGAGCGCACCACGGTTCGTGACCGCGGGGCGCCCACGGAGCAGTCCGGCCGCCGCCAGCAGCATCGCGCCGGTGCACACAGATGCGATCACGGCCCCACGCTCGTGGAGCTCACCGAGCAGGCCCGGCAGCGGACCCTGTGACTGAGCTCGCGCACCGTCGGGGGTGTCATCGATCCAGCCGCCGCCCGGGACGACCACCAGCCCCGGAGCGCCGAGCTCGCCAGCGAGCGTGATCCGCAGCCCATGCGCAGAGCGCACCGCGAGCGGTTGTCCCGGGACGCACACAGGCCGGACGTCGAATCCGGCCCCGGTCAACACCTCGAACGGCGCGACGGCGTCGAGGTCGTCGAAACCATCGAAGAACACGATTTCAGTGGCGGGCGGCATGGCTCCGAGTGATCAGGGTGGACGCGGTACTCGTAGTATCCCGGGCCGATGGGCCGTACGACGATCGACAACATGCTGGCGGCTGCCCGCTCGCGCCTCGAGCGCCTTGACCCCAGTCAGGCAGCGGGCGCCGTCGGCGCCGGCGCGACACTGATCGACATCCGGTCCGACTCGCAGATCGCCGCGGACGGCACGATCCCAAACGCACTAGTGATCGGGCGCAACATACTCGAATGGCGCCTGGATCCGACCAGCACCCACCGCCACGAGCGGGCACCGGGACTCGAGGAGCAGGTGATCCTGTTCTGCGACGCGGGCTATGCGTCGAGCCTGGCCGCCGCGAGCCTGCAGGAGCTCGGCTTCACGCGCGCGACTGACCTCGACGGCGGCTTTCAGGCCTGGCGCGCGGCGGGCCTTCCCGTGCAGGCGAACCGTCCTCGGTAGCCTCCCAAGTTAGACCGATAGCGACGGGAGGTGACGCAGGGCTGATGGATCGCAAGTGGTGGACCCTGATCGCAGTGTGCGTCGGCACGTTCATGTTGCTGCTCGACGTCACGATCGTCAACGTCGCTCTGCCGTCGATCCAGCGCTCGCTGCACTCGAGCTTCAGCGACCTGCAGTGGGTGATCGACGCCTACGCGTTGATGCTCGCCGCGTTGCTGTTGACGACCGGGTCGCTCGCAGACCTGTTCGGTCGCCGACGGCTGTTCATGATCGGCCTGGTGATCTTCAGCATCAGCTCGCTGCTTTCGGGGCTGGCGCAGAGCCCGCTGTGGCTGAACCTCGCCCGCGGCGCACAGGGCGTCGGCGGCGCGGCGATGTTCTCGACCTCGCTGGCCTTGCTGGGCAACGCTTTCCGCGGCCGCGAACGCGGGACCGCGTTCGGTGCGTGGGGCGCGGTGACGGGTCTGGCCGTAGCGATCGGGCCGGTCATCGGCGGTGCGCTGACGACCGGCATCTCGTGGCGCTGGATCTTCCTCGTCAACGTGCCGATCGGGGTCGTCGCATTCGTCATGTGCGCGATGAAGGTCGATGAATCTCGCCAGGACGGGGCGCCGCGACCCGACTACATCGGCGCGATCACGTTCACCGGCGCGCTCGGAGCGTTTATCTATGCGCTGATCAAGGCGAACAGCCTCGGTTGGGGGTCGACGGTGATCGTCGGTTGTCTGGCGGGATCGGTCATTCTGCTAATCGCGTTCGTCGCTGCCGAGGTGATCCAGGGAGAACGCGCGATGTTCGACCTCAAGCTGTTCCGCAAGCCGACCTTCAACGGCGGTTTGATCGCCGCGTTCGCGCTGTCGGCGAGCCTGTTCTCGCTGTTTCTCTACATCACGCTCTACATCCAGGACGTGTTGGGCTACTCGGCGTTCCAGACCGGCTTGCGTTTTCTGGTGCTGTCGGGCGTGATCTTGATCGTCTCCGCGCTGGCCGGTCGGCTGACCACACAGGTCCCGATCCGGCTGCTGATCGCACCTGGGCTGCTGCTGGTCGGCATCGCGCTGTTGCTGATGCGCGGCCTTACCGCGTCGTCGGGATGGACGCACCTGATTCCGGGCTTCCTCGTCGCCGGCGCGGGCACCGGGCTGGTCAATCCACCGCTGGCGTCGACGGCAATCGGGGTCGTGCCGCCACAGCGGGCCGGAATGGCCTCGGGGATCAACTCCACATTCCGGCAGGTAGGTATCGCAACCGGCATCGCGGGGCTCGGTGCGGTGTTCTCGCATACGGTTCGGACCCAGATCCAATCGCTGCTCGAGCACTCCGGGCGGGTCGGCGCTCACACGGCCCATGCAATCGCCACCGGGGTCTCGCAGGGCGGTGGTCCGAGCGCAGGACTCGCCAAGCTCCCGCCCCAGGCCCGTCCCGTGGCCGTCCACGCAGTGCACGCTGGCTTCGTGGCGGCCCTCAACGACGTATTCCTGATCGGTGCCGTCGTCGCGATTGTCGCGGCCGGACTGACGCTGGTGCTGATTCGCAGCCGCGACTTCGAGGCCGAGGCCGCGCTCGCGCCGCGGGGCGCGACCGGCGAGCCCGAACGGCCGACGCCTCGACCCGAGGAGCAGCCGGCCCGCCCTTAGAGACGCCGCTTGTGAATCCACTTAAGGGCGGGCAGAGGCGTCCGAACCTGGGTAATTCACTTAGCGTGATTGTCTCACTCGACTTTCCTGTTAGATCCGGCTTAAGCATGCCTTGAGGCCTCGTCGCAGGCGTGGTTTGCTGGCAGCAACGTGAGCCCAGGGTCGTCCCGAGCGGGGAGCAGCGGAACCCTGGCGCGCCTGCGGGAGTCCATGGCGCGCCGCGCGCATTCGATCGCATTGGTGACGGCCGTCGCGTTCGTCGCGGTCGCGATCCTCAGCAACGTCGACCTCGCCGACTCCGACGCGCCTCGGATCCCGCACGCGACCGTGACGATCGCCGCCGGCTCAGCGGTGCGGCCGGTTCCGCGTTCCTATCTGGGTCTGTCGACGGAGTACTGGGCGCTGCCGCTGTATGCGAGCCGCCTTGGGTTGTTCGAGCGGGCAATCTCGCTTCTCCGGGTCCAAGGCGATGGCCCGCTCCTGCTTCGCGTCGGTGGCGACTCCGCCGATCGATCGTTCTGGGACCCGCGCGACCAGGTCCTCCCCGACTGGACATATCCGGTCACGCCGCAATGGGCGTCGGTGCTCGCCAAGCTCGTCCGACAGGAGAAGCTGCGTCTGATCATCGACCTCAACCTGATCACGAGCTCGCCAACGCTCGCAGCGGCCTGGGCGCAGGCTGCCGAGACCGAGCTTCCGCGCCACAGCATCGTCGGCTTCGAGGTCGGCAACGAGCCCGACATCTACCGGCACGCCGCGTGGATCAGGGAGACACACGCCAGGCTCGTCGTCGGCCTGCCGCCAGCGTTGACCGCCGACGATTACGTCGCCGACTTCCGCTCCTACGCCGCCGCCCTACAGGCCGTCGCCCCGGGCGTGCCGCTGCTCGGCCCGGCACTAGCCAACCCGCACCTGCACGCGCGCTGGGTCACGACCTTGGTCGCCAGCCGGCCGCCGGGGCTATCGACGGTCACCGTCCACGGCTACGTTTACTCGGGCTGCGTCCACCGCCGCTCGGCGCGGTATCCGACGATCGCCCGCCTGCTCAGCCAGCACGCCACCGCCGGGCTCGCCGCGGAACTGTCGGCGGATATCCGCGCGGCGCACCGGGCCGGACTGCGGTTCAGGTTGAGCGAGCTGAACTCGGTCAACTGCGGCGGCCGTCGCGGAATCAGCGACGCGTTCGCGACCGCGCTCTGGGCACCGGAGGTGCTGTTCGATCTCCTGCATGCGGGCGTCGACGGCGTCAACCTGCACATGCGCGCGGACACGATCAATGCGCCATTCGCGGTCAATTCGAGCGGGCTGGTCGCACGCCCGCTGCTCTATGGCCTGGTCGCGTTCGTGCGCACGCTCGGGGACCGGCCGCGGCTGGTGCCGGTCAGCGTGCGCGCGAAAAATTCGCTGGGTCTCCACGCGTGGGCGATCAGGAGCGGCGACGAGGGCCTCAACGTCCTGATGGTCAACGATGGACGCCGCGACGTCCGAGTGCGGCTCGTCCTGCCCGCGCGCGGCCGGGCGACGATTCAACGCCTGCTCGCGCGGTCGCCCGGATCGCTGTCGGGAGTCACGTTCGACGGCCAGTGGATCGGCCACGATGGACGCTGGCACGGCACCCCATCCAACGAGACGGTGACACCCGGCAGGCGTGGCTACTACACCGTGACGGTCCCGAGATACAGCGCGGCGCTGGTCAGCTCGAGCCTGGTCTCCGGAGCGCTCGCGACCCAGCTCAAACCGACGATCTAGCAGCCCCGCTAGCGCGGGCTATCGTCAGGAGGCCGTGAGCGATGGCTTCCAACCCCACATGCAGCCCGCGGCGATTTTCGTCGGGGAGCCCCGCTACTTCGCCGTCCAGGACGGTGACGTGCTGGTTACGCCGACTGACGGCGGGATGGACTTCCCGGCGCAGCCGCTCGAGGGGCGGCGGCACATGCTCGGGTCGGTTGGCGATCAGCCGGTGATCGCGATCGACGTCGACGGCGCGCGGCCGCCCGCATCTGTTACCCCGATCGGCCTGCGGGAGCTGCACGGCCTCGTCTCCGAGCTGGACTGGTCGCTCGCGAGCCGCGCAGTTCAAATCGTCACCTGGGACCGTGATCACCGCTTCTGCGGGCGCTGCGCGACGGAGACGGAGCCCCAGCCGAGTGAACGGGCGCGCCGCTGCCCGAACTGCGGGCTGACTGTCTACCCGCGTCTGACGCCCGCGGTGATCGTCCTGGTTACGCGCGGCGACCAGGATCAGGAAGCGTTGCTCGCATGGGGACGCCGACGCCGATCGCGTTACTACTCCGCGCTGGCCGGCTTCGTCGAGGTGGGCGAACGCCTCGAGGAGGCGGTTGCACGCGAGATCCGCGAGGAGACCGGCATCGAGGTCGGCGAGATCACGTACTTCGGCTCACAGCCGTGGCCGTTCCCGGGTCAGCTGATGGTTGGCTTTCGCTCCAAGTACCTGTCGGGCGAGATCGAGGTTCAGCGCAGCGAGATCGTCGAGGCGCGCTGGTTTACCGCGGCCGACGTGGAGCAGCTGGCGACGCCGCGAGGTGGCTTCTCGATCGCCGGCTGGCTGATCGACGGCTGGCTCGCCGAGCAGCGCGGGCGGCGCGAGGCTGGCTGATCGACGGCTGGCCCGCCGAGCCGCAGGCAGCGCGTAGGCGCATCGGAAGATCGCCGCGGTCGACGGGGATGCCCCGCTAGCAGCCTCCCTTCGGCTGGCGATCACGACTCTCCCAGGCCGGGGCTGGCAGCATGGCGCACCGGATGCCAACGAGCGTGGAATTGGGGGCGGTACGCGAACGGTGCCAGCGGGTCCTAGCGCACAACTGGCGCGAGGGACGGCGCGCCAGCGATGGCGTCGGCTTCGCCTACACCTGCCCAAGTCCGGGCCGTTACCCGTGGCAGTGGTACTGGGACTCATGTTTCACCGCGATCTCGTGGCGGCACTTCGACCGTCAGCGTTCGCGCCGGGAACTGGAATCACTGCTCGCCGCTCAGCGCGAGGACGGCTTCATCGGGCACACGATCTTCTGGAACCATCCGCTCACCGGTAGGCGGCGCCACACGTACAACGTGACCAGTCCCGACGCAGCGATGACCGCCAGCATCCAGCCACCGGCGTTGGCCTGGGCGTGGCAGATCGCGGTCGGTGACCCGACGGCGGTCGCCGGTATCCGTCGCCAGCACCAGTGGCTCGAAGCAAATCGCGACCTTGACGGAGACGGCTTGCTGTGGATCGTGCAGCCCGACGAGTCCGGGCTCGACGCGTCCAACCAATTTGACCCGATTTGGCGTCGCCGGGCGCACGGTCTCCCGGGCTTCGTGCGACTCGTGCACCGCAACCGTCGCCTCGGCTACGACCTGCGGCGGATCGCCGACGCCGGTGGGCCGGTCTGCCTGGAGATCGTCACGAACGTGCTCTACATCCTGTCGCGGCTCGCGCTCGGGCTGCCGTCACTGACCGATGCGCTGGTGGCGAGAACGTTTGACGAACGCCGTGGCCTATTCACGTCACGCTCGAAGACCAGCTCCGCGGGCGGCGATCCCGGACACGATCGCGTCGCTCACGCCGCTTGCGCTACCCGATCTGCCGGAGGCGATCGGTCGCCGTCTTGTCGAGCAGCACCTGCTCGATCCACAGCGCTTCTGGCTGCCCGTGCCCCCCCATCGGTGTCGGCGAAGGAGACGAGCTTCTCGCCGCGCGACCCGAGGTTGATCGGCCGGGGCCGCATCTGGCGCGGCCCGACCTGGATCAACACGGCCTGGCTTGTGTGGCTGGGGCTGCGTCGGCTCGGCTACGAACAGCAGGCGGCAGAGCTCGCGCGGCGCCTCGCCGCGACGGTGTCCGGCGCCGGGCTGTGGGAGTACTACGAGCCGTTTACCGGCAGCGGCATGGGGGCGGTCGACTTCGGTTGGTCGACGCTCGTGCTCGAAATGCTCGACCCCGATCCACGGGCGCCGCGAAGCTATCTCGCCTGACGAGTTTCGCGTCCGTTCACCAGCGCCGCGCTAACGTGAGCTGCATGGAAACCGACCGCGAGATCCAACTGACCGACGAGGAGTGGCGCGAGCGGCTGACGCCCGAGCAATACGACGTGCTCCGCCGGCACGGCACTGAGCATCCGTTCACTGGCGCCTACGTCAACGTCAAGGACGACGGCACGTATCGCTGCGCCGGGTGTGGCGCCGAGCTGTTCGGATCCGACACGAAATTCGAGTCCGGCACCGGCTGGCCCAGCTTCTACGAGCCGGCGGTGGCCGCGAACGTCGAGCTGCGCGAGGACCGCAGTCTGTTCATGCGCCGCACCGAGGTGTTGTGCCGTCGCTGCGGCGGCCATCTGGGCCACGTGTTCGACGACGGCCCGCGCCCGACCGGGCAGCGCTACTGCATCAATTCCTGCGCGCTCGACTTCGACAAGTCCCAGGCCTAGTCCGACGAGGGTCCCGAGTCCACGCTGCGCCGTCCGCGGCGGTACCTGACGAACGCGTAGCCACCGACGATCAGCAGCACGAATGCGATCGCCGCGAAGATCCCGAACTGGGTGATCACGTTGGCGGCCGCCGTTCCGAGGAAGTAGCCGATCAGGCCGTAGGTGATCCCCCACGTGATCCCGCCGAGCGCGTTCCAGACGAAGAACTCGCGGAAGCGCATGTGGTTGATGCCCGCCAGCCAGGCGGCGGCAAAGCGCACGAACGCGATCCAGCGCGCGAAGAACACGGCCTTGGGGCCGTGGCGCTTGAAGAACCTGTCGCCGGCCTCGATCGCGTCGACCCGGTGCTTCTGGAACGGGCCCTTGGCTTCGAGCACATCTCGTCCCAGCCACCGCCCGAGGCCGTAGCCGAGGTTGTCGCCGACAATCGCCGAGGCGATCCCGATCGCGATCACCAGCTCGATCTGGAGCTTGCCCTGGCTGGCGAGCACGGCGGCCAGCACGAGCGCCGTCTCGCCCGGCGACGGCACCCCCATCGACTCGAGCCCGATGATCGCCGGCAAGAAATAGCCGAGCTTGCTCGTGACGTTGATGATCGCGCCGAGCCAGAACATCACCGGTGCCGCAACCGGGCGCGGCCGGCGGTCACGCGTCCGTCCAGGGCTTTCGCAGGACCGCCAGCAGCGACAGGCCTGCTGGCAGAGTGCCGCCACGCCCGAGCCAGCGCGCCTCGAGCCGCAGCGGTTGCTCGAGCGCGTCGTTGAGCCACGCCGGGCCTAGCTCGAGGTCGTTCGTGTAGCCGTTGTGCGTTCCGAAGCGGCGCTGCGTGAGCCGCACGACAGCCGCGGGCGCCAGGAGGAGACTGTTGAACGAGCTGATCCGCACGACCGCCCACCCGGACTCGGTCGCCGCTGCTCGCAGCGAGCGCTTGGAGTAGCGCCGGTAGTGCTGGTTGGCCTCGTCGTGCAGGGACCAGAGTGCCTGATAGGCGGGCACGGTGATCAGTGCAAAGCCGCCTGGCTCGCAGACGCGCCGCAACTCCGTCAGCGTCACCCGATCGTCGGGCGTGTGCTCGAGCACGTCGAGACACGTGATCAGGTCGAAGCTGTCGGGCTGCCACGGAAGCTCCTCGAGGCGGCCGACGACGACCTCGCCGACCTCGCGATCGCGAGCCAGCTGCGCCGCTTCCTCGTCGAGCTCGATGCCAACCGTCTGTCCATAGTCGATCAGCTCCTCCAGCGTGCGACCCGAGCCGCAGCCGGCGTCGAGTACGCGCGCACCCGCCGTCAACGGCAGCCGGTCGAGCTCCGCGCGAATGATGCGCCGCCGGCCGCGATACCACCAGTGGTGGTCGTCGACCTCGAGCGTCGCCTTCATCAGGGCCTTGTCCATCGCTCCTGATGCTGTCAGCTAGAGGTGCCCGACAGCGTTCTGGCCGGCGACGGCGGCGGTCGGCAACCGCAGCATGAACGTGGCCCCGGTGCCGCTCGACGTCGCCAGAACCAGCTCGCCTCCCATCCGTTCTGCGAGTTCGCGCCCGATCGCGAGCCCGAGACCAAAGCCCGCCTGCCCGTGGGTCTCGCGACCCCGATGGAAGCGCTTGAAGATCTGCTCGCGCTCTGGCTCAGGAACCCCAGGGCCCTGGTCACACACGCTGAGCTCGGCGTAGGCGCCGTTACGCACGTTGATCGTCAGCTCCTCCCCGGAAGCGCTGACGCGAACCGCGTTGTCGAGCAGGATCCGCAGGATCCGGGCGATGCTCCCCGGATCGCCGACCGCCCAGACCGCATCGCCGTGCTCTTGCAGCCGTGTGGTGATCCCCCGCTCGTCCGTCCCGAGCTCGAATTCGGCCATCACCGCGCGGCTGAGCTCGCCGAGCTCGACCGGCTCTGAGCGAAGCTCTACCTTTGCGTCCAGCCGGGACAAATCGAGCAGGTCGGCAGCAAGACGCCCAAGTCGCTTCGATTGCGCCCGCGCCCGATCGAGCAACGCCCGTGCGTCCTCGAGATCCGGTGCGTCGTAGCGCAGGTCGTCGTCGAGCAGCTCGAGCATTCCATCCAGCGACGTGAGCGGCGTTCGGAGCTCGTGCGACGCGGTCGCGACGAACGACCGGCGGGCTTCCTCCTGTTCCTGCAGGCGCTTCTGCATGGTCGCGAGTGTGCGCGCGAGATCGCCGACCTCATCGCGCGAGTGGTCGACCGGGATCTCGACATCGGGCCCCTCGTCGGCGAGCTCAAGCGCCGCCTCGCGCAACTGCCGCAGGCGCCGCACAAGCGTCGCCGACAGCGGGATGCCGAGGATCAGCGTCAGGACCAAGCCGGCCAGCGCAGCGGTCAAGAACGCGGTCCGGACCGCGCTGACGGCGCTCGGGATCTCGACGATCGGCTTGCGGACCGCGAGCACGTAGAGCAAGCGGTCATTGGCGACGAACGGCACCGCCGCCCGCGCGAACTCGGCGCCATCGATCGTTCCAAAGCTGTATTTGCGCCGGTTGGTGCGGAACGCGACCGCGACGTCGTCGTAGCGGTCATCGTCGTTGGCTGCGGCGCGCGGGCAGGCTGGCAGCGGCTGGCTTCCCTCGCCGGTGGGGCCAGGAGACGCCATCACAGAGACCGTCGCTCCGAGCCTCGTGGCGAGCGCCGTCTGGGCGCGGCAAAGCGACTGTCGCGCGTCGGCACGCTCGGCGGGTCGTGAGCTCTGCACGTCCGAAAGCGAGAGCCGCGAGAACTGCGAGATCGTGGTCCGGCCGAGGTTGTGGACGAGGGTGTTCTGGTCGGCTTTGCGGAGACTGTTCTCGAGCGGTCCGAGCAGCGTGATCGCCGCAACGGCGAGCGTCGCAACGGCGGTCACGAATACAACGCCAACGATCCGGCCGCGAAGGCCGAGCGGACTGCCGAACATCAGATGGCCTCACCTGCGCCGCACATCAGGGACCTCGTAAGCGATACCCAGCGCCGCGCACAGTCAGGATGTAGCGCGGCTTCTCGGGCTCAGGCTCAAGTTTCTCACGCAGATGCCGGATGTGCACGTCGATCGCGCGCGGATCGCGGTAGGCGCTGTCACCCCAGATCGCGCGCAGCAGCTCCTGGCGGTTGAGCAGCCGACCCGGGTCTGACATCAGCGCGTCGAGCAACTCGAACTCCGAGAACGTGAGCTTGACCGGCGTGCCGTCGATCATCACCTCGCGCTGGGCGCGGTCGAGCGAGATCGGTCCGACGACCAGTACCTCATCGCCCATCGCCCGCGTACCGGCTCGCCGTAGGACGGCCCGGATCCGGCTGCGCAGCTCGGCCAGTCCGAACGGCTTGGTGACGTAGTCATCGGCGCCGGCCTCGAGCCCGAGGACCGCGTCAGCCTCGGAGTCGAGCGCCGTCAGCATGATGATCGGAACCACATTGCGCCGCCCGCGCAGGGTGCGACACACCTCATAGCCATCCGGCCCGGCACCGAGCGCGACGTCGAGCAGGACGATGTCGAACTGATCCGTGCTCGCGCGGTCAATTGCGGCGCGCCCGTCCGCGACCGCCAGCACGCGATGGCCCTCGCGCGAGAACGAGCGGGTCAACATCTCGCGCAGGTCGGACTCGTCATCGACGACGAGGATGTTCAGCGACGCGTCGGCGGAGCGTGCCGGCGCTGACACCTGAGACTGGCGATCGGTCGACATCTTTCGGATGCGATCGTACCCGAGCGATCACTCGGCCATGGCCGCTGGGACAGAGTGCCCGGGCCGGCTTGCGGGGCGGCTATCGGGCCCGGGCTTGGCTGATGCCCTTGGCTAATGCGCCGCTATTCAGACCCCAACTCGGATCCGCCCAATCAAAGGGGATCACGGCGCTGACCTGCTTGATCTTCGACAGGCCGACGATCGAGCGCACCAGATAGCTGTTCAGATCTCGCGTCGGGACCGACTGGAAGAGTTTCAGTTTCAGGGGAGCGTTGTTCCAACCGAACTCGTTGACAATCAGCGGCGTCCGGCCACGGCCGAAGGCGGTCATCTGCTGCTCGGTCCAGCGCACGATGGCGATCGTGGCGTTGGGGTTGGCGGCGTACGCATGCACTCCGAGGCCGTCCATCGGCAAGCCTTCGAAGGCTTTCAGCAGCCGGATCAGCGAGGAGTAATTGAATGCCAGGCCGCCGGTGATCACCTGCGAGTGACGGTTCACGCCCTTGATCGCCCGGTAGGCGACCAGGTACAGCTTCGCGTAGTCCTGCAGGTTGACGTCGCGGCCCCACGTCCAGCGATCGTCGGGCTCATTCCAGATCTCAAAAGTCGTCACCGGCTCGGCCGGCAGCCTTGGATTGGCGCGCCAGAAGCTTCCGCCGACGCCGTAGCGGCGCGCGAACGCGGCCACAAATGCGCCGTAGACGGCGTAATTTGCCGGTGGTTCGGGGGCGACGAACCTGGCGTGGCCAGGCCTGGCGCGATACACCAGCGGCTGGATCCGCACCTGGGCCCAGTTGGGCGTGTAATCGAGCGTCGGATCCCAGCGAATGTGGGCGCTCGCCAACGCGCGTGCAACCATGTCGTCGTAGCGCCAGTCGTAGCGGTAATGGCCGCGCAGCGGCTTGAGCTCTGTGGTCTCCCAGTGGGCGGCGGCTCGCGCGACGGTACCTCCGGCGGCGTGCAGGCTACTCAAGGAGGTCTGGACCTCGTCCCACGTCCAAAAGCCGCTCGCGTAGTAGTCGAAATCGCCGTCGACGTCGGCCCCGTAGGAAACGGCGTGCGCCGCGGCTGGCCACGCACAGGCGATCAGCACCAACGACGCTATCGACATCCACCGAAACCGAACCACAAAACCCCCCGTTAGACGGTTGCCCATCAAAACCGGACCCGTGCGTCAGAGTTGCGCTGCGACCGACATCGGAGCCGGGTCTCAGCTCGCGGCAGTTTATGAAGCGCGTCCGATGGCTTCAAGCTCTCGCGCCGCGCCTTGCGGCTCTGAGACACCGATCTCCACCCGCCGCGGGACCAGCTGCCCGGCAGCAGCGACCGCCCACAAAAGCGCCAGCCAAGTGACGGTGGCCAGCGACACGTGAATCCAAACCATCTGGCTCGGAAGCTTGAGTTCGTACTGCACGCTGCCGACGAGACCCTGAGCGGCGAGCAGCACACCGAGCACGGTCAACGGCTCCAGCGCCTCCGCGGAGGCGTCTCGATGGCGGTACAAAAACCAGACACCGATCACGGCGACGCCGAACAGCGCGGCGATTGTCGCGTGCTGGTGGACGGCCCAGACCAGCGTGTCGGCGCCCTTGAAGTGCAGGCGGTGCACCACCTGACCGGTGAACCCGCCGGAGTGGGGCCCGGCGGCGGTGGCGACCGTGCCGGCGAAGATCGTCAGCGCGCCCAGCGCAAGTAACCCTCGAACTGACCACACACCCACCCGGTCAGTCGACCGCGGGCGTGCCCCGGGCTCGTAGGTGCTCCGCCACGCGAGCGCGAAAGCGGCCACCAGGATCAGCAGCGAGAGGCTGAAGTGCGCCATCACGAACCCCGGCGCCAAGTGGTTGAGAACCGTCAATCCGCCGAGCACCGCCTGCGCCGCGACGCCGACCGGCAGCAACACTGCGAGCACGGCGAGGTCGCGCCGGAACGGCCGGCGCGTGAATGCCAGGACTGCAGCGACGACGGTGATCACGCCGACGACGGCGGACACCGCCCGGTTGCCGAACTCGATCAGCGCGTGGGAGCTCAGTGGCGGCAACGGCGTGCCGCCGCACTTGGGCCAGTTGGCGCAGCCGAGCCCCGAGTCGGTCAGCCGGACAGCCGCTCCGGTAAGCACGATCAGTGTCAGCGAGGCAAGCGCCACATAGGCGACCAAGCGATACTGCTTGGGGTTTACGGCGAGCCGGTCACGCATGTACGCGGTACTCGAACGGGAGCGTGAACTCTATTTCGGCCAGCGTCGGGGCGCGCCGATCGCGATCCGAGGCAGCTAGCTCGAGGTCCTCCGGCCACTGGATGGCGACCTCGGGATCGTCATAGGCGAACCCGGACTCGAGCGCCGGGTCGTAGTACGCGGAGGTCTTATACGTGACGTCGGCAAGCTCGGATAGCACGCAGAAGCCGTGCGCGAAGCCGTCCGGGATGTACAGCTGATGATGCCGAGTGTCGTCGAGTGGGAACGCCTCCCAGGTGCCGAACTGAGGCGAGCCGCGCCGGATATCGACGATCACGTCCAGGATCGCCCCTCGCACGCACCGGACGAGCTTCGCCTGACCCGGCTGGAAGTGCATCCCGCGGACGATGCCGCGCCGTGAGCGGGATTGATTGTCCTGCACGAACTCCTCGATCCCCAGTTCCTCGAACACGCCGAGGCGATAGGACTCCAGGAAGAACCCGCGCTCGTCGCCGTGGACGACCGGCGCCAGCAGAATGGGCCCTTCGAGCTTGATCGGCAGCTTCTGCATCTCGAGACGGTGCGCGCGTGACGATACCGGCACGGCGGCCCTAAATCCTCCAGCGGCCACCGATCAGAACCGGCAGTTCACGCCCGTCGCGGGTCGCGCCGGTCACCTCGACGTCCGGGCCACCGATCATGAAGTCCGTGTGGACCGCGCTCTTGTTGATCCGCTGCGCGACTTGCTCGTCGTCGGTCAGATGGGTGAAGCCGGAGCCAACCGCGATGTGACTGGCGGCGTTCTCGTCCAGCAGCGTGTCGTGAAACACGGTGCCGGTCGGCCCGATCCGCCCGCTCCCGTCGACCAGCGCGACCTCGCCCAGCCGGTTCGCGTCGGGATCACGAGCGACCAGCTCGCGCAGCAGCGGCGCGCCCTCGTCGGCGTCGATCTCGACCGCCCGGCCTTGTTCGAAGCGGATCCGCAACCCCTCGACCGCCCGCCCCGAGATCAGCAGCGGCTTGGTCGAAGTGACTACCCCCTCGGTCCGTTCCGGGTCCGGGCTCGTGAACACCTCCTCGGTCGGGAGGTTCGGGAGGTGATCGCGCCCCCAGGCAGTCTGGAAGGCGCCGCCGTTCCAGTCCACGCCCGGCATCAACCCGATCTTGAGGTCGGTCCCCGGACCCTCGAAATGCAGCGAGTCAAGTTGGACGTCTTGTAGCCGCGCCGCGGCATCGGTCAGCTGCTTGGACCGGCTCCACCAGGCGGCGACCGGATCGTCCTCGTCGAGCCGGCAGATGTGCGCAATCTCTTCCCAGAGCAGCGCGAGCGCGGCCTCCTCGTCGAGCTCGGGATGCACCAGCTTGGCCCACGCGACGTTCGGCCCGGGGGCGATCGACCAGTTGACTGCTCGCTCGGAGAGCACCTCGATCCACTCGACGAGCGCCACCGTGTCACGCCCGATCCGCGCCGGATCGACGCGGTCGAGCAGCCCCGGCGCCGTCGGCCCACTCAGCATGATCGTCGATCCACGCATCTCGGCCAGCTGCCTGAGGGCGCTGGCGGACCCACGGGATCACCTCGCCGAGCGCCTCGTCGGGCGCGTGCTCGAGCCGCGCGAGCTGCACAAACGGATCCGCGTAGTGGACCTCGACCTGGTGTGCGCCGGCGTCATATGCCGCCGCTGTGATCGCTCGCGCCAAATCCTCCTGCCCGAGGTGTGCGGCCAGCAGGACCGTCTGGCCAGGCATCACGTTCGCGCCGACGCCGACCGTCAGCCTGGCGAGCTCCCGGGTGTAGGTGGGCATCGGGCGAGGCTATCGTGCGCCGGATCGAGTCGTTCCCACGGTGCAAGCACGAGGTGGTGAACCGATTGCTCGCTGCACAACAGGCCCACCCTCGACTACCGTCCAGGCTGTGACTGAGCTGCCACCTCAGGTCGCTGTCGAGTTGGGCCAAGACCTACGCTCCTATTGGCGCGAGCGCATGCGGCAGCACACTCGCGACTCGTACGCTGGAGTGAGGCTGTCCAAGCTCCCCGAGGACCTACGCACGTATGAGCACTTGATGTGGTCCGATCGGCCAGACACCGTGATCGAAATCGGAACGCAGTGCGGAGGCAGCGCACTGTGGTTTCGCGATCGTCTGCGGATCTTGCGTTGGTATGGGCTAATCGGTGAGCCCCGAGTGGTGACGATCGATATCGACCATGCGACAGCGCGCCGACACCTCCGGCGAGCCGACCCCAACTATGCTGAGTCGATCGACTTGGTTGAGGGCGATGTCCGAGACCCGGCGCTCGCTGAACACGTTGGTGAACTGGTAGGCAAGCGCTGCCTCGTCGTCGAGGACTCTGCGCACGAATATGACACGACGCTCGCCGCCCTGACCTCATTCGCTGGCTTCGTGCCCACCGGCGGTTACTTCGTGGTCGAGGACGGTTGCGTTGACGTCGAAGCGCGCTCCGTATCGAACAAGCATGGCCACGTGGTGTGCTGCCGGCGCTGCGTGTCTGGTTACAGACCCGACAGGGAAGGGAATTTGAGGTGCGCCGCGACTTGGAGGTTTATGGGATCACCTCTCACCCAGACGGGTTCTTACAGCGAATTCGCGAACCAGGCGCTGGTCCTGATCTCCAACCCAGTGGCGGTGATGTGAGCGTTCGGCATCCGCTCGAGCTGGCGCCGGAAGTTAACACGCCCGCAGAACAGCGGCTTGGTGGGGCTGTCGATCGCATCAAGAGCCTGGAAGACCAGCTTGCGGAGCGCGAACGCACCGTTGCAGACCTCGAGCAGGCGCTCCAGGAAGCACACGTGGTGGCCGAGAAAGCGCGTGAAGAGGCAGGGGCTCTCAACGAGCGTCGGGCGTTCCAAGATCGGGTGCTCGCCGATGTTCTGCACTCCCTGAGCTGGCGTTTGACCAAACCGCTCAGGGCGCTCAAGCGTTAAATCCGTAGTCGAGCACCCGGAGGCTCGACCCTTGCAGTGCGGCACGGGGCACTTCAATCCGGTGCTCGTCTTGGAGAGCTCGCATGCTCGTCGCAGCGGTGCCGGCGTCGCGATCCTGCATCATCTGCTTATGGGCGACAGAGCAGCGAGCGGTTGAGGGCGGACGCCTGGATCGGAAAAGCAGCACACCCCTGGCTCGCGCCACCAGGGACAAAGAATCGCCTGATTCGGAGCTTGTTCGGAGCACTCCTGGCGAACGGGTGCCACTCGCCGCCCTACGGCTCGCACTAGACGATGACTCGGCGAAGGCAGACTGGTCAATGAATCCGGATGGGGTACCCGGCCGCTCGCTGATGATGCCGGCCCGCTGCCGCGTCACGCTACCCGTGCGACTCGGCGGAGAGGCGCTCTTCTCCTCACGAGCGATGCTCCTTCCCCACGACTGGCGCGACGGGCGTGGAGTCGTTCGTGCCTCTGTCGAGATCACCGATTCAGACGGTAGGCGGCAAGAGATTTGGTCGCGGTACCTGCGCTCCTCAGCGAGTCGTGGCGCGCCTGGGGGTTATCAGATCGCGTCGCGGTTGCCTTCGTCGACCCGCGAGCTGCATTTGGCCATCCATCCGGGTGTCCAGCAGCGCCGAGGAGTCGCCCGCGCGATCTGGTTGGACCCTGCGATCATCGACCCGGGAGCGAAGTCGTGGACGGAAGCCATCGATGCCACGCGTCCGACGGAGGCTGCCAGGTCCCAATCGCCCTCGCGAGGGCCTTTGATCTCGGTTCTTACCCCGGTCCACGATCCGCCGCTCGCGATGCTTGAGGAGGCGATCGAATCAGTGCGCTTGCAGACGATCGCGCACTGGGAACTGCTGCCTCGTCGACGATGGCTCGTGCGACCCGCTGATCATCGCCGCGCTCGAGCGATACAGCGCCACCGATCCTCGCATCCACCTCGAACGGCGGGAACAAGCCGGCGGCATCTCCGTCGCTACCAACGCCGCGCTCAAACTCGCCACCGGCGAATACGTCGCGCTGCTTGACCACGACGACGCCCTCGCCCCCGACGCCCTTGCGCAGGTCGCCGACAGGATCGCCGCCGAACCGGACGTCGACATGATCTACACCGACGAGGACATCCTGCTCGATGGTCGGCAGCTCTGGGTCCACCTCAAGCCCGGGTGGTCTCCGGACACCCTCCGTACCAACGGTTACACCTGCCATCTGGGCGTCTACCGCCGAACGTTGGTCTCCGAGATCGGCGGCTTTCGCACCGAGTTCGACGGCTCCCAGGACGTCGACATGATCCTGCGGCTGACCGAGCGCACCGACCGAATCGCCCACATCCCCCGGACCCTCTACCACTGGCGCGCCCACACCGGCTCCACAGCCGGCGGCGATTCCAAGCCCTACGCGTACGTGGCCGCTCGAAATGCGATCGCCGCTCACCTCGATCGCACCGGCCTGGAGGCCGAGGTGGGGTACGGGCCTCCCGGGCTTACCGCGTCGTGCATAGGGTCGACCCATGTACGACCGTCGATCTGGTGCTGGCCCTCACCGAGCCGCTCGGGCTCCGAGAGATGGCCGCCTCGTGCCTGTCGCAACCCCACCCAACGTGGAACTTGGTCCTCGCCGCTCCGAGCCAGGCGTTGGACGGCGTCGTCCCCGTGCTGGCGGGCGCCGGCGTCCCCGCACGCGAATCACCGCGATCCCGACGCCGCCTGGACGCGAAACCGGGTCTGCGCTGGCGAGCGCCGCCGAGGCTGCCACCGCCGAACACTTGGTGCTCCTAAACGCCCCGCCGTGGGGCTCACCCATGACTGGCTCACGCGGCTGATCGGATACACCAGCCAGCCGGATATCGCCGCCGCCGGACCGGTGGTTGTGGCTCCCGATGGCCACGTCCAGCAGGCGGGCATCGCGATGCCCGGGGCATCCCTCTCCACCTGCTCTACGGCTCGCGAACCTCGATGGATAACTTCTTCGGTTACGGGACCTCGGTCTACAACGTAAGCGCGGTGAGCGGCGTGCTCGCCACCCGCCGAGACACCTACCGGCAGCTCGGCGGCCTGGACCCCGAACTCGGAGAGCCGGCGCTGATCGACTACTGCCTGCGCGCCACCGACGCCGGCCAACGCGTAGTGATCGTCCCCGACGCGCGCCTGAAAGCCACCGGCCCCGACAGAACGACAAACGACCTGCCCGCGATCTGGCGGCTACGCGAAGCCTGGGCCAAAACGCACACCCACGACCCCTACTACAACCCCAACTACCGCCCGACCGCGGGGACTTTGAGCCGTTACGGCGCTGAGAGCCGATGACCCGTTCCGCGATTCGAGTGGCTGCCGCTCGCTTGCAGAAGACGCCGCGGGGAGATGGGTTGGTCACCGGCGGCTGCCATTGTCGGCGCTGCGGGCGACGCTCGACGCGGGATCGGCGGCCGCTGAATGGCTCCTGCATCCCGATGGGGTGATGGGTCGGGCGCTACTCATGCCGGCAGGGACTACGTTCACGTTGCCACTGAGGCTTGCAGATGAGGCTTCGTCGCAGCCCGCGCAATGCTGCTGCCGCACGATTGGCGTGATGGCCGTGGCGCGGTCCGCGCCTCCGTTGCAGTCACCGACCGGACCGGCCAGCGGCGTGAGATCTGGTCCGGCACGCTGCGGGCGTCCGACTGGAGCAGGCCTCGGGGCCTGCGCGTGAGCTGCCGGCTCCCGCAGCACCAGCACGCTCCAGCTCAGCGTCCGGTCCGCGGCGTGCTGCGTCCGCTGTCGGTGGCCCGAGCGATCTGGTTGAACCCGGTAATCACCGATCCGCACGCGCCGCCCCTACCGGCCCCGACGCCCGGGCCGATTGCCCTCGGCCACCGTGCGGCGGTCGGGGCCTCCATTGATCTCGGTCCTGACTCCGGTCCACGACCCGCCACCCAGATGCTTGAGGAGGCGATCGTCTCGGTCCGGGGCCAGACCTTCGGCGACTGGGAGCTATGTCTGGTCGACGACGGTTCCACCGACGCCGAGGTCGTCGCCGCGCTCGAGCGACATGTCGCCCAGGATCCACGCATCCACCTCAGGCGTCGCGACACGGGCCGGCGGCATCTCAAGCGCCACCAACGAGGCCTCAAGCTCGCCAGTGGCCGCTACGTCGCGCTGCTCGACCACGACGACAGCCGCACCCGACGCGCTGGCGCAGGTCGCCGACAGGATCGCCAGTCAACCGGAGCTCGACATGATCTATAGCGATGAGGACGTCGTCGATGAACCGACTGGGTCGAGCCTCATCCCAAGCCGGGATGGTCGCCCAAGCACATGTCGGCACTGATGTACACCTGTCATCTCGGCGTCTATCGCCGGGGCGCTGGTCTCCGAGGTCGGCGGCTTTCGGACCGAGTTCGATGGCTGAGGACTACGACCTCGTGCTGCGGCTTATGGAACGGACCGACCGGATCGCCCACATCCCCCGCGTCCTCTACCACTGGCGCGCCCACGCCCGATCCACCGCCCGTGGCGACCAAGCGGAGCCCTACGCGTATTTGGCTCAGCCGGGCGCGATCGCCGACCACCTGCAGCGCAGCGGGGTCGAGGCAGAGGTGCAGTTCGCGCACGTGCGGGGATCACCGCGTCGTGCACCGGGTCCACTCGTCGACGAGCATCGAGCTCCTGCGGGCGTCGACGATCCCGGGGGAATCGCCCGAGCAAGCCGAATCATGGCTGGCTCGACCGCATCCGACCTGGAACGTCGTGCTCGCCGCATCGACGGACGCGTTCTACGCAGCGATCGCGGCGCTCACGGAGGAGCGCATCCCCGAGTCCCGCATCAGAACCGTCGCCACGAACTCCGGCGACGATCACGCTACCGCCCTGGCCAGAGCCGCCGACGCCGCGACCGCCGACCACGTTGTCCTCATGGGAGACCCGGCGATCGGGCTCACCCACGACTGGCTCACGCGGCTGATCGGATACACCAGCCAGCCGGATATCGCCGGCGCGGACCGGTCATGCTGTGCCGGACGGACGCGTGCAGCACTGCGGGATCGTGATTCCCGAGGGATTTCTCTCTACGTCCACTACGGATCACCCGCGCGCGCCGCGCTGCCCGTGGTCTACAACCTGAGTGCGGTGAGCGGCGTGCTCGCCACCCGCCAGACACCTACCGGCAGCTCGGCGGCCTGGACCCCGAACTCGGAGAGCTGGCGCTGATCGACTACTCCTGCGCGCCACCGCGCGGGCGACGCCGTATGATCGTCCCCGACGCGCGCCTGAAAGCCACCGGCCCCGACAGAACGACAAACGACCTGCCCCAATCTGGCGGCTACGCGAAACCTGGCCCAAAACCACACCCACGACCCCTACTACAACCCAACTACCGCACCGACCGCGGGAATTCACGTTGCGTTGACGCGCGGGAGCAGGCACGCGCCCGACCCGACACAGCGTCACCTGAAGGCGCCGCCCATCAGCCTCGGCGAGCGCCTGCTCATGCGACCGTCCCGGGCCCGGTTGTCGGATGAATCTCCGCAAGCACGTATGACGACGCCAACTCCGTCCGCCACGCCAGCTCCTGGGAAACAAGCTGGCCCCTCCACCCCCACTCCGCGATCCGGCACCACAGGTCGTAGTCCTCGAGCCCTCGCAAGGGCGAATGGTGGCGAAGCCGGCGAGCTGCCGCAGGCACTCGGCGCGGATCAGGACCAGCGGGTGGATGTGGTTTCCGACCCGCAGGCGCCCCGGGTCCCAGCCGAAAACTCATCAGATAGTCGCCCGGCTTCCACGAAAGCGTTTGGCGCGCCGATCACCTCTTGAATGGGTAGACGAACGCGGCGTCTGCAATCCCCAACAGCGTCCCCGTGAGCACGTCGAGGGCGCGTGGATAGAGCATCTGTCCCGCGTCAGGAACAGGCAGTGCGGTCCACGGCCGAAGTCCAGGCCTATGTTCCGGGCCACGCCCGGCCCGCGCGCAGTCGCAGGTACCACGAGCCGAACCGCGATCCGAGGATGATCGACCAGCCAGTCCAGCGCGGAACCCCTCCCGCGGTCGCTTTCTCCGGCGTCCACGACGACCAGTTCAAAGTCGCGCAGCCTGCTATAGGCCAGCGAGTCGATGCTGCCCCGAGATGCTCGCAGTCGTCAACGAGAACGACGATCGCCGTCAGTCGGGGGCCGGCGATGCGCGCCAGGCGGGGGTCTCGTGGCGATCCCGCATCGCGCTACGTCGATGTGCAGCGGCTTGCTGACCAGGACGCTGTGCTGCGCCGCGCCCGCGTCGGTCGTAGCGGGGCCGGGGCCCCGCTCGCGACCGCCCGCGCCTTGTCGGGTTGCGGCTTGGCGGGCAGTGCCTCGACTCCAATTGGTTCGCCGAACGTCCACCACGGCCGCCCTGAGGACCGACACCCAGAGCGCGTACGGGATCCAGGACGAGACGTTCGTACGCCTGCTGGCGGATGCGAGCCAGCCGCCGCTCATCACGCAGCAGCGCTTCGACCACGTATGGAAGCGAGTCTGGGCTTGCGACCAGCAGATGCTCACCAGGCTCCAGCGGCATGATCCCGGCCGCGTGCTCAGTGACCACAACCGCGCCCGTGTGGATCGCGTCGAGCGCCGAACGCCACTCGAAACATGAAGTCCTCGGTACGGTGGATATTGATCAGGATCTTGGTCTGTCCCAATCGGGACCATCGGCCCAGGCCCAAAAACGAGCTCGTATCGCCGGGGCTCGGAACCCCGTCGGAGATCTGGAGCAGGCAGTTGTGACGCGACAGGACCTTAGCGGCGCGGCCCAGGTATCTCGTCCTCCGCAGGCTATGGTCGCCGAGGAACATCACGTCGATCGGTCGCGGTGCCTCCGGGTCGAACCGGTCCAACGATTTCGAATACCCCGGCCTGAGCAACCAGACTGGAATTCCAGCCAGGCGCATCGCCGTGACCGACCCTTGGTCGAGGGCAAACACAGCGCCCGCCCGGCGCAGAAGATCGAGGTCGCGGTCATCGGCATCGGCCGATGGCCGCTCGGCGCACACGAAGATCGTTCGACGGAGAATCGCGTCGTCGCGGGGCGCGCGCTTGCCCTCGAGCAGCAGATACTTCCTCCAGGTCCAGCAACACGAAGACGTGCGGGGGTGGGCGGCGGGAACGGCCCCAGATGCAACGACGAAGGCACCCCCTGCAGCGCAAGTTCGTAGGCGAGCGTGTCAGCCACTTCCCGGAGCGGGTAGTGCTGGCCTTCAGACGTCTCACGAGCGCGACCTCTGGCAGCGGCACATCGTCAGGCGCCAGCATCGCCTGAACCCGGCGGTCATTCTGCCGCCGATCCACGCCGACTCAGCGGGAACCGAGAACGGGATCTCGGAACGCTTCGTCCCAGACCAGGGTCGGGGTCGGCCGTCGAGGTCGAGCGCTTCTTCACGTTACCTGTGGGCAGCGCAGGCCAGCCAGGGCCTGCTCCGTCCTCGACGCCGGTTGCGCGGCACCGGGTACGGCAGCAGGCTGCTCGCCAGCGGGAGGTGCACGCCAGGTCGTCGGCGTCGACATCGCGCAGGCGGTGCTCGACACGTTTGCCCCGACGATGCCCGCCTCGGTCCACCTGCAGGCCGAGGACCTGCGCAAGCTGAGCTTCGGCGACAACACGTTCGAGCTGGTGGTCTGCTTCGAGGTCATCGAGCGCATGCAGAACCCGTCGGGCGTGCTCGACGAGCTGGTGGGCGTGCTGGCCCCCGGTGGGCTGCTGTTGATCTCCTCCCCGAGACACAGTTTGTACCGAGCCGGCAACCCCCACCACATCCATGAGTTCACGCCAAGCGAGCTCGAGGAGGTTCTGAGCGCCCGGTTGGCCAATGTGCGGTTGGTCAGGCAGAGCAACTACATCGTCTCGGCACTGCTCGGGGATGCCTCGTATGCACAGGGAGATGGGAACCCGATCGACGACATCGGGATCCGCAAGCTGACTACGGGCACGCCTGGCGAGGAGACGTACACGATCGCGATCTCGAGCGACTCGCCCTTGCCGGAGCTCCGCCAGCTCGGGGCGATGACGGGCACGCTCGAGTTCCGCGAATGGCTCGCCGGTGAAATTCGAGAGCCAGACCGGCTCGATCACCGATAAGGATAGTACATCGCAGAGCTGGAGGAGCGGCTGGAGGAACGCGATCGCCTGTCGGAACTCCTCCCCGATGCCGAGCAACGGCGAGCGATGTCCCCGAGCTGAGGTTGCGATCGCGGACCTCGAGACGGACCTCGCGGTGGACGCGGTCGAGGAGGCGGCGCGCCGTGAGATCTGGGAACTGGATCAGATGCTGATGTACGGCCGGCGAATGCTTCGATACATTAGGCCGATGATCGGGCCATTGCGGCAGGCGAAAGCGGTTGCGCCGCTGCAGGAGCCACAATCCGCTCTGGACGGTCGGCGACCGGGCCGGCTCGCCAACTGCCCCGCCGCGTCGACCTGACCTAAGGTAACGGGGTATCTGGTGGGTCGTCGACCAGACCCTGATCTTCCCGCTCCGACTACGCCGCTTGACCGCGTGCCGACTCGGGCCCGGCCGGGAAGAGCCGCGCTAGCGGCCCGGCGCTGGTACCGGCGCCAGGGACGGCCGGTGACAATCGTGATCCCCAGCTTCCGCGACGCCAAGCTGGTGACGCGCTGGTGGCCAGGATCCGGCAGACCACCGACCGAACCGCGTGCGGATCGTCGTCACCGACGATGCCAGCGGCGCCGAGCACATGGCCGCGCTGCGCGGATCGACGGCATCGAGGTGTCGACGGCAGATCACAACGGCGGGTTCGCCGCCAACGTCAACCGGGGACTGCGGGCGGCCGACACCGCCGACGTCGTGCTGCTCAACTCCGACGTGGCCCGCTGCGCGACTGGCTCGCGTGCCTGCAGCACGCCACGACAGGCCCGCGACGTCGGGATCGTCGGCGCCAAGCTGCTCTACCCCGACAACCGGATCCAGTACCGCGGGCACGATCCGCAACTCCGAGCGCCCGAGTGGTTCGACCACCGCTATCGATTCAAGCCGGCCGACTGGGGACCCGCCGACGTGCCGGCCCACCCTGGCCGCCACCGGCGCGTGCATGTACATCAGGCGCGACGTCCTCGAGCAGGTCGGCCTGTTCGACGAGGCTATCCGATGGCCTACGAGGACGTCGACTACTGCCTGCGCGCCTGGCAGGCCGGCTATAAGGTCGTTACGCCCCGTCGGCGCGGCTCCACCACCACGAGTCGGTCACCCGCGGCACAGAGGTCGGCGAGCGGGAGCGGGCCTCCCAGCGAGCGTTCTGGGAGCGATGGGGGCCTTCTTCGACCCGCGCCCGGTACTCACCGAGGACGGCAAGCTGCGCGTCGTCTACGTGACCGAGGACACCGTCATCGGCGGCGGCCACCGCGACGTCTTCGAGCACCTCAACGGCCTGACCGACCGAGGCCACGACGTGGAACTATGGACGCTCGGCGGACCCCCGGATGGTTTGAGCTCCGCTGCCCGGTGCGCACGTTCGCGGACTACGACGAGCTGGTGGCAGCCCTGGCGCCGCTGGACGCGATCAAGGTCGCAACCTGGTGGACACGGCCACGCCGGTGTGGCGCGCCAGCGTTGTCCAGGGCATTCCCGTCTACTTCGTCCAGGACATCGAAACCAGCTATTACCCCGACGACCCGCGACGCCGCAACGAGGTGCTTGCACCTATCGCCCCGAGTTCCGCTACTTGACGACCTCCGGCTGGAACCGCGACCGGCTGCGAGAGCTGGCCTCGAGCGAACTGTCTCGCCCGGCATCGACCTCGACACCTTCCGTCCGCTGCCGGACTCCCTCGCCGCGACGACATGGTGCTGGCACTCGGCCGCTCGAACCCGCTGAAGAACCTGCCGCTGACGCTCGAGGCGTGGCGCCGGCTGCCCGAGCCGCGCCCAGAGCTGTGCCTGTTCGGCATCGAGCCCGAGCTGGCGAGCGAACCCGGCATCCGCTATGTGACATCGCCGTCGGACGAGGAGGTCAACGGGCTGCTCAACCAGGCCACGGTGTTCCTGCAGACCTCGACGCACGAGGGCTTCTGCCTGCCCGTGCTCGAGGCGATGGCGACCGGCGGCGCCGTGGTGTGCACCGACGCCCACGGCAACCGGGACTTCTGCGACGACGGGAACTGCCTGATGCCCGGCCCCCGCCGCGGTCGCGGGCGCACTCCGGCGCCTGCTCGCCGACCCGGGCCTCCGCTCGCGGCTCGGCAGGCGCACGCCACCGCGGCGGCTACGACTGGGCCACCCGCATCGATGCGCTCGAGCGCTTCCTGTGCGGATCGCCAGCCCGCGGAGAATCGAGCCGTCAACGGACGCGGTCCCCGCGCCTCGCCGGCCTAGCCGCGTACCACGCGTCGCGCGCGCGCCTAGAGATCCTCGGCGACCCGCGGCGCGATCCGGTTGAACACCCAGAAGCCGAGCACGAAGATCGCCGCCACGATCGCGAGCGGACCAGCAGCGCAGCCGTCGAGCCGAGCACCGCCGCCGCGCTCGGCGTGGCGTGGTTGATGAACGCGTGGCGGAACTGCTGGAAGACCACCGCGAGCGGGTTGAGCATGTAATGTGCACAGCGTCGGGCTGAGGTGCTCTGCACCGTGGCGACCGGGATGATGATCGGCGAGGCGTAGAAGAGGACCTGGTTGAGGACCTCCCAGATCGGCTGGATGTCGCGGAAGTAGACGAACAGCGCCGACAGCAGCATCGCGACCCCGGTCGAGAAGACCACCAGCAGCGCGACGATCAGCGGCAGCTCCAGCCAGGTCAGCATCGGGCGGACGCCCGCGGCCAGCGCGAAGATCGGCACGACGATCAGGTTCAGGCAGAGGTTGAACAACGCCAGCAGCACGACCGACAGCGGGATCACCATCCGCGGGAACTGGATCTTGCGCACCAGCGCCTCGTTGTCGACGACGCTGCGCACCGCGCCGTCCGTCGCCTCGGCGAAGAACGTGAACAGCACGATCGAGCCGAGCAGCTGGGCGCCGTAGTAGTCGTAGCTCGGGCCCTCGCCTCTGCCGACGTGGGCGATCTGGTGAAGAAGACGTACAGCACGAGGAACAGCAGCAGCGGCCTGACCAGCTGCCAGAGGTAGCCGAGCGCCGAGCCGAAGAAGCGCAGCTTCCACTGCATGACGGCGATGTTGAAGGTCAGGTGCCAGAAGCGCCGCCAGTCGCCGGTGAGCGCGCGCCGGCCCGCGGATCGGCCGTCCGAGCGACTCGTAGGGGGGCGCCTGCGACGCTCATGCTGCGCGTCCGCTGGCCATGGCAGCGCCGGCCCGGCTGACTCGGGACTGCACCGGCAGGTCGACCAGCCCGCCGAGCGCTGCGGGCCGGTGACGACGAACGAGAAGCTGCCCTCGAAGCGATCGATCACGTCGAGCCCCGAGCCGCGGTGGGCGAGCTGGAACACCGGGCATAGCGCCCGGGGGCGAGCACGTTGTCGAAGGTGAACGAGAACATCGACCTCCTCGCCGGCCTCGAAGCTGGCCGCTGCGCTCGTTCTCGATCCACGGTGGTCGCGACGACCACCGCCCGCTGCTCTTCGTTGTAGACGTACACGCTCGCGGACGGGTCGTCGACGTCGACCATGAACAGCGACCCGCGCTTTGAGCGTCACGCGCTGGTGCTGGGGAACCGCAGCGAGCCGCTCGCCGCTCTCGTTCTCGACCCACACCTCGGCGACCCGCGCCTCGCCGTCGCCGCTGCGGCCCTCGGCCGCGCTGCGGCCTCGGTCCGGGTCACGGCCGAAGTTGATCTCCAGGTAACGGTCGGCGACCTCGTGGGGTTCGCCGAGGTGGACCGATCGCCACGCTCGAGCAGCAGCGCGCGGTGGCAGAACCGCTGCAGCGCGCCCATGTCGTGGGTGACGAACACGATCGTCCGGCCCCGGTCGCGCAGGTCGTTGAACACGTCGAAGCACTTCTGCTGGAAGGCGGCGTCGCCGACGGCGAGCACCTCGTCGATCATCAGGATGTCGGCGTCGACCTGGATCGCGACCGAGAACGCCAGCCGCACGTGCATCCCCGAGGAGTAGTTCTTGAGCTTGAGGTCCTTGAACTCCTCCAGCTCGGCGAACTCGATCACGCTGTCGATAGCGCTTGCGTGCCTCCGCGGGGTGAAGGCCCAGCATGATCCCGTTCATGACCACGTTGTCGCGTGCGGCCAGGTCCGGGTTGAAGCCGACCCCGAGCTCGATGAACGTGGACAGCCGCCCGCGGCGCCAGATGTCGCCGTCGGCCTGGTAGATGCCGGCCATGCACTTCAGCAGCGTGCTCTTGCCGCTGCCGTTGCGCCCGGCGATCCCGAAGAACTCGCCGGGCTGGACCGCGAACGAGACGTTGTTGAGCGCCCGGAACGTCTGATAGCCGGATGCGGCGCCGCGGGTGCAGCGCGCGCTCCTTGAGCGTGTGCACTGCGCTCCTCGGGAACGCGGAATGTCTTGCTGACCGACCGCGCGGCGACCACCGGCAGCCGCTCACCGCCGACGGCTGGAGTTGGCATGGCCGAGAGGGTAGCCGACGCAGCCGCGCTGACGTCCGGGTGCCGCGCGGCGCCCCTCGAGCGAAAGATGGGCGGACCCGCGGGGGCAGCCGTCGCGCGCGGCGCCGAGCAAAGCGCCGGCGGCTCGCGCGGCGTGGTGGGGGAGCGAGCGCGAGCAGCGCGGCCGGGCGCCAGGCGGGACCGCTGCCGCTCGCGGCGCCGAACGGTCGCCAGTCGGCGCACGCTGCCGCGACGTTGCGCGGCGAGCCGGCGGCGGCGCGAACCGTAGACCTCTCGATCGCGCGGGCCTCGTCGAAGCTGCGGCGCAGCCACTGCCCAGGCGGAGTAGTCGTGTGAGTGGATGACCGGCAGCCTCGGGCATGTAGACCTTGGCGTACCCGGCCCGGAGCATGTCCTGGGCGAGCGGATGATCCTCGGCGTAGGCGACCTCACGGAACGGCACCTCCTCCCAGGCCGCCCTGGCCACACATCCGTTGGCGTCGGTGAAGAACCCCCGGCGCCCCAAGAAAGGCGCGCCGCGGGGCATCTCGCTCGGCGGCCGAGCCGTCGACCGGGGTCCGTCGGGGGAGAACGAGCCGAACCAGGTGGTCAGCTCGCGCGCGACCATCGGGCTCGCCTCGGCGCGCGGGCGGTAGGGGCCGAAGCAAGCCCGACCGCGGAGCAAGCGCGAAACCGCCCAACAGCGCCGCCAACCACGCGTGCCGCCGGCACCGCATCCTGGGTGAGGAGGGCGACGTGCTCGCCCGGGCGCGCTCCATCAGCAGGTTTCGGGTGCCTGCCGTGAGAGAACTCTCGGGCGGGATCTCGATGACCTGGGCGCCGTAGGCGCGGGCGAGCGCGACGGTCTGGTCCCGGGATCCGGAATCGCAGATCAACAGCTCGATTTCCTCGCCAAGGCGCTGCTGACGCACCGCCGCAAGCGTTCGCTCGAAGCTCGGATCCGGCATCGAGCGTCGGGATCGCGACCGTGACAGAAACTTGCCTGGATTCCATAGCGGTGACCGCTGACTTCGCGCTCAGGCTAGTGCACACCCCATTACGCTGCCGACGCCTGGTGGGAACGATCGTCCTGGGCGCCGGGCGATCGGGGCGCCGGGCGATCGGGGCCAGGCCGTCGGCGATGCCGACGATCAGTCGGAGGGAGCTCGTCGGCAGGGGCCCGAGTCAGTTGTCTGACAGCAGCCGGCTATGCCGTCGTCGCCACCCGCCGCCTGATCCAGAACGAGCCACCGGTGTCGCCGCGCGCGAGCGCTCCGGCGGCGACCATCCGCTCCGCGCGATCCCGGGTCAGAGCGTGGACGGCACACAGGACCTCGAAGTCGGAGTTGAACGCGAGGAAAGCTTGCAGCAGGTACTGCTCGGCCCAGTACAGCGCATAGTCGGCGAGGAAAAAGCGGGGATACTCGTAGGGCAGGAAAATGTCGTGCACGTGGACAATTACGCCGGGCGCCAGCTGCGGCAGGACGCGCAGCACGATGTGGTTGACGTCGCCCGCAACCTTGACGGTATGCGTGGTGTCGACGAACAGCACGTCGCCGGACTCCAGCTCTTCGAACACCGCGTCGGGCACGTCCTGGGCCTTGATGCGCGCGAGTTTGGTGAGACCGGGCAGCGAGTCATCGACGGCTGTGGGGAACGGATCGAACACCCGTAGCCGGGCAGCCGCCCCGTCGGCGGTGTTCTCGCGGCACGCCTGCGCGATCACTCGTGTCGTCTGGCCGGAGCCCAACTCGACTATCCGCTTGGGACGCAGGTGGCGCACCATCGCATAGAGCAAGGCGGCGTCCGTGCGGGGAAACGAGTCGTTGCCCGGATCGTAGGCGTGGCGAGGCGGCAGGTCGCTCGACCACAGGTTCGCGCGCAAGTGGGGCGCGAGCGAGTCCTCGACAAACCGCATCTGCGCGTCGAGGTCGAAGGCGACCCCAGTGAGCGCGTCCCGCGTCACCCACACCTCTGCTGGCAGCTGCGCGAGGTCCGGGATGGGGCTGTAATACGTCTTTAGCACTACCTGCAGCCCCAACCGCTCTGCGGCGGCGCGCAGAAGCGCGTAACCCTTCACCGCCGCACGGCTACTCCACAGGCGGCGACGGCGGATTGCGCTACCTTCGCCGAACACGGGCGGACCCTATCGATCGAGGTGTATGGGCGGTTCCTGCATTTGTAGGACTCGCTCTCAGGGTGAGTCGCGGGAAGATGTCATCGACTATCACCGTCGTCAGCTGCAGACCAGCCATGAGCCGCCGCGATAATAGAGATCACTGATGGGGTCTCCGAACGGCTCGCTACTGGCCGAAGTGCCCGCGTACAACAAGGCCGGCTCGGTCACCAAAGTTGTGCACGAGCTCCACGAGCATGCGCCCGATTTCGATCTGATCGTCGTCGATGACGGCTCGACCTGCAACACAGCGAAGCTCGGCTCAACGGCCGGGGCCGAGGTTGGCACGCTGCCTTTCAACCTCGGGATCGGCGGCGCCCGGAGGATGTAGCGATGCATTTCGGCGCTCAGCTAGCAGCGATTGCCTTCGCCGTGGTGGTGTTTCTGCTCGTGTTCGAGATGGTCCGCCGACGCTACCTCGCCGAACGCTACGCAATCCTGTGGCTTGGCGCGGCGTTGGTGCTGATCGTGCTCGCCGCTTGGGAACAGCTGCTTGCCGCGATCTCCAGTGCCGTCGGCATCGCCACACCATCGAATGCGTTCTTTGTGATTGCGTTCGCGTTCCTCCTGCTCCTAGTCCTGCACTTCTCGGCAGTGGTTTCGCGGCTGGCCGATGAGACGCGAGTGCTCGCCCAGCGCCTAGCGTTGCTCGAGCAACGTGAGCCGGCGCGTCGCCACGAACCCGAGGCAGACGAGACGGCGGACGAGCCTCCCTGGATGACGGCACCACCGGGTCCGCGTCGGGCGGCCTCGCGCGGAATCCAAGCCTTGAGGAGCCCGCCGGCGGATCCCATCGCACGCACTCCCAGGCCTGGTCGGAGAGGCTGGCTGCGGCTCGCGCTGAGCGTGCTGGTGCCCCTCCTTGTGCTCGGGGTCCTAGGCTACGTGATCCTCGGCAACGGACACCAGATCGCGCGAGCAGCGCGGCGCGTGAGCATCGCTGAGTTGGCTCTGGTGAACAGGGCTTGCATTCGTAACCCTGGTTGCTCGAACCGAGGCGGTCGTCTCTGGCTCGAACGCGATGGGAGGCCGTCCCCGGCGCCGGCGACATACATGCTGCGAACTCGCTGACGTTCCTTGCCGCGACGATCAACCATTACGCATCGAGCATCGTGCGCGGCGCGCTCATGCAGCGCATCGATCGCGAGCGCTCGCCGACGATCCCTCAGATGATCATGGTGGACACATCCACCTCATTGATCGGAGCGGTCGTTGTGGGGCTACTGATCGTCGCCAGCGCCAGCGCGCTGAAACTGCCCTGGTGGGCACCGGTGCTGATCCTCCTCGGATGCGTGGCTGGCATGGCGACTGCGCTCGGGGTGCGACGCCGCTTTGAGCGTGACAAACGTTGCGTGGTCTCCACGTCCTGCTCCATTCCCGACAGCGCGTGGTCGTTGCCGGCCTGATGGTGGTCGTGATCGTCGTCCAGGTCCTGCGTACTCTTATTCGTTCTGCGCGCCGTCGGGCTGCATCCGTCGCTGCTTCAGGCGGTCGCGACGTTCGTCGCCGGGGGCGCGCCGTCGAATCTGTTCGCTGGGCCCGGGGCCGGCACCGCGGGCGGACCGGGTGATCGTCTTCGGGCACAGCAGCATAGGGGCCGCAGCTGCCGCCGGCCTGGTCCTTTCGATCACCTTGCTGCTGGCAGGCGTGCTGTACGCGATCGCAGGCGGACCGGTATTCCTCTGGCGCCTGCGCCAGGCGTACGCGTGACGATCTCGGGCCCCAGAGCGCGTGCGCGTGCGCGCCCGGCCACTAGGTCCAAAAGACCACATGCGCGCCGCGGGAACGCTGCATCAGCATGCCGCAAGCCGCCGCCGGCGTTGAGCCTGGGGATCGCGATCCCCACGGCAGCGGTGGTGGAGTCCATGTGCGGTTGCTGGGGCCCGAATGTGGTTCGACCTCAGGCTCATGCCCGCTTCACTACCCTGCGGACCCATGGAGCGCTGGGCTCAGGCAGCGCCGGACCAATTGAGCCTCCGGCCTCCAACTCAGGTAGCGCCGGGGCGATCGCGCCTGCGGGTGCCGGTGCCCCCCACGAGTTTCTTGGCCTTGTTGGCGGCCGTTCTCGTTGTCGGATTTGCGTGGGCGCTGGTGTGTCCTACCATGGCAATCCCCGGACGAAGGTCCACACTTCGGCTATGTGGAGAGTCTCGCCGAGAGCTTCACGCTGCCGGCGGTCAAGGCGCGCCCGGGGCAAGCGCAGATCTCCAGCGACCAGGGCGTCGCCGACAACGCGGTCGGGGCGAGCCGCGGAGCGTTTTACCCGCAGTCGTCGCCGCCCGACTGGAGCGAAGCTGACTGGGATGCGTATCTGGCCGAGGTCCGGGCGCACCCGCCTTCGAGGACGAACGGCGGCGGGGCAAACCTGGCCGGCGTAAACCCGCCGCTCTACTACCTTTACGCGGCGATTGCCTACCGTGTCGACCACGGCGGAACGACATTCGGAAGGCTCTATGCCGTGCGCATCTGGGGTGTGCCGCTCTTGTTGGCCACAACGCTTGGCGCGTGGCTGCTCGCGGGTGAGACCTTCGGCCGGCGACGGCTGCTACAGCTCACTTGCGCGGCGGTTGCGGGCCTGATGCCGATGGTCACCTTCATGTCCACCAACGTCAACCCCGATGCGCTCCTGATCACCTTGTGGACGTTCGCCATCTGGCTTGGGGCGCGTGTGATCAATCACGGTGCACGCGGGGGCGACGTGGTCGCGCTGTGCGGGGTCACGGCCGCAGCGGTGCTGACCAAGGCGACCTCGTATGCGCTGATCGTTCCGCTCCTGCTCGCGCTGTTTTTGGGCTGGCGGCGCCGGCCGGCTTCTGAGCGACCGTCGACCGCCCGCCGTATCGCGGCGGCCAGTTCGGCTCTGGTCGTGCCGATTCTCGCCTGGGCGGGGGGGGCCGTTGTGCTCGGACGCCCCGTCGTGAACACGATCTCCACCGGTCCCGGATCGCATCCGTTCAACATCCGCCAGTTCCTCAGCTACCTCTGGCAGTTCTATCTCCCACGCCTGCCCTTCATGACACGGTTTCGGACCACCCCGCAGCTTCCGGTTTACGAGCAGTGGTTGCGACAACTGACAGGTGGGTTCGGCTGGCTCGACGTGAGCCTGCCCAACTGGCTGTACCCGGCGGCGGCGATCACCTTCGGCGTGTTAGCGATCGCTACGGTCGCTCTGTTAAGCCGGCTTCGCGACCGCAGGCATCTGGCGCTCTTGGCGTTCTTTGCTCTCACCGCGTTGCGCTCCTGGGCCTCCTTCATCTCACCGACTATCGCTCGATCATCGCTACGGGAGTAACCGCCCTGCAGGGCCGTTACCTGCTACCGGTGATCGGCCTATCGGTTTGGCGGTCGGTCTGATCGTCAGCCGGCTGCCGTTGCGAGCGCGACCATCGGCGTGCGGGGTCGCTCACTAGCCTGCTGGCGTTGCAGGCGATCTCGTTGGCTTCGTCCTTCAGGCCTACTACCTATGACGACCCGCCGCAGCTGGATTCCGTTTGTCGCGCTGGCCGTGGTCGTCGTGATCGTGCGGCTCGTCGCTGCGTCACGAGAAGAGCCGAACGCACGTTCGCGCTCGATTCGCCCGACCAGGCGCCCGTCGCTGGACTCTCCGCGTCACAGCAGGCGTGGAGGGACCGGTCATCGCCCAAGGATCGAGCCAGAGCGTGGCCATCTGGGGCGCCGCTGTGCGTGGGCCGACCGTCGTGGAGATCAATGTTGAGGATGCCGCCAACCGTCGGTCCCTCGCCACCGGCGCCCTCATCGCGATGCTGGCGCCGAGCGAATACGAAGCGGCTCTCGTCAAGTCCGTGCCCGCGAGGAGACCGCTCTACATCTGCGTGATCGATAGGGGCGCCAACTCGTTCTCGCTGCTCGGCTCGCCGGCGACGCACGCGAACATCGTGATGTCGGGGAACAAGCCCGGGCTGGAGTACTCGCTGGTGATGCTCAGCGGCCCGAATCGGTCGCTGTTGGGATCGCTTGGACAGGCGTTCTCCCGAGCGTCGCTGTTCCGCCCCAGCTGGGTCGGCAGCTGGACCTTCTGGGTGTTGGCCTTCGCGCTTCTAGGCACGATCGTCCTCGGTGCGATCGCGATCGGAGCAGCGACCTCGACCGACGACGAGGAGCAACAGCGAGCCTAGGTCTTCAGGCCGCGTGACCGCGGGCCCCGGACTTCGCGCGACGCAACACCCACAGCACGGCCTTCCAGTAGAGCTCCAGCCCACGCCGCAACAGTGGCGCAGTCCCGACCGAGCCAAAGTAAGGCGAGTCCAGACCCGGACAGATGCGACACGAACTTGCGGGCGCGACGCGGGCGCTGGCCTGAATCGAGCCTCGCTCCGCCACAGGCGCGGAAGCGCGCGGACGACGTCAGCTGTCGCCAAAAGCTTCATCCGGCCCCATCCGCCGCGGGCCGCCACCGCCCACACCGCGACCTCGGTCGCGATCAAGGCGGGTGCCACTGCACCCCACAGCGGCCCGGGATAGGTTCGGATCATGGTTGCCCAGCGGTTGCGCTGAGCAAGCGCCATTTGCGCGGACCTTTGGCGAACTCGTAGCTGTGCTCGACGACCGCGTCTCGCGCAGTTGCCAATTTTCACCGATAACCGCAACCGCAGCGATAAATCGACGTCTTCGCAGTACATGAAGAAATGCTCCGGGAAGCCCCCGAGCTGCTCCCACCGGGTCCGTGGGATCGCAAGGCAGGCGCCTGACAGGAAGGCGACCTCTGTGATCTGCTCCGGTGCCGTGTCGCGTGGTGCCCGGCCTGGCCTGCCCAGCCGAAGCCCGTGAAGTGCAGTACTCCTCCGCTCGTGTAGATCCGTTCCCCACCCTCGAGCAGACCAGATCCATCCAGGCAGCCCACGGGCCGCCCCATGGGGCACAGATCGCATCGGCCAGACCGGGCTGGACGACCGTGTCGGGATTCAGGAGCACGATGAGTTCTCCATTGGCCGCCGCAACGCCGCGGTTAGCGCCGCCGGCGAAACCGACGTTGTGCTCGACAGCGATCAACCTCGCTCTGGGGGCGAGCTCTTCGAGTCCACCCGCGATACCGTCGCTTGAGGCGTTGTCGACGATGATCAGCTCGTCCTCGTCGGACAACTGCGCCAGCAGCGGCGGCAGCGACCGCCGCAGCTCCCCAAGTGAGTTGTGGGCGACGACGATCGTCGACAGCGACGCGTCCCATGGGCCGGCGCGATAATAGAGGCAGCTGATGGGGTCCCAAACCAGCTCGCTGTTAGCCATCGTTCCTGCGTACAACGAGGCCGGCTGATCACCGAAGTGATCCGCTCGCTCCATCAACGTGCCCCGGGTTTCGATGTGGTCGTGGTCAATGACGCCTCGACCGACGACACCGCCGTCGTGCTGACGCCGCCGGCGCAGAGGTCGTCAGCTTGCCGTTCAACCTCGGGATGGCGGTGCCGTCCAAACCGGGTTCCAGTACGCGTTGGAGCACGGTACGAGTACATGGCACAGGTGGATGGCGACGGCCAGCATGAGCCGGCAGAGCTCGACACGCTGCTGTTGAGGATTACAACCGATCCGAATATCGACATGGTGTGCGGCTCGCGTTCTTGAGCACCGAGACCGCGTACTCCGCGCCGATCAGCCGCCGCACCGGGATCCATCTGTTCGCGTTCGCATTGTCGAAGATCCTGGGACAGCGCGTCACCGATCCGACCTCGGGATTCAGGATCTACAACCGCCGCGCGATCCAGTTGTTCGCCCGTGACTATCCGCACGACTACCCTGAGGTAGAGGCCGTGCTGATGCTGCACGCTCACCGTCTGCGGATGACCGAGGTACCGGTCAAGATGCATCAGCGTGGCGCCGGCCAATCGTCGATCACCAAGGGCCGTTCGCTCTACTACATGATCAAGGTCTCGCTGGCTCTGCTCGTTGGTCTTCTGCGGCGGCGCACCGTCGTCAATCTGGCGACCCCGCACCGGTGCTCGCGACCCGGAGACTCTGAGCGATGCACTTCGGCGCCCAACTCGCCGCAATCGCTTTCGCCGTGGTCGTCTTCCTGCTCGTTTTCGAGATGGTGCGGCGGCGCTACCTGGCCGAGCGCTACGCGATCCTGTGGCTCGGGGCGGCTCTGGCATCCTTGTTCTCGCCGTTTGGGACCAGTTGCTGAGCGCGATCTCAAAGGCCGTTGGGATCGCGACACCCTCGAACGCCTTCTTCGTGATCGCGTTCGCGTTCCTGCTGCTGCTGGTGTTGCACTTCTCGGCGGTCGTCTCGCGACTGGCGGACGAGACGCGCGTCCTCGCGCAGCGACTGGCGCTGCTTGAAGGCCGCGAGCGGGCGCGCCGCGCTGAATCGGACGCTGACGAGGAGGCGCCCGACGACGCCGACGAGTCGGCCTGGGCGCGCGGACCTCGGGCTAAGGGTCGGCGGCCGCGCGCTGGGGCCAAGTTGTGACGAGCGCGCCGCTTACGAATCCGGCCCGGCTGCGCCAGGCGTACGCGTGACCGCCGACGAGGCTCAGGTGCCTCGCTGCTTGGCCTGCGGGGGCCCGCTCTCGGCGACACCGACGCTGGTCGGACGCGACCGGATGCACTCGATCCCCGGATCGTGGGCCGTGCACGCCTGTCGCGACTGCGGATCGGGCACCACCTTGCCGCTCGCGAGCGAGCAGGAACTGGCCGCCTTCTACCCACAGACTTACGCTCCGTTCGACATCCCGCGCGGGCCGCTGGCCACCGTGATGCGGTTGATGCAGCGGGCCAGGGACCGCCGCTTCCCACTCGCTGAGCTCAGGGCAGCAAACGGGTCGCGGACGCTGCTGGATGTCGGCTGCGGGCGGGGTGACCTCGCGGCTTCGTGGCTCGCCGCGGGCTGGCGGGTGCTGGGGATCGAACCGTCACCTGAAGCTGCGCGCACCGCCAGCGCTCGAGGGGCCGAGATCATCGGCGAAACCCTGTCGACAACCCAGCTCGAGCCCGAGTGTGTCGACGCGGTGGTCTTTCGTCACTCGCTCGAGCACGTGGTCGAACCGAGGGTCGATCTGCGCCGCGTCAGCGCGGCGCTGCGGCGGGGCGGACGGCTCGCGGTGATCGTTCCGAACTGGGGCTCGTGGCAGCGGCGCGCGTTTCACCGAGTACTGGTTCCCGCTCGAGCTCCCGCGTCATCGGACCCATTTCACCGCCGACGGGCTGGGACGGGCGGTGGCCCAGGCGGGTTTCGAGCAGATCGACATCCGGCCGGCGACCCCGTTCATCACCACCACCTGGAGCCTCCAGTTTCTGCTCTTCGACCGCCTGCTTAGCGACTCGGGCGCGGCGCTCCTGGCGGCTACGCCGTGTCGCTGCCGATCTCGCTCGTTGCGAACCTCCTGGATCGATGGGGGGCGGCGGCGACTTCTTGCACGCGGCCGCCACCGCGCCTAAGTTGCGAGGCGGGATTCGCTACGTGCGCGCGGAAATGCCGAGCGGGGACCCGCTACAGCCCGGCGAGGATCGTGCGCAACCCGTCGCGTAACTCCACCTGCGGCTCCCAGCGCAAAAGCTCGCGCGCACGCGTCACATCGAGGCAGCTGCGCTGCACTTCACCGGGGCGCGCGGGCGCGAACACCGGCTCGAGCAGCGGCCGGTCGGCGGCCTCGCGCAGCGCGGCGAGTAGGTCGAGCACCGACGTCTCGCGCCCATGGCCGATGTTGACCGGGCCGGTCAGGTCAGACTCCGCCGCGATCATGTTGGCCCGCACCACGTCTGACACATCGACCCAATCGCGCGTCTGGCGGCCGTCGCCGTAGATGGTCGGCGCTCGACCATCGATCAGGCAGCCGCAGAAAATCGCGACCACCCCGGCTTCGCCGTGGACGTCCTGGCGTGGCCCATAGACGTTCCCGTAACGCAACGAGATGGTCGACAGGCCGTGCAGGCGCTCGTACATCTCGCAGTAGCCCTCGGCGGCGAGCTTGCCCTGACCATATGGGGCCAGGGGACGGATCGGCGGATCCTCGGGCGTTGGGAGCACGTCGGTGTCGCCGTACAGACCGCCGCCGGTCGAGCTGCTGACGACCCGACGTACCCGAATCGGGTGCAGCCTCAAGCACCGTAATCGTGCCCAGCACGTTGACGGGGCATCGCGACCGGGTCGGCGACCGAACGCGTACGTCGGCCTGCGCGGCAATGTGGAAGACGACCTCCGGCTCACCGGCGGCGACGCATCGGCCACGGCCTCCGCTCCGAACGTCGGCGATCTCAGAGGCGGTGCCGGCCGCGAGCGCCTTCTCGAGGTTTTCCCGTTTGCCGGTCGAGAGGCATCGATGACCGTCACGCGGTCGCCGCGCGACACCAGCGCATCGACCAGGTTGAGCCGATGAACCGGCCCCGCCGGTGACCAAGCAGTCGCATTGCGCCGAGAGCATACGGGTCCGCCCCCCGCGCAAGCGTCCATTCATCAACGGTCCTGACGATGCAAATGGGAAAACCGCGTAACTCGGGCACCATCCTCCGTTGCTATCCCTAGAACGAGTCTCGACTCCAGAGAGAACATCATCGCTGACCACACGAAGGCCCCCAGGGGACGATCGGCGCCAGAACGACGCCGCGGCCCTGCCGCCTCGCTCGGTCGAGGTGCTCGGCGTCCCCTTGGCACTCGTCGACTACGAGCACACGCTGGATTGGATTGACGCGAAGGTCGCCGAGCGCACCCGGGGCTACATCTGCGTATGCAACGTACACACGGTCATGGCCTCAGCTGAGGACCCCGAGCTCCGAAGCACGCTGCTGGGATCTTCGCTCAACGTGCCCGACGGGCAGCCGCTCGTGTGGGCCCTGACCGCACTCGGGCATCGGCTCGAGGACCGGGTCTACGGGCCCGAGCTGATGGCAAGGGCGTGTGCGCGTAGCGCTGCGACAGACCAGCGCCTGTACCTCTATGGGGGGCGCAACCAGGGAGCGCTCGTGCAGCTCGCGCTCAACCTCCGCCAGCGCTACCCCGGAGTCAAGATAGTCGGCGGCTACTCGCCGCCCCACCGGTCACTAACAGACGAAGAGCGCGCGGCGGTAGTCAGCGAAATCAATCGGTCGCGCGCCGACGTCGTGTGGGTCGGAATCGGGGTGCCAAAGCAGGAGAAGTGGATGGCCCAGATGCGCGACCAACTCGATGCACCGATCCTGATCGGCGTCGGCGCGGCATTCGACTTCCATGCGGGGCTTGTCCCGCAGGCTCCGCCGTGGATGCAGGAACATGGGCTTGAGTGGGCGTACCGCCTCGCCCGCGAGCCACGGCGTCTGTGGCGGCGTTATCTACGCTACAACCCGCGGTTCGTCGCGGCGTTCGCTCGCCAGCTCGCAGAGCACCGGGGCCTACGCCGCGGCGCATAGCAGCATCCAGAGCACGGCCATGCTCGCAGTTCAGGTCGTCAACTACCGCACACGTACATATCTCGAGCGGTGCTTATCGACGGTCGACACGGACCTCACGCGCAGCGGTCTCGAATATGAGATCAATCTGCTCGAAAACGACTCTGGTGAAAGCCTCTACGATCTCGCCGCGGGCTTCGAGCACTGCCGGGCGTTCGTCGCGCAGAAGAATCTGGGCTTCGGCGCGGGTCATAACCTGCTCGGCCAGCAAGACCCAGGCCCGGTTCATCTTGATTCTAACCCCGACGTCGAATTGATGCTGGGCACGACCACCGTCTGTGCGACGCGATCGTGCTGCGCCGACGATGAAGGCGAGCGGTCCGAAGCTGGTCACAGCTGACGGAAGCGCTCGCCCTACGACCACGGTCGTCTGCGGGGGTACGCGCGCTCTCTCAGCGAGGCGGCCACGCGCGAGCTATTGGAGGGCCGAAGACCGACCGCGTCAGGAGGTCGCGTGGGTGTCGGGGGCCGCGAGCTGGTCGATCACGCAGCCTTCGGCGCGGTGGGCGGTTTTGACGAGAACCTGTTTCTCTACAAAGAGGACGAGGACCTGTGCCTCCGGCTGAGGAAGGCGGGGGGAACGGTGGTCTATGAACCGGACCGTGGTGATTCGACACCAGGGTTCGGTGGTCAGTGATCGCCCCCGCGATCTTGCTGCGGCATCGCGCTAACTTCATCAACAAGCACTATCCAAACCGGTATGCGCAAAGGCTGTTCGCTGCGGTCCACCACTGCCTGCCCTACGCCGGGTTTGACCGGTCCTGAGTGAACGCAGCGCTCGGCAAGCACCGTGACCGCTCCCGTAGCCTCCGACGACTTCCTGTCCGGGACCAGCGGACAGGTCGTTGGGATCCGAGCGACTGCCATGTCGATCGCGAGCGATGCGTTGTGCGACGCGGTGGCGGTCGCCGCGCTCCAGCCTTTGCGCCTGCGTCGCGCGGCACGTAGCGGACCAACGCGGCGGGTGCTGGTTTTGGCTGTCGAGCGCGTCCAAGAACCCAACCTGCTGGCAAGCGCCCGCGACGAGCTCATGCGCTCGCACCACCAGGTCGAATTCCACTCGGCGCCAGTCGCCGGTCGCGGCAAGTTCGAGAACCTTAACGAACTGCTGATCGCGCACCCCGCCGAGGGGCACGACTGGATGCTGGTGCTCGACGACGACGTCGCCCTGCCGGCCGGGTTTCTCGATGCGTTCGTGTTCTTGGCGGAGCGCTTTGGCTTCGCGCTCGCCCAGCCCGCACACCGCTGGCGCTCGCATGCCGCCTGGGCGGTGACGCGCCGTCGGCCCGGCGCGGTCGCCCGGCAGACGCAGTTCGTCGAGATCGGCCCTGTCGCGGCGTTGGGCGCACTCGCGTTCGACGAGCTGCTGCCGTTCCCGCCGCTGCGCTTTGGCTGGGGCCTAGATGCGCATTGGTCCGCGGTCGCGGCGCGCAACGGGTGGGCGCTGGGGGTCGTTGACGCGACGCCGGTCTGCCACGGTCTGCGTCAGATCGCGTCCTCGTATGACCCGGCGGCGGCGATCGAGGAAGGGCGCGAGTTCCTCGCCGACCGTCCGTACACGAAGGCGAGTGACGCGCAGCGCACGCTGAACACCCACCGCGCATGGCGATAACGCTTTCTACACTGCCGTGGCTATCGCGACCGACGCCCTAACATCCGAGCGCGACAGCTGCGCCCCGTATGAGCCGGACAACTTCTTTGACCGCCTCAGCCGGGAGTCGACGCTGGAGCGCAACTACCGCCACATGATGGCCCGCGAGCGCGCGCTCGTCGCGCGCCGGCTTGGCCGTCGGGGCGGCGAGGTGCTGTCGGTAGGCGCGGGATGGCACCCCGGACGACACATGTTCCCGGCGCCCGCGTTCCGGATGTTGGCGGTCGACGCCGAGCCAGACCGCGTCGCGGGCGTGCTGTCGACCGGCCGTGCCGATGAGGCGCTCGTGGGCTACGCGGGCCGGCTAGGGCTGCCGGAGAATTCGTTCGACGTCGTCCTCTACCGGCTCGTCCTGCATCACATTGCGTTCCAGGGTCCGCTGTCACCGTGCTTCGCAGAGGCGGCCGCACTATTGCGCCCCGGCGGCGCAATGATCGCGATCGAGCCGGGGCTCTGGCACCCCGTCGGGGCAGCGCTGTCGCTCGCCAACCGCACCGGTGCCGCGACCGCGCTGCATGGCACGCCCGACGACATTCCGCTCTCCCCGCGGCGGCTGCTCGCCGAGGCACGTGCCGCCGGGCTCGAACCCGAGCTCTACACGGTCACCTACAGCTGGCGGCGGCTGCCGTCCGCAGTCCAGCGCGCGCTGCAGCAGCTCGACGAGCTCGGTTCGCGGCCGCGTGCTGCGCCCTTCGGACATACCCTGATGCTGATAGCCCGCGCGGGCGGATGGTGACAGCCACCGCAACTGAGCAACCCCGCGCGACGAGGCTCAGCGCCGATCTCGTCATAAGTCTCGTGCTGGCCGCGGGGCTCGTCCTGCTCGCGTTCGTCACCACGGGCGCAGGCTTGGACCAGTCGATCACGGTCTCGAGCGCCGACACCTGGGCCGAGATCGCGCTCACCGTGCTCGGCGCCGGCGCGTGCGCGGCGATGCTGCTGCTCGGCGCGCGCGGCCGCGCTTGGGGGGGCGCCACGGTTGCGCTGTTTCTCGCGTTGACCGTCTTGACCGCGCTCTCGATCGCCTGGTCGGTGCAGCCCGACAATTCGTGGCAGGCGAGCAATCTGACGCTCGCGTATCTGGCGACGTTCGCCGCCGCCGCCGCGCTCGCGCGGATCCTGCCCGGGCGCTGGCGTGCGCTCGTCGGCGCGGTGGCGATCACGACGATCGTTCTGTGCGCGTATGCCCTTCTGACCAAGGTGTTCCCGTCGGCGAGCAACATCTATGGCCGCCTGCAGGCGCCGCTCGGGTATTGGAACGCGACCGGTCTGGCCGGGGCGCTCGGCCTCGGGCCATGCCTGTGGGCCTGGAACAGCCGGGAGCTGAACTCGACCGTACGCGGGCTGACCGTGCCTGGCGGTCGCGATCCTGATCGCGGTCGTCGTGCTGTCCTACTCGCGCTCGGCGCTGCTCGCCGCGGTCGTCGCCGTCGCGTGCTGGCTCGCGATCGTGCCGCGCCGGTTGCAGAGCGTCCTGCTGCTCGCGTGCGGCGGCGCCGGGGCGGCGGTGATCGCGGGCTGGGCGCTATCAAAACCGTCGCTGACCAAGCGACAACATCGCGTTCGCCGCTCAGCGATCCGCCGGCCACACCTACGGTGTGGTGCTGCTCGTGGCCCTCGTCGCGCTCGCCGCCGCCGGGATCGCGGTCGCCCGCGCCGGAGAGCGCGTGATGCTGGCCGACTCCGTTCGCCGGCGGATCGGAACCGTCCTGCTGGCGGGGCTGGCGCTGCTTCCGGTCCTCGCCGTGCTCGCGCTGGCGGAGTCCTCGCGCGGGCTGACCGGCGAGATCTCGCACGCCTGGAACTCGCTGACGAACGTCAATTCGACGACCGGCAACTCCGCCTCTCGGGTGTTCGCGCTCGGCTCGAGCCGGCCCCTTTACTGGCACGAGGGGATCAAGGTGGGTGAACACGCGCTGCTGGCCGGTGTCGGTGCGCTTGGCTTCGCGGTCGCGCGCACCCGCTACACGACCAACCCCGACGTCGTCGTCCACGCCCACAGCTACGTGATCCAGACGTTCGCTGACCTGGGGTTGATCGGGTTGGCGGTCAGCCTTGCGCTGCTGGTCGCGTGGTGCATTGCGACGGCACGCACGCTCGACGCTGGCCGGCCGTGGAGTGGGCTCGCGCCAGCCGTAGTCGCCGAGCGCGAGGGTCTGATCGCGCTGCTCGCGGTCGTGATCGCGTTCGGCCTCCAGTCCGCGATCGACTGGACCTGGTACTTCCCCGGCGTCGCGGTGCCCGCCCTGCTGGGCGCCGGGTGGCTGGCCGGACGAGGGCCTCTCACGCAACCGATCGGCCGCGCCGAGCGCCGCGAGTCGATCGTCGCTCGCCCCGGTACCGGTGCCGCTGTGATCGTGCTGGCGGCGATTGCGCTTCTTTGCGCGTGGCTGATCTGGCAGCCGCTGCGATCGGCCGACGCCGTCAACTCGGCCTATGCGGCGGCCGGTGATGGCCACCTGGGCTCGGCGTTCGCCGACGCTCACACCGCAGCGAGCGCCGACCCCTTGGCGCTGCAGCCGAAGTTCCTGCTGTCGGCGCTATACGCCGGGGCCGGTGATCTCCGCCAGGCACGCTCGGAGCTCTCAAGCGCCGCGCGCCTGCAGCCCGATAACCCCGCGAGCTGGCTGCAGCTCGGTAGCTTCGACCTTCAGCACCGCCGTCCTCAGCTCGCACTCGCGGAAATCCGCCGCGCGCAGGTGCTCGATCCGACGGACCCGGCGACTATCCAGGCGGTAAACGAGGCGCTCGCAGCGGCCCAGCGTTAGAGCGGGTCGCCCTGGCGAGCAGCAGCCGCCGCAGCAGCGGCGGCCCGCCCCCCGTCCGAACATCGATCGCGGCGAACCCGAACTCGCGCAGCAACTGCTGCAGCGATCGCCGCGAGTACAGGTGGAGATGGTCGCCCAGCGGCTCTGAGTAGCGCTCGATGCCGCCGATCGCGAGTCGCAGCCTGCCATGGTTCGGAGTCGTCAGGAGCAGCCGTCCGGCCGGGGCGAGCACGCGCCTGACCTCCGACAGCCAGCGCGCCGTGTCCGCCACGTGCTCGATCACCTCGCTACTCCAGACGAGATCGAAAGCGCGATCGTCGAACGGCAGCGGACCGTCCAGCGGCACCAACTCGAAAGCGACCGACGGATGTCGCCGGGCCGCACGCCGCAGCGCCGCCTCGGACACCTCGGCGCCGACCACGCTCGCCACCCGAGGCGCGAGGGCAGCGGTGAACCGGCCGTCTCCGCAGCCGAGGTCGAGCACGCGATCGCGATCGCGTGCCTCGCTCAGCAAGAACCGCGACCGCAGCTCCCAGTCCGGCGCCTCGAGTTCGTCGGGCAACCGCTCCCACAAATCGTCGTAGTAGTCCTTCACGTCGCGAACCTACCTAAGCACTGGGCGGGCGGAGCAACGGAGAACTCATACACGCGTACGAATTTGTCCGAACGCGGCTCGACACCCGCCGGACCCGTGGATACAGTGGGCCCCGTTCGCATGACACGCGCAACGGCAACGGTCGGTGGCCGGTGAAGGTCGCGTTCGACGCTCGCGCCGCGCGTGATGAACGAGGGATCGGGCGCTACGCCCGCAGCCTGCTGGAAGCACTCCGCGCCTGCGAACACGGCGAGTTGATCGAGACCCACGCTCCACGACGCTGCGACCTATTTCATTCGCCGTGGATCGATGGGGCGATGCTGCGCTGTCCGGTTCCGCAGGTCGTCACGCTGCACGACCTGGTCGCGCTCAAGCGGCGAGGCGAATACGGCCGCAACGGGATTCGCTTCCGGCTCAGGTATCTCGCGGTCCAGAATGCCGCCCGGGTGATCGTTCCCACCCACGCGGTCGCGGCCGACGCCGAGCAGGTGCTCGGGGTCGAGCCGGACAGGATCGCGGTGATCCCGAAGGCGCCCGCGACTGTGTTCTGGCCGCGGTCGGACGCCGAGGTCAACGCCATCCGCGCGCGGTTCGGCCTTCCCCAGCAGTACCTGCTGTGGGTCGGGACGCTGCGGGAGCCACACCCGAACAAGCGCGTCGCGGCGCTGGCGCGCAGCCGGCGGACGTTGCCGCTCGTGCTCGTCGGACCTGCCGGCCGCTGGACGGATGAACTGCCGGGAGTCGTGCTCACCGGCGCGGTCGACGACGAGCAGCTGGCGGCGATCTACACGGGGGCTCACGCGCTCGTGCTGGCGAGCGACGACGAAGGCTTCGGGCTGCCGCCGGTCGAGGCGCTGGCATGCGGGACGCCTGTCGCCGCCTGTGACATCCCGGCCGTGCGCGAGGTGTTGGGCGACCGCGTGTCGCTCACCCCGGCCGACGATCTCGACACGTTGATCGCCGACGCCGAATCGCTCACGCGTCCGGCGCCGACCCCGCCGACGTGGAGCTGGGACGACGCCGCTCGCTTGACCTGGGACGTGTACGAGCAGGCGCTGAGCACGGCTTCGATCCGCCGCGCCGCGCCCGTGCGGGCGCGGACGCGTGGCTATTACGGCGCAGGCGGCGCCAAGCGCCACGAGCCTCAGGCGTAGCCGCGCGCTCCGGATAAACGTCTCCGGGGTACACGAGCACTCCGCGCGCGATCGACGTCGTCCAACACGACGATGGAGCAACGCTGGGCCACATCCCCTGTCGCGACATGTCGCGATACCACTTTTAGATCCTCTTGGCAAGGGTAAAGAAGGCCAAATATGTCCGCAAATTGCGAGGATTTTGTGGGCCGTGGACTTGCTCCACTCCGTGTGAGCGATTAGCTTGCGCCACCATGTCGGGGCGTCAGCCGAGTGGGGTGAACGTTTTGGCAACGTCCTGCCGACCGAGAAGCGGAACCCGGGGGAGCGGCGGCTCCCTTCTCGGCGGCAGGCGCCCATTGCGTCGCGACGACGACTGTCGCGACGAACTCTGTCGCGACGTGGCCGGCCGCGACACTGCCGATGCTCGCCGCCGAATGAGGGCCAGGATGCTCCGGCTCTTGGCACCGCTCGTGAGCGTGATCGTGCTGTCCCTGCCGGCGTCGACGCTCGCAGCCACCAGGAGCGAGCGAGCGGCTGTCCTCCATGCCAGATCAAGCGTCGGCCTGTCTCTCGGCGCGCTTTTGGTGCTCGGCTCAGGCTACGACACGCCCCAAGGCTCAGCTGCGGTCCGGGTCGTCCAGCTGCGTCTGGCTCATGCGGGCGACTCGCCCGGACCGATCGACGGCCGATACGGCCCGCTCACCAGGGCTGCGGTCGTACGATTTCAGGCCACGCACGGCTTGGCCGTTGACGGAATCGTCGGACCCCAGACCTGGGCGCTGACGCAGGCGGTGGCGTTGTCGCCAGGTCTGGGAGTAGGGCGATCCGGACTTGTGGCGGCATTGCAACGCCGGCTGGCTGCGGCGGGCTTTGGGCCAGGGCCGATCGACGGCCGCTATGGCGTGTTGACCGAGCACGCCGTCCGGCGTTTCCAGGCCGCACACAAGCTGCCGGCCGACGGCATCGTCGGACCCCTCACACGGTCGCTGTTACTGGCGCCGGGGCGCACGCTGTTGCCGGTGTCGCGGCACCCTGTCGTTCGGCGTTCGCGACCCACGGCGCGCCCGGTGCAGCAGACACCGACGGCACATCGAACCCCGTCGGACAACGTTAGGACGGCGCCCCGCCCCGCTAATGCGCCGTCGCCAGTACTGCTGGTGGTTCTTGGCCTCGTTGCGCTGGGCGTGGTGCTCACCCTCCTGTGGCGCAAGGTCGCCGCCGTGACTTACCGGCGGCCCGGCGCGAGCAGCCAGGCCGGCGTCCGCCTTGCGCGCGACCTCCCGCGCACCGCCGGTCGATCGGTGCCACCGGCACCGGCGCAGGAGGCGGTCTCTAGGAAGCCAGCGGCGCCTCCTGCAACCGTCCTAGCGGCGTGGCCGAAAGCCGACAGTGGGAACCCGAGGGGAACGGAGGCCGCTTATCGTCGCGCCGATGAGGGCGGCGACGCCGAGGCCGCATTCCGACTCGCCGTCCTGCTCGAGTTGCGTGGCGCCGCTGACGAGGCCGAAGCCGCTTATCGCAGAGCCGATCAGCGCGGGCACGGCCCCGGGGCTCTGAATCTCGGCGTGATGCTCGAAGAACGGGGCGCTCACGCCGAGGCCGAGGAAGCCTATCGGCGGGCCGATCAACGAGGAGAGGCCGGTGGGGCCTTCAACGTCGGCGTCCTGCTCGAGGAGCGCGGTTCTCGCGACGAGGCCGAGGCCGCCTATCGCCGAGCCGATCAGCGCGGCAACGGCCCCGGGGCGTCAAATCTCGGCGTGATGCTCGAGGAACGGGGCGCTCACGCAGAGGCCGAGGAAGCCTATCGCCGGGCCGATCAACGAGGAGAGGCCGCTGGGGCCTTCAACCTCGGCGGCGCTGCTCGAGGTGCGCGGAGCACTGGACGACGCCGACGAGGCCTACCGGCGAGCCGAATGGCGCGGTGACCGTGCAATCGCCGAGAATGCGCGCGCGGCTCGGGCCGGGCTGGCGACACGAACGGAGACGTTCGCCGCGTAGCCGCCCGATCCCGGCACGAATTGCGCAAGCTAGGGTTCTGGCTTGGGCGCGGGCCCTGGCTGGTTGCGAAGGACATAGCGCTCCAGCGCCGCTCGACGGGCCCATCGTCGTTGGCGCCAGCTTCCGGCGGCCAGCACGAGCAGCAGCTCGTCCCGTCCTCGGTCCTGCTCGGCGCGTTCGGCGATCCCCTGGATCTGGCTTTCGAGGACCGCCGCGCGGGTTCGAGCATCGATGAAGTCCGCCAGCAGTGGCTCCAGGACAGGACGCAGAAGCTCCTGCAACTCGCCGATTGCGTTCTCCGGCCAGGCCTCACTCAAGGTCGCGTAGCTTGCCTGTGCGCGGTCGACCTCTGTCGCTCGCGTCAGGTGGCTGACGTCCCGCCGGCGCTGCTCGAGCACGGTGACCAGGTCTCGCTTCGAAACGGTCGCGACGGCACCCGATGGGCCTCGCGACAGTTGGCCACGCTTGACCATCCGCTCGACCGTCTTCCGCGAGACCCCTAACGCTTTCGCTGCCACGCCGAAGTGAACGTCGTCGTCGGCTTCAGCGCGCGGGTTGGCGACCTCCAACTCGCCGATCGTCTCGTCCGGCAGACCGTCGTTTGACCTCGTGGCGCCGGCGCCAGGGAACGACAGGATCTGGTCAAGATCAGGGGAACTCGGTTCCGTGCCTGTCGACTGGTCGGGTTGCGGTCGCGCCGGGAGCGGACCGTAGGGCAGATCCTTGAGCGATCGGGTTGGCCCGGAGGCACGGCCTGGCGCGGAAGGTGGCATCGATCGACCTTTCAGATGTGCTCGAGTGGAGTTGGGACTGATCGCGGTTCAGAGTGACGATTCGGCCTCGCTGACACGCATCCAGCGGCCCTGCGACACGGCCGCGACACATGTCGCGACAGCCGTCGCGAGGGCGACGCGATGGCGAAGCGCTGCTGTGGCGTGTGCCTCATCAGCGATCGTCCCGACCGACCGTAGCGCTGACCCCGGCGGTGTCTCGGACCTGCGTGCGGCGTTGCCGCAGGAGGAATCGGAGGTTTTCGGCGGCGTGGAGATGGCCGCGCGACACCGACCGCCGCCACGCCGCTTCGGCGCCATCGAGGTCGCCGTGCTCGTAGAGCAGCACGCCGAGGTTAAAGCCCGCGTCGGGGTCACCGCGACGCTCGGCCCGTTCGTAAGCCTCACGGGCACCGGCAAAATCGCCGCGCTCGTGGAAAACCACGCCGAGGTTGAAAGCCCCCTGTGCCTCGCCAGCCTCGTCGGCGGCCCGGTAGACGCGCTCTGCCGATGTGGCCTCCTCCTCGGTGCCCCTGACGTCCGCGGGAGCGCCCCGCTGCTGAAGAAGGTATCGGAGGTTCTCGACGGCCTGGGAGTGCCCGCGCGCAACGGACCGCCGCCACGCCGCTTCGGCGCCATCGACGTCGCCGTGCTCGTAGAGCAGCACGCCGAGGTTAAAGCCCGCGTCGGGGTCACCGCGACGCTCGGCCCGTTCGTAAGCCTCACGGGCACCGGCAAAATCGCCGCTTCCGTGCAGAAGCACGCCGAGGTTGAAATCGCTCCCGTCGATCCGAGCCGACAGCCCCGCTGGCCGCAGAACCCGCGCGCTCGGTGGCGGCTTCGCCGGTGCCGTCGATCCCAACCCGGAGCGCGGCGGCCGTGCGTCCCCGGCGTGTGGCGTAGGTCGCGTGAGCGCCGGCAAGCAGCAAAACCGCGATCACGGCTCCGACGACCGCGAGCAAGACTCCATTGGAAGAGCTGGTCGACCGCGTGCCCTCTGCGTGGCTTGCGGCCGCTGGCGTCCGCCTCGCCGCCGGACGAGTCGTCGTCTGGCTGGCGCTCCCTCGAGTGCAGCACAGCCGCTGAGGTCCGAGCGGATAGGCGTGCACCAACTGCTGAGGGGCGGTTTGCGTCGACGTGCTTGGTGCAGCGGCGGCCGCCGGCGTTGCGACCTCGATCGTCGCGCCGCCCAGCGTCACCAAGCCGGTGATCGTGAGCGCGGCGACAATGCGGCGAAAGCGTAGGCTCGGACCGATCATGTGATCGTGACGGGTGTGCCGATCGGCATCAACTCGGCGAGCCTCAAGATCGACGCGTTGGTCATTCGGATGCATCCATGCGATACCCGGCCCGGAATCAGGTCGGGCTGGTCAGTGCCGTGGATTCCGATGAACCCGCCGGCGGGCCAATCGGTCAGGGTCGGCGAGCGCGCGTTGGTGCCGAACGCGATCGGCCCGTAGAAGCGGTCCGCGAAGCGCGTCAGCCGATCTCTCACATAGAACGTTCCGGCTGGCGTGGGCGTGCCCGGGGCGCCTATCCCGACCCGAGCCCTGAAGATCGCTCGGCCCGCTCGCAACAGCGTCGCGATCAGCCGCGCCCGATTGATGACGAGGCTTGTGTCGACGAACGACCACCCGCCGAGTGAGCTGCGGGGAACCCAGCCTTCGATGCCGTTCGGAAGGACGGCGAGCGGCACCCGCACCCACACCACGCCGCGAGACACGACCTCATCGTCCGCGACGACGAGATTCGTGGTCCCCTCGGGCGTGCGAGCGGGAATTACGCCGAGCGGCGCGCTGTAGAAGTTCGGCCGCCGGCGAGCGACGGTGGTGCGAAGCACGGGTGCCCAACGGGTGACGCTGCTTGCGTTCCTGAGCGGGACCGGTCGCTGGGTGACGAGAGCCGAGGGCAGAGCGATCGTCGAAGCTCCGAGATAGGAGGACGACGGCAGCCCGATGGCCGACTCGGTTGACTGGGCGCTCGTCGACAGCGGGTGGTAGGTGATCAGCGCGGCGACGATCCCGCTGACGAGAAACACGCTGACCAGCAGCAACCGCTGTGGCATCGCCTACCCCGTGAAGTGGGGAGGGGCGTCCGCGCTCGTGGAAGGCCGCTGCAGGGTTACGAAGTGAGTCGAGTTGACGATGTCGACGACCCGACCGTCGGGCAACGGATCGTCAAATGGCTTCGACGCCGGGAGGAACCCGGCCAATCGGCGGATCCAAGCCGCGTGGCGAGCCTCGACGGAGTGGATCGCGAGTGCGCCGGCCAGAATCGTGCGGGATTTGATGAGGGGCGCCTGCTGCTTGTATGCGGCGACGGCGAGATCTTCGAACGCGACCGCTGTGCTGCGAAACGCACTCGGGTTGCCGGTCACGCCGTGGAAGTTAAAGCTCGGCTCCTTGATCGCGGCCGAGCCGAGCAGCGCTCGGAAAGCCTTGACGTGATCGCGCTCGTGCATGCCGACGACATGCGCCTGCTGGGCCAGCGCGCCACGAAGGGCTCCGATGCGTTCGGCCTCCGTGTAGAACGATGCCTGGAGGTACTCCAGCGCGAGCGCGAAGTTGAGGATTGCCGTGTCGGAGGCCACGAGCGGGGCCGCCGAGGCGGTCGCGGCACGCGCGCCGAAGGCAACCACCACCGTTGCTCCGACCCGTGACGCTCGCTTCAGAAACCCTGCTCTGGTCTGCCGCTGAAAGTGGTCAAAGCTCTCGCGCAGCGCGCCGTCGAGGTCGAAATCGTCGAGGCCGAGAGATTGGGCGGGGTGCGGATCGAGACCGGACATCGTCATGCGATGAAGCGCTGGAACACGAGCTTGGCCTGAGCGACGGTGATCGGAACATCGATGGCAACCGGGGCCGGGAGCATGTTTCCGATCGCCCGTACCCACGCGGCGTGGCGAGCTTCGACGGACACGATCCGAGCGGCTGCGGCCAGTGTGTGGGGCGTGAGGTTGACCGCCTGTCCGTTGTAGACCGCGAGGCCGGTCTGCTCGAGCGAGATCGCGGTGGCGATGAACCTGGCGGGATCGGTGGCGGCATCGCCGAAGTGAAACGTCGGGCTCTTGGGCGCACTCGACCCCAAGGCGTCGGCGAGGTACTTGACATGCGCACTCTCCTGTCCGCCGACGACCTCCGCGAACTGGCGGGCCTCGCCCGTCAGCCGCCCGTGACCGAGGGCCTCGGCGTAGAAGGCGGCTTGCAGTCGCTCGATCAACAGTCCGAACGACAGGATCTCCCGATCGAGCGCTGCCGATGGCTGCGTCCCGGAGGAGGCCGCAAGTTCGGATGCTCCGACGGCACTTCCGCCTAGCGCCCCCAAGATGGCGAGCGACCGCACGAACAGGCCTCCCCGAGAGAACCCAACGGCCGACGCGGGCCGATCCCCTGTCTGCGCCTCGTGCTCAAGTTCCATGAACATCCTCCATGATGGCCGAAATCGCAGGCAGTCTACCGAATCCTGTCTATTGAAGGACATACTTTTGGGTCGAATGCGTTGGCATGTCAGCTGCCTTCCACTCTCCCGCGATCGCTGAAAGGTCACACCCGTCTCCGGCGATCGTCCTCGATACAAGCGTCGCGATCGCCCCATATGCCGCCGGCGCTCTGGGGCCGCTGCCTCAGCGGCGCTGATGTCGGCGATCGATGACGAGCTGTTGTGTTGCCGAAAGCGCGTGCTGTCAGCGGGCCGGGCCCGAAGCGTATCGGGGCTACCCGCCTCGCGCGCGCTGATCACGCCTCGAGCAGCAACGTCACCGGTCCGTCGTTGACGAGCTCGACGCGCATGTAGGCGCCGAACACGCCGCGCTTCGCTGCGAGCGCATCACAGAAGCGTTCGTACAGCGGCTCGGCGAGCTCCGGGCGAGCCGCCTCGATGTAGCTGGGACGGTTACCGCGGCGCGCGTCGCCATACAGGGTGAACTGGCTCACGCACAGCACCTCGCGATCGCCGAGCGGCTCGTTCATCCGCCCGTCGGCGTCGGCGAAGATCCGCAGCGCGCGGACCTTGGCCGCCAGGCGGTCGCAGTCCGCGGGCGAATCGTCAACGTGTATCCCCAGCAGCACCAGCAGTCCCGGACCTATCTGCGAGATGCGCTCGCCGTCGACCTCCACCGACGCGCGCTCGACGCGCTGGACTAGCGCTCTCACGCCTCGCGCAGCTCTGCGCCCGCCTGCTCCGGCGACACGATGTTGAGGTTCACGCCGGCGCCGAGCTCGAGGCCCGCGAGATGGGTGAGCCGCGGCAGGATGTCGATTCGCCAGCAGAACTCCTCCGCGCCGCTCGGGGCGGTGCGTACCCAGAGGTTGAGCGGCGGGCTCGCTCCGAGCCGCCGTGCCAGCCGCCCGAGCGCGTCGTGCAGCAGCCCGGCGCCCGTCGGCCCGTCGGCCTCGAAGCGTGCCCGTGGAGTCCGCGGCGCGATCATCAGCTGGTAGGGGACGCGCGCACCGTAGGCGGACATCAGCACCGCCTCGCCGTCGATCGCGACGATCCGCTCGCGCTGGCGGACCTCCTGCTGGACGAGGTCGGCGAGCAGGTTGCCGCCCATCGTCTGGGTCGCGTAGGCGCCAAACCGCTCGCGCTCACGGGCGATCGCCGCGGGGACGAAGTCGAGCGCGTAGAGCTGCGCATGAGTGTGAGGCAGCGACGCCCCGGCCTCGCGCCGCTCGTTGACGATTAGATGCACGCAGGCCGAGTCCGAATGGGCGCGCATCCGTTCGCGCCACACGTCCATCGCGGTCGCGACTTGGTCGGGCGTCAACAGCCCGAGCGACACGACCGGGTCGGGCGCATTGACGATCACCTCGTGCGCGCCAGTCGCCGCGCCGGACCAGAACAGCTCCGGGTTTGCGTTTGGCGGCGGCGCCTGCGCGTCGGGCTCGAGCGCCGGGTACAGGTTCGGTACCACGCGTACCTTCCAGCCGGCGCTGTTCGGCGGCCCGCCGTTCGGCCTCAGGGCATACAGCTCCGGCGGCGTGCGGTCCTCACGACCGTCGGCGAACGGATCGTGCTGGACGTCGATCACAGGTGCGGGCGTCGCCACCAACTCGCCCCCGGGACGACCGGCCCGAGCGCCCGCGATCAGCGCCCGCTGACCCGTCAGCGGGTCGATCCGCAACTCCGGCATCAGCGGCGCCTAGACGTACTTCTCCATCGCGATGTGCTCGATCCCCGCCTCCATGAAGATCCGCCCGCGTGGCTCGTATCCGGCGGCCTCATACAACGAGCGCGCGTAGGTCTGCGCGTGCAGCACCAGGCGGCGCGCGCCACCCGTTCGCGTCTCCTCGTCGGCCCGTTCCAGCAGCGCGGTCGCGATCCCACGCCGGCGCGCATCGGCGCGCACCGCCAACCTGCTGAATTGGACCGTCGGCCCGACGAACAGCAACCGGCACGTCGCCACCACCTCGCTGCCGGAGACCGCCACCAGGTGCATGGCCTCGTGGTCGCGCCCGTCGAGCTCCTCGCGCTCGGGTACGCCCTGTTCGTCGCAGAACACCTCGTGGCGGAGCTCGATCGCGGCCGTCAGCTCATCTTCGCTGTTGACACGGCGCACCTCGTAGGCGAGCGTCCCGGTCATCTGAGCGCGTACCGCCTGATGTCGTGCTCCAGCGCGGCGGCGCTCTCGTACGGTCCCGCGTGGTCGAACACGTACTCAGTGTGACCGCGGCGCGTGAAGAACAGCGTCTGCGGGAAGTAGGTCGACGCGCGGAAGGCCTGCGCGATGTCCGAACGCGGATCCGTGTAGCTCGGATAGCTGACCGGGTACCGGCGCAGGAAGGCGGCCGCCGAGCCGTTGCCGTCGTTTGCGTCGAGCCCGATGAACGCCACCTCGCGACCGTATTTGACCGCCGCCTGCTGGAAGGCGGGGAACTCGATCTGACACGGCCCGCACCACGAGGCCCACTTGTTGACGACCACTGGATAGCCGTCCAACGCCGCCAGGCGAGCCCGGAATGCCGGCAGCCCGCCCGCGAGGAGTTTGTTCGCCTGTGAGTGCAGCGCCGTCAGCGCCGGCGGCGAGCCTTTGAACGCGGCGGCCTGTGCGGTCGGCGCCGGGGCGTCGCTCCGAGGCTGTGCGCTGCCGCAGCCGGCGATCACCGCAGACGCGGACAGCAGGGCGATCGACCATGCGCGCAGACGCACAGCGGACAGCTTGCCATACGGGAACTTCCCCGCATCTGCTTAAGTACTCGTTATCCTCTCGTCGCAAGGCGAGCGGAGGCTTCTGAGGTAATTCTCGCCTTGCTCGGCCAGCCGGCCGAGTTTGCCTGAGCCGCTACGACGTAACGCCGCGGCTCGCTCATCCTGACGCAACCTGCCAATCACTGATGGGTGTCATCACCCCGATTCCGAGTCCTGACTCGATCGCGCGCGCCGAGCGGCTGACGCGCGAACACTTCGTATACGAGGGCGAAACGCTCGAGGACGCACTGGCGCCCGGATCCGCGCGGCGCCGGGCGCTCGACGCTGCGCTGGCCGAACTCGAGGAGGGCAACACCCAGCCATCGCTCGAGTGGCGGCGCCGGTTCTCGCTGTTGCTCGGGCTCGAGCGCCTGCTGTCCGAGGAGGAGCCACATCTCGCGGACGGGACGGTGTTGTCCGCGCATCAGGTCGACGCGCTGTCGGGGACGCTTACCGCGCTGCTGGCCGAGGCGCAGCGCAGCGCGAACGGCAACGGCGCCGTGAACGGGAACGTCAGCTCAAACGGCCAGCCCGACACCGACGCGCGCGAACGCGCGACGCTCGCCTCGTCCGCGATCTCCGACGACGAGGAGGAGCTCGACCTCGACGAGCCCGAGGACGAGGACGAGGACGAGGAGCCTCAGGACTGGCAGGACGAGGAGGACGGAGGGGCGCTTCGAGGAGCAGCCCGAGGATCCCAACGCCGCCCGTCGGTTCTGGTTCGAGCACGCCACCGGGGCCGGAAAAACGGTCGCCGCGCTGGGCTTCGTCGAGGCGTCGCGCACCGGCGGCGTACTGATCCTCACCCACCGCCGCAACCTCGTTGACCAGTTCAACGGCGAGCTGCGCGACCGCGGCTACCGCAACCGCATCAGCGCGCCGCTGCTCGACGGCCACGACGCGGCGAACGGTGCGGTCACGGTCGAGACCTACCAGTGGTTCGTTCGCAACGCCGGTCGGATCTCGGACGCCTACACGATCGTGATCTGCGACGAGGCGCACACCGCGCTGGGCGAAAAGACGTCGGCCGCGATCCGCGCCTGGTCGGGTCCGGTCTTTATCGGCATGACCGCTACCGGAGCGTTGATCGCGCGTCATGTGACGGACCTGTTCCCGACCCAAACCAGCCGCTTCGACCTCGCGCAGGCGGCGCGCCGCGGGGTAATTGCGCCGCTGCGGTGCATCCGGATCCCGCCCGGACCGGGCGTCAGGACGATCGCCAAAGTGCCGCTGCGCCGCGGCGAAGTCGACACCGAATTCGACCAGGAGATGCTTGCCGAACTGCTCGATCAGACGCCGTTCAACCTCGCGATCGCCGACCTCTACAAGACGCGTTTCAATGGCGTCCCCGGCGTCGTCTACGCGGCCGGAGTGAAGCACGCATACAACGTCGCCGCGGCGTTTGGCGAAATCGGGATGAAGGCCAAGGCGGTCTCCGGCGAGACGCCCAAGCGCGAGTTGGCGCGGATCCTGGCCGACTACGAGTCGGGCAAGATCGACGTGCTGGTCAACGCGATGCTGCTCGCCGAGGGCTGGAACAGCCCCCGCGCGACGATCTGTATGCACTTGGCGCCGACGGCGTCGAAACGCGTCTACCAGCAGCGAGTCGGTCGCGTGACGAGGCGCCACCCGGGCAAGGAGGCCGGGATCGTGGTCGACTTCGTCCACCCCGCCACCAAGCACGACGACCCGGTGGTCACGCTTCACTCGCTGCTCGACCGCGACGTCTACCGCGGCGGCGCGATCGTCGTCGGGCCAGTGCGTCGTGGTCGCGGACGGCGGGTCCGCGTCGAGCGGCGCGTCCTACCGGTCACCCCGGACCCCGAGCGCCGCGCCGAGGTGTTCGAGCGCGAGCTCTGGCGGATCGCGGTCGAGCATCTGGACTATGGCGAGCAGCACGTGTGGGCCGCGCTCGCCGGCGCCCGCGTGGTGCCAAACGGCTGGCGCCGCGCCAAGGCGATGCTTCACTTCGATCGCGGCGGCGAGCTCAAACGTCGGTTCCTGCTGACCGCCGTGCAGCGCAACCGCAACCCCCAGCTGCGGCTGCGGGCGTTGCAGGAGATCGCATCGAGTCGCGACCCGGAAGCGTTCGACACGGCGATCGACGTGATGGGCGGCTGGCCCCGGGACGAGCGCCGCGAGGGAGTCAAGATCATGCTGCAGGCGCTCGCCGAGCGGCGGATCGGACGCCGAGATCAGGCCAACGCCTGGATCTGGCGGATGGCCGAGTACACGCGCGAGGTCCACGAGGAGTACGCGGTCCAGCGCTGGCCGGAGACCAAGCGCCTCCTAGGTCTGCTCGTCAACTCAAGCGGCTCCGCGCACGCGCGCAACGCGCGGCGCCTGGTGCATGCGTCGCGCAAGGAGGACCGGCGGCTGTCGGCTGCCTTGCTGGCGGCGGCGCTCGCCCACACTCCGGAAGCCGAAGAGGCCCTGCGTGGCGCGCGCACCAGGATGGCGCGCAAGCCGGCTGCCCTTGCCCGCGAGCTGCTGCGTAACTTCCCCAAGGGCCGCCGCGGCTCAAAGCGCCGCCGGCGCAAGACCGGCGCTTCCAACGGGGCCGGCAACGGCGACGAGGCAGTGGCCACGACCAAGGTCGCTGACACCGGTGACGAACAGGGGCAGGAGCCCGCCGATAACACCGACGACCGGGACGTCGACGACGACGACCACCGCGACCGCGACCAGGACGAAGGACGACAGCGACGACAGCGACGAGCGTGACGACGACACTCGGGACGACAACGTCGAGGACCTCGAGCTCGACGCCGAAGCCGACGAAGACGACGAAGACGACGACGACCGTTCCTCGGACGAGCACGACACCGAGGAAGCCGCGTAGCCAAAGCTTCTACCGCGACAGCTCGCTCACCGAGTCCACGTCCGTCGGTCTGTATTAAAGCTATTTTGCATCCATGGCTTCCTTGCTGCAGATCAGGGATGTCTCGGATGAGCAGCGCCGCGTCCTCAAGGCGCGCGCGGCGGCCCGCGGACAGTCCCTGAACGCGTACATGCTCGAGTTGATCGAGCGCGAGGTCGCGCGGCCGACGGTCGCTGAGGTGCTGGAGCGCGCCGCCCTTCGTGCCGAGCGAGCGACGGGATCGGCGGTCGAGGTGATGCACGACGCGCGAGCCGAGCGCGAGCGACCGCGGTGATTGTCGTCGACAGCGCCGCGGCGGTCGACGCACTGCACCACCCGCGCGCTTGAGGCGCTGAGCGACTACGAGGATCTGCCAATCCACCGATGGGCCGCCGGCGACGCCTTGCGCCGCCGTGCATTTGATCTTCGGGACAGGCTCAGCGCCTATGACGCCGCTTGCGTCGCGCTTGCAGAGGCGCTTGACTGCGCGCTGGTCACCCGCGATGCTCGCCTTGCCCGCAGCGGTGGACACTGCGCCCAGATCAAGGTGCAGTGACTGCACGCTCGGACTGCGTCAGCGCCGCCGGAGATGCACCTCACCTGCGTCGAGCGAGACCCGGCGCTCGCCGTTGCGCACGACTAGCCGACCGTCGTCGTCGATCCCCGCGCCGACGCCCTCGCCGTCAACCCAGCTGACGGGCTGATCCAGGAGCGCGTCGCGCTCGCGGATCGCCGACAGAACATCGGTACCCGGGGCCTGGATCCAGCGCTCGAGTTCGCGCATCAAGCGCTCCAAGATCGGCTCGATCGCGTCGAGACCGAGGCCCAGGCTTGCGGAGCGGTCGCGAAGTTCAGGCGGAAAGTCCTCGTCGCGCAGCGCTACGTTCAGCCCGATCCCTACAACGGCCCAGCGGTCCTGCGGGCGCCCCTCGACGAGGATCCCGGCGACCTTACGCCCGTCGAGCAGGATGTCGTTCGGCCACTTGACGAGCGCCGCCCGCTCGACGACCTCGGCGACGGCGACGCCGGCGGCGAGTGGTAGTAATCGCGGCGGCTCGCGGATCACGACTGAGCACAGCAGCGCCCTGCCCGCGGGCGCGGTCCACGTCCTGCCCTGACGGCCCCGTCCGGCCGTCTGCTCGCCGGCCGTGACGAGCGTCCCGTGTGGCGCTCCGGAGGCGGCGAGCTCTCGGGCCCGGGTGTTCGTCGAGTCGGTGCGGCGCAAATGCAGTCGCGGCGACCCGAGGCTCACGGCCGGATCCGGAGCTCGTCGTCGACCGCCAGGCCGAGCTCCGCGGACGCGTCGCCGTGGCTGACGGCGATCGCGAGGCGGCGCTGCGCGTCCTCATAGAGCATCAGCTCGCCCCGGTTGGCATCCGCGAATGTGCGCACGAACTGGAGCGCATGGCGGGCGCCCGATGACAGCTCGAGCTGCACCGGTTGCCCGAGCCGCAGGCCCAACCCGGTCACGTGCTCGTGTCCCGCGGTCAGCGAGACGTTGCCGAAGCGGTCGATGTAGAGCACTTGCGCGACCAGCGCGCCCTCGACATGTACAGGCGCAACGATCTCGAGCCTGACCAGCTCTGCCGGGTCGACCGGGTCCCCGACTTCGGCGAGCGCCTCTCCGCAGGCAAGCGTCGCGGCGACGGGGGCGAAGATGTCACGGCCGTGAAACGTCACTGACACCGGCCTCAGACGAGCCGGCGAGCGCGAGATGTCGACCGCCTCGACAATCCCGCCGCCCTGCTCGGCGGCCAACCACAGAAGTCCGTTGTCGGGCCCGACCAGCAGCCGCCCGCCGGCCAGGCGGATCGCCACCGCGCGCCGCTGCGCGCCGACGTCGGGGTCGACGACCGCCAGCACGACCCCGGCGGGCATGAACGGCAGCGCCTCGGACAGGATCACCGCCCCCTGGCGGACGTCGTGGCGACCCACGCCGTGTGTCAGGTCGATCACCCGCGCCTGCGGGCAGATCTTGGCGATCACGCCGTGGCACACGCCGACGAAGTCATCGGCCAGCCCGTAGTCCGTCAGGAATGTGATCACGGGCTGATCGGCCACGGCGAAAGTCTCGCAGTAGGGGAACCGTCACCCGGCCTGCGTCGCGTCGGCGACCAGCGCCTCCACCAACCCGTCGATGTCGTGCCGGGCGGCCTCGACGTCCGGCTCCCGGCCCCGCCGGCGCAGCGCGTCGCTGGTCACCGGGCCGATGCTCACCAACCGCGTGCCGTCGCCGACCCGGTCGCCGGCGGCCTCGAAGAAGAAGTTCACGGTCGACGACGAGGTGAACGTGACGTAGTCGGCGCGCTCGATTGCCTCGAGCTCGCGATCGGAAAGCGGTTCGGCGACGGTCTCATACAGCGCCAACACGTCGACCTCGGCGCCGCGTTCGCGCAGCGCGTCCGGGAGCACGTCGCGCGCCGCCGCGGCGCGCGCGATCAACGCGCGCGTGACCTGGACCTCGGCCAGCGCCTCGACCAGTCCCTCGGCCACGAACCGTTCCGGGACGACATCTGCGATCACGCCGTGCTCGCGCAGCGCGGCGGCTGTCCCGGGTCCGATCGCCGCCACCGTGGTGCCCGCGAACGCGCGCGCGTCGCGCCCGGCCGCGGCCAACCGGTCAAACAGCAACTGGACCCCGTTGGGGCTCGTCAGGCAGACGAGGTCGTAGCGCTCGAGGTCGGGGGCGGGACCATCGACTGGCACGATCCGGATCGCGGGCGCCTCGACCACCGCGGCGCCCAGCCCGCGCAGTCGCGACGCGAGTCCGCTCGCCTGCGCTCGCGCGCGCGTGACCGCGATCTTCGCGCCCGCGAGCGGGCGCGCCTGAAGCCACGACAGCTCGCGCGACAGCGCCGCCACCGGCCCGAACAGGGAGATCGCCGGCGCCCGGATTCCCTGCTGCTCGGCGATCGTCGCGATCGACTCCAGCGTGCCGGTCACGACCCGCTGGTCGGGCAGCGTTCCGCGCTCGATCACCGCCGCGGGCTCACTCGCCGGCCGTCCAGCGGCCACCAGGCGCTCGACGATCGCCGGCAGCTGGCGTACGCCCATATAGACGACGAGCGTCCCGGGGAACGAGGCCAGCGCACTCCAGTCGAGCGCCGACTCGGTCTTCGCCGGATCCTCGTGGCCGGTCACGAACGCGACCGCGCTCGCGGCATCGCGGTGCGTGACCGGGATCCCGGCGTATGCAGGCGCCGCGACGCCCGCGGTGATGCCGGGCACGACCTCGAACGCGATCCCGGCCGCGCGCAGCGCCTCGGCCTCCTCGCCGCCGCGACCGAACACGAACGGATCGCCTCCTTTGAGCCGTACGACCTCCCGCCCGGCGCTGCCGTGCTCGAGCAGCAGCCGCTCGATCTCATCCTGGGGGACGGATCGTCCGCCCCCCTCCTTGCCAGCGTAAATCAGCTCAGCGTCGGGCCGGGCCCCCGCGAGCGCGCCGGCCGGGATCAGGCGGTCATAGACGATCACGTCGGCAGACGCGACCAGCTCGAGCGCGCGCGCCGTCATCAGCCCGGGATCGCCGGGCCCGGCCCCGACCAGGTACACGGTCATCGCAGGGCCGCCGCGTCTCGCAGAATCTCGCCCGCGCCCGCGGCCAGCATCCGTTCGGCGCACAACGCCCCGGCACCGGTCGCCACGGCCGACACTGTGTCGCGCACCCACGCCGAGCCGTCCGGAAGCCCGGCCCAGCCGGTCAACTCGACGCGACCACTGGGCAGACTCGTCGCATACGCCCCGACCGGCGTGTTGCACGATGCTCCGAGCGCCTGCACGAGCTCTCGCTCCGCCGTCACACACGCCATCGACGTCGCGTCGGACAGCGTCGCACCGTCGATCTCCCCCGCCCGAGCCTCGACGGCCAGCGCGCCCTGACCTGCCGCCGGGACCAACTCAACCAGGACGCCGCCGGCTTCGCGCTCGCGACCGAGGCGCTGCAGGCCGGCGAGCGCCAGCACGAGCGCGTCGACCTCTCCGTCGGCGAGCTTGCGCAGCCGGGTATCGACGTTCCCGCGCACCTCGACGACCTCGAGGTCGTCGCGGATCGCGTTGATCTGTGCCATCCGCCGCAGGCTGCTCGTGCCGACGGTCGCCCCGGGCGCCAGCTCGTCAAGCGAAGCGGCGCCGCAGATCGCGTCGCGCGGATCCGCGCGCTCGGGGAACGGCTGCGAGCTCGAGTCCGCCGGCGAGCGCCGTCGGGACGTCCTTGGCGGAGTGCACGGCGATGTCGACCCGCCCGTCGAGCAGCGCCCGTTCGAGCTCCGACACCCACCTCGACTTATCGTTGAGGGCCGCGCCCCGGTCGCCGCTGGTCGTGATCTCGACGATCTCGGCGTCGTCACCCAGCAGGGCCGCGACCGCCTGCGCCTGCGCGAGCGCCAGCGCGCTGCCCCGCGTGCCGATCCGCATCAGGAGCGCCGTTGGCTGCGGCGGGTCAGCTCGTGGACCTTGGCCAGTTCGGGCGCCGGATCTTCGATCAGCGCATCGTCGGCGACGCTGAGGTCGAACAGGTCCCGCACGAGCGCCATCCGCGCGTGCACGCGGTCATCGTGCATGTCCTTCATCCGCGCCGTCGGCTCGTGCAGCAAGCGGTTGACGAGCGCCCTCGCGAGCGCGTCGACGCGCTCCAGATCGCGCGGCGAGGCGGTCTCCCACTTGCCGGCGTTTTCGTTCACCACCTGCTCGGCGATCTCGGCCGCGCGGGCCCGCAGCGCGGCGAGCGTCGGCAGGACCTCGAGCGCACCAAGCCACGCAGCGAACTGCTGGATCTCCTGCTCGATGATCCCCTCGGCGTTGCGGGCCTCGGCCTGCCGGACTCTGCGGTTGCGGTCGGCGACCGCCTGGAGATCATCGATGTCAGCGAGCGAGACGCCGTCCAACCCGGCGCACGCGCTGTCGATGTCGCGTGGGACGGCGAGGTCGATCAGCAGCATCGGGCGGCCATCGCGCTGGCGCATCACGTCGGCGACCTCGCGCACCTCCAGCAGCAGATGCGGCGAGGCTGTCGCCGCGACGACGATGTCCGCCTGCAGCAGCGCCTCCGGCAGCTCGTCGAACCGCAGCGTCGTACCGCCGTAGCGGCGTGCGAGCCCGATCGCCCGGTCGCGGCGGCGGTTGGCGACGAACACCGTGCTGGTGCCGCTGTCGGCGAGCGCCCTCGCGGTCAGCTCGCTCGTCTCCCCCGTGCCGATGATCACGACCTGGCGGCCGGCGATCTCGCCCAGCTGCTCGCGCGCCAGCGCGACCGCGACCCCGGGCAGGCTCAGCTGCCGCTCGCCGATCGCGGTTTCTGTCCGTACCCGTTTGCCGGTCGCGAGCGCGGCCTTGAACAGCCTGTTCGTCAGCGGGCCGGCCGTCTCGAGCGCGAGCGCCGACTCGTAGGCGCGCTTGACCTGGCCCTGGATCTCGGCTTCGCCGACGATCATCGACTCGAGCCCCGCGACGACCCGGTATAGGTGGCGCGCGGCGTCGCAGTTGTGGTGCGAGTAGATCGCGGTCGCCAGCCCGGTCGGACGGATTCCCGCCTGGCGCGCGAGCATCGTCAGCACCGTGCTCTCGGCCTCGACCGGATCGCCGGCGACCAGATAGAGCTCGGTGCGGTTACAGGTCGAGACAGCTACCGCCTCGTGTACCTCGGCCGTGCCCCGCAGGTCGCGCATGAAATCGGCCGCCCGCGCCTCGGGCAGCGCCAGCCGCTCGCGGACCTCGACCGGGGCGGTCTTGTGGGAGACGCCGATCGCCAGCAGCTCGCTCACGCCCCGCCTCCGATCACCGCGGTAGCTCGCTCATCCCAGCTCACCGGACGGCCTCGTGTTCGCGCTCGTGCTCATCGGCCCGGGCCGCCTCGACGTCGCGCCGCAACTGGTCGAGCTCCTGCTCGAGTCGCTGCGCGCGGACCGCCATGATCGAGAAATAGATCAGGAATACCGCCATCACGACGATGTAGGCGCCGGCCACGAACTTTCCCGCCTTCCCGAGCGGAATCGCGGGGGCGATTGCGAACAGCGCGGTCATGACGGGGCGGCGCTGCGGCCGGTGGGTCTGACCAGATCGTCGCCGAGCAGCGTTCGCCGCAGCCGGCGAACCTGCATTCGTGCGTTCTTTGCCGCCATCTCGTACTTCCACATCGTGACGTAAAGGAGCGAGAAACCGATCAGCGAGACGACGAACGTCAACCCCATCGACGGCGGCAGGTTGGCGCTCGAAAGCGTCAGCACCCGCGGGTGAACGTACGAGGTCGCGAGCTGGACCGCTAGGTAGTTGAGCGGCACGAACGCGCCCGCGACGATCGCGAACACGCTCGCGTACCGCGCCTGTCGCTCGGGATCCTCGATCGAGAAGCGCAGCGGCTGATAGGTGGCGAACAGCAGCAGGACGATCAGAAACGAGACCAGCGTCGGCTCGTTCCAGACCCACCAGTGGCCCCAAGAGGCCTTCGCCCAGATCGAGCCCGAGATCAGCCCCGCGATGCCGAAGATCAGCGCCAGGTGGATCGCCACGTAGGACCGCATGTCCCAGCTGCGGTCGCCGGTCCGCAGGTACCCGATCGCCAGCAGGCCGCCGAAGATGAACCCCAGCAGCGAGATGATCGCCAGTGGCACGTGCACGTAGAAGATCTTCTGCACGAAGCCCTGGTTGGCGTCGAGCGGCGCATAGAAGAACACCAGCACCAGGGCGACGGTGATCGTGAAAGCGGTTGCGAGCGAGAGGCTGCGAAGCCCCTTCCCGTAAGTCGTGGAAGGCACGTTAGTCCTCGAGCAGGAAGTCAAACACCCCGTAGGCGACGAGGGCGAACACCAAATCATAAAGAGCCAGGATCGCTATCCATCTTCCAGGAGGCGAGCCGGACGTGTGCGCGGCGAGCAGCGGCCCGGCCGCGCGGGCGGTCGCGATCAGCGCGGGAATCAGCAGCGGCAGCGCAACCACGGGTCCGATCAGGTCCCGGGCCCGCGTGTGCACGGCGATCGCCGACACGACGGTGCCGATCACCGCCAGCCCCAGGTCGGCGAGGAGCAGCACGGCGATCAGTCCGAGAATCGCCGGCCCGAGCGACGGACCGAGCAACAGCAGCGCGAATGCCGGCACCGCGATCACCTCCAACACGACCAAGAAGATGAACAGCGCCGCGGCCTTGGCGAGCAGCATCGACGTCCGGTCGACCGGGGCGAGCAGAAAGGCGTCGAACCCTCCCTGCTCGCGTTCGGCGACGAACAGCCGGTTGATACCCAGGATCGCCGCGAACAGCAGCGTCGCCGTCAGCACGCCGGCCGCGAGCTGCCCGGCGATCGTGTTGCGGTTCAGGCCGAAGTGGAAGATCACGAATGTCACGAGCGCCAACAGGACCATCGCCGGCACCGTCTCGAGCGTGCGCAGCTCGAGCCGCAGGTCCTTGCGCAGCACGACCAGCGCAGTCCTCACGCGTACAGCGCCTCCAGCTGGGCGTCCCCGAGCTCGGCGGGACGGCCCGCGAACTCGGCCCGTCCATCCTTGAGCGCCAGCACGATGTCCGCTTCGGCCAGCGCCGAGCGCGGGTCGTGGCTGGTGAGCACGCGGGTGCACCCCGACGGGCGTCCGATCAGCGGCTCGACCAGCTCGGTCGCCGCCGGGTCGAGGTTCGCGCGCGGCTCGTCGAGCAGCAGCAGCGCGGGCCGGTGCAGGACCGCGCGGGCGATCGCCAGGCGCTGCACCATTCCGCGCGACAGCAGTCGGACTGGGTCATCCGCGCGGCGCTCCATCGACACCGCCGCCAGCACCTCGTCGACCCGCTCGGGCTCGACGCGGTGCAGCCGCGCGTGATACTCGAAGGTTCTCGCGCCCGCTCAGCTCGCGGTAGAGCAGTGGCTCGTGCGCCAGCAGCCCGAGCTTCGAACGCACGGCGAACCCACGCTGCGGCAGCGGCTCGCCGAACACGAGCACGTCGCCGGCGTGCGGGCGCAGCAGCGTCGCCAGAATCCGCAGCAGCGTCGACTTGCCCGCGCCGTTGCGACCCAGCACGGCGAGCGTCGCGCCCGGCGGAACCTGCACTGAGATCTTGCTGAGCGCGGTCCGTTCGCCGAAGTGGCGGACCAGCCCGCGCAGCTCAATGGCCGGGCGTTCTGCTTCCACGCTCGCGTTGCAGCGTCGCGACGACGTGCTCGAGGGTCGGCGCGATCACCGGGAACAGCTCGCCGATCGCTTTCGGGTTGCCCGGGAAGTTGATGATCAGGGTCCGGCCGACGATCCCCGAGACGCCACGGGTCAGGATTCCCATCGGCGTGTGGCGGACCGCTTCGGCGCGCATCGCCTCGGCAAACCCGGGCGCCTGGCGCTCGATCACCGCGAGCGTCGCCTCGGGCGTCACGTCGTCGTCGGTGAAGCCGGTGCCGCCCGTCGTGAAGATCAGCGACACGCCGTTGGCGGCCTGCGCGCGCAGCCAGTTCTCGATCGCGGTCCGGTCGTCGGCCACGGCGTCGCGCGCGACGACCTCGGCGCCCGCCGCCTCGGCGTGCTCGGCGAGCAGGTTGCCGGAACGGTCCTCGGTCTCACCGGCGGCGACCGAGGTCGAGATCGTCAGGATCGCGGTCTGCATGGCGGCACCAGCATAGGGTTAGACGAACGCCGGGAGAGTTCGACGTCGCAGCCAGCTGACTCAGGTCACGGGCGACGCCACTCGCCCGAGCGTCCGCCCGCCTTGCTCAGCAGCGCGACCGACGCGATCTCCGCGCCGCGCTGCACCCCCTTGACCATGTCGTAGACGGTCAGTGCGGCCACCGAGGCGGCGGTCAGCGCCTCCATCTCGACCCCCGTCGGACCGGTCGTGCGCGCCTCGGCGATCAGCTCGATCACGCCGCCGTCGGTGTCGATCGATCCCTCGACGCCGACGAACGAGAGCGCCAGCGGGTGGCACAGCGGGATCAGCTCCGCGGTGCGCTTGGCGGCCTGGATGCCGGCGATCCGCGCGACGCCGAGCACGTCGCCCTTCGGGGTGTCGCCCTCGAGCACCTTGCGCGCGGTGTCCGGGCTGACCTTGACTATCGCGCGGGCGGTGGCGCTGCGCTCAGTCGACGGCTTGTCGCCGACGTCGACCATCCGCGCCCGTCCGGTGGCATCGAGATGGGTGAGGTCGCTCATCGCGGCGCGGGCGCGTGTGCGAGCTGTGCGGTCTCGATCAGCGCGCGAACCCCGGCCACGTCTCCCGCTCGCAGGAGCTCGATCGGGTCGGGATCGCCGTTGACGATCGACTCGAAGAACTCCTTGCGGTCCTGGTAGGTCGGGAGCGTCGCCTTCGCCCAGCCGCGCGCGTCGTTGAGCATCACGGCGAGCTGCGCGTACGGCTCGCCGAACAGCTGCGCGATCTCGCGCTTCATCCGCTTGGCGAGCGCCGGCGACGCGCCGGCGGTCGAGATCGCCACGGCCAGCGGGCCGGTGCGGACGATCGCGGGCAGGATGAAGTTGCACAGCGGCGGCACGTCGACGACGTTGACGAGCATCGCGCGCCGCTCGGCGCCCTCGAACACGGTGATGTTGACGTCAGTGTTGTTGGTCGCGGCGATCGCGATCAGGCAGCCGTCGAGGTCGGACTCGGCGAACTCGCGCCGCTCCCAGGTGATCGACCCCTCGAGCGCCAGCTCGACCAGCGCCGGCTCGGCCTCGGGCGCGACCAGCGTCACGCTCGCACCGCAGGCGAGCAGGCCCTCGACCTTCTCCAGGCCCACCTCGCCGCCACCGACGACCAGGCAGCGGCGGCCATCGAGTCGCAGGCAGGCGATGTAGAACGGCGTCTCGAGCATCCCCTGGACGCACGACTGATCGCAGATCCCCTTGCGGAGCTGGCAGACGCATTCCTTGCCGGCGTAGGCCTGGGCGGGCATCGCCTCTAAGGGTAGCCATGTGCTGTGTCGCGGAAAAAGCCAAACCTCGAGCCCACGAACCTGAAACGATGGAATCCTTGAGCCAGCTGAGATTCACGCCCGCAAGCCCGTCGAGCTCGACGACATCGTCGTCGGAAGGCGTCCGAGTCGCCGGCGAGTCGCTGCATCCCGAGCCGGCCGACTTGCTGCGGCTCGGGCGGCGCGTGCTGGGCTTGGCGGTGAGGACCGCCCGCGCCGACGAGGCGCCGACCCTGGCCCGACCTGCTCGCCGAGCACCTGGGTCCACAGGCGGCGTCGCTACCGGTCGTCGGTGAGGGGTGGGCCGTCTACGACCACGTCAACCTCCAGGGTGCGATCGATATCTGGACCCATGAGCGGAGTCGAAGCGCGAGGCTGATCGGGGTGACGGAGTTTCAGCACCGGATGTTCACGCTCGCCGACCTCGCTCAACCAGGGATACACGGCCCTGGAATCGGCGCCGTGGCGATGGCCCGGCTGGCTTCGGGACCCAACGGCGCGACACGGGCCTGCGCCCGCTGCGGCCTTTACCTGGTCAGCGAAGGGGAGGCTCGCCTCGCGCTGCTGTTGCGAGAGGGCGACCGGCATTCCGGCCGGGAGCAGACGACCGTCGAGGTGCTGTGCGCCGACTCGGACCGCGCCGGCGCGGCGCTGGCCGAGATTCGTCAGCTCGCGCTCGAGCACAGCGTGTTCCGAGGGCAGGTCTTGTCGTTCGGCGGGGAGATGTTCGGACCCCGCGACTCGCCGCTGGCCTTTCACGAGCGGCCGACGCTGGCGAAGGAGAACCTGGTGCTTCCGGACGAGGTCCTGGAGGCCGTCGAGAGCCAGGTCGTAGGCGTCGCGCGTCATCGCAACCGGCTGGTCGACAGCGGTCAGCACCTCAAGCGAGGGGTGCTTCTGCACGGCCCGCCTGGAACTGGCAAGACACACACGCTGCGCTACCTGATGAGTCGCCTGCCCGAGGCCACCGTCGTCATGTTGTCTGGCAACGCGCTGCGGTTCATCGCTGAGGCGGTGTCGATTGCCCGCGCGCTCCAGCCGGCACTGGTGATCGTCGAGGACGTCGACCTGATCGCCGAGGAGCGCGGCATGCAGCCCGGCCGGCATCCACTCCTATTTCAGCTGCTCAATGAGGTCGACGGCCTCGCTGAGGACGCCGACGTGACGTTCCTGCTGACCACCAATCGCGCCGACCTGCTCGAACCGGCGCTCGCGCAGCGACCCGGGCGGGTCGACCAGGCGGTCGAGCTTCCGCTTCCGGACGCCGAAGGTCGTCGCCGCCTGTTGAGCCTCTACAGGGGCAACCTCGACCTGCAGCTCGCGGACACCGAACCGATCATCGCCATGACCGAGGGCGTGACCGCATCCTTCTTCAAGGAGCTCATGCGACGCGCGGCCCTGGTCAGCGCCGAGCAGGCCGATGGGGACGCAGATGGGGTGCTGGCAGTCGGCGACGCCGAGCTGCGAAATGCTCTTGACCAGCTACTCGCCCAGCGCAACCAGCTCACGCGCGTCCTCCTCGGTGCCGGTCGCGACCCGGATCCACCGCGCCGGTAAGAGGGCGGCGCCTAGCGGCGGACCGCGTCGCGCGCGAGCCGCGCGCCCAGCTTCAACAACGGCGCCGCGCCGTCGCGCAGCGCGGCCGCCCGCATCGACGGCCGGCCGTAGAGGATCCCGGCCGTCTGCTTCAAAGCCCGACCGAGCGTCTCGTCGTACGGGTGCCACCACGGGTCGCGCAGCATCGACGGCTCCCACACGCGCAGTTTGATGTTCACGCACTCGTAGAGGCCGAATTTCGAGTGCGTCCGTCCGAGCCCCGACTCCTTGACACCCCCCCACGAGCACTGGCAGGCGCCGTGGCTGAACATGTGGTCGTTGATCCACACCATCCCTGACTCGAGCTCGCGGGCGATCCGCTCGCCCCTCCCGCGGTCAGCGGTCCAGACCGACGCGCCGAGGCCGAACTCGCTGTCGTTGGCGAGCGCGACCGCCTCGTCCTCGGAGCGCACGACCACGACGGGAAGCACCGGCCCGAAGATCTCCTCGCGCATGATCCGCATCTCGTGCGTGACGCCGGTCAGCACCGCGGGCGCGTAGAAATCACCGCTCAGGCCATCGACGCCCTCGGCCGGACCACCGCACCGCAGCTGCGCGCCCGCCGCGACCGCGTCGTCGACCAGCTCGCGCACGAGCTCGAACTGCTCGCGCGACACCATCGGCCCGATCTCCGTGTCCCACTGCATCGGATCGCCGACCCGCAGCTGCTGGGCTCCAGCGACCACGCCGTCGATGAACCGGTCCGCAATCTCGTCCAACACGTACACCCGCTCGATCCCGGAGCACGTCTGCCCGGCGTTCGCGAACCCGCCCCATAGCGCCCCGGCGATCGCGTGGTCGAGGTTGGCGTCGGGCAGCACGAGCATCGGATCCTTGCCGCCGAGCTCGAGCACTGAGCCCTTGAGCCGTCGCGCGCAGCCCTCGCCGACGCCGCGCCCTGTCTCGACCGAGCCGGTGAAGAAGATCTTCGCGACGCTCGACTCGACCAGCGCCGCCCCGGTCCCCGGACCGTGGATCACGCGCACCAGTCCCTCCGGCACACCTGCGCGCTCGAACACGTGCCGGATCCGTTCGCCGATCAGCGGCGTCAGCGAGGCGGGCTTCACGACGACGCCGTTGCCGGCCATCAGCGCCAGGGCCACCTCCCCGAACGGGATGCTCCAGGGGTAGTTCCAGGGCGAGATCACCCCGATCACGCCCAGCGGCTCGTACGTGAACGCCGAGCGCTTGGTCTTGAGGAACAGCTGCGGCATCGGCACCTTTTCGTCGGCCAGGATCTTCTGACCCTCGCTCGCGATCCAGTTGAGCGCGTCGATCGTCGGCAGGATCTCCATCGAGAAAGCCTCGTTGCGGGGCTTGCCCTGCTCGGAGACGATCAGGTCGCGGATCTCATCGGACTCGTCGATCAGCACCTGCGCCGCGCGCTCCAGGTAGCGGCCACGATCGCGCAACGGGAGCTGGGCCCAGAACGGCTGCACGTGCGCGACGCCGTCGACCGCAGCCTGCACGTCGCTGGGCGCCGTCGCCGGCACGGAACCAATCACGGCGCCCGTGGCCGGGCTGAGCGACTCGAGGGATGCCGTCGCGGCCGTCGCAGTCACGACCTCAGCCTACTGGCTGATCACGCCGCGCGATCGCGACGCAGCGCCGCGGCGCGCCCGAGGAGCGCCGCGTGCAGCAGTTCATCCAGCCCATCGGTGACCCGTTCGTCGACCACCAGCAGGCTGGGCTCCGGCTCGCCTGCTTCAACGTCTATTGCCCCGACGCCGACGACCTGCTCCGCCGAATCGACGAGCGCCGTCGCGCAGAGCACGACGACAAGCCGGGGATCGCTGCGCACGAGGCGACCGACGTTGACGTCGTCCACCGGGGCATCATGGGCCGCCAACAGCTCCTCGATCCCCGCCAGATCGCTGATTCGGGCGAGCCGCAAGCACACGCGCAGGCCGCCTTCGAGCGCGTAGGTTCGGGCTAGAAGAGCGCCGGGATCAAAGCTTTCCTGCACTTCCTACAGCGTAGTAGCTTCGACCTGGGCCGATTGTGGACTCGAGCTGGCGGTCGATTTTCAGCCCGCGCGCGGCGCGCCCTGCCAGCTACCCGTTGGTTGTCCGCAGCCCCCGCGCGGCACGGATCTCCGCCAACCGCTCACGCAGCAGCGCCTCTGCGTCGTCGGGCGAATAAAGGCGCGTTCCGACCGCCGGATCGGGCATCAACTCCTGCGGCGAGATGTGGCCCGGGCGATTGTGAGGGTTGTCATAGTCGCCGTCGTTGCGAGTCGAGGACCGCAGATACCCCGGCGGCGTCGCGGCGCCGTGCTCACGGATGTATTCGCGAGCCGCGCCCACCGCCCGCTTGGCCGCGTCGGACTTGGGCGCCAAAGACAGGTAGATCGCCGCCTGCGCGAGCGCGAACTGGCACTCGGGCATCCCGACATGCTCGACCGCGGCCGCGGCCGCGGTCGCGACGACCAGCGCCTGCGGGTCGGCGTTGCCGATGTCCTCGGACGCGAGGATGACCATCCGGCGGACGATGAAGCGCGGATCCTCGCCGCCTTCGAGCATCACCGCCAGGTAGTACAGCGACGCGTCGGGATCGGACCCGCGCGTCGCCTTGATCCAGGCTGAGATCGTGTCGTAGTGCTGGTCGGCCTGGCGGTCGTAGAGGAGCGCCCGGCGCTGCAGCGCATCCTCGGCATGCGCGAGCGTGACTCGCTCGCCATCGCCGGCCGTGTCGCACGCCAAGTTCGAGCGCGTTCAGCGCCGTCCGGGCATCGCCGCCCGATCGCTCGGCGAGGAAATCGAGCGCGACCGGATCCACCCGCTCGGCTGGGCCGCAATGGCCGCACGCTACTGCGCGGTCCAGCAGTACGCGAACGTCGTCGGTCGTCAGTGGGTCGAGCTCGTAAAGGCGCGTGCGAGAGATCAACGCCGAGTTGACCTCGAAATACGGGTTCTCGGTGGTCGCGCCGATCAGCGTGATCAGCCCGTCCTCGACCGCCGGCAGCAGCGCGTCCTGCTGGGCTTTGTTGAAGCGGTGGATCTCGTCGAGGAAGAAGATCGTCGGCCGTCCGCCGCCGCGCAACCGTTCGCGCGCGCGCTCGATCACCGCGCGCACCTCGGCCCTTCCCGCTTGCACCGCGCTCTGCTCCTCGAACGCGGCACCGGACGAGCGCGCGATGACCCGCGCGAGCGTCGTCTTGCCGCTGCCCGGCGGGCCGTGGAGGATCATCGAGTGCGGGTGGCCCTCCTCGATCGCCCGTCGCAGCGCCGACCCGGGTGCCAGCAGCCGTCGCTGGCCGACGAGCTCGTCGAGCGTCCGCGGGCGCATGCGCGTCGCGAGCGGCGCGTCGGGAGGCAGTTCGTCGACCGGATCGGCCTCGGGTTCTGAGAACAGTCGGTCCATACCCGGAGTATGAGGGGCCGCTCAGAGGCCCACAAACCCAAGCGCAGCATCGTGGACGAGGCCGTTGGTGGCAATCGCGCTGCCGCCGTCCGCGGTATCGACGCCGCGAAGATCGCTGAACCGCCCGCCGGCCTCCTCGACCACGACCTTGACCGCCGCCAGGTCCCACAGCGACACCGCCGGGTCGAGCGCGATCTCGGCCGCGCCCTCGGCGACCAGCATGTACTGCCACGAGTCGCCGACGCCGCGGGTCCGCCAACACGCTCGAGCCAAGGCGAGCAGCGCGTCGAGTCGCCCGGTCTCGTCCCATTCCTGGATCCCACTCCAGGCGAGCTGTGCATCTGCCAGCGAGGCGATCCCCGACACGCGGATCGGGCGTCCATCCGCAAACGCGCCGCCGCCGCGGCAAGCCCACCAGCGGCGCCCGAGCGCCGGCATCGTGACGACGCCGGCGACGATCGCGCCGTCGAGCTCGAGCGCGATCAACGTCGACCAGGTCGGCATCCCGCGCACGTAGCTCTTGGTGCCGTCGATCGGATCGATGATCCAGCGCCGGGCTCCGTCCCCGCGCGAGCCGCCGTACTCCTCACCGAGCGCCACGTCGCCGGGGCGAGCCGCCGTACTCCTCACCGAGCACCACGTCGCCGGGTCGCGCCGCCGAAAGACGCTCGCGCAGCGCGAGCTCGACCCCGCGGTCGGCATCGGTCACCGGCGTCAGGTCGGGCTTGGTCTCGATCGCGAGGTCGCTCGCCTTGTAGCGCTGCATCGTCAGCGCGTCTGCGATGTCAGCGAGCTCGAGCGCGAGCGCCAGATCCTCGTCCACAAGGCGGACGATAGTCTCCGCCACCGATGGCGACCCGCCAGCTCCAGGACGAGTGCGTGGACGTGCTCCAGCGCTTGGTCCGCTTCAACACCGTCAACCCGCCCGGCAACGAGCGCGAGGCGATCGAGTACCTGGAGGCGTTCCTATCCGAGGCGGGCTTCCAGACCCAACTGCTGGCCGCCGAACGCGAGCGCCCAAACTTGGTCGCCGACCTCTACGGCGAGCAGGAGGGGCCGACGTTGTGCTTCCTCGGCCACGTGGACACCGTGTTGGCCGACGCGTCTGAGTGGCGACACGACCCGTGGTCGGGCGACGTCGAGGACGGCTTCCTGTGGGGCCGCGGAGCGCTCGACATGAAGTCTCAGGTAGCCGCAGAGGCCGTCGGGGCAGCGTCGCTCGCGCGGACCGGCTGGCGGCCGCAACGGGGCACGCTGAAGCTCGTGTTCGTCGCCGACGAGGAGACCGGCGGCGACGTCGGCGCCCACTGGCTGACCACCGAGCACCCCGACGAGGTCCGCTGCGACATGCTGATCAACGAGGGTGGCGGCGACCATTTCGAGTACCGCGGCCGGCGCTACTACGGCGTCTGTTGCGCCGAGAAGGGGATCTTCCGTTTCAACGTCACGGCCCACGGGACCGCCGGCCATGCGTCGCTGCCGCGCACCGGCGACAACGCCCTGCTGAGGCTGGGACCGGTGCTGGACAGGCTCGCCGACCAGCCGGCCTCGTTCGACGTGACTGACGCGCCGGCCGCGCTGCTGCGCGGGCTCGGCGAGAACCCTGACGACCCGGGCCCGGCGATCGACCGGATCGCTGCCGAAGACCCGCGTCTGCGGACCCTGCTCGAGCCGATGTTCGGCGTCACGTTGACACCCACGATGGCCAGCGCCTCGACCAAGATCAACGTGATCCCCTCACGCGCCCAGGTGCGGATCGACTGCCGCGTTCCCCCAGGGCTCGGCGAAGAAGCTGCGCGCCGCCGGATCGAGCAAGTGCTGGGCCCGGCCAGCGACGAGCTGACGATCGAGTTCACCGAGCAGGTGGTCGGCAACGAGTCGCCCACCGACAGCGAGCTGATGGTCGCGATCGACGGCTGGGTCCAGGCTCAGGATCCGGGCGCGATCGCGGTGCCGGTGATCCTGCCGGGCTTCTCTGACTCACGCTGGTTTCGCGATGCATTCCCGGAGTGCGTCGCGTACGGCTTCTTTCCCCAACGCGATCAGGCGCTAGTGGAGACGACCCCACTCGTGCACAGCGCCGACGAGCGCATCGACGTTCGCGACCTCGGCTTCGCGAGCGCCTTTTTCGCCGACATCGCGCGCGATCTCCTCGGCTGACGGAAGCTCGCCGAGTTCGCGCGTCGAGCGCGGCACCAGCGCCAGCAGCAGCGCGATCAGCCCGATCACGCTGCCGACACCCAGCACCATGCGGGCGCCGAACGCCGCCGCCAGCGGACCAGCGATCGCGAATCCGAGCGGCAACAGCGCGAGCGATCCCATCCAGTCATATGAGCTGACCCGCGACAGGGCGTGCGGCGGAATGTGGCGCGCGAGCGCGGTCTCCCAGAAGACGCCCATCAGCGACCACCCAAAACCCGTCCCGACCGCGCACACGATCACCGCCGGCAGCGGCGCACCCAACGAGAACACGATGTTCTGGACCGGCCACGCCAGGATCAGCAACAGCCCGACTGCGAGCGGCCGCGCCGGCCGCCACGCGAGCGCCAGCAGACCACCGCACACGGCGCCGGCGCCGGCGACGGCTTCGAGCACGCCGAACACGCCGGCGCTCCCGTACAGGTCCTTCGAGATCCCCGGCGCGAGCGAGTACCACTGGGCGTAGACACACAGCACGGCACCGGTGAAGGTGGCAATCGTCACCCACACCCACGGCCGCGACCGGACCTCTCGCCACCCGACCCGCAGCTCGTGCAGGAGCGGCGCCGCCGCGGGCGGCGCGCCGCGCGAACGGGGCCGGACCCGCAGAAGCAGCAGCGGCGCTGAACACAAACGTCGCGCCGTCGAGCGCAAACGCGACCCCGGCGCCGATCCCGAGCACCAGCGCCGTCCCGAGCGCCGGACCCAGCAGGAACGCGACGTTCATGCTCGCCTCGGTCAGCGCCCTGGCGTCCTGAATCTCGTCCTCGGGCGCGATCTGCGTCATCAGGCCGGTGTACGCAGGTTGAAAGAACGCCCGCGCCGCGCCGAACAGCAGCTCGATCACGATCATCTCGGCGACCGTCGCACCGCCCGCCAGGATCAGCGCCGCGAGCAGCAGGTGCAGAGCCGCGCGCGCCAGGTCGGCGGCGATCATGATCCGATGACGCGGCAACCGGTCGGCCCAGACGCCGCCAAACAGAAGCAGCGCGACCAGTGAGGCGGTCTGCGCCGCGAGCACGAAGCCCAGGTCCGTCGCCGAGCCGGTGCGCTGCGTGATGTACAGAGCCAGCGCGACGATCACGACCTGGTCGCCGACGGCGCTGGCCGACTGACCGAGGAACAGATATCGAAAATCTCTGTGGCGCAGAACGCGCAGGTACTGACTCATCACACTCCACACTGACGACGGAACAACGGGACGGCGGGCCACTTGCGCGGGACCCGCGACGGGTCGGAATTCAGTGCGGTCGGATGCTCAGCATCACGTTTCCAACGTACCACACCGTCAAGGGCCAATAGACTCGCGCCATGTCGACCCAGGTCTCAGCGCGCCTGGACCCAGCGATCTTCCGACTGCCCGTCGACCGGATCCGCGCCGGCTACTACTCCGACGCCTACTTCGTCCACACCAAGACGCTGCTCGAGACCGAGGGCGAGCACCCGCGCGTGACGATGCAGGTGTTCGAGAAGGAGGACTCGGTGCTCGGCGGGATCGACGAGGCGATCGCGGTGCTCAAGCTGTGCTCGGGCCGCGCCACGGAGGCAGGCTGGGAGCTCGGCTGGGAGCAGCTGGAGGTCAACGCCCTGCGCGAGGGAGACCGGATCGCGCCGCTCGAGACGGTGATGACGATCGAGGGCGATTACACCCTGTTCGCCCATCTCGAGACCGTCTACCTGGGCGTGCTCGCGCGCCGCTCGCTGATCATGCGCAACGTCGCCGAGGTCGTCGAGGCCGCCGGCGGCAAGCAGATCTTCTACTTCCCCGCGCGCCACGACCACTGGCTCGTCCAGACCGGCGACGGCTGGAGCGCCCACGTCGCGGGCGCGATCGGCGTGTCGACCGACGCGCAGGCCTCGTGGTGGGGCGGCCGCGGGATCGGCACCGTCCCGCACGGGCTGATCGCCGCCTACGGTGGCGACACGGTCAAGGCGGCACTCAAGTTCGCTGAGCACTTCCATAGCGTGATGAACATCACGGTCCTGGTCGACTTCGAGAACGACTCGGTTGCGACCGCGCTCGAGGTCGCGCGGGCGCTCGGCCCGCAGCTGTGGGGAGTTCGGCTCGACACCTCAGAGACCCTCGTCGACCGCTCGCTGTGGGACGAGATGGGCGGCTTCAAGCCGACCGGCGTCAACCCGCGGCTGGTCGAGAAGGTTCGCGGTGCGCTCGACGGCGCCGGCTTCGCCGACGTGCGGATCGTCGCCTCGGGCGGCTTCACGGCCGATCGGATCCGCGAGTTCGAGGCTCAGGGGGTCGCGGTCGACGCCTACGGGGTCGGCTCGTCGCTGATCCGCGGCCAGAACGACTTTACGGCCGACGTCGTGCTGCTCGATGGCAAGCCGTGCGCCAAGGTCGGCCGCAGCTTCGCCCCCAACCCGCGCCTCGAGCGCGTTCAGTAATACTCCGGCGCGATGCTGTCCGCGATCGACCACGTCGGCGTCGCCGTGCCGGACATCGACGCGGCGCTGGCGCTCTACCGTGATGCGCTCGGGATGGAGCTCGTGCACCGCGAGACCGTCACCGAGCAAGGTGTCGACGCGGCGCTGCTCGACGTCGGTGACGGCCACATCGAGCTGCTGCAGCCGCTCGACTCCGAGACCGTGGTCGGCAAGTTCCTGACCAAGCGCGGGCCCGGGCTGCACCATGTCGCCTATCGGGTCGCGTCGGTCCAGGAGACGCTCGACGCGTGCGCGGCCGCCGGCCTGCGCCTGATCGACCAGCGGCCCCGGGTCGGGATCCGCGGCTCGCGGGTCGCATTCCTGCACCCGGCATCGACCGGCGGCGTCCTGACCGAAATCGTCCAGCCCGCGGAAGAGGAGCACTGAAATGGCCGACGACAAGCCCCAGAAGATCAACATCGGCTTCCTCGGCGGCCCCGTGCTCAGCGCGCGCGTGCCCGGGGATGAGCTCAAGCGCCTGCGTCAGGCGCTCGGTACGAGCGGGCTGGCACGAGCTCAACGCCGAGGACGGGGTCGTCGCGCTCGACCTCGAGAAGGTCGTCTACGTGCTGGTCGACACCGAGGGTCATCGGGTCGGCTTCGGGGCCTGACCCGCCGCGGTAGGTTGGGCTCCGGGAAACGTCGCACTAGACGATCCGGTTTCGCAGCACCCCGATCCCCTCGATCTCGAGCTCGATCTCGTCGCCTGGCTGTAGCCAGCGCCCGTCGCCGTGCTCGAGGATGCAGCCGCCGGCGACGGTGCCCGAGCCGATCACCTCGCCCGCCACCAGCCCTGGCGTGTTGCGTGCCGCGGTCTCGATCAGCTGCTCCCACGAGTAGTGGATGCCGCCGGTGCGCGAGTCGGTCCGGAGCTCGCCGTTGACGCGCGCGATCGCGCGCATGTCGAGGTCGGCCGGGAGCTCGTCCGGCGAGACCAGCTCGGGCCCGAGCGCGGTCGCGAAGTCCTTGCCCTTCGCCGGCCCGAGCCCAACCTGCATCTCCAGGCTCTGCAGATCTCGGGCCGAGAAGTCGTTCATGATCGTGAACCCCTCCGGCCGGCCGTCGGCCCCGATCACGCACGCCAGCTCGAGCTCGTAGTCGAGCCTCGCCGTGTCGGGGGGCTTGGGGATCTCGTCGCCGTCGCCGTAGACCGCGCCCGGGTTGGTGAAGTAGAAGACAGGGATCTCGTACCAGACCGGCGGCACCTCGAGGCCCCGGTTGCGTCGCGCGTTGGCGACGTGCCCCTCGAACGCCATGAAGTCGCGGATCGACGGTGGCCGACCGTCTGGGTACGGTCGCCTCATCGCTGAAACAGGGTCGAGAGCACGACTTCGGTCACCGTCCGCGTCACGCCTTCCGACGCCCGGATCCGCTCGAGCGCCAGCTCGAGCCCCTTCATGTCCGGCGCCATCACGTGCAGCAGCGCACTCGCTTCGCCGGCGACCGTGTGGGCCGCGACGACGCCCGGCTCCCGCTCGACCGCCTGCTTGATCGCTCCGGCGGGCATGCTGCCCTCGCAGTAGAGGTCGACGAACGCCTCCGCGTGCCAGCCGAACGCCTCCGGATCGATGATCGCCGTATACCCGAGCAGCACGCCGTCCTGCTCGAGCCGGTCGACCCGGCGCTTGACCGCCGGGGCACTGAGGTGCACGTGCTTGCCGATGTCGTGGTAGGAACGGCGCGCGTTCTCGCGAAGCAGCGCAACGATTGCTCGGTCTACATCGTCCATAGGGGCCTCAGATGGCGATGGTACGCAACGTTTCGGTATTGAGATGCCGTTGCAACACCCGGATCATTGCACGCGTGACTACGACCACCGAATCTCTCTCCACCCAGAAGACCGCCGACGACGACGTGATGCCGGTCCACGGCATCGACCACCTCGAGTTCTACGTCGGCAATGCCGCCCAGGCCGCCTACTACTACACCCGCGCCTACGGGTTCACGGAAACGGCCTACAAGGGGCTGGAGACCGGGACCCGCGACCGCGTCTCGCACGTGCTGGAGCAGGGCCGAATCCGGATCGTGCTGACCGGGACGCTGACCGGCGACGACGAGATCGCCGACCACCACAAGCGCCACGGCGACGGCGTAATCAGGATCGCGCTGTCGGTCCCCGACGCCGCCGCGGCCTACGAGCACGCCGTCTCGCATGGCGCCCGCGGAATCCGCACCCCCTACGAACTGTCGGACGAGCACGGGAGCGTGCGGCTGTCCTCGGTCGCGACCTACGGCGAGACCCAGCATCTGTTCGTCGAGCGCGCCGGCTACGGCGGCGCCTTCCTGCCCGGCTACGAGCAGCGCGGGACTGCCGATCACGGCCCCGACGGCTTGCTGGTCGGGATCGACCACGTGGTGGGCAACGTGGAGCTCGGCCACATGGAGGAGTGGGTCCGCTACTACGAGCGCGTGTTCGGGATGACGGAGCTAATCCACTTTTCCGACGAGGCGATCTCGACCGAGTACTCGGCGCTGATGTCGAAGGTCGTCACCGACGGGTCGGGCCGGATCAAGTTCCCGATCAACGAGCCGGCCCAAGGCAAGCGCAAATCACAGATCGAGGAGTACCTCGACTTCTACCGCGGTCCAGGCGTCCAGCACATCGCGGTCTCGACCACCGACATCGTCCACGCGGTGACCGAGCTGACGGCGCGCGGCGTCGAGTTCTTGCCGATCCCGGAGTCGTACTACGCCGACGTGCCCGAGCGGATCGGCGAGATCGCCGAGGACCTCGCCGACCTGCAGCGGCTGGGCATCCTCGTCGACCGCGACGACGAGGGCTATCTGCTGCAGATCTTCGGCAAGGCGGTCGGCGATCGGCCGACGGTCTTCTTCGAGCTGATCGAGCGACACGGCGCCCGCGGCTTCGGCGAGGGCAACTTCAAGGCGCTGTTCGAGGCGCTCGAGCGCGAGCAGGATCGGCGGGGGAACCTGTAATGCGCTACGAACGTCGCGGGCAGCTCCCCGACAAGCGCCACGTCGCGTTCCGCGAGAACGGGACGCTGTTGACTGAGGAGGTGATGGGATTCGAGGGGTTCTCGGGCAACGAATCGATCCTGTATCACCTGCAAACGCCGTGCCGGGTAAACGAACTGGGGTCGTTTACGGCGATCGAGCGCGATGAGTGGGTCCCGGCCGCCCACGCGCATCGGCTGTTTGACTCGACCCAGGTCGAGGCGGGCGGCGACCCGGTGCTCGGGCGCCGGGTGCTGATGTACAACGACGACGTCGAGATCGGCGTCTGCCGTCCGACGGAGGCCCAGCACTATTTCTATCGAAATGGTGAGGGTGACGAGGTGATCTTCGTCCACCGGGGATCGGGCGAGCTCGAGACGACGTTCGGCACGCTCTCCTATCGCGAGCACGACTACGTCGTGATCCCGCGCGGGACGACGTACCGCTTCCAACCGGAGGGCGAGCAGCTGTGGCTGACGTTCCACACGCCCGGAGAAATCGAAACACCGAATCGGTATCGCAACCGATACGGACAGCTGCTCGAGCACGCGCCGTACTCCCACCGTGACTTCCATCCCCCGCTGGAGCTGGTCACGCACCGCGAGCGCGCCGACCACGAGCTGATCGTCCGCGTCCGGGGCGGCTACCAGCGTTACGGGCTCGACTACCACCCGCTCGACGTGGTCGGCTGGGACGGCTACGTGTACCCGTACACGTTCAACATCGACGACTTCGAGCCGATCGCCGGCCGCGTCCACATGCCGCCACCGGTGCACCAGACCTTCCAGGGCCCGAACTTCGTGATCTGCTCGTTCTGCCCGCGGATGCTCGACTGGCAGGAGGATGCGATCCCGATCCCCTACAACCACTCGAACCTCCAGAGCGAGGAGATGATCTATTACGTCTCCGGGGAGTTCGGGTCGCGCAAGGGGATCGACGTCGGCTCGATCACGCTGCACCCGTCGGGCCTGCCCCACGGGCCGCAGCCCGGCCTGGCCGAGAAATCGATCGGGCAGCGGTTCACCAACGAGCTCGCGGTGATGTGCGACACGTTCCGCCCGCTGCGGCTGACCGCACTGTCCGCGCGCCTCGACGACGGCAAGTATGCGCTGTCGTGGGCGACCGGCGAGCGCGAGCAGGAGACGGTGAGCGCCAGTGTTTAGCCGGGGAAGGGACCCTTTGCCGGGCGCCGCGAGCGGCGCGCCGCCAAGGGTGGGGGTCGCAGGCACGGTGCGCGCCTGAGGGAGGCGCGCTCTAGGTGACCGCGTGAGGCGACCTGCCAGTCCCACGCGGTCACCGTGCCCCCTACGCGGCACGGCGCGACCCAAGCGGTCACCACGCGACCCACCTTCGTACAGTGAGCGGCCGTGCAACTCGGAGAGCTCGACCGCAAACTGCTGCTGCTGGCGCGCACCCGCGCTCACAATCCGTCGGCTGAGCGGGCGATGCGCGCCTACTCGCGGCTGGGCGAACACGCCGGCTGCTGGCTGGCACTCGGGGCTGTCGGGGCGGCGCTGGATCGCGACCGCCGCGGGCGCTGGCTTCGCGGCGCGGCGATCGTCGCCGCCTCGTACGCGGTCAACTACGCGGTCAAGCTTGCGGTCCGGCGACCGCGCCCGCAGCTCGACGGCCTGCCGCCGCTGAGCCCGGTCGTCTCGGGCTTGACGTTCCCGAGCGCGCACGCGACCACCTCATTCGCGGCCGCCCGTGCGTACGGCGGGCTGGTGTCGGGCGCCGCCCTGTACACGGCCGCGGGCGCGTTCGCCGTCAGCCGACCGTACCTGGGCGTGCACTACCCGAGCGACGTGCTCGCCGGAGCGCTACTGGGGACGCTGATCGCAGAGGCCTGGCCGCGATGAAGGTCGGGATCATCGGGATGCCCAACGCGGGCAAGTCGTCGCTGTTCACCGCCCTGACCGGCGTCGCCGCCGACGCCGCCAACTACCCGTTCACGACGATCGAGCCCAACGTCGCGATCGTGCCGGTCTCCGACGAGCGCCTCGAGGCGGTCGCGAACACCGTTCGCGCGTCGAAGGTGGTCCCGGACACGATCGCCTTTCACGACATCGCGGGGCTGGTCGCCGGCGCCCATAAGGGCGAAGGGCTGGGAAACAAGTTCCTCGCCAACATCCGCGAGACCGACGCGATCGTCCACGTCGTCCGCGCCCACGGCGACCCGAACGTCGTCCACCCAGACGGCCGCGTCGACCCGCTGGCCGACATCGAGACGATCGAGACCGAGCTGATCTACGCCGACCTCGAGCAGGCCGAGCGGCGGCTCGAGCGCGTCTCGAAGACCGCCAAGAGTGGCGACCGGCACGCGATCGCCGAGGCCCAGTGGCTGGCTGCGCTGATCGAGGCACTGCAGGCCGGCAAGCCGGCGCGGACCGTGCCGCCGCCGGCCGACGCGCCCGATGCGATGGCGCTGCTGCAACCGCTGAGCGCCAAGCCGGTCCTGTTCGTCGCCAACGTCGACGAGGGCTCAGACGAGGTGCCGACCGCGGTCGCCGAGCACGCGGCGTCGGTTGGGGCGCAGGCGGTGGCGGTCTCGGCCCGGCTCGAGGCCGAGCTCGCCGAACTGCCGCCCGACGAGGCCGACGCGATGCGCGCCGACCTCGGCATCGCGGAGTCGAGCCTCGAGACGGTTGTACGCGGTGCCTTCTCGTTGCTCGACCTGATCGCGTTCTTCACTGCCGGCGAGGACAAGCCCGCGCAGTCCTGGCATTTGCGTCGCGGGCGCTCGGTCTGGGTCGCCGCCGGCCTGATCCACTCCGACATCCAGCGTGGGTTCGTGCGCGCCGAGGTGATCCCCTGGGACCAGCTGCGCGACGCCGGCGGCTACGCGGGCGCACGCGAGCGCGGCACGCTGCGGCTCGAGGGCCGCGACTACGCGGTCGCCGACGGCGACGTGATCACGGTCAAGTTCACGCCGTGAGTCGTGGGGGCTATGGCCTCGTGGGGGCTATAGCCACTACGAGGTCACACACCCCTTGGGTTTGCGGTCCGTGGGGGCTATAACCTCCGCGAGACCGCAACCCCTATAGGTCCGCGATCGACGCAGCGCTCTCCAGCCGCTCCGCCAAGCGGTTCAGCCCCAGCGCTCGTGCAGCCGCGGCACCGCCGGCGAGGTCCGTCTCGCGGTCCGGCGGGCGCTCGAGCTCGACGTGGCGCAGCGTCGCGATCGCCCGGTACGCGCGCAGCTCGTCGGCGTTGTCGCGCAGCGACGCGGCCACCCGCGGGCGCTCGCCGTCGGCGGCGGCGATCGCGCCCTCGAGCGAGCCGTGTTTGACCAGCAGCTCGGACGCGGTCTTGGGGCCGATCCCCGGCGCGCCCGGCAGACCATCCGACGGGTCGCCGCGCAGCGCGATGAAGTCCGGCACCAGCCGCGGCGGGATCCCGTACCGAGCGACGACCTCGTCGGGATCGACGTCCTCAAACCCGGCCGACTTCTGCTTCAGGTAGACGACGCTGACCCGGTCGCCCGCGCATTGGTACATGTCGCGGTCGCCGGTCATGATCAGCGCGCTGCCGCCGGCGTCCGCTTCGGCGCTCGCCAGCGAGCCGAGCAGGTCGTCGGCCTCGAGCTCGTCCGACGACTCAGAGCTCCAGCCAAACGCATCAAACAGCGCTGGCGCCTGCTCGAACTGCCACGCGAGCGCGTCGGGGACCGGTGGCCGCTGGGCGTGGTAGCCCGGGTACAGATCGACCCGGTAGACGGCCGCCTCGGCGCCGAAGCAGACGACGATCGTGCGCGGCCGCCGGTCGGCGGCGATCCTCAGGATCAGGTTGGCGGCGCCGAGCAGCGCGTTGACGGAATGGCCGTCAGCGCCGGTGATCGAATCCGGCAGCGCGAAAAACGAGCGGTACAGGACGAACGGTCCGTCGATTGCGAGCAGCGGGCCAGCCATTGGCGCCAGCGTAGTCGCTCGTCCTGGTCGGCAGCAGGCCGCCCATCGCCCTCAGCAGCGCCGGCGGGCGCGGGCGCGGCGGCGGCTTGACCACGGAGAACGCGGGACCGGCGAGCCCCGCGTATGCGAGCCGGTAGCGCCCCGAGCGCGGCGCGGCAGTGCTGTAGTCGCCGCCCCAGGCCGCCACTCGTGCGCGCACGACCGTTCGCCAGCCGGCCTTCGTCGAGTACTGCAGCGCTGCGACCGCGCTGCCCGAGGAGTTCGAGACGCTGCCACTGATCTCGCCCCCGCCGGCGCTGGCGGTGATGATCGTGAACGACGCGTAGGTGGTCGGCAACCCGAAGATCTGCTGCAAACTCGAACCGCTGACGTTCGTGGTCCCGCGCGTGCCGACGACCTGCGCCTCGATGATCCGCGGTGAGACGCCGTGCTTGGTGACCTTGATCCCGAGCAGCTGGCCCTTGACGAGCGAGCCGAGCTTGCGCGTCGCCGCAGCGACAGTCATCCGATAGCTCCACTGGTGATACGGGTTGCCGGCGACACCGTCGTAGGGGTCTGGGACGCCGGTCAGCCACGGCTCCGGGGTCGAGCCGAGCCAGACGTTCTGGATGCTCTCCGTGTAGCCGCCGGAGCTCGAGAAGAAGTACGTGACGACCGGCTGCCCGTCGTAGGTGACGATCTGCCCGCTGGTCGCCGCGACCGCAGCGTCAGTGGCCGCCGTCTCGGCGCCGACGCCGCCGTACATCTGCGAGCGAGTGTCGTCATACAGCGAGTAGCCGGGCCCATTGACCGAGTCGGTGATCGCGTACGTGCGCGCCGCGACCGCCTGGGCTTCAAGCGCCTGGGGCGCCCAGGAAGACGGCATCTCGGACGGCACGACTCCTTCGACGTAGTCGTCGAGCGGTACCGCGTTGACGGTCTGGATACCGCCCGACCCATCGGGGCTGAACACGAGCGACCCCTGGTAGCTGCCGTGACCGGCGAGCTGCAGCGGCGTCGGACCGGTGACTGTCAGCGGCGCCGAGAACGTGCCCTTGACCTTCTTGCCGGCGATCGTGAGGAGCTTCAGCTGGCCGCTCGCCAGCGGTTTGACGACGTACGTGGTGCCGGGCTGGAGCTTTGTCGACCCGGCCTGCGTGGCGCCCGCGAACGACGCCTGGCCGCTCGACAGCAGCACTTTCACGATCTGATTGGGGTCCGTGGTGCCGATCGACGTGCCCTCGTAGTAGTGCCCGAGGATGAAGCGGTAGTCCTTGCCGTGCAGCGCATAGCCGTAAGCGCCGTACTGGCTCATGCCGATCCCATGCCCGTAGCCACCGCCACGGATGTAGAAGGTTCCCGCCGCCGACGCGCGCGCGGCTCCGAGCAGCGCGACCGCAGCCACGGCGAGGACGGCGGCGAGGCGTAGGCGTCGGTTGATATACGGTGCGGGAATGAGCGCTCGCAAAGCGTCGGAGGTGTTCGTCGAATGTCTCGAGGCCGAAGGCGTCAAATATGTGTTCGGCATCCCAGGCGAGGAAACGCTGGATCTGAACGAATCGCTGGCCGATTCGTCGATTCAGTTCGTTCCCGTACGGCACGAGCAGGGCGGCGCCTACATGGCCGATGCCTACGGTCGTCTGACCGGAAGGGCTGGAGTATGCCTCGGAACGCTCGGGCCGGGTGCCACCAACTTGTTAACGGCGGTCGCCGATGCATTTCTCGATCGAGCGCCGCTCGTGGCGCTGACCGGTCAATCCGACCTCGAGCGGATGCACAAGGAGTCACACCAGTACATCGACCTGATCGCGATCATGCGCCCGGTCACGAAGTGGAATGCACGGGTTTCGAGCCCCGAGATCGTGCCCGAGGTCGTGCGAAAGGCCTTCAAGGTGGCCGAGTCCGAGAAGCCCGGCTCGACCCATCTCGAGCTCCCCGAGGACGTGATGGGCGAGCAGCTCGACGCCACGCCGCTCCCGCGCCATGCCCCGGTGCAGCCCGAGCCGGGCGTTCACGAGCTGCAGCTGGCGACCGAGATCATCCTCGGCGCTGAGAACCCGATCATCCTCGCCGGCAACGGCGCGATCCGCACCCACGCCAGCCGCGCGCTGCGGGCGTTCGTGCACACGACCGGGATCCCGGCAGCGGAGACGTTCATGGCCAAGGGACTGCTCGACTTCGAGGACCCGCACGCGCTCGGCACCGTCGGCCTGCAGTCGCGCGACTACGCGATGGCGGGGTTTGACGAGGCGGACGTGGTGATCGCGGTCGGCTATGACCTGGTCGAGCACGCGCCCGAGCACTGGAACCCCGACGGCTCCAAGCGGATCGTGATGATCGATACGGTCGCGGCCGAGATCGACGAGTTCTTCATCCCGGAGGTGGAGCTCGTCGGCGACATCGCGCACGTGCTCGCGCGGCTGGCGGCCGGCTGCAGCCGAGACCAGAACGCCCCCGCCAAAGACTGCCGCCTGCGCGAGCTGGTCCTCGGTGCGCTGAACGAGGCGACTGACGACGACCACTTCCCGATGCGACCGCCGCGCGTTCTGTCAGACATCCGCGCGGCGATCCGCCCAAATGACCTGCTGGTCTCGGATGTCGGCCTGCACAAGCTCTGGATCGGGCGGATGTTCCCCGCCCACGAGCCGGGAACGGTCCTGATCGCCAACGGGCTGGCGGGAATGGGCTTTGCGCTGCCGACCGCGATCGCGGCCAAGCTCGTCGATCCGGCTCGCAACGTGGTCACGGTCAGCGGCGACGGTGGCTTCTTGATGAACTGCCAGGAGCTCGAGACCGCGACGCGGCTGGGGACCGCAGTGGTCAACGTGATCTGGGAGAACGGCGAGTTCGGCTCGATCGCCTGGAAGCAGGACAAGAAGTTCGGCCGCCATTTCGGTGTCGAGTTCGGCAACCCCGACTTCGTGACGCTGGCGAACGCGTTCGGGCTCCCCGCCTGGCGCTGCACGAGCGCCGGGGAGTTCTCGCAGCGGCTGGCCGACGCGCTCGCGCTCGACGTGCCGTCCGTGATCGTCGTCCCGATCGACTACTCGGTCGACGTCGCGATCTCGCGCGAACTCGGGGTCGAGACGGTCGCAGACGTAAGCCGGAGGCCTGGCTCGCCCGCCGCAAGAGGCGCGGCGGCTCACCCGGCCGCGATCGGCCGGGTGGGTGCCACAGTTACTTCAGGACCGTCAGCGCCGCTCGAAGCCGGACCTGTGGAAGCCCGCAAGGGCGGCCACCAGACGCGCGACCGTACGGGATCACCGAGCCCGCTCGGCGAGGTCGTAGCCCCGGGTAGCGTTGTAGCCCGGAACGGTGATCGTCGGTGGCGGGGGCTCGGGTCTGGGGACCGTCACCGGTGTTGTTGCCAAGCGTGGCGTCGTTGTCGGCGAGAAGAACCCGTCGCCAAGCGCGTACAGCCGCGGGTTGAGCAGACCCAGGTCGTGGTGTGCGGCCTGGTCGGCGATCGCCACGATGCCCGAGAACAGCGGCGAGGCCTCGCTGGTGCCGGCGATCGGATACCAGTTGCCATTGGGAAGCCGTGAATCCCGGGGCGGTCATGTAGATGTCCACCGGCGCCACGAGACCGCCGCGTTGAGGCTGACGTCCGGGACGCCGCGGCTGTTGCCGACGACCCCGCGACGCCGTCCTGGTAGAAGGGCCGGTCGAACACCGACGACAGGCCGCCGCCGCCGGCGCACGGTGGACCGCAGACCGGCGCGTGGTCGTTCCAGACTTGGTCTGGCGCGATCCGGTTGCCGTTGTTGTCCAGCTGCACCTCGAGTCCCGCCGACGCCGGTCACGAGCGGGTCACTCGCCGGCCAGCTGACTGCCGGGAACGGGAAGAAGTCAGTCCCGTCGAACTGATAGTTGGCCGCTCCCGTGTCGCCGGACGAGGCCAGCACCGAGACGTTGTGCCGAGCGGCGTTGATGTAGGCCGAGCGCTGACTCAGCAGCTGCGCCGGGCCGCCTTGGAAGGACTGCTCGGTCGCGCCGAAGCTCTGCGTGATCACATCGCCGAGATGGTGCTTGATCACGTAGTTCTCGGCCTCGACGATCTGCGGGAAGCCGACGACGCCCTCGGTCTCGGCGACCGGGGTCTCGACCAGCAGGATGTTGGCGCCCGGCGCCATCGCGTGGGAGTACTCGACGTCGAGCGACGTCTCGATCGCCCAGCCCAGCGTCCGGCTCGGGTCTTGCTGATTGACCGGGCCGTCGGGGGTGATGATCTTGAACGACGGCGGCGCGGGCAGGCCGAATGTCTGGTCGAACACACCCAGGTCGTTCTGGATCGTCGGCGAGCCGAACGAGTCGACGATCACGATCGTCTTGCCGCGTGCCGGTCAGTCCGGCGCGGTACAGCGGGCCCATGTCGTAGGCGCTGCTCGAATCTGTGGCGCGCCGTAGCAGTAGATATTGGGATCCCGGCCGGCTGGCGGCAGCTGCACTGCGGGTGGACGGCGGCTGCGGGAACTGACCCGGCCAGACATGACGTGGAACGGCCTGCGCCGAGCCGACGCGGCGCCGCAGACGAATACGGCTACGGCAGCGAGCAACGCAATGCAGACACTACGTCGCATACAAGTCCTCCCTCCTCTAGGAACTAGATTGACGAGGCGGGGATTCTAATCAGCCCGCCGCCTGCGGATGCGCCGCCCATGCGGCGCCCGGTCACGCCGCTGACCGTGACCGCCTGCTGGCGCGTACGCGCCGGTCAGGTGTTCCCGCGCGCCATCTTGTGGAGGTCCATCGCCCTGTTGTAGGTCTCCTCGTCGACGCCCATCTCGTAGGCGACCTCGCGCAGCATTCGACCCGAGCTCGCTGCCTCCTTGACGATCTCGGCGCCCTTGTCGTAGCCGATGTAGGGGTTCAACGCGGTCGCGGCGGCGAGCGTCGCCTCGGCCGACCGCTCGCATCCCTCCCTGTTGGCCTCGATCCCGCTGACGCACTTCTCGGCGAAGATCCGCGCGGTCGATGTCAGCAGCCGAATCGACTCGAGCAGGTTGCGCGCGATCAGCGGGACGCGCACGTTGAGCTCGAAATTGCCCTCCATGCCGCCGATCGTGATCGCGGTGTCGTTGCCGATCACCTGCGCCGAGACCTGAAGCACGACCTCCGGGATCACGGGGTTGACCTTGCCGGGCATGATCGAGGAGCCCTTCTGCAGTTCTGGCAGGAACAGCTCGCCGATCCCCGCCCGTGGGCCCGAGCCCATCAGCGCCAGATCGTTGGCGATCTTGGTCAGCGAGACCGCCACGACCTTCAGCGCGCCCGACAACTCGACGAGCGCGTCGCGGTTGCCTTGCGCCTCGAACGGGTCCTCGGGAGGTCTGATCTCGAGCCCGGTCGTTTCGGTCAGCCGCGCCCGCACCCGCGTCGCGAACTCCTTGTGCGTGTTGAGCCCGGTGCCGGTCGCCGTGCCACCGAGCGGGATCTGCGCGACCTGCGGCAGCGCATTGCGGATCCGGCGCGCGCCGAGCCGTATCTGCGCAGCGTAACCGCTGAACTCCTGACCGAGCGTGACCGGAACCGCATCCATCAGATGCGTACGCCCGGCCTTGACGATGTCCTTGAACTCCTCGGCCTTACGAGCGAAGGCCTCCGCGAGCGCATCGAGCGCCGGCAGCAGCTCGTTGGTGGTCATGTCGAGCGCCGCGAGGTGGACGGCGGACGGGAACACGTCGTTCGACGATTGACCCATATTGACGTGGTCATTCGGGTGCACGCCCTCACCCGCGAGGTTCGCGATCACCTCGTTGGCGTTCGTGTTCGTCGACGTGCCGGAGCCGGTTTGAAACACGTCGATCGGAAACTGGTCGTCGAATTCGCCAGCGGCGATGCGGTCCGCGGCTGTCGCGATCCGCTCTGCGAGCGCCGGATCGAGCAGGTCGAGCTCGGCGTTGACGCGCGCCGCCGCGCCCTTGATCCGCCCTAGCCAGCGAATCACGGGCACCGGAACGGTCTCGCCCGAGACGGGGAAGTTCTGCACCGCTTTGCTGGTCTCACCGCCCCAGAGCTGGCCGGTTTCCTGCACGCCCATTGGCAGTTCCTTTCACATCGCGTACGTGTCTGAACGCTACTCGCTTGCTGCCGGACGCAGCTTCCGAGCCGGCGCGACCCGGCCAGGCAGGGCGATCAGCTCACCTGCCGGCGCGACTCAGCCACAGAACGCGATCAGCTCACGTGCCAGCGCGACGGGATCGTCATAGGCGATCAAAAAGCCCGTGCCCGGGAGCGTCCGCAGTTGAGCGTCGGGCAGCAGATCGAGCGCCTCCTGCGCGGCGACGATCGGATGCGCCGGGTCCTCCTCGGCCCACAGCAGCAGGACGGGCAGCTCCATCCTTGGGTAGGCGTCGAGCAGCTGGTGCTGGGCATCGACTGGCCAGCGGCGCGCGAACTTCGCCCATGAGCGCGCGCGGTTGCCATTGCCGCCGACGTCCGCGAACGCGTGCCGGATCAGGTCGCGCGTCGCCTGGTTGTGCTGGGCCGACAGCTTCTCGCCGATCGCAGGGCGGAACATGAGCTTCGCGCCATGCGCGAGCACCCGGTCGAGGCCCGGCAGCGCCCCGGCCCGGCAGGCAGCCCGCCAGGCCGCACGCGTGGCCGGGAACTCGTCACGGCGATGCAGCCGGTTGGACATCAGCACGAGCCGAGCGGGGCTCAGCTGACCGTTGGCGACCGCCAGCAGCGCCAGCTCGGCGCCGATGTCGTGACCGGCGACCATCGACCGGGGTCCGCCCGCCTCGTGACAGAACCCGGCGATCACCTCGGTCAGCCACTCAGGGCTGTAGGAGTGGCGGGGGCGATCTTCGGAATCGCCGTGCAGGGGCAGGTCGGGGAGCACGACCCGAAAGCGCTCAGACAGCGGCGCCACGACCGGCTCGTACTCGCGGTGCGAGAGCCCGAGCGAGTGCAGCATCACGAGCGCCGGGCCGGTCCCGCTCTCCCGATATGCGACCCTCGCACCGTCGTAGTGGTGATAGAGCCGGAGTCGCATGCGGCTGGCATCGTCGCATGCTCCCGGCGCTCGGGGTCTCTCAGGTCCGCAGCGTCGCGGGGTGTTAGAGCAACCGGCCTCGACGCGCCGGCGAGGACTCACGTATGATCCATTAGCAGGGACTTCTCGGAGGCACCGCGACCTTTTCTGAAGCCCGCCCCAATGAAAGGAAGTTCTTATTTTGGGCGGATCGGCGTCACTCGCCGTGATCTTCAGTGGTAAAGGTTGTGCAATTGCTACTCAGCTTTGGGCAGGTTTCGAGAATCTGGCTGAAATGCACGCATGAAGCAGATTCACGGTAGTCCGCTGGGGTTGTCTACCTCGCAAGCCGCTCAGGCGCTCGGCGTGTCGCTCGGAACAATCCGTCGCTGGTCGGACATGGGCTATCTCCAGTCCTACCGGACGCCGGGCGGGCAGAGGCGCTTCAGTCAGGAGCAGATCGACCAGTTCGTCGGCTCACTGGAGCAACAGAACACGCAGCCTGTGGCGGAGCGCAAGGCCAGCTGAAGTCGGCAGGGCGACGGCACCCCCCCACGCGGGACTCAAAACAACTGAAGTGGCTGAGCAGGGAGGCGAAGCCGGGGTTCGCCTCTTCTGCCTGCATGGGTGTGTTTAGCCGCTAGCGCGGGCTCAGCCGCCAGCGCGCGAGCAGCCGCCAGCGCGGGCTCAGCCGCGAGCGCCGGCTTGGCTGCCAGCGTCGGCTTACCCGCCAGCGCCGGCTTGGTTGATGCGACGCTCCATGTCGAGCTCGACGTCGAAGTCGGCCATGTCGGCGTGCCGATACTCGACGCCCTCGCCCTGTAGCAACGTCGCGAGCACCTCGACATAGCGCGCGTCGACCTGTGACCCGGCGACGCGACGCAGCTCCGTGAGCGCCTCGAACGAGCTCATCCGAGTGCGGTACGTGTCGCTGGCCGTCAACGTGTCGTACACCTCGGCGACGGAGATGATCTTGGCGATCTCGGGGATCTCCTCGTCGACCAGGCCTTTCGGATAGCCGCGACCATCGATCCGCTCGTGGTGAGCGAGCACGATCTCGGCGACTGGCCCATACATGCCCAGGTCGCGGAGCATGTCCGCACCCAGCTCGGGGTGGCGCTGGATCGCCTCCCAGTCGTCGTCGGTGAGCGCCCGCCCCCGCTCGGCGACCCGGTCAGACAGCGCGAAGTGGCCGATGTCGTGCAGTAGCCCGGCGGTGTGCGCCAGCTCGCATTGGGCTGGGTCCATGCCGACCGTGGCGGCTATGTCCCGCGAAAAGCGCGCGACCGCGGCGGCGTGGCGGGCCGCACGCTGGTCACGGATGTCGAGCGATCGCATCAAACCCGCAAGCACTCCCCAGGAGAGCGAGACGTACTGCTCCGACCGTCGCCGCGCCTGCTCGACCAGGGACAGCATGTAAGAGAACGCGAACACGGCCGTGAGCGAGAACGCGATCCCCGCCAGGCCGAGCTTGAGGTAGATCCCGGCGCCCGCGACCGCGAGCGCGATGCTGAGGCCGAGCGTCGGCGAATGCGATTTGAGGAGGCCGAGCTTCAGCGCCGACTCGCCATGCAGCACGTGTTCGTAGTAGCCAGCGATCACGAAGTTGAGGACGATCGCGACGACGCTGGCGACGAACACGGCCAGGTAGAAGCCGAACGTCTGCGAGGGACCGTTGGGCGCAAGCGCGCTGACGATGCCCGCGGCAGCCAAAGCGGGCACCATCGCCGCCAGGAGGTTGCTGGCGAACGCGTACGGTCGCGGCCGGACACGGATAGAGGCGGTGACTTCAGCGAGCACCGCCGCCAGGCACGCCGACACAGGCCCTAGAAACGCAGCCGCCAGGATCACGACGACAAACGCGGCCGACACCGCAGCCGTACCGACGGTCCTCACGACCATGTATCCGGAGATGATCGCCGCGACCCCGAGGACGATGCTCAGGGACTCATCCGGCCCGCGATCAGAGCCCGCCTGGGCCGCAGCCGCGACAATACACCCCGCCAGCCCGCAGCCCAATATGAGGGTGGGCACGCGGAGCCGGCCCAGCCTGCCGCTCACAGCCATACGCGAACGTTAGCGCCAATTACGGCGCACATCTGCTCAGTCCATGGACTACTCAGGTAGTGCGGTAGAACACGGTCCACCACCTCTCTCAAAGACAACAGCGCTGTCGGGGGGCAACAACTTCGCGAAGGTCCGCACAAACCGCCATACTGCTGCATCACTTGCACCAGTTTCTGGACGGATTTGCACGGAATTTCGTGCAATTTTAGAATGACGATCAGGACTTCGCAATGGGCAGATCCAACTTTGTGAGGGCATGCGCTACCTGAAGACAAGCGAGGCCGCCGCCGTCCTCAAGGTCAGCCCTAACACGCTGCGGGCCTGGGAGCGCAGGTTCGGCTTCCCAAAGCCGCAGCGGTCACCCGGCAAGCACCGGCTGTTCACCCACGGGGAAATCGCGGCGCTGCGCGATGCGTTGCAGGAGGGCCTGTCGATCTCGTCCGCCGTTTCTCGCGCGCGCGAGGGACTCGCAGCCGATTCGAATTCGCTCGTCGGCGCGCTGGTCTCCTACGAGCGTGAGCGCGCTGACCAGGCGATCGAGGCCGCGCTCGCGCTGCGCTCAGTCGAGCGCTCGGTCGAGGAGGTACTGCTGCCGACGCTCGAGGAAATTGCGCGTCGCTTCGGGCTCGAGTCGGCGGCCTGGGCGTTCGCCGCTCACTGGGGCGCGGAATGGCTGCGACGCGCGAACCGCCTCGCGCCGCCTCCCGTGCGACCGATCTCGATCGTGGTCGGCGATGCCTCGCGGGACGAGCTCGACCCGGACGCTCCTTACATTCGGGCGCTCGAGCTGTTCTGCTCGCGCGCCGGGATCAACGTCCTCAGCCTGTCGGCACGCGGGGTCGCCGGGATCGGCGACGCGATCGCGATCCACCGCCCCAATCTGGTGGTGGTCGCCGGCTCCCACCTCGACGACGACAGCGTCGCGCGCTGGGCGTACGCGATCCGGCTCGCCGGCGGCGCCGTGCCGATCGCGGTCTTCCGCCGCGGCGGCCCGCGGGTGCGGATGCGGACCACCGGGACGCGGGCGCTGCCCCAGAGAGCTCGCGACGCCCAGCGCCGAATCGTCGAGATGATCGAGACCGAGCGCCGCATGCCCGAGCACGAGATCGGCCGCTCGCGCTCGTTCGGCACGTAGCTCGCCGAGTCGCGCGCGCAGCACCTCGGCGCGTACGACGCGCGCCCGCGGACTCCTGCATCCGCACGATGTCCACCAAGATGCAACCGGGGGTGCGGTCATTGCGCATAGCTGCCGATAAGGGGATAACTCGAGCGATGAACGGCATCCGGACAAACGCGGCAGCGGTGATGTTGGGGATCAGCCCCAACACCCTGCGCAGCTGGGAGCGGCGCTACAACTTCCCCAAGCCGCACCGCTCCGCGGGGGGCCATCGCCAGTACTCGATCAGCGAGATCGAAGCGCTGCGGCTGACGCTGGCCGAGACCCACAACGTCTCCTCGGCGATCTCGCTCGCCCGCGAACGCGGCGAGGGACCGTCGACCCCGTCGCGCCTGGCGGCCGCGTACCGCAACTTTGACGAGGACATGGCGAACCGGCTGCTCGAGGAGAGCCTCGGTCTGCGCTCCGTCGAGCGCACGATCGAGGAGGTCCTGCTCGAGGCGGTCCGCAGCCAGCGCGACGGTGACCACAACACGGTCGAGTACGAGTTCGGTTGGCGCCACGCCACGGGCTGGCTGTCGACGCAGCGCCGGCTCGTTCCCCCGGCGACGCGCGCCGAGGGGATCATGATCTTCGACGCTTCGGCGCCGTGCGACATGGACGCGATCCACGCTCAAGCGCTCGAGGTCGTCGTTCGCCGAGCCGGCCTACGGACGCTGTCGCTGACGCCCGCGGTCGAGGTCAACCGTCTCGGGCGAGCGCTCCGGGCACTCGATCCCAACGCGATCGTGCTCACCGGCCAGCGGGTGTCGCTGGACTCGATCGGCAGACTTGTCTACGCGATCCGCTCCGTCGTGAGCGAGGTCGCAGTGTTCGATTACCGGGGTGCGGTTCCAGATACCGGCGCGAGTACGGTCTACCGGCTGGGTGAATCGCCGCTCGCCGCTCGCGACGCGTTGCTCGCCAAGCTGACGCCGGCCAAGTCCGAGACGCAGTCGCAGCCGCCCCTGGCCGCGCCTGCGATTCGGTCGGCCGGCGCCCGCGGCTAGTCGGCCGATCTCGGCCCTGCGCTCCGCCCGACGTCCGGCATGCGCTGGTCGCCTCGACCGGGGCGTCCGCATCGTAGCCGTGTCTGAATTTGGCTATCGAAGAGGGAACGGAGCCGGCGCAAGCTGCAGAACCCACTCCTTCGAAAGCAAAACGGAGCACCGCGCGGTAACGCGCAACTACACGGGCGAGGCGACAGCGGTCGGGAAGCGCTGGGTTCCTAGAATCCTCCGCCCATGGCTGGCGCGCCGCACCGTCCCGTAGATCCGCACGTCTCGTTCCCCGAGCTCGAGCTCGACGTGCTGGAGCGCTGGCGCGAGCGCGAGGTGTTCAAGCAGTCGATCGCCCGGCGGCAGGGAGCTCCGCAATGGGGTTTCTACGAGGGCCCGCCGACGGCGAACGGCGATCCCGGCACACACCACGTGCTGAGCCGGGTGTTCAAGGACATCTTCCCTCGCTACCGGACGATGACCGGGCACTACGTCGAGCGCAAGGGCGGCTGGGACTGCCACGGCCTGGCCGTCGAGCTCGCGGTCGAGGCCGAGCTCGGGATGCAGTCCAAGGAGGACATCGAGCGCTACGGAATCGCCGAGTTCAACGCCCGCTGCCGCCAGAAGGTGCTCAGCCACGTCGAGGAGTGGAACCGCCTGACGGAGCGGATCGGTTTCTGGATCGATCTCGACGATGCCTACCGGACGCTCGACCCCGGCTATATCGAGTCGGTCTGGTGGGCGCTGAAGACGATTCACGAGAAGGGTCTGCTGTACGAGAAGCTCAAGGTTGTCCCGTACTGCCCGCGGTGCGGCACGGCGTTGTCGAGCCACGAGCTCGGCCAGCCCGACGTCTACCAGGACGTGATCGACCCCTCGGTCTACGTGCGGCTGCCGGTGACCGAATCGACCGGCGCAGCGCAGCCGGGTGACGAGCTGCTCGTCTGGACCACCACGCCCTGGACGCTGGTCTCCAATGCCGCGGTCGCCGTCGACCCCGAGCTGACCTACGTGCGCGCCCGCACGCCCGACGACCGCATCCAGATCGTCGCCAAGGCACTGATACAACGGGTCCTGGGCGAGCACGTCCACGTGCTCGACGAGTTCCCGGGCAGCGCGCTGGTCGGCACCCACTACGACCCGCCTTTTTATTTCATCGGATCCGACGCCTACGGGCCCAAGGGACACACGGTGCTCCCGGGCGACTTCGTCACCGCCGACGAAGGCACCGGACTCGTCCACACGGCGATCGCTTTCGGCGACGACGACTTCCGGCTCGGCGAGCAGCAGGGCCTGACGGTGGTCAACGCGGTCAAGCCCGACGGCACCTACGACGAGCGGATCGGCCCGTACGCCGGGCGCTACGTCAAGGATGCCGACGAAGAACTGATCGAGGACCTGAAGTCGCGCGACCGCGTTCTCCGGGCCGAGCCCTACGAGCACTCCTACCCGCACTGCTGGCGCTGCGGTACGCCGCTCCTCTATTACGCCAAGCCATCGTGGTACATCGCCACGAGCCAGATCAAGGACCGCCTGCTTGCATCGAACGAGACGGTCAACTGGCACCCGGCGCATGTCAAGTACGGGCGCTTTGGCAACTGGCTCGAGGGCAACGTCGACTGGGCGCTGTCGCGCGAGCGCTACTGGGGCACGCCGCTGCCCGTGTGGCGGTGCCCGGAGGGCTGCACGAAGGTGGTCGGTTCGATGACGGAACTGCGCGAGCTGTCAGGGCAATATCTCGACGATCCCCACCGGCCGTTCGTCGACGACATCACGTTCCCGTGCGAGAACTGCGGCCAGGACATGCGGCGCGTGCCCGAGGTGATCGACGTGTGGTTTGACTCGGGCTCGATGCCGTTCGCCCAGTTCCACGCACCGCACGAGCACATCGAGCACTTCGAACGGCGCTTCCCGGCGGACTTCGTCTGCGAGGCGCTCGACCAGACGCGCGGCTGGTTCTACTCGCTACTCGCGATCTCGACGCTGCTGTTCGACCAGTCGTCGTATCGCAACGTCGTCTGCCTTGGGCTGATCCTCGACGACGAGGGACGCAAGATGTCCAAGTCGCGCGGCAACGCGGTCGAGCCGTGGGACGTGCTCGATCGCTACGGCGCCGACGCGTTGCGGTGGTACTTCTTCACCTCCAAGCAGCCGTGGGACGGCTATCGCTTCTCGCTCGAGACGATCGGCGAGGCGGTGCGGCAATTCCTGTTGCAGCTGTGGAACACGTACGCGTTCTATGTCCTGTACGCGAATGCCAACGGGATCGACCGCGACCCGCACTCAGACGAGCACTCCGACCTCGACTACTGGGTGCTGTCGCGCTGCTCAGCGACGGTCGAGATCGTCCGCGAGCGGATGGAGAACTTCGACGCGACCGCCGCCGGCCGCGCGATCCAGGCGTTCGTCGACGAGCTTTCGAATTGGTATGTGCGGCGAACGCGTCGCGAGTTTTGGGACGGTTCATGGGCCGCGTTCGAGACGCTGCGGACGTGCTTGCTCACGGTCGCGAAGCTGCTGGCGCCCTTCTGTCCGTTCGTCGCCGACGAGATCTACGACAACCTCGACGGCACCGAGCCGAGCGTTCACCTGTGCGACTTCCCGCTCGCGGCGCCGCGCGACCTCGAGCTCGAGCAGGCGATGGCGGTCGCCCGTGAGACCGTCCGCCTCGGGCTCGCCGCGCGCGCGAAAGCCAAGCTCAAGGTCCGCCAGCCGTTACGCGCCGCGGTCGTCGTCGCGACCGGCGACGAGCGACGAGCGATCGAGCGCCTGGCGGAGATCGTGCGGGACGAATTGAACGTCCATCAGTTGCGGTTCGTGTCACAGGCGGACGAGCTCGGTCAGGTCGAGATCAAGCCCAACTACCGCACCCTCGGCCCACGGTTCGGCAAGCAGATGCCGCTGGTGGCGGCCGCCGTCGCCGGCCTGGACGCGGCCCACGCGGCGTCGGCGCTACGCGACGGCCAGTCGCTATCAATCTCGGTCGGCGGCCATGACCACGAGCTCGGAGCCGACGACGTGCTGATCACCATGAAGCCGCTCCAGGGCTACGAGGTCGAGCGGGAGGGTTCACATGCGGTCGCGCTCGAGCTCGAGCTCGACGATGAGCTGCAGGCCGAGGGCTGGGCGCGCGACATCGTCCGCGCGATCCAGAACGCTCGCCAACAAGCCGGCCTCGAGGTCTCGGACCGGATCGCGCTCACGCTCGACGGCGACGAGCGGTTGCTCGCCGCCGCGCGCGTGCACGAGGACTACATCGCCGGAGAAGTTTTGGCGACCAGCGTCGACTACGCCCATAGCGACGGCGCCGCGCCGGTGATGATCGACGGGGCCCCGCTCAAGATCGCTCTGGCTAAGGCTTAGGCGAACGCCGGCTCGAGCTCTTCCTCGAGCTTGCGCTTCGGGTACGCGCCGATCACAGTCTTGGCGACCTGGCCGTGCTTGAACACCATCAACGTCGGGATCGACATGATGTTGAACTTGATCGCCGTTTCCTGATTCTCGTCGATGTTCATCTTCACAACCTTCAGCGCCTCACCGCGCTCGCCCGCGATCTCCTCGACGACCGGCGACACCCGCCGGCATGGCCCGCACCACGGCGCCCAGAAGTCGACCAGGACAGGCACGTCGGACTCGAGCACCTCGGCGTCGAAGTTGTTGTCGGTTACATCGGTGACCGTGCCTGCCATGTCTGTCTCCTTGTCGAGTTACTTCAAAAAGTATAGCGCCCGCCCGGCACTAGGCTAGACACAGTAATGGCGGAACCGACAAACAGCGAGATAGCGGCCGCGCTCGACGAGCTCGGCGACCTCTCCGAGCTCGACGGAGCGATCATCCACCGGATCGTCGCCTACCGCAATGCGGCCAAGGCGGTGCGCGATGCGCCGGTGTCGGTGATTGCGCTCGCACGCCAGGGCCGCGCGACTGAGCTGCCCGGAGTCGGTGCGGTCATCCAGGAGAAGGTGATCGCGCTCGCCGACGACGGCGTGATCCCGGCGACGGCCAAGCTGCGCGCCAAGTTCCCAGCGGGCTTGCTCGAGTTGATGCGGTTGCCGGGGCTCGGTCCCAAGCGCGCGCGTCGCCTGTACGAGGAGCTCAACATCGATTCGCTGCAGGCGCTGACGGCCGCCGCCGAGGGGCAGGAGATCCGCAAGCTGAAGGGCTTCGGCCCGAAGGCCGAGGAGAGCATCCTCGCGGCGGCGCTCGCGGCGCAGGCCGCGGCGGCCGACGGCGACACCGGATCGGGCCGCGTCCTGCTCAACAGGGCGCTGGCGGTCGGCGAGCCGCTGATCGCGGCGCTGCGCGAGCATCCCGCGTCTGACCGGGTCGAGCTCGCGGGGTCAGCGCGGCGGATGACCGATAGCGTCAAGGACCTGGACGTGATCGCGACCGCGCGCGATCCGCTGGCGCTGTCGCAGGCCGCCGCCGAGCTCGAGCTCGTCGAGACCGCCCAGACCCCGGGAGAGGCCGGCGTGCGGCTGCGAACCCACACCGGGCTGAAAGTCGACCTGCGGATCGTCGAGCCCGACCAGTTCGGCAACCTGATGCAGCACTTCACGGGCTCCAAGGAGCACAACATGGCGTTGCGCGACGCGGCCGTCCGCAAGGGGCTGCACGTCTCGGAGTACGGCCTGCTCGACGATTCGACCGGACAGACGCACCGTTGCGAGCGCGAGGAGCAGGTCTACGAGCTGCTCGGTCTGGACTACATCGAGCCAGAGCTGCGCGAGAACCGCGGCGAGCTCGAGGCTGCGGCTGCCGGAACGCTGCCGGAGCTGATCGCCTACGACGCGCTGAAAGGCGACCTGCACTGCCATACGACCGCCTCGGACGGCACGGCTTCGATCGAGGAGATGGCGCTCGCAGCGCGCGACGCCGGCTACGAGTACCTGGCGATCACCGACCACTCGGCGAGCTTCGGGTTCGGCGACGAGGTGGCGCCCGACGAGCTTCGCGCGCAGATCGAGCGGGTCCGCGCGTTATCGGGGTCCGACGCGGTCGGCGGCGTCCAGCTGCTGGCGGGCTCCGAGGTCAACATCCTGGCCGACGGCAAGCTCGACTACGACGACGAGCTGCTGGCCGAGCTCGATTGGGTCGTCGCCTCGGTCCATTCTTCGTTTGCGATGAGCTCGCAGGCGATGACCGACCGGATCGTGGGCGCGATCGAGAACCCCTACGTCGATGTGATCGGCCACCTGTCCGGGCGCAAGATCGAGCGCCGGCCGCCGTACGAGCTCGATTTCGAGCGCGTTCTCGAAGCGGCGGTAAAGACCGGGACGATGCTCGAGATCAACGCCGCCCCCGACCGCCGCGACCTAAACGAGGTTCACGCGCGCGCGGCGGCGGCGGCCGGGATCCCGATCGTGATCGACTGCGATGCGCACCGCGTGGGCGGCTTCGAGGTCGCCAGGTACGGGATCGCGACCGCGCGCCGCGGATGGCTGACGCCCGACGACGTTGCGAATACGAAACCGTGGTCGCATGTCGCGAAACTGCGCCCGCGCAACAGGGCCTAGTGTCGCGAGTCAGGGGTTCGAATGCACGCGAACCTCTGACTCACGGCACTAGTCCGGCAGGCCGGGCGGGCCGAGGATCTCTATCCCGTACTCGGCAGCGAGCGCGACCAGCGGCTCGAGGCTCGGCGGCGCGTCGGGCGGAGGCGGGATCGTCAGCGATTGCGCCGGCTGACCGATGGCACGGACGAAGCGGTCAAAGCCGCCCGGCTCAGCGACGAGCAGAAAACGCGCGGGCGCATCGGAGCTGACCAGGAACGTGTGCGGGATGCCACGCGGCCCGTAGACGAACGATCCAGCGGGCGCCTCGATCACCTGGCCCCCCACCCAGAACGTGAGCTCGCCCTCGATCACGTAGAACCACTCGTCCTCGCGTGAGTGGACGTGGAGCGGCGAGCCCGAGCCGGGAGGCGAGAGATGCTCGATCACGCTGACGCGGCCGGCGGTGGTGTCGGCCGATGCGCGGATCGTCGCGAGTGTGCCGAGAAACCAGATCGCCTCCCCTTCGTCTTGACGCTGGGCGATCGGCTTGACATCTGCTGCCGTCGTGCTCATGAAGTCCCTCCAGATTTAGTGAAACATCCTGTCTCGCAAAAACCTACTCGACGCGCGCAGCCTTGTCAAGTTCCGTGAAACGGCCTGTATCATGAACACCCATGACACGCCGGTACCAGATGAAGGCGCGCGCCGAGCAGCACGACGAGACCCGGCAGCGGATCGTCGACGCGGCGATCGAGCTGCACCAGACAATCGGCCCGATGGTCACGACCGTCAGCGACCTGGCCCGCCAGGCCGGCGTCGGCCGGGTGACGGTCTATCGCCACTTCCCCGATGAGCTTTCGCTCGCCCGCGCGTGCAGCGGGCACTACCTCGCCGAGCACCCGGCGCCCGATCTCGAGCGTTGGCAGCGGATCGAAGATCCCGAGCAGCGCCTTCGCCAAGGGCTCGCCGAGGCGTACGCCTACCACCGCTGGACCGAGGCGATGATGACCCGGGTCCTGTCACAGGCCCGCGAGCACGAGGTCACGCAGCCGATCCTCGCCTACTGGCGGGAGGCGGCCGAGGTGCTGACACGGCCGTGGCACGCCCGTGGTCGGAGGCGCGAACAGCTCCACGCCGCGATCCTGCTCGCGGTCAGCTTCGAGACCTGGCGCTCGCTCACTAAGGACAGCGGGCTGACCGACGCCGAAGCGATCGAAGTAGCCGTCGGCCTGGTGACGGCTCAGGTATCGCGTCGGCGAAGCAGCACCGCGGCGATCACGAGCGAGAGCGCCGCGTAGCCGGCGAACAGACCAAGCCCGGTCCACGGCGCGAGCGTGTTCGCGTCCGGGTGGATCGTCCACACGGCGCCGCCGGCGTTACTAGGCAGGTACGGATTGATCGAGTTCGCGGTGCTGCTCGGCAGCAGACCGATGATCGGCGGCAGCACAAAGATCAGCGCGGCCAGCGCCGAGATACCGGCCGCGGTGCTACGGGTGATCGCGCCCAGGCCAAGCCCAAAGAGTCCCATCACCACCATGTACAGCGCCGCCCCGAACAGCGCTCGTACCACTCCCGGGTGCGAGAGGCCGATGTTGATGTGCCGGCCCGACAGGATTCCCTGACCGGCGAGGAAGACGATGAAGACGGCCGGCAGCGTGAGCACGAAGGCCACGAGCGCGAACACGAGTACCTTCCCCCACAGGACCGGCAGCCGCTTCGGGACCGCCGAGAGGCTGGCGCGGATCATCCCGGTCGAGTACTCGGCGGTGATCGTCAGCACGCCGAGCACGCCGATCGCAAGCTGAGCGAAGTTGACGCCGACCAGGCTTGCTCGTAGCGGCTGAAAGTTGGCCCGCTCGTGCGGACTGAGGTGGGGCCAGCGGTTCTCGAACACGACGCACGCGAGGATTCCGATCCCGATGATCAGCAGCAGCGTCGTCAACAGGGTCCAACGGGTCGAACGGACCGAGCGCAGCTTCGTCCATTCCGACAGTGCCACACGAGCCTGAGTGACGCGGCCGACGGTCAGCGTCGCGGTACTCATGCAAGGGCCTCCTGGGACTCGACTGGCGTATCGGTGTGGAACTCGACCGCGTCGCGGGTTAGCTCCATGAACGCCTCCTCGAGCGACGCCATGTGCGGCACCAATTCGTACAGGACGATGCCGTGCTCGGCCGCGAGCGTGCCGACCTGCTCGGAGCTCAGGCCGCTGATCTCGATGACTGACGGCTCGACGGCCTCGACGCTGACGTCCGGCCCGGAGACCAGCTCGACCAGCTCCTGCGCCCGCGGCGAGCGGACCCGCACCGCCTTCTTCGACGCCCGCTGGACGAAGTCTTCGACCCCCGTATCGGCGATCAGCTTGCCGCGACCGATCACGATCAGATGCTCGGCGGTCATCGACATCTCGCCCATATGGTGCGACGAGACAAACACGGTCTTGCCCTCGTCCGCGAGCCGCTTGAGCAGGTTGCGCACCCACTGGATCCCCTCGGTGTCGAGGCCGTTGACGGGCTCGTCGAACATCACCGTCCGCGGATCACCCAGCAGCGCCGACGCGATCCCCAAGCGCTGGCCCATGCCGAGCGAGAATCCCCCCGCGCGCTTGCGCGCCACCTCGCGGAGGCCGACCATGTCGATCAGCTCGTTGACGCGCTGACGGCCGATCCCCTGCGTCTGGGCGAGTGCCAGCAGGTGGTTGTAGGCCGAGCGCCCGGTGTGGACCGACCGCGCCTCGAGCAGCGCGCCGGCCTCGTGCAGCGGCGACGGATGGTCGCGGTACGGCTTGCCGTTGACCAGCGTGTGGCCCTTGTTCGGAGCGTCGAGTCCGAGGATCAACCGCATCGTCGTCGACTTGCCGGCGCCGTTGGGCCCCAAAAAGCCGGTGACGATTCCCGGCTTGACGGTGAACGTGAGGTCGTCTACGGCGACCTTGTCCCCGTAGCGCTTGGTGACGTTGGTCACCTCGATCATGCGGTCGCGCTCCTTGCGTGGCGTTGCAGACGCGGCCAGTAAAGCAACGCTTCCTAAAGGTGCTCTGACAACTACCTGAGGTTGGTATTAGAGCTAGCGGCTGCGCGTGCGGCTGCTGCGTGCGCGGCTGCGGGGAGGCGGTGGCGGTGGTGTCTTGCGGCGCGGGGCGGGGGTCCCGGCACGTTTTTCGGGTTCGGTCTTGGGCCCGCCGAAGCCGTGCCAGCCGGTCTGGATCGCGAGGAACCACGCGAGGCCGAGCAGGCACAGGACGAGCGCGACGAAGAAGTTCAGCCGCAGTCCGAGGATGTGCACGGAGTAGTCGATCCGCAACGTCTCTTCGAAGATCCGAAAGCCCGAGTAGCCCGCGACGTAGAGCGCGAAACAGCCCGGGGGCCCTGACGCGACGGGTCTGGCCGAGCCAGATCAGAAAGCCCGCCAGGCAGAGGTTCCAGATCATCTCGTACAGGAACGTGGGCTGGAACGTGGCGTACTGGGCAAATCCGGGAGGACGGTGCGCCGGCGAGATCTTGAGCGCCCACGGAAGCGTCGACGGCTTGCCGAACAGCTCTTGGTTGAAGTAGTTGCCGATCCGGCCGATCGCCTGCGCGACCAGGAGCGCCGGCGCGACGACGTCCATGAAGCGGCGCAGATCCGGTCGCGACAACCGGCGGTTGGCGATGTATAGCCCGACCGCCGCGCCGGCCGCGATCCCGCCCCAGATGCCGAGACCACCCTTCCAGATCGCGAACGGGCCCCACCAGTGGTCGGGGATCTGGCTAGGTGTCGTGATCAGGAAATAGATCCGCCCGCCGATCAATCCGGCCGGGAAGGCCCAGATCGCGACCTCGTAGGCGAGGTCGGGGTCGCCGCCCTGGCGCCGCCACCCCCAGCGCGTGACGAAGATCGCCGCCGCGACCGCGAACACGTAGGCGATCCCGTAGGCGTGGAAGAACAGTGGCCCGATGTGGAACCCGTTCTCAGCCGGGCTTGGAATGAACGAGAACGCAGTCAAAGTCGGACTCATCGTGCCAGCAATCGTGGCAGGACGCGCTCGGTGAGCGTCGCGTCGACCGCGGAGCGGCTGAACGGAGCGAGCAGCTGGGCAGCGCGCTCGGCATAGCCGGGCAGCGGATCGTCGAGTGCGGTCCGCAGCGCCGGCGCCAGATCGTCGCTCACCAGCCGGGGGTCCAGCCGGCGCGCAAGACCGAGCGCCACGTACGGCCCGGGCGATGGCGTCGTGACGAGCACGCAGCCATCGGCGAGCGCCTCGAGCGGCGCGATCCCGAACTCCTCGAACACCGGCGCCGCGACGTACACGCGCGCGCGGCGCACGAGTGCGCGGTACTCGTCCGGCGCCAGGTGACCCGCGAACCGGACGCCTGGCGGCGCATCCGCCCGCTCGATGCCGGCGACGACCAACGTCTCGCCGTCGCGACGCGCCCGCTGCCACGCGGCGAGGATGTAATCCAGGCGGCGCTTGACCGGGTCGCCGGTGTAGGCGAGCACGTCGATGTCGCGAGCGCCCAACGGCGGGCCTGAGCGATCGACGGGAACCGGCACCACGATCGGCTCCGGTCGCTGCGAGGAGGGCAACGGCGCCAGCGAGTTGTCGGCCATCGTCAGGACCAGCGGCGCCTGCGCGACCCGGCGGCGCTCGACGGGCCGCTGCCAGATTCCGTGGCGGCCGGGGCGGCTCTCGGCCGCGAGCGCATCCAACCAGATGACCCCTGGACGCGCCCATAGCAGCGAAGCGGTGACCGAGCAGTAGATGATCGCGGCGGGAGCATCGGCGACGACCGCGCGCTCGCACGCTCGGCGCGCGGCTCGGGCCTGGACGTAGTCCGTGAGCATGTAGGTCCGGACGGTGGGGTATGGCCGCGCGTCGACCAGCTGCACTCGCGCGCCGGCGCGCTCGAGTCCGGCGGTCAGCTCGCGCGCGGCGGCCACCCAGCCGGGCGTCGCGCCGACCGACACGACCAGCACGGCTGGCCCCTTCGACACTAGTGGTGGCCCCCGCGAGTGCTCACTATCTACGCCCGCGGCCGCGCCTGGTGCGACGCCGACGCGCCGTTGAGCTCCAGCAGGTTGGTCCGGAAGCCGGGGGTGCGAACGAGCTTGATCGGTCGCAAGGGGCGATGTCCGCTCGACGTAGAAGCGCGCGCCGTCGCGCTCTTCGATCGCCGTGACCGCGGACGCCTGGCGGCGCCAGCCGAGCGCCCAGATGATCGCGAAGCCGGTCGCGATCGCCGGCACCTGCGGCACCGCGAAGCCGACGACGCCGGCGCCGAGCGTCGACACCAGCAGCGGCCAGAGACGGTTGAGCACCGTCCGCGCGGGATCGACCTCGGGTAGCGACGGCTGCATCCGGGCACTCGCGAGCAGCGTCGAGATCGGGGATGAGGTCGCTGCGCGGCGGCCCAACCAGAGTCCGATGAAGCTCGCGAGCACCCACCACCCGATCGCGACCGGGACCAGCAGGTCATCGCTCGTCGATGTCGTCCCCACCACGGTCACGGCCGCGAGCAGGCTCGCCGCCGCTGCGCTCATCAACACCGTTGTCCGCAGGAAGTCCGTGAAGCGCACTGATTCCTATTCTGAGGCGAGCACCGCCAGAAGCTCGCGCACTCCGTCGGGGCCGTCGACCACCAGGTCGGCCTCCCCGGTGATCGCCGACGGTCCCTCTTCGGACGCCACGCCCACCTTGATCGTCCGGGTCAGCTTCCCGTCGCGGCGCAGCTCGTTGAGCGCGTGGAACGCGTCGAGGTCGGTGCTGTCGTCGCCCACGTACAGAGCCGTGTCGATCCCCTCCCCCGCGTCAGCGAGGAACCTGATGATTCCGGCCCCCTTGTCGATCTTCACGGGCGGGCGAACTTCGAGCACCTTGCGGCCCCAATGGGTCCGCAGGCCGGCGGCCTCGGCGCGCTGGGCGATCGCATCGATCGCGGCCCGCGCGGCGTCCTCGTCGGGGGCTCCGCGCCAATGGAAGGCGACGATCACGCCCTTGTCCTCGAGCCGCACGCGGAGCTTGCGGACCTCCGCGGTGTCGGCCTCGCGCCCGAACTCGTGGATCCGGCGCACCCAGTTCTCGACATCCTTGTCGAGTACCGCCTCCGTCCAGCCTGCGCGCAGCAGCTCGACCCCGTGCGAGCCGAGGTAAGAAATCGTCCCGATCGACACCATCGCGCGTGCCTCGGAGGCTCGGCGGCCACTGACACAAGCCACCAGGCCGTACCGGTTCGCGACCGCAATCAGCAGTTGGCGAGTCGTCTCTGGGACGTGCGCGTCGGCCGCGTTGTCGACGATTGGGGCCAGCGTGCCGTCGATGTCGAGCATGATCGCGGCACTGGCTGGACTTGCTCTAAGCGGCGCGAGCGCCTCGGATAGGAGCGCTGACGTCACGCCACCTAGTATGCCCGCTCCGACGAGCGGGCCAGTGCCGGCCCGTTGTCGATGGGTAGGATTGGCGCCCGATGTCAGAGGCGATACGAGGAGAGGGCTACGCGGTCTCGAGCCTTGATCAGCTCGGCGAGGGCTACGGGTTTCGCAAGGTTCGGCGCGAGCTCGGTGTGACCGCGTTTGGGATCAACGCGATCGTGCTTCCGCCCGGCTACTCGACCGACATGCACTACCACGACCAGCAGGAAGAGACGTACTTCATCCACCAGGGGACGATCGAGTTCCGGTTTGGCGATGGGACCACCCACGCGTTGCAAGCGGGCGGCGTCGTGCGCGTCGATGCCGCCACCCACCGCGGGATGCGCAACGCCGGCGACTCGGACGCGATCGTGGTGGTCGCGGGTGGCAAGGACGGCTACGTCGGGCGCGACGGACAGGCTGCCGAGAGCGACCCGACCGGCGCCGCTTAAACGCCAGCGCGCGGTGAAGGCGAGCTCCAGTCGGCCACCGGTGCTGATGCTGCACGGCCAGCCCGGCGGCGCGCGCGATTGGGCCGGGGTGATCGCCGCGCTCGACGGGCAGGTGGAGGCGATCGCGATCGACCGCCCCGGGTGGGACGGCCGCAGCCGACCTCGCGATCTGGCCGGCAACGGCGAGGCGGCGCTGGGTGAGCTAGACCGGCGCGGGATTGGGCGGGCGGTGATCGCCGGCCACAGCCTCGGTTCTGCGGTCGCTGTCTGGCTGGCCGCGCGGCACCCCGAGCGCGTCGCGGCGCTCGTGCTCGCCGCGCCGGCGGCGAACCTCGCCTCGCTGCGGACGTTGGACCGCCTGCTCGCGCTCCCGGCACTCGGACCGCTGGTGAGCTCGGCGTCGCTCACCGGTGTCGGGCTGGCGCTCGCGGTCGGACCGGTGCGCACGCGGATCGCGGCGCGAGAGGGTCTCACCGACGACTATCTCCGAGCCTCGGGCCGGGCGCTGCTGAATCGCTCGGCGCTGCGTGCGTTCGCGAGCGAGCAACGTCGCCTACAGCACGATCTCCGAGCGGCGGAGGGTTTGCTGGGACACGTGCTCGTCCCTACCTGGATCGTGAGCGGTAGCCGCGACCGGATCGTGCCACTGGCCGCCGCCCGCGCGCTCGCCGGGCAGATCGGCGGGGCCGAGTTGATCGTCGTCGAGGGTGCGGGTCACCTGCTCCCCCAGCTGCACGGCGGCGAGCTCGCCGATGCGATCCTGATGGCGCTAGACGGGGCGCTCACGCTCTAAGCTCGCCGAGATGCGCTGCGTGGTGGTTAGGGGCCGACTCACGCTGTCGGCGATCGCCGCGGCGCTGTTCGTGCTACCCGCGCTGGTGTTGCTGCCGGGGACCGCGATGGCTGCGCGGCTGGTGGGCGGGCACGAGCAGCGGCTGGTCGCCCGCGCGTTCACCGCCCTGCACACGCAGCGGCAGATCGTCTCGATCCGCGCATCGACCGTCGCGCCCTCCTGGGTGGTCGTCACGTCGGTAACGCCTGAGGCCAGCGGGCGGACAACCGCGGCCGCCCACAGCGCCGATCTGCACAGGACCTACTTCCATCTCGTCGGTGGCCACGCGCGACCGGGCAGCCCGCCGCGCGGGGCGCGCGCCGACCTCGCGAGGCCATTCCAGGTGGCGCTCGTCTATCGGGGCGCGGGCACGGAGACGGTCAGCTACTCGCAGCTGTACCGGAGCGTCTGCGCCGGGGCGGGCGGCTTCACTGACCAGCAGCAGGAGACGGTTTCGCCGATGTCGTGGAGCGTCCGTTACGTGGTCGATCTCGACAGCGTGATCGAGGCTGCCGAGAGCCCGGAGGGGGCGACGATCCTGCCCGCGGTGACGTTCGACGCGCCGGCATCGCGCCTCAATGCGATCGAGAAATTGACCCGAACATACGTCGATCAGGGGTGCTTCAACGCTCCCAAGAATTACAGCTGCAACACGATCTTTCACCTTTCCGAGCCGGGCGCGGACAGCGATCTCGGCTTTGACCCCGGGCTCGGGACCGAGGTCGGCATCCCGATGGCGGGTAGAAGTAGTGGGCAATGTTCGCCGGACGACTACACCGTCGGCCCGTCGCTGTGGGACGGCGGCGCGACCACCGCCGTGGTTGGGCAACTGGGCCAGTTGGGGCTGCTCGGTACGCAGTTGCCAGGCAATCCGTATGCGCCAATTCCCGTCTCGTGGCCGACGAATTCGGCTGTCGCACAGGAGGGGTTCCTGGTCAGTCCATGCCAGGGGATCCCCAGCAGCTGCACCGATCTGCTCAGCTGGCACGGCACCGTGCAGCTGCAAGCCGTCAGCGGCGGCTGATACGAACTCTTAGCCAGACCTTAAGGGTCGTCCGCCTAGACTGCGCGCCCGATGGAAACCATCCCTGAACGGCTCGAGCCAGGAGCGGTGCCACTCGAGGATTTAGTCGGCGTTGCGCCGGACACAGCGGTGATCGACGAGCCACTCTGCGCGGCCCGCGACGATCGACGAGCCACTTGCGCGGCGGGTTCGCGCGCGCCGGCGCGGGCGCGAGCTGACGGTCACGCGCCGGGACGTGCTCGCCGTGCTGGCCGTCTATTTCGCGACCCGTGTCCTGCTGCTGCTGGCGGCGTATCTGCTGAGCGCATTCGGTCACCACAACTTCCTGCACGAGCTCGCCAACTGGGACGGCCTCTGGTACCGCGAGATCGCCAACAACGGCTACCTCAACCACGTGTCGAACGGCCAGACGACGCTCGGCTTCTTCCCGCTCTACCCGCTCGCGATCTGGATCGTCGAGCCGGTGTTCACGGTCCTGACCGCGCACGGGGATATCTGGGCGGCCACCGTCGGCGGCGTGGTCATCTCGACGATCGGCGGCGCCGTCGCGACGTACCTGATCTATCGGCTCGGGACCGAGTGGTGGAACCGCCGGGTCGGGTTCCGCGCCGCGGTCCTGTTTGCGGTCTTCCCCGGCTCAGTCATCTTCTCGATGGTCTACTCGGAAGGCATCATGATCCCGCTCGCGGCCGGGTGTCTGTTGGCGCTCGGCCACCGGCGCTGGCTGCTGGCAGGGATCCTGGCCGGGCTTGCCACCGCCGTGCAGCCGGTCGCGATCGTCCTGGTCGCGGCGTGTGCCACTGCCGCGCTGCTCGAGTGGCGCCGCAGCGGCTGGCAGCGCCCGGTGCTGCGACGCGTGATCGTCGCCCCGCTGTTGTCGCTGACGGGAATCTGCGCGTTTGCCGCCTTTCTGTGGGCGTGGACGGGCACACCGCTGGCCAACTACGAGGCCCAGCATCGCGGCTGGAGTGAGAAGACCGATCCGCTCGCGATGCTGCACCTCGGGACGCGGCTATGGGCGGAGATCACGCATCAGCACCCCAACGAACGGCCGGTCGACCTCAACCTGATCGTCGGCCTGATCGGGGCGATCCTGCTGATCGGGATGCTCGTGCTCGTCTGGCGTCAGCGACATCGGATCCCGCCGGCGGCGATCGTCTGGACGCTCGGAATCAGCTTCCTGGCCCTGACCTCGGAGTACGTGCCGCCGCTCCCGCGGATGCTGATCACCGCGTTCCCTGCGGTGATGGTCGTCGCGCGCTACGCACGCGGCAAGTGGTGGCCGATTCTCGTCTGGACCAACTGCGTTCTGCTCGTGGTGCTGAGCCTGATCAGCTTCTACGGGGTCACGCTCCGGCCCTGACCCGCTTCTACGGGGTCGCGCTCCGCTTCTACGGGGTCGCGCTCCCGCCCCGGCGCGTCCTCCCGGGCAACAGCTGGATGTGGATCGCGGCCGCGTAACCGAGTTGCACGATCGGCGCGTGCCCGAACGCGCGCTCGAGCTTGGCCCGGAGCGCGAGGAACCGCGCCCGGTTTGCGAGCGACTGGGCGGGTCCATCGGTCTGGCCTTCGTGGCTTGAGACGAACCACAGGCGGCGGCAGCCCGCGCCACGCCGGGCGATCTGCGCCGGCGAGAGGGTGTCATAGCGCTCCACGTACGGCTTGACGGATCCCCACCGGACGATCGGCAGAATCGAACGCGGCGCGCTCCGGTCCGCCGCGGCCCCGGTGCCGATGTAGTACTGGAACGCCATCCGACCGTCCAGTGGGTAGAAGGCGATGCAGTCTCCCGGACGGGCGCGAGCCTGAACGTAGGCGACCGCCTGTTGCCACGGCTCGGGCGAGACGCCATAGCTCGGCGCCAACTGCAAGGCCCGCAGCACCACCAACGCCGCCAGCGCTGCGACAGCGGCGAGACGCGGGACGCGGGGGTGCGTGATCCCGGCGGCGAGCAGCAAGGCGACCGGCGGGACCGACATCAGCACGTTACGGGGCTGGAACAGTGGCTGCGCGACGAGCGAGTAGACGAACGTGATCGCGACCGGGACCACGAACCACGCAAGCGCGACTCCGAGACCCCAGGCGCGCTTCCCGCGCCACAGCGAGCGCAACGCCCAGACCGCGACCACGATCAGCGCGACCAGGGTCGCGATCAACAGCGGGACCGTGGTTGCGGTGCGATGAAAGCTCGGCTCCAGTCCGGCCGAGGTCAGCGCCTGCAGCACCTGCACCTCGATCTTGTGTGTCGGCCTCGGAACCCAGAACAGCTGTCCTGACCCGCGCTGCACCGCGAGCACGAACAGCGGCACGCATAGCAGCGCGTAGGCCGCGAACGAGACCAGGAACGGGCGTACGAGCGGCCGCTGGCGGGCCGGCAGCAACACCAGCAGCTGCGCGGGGATGACCAGCACCGCGACGTAGCTCGAGTAGGTGGCGAGCACCATGAAGACCGTGAAGGCCACCCAAATCCCAGCCCGCTTGCGCGATGTCGCGCCCTGGTCGGCGACCATGACGAGCATCAGGAACGCTGCCGCCACGAACGCGACCATCAGCGCGTAGCCGCGCGCGCTCTGGGCCCAGAAAACGAGCGACAGGCTGACAGCGCACAGCAGCCCGGCGGCAAACGCCGCCCGGCGATCGTACAGCCGTAGCCCGATCGCGCCGACCAGCGCGACCGTCGCCACGTACGCGATCGCCGACGGGAGGCGAATCACGAACTCGCCGTTGCCGAACGCGGCGATCAGCAAGTGCTCGAGCAGGTAGTAGCCCGACATGTTGCCCCCGTCGTGCGCGATTGCCGAGCCCAATGCCGAGCCGTGCTGGGCCGCGATCGTGACCGTGGCGCCCTCGTCGAAACCGATGCTGCGTCCCGCGATCTGGATCATGCTCAGAACCGCGGCGATCACCGCCGGGATCGCGACCGCGAGTACGTCTGGCGCGGGCGGTCGGCCGGCGCCGGCCGTCGCGGGCGGCGGGCTCACGCGCGTTGCTGAATCTGTGGCGGCCATCGCAGGTTCAGGTCCTCGCGAGCGCCGACGGGGCCTGGTCGGCGATCCCTGTCCGCGACGCGCGGCGAGCCTGCCAGGCGATCACCGCGAGCAGCGCGTACGCCCCGAGTACGGCAGGCGAGGACTGCACGGGCAGGACGAGGATGCCGTTTGGCTTGATCAGGAACACCGCGATCGCGGCACCGAGCGCCAGCCCGAGCGAGCGCTGCGGGCCCGGGCAGCCGGCAAGCAGCGCGAGCCCCCAGGCGAAGTACCACGGCCACGCGGCGGGGCCGCCGGCCGCGGCGATCAGCAGCAGCCAGCCCAGATAGAGCGCCAGTTTCGGGATTCTCGTGCGGTACAGGAGCACGACGCCGGCGACCGCGGTGATCGCGGTTGTGACAGTGGCGAACGCGGACTCGACGCTGTGGAAACCGACGTTCGCGCCCGCGTCGCGCAGCAGCGCCGCGACCGTGTAGCCGAGCGCGGTCGCCGGCGTGATCGCGAGGTGGACCTTGGCCGGCGTCGAGAACAGCGATGTCGTAAGCCAGCTGAAGCCCAGCCCGGTGACGACGCTGACCGCGCCGAGGACAGCGACGGTGGCGAGCACCGCCTGAGCGAGAAACCGCGCCCGCGCCGGCCAGGTCAGCTCGGCTCGGCCCCACGCGACCGCGATGAACACCGCCCCGGCGAGCGCCGGCACCTTCACCGTCGCCGCGAGCGCGCAGATCGCGATACCGAGCACCGGACGGCCGCGCAGCGCGACCGCCACACCCGCCACGAGCAAGCCGACCATCAGCACGTCGTTGTGACCGGCCGCGATCAGCTCGAACGCGACCAGCGGGCTCATCACCCCCAGCCAGGTTGCGCGCGCCTGGTTCGCCCCGAGCTCGCGAGCGAGCATCGGGACGTAATGCGCAAGCAACACGACGCCGCCGAGTTCGATCGCCCGGATCACGAGCACGCCGGCGACCAGGTGCGAGCCCGTCGCGCCGACGACAACGCTCACGATGCCGAGGAACAGGGGCCCGTAGGGCGCCGTCGTATGGCGCCAAAACGGCGACACGGCCGACAGCAGATGACCCCGACCCAGCGCGGCGAGGGCTGCCGGCGCGGTCCGGTAGGGGTTGTCGCCCAAGTGCAGAATCGTGCCCTGCGCGAGGTAGCTGTAGACGTCGCGGCTGAACAGCGCGGGGCCGAGCGCGAGCGGCACCAGCCACGCGGCGGCGATGATCCGCAGCGCCCGGGTCTCGTCGCCGCTGACGAGCCGGCCGAGTGCCAGCCACGCCACGCACAGCACCCCCATCCCGATGTACACGAGGACGACCGCCGTGTTGTGGCCGCCGGCGACGCCCGGCACGTACCACCAATGCCTGTCAACGGCCGCCGGTCCGGCGTACGCGGTCAACAGCGAACCGGCCAGCCCGACGGCGGCCAAGATCCAGACGGTTCGAGATCGCTCAAATCCACGCATCGCAGGCCCCGAGATGATCGCGGATCAAGAGCTCTGCGACGTTCGGGCGCAGGCGCGGGCGTGGCGTCACGCTCCGTGTGGTGGGAGATCGACGGTGTATTTCAACGAAAATCTCCATCCTCGCCCCCGGGATCGAGGCTAGTCCGCCGGAACCACCAGCTCCATCAGCAGGCCGTCGTGCCACCGGTCGCCGTCCGGGTCGCGCTCGTAGGCGCGCATCACGCCGACGCGTTTGAACTCGGCTTTCTCGTAGCACCTGATCGCGGCCGCATTGGCGGTCGCCGGGTCGATCGTGATCCGGTGGTGGCCGCGCTCAGCGACCAAGTGACGCACGGTGCGGCGCACCGCCTCGGTCCCGATCCCGCGACCGTGCACCGCCGGGTCGAGGAACAGATCGATCGACGCGTGGCGGTAGCGGGGCTCCTGCTCCTCGTGGAATTCGATCATGCCCGCGACCCTGCCATCGACCTCGATCGTCCACCGCGTCGCGTCGGGCTCGTCCCACGGGAACGTCGGACCGGGGGCGCCCCACCAGCGCCGGACCTCGGGCGTACGGTGGATACGCGTCAGCTCGGGGGCGTCCGTCGCGATCGTCGGACGCAGGACCAGGCGCCAACTGTCACCCGACATCGGTCCGATCGCGTTCGAACACGTACTCCTCCCAGTCGCCGAGGCGGCGATACCCGATCTCGGCGTAGATCTTGTTCGAGGTCGGATTGGCGAGGTCCGTGTACAGCATGCAGCGCTTCGCGCCGTGTGCCAGGGCGTGCCTCGAGACCTCCGCGACGGCGGTCCCGGCGTAGCCGCGGCCGCGTCGCTGGGAGGCGTGTAGACGGGCCCGATCCTGACGACGCCGGCGACCTGCGGTGAGGCCGCGACCAGCGACACAGGGCCGCCGTCGTCCCAGACGAACACTCCGCCCGCGTCGAGCCGCCCGTCGACGTTCGCGTCGGCATGCGCGCCACCTGGCACGTCGACCTCGAGCGCGAACGCGCGCCACCAGTCGATCAGCAACTGGCGCTCGGAGCGGTCGGCCGGCCGCAGTCTTCCGGCCACCGGATGCGGTGGATCGATGACTTCGTCCAGCGCATGCATCGCCATCGACCTTGTGATCCGGGTCGCGCCGCCGGTCGACGCCCGCCAGGCGTCGGCCAGCGCCCTCGCTGTAGCCGGCAGACCGTTCGCCCCCGGGAGGCCGGGATCGTCGGGCAGCCACACGCCGATCAGCTCGTCGGCGGAGCCGGGGTCGAGCTCGGTCGCCACAATCGGGTAGGGAGGCGTTCGCAGCGCGACGGCGTCGACCGCGGTGCCATTGGACCGGTAGGCGAAGAGCGGCTCGACGTCCGCGTAGCGCCCTTCGAGTACCGCGAGCACGATCGTGGCGATCACGTTGTACTCGAGGCGATGCTCGATCAGGTCCCACGCGCGGTCGCGAAACTCAGCGGCGTCTTTGATCACAGCAAAGCCCATCGACCTACGGTAACGGTGCGCCGGCCAGCGCCACCACGGCGCCGATCAGGCCGGCGGCGACGAGCGTCTGGACGATGCCGCGACGCAGCGCCAGCAGCGCGACCGCGGCGAGCGCGAGCAGCCCGAACTGCCAGGCTTCGCTGAGCGCCGCCGCAAGCGTGATCGCGGCCCCGAAGATCGCCCCGATCGCGGCCGGTCCCGCGCCGTCGAGAAACGCCCGCGGCCCCTTGCTCGAGCGCAGCGTCTCAAACTTGCGGCCGCCGGCGAGCACGAAGCAGAACGACGGCAAAAATGCGATCGTCGCGGCGAGCACCGCGCCACCGATCCCGCGGGCCGCGTAGCCCACCGCCGCGACCGTCGCGACCACGGGACCAGGCGTGATCTGTCCGAGCGCGACGGCGGCCAGGAACTGCTCGTTGGTCATCCAGTGGTGGACGTGGACCGCGTCCCCCTGCATCAGCGGGATAATCACGAAGCCGCCGCCGAACGACAGCGCACCGACCTTGAACGCCGTCCACGCGAGCGCTCCAATGCCGCCAGTCGCCGCGGCCAAGGGCACGATCGCGCTTGCGCCCGTCCTGATCAGATCGCGCCGCTGGATGCTCAACTCGAGCGCGCCACACGCGAGCAGCACGAGCACCAGGTAGAAGCCGAGCAGGGCCGCCGCGGCCGCGCCGGCGAGCACGTACGCCGCCCAGCGCAGCTCACTGTGGCCGGAGCTCCGCGCACTTGCAAGGCTGGGCCCGACCAAATCGCTCGCCGCGCGCACGGCGACCGCGGCGACCGCCGCGCCAGCCCCGGCGGACGCCCCGCGGATCCAGGTCGGCGGGGCGTGCCCCAGCACCGCCCCCGAGACGGCGATGATGATCGCGACCGCCGGAACGATGAACCCGAGCCCGCCCACGATCGCGCCCGCAACGCCGGCGACCCGGTAGGCGCACAGGATCGCGAGCTGCGTCGAGGCCGGACCGGGAAGCAGACTGCACGCGGCGATGGCGTCCTCGAACGTTCGTGCGTCGAGCCAGTGGCGGCGCTTGACGACCAGCTGGCGCAGCAGCGCGATGTGGGCCGGCGGACCACCGAAGCCGGTGACCCCGATCCGGGTCCACTCGCGGGCCACCGTCGCGAGTGACACGTGGCCCGGCTGCTGATCGGCGCCGGTCGGCTCCGGCTCAGCGTCGGCGGGCTGCGGGTCAGCGTCGGCGGGCTGCGGGGCGGCGTCGGCGGGCTGCGGGTCAGCGTCGGCGGGCTGCGGGGCGGCGTCGGGGGGCTGCGGGTCAGCGTCGGCGCGCGTTTCGGGTTCGTCCGTCAACCGTCAACCGCCGGCAGTCCAGAGAGACACGGCTGCAGCTTGGCAGACCCCGCGCCCCGCCAGGTATAAGTCTCGCCGGTGCACTCGACGCGCGATCGTCTTCCGGTGCTGTGGCAGCTGGAGCTCTCTCACTACAACGAGAAGGTCCGCTGGGCACTGGACTACAAGCGGATCCCCCACATCCGCCGCTCGCTGCTGCCCGGCGTCCACGTGATCGCGGCACGGCGACTGTGGGGCGGCGAGACGACCCCGGTGCTGACGCTCGACGGCCGCTCGATCGGCGACTCGACGGCGATCATCGCCGCGCTCGAGGAACGGTGGCCGCAACCGCCGCTGTACCCCGCCGATCCGGCCGAGCTTCGCCGGGCACTCGAGCTCGAGGAGTTCTTCGACGAGGAGCTTGGGCCGCACATCCGGCGCGCGGTCTACTTCGTGCTGATCGAGCACCCCGAGGTCGTGCTGCCGCTCTTCCGCCACGGACAGCGCTTGCCCGCGCGAATCTTGCTGACCGCCCTGTTTCCGCTGCTCAGGATCGTGATGCGCGAGAGGCTGCGGATCTACGCCGACGCCGCGAGCGAGAGCCGCGAGCTCACCGTCGCGGCGATGGACCGGCTCGAAGCCGAGCTGTCGACCGGCGGCTACCTGGTCGGCGACTCGTTCACCATCGCGGACCTGGCCGCGGCGTCGCTGTTCTACCCGATCGTCCGCCCGGCTCAGTTTCCGTACCCGTCGGTCACCGAGATACCGGCCGAGGGCAGGGAGTTCATCGACGCGCTCGCGCAGCGCCCGGGCGCCCGGTGGGTGCTCGACATGTACGACCGCCACCGGGCGGTGGCGACCGTCAGTCGGAGACCGCTGGCGCCTCGGTGGTCTTGACCTCCGACGGGAACCGCTCGAGCGCCTCTTCGGCGAGCGCGATCAGCGCCAGGCCGACGTTACGTGCGTCATCGAGCAACCGCGCGCGCTCCTGCCAGACGACATCGGTCTCGGTGTCGATTTCCTCGAGCCGGCGCTTGGCCTCGGCGGTCAGCGCGTTCGCGTTGAAGGTCGCGTCGGCGATGCAGCGCTCGGCCTGCTCCTGCGCCATACGGGTGGTCTCATGCGCCTGGTCGTGGGCGACCACCAGGATCGATGCCGTCTGCTCCCCGAGTCGCTCGATCTCCTCCGTGATCGAGACGGTGGGCTCGCCCCGGTTGCGCTGTTGCTCAAGTGTCGTGATCTGCTCCTCGAGCGCCCCGATCCGCTCGTCGACCGCTGTCCGGCTATAGCCCAGCGGTCCGATCGGGAAGCGACTGTCCTCGGCCCGTGCCGGCACGTCGGCCAGCACCTCATGCTGCGCAGGAGGCTCGACGACCCGGTGGTCGACGGGACCGCGGTCGAATCCCTGGAGCGCCCGCGTGATGCGGTCGCGGAAATCGGCCAAGCGCGATCCGACCGCGCGGGGCTGTTCGTCGTATTCGGGTTCGGCTGGTTCGAACGTCTCGCCCGCGTAAACCGGCTCGACCGGGCGGGCCGGGTCAACCGGCTGCCCCGCCGCGATCGGCTCGCGCCGCTGCGATCGGCTCCCCGAATGCGATTGGCTCGAGTGGCTCCCCCGCCGCGATCGGCTCCGGCTGGCCAGCGTCAACCGGCGCGAACGGCTGCGTGTGCTGGTCCGACGTTTCCGTCGGCTTGCGGAAGTAGTTCATCACGCTGACTCCTTGGACTCGCGAACGGGTGGCTGTTCGCCGTCCGCGACGCGATCCCTGTCAGTGCATGAACGGGCTCATCCCGCGGCGGCCGTCAGGCGCGCCGCCGCCGCCCGCGCCAGCGCCGAGTGGTGGCGCCCGGCGCCACCCAGCAGCGCCGTGTCGAGCTGGGCGCGCTTGTAGAACCAGTGGACGTCGGCCTCCCACGTGAACCCGATCCCACCGTGCGCCTGGATCGCGCTCGCCGCGACCTCCCGCCCGCCGGCGGCGGCCGCCGCCCCGGCGAGGGCCGCGGCCTCGGCGAGCCTGCTGGGATCTGCGTCCGCGGCCCAGGCCGCGAAGTAGGCGGCCGACCGCACGCTCTCGGTATGCAGCAGCATCTGTGCGCAGCGGTGGCTAACGGCCTGGAACGAACCCACCGGGACGCCGAACTGCTTGCGGTCCTTGACGTACTCGACCGTCATCTCGAGCGCACGCTGGCAGAGCCCGATCACCTCCGCGGCGATGCCGGCGTAGACGCGCGCGGCGGCGCCAGCGGCGAGCGGCTCTCCGTCTCCGATCACGCGCGCGAAGCGACGGGTCGGATCGATCGTGACGACCGCCTCGGTCTGGGGGTGTTCCACGACCCGCGCGTCATCGCCGTCGAGCAGGACGACGACCGCGGCGCCGTCGCCATCAGCGACGAGCTCGGCGCTACCCACCCCGGCGGTCAGCTCGCCGGACGCCAGGCCCGGCAGCCAGCGCTCGCGCTGCTCGTCGGTGCCGGCCGCCTGGATCACCGCCGCCGAGAGCGCGGTCGACAGAAACGGTGTCGCCGCGCATGCGTACCCGAGCTCCTCCAGCAGAACCGCGAGCTCGACCGCGCCCAGGCCCTGTCCGCCGAAGCGCTCGTCGACCGCGATCCCCGGCCAGCCGAGCTCCACGATCTCCTTCCACAGCGCCTGGTCGTACTCGCCGGCCTCGGCGGCCTCGCGAAGCTTGCTCATCGGCGCGCGGGAGGACAGCATCTCGCGCGCGACGTTCTTGATCTCCTTCTGGTCCTCGGTCAGGTCGAAGTCCATTTCTAGTGCCCCCTGGGTAGTCCGAGCACGCGCTCGGCGACGATGTTCTTGAGCACTTCGGTGGTGCCCCCTTCGATCGAGTTCCCCCGCGCCCGAAGCAGCTCGTACGCCCACCGCCCGCCGGCCTGGAGGGCCGCCGGGCCCAGCAGGTCGGTCGCGAACTGGGTCAGCTGCTGGTTTGTGTCAGACCACATCCATTTCGTCAGCGAGCCCTCCGGTCCCGGCTGCCCGTACTTCTCGATCGCGGTCAGGCCGCGGTAGGCGGTCAGTCGGAGCACCTCGGCTTTCAGGTGCAGCTCGCCGAGCCGATCGGCGATCACCGGATCGTCGAGGAGCCCTTTCCCGGCGGCCTCATCGATCAGCCGGTCGAGCGTCTGGCGGAGACGAACCTGGAGGAAGAATGCGAGGCCCGCGCGCTCGTTCATCAGCGTCGTCAGCGCGACCTTCCAGCCGTTGCCAACGCCGCCCAGCACGTTCTCGTCCGGAATCCGCGCCCCGTCGATGAACAGCTCGTTGAACTCCGATTCACCGGTTATCTGGCGCAGCGGCACGACCTGGACCGCGTCCTGCTCCATGTCCATCAGGAAGTAGGTCAGCCCTTTGTGCTTCGGGACATCCGGGTCCGTACGCGCGACCAGCATGCACCAGCGCGAGTACTGGGCGCCGCTGGTCCAAACCTTCTGGCCGGAGACGACCCATTCGTCACCGTCCTTCACCGCCCGCGTCTTAAGGCTGGCGAAATCGGACCCGGCGTCGGGTTCCGAGAATCCCTGACACCAGATCTCCTCGGCGGTCAAGATCGGGGTCAGGTAGCGCTCCTTCTGCTCGGGAGTGCCCCAACTCATGATCGTCGGTCCGGCGAGCAGCAGTCCCAGCAGGTTGGCGGGCAACGGCGAGCCAGATCGTGCGAGCTCCTCGTAGAAGATCGCCGACTCAGTCAGCGTCGCCCCACGGCCGCCGTACTCGACCGGCCAATGGACCGCCGCCCAACCGCCCCTCGCGAGGTCGCGCTGGAAGTCGCACCGCCAGGCGTAGTGGGCGTTCTCGTCGCCGTCCGGCTCGGGCGTCAGGTCGTAGGCGTCAAACCAGGCGCGCAGCTCGTCGCGGAACGCCAGCTCTTGCTCGTTGAACGTCAAATCCATGCCCGTCTCCTTGCCGTCAAGTCCATCCCGGTCTCCTTGCCGCCGGCACCCATCCCCCGGCTGTTCAGTCCGCCGATCGTCAGGCGACCAACTCTACGGGCTCGGCCTCTGGCGGCCTGACGTCCTCAAGCCGGTCGACCTCCGCCAGCGCCGGGAACAGCCTGCGCCACGTCAGCGCGAGCGTCACAGTGATCGCGCCGCCCCCGACCACCGCGGGAACCGTCCCGACCAGATACGCCGCCAGCCCGGACTCGAAGGCACCTAGCTCGTTGGACGCGCTGATGAACACCATCTCGATCGCGTTCACCCGGCCGCGCAAGCGGTCCGGGCTCGCGAGCGCGACGATCGTCGCGCGGATGTTCATGCTGTAGAGGTCGACGAAGCCGCCGACCGCGAGCGCCAGCAGCGAGATCACGTAGACCTTCGAGAGGCCGAAGACGATGATGCTCGCGCCGTAAACGCCGACCACGACCAGCAGCAGGCGGCCCGCCCGACCGCCGATCGGGTGGCGTGTGATCAGCGCGGCCGCGGCTAGCGCGCCGACCGCGGGCGCAGCGCGGAGGATCCCGAGCCCGGTCGGACCGACGTCGAGGATCGAGCGCGCGAACACGGGCAGGAGCGCCACCGCGCCCCCGAACAGGACCGCCAACAGGTCGAGCAGGATCGCCCCCAACAGCACCGGCGTCCGCCTGACGAACCGCAGTCCTTCGAGCACGCTCTTGAGGTTGGGCTCCTCGTCGTGTTCGCCCATCCCCGGCCTGCCCGGACGCATCGCCAGCACACACCCGGATCCGATCGCACAGGCGGTCGCCGACAGCGAGTAGACGAGCGCCGGCGAGACGCCGTAGATGAAACCTCCGATCGCCGGCCCGATCACCGTGCCCAACTGCGCGGCGATCGATCGTAGGGTCATCGCGCTCTGCAGCAGCTCGACGCTGACGAGCGTCGGCGGCATCGCGCGCGCGGCCGGCGTCCCGAGCGCGACCGAGGTCCCGGCCCCCGCGGCGAGGGCGAGATACGGCCACACCTCGGTCGTACCCGACGAGCTGAGCAGCGCCAGCCCGACTGCGACGGCGGCGCCGAGCAGCAGCGCCGCGGCGAACACCCGGCGCCGTTGGACGCGGTCGGCGAGGTGGCCGGCCGGCAGCGCCAGCGCGAACAGCGGCACGAACTCAGCCAGGCCGATCCATCCGAGGTCGAGCGTGCTGCGGTGCAGGCCGTAGACCTCCCACCCGATCGCCACCTCGAGCATCTGGAGGCTGATGTTGCTCGCGAGCTGCGCCAGCCACCAGAGGCGGAAGTCGCGCACCTCCAGCGCCGGGCCGAAACGTCGTAATCGGGCACCCATCGGAGGTACTAAGGCTATGGTGGCCGCCGATGACGGCTCTTGTTACGCAGCGTCTGCGCCTCGAGGAGTGGACCGACGCCGACACAGAACTCGTCGTGTCGCTGACCTCGATGCCCGAGGTGATGCGGTTCATCGGCGACGGGAATGTCTGGTCGCGCACGCGCGCTGAACAGCTCGCTGGGGCCAACGGTGCCCACTGGCGGCGCCATGGGTTCGGCTGGCGGGCGGCGTTCGAGCGAGAGGCAGCCGAGCCGATCGGCGTCGCCGCGCTCAGCTTCGCGGGCGAGGGCTCAGGCGTCGATGCCGATGAGTACGAGATCGGCTGGTGGCTGCACCCGTCGGCCTGGGGCAGGGGGCTGGCCCGCGAGGCGGCCGTTGCGGTCCGCGACGACGCGTTCGAGCGGCTCGGGGTCCCGAGTCTGGTTGCCCGCATCCAGCCGGCCAACGGTGCATCGCTGCACGTCGCCGAGGCGATCGGCATGACGAGGGAGTCGGACAGCACCGGACGCGCGGGCGAGCCGATCGTCGTCTTGCGCGCGCCCCGCCCACCGCTCTGATCGACGAAGGGCGTGTTACATCGTGGGGGCTATGGCGCCCACGAGGTCACACACCCCTATACGGGCGTGCCCGCTTCCTCGCCGGCCTCTTCGAACTGCCCGGCCCGGATCCGGTCTGCGTCCTTCGCCGCGGCCTTTGCCTCGGTGCCCTCGATGTTGATCCGCGGCAGTCGCGCGTCGAGCCACTTCGGCAGCCACCAGGTCGCCGGGCCGAGGATCTCGAGCACCGCGGGCAACAGCACGCACCTGACGACGAGCGCGTCGAGGAAGACCGCCGCCGCGAGCCCGAAGCCGAACTCCTTGACCGATCGCTCGTCACCGACCATGAACGACAGGAACACGCAGATCATGATCGCCGCGGCCGCCGTGATCACGCGGCCGGTGTAGGCGATCCCGTCGGTGACCGCGCGAGTCGCGTCGCGGTGACGGATCCACTCCTCGCGCACGCGAGAGATCAGGAACACCTCGTAGTCCATCGACAAGCCGAACACGACGGCGAACATCAGCACCGGTATCCAGGGCTCAACGGGGCCGGGCGTGATACCCAGCGGTCCAGCGAGCCAGCCTTTCTGGAACACCAGCACGGTGACGCCGAGCGCTCCCCCGATGCTGAGCAGGTTCATCAGCCCCGCCTGTATCGGGATCACGAGCGACCGGAAGATCACGAACAACAGCAGCGCCGAGAGCACGACCACGATCCCGATGAACAGCGGCAGCTTGCTCGCCAGCACGTTCGAGAAATCGATCGATCCGGCGGTGAAACCGCCGACCAAGCGCGTCGACGTGCAGCGATTGCTTCAACGGCGGGAGCACCTCGTGGCGAAGCTTGTTGACCAGATCCGTGGTCGCCGCCGCCTGCGGCGCCGAGCGCGGATAGGCCTCCATCACCGCGACCTTGCCCGACGGCGAGACCCGCGGCGGCGTCACCGCAAGCACATCAGGGGTGTGCGCGACTGCGTCTCGTATCTGCGGCAGCGCGGAGTCAGGGTTCGCGCCGTGCAGCTCGACCGCCACCAGCAGCGGCCCGTTGAAGCCGGGGCCAAAGCCTTGCGACAGCATGTTGAACGCCTTGTAGGTGCTGGTGCTCGACGGGTCATTGCCGGCGTCGCTCGTATCGAGACGCATCGACAGGAACGGCACCAGGCAGACGAGCATCACGGCCAGCGCGCCAATCGCCAGCGGCCATGGCCGCGACTGCACGATCTGGCTCCAGCGACGCCAGGAGGACTCGCGCGGCGGAGCGCCCCTGGCCTCACGACGCCGAGCAGCGCGGCTGGGCCGCGCGACCCGATCGCCCCAGCGCGAGAGCAGCGCCGGCAGGACCGTGAGCGACGCGCAGAGCACCAGTAGGACCGCTAGCACCGACGCGATCGCCAGGCCGTACATGAAGTTCACGCCGGTGGCGAACATCCCCAGCAGCGCGATCGTGACCGTCGTGCCCGCGAGCAGGATCGCGCGCCCCGAGGTGTCCATCGCTCCGATCACGGCGGCGTTCACGTCGCCCGTCTTCGTGAAGTTCTCTTTGAAGCGAGTGACGATGAACAGCGCGTAGTCGATCCCGACACCGAGCCCGATCATGATCGCCAGCTCCGGCGCGACGCTCGACATGTCCGTGATGTGCGTCGCCAGGCCCACGAGCGCGATACCGGTGATCAGCCCCAGTCCGGCGGTGACCAGCGGCATCCCGGCGGCCACCAGCGAGCCGAACGTCAGCAGCAGGATGACGAGCGCCGCAGCAACGCCGACGGCGGTCGCCGGACCGATGCTGAAGCCCTCGGCCTGCTCGATCACCTGGCCGCCGGCCGCAACGGTCAGTCCTGGGACGTGGACCGCGTCGATCGCGTCGAGTACGGGCTGGCCGGTCTTGTCGGGCAGCAGGTTCGCGCGCTTGTCGTAATTGACCGTCGCGAAAGCCGTGTGGCCGTCCTTCGCGACCTCGACGGCGCCGGCCGCCCCGTACGGGCTGACGACGCTTACGACGTGCGGCATCTTGCTCACCTTCGCGAGCAGCGGCTCGATCGCGGCCTTTACCTCGGGCGAGTCGACCGGCTGGTTCGCGCTGTGGAAAACGATCGTGTCGACGTCACCGCTCTGCGATTTGAACTCGCTCGTGAGCAGATTGGTGACGTGCTGGGCTTCGGTGCCCGGGAGACTGAAGTTGGTCGCGTACTGTCGGCCCACCGCCGAGGCGATCACCGTCGTCACGATCGCGACCGCCACCCAACCTCCGATTACCCATTTCCGATGCGCGATGCACCAGCGACTCAGCCCAATCATTGCCCGTCGAACGCCCCCCGGTCGTTGCCCACGTTTCCCGGTCATCTCTACTCACTGTAGAGAATGCGCGTTGCGGGCTCTGTGAACGCGGTGTGTTCGCCGCTGCCCGAGCGAGCGATCGCCGCTGCTAGTTTGGCGGTATGACCGCCGTCGGTGTATCCGCTCCCCGCCGCGACTCCGGCCCGAAGGTACGCGGCAGCACGCGGTTCGCGGCCGACGTTCCGGTGGTCGGGCTGCTGCACGCGCGCCTGGTCCTGGCGCACGAGGCGCACGCGACGATCGCGTCGATCTCGACCGACGCGGCGCGCGCCTTGCCTGGCGTCGTCGCCGTGCTGACGGCCGCCGATCTGCCGCTCAAAGCCTCCGGCCCGGGACGCCTGTATGAGCCGTTGGCGCGCGAGGAGGTCGTCTACGCCGGCCAGCCGCTGGCGGTCGTGGTGGCCGAGACCGAGGCGCTCGCGCAGGACGGCGTCGAGCTGGTCGAGGTCGAACTCGAGCCGCTCGAGACGGTTCTCGACCTCGAGGCGGCCGCTCGGTCGGGCGCCCCCCAGGCGCGCGTCAAGGCGACCGCCTCCGGGGACAGCGCCGACATGGGCGACGCCCACGCCGCGGTCGCGGCCGGCAGCCTCGGCGACGACGAGGACCTGTCGGACAACGTGCTCGGAACCGCGCGACTCGAGCAAGGGGACGTCGGCGCCGCGCTCGCGGCCAGCGACGTCGTCGTGAGTGGCACGTTCAGAACGCCGTGGATGTACCAGGCCTATATCGAGCCGCAAACCGGGACCGCGTGGCTGCAGCCAGACGGCGAGCTCGTTATCTCGGTCTCCACCCAAGCGCCGTTCTCGATGCGCGACTCGCTGGCCAAGCTACTGGGACGGCCGGTCGAGAGCATCCGAATCCGCTCCGAGAACCTCGGCGGCGCGTTCGGCGGCAAGTTCGGTCTGATCGAGCCGCTGCTTGGTGCGGTTGCGCTCGCTGTCGAGCGTCCGGTGCGCCTGGCGATGACCCGCAGCGAGGACATGCTGGCCACCAACCCTGCACCGGCCGAGGTTCTGACGGTCGAGATCGGAGCCAACCAGGACGGAACGCTGACCGGGATCCGGGCGCGCGTTCTGGTCGACGGCGGCGCCAACGAAGAGGGCGGCTTCGAGTCGATCGCCGCGATGCTGTCGGCCGGCCCGTACCGGTGGCCCGCGCACGAGCTGAGCGCGCTGAGCGTCGCGACGAACCGCGTGACGCCCGGCGCCTACCGCGCTCCGACCGCGCCCCCGGGCGCGTTCGCAGTCGAGTCGCTGGTCGACGAGCTCGCCGCGAGGTTGGGGCTCGACCCGCTCGAGCTCCGGCTGCGCAACATCGCCGGCGAAGGCGACCGGGCGCCGTCGGGCCAGACGTTCCCGATCTTCGGCGCCCGCGACTGCCTCGAGCGGCTGCGCGATCACCCACTCTGGTCGCGGCGCGGCGAGCTCGCGGACGGCGAGGGAGTCGGGCTCGCGATCGGCTGGTGGCCGGGCGGCTACGAGCCGGCGGCCGCTGCCTGCCGGCTCGATCACGACGGCAACCTGACCGTGATCACTGGCGCCGCCGACATGAGCGGCGTCGAGTCCGGCTTCGCGACGATCGCGGCGGAGGCATTCGGCGTCGATCCGAGCCGCGTCCGCGTCGTCCGCGCCGACACCTCGAGCGCTCCCTACGCCGGCGTCGAGTGGCGGCAGCAAGGTGACCTACACGGTCGGCCGCGCGGTGCAGCGGGCAGCGGAACAGGCGCGCGAGCGGCTGCTGGAGATGGCGGCCGAGGAGCTCGAAATCGCACTCGACGACCTCGAGATCGTCGACGGCTCGGTTCGTCCCCAGGGCGTTCCGGCGCGCGCGATCCCAATCGCTGACCTAGCGGCGAAGATCCTTCAGTTCGGCAGCCCGCATCCGCCGGTCGAGGGACACGGCCGGGTCGCGCAGCCGCAGGCGCCGCAGGCGGCCGCCCACCTTTCACACGTCCGAGTCGACGCCGACACGGGCGCCGTCACGCTGCTGCATCACGTCGTCGCGCAGGACGTCGGTCGAGCGCTGAACCCGGCGCTCGTGACGGGACAGATGCAGGGCGGAACGACCCAGGGTCTGGGCTGGGCGCTGCTGGAGGAGCTGACTCACGATAGCCATGGCCAGCTGACGACCGGAACGTTCGTCGACTACGGGCTGCCGACCGCCGTGTTCACGCCGGCGATCGACGCGGAGATCGTCGAGGTCCCGGTGCCCGAAGGGCCGTTCGGCGCCAAGGGTGTCGGCGAGGCCCCGGTCGTCGGGGTTCCGGGCGCGGTCGCCAACGCGATCGCGGCCGCCACAGGCGGCGTCCGCATGCGCCAGCTGCCGATGACGCCCGAGCGCGTCTGGCGCGAGCTCAACGGCGACGGCCGCTAGCTAGCTTCATCGAGGCGTGGCGTCCGCGAACGAGACGGCTGCGGTGGCGGTTGCCGGGCGCAGCGTGGAGGTCGCGCAGTGGCCGGGCGATGAGCGGCTTGCGGCGATCGTGATGCTGCACGAGGGGCTCGGGTCGGTTGGGCTATGGCGCGACTTCCCGGAGGCTTTGCAGCGCGCGACCGGCCGGCGGGTGATCGCGTTCTCGCGCTTCGGCCACGGTCGCTCGCAGGTGAGCCCATGGCCGCGCGACGTGACCGGTTTTCACCACCGGGAGGCGCTGACGATGCTGCCGGCGCTGCTGGAGGCGCTGGATGTCCGCGAGCCGCTGCTCGTCGGACACAGCGACGGCGCGTCGATCGGGCTGATCTACGCGGGCCATTACGCTGTTTGCGGTCTCGTGCTCCTGGCCCCGCACGTGTTCGTCGAGCCGCTGACGCTCGAGTCGATCCGGCAGACGCGCGACGACTACGTTGACGGCGAGCTGCGCGAGCGGATGTCGCGCCACCACGAGGACGTCGACGCCGCGTTCTGGGGCTGGTGTGACATGTGGCTCGATCCCGCGTTCGCGGCTTGGAACCTCGAATCGGATGCGGCGCGCGTGACCGCGCCGACGCTGCTGATTCAGGGCGTGGATGATCCGTATGGGACGCTCGAGCAGCTCGACCGGATCGAGGCTCGCCTCCGCGGCCCATCTACGCGGGTGGTGGTCGGCGGCGGACATAGCCCGCATCTCGATGCGGGCGACGAGGTGGTCCGCGCGATCGCTGAGTTCGCCTCGGTTAGCTTGTAGCGATGGAGCGGCTGACCGCGATTCCCCAGGGGTTCGAGCCGGTGATCGCGCTCGACCGCTGTTTCGACGCCGTCTACGGACTCGAGGTGCTGGATGACGGGATCGAGGACGGCGCGCTTCGCGGCCGAGTCGCGATCCGCGACGAGCTGCGCCAGCAGGCCGGGCTCGTGCACGGCGGTGTGATCGCGGCGTTGGCAGAGGCGCTCGCGTCGCGTGGCACATGGCTCGGCGTCTACCGGCAGGCCAAGGTGGTGATGGGCATGTCGAACGAGACCAACTTCATGCGGCCGCTGCTCGAGGGGCACATCCACGCGACCGCGACGGCGCGTCACCGTGGCCGGACACGCTGGGTCTGGGAGGTCGAGGCTCGCGACGATCACGGCCGGCTGTGTGCGGTCACGATCGTCAACATCGCGATCCGCGACGCGCGCGCCCGGTAAAACGCTCAAGGATTGGTGCCGCCGGTCGCGCTGCTGCTCGGCTGGGTGATTTGGGCGAGTTGCCGCCGCTGCTGGCGCTGCCCGGGGGGATTCCATGTCTGGCGGGCGTCGCGATCGCGCGCTCGCGCCCGGCGCAGCCGGCTCCCGCGGCGCCGCCGGTCCCGGCCACCGGGAGCTCCTAGGAGCGGATCACCAAGCTGCGCGTTTAAGCGTCCTCTAGAAGCTGCCGCGCAAGTACTCGCCCTCTGTCGCGAAACGACGCTACCGCCGGCGTGTGGCGCTGGCCGCCTCGACCGTTGTTGCGCGCCGCGCTGATTTGAGCCTGGTTTTGGCTGGGGAAGCGGGGAGCGAGCCGATCTACCCGCGTCGAGGCGGCACAACGTGCATCAGCGCCGCGCTCGTCCGGGAACGTGTCGCGTTTTGCCGCCTCTGACCGGCGTTACGCAGCACGTGCGACCGGCCGTCGAGCGCTCGTGCACGTTAAGCCGGTTTGAGCGACAACGTCACGGGCCGGCCCGCCGGCCACCCGTGATGGATGAAATGTCGGCGTATTTCAGGTCAGCCTCCTAGGTTCGCTTAAACGCGCAGGTCCGGTACGGGGCGCCGACGGCGCGCGAACCGAGCGCTGCGACGATGCACAACGCGGCACCCAGACCGGCGTTGCTGCTGTGCTTGGAGGTCGCGACCGCGATCAGACCGGCGCCGGCGAACGACACGATGCAGCCGACCAGGAGCAGCCTCGGTTGTAGAGGCCGAACCAGAGCACCCCGCAGGTGACGATTCCGGCGAGCGTGCGGCGAGGCGGCAGCGGCTCGCCACGCGCGACTAGGAGCGCACCGAGCGCGAGGCTCCCGACGACCAGCCGGCCCAGCGCGAGCGCGCCCGGCTGCAGCTGGCGGCCGGCGTATCGGATCCCGACGAACGCCGACGACCAGACGAGGACCGCGCAACGCCTTAGACGCGCAACGCTTCGGTCGGGCTCAGCCGCGCGGCCTTGCCCGCTGGGTACAGCCCGGCAACCGCGCCGATCACGAGACCCGCCAAAGGCGCGGCGACGAGCGCATACACAGGGACGACAAACGGCTCGTTCTGCCCGATTGAGTACACCTCGGTCGCTGCGGCACCGAGCAGCAGTCCGACCAGGCTGCCGAGCGCCGCCAGCAGTGCGGATTCGGTCAAAAACTGGGTGCTGATGTGGCGCCGGGTCGCCCCGAGCGCGCGACGCAAGCCGATCTCGCCGCGGCGCTCAAGCACGGAGATCACCATGATGTTGGCGATCCCGATCGCGCCGACCAGCAGCGCCACCGCGCCGAGCCCCAGCAGCAGCGTTGTGAACTGTCCCTTGGCAGCGGCGCGCGCCTCAAGCACGTCCGACGGCCGGGTCGTGCTGACCCCGCTCGAGTCCTGCGGGTCGGCGGTCGCAGCGAGCAGATTGGAAACCTGATCGACATAGTTGACGTTGGCGCGCACGTAGATCTCAGACGGATTGGGCTGCGCCCCGAACAGGCGCTCGGCGACCGGCAGCGAGATGAAGGCGGTCGAGTCGAGCGTCGAGTCAAGAATCACCGGCTTCAGGATCCCGACGACGGTGAACCATCGTGTTACCGAGATACACCATCAGGTGTCCGCCAACTTTGTTGATCTGCAACACGCTGGCGGCCTCGGCGCCCAATACGACCTCCGGGTAGCGAGCGCTGACGGCGTTCAGGAAGTGGCCCGAGGCCATCGTCGTGCCGACGACCTTCGGCAGGTTGTCGCCGGCGGCGTCGACGCCGATGCCGCCGGTCTGCTCGGACGGGACGTACGGTGTTCGAAGCACGATCAGGTTCTGGAGCTGATAGATCGCGACGTCGCTGTCGACGTGTTGCATGTGATCGATCATCGGAACCGATGTGGCCGGGAGCACCTCGGTGTTGCCGAGGAAGTTCTGCCCCGGCGAGACCGTCAGCAGGTTGGTGCCGAGCGCGTCGATCGTCGCCAGCAGCTTGGCTTGGCTGGAGGCCGAGACCCCGACCACCGCGACCATCGCACCGATCCCGATCGCGATCCCCAAGGCCGACAGCGCAGCCCGCAGCTTGCGGGTCCGTAGGCCCTGCATCGCGACGCCGAACAACTCGCGCGGCGGTAGCCGGGCCGGCTCGATTCGAGCGCCCTCGGGCAGCGTGGCGGTGGCGCCGGTCATTGGCCGTCGTCCCCGACGATCTCGCCGTCCCGCATCTGGATCCGGCGATCGAACGATGCGGCGATGTTGTGATCGTGCGTGATCAGCACCAGTGTCGCGCCGTCGGAGGCGAGCTGGTGCAGGAGCGTAATCACCTCGCCCCCGGACTTCGAGTCGAGGTTTCCGGTCGGCTCATCGGCGAGGATGATCGACGGGCGCTTGGCGAGCGCGCGAGCGATTGCCACCCGCTGGCGCTCGCCGCCCGAAAGCTCGCCCGGGCGATGAGTCAGGCGGTGTCCGAGCCCCACGCGCTCGAGCGCGGAGGTCGCCGCGAGCCGCCGCTCGCGCAGTCCGACGCCCGTGTACAGCAGACCGTTGGCGACGTTGTCGAGCGCGGTCATGTAGTCCTGCAGGTGAAAGGTCTGAAACACGAACCCGATCTGGTGGGCGCGCAGGCCGGCGAGCTCGCTGTCGGACGCGGCGCGCACGTCGCAGCCGGCGACGTAAACGTCGCCGCTCGTCGCCCGCTCGAGCGTGCCCAGGATCGTCAGCATCGTCGTCTTTCCGGATCCCGACGGCCCGATCACTGCGACCTGCTCGCGGCTGGCGACCTCGACCGTCACACCGCGCAGCGCCGCGACCCCGCCCGCGTATTCCTTGGCCACGTTGTCGAGCGTCAGCGCGCGGCCATTGCCGATCGACGCCCGGAGCCGGGCGCTCTCAAGACCGGATCCCGGGTCGCGTTCGCCGAGCTCCACGCTCATCCTTGCGAGTCGGTGACCTGCAAGCCCTGGTAGATGCCCGGGCCGGAGACCTGCACGTACCCGGCCGCGAACAGGCCGGTCGTGACCGGGATCAGCTTGTACGGTGGGCTGGCCTCCTGAACGGCATAGGTGCTGCCCGAGGTCGCCAGCAGCGCCGTCACCGGGACCGACAGCACATTGTTGGCGCGCTGCTCGACGAAGTTCACGCTCACGGCGGCCTGATCGAGGCCCGGCCCGAGGTGGTGACCCTCGATTGAGACCGTCACCGGAACCGTCGACGACGACGAGTTGCCGCTGCCGTTGCCGTTGCCGCTGCCGCTGCGCCCGCTGCCGCCACTGCCGCCGTTGCCGCTGCCGTTACCACTGCTCGAGTTCTGGGCGATCGGGCTGACCGCGGTGATCTTCCCGTTGACGGTGTTGCCGTCCGGGAGCTCGACGGTCACGCGCTCGCCGACCACCGCCTCGCTCTGGCTCGACGCGCTCAGATCAACGGTCACGACGAGCTTCGTCGAAGTCGTCTGCAGGATCTCCACCGGGGTGGCGCTACCACCACCAGAGCTCCCGCCGCTCGAGCCCGAAGAGCCGCTGTGCGACCCCGATGAGCCGCCGTGCGATCCCGATGAGCCGCCGTGCGATCCCGAGGAGCCGTGGTTGCCGCTGCTCGAGCCAGAATGGCCGCCGCTGCCACCGTTGCCGCTGCCAGAATTCCCGTGGTTAGCCCGCAGCTCGGCTTGGAGCTGCGCGTTCTCGGCCCGGAGCAGCTGGATCAGTGCAGCGATCGTGTTGCTCTGATTGCTCGACCCGGAGTGCTTCTTTTTGTGGTGGCCGGTTGTGGGCGTCGTGGGGCCTGTCGTGGTCGGCGTGCTCGTCGTCGGCGTGCCCGTCGACGTGGTGGTCGTCGACGTTGTGGACGTCGACGAAGTGCTGCTCGAATCGCTGGACGGGTTCTTGACCTGCAGGCTGACGAACTCCGGCTGGGGCGGGTCGACGCTCGCGCTCGCGTTGGAGTTCCCAGACCCGCTGCCGCCGCCAGTCGAGCCGACCGTCCCATCGACGGTCGAGACGAGCTGATCGCCGGGCAAGAACACGATCTGGCCGAGGGTCAGGATGCCGGTCTCGGAGTCACCGAGCGAGGCTTGGAACAGATCGACGCCGGCCGTCGTAGCTGCCTGCCAGGTGTCGTCGATGACGATCCCATCGGGGTTGAAACCAAGATTGACGAGATTACGGTTGAGCTGGAGGATGTCCTCGCCGGCGCTGTCGGACGGCGACAGGTCGCGGTATGCGGGAGTCGACCCGTCCATCAGAATCACCGGCTCGCCGTCGACCTTGAACAGCGTCCCGCCGGCCTTGATCACCTGTCCAACGTTGGGCAGCCAAGTGATCGTTCCAGTCAGGCGGTTGTAAACGGTCTGGGGATCGGCGTAGCTGAGCGTCCCCGACTCCGTATCGGTTTCGACCAAGTCGCGCCGCTGGACCGTCGCCGCGCCGGTCGCCGTCGATCCGTTGCTGGCCGCGTTGGTCGGCGACGACGAGCCGGCGCTGACGACGATGATGATCACCACTGCCAGCACGGCCGCCAGCGCCAGCGCCGCACCGATCCGACGGCGACGTCCACCCGACAGCGACTTGAGCGTGGGCCTCCTCACGGCACCGCCACCGCCCGCACGCCCCCGTGGCCGCCGCACGCCGTTACCGCTTGCCGGAAGCCCGGCGCCTGCGGATTGATGCCATTGGGTCCGCCCGCAATCTTGACCGGACCGCCGCCGCCCGGGTCAGGGAAGTTCGCCACCCCGTGGGTTCGCATGCAACGGGCGAACGCCAGCAGTCTCTCAGTCTGGGCCGCTGACAGCTGTGGCGGCGGGCCGCCCGGCGGCAGGTACTCCTGGCACGCCTTCTCGGCCGTCTTCAGCGCCGGCCCGGCGAAGTTGATCCCGTCGACTGTGAGCAAGCCCGTGTTGGTCACGCCGATCCCATTAAAGCCCTCGCCACCGGGCCCAGCGCTCGGGTCCGGGAAGTTCGAGAGGCCGTTGGCGCGCATGCACTTCGATAACGCGAACGGCGAGTTGGCCGGTCCGTAGGGACTCGAGGCGGCTGGCTTCGCGCTCGAGCCGCAGGCGGCGAGCGCTACACACGCCGCACACGCCAGGCAGGCGCTGCCGGTTGGCTTGATCGCTCGCGCTGCCATCGCTCGTCGCAGGTTGTACGTCGCGGTTGGTAACACGGTCGTAACGGTGTTATGCCGCTGTTATGCATGATCGGGCATCCTGGCCGCCAGGCGTCGCCCACGCGAGCCCAGACAGCGCCACAATTCCCTGGTACGGAGCAGATCAAAGTAGAGGAGCAGTCGGATTGAGGGTCCTGGTGGTCGAAGATCATCCGAGGCTCGCGGAGACCGTGGCAACCGTCCTGAGGCGCGAGGGCATGGCCGTCGACATAGCGTTCGACGGGCGCGAGGCACTCAACCGCGTCAACCTGACGACCTACGACGTGATCGTGCTCGATCGCGACCTTCCCGGCGTCCACGGCGACGAGGTCTGCAAGCTGCTGGTTGCCGACGGCTGTCCGAGCGCGGTTCTTATGTTGACCGCGTCGGGAGCGCTCGAAGATCGGATCGCCGGCCTGCAAATGGGCGCAGATGACTACTTGCCGAAACCATTCCACCTCGCCGAGCTGGTCGCTCGGATCCGCGCGCTCTCGCGCCGCGCGCGCCGCGCGCTGCCGCCGACGCTCGTCCACGGAGACCTCGTCCTCGATTCGTCGCGACGCGTGGTCAAGCGGGCCGGCGAGCCGGTCGCGCTCGGGCCGAAGGAGTTCGCCGTGCTCGAGCTGCTGCTGGGTGCAGATGGCGCGGTTGTCTCGACCCAGGAGATCCTCGAGCGCGCCTGGGACGACGCGACCGACCCGTTCACGAACACCGTGAGGATGACCGTCAGCCGTCTGCGAGCCAAGCTAGGGGATCCGCCGGTGATCGAGACCGTCACCCCCGTCGGATACCGGATCGGAACAACGTCGTGACAGCGCGGGCCGCCGGGCGGATCTTGCACCCTAAGACGACCGTCCGCTGGCGGCTGACGCTCCTCTACGGGGGGCTGTTCCTCGTCTCCGGTGCGGCACTGCTGGCGGTCACCTACGGGCTGGCCGACAAGACCACAATCACCAGGGACACGCCCGTCGAGGCGATCGTCCATGCGGTATCGGGCAAGGGGTCGCCGACGCCGCGGAATGCGAACGCGGCGAGTACCCCGACGGTGCCGACCGGGAACGTGACGATTACCGGAGGGGGGTTGCCGACCGCGAGCGCAAAGCCTGCCGGAACGGCGTTGGCGACCGGGAGCGGGGGCGGTCAGCGAGCGCCGTCGGCGACGCGGAGCGCGAACCAGGTTGCGATCGGGGGCGCGAGCGCTCCGGGCCTGCTTCGGGAGCTGAGAGCCACGGCTCCCGGCCTGCTTCGGAACCTGAGGGCCGCTGGATACCTCACCCCGAACGTGAACGCGACCTTCCCTCCGGGACCCGGCGGCCGACAGGCGCTCAAGGAGTTCTTCAGCAACGGCCCCGGACGCAGGGCAATCACGTTCGTCGGCACCCAACAGCGGGTCTCGGACCTCCACCAGCTGATCGTCGAATCGAGCATCGCACTGGCGGTGATGGCGCTGATCTCCGCGGCGCTCGGCTGGCTGGTCGCGGGGCGGGTGCTGCGTCCGCTGCGCACGATGACCTCGACCACGCAGCAGATCTCGGAGATCAGTCTCGACCGGCGGCTCGCGATGGAGGGACCGCGCGACGAGCTGCGCCAGCTGGCCGACACGATCGACGGGCTGCTCGAGCGATTGGAGGCCGCGTTCGACGCGCAACGGCGGTTCGTGGCCAACGCGTCTCATGAGCTCCGCACGCCACTGACCGCCGCGCGGGCGATGCTCGAGATGATCATCAGCGACCCAAACGCGACCATCGAGACGTTCCGCGAGACGTGTGTGCACGTCCTCGACGAGTCAGAACGTCAGGAACAGCTGATCGACGCCCTGCTCGCACTCGCGCAGGGACAGCGCGGGATCGACCATCGGGAGGCGATGGATCTGTCGGCGATCGCCGGTGAGGTCGTATCCCGCCAGGGACCAGAGGCGGCCCTGCGGGGGCTGACGCTCGACGCTTCGCTCGAGCCCGCGCTGGTCTCGGGTGACCCTCGCCTGATCGAGCGGCTCGTGTCGAACCTCGTCGAGAATGCGATCCGCCACAACGTTCCGGCGGGTCGCGTCGACATCCGGGTTGCGCCTGCGGCCGGGCGCGCCATCCTCGAAGTGGTCAACACCGGCCCGGAGGTGCCCGAGGATCAGGTCGACCGATTGCTGCAGCCGTTCCAGCGCCTGACTCCGGAGCGGCTGGGCCACGGCGATGGACTCGGCCTCGGCTTGTCGATCGTGGCCGCGATCGCCAATGCCCACAACGCCGAGCTCGACGCGCGCCCCGCACCCGGCGGCGGGCTCGACATCGCCGTGCGCTTCAGGCGCCCGCTCGACATCGATCTGGTCCCAACGCTGCCCGAGGCCCCGCGTCAGGCGGCGATCGCGGCGGCGTCATAGGGTCGCGAATCTCTGGCGCGGCCCACCCGAGCTTGTAATCGGCCGGGCCGGTTCCGGATACTGTGCGCGTGGGCCAGCAGGTCGCCGCCAAAACCTTCAGCCGCGAAGACCGGCAGCGCTACCGGCGAAAGGTTCGCGCGTGTCTCGACGTGTTCGCGCGAATGTTGTCCGAGGCGCGGTTTCACCCCGAGCGGCGATCGTTCGGGCTCGAGATCGAGCTCAACCTGACCGACGACGCCGGCGAGCCGGCGCTGATCAATGCTGCGGCGCTCGCGGCGATCGCAGATCCGAGCTTCCAGACCGAGCTCGGGCAGTTCAACATCGAGATCAACATTCCGCCACGACTTCTCGAGGGGAAGGTTTTCTCCGAGCTCGAGCCAGACCTGCGCGCGAGCCTGAACAACGCCGAGCAGCGCTCGCGCACGGTCGGCGCCCACATGATGATCATCGGGATCCTCCCGACGATCGCCGCCGACCATTTGCACGGCGAGATGTTGAGCGCCAACCCGCGTTACGCGCTGCTCAACGAGCAGATCTTCGCGGCGCGCGGCGAGGATCTCGAGATCGTGATCGGCGGCGTAGAGCGCCTGTCGACCCACGCCGACACGATCGCACCCGAGGCGGCGTGCACGAGCGTCCAGCTCCACCAGCAGGTCGACCCGGAAGCGTTTGCCCGCTACTGGAACGCGGCCCAGGCGATCGCCGGTGTCCAGGTCGCAGTCGCCGCCAACTCACCCTTCTTCAGCGGCAAGGAGCTGTGGCGCGAGACCCGGATCGCGCTGTTCGAGCAGGCGACCGATACGCGGCCCGAGGAGCTCAAGGCCCAGGGCGTTCGACCGCGCGTGTGGTTCGGCGAGCGCTGGATCACGTCGATCTTCGACCTGTTCGAAGAGAACGTGCAGTACTTCGGCGCGTTGCTCCCGGTCTGCGAGGACGAGGACCCGGTGGAAACGCTCGAGCGTGGCGACGTTCCTCAGCTCGGCGAGCTACGGCTTCACAACGGCACGATCTACCGCTGGAACCGCCCGATCTACGACGTCGTCGGCGACCAGCCCCACCTACGGGTCGAGAACCGGGTCCTCCCGGCGGGCCCGACTGTCGCCGACGTCCTCGCCAACGCCGCCTTCTACTACGGACTCTTGCGCGTGATCGCCGACGACGAGCGCCCGGTCTGGTCCCAGATGTCGTTCTCAGCCGCCGAGGAGAACTTCCACGCCGGCGCCCGTGACGGGATCGAGGCCCGCGTCTACTGGCCGGGCCTGGGCGAAGTCCCGGCGGCCGAGCTGGTGCTTCGGCGCCTGTTGGCGCTGGCGTACGAAGGCCTCGCCCGGTGGGGGGTCGACACGGCCGATGCCGAGCGCCTGCTCGGGATCATCGAGCAACGCTGCGTGCTGCTGCGAAACGGCGCCACGTGGCAGAGCGAGGTCTTCCACCGCCTATACGACGGCAAACGCACTGGACGGCCGGAGGCGCTGCGGGAGATGACAACCCAGTACCGCGAGCACATGCACTCGAACGCTCCCGTGCACAGCTGGCCGGTGTAGCGCCCCGATATTCGAGGCGCCCTGGCGGCGTTCTAGAACGAAACGTGGGACTCCGGACGCATGCGGTCTAGGTCGTCGACCGACACGATCTCGCGGCCAAACGGCCGCAGACTGACATTGATCAATTTGAAGTCAGCCAGACCGAGCGGGAGGCCGATGATCGTCAGGCACAGCAGGATCCCGCTGACCAGATGCATCAGCGCTAAGTACCAGCCGCCGATGAAGAACCAGATGATGTTGCCGATCGTCGAGCCGATGCCTTTGCCCGGCTGGGGCACGACGGCACGGCCAAACGGCCACAGCGCGAAAAACCCGATCCGCAGCGCGGCGACGCCGAACGGGATCGTGATGATGAAGATGAAGCACAGGATCGCCGCGAGCGTGTAGCCGATGAACAGCCAGAAGCCCGCGAACACAAACCAGATGATGTTGCCGATCAGCCGGATCGCCGAAGCGTAACGCGCGGGCCACGTTGCGCTCTCCGGCGGGACCCATAACATCAGCGCTCTCAAGCGGTGATGAGTTTCTTCGGACGCGAGGACGAAGCCGACGCCGGTCAGGCCGATTCGTTGGCCCGGATCGAAGCTGGCGGGATTCCGTCGCGGGCCGAGGAACGGCTCAGGGCACTCGCCGGGCCTGACTCGCTGTTCACCAGCGGCCTGTCGGTCAACGAGTTCGCGCTCCTCCACAGGATGGGGCCGAAGCCGCTCGCACAGGTGATGGGCGCAAGCGTGATCCGGACCGGGTGGCAGTACCTGCCGGCGCTGCCGCCCGGGATCAACATCATGCCGACCGGCATGGTCGGACCCACCAACACCGGCTGGGTGATGGCCTCGCCGTACACCGAGGCGTCGCCAGCCCAGGTCCGTAGCTACAAGTGGTATGCGCCCGTCGTCTGCGAATTGCAGGTACTGAGCGATGCATGGAACCTGGCCCGGCGCCGGGCGCTCGACCGGCTCCGCCAAGAGGCTCGCGAGGTCGGCGCGGATGCCGTCGTCGGGGTCCATCTGCGCCACGGCGACCAGGACCTCGGCAAGCGGACGATCGAGTACGTGGTCACGGGAACCGCGATCCGGCTGCCGAACTCGACTGGGACGGAGTCGCCGACGCTGACCGATGTCTCTGTCCAGGACTACTGGCGCCTACACAACGCAGGCCATCAGCTCGTCGACTTTGTCGCCACAACGGCGGTCGTGTTCGCCTCGCCGCCGCGGACCACTCGCATCCGTCGGGTACGAACGAAGGCGCGCAACCAGGAACTCGAGGAGCTCAGCCGTGCCTTCCACGAGGCGCGCGACACGATCCGGACGCGGCTGCTGGGCCAGGTCCAGGACGCACACGCGACCGGCGCGGTCGGCGTCGAGTTCTCACATTCCGTGCAGCGAGAGAAGTTCGCGCTGACCTCGTCGTTACTGTCGAGCGCGGTCCCGGGCTGGCACCGCGGCCGGTTTGGACTGCCCTACCGGATCTCGGGACACAGCGACGTCAAGCGCAACGGCTGGATGATCACGATGCACGCGGCCGGCACCGCGATCCGCCATGGCGGGCCCAAAGCGCACACGCCGACCAAGACCGCCGTGAGGATGCAGGCAAAGTGACCGACTACGACCCCACCTCGCTCGAGGGGATTCCCGAATCAGGCCGCGAGCGTCTGGAGCAGAACCTCGAGGGCCTCTACACCTCGGACCTCAGCGTCAACGAGTTCCTGCTCGTGACCGAGGCCGGTTTCGATCCCGTCGGTCTCGTGGTCGGAAGCTCGATCTTTCACATCGGATTCCAGGTCGCCGGGCCGACGTCGAGTCGTGAGCTCGACGTGCTGTCGCAGGCCATGTACAGCGCCCGACACCTCGCGATGACCAGGATGGAGGAGGAGGCGGACCAGCTGGGCGCGGACGGGATCGTCGGCGTGCGCCTCGAGATCGGCCGCTACGAGTGGGGGCCGAATATGGCCGAGTTCATCGCGATCGGCACCGCGGTCAAGCACCGAGGCGGCGTCCTTCACCGGGCGCCGAACGGCCGCCCGTTCCAGAGTGACCTCTCGGGTCAGGAGTTCTGGACTCTGCTGCGGACAGGACATCGGCCGGTCGGCATGGTGATGGGGAGCTGCGTCTACCACGTCGGCCGACGGGGTCCTTTGCAGACGATCTCGCAGACCGGTCGCAACGTCGAGCTCCCGAACTTCACGCAGGCTCTGTATGACGCCCGCGAGCTGGCGATGCAGCGCATGCAGAGCGAGGCGCAGGAGTTGGGCGCGGAGGGGATCGTCGGCGTCTCGCTGTCGGAGAAGAGCCACGGCTGGGGCAGCCACGTGATCGAGTTCTTCGCGCTCGGCACGGCGATCGTCCCGACCGAGGGCAAGGGCGACATCGAGCCGCCGATCCCGGTCCTCGACCTCAACGACCGCTAAGCGGACGCCCCGTCGCGCAGCTGATAGAGCGCCGACCTGTCGACGCCCTCAAATGAAGTCTGGCCCGTGAGCGCGAGCGCGACATCAATGTCGGCGTCGATCACCTCGAGGATGTGGCGGACGCCCGCCTCACCCCGCGCCGCCACGGCCCATGCCCACGCGCGCCCGATCATCACCGCGCGAGCACCCAGGGCGACCATCTTGACGACGTCGAGGCCCGTCCGAACGCCGCCGTCCGCGAGCACCTCGATCTCGGCACCGACTGCGTCGGCGATCTCGGGCAGCGCCCGCGCGGTCGACGGGACCGAGTCCAGCTGGCGCCCGCCGTGGTTGGAGACGACGACCCCGTCGACGCCCGCATCCACCGCGCGGCGCGCGTCCTCGGGATCCAGCACTCCCTTGACGATCAGCTTGCCCGGCCAGTGCTCGCGTATCCATGCGACCTCGTCCCAGGTGACGCTGGGGTCGAATTGGGAATCGACCCAGGCGCGGAAGTCAGCGGGCGTCTGCGCATCGGGGACCGCCTTCTCTAGGTTGCCGAAGGTGAGCGGTTTGCCCGCGATCGGCACGTCGCGGATCCAGCTGGGATGGGCCGCGAGGTCGATGCCGCGCATCACCTTGGCGCGCAGCGGCACGTCACCGATCACCGCGTTGCGGGTGTCACGGTGGCGGGCACCGACCACGGCAAGATCGATCGTCAGCACCAGGACCGGCGCGCCGACAGCGGTCGCGCGGGCCATCAGCTCCTCCGCGTACCTGCGATCGCGCATCACGTAGAGCTGGAACCACGGCGGCCGGGATGTCGCACGCGCCACCTCCTCGACGCTGCAGATCGAGACCGTCGACTCGACGAACGGGACCCCGGCCGCTTCCGCGGCGCGCGCCGCCTGCGCCTCAGCGCGTCGCGCCAGCATGCCACCCAGCCCGACCGGCCCGAGGATCACTGGACACGCCAGCCGCTGGCCGAGTAGCTCGACCGCGTGGTCGCGCTCCGACACGTCTCGCATCACGACCTGCCGCAGCAACACCTGTGCGAGGTCGACAACGTTGGCGCGCAGCGTCGTCTCCTCGTACGCGCCCCCATCGACGTAATCGAACAGCTGTCGCGGGAGGCGGCGCCGCGCAAGTTCGCGGTAATCGAGTACGGTCGCGGGCGCGAGACGCAGCGATCGATCGGCACTGAAGCGCACGACCCGAGCCTAACGATCGTGCCGCGAGGCTGGCGGCGCCGCGGCGGATCGCCCATCATTGATCGCGAACGGAGACAACAGGTGAACGGCGCCCAAGCTTTGATCCGCACGCTCGTCGACGCGGACGTCACTACTTGCTTCACGAATCCGGGTACGTCGGAGATGCATTTCGTCGCGGCGCTCGACTCGGCGCCCGAGATGCGCGCCGTGCTGGCGCTGTTCGAGGGCGTCGCCACCGGCGCTGCGGACGGATACGCGCGGATGGCGGAAAAGCCGGCCGCGACGCTGCTCCATCTCGGGCCCGGCCTGGGCAACGGACTCGCGAACCTCCACAACGCCCGCCGGGCGAAGAGCCCGGTTGTCAACATCGTCGGCGACCACGCGACCTACCACACGCAGTACGACGCCCAGCTTCAGTCGGACATCGAAACGGTCGCGCGCAACGTTTCGCCATGGGTCCGCACTTCGACGAGCCCAGCCCAGTTGAGCCACGACGCCGTCGAGGCGATCATCGCCGCGCTCGGACCGCCAGGACAGGTCGCGACCCTGATCCTGCCGGCCGACGTGTCGTGGGAGGACGGCGCGGAGCCGACCGCGATGCCGCCGCGAACCACACCGCCGGTGGCCTCCCCGGAGACCGTCGAGACGGTCGCGCGGGCGCTGCGGAGTGGCAAACGGACGGCGATCCTGCTCGGCGGCAGAGGGTTGCGCGAGGACGCACTGGTGGCGGCCGGACGGGTCGCGACCGCGACCGGGTGCCAGCTGTTGGCCGAAGTCTTTCCGACCAGGCTGGAGCGGGGCGCCGGGCTACCGGCGGTGCAGCGGCTCGCGTATGTCCCGGAGGTGGCCTCGGTGCAGCTGCGCGGTCTGCGCCACCTGATCCTGGTCGATTCCAAGGCGCCGGTCACGTTCTTCGCCTACCCGGGCAAGGAGAGCAGCCTGGTTCCCGAGGGCTGCGAGGTGCACGAACTCGCATCGCCGAGCGCCGACGTGGTCGGCAGCCTGCAGGCGCTCGTCAGCGCGCTGGACGCCGATCGATTCGAGCCCCCACGCCAGCAGCTCTCGAGGTCAGAGCGGCTGACCGGCCCGCTGACCGCCGAGAACGCCTGCCAGACGATCGGGGCGATGTTGCCCGAAGGCGCGATCGTGTCGGACGAATCGGTGACCTCGGGCGTCGGGCTTGCAGCGAGTACCGCCGCGGCGCCGCGCCACGACTGGCTGACGCTGACCGGGGGCGCGATCGGCCAGGGGCTTCCGGTCGCGGTCGGAGCGGCGATCGCGTGCCCACAGCGGCCGGTGTTCGCGCTCCAAGCCGACGGCTCGGCGCTCTACACGATCCAGTCGCTTTGGACGATGGCCCGCGAGCAGCTCGACGTGACGGTCGTGATCTTCAATAACCGCTCGTACGCGATCCTCAACATGGAGCTTGCGCGGGTCGGGGCCGAGGCGGCCGGCCCGGCGGCGAAAGCGCAACTCGACCTCAGCCGGCCTGACCTCGACTTCGTCGAGATCGCTACCGGCCTCGGCGTGACGGCGTGCCGCGTCGATACCGCCGAGCAGCTGGCCGAAGCGCTTGACCACTCCGCTGGCGAGTCCGGTCCGCACTTGGTCGAGGTAGTGGTTCCGGCAATGTTCAACGCCCGCCAACTGCGGGCGATGCCATACGCGCTGCGGGCGCTCGAGCTGTTGCCTCGTCCGCTCGCCGTCGCGGTCAAGTCTCGCCTGTACCCCTAATGTCGCGAGCCTCTGAGTCGGGGCACCAGTGACGATCTCGTGATCAGCAGGCGCGCCGGGAAGGATCGGCGAGCCACGGCGTCGTTGGTGGCAGCAGCCCATTAACCGACAGGAGGAGTGGCTTTGTCAGTCGACACACGCACTGAACAGCGGCGCCACCGCTCGCTTCCCGGACTTGCGATCGCGATTTCGAGCGCGGCGCTCTTCGGGTCCCTGTGGCTGGCCGGCTCGGCGCTCGCAGCCGGCCCCTACATCTCGAACTTCAGTACCACATCGACGCTCGCGAGCACAGTTCCGGCGAACGGCGATCAAAACCCGTACGGAATCGTCACCGCGCCGCGCACGGTCGGCGCGCTGCGGGCGGGCGACATCCTCGTCAGCAACTTCAACAACGAGGGCCCGACACAGAATGGCCAGCCGACGACCGGCGGCAATCAGGGCGAGGGCACGACGATCATGCAATTCAACCCTGACGGGAGCGATCCGCGCCTGTTCGCCCATATCAATCCGGCGCAGTTCCCCGGCGGCGTCGGGCTGACCACGGCGCTCGTGGCGCTGCCCGACGGATACGTGATCGTCGGCAGCCTGCCGACGACCGACGGAACGTCAGCGACGATGACCGCTGGCGAGCTGATCATTCTCAACCCGTTCGGGCGCGTCGTCGGCGAGATCGCCGGTCGACCGATCAACGGACCTTGGGACATGACGTCGGTCACCGACGGTCCGTTTACGACGTTGTTCGTGACCAACGTCCTCAACGGAACCGTCGCGCATAGCCCGAACACGGTCAACCGCGGTACGGTTGTGCGGATCCGCCTGCTGACGCTCGGCGGGCTCCCGCCGATCCCGTTCAGCGAGCAGGTGATCGCCAACGGGTTCGCCGAGCGCACTGATCCGTCCGCCCTGGTGGTCGGTCCCACCGGAGACGGCCTCGGCGCAAACGGCACCCTGTATGTCGCCGACAGCGTCAACAACCGGATCGCCGCGATTCCAGACGCGTTGTTCCGCACGCGTTCCGCGCGGCACGGCGGACTGACGCTGAGCTAAGGGCGGCGACATCAACGATCCGCTCGGCCTGACGATCGCCCCCAACGGCGACATCCTCAGCGCCAACGGCGGCGACGGCAACCTGGTCGAGACTTCGCCCTCCGGCCAGCAGCTGACCGAAACGCTGATCGACGACAACGGCAGCAATGGGGCCGGCGACCTGTTCGGGATCGCCGTGCCGCCGACCGACAATGGCGTGCTGTTCGTCGACGACTTCGACAACACGCTCCGGCTGCTGCACTGACCCGGAGTCTGCGCCGGTGGGGACCTCCAGAGCCCCACCGGCGCGCGACGGGCCACGTGGTTGCCGCAACGGACATTTCCGAGCGCGCATCTGCCAATCTGACGTGGCGTATCGGATTAGCACCACCCCCCGGAGCCAGCCGAGCGCACCCCCTCTCGAGGTCCGACTGCGCGCTCGGAAATGTCCACCCCTTGCGTAGCCGACGAACGTCCGGTCAAGATTGTTGATATGGGCGAGTGGAAGCCTGACGAGCTCAAGCGGATCGCCACGACGGAGGAGCTCGAGCTTGCGTCGGTTCGCGCCGACGGGACGCTGCGCGATCCCGTGACGATCTGGGTCGTGCGCCACGGCGACGACGCGTACGTGCGCTCCTGGCGCGGAGCAGCCTACCGCGCCAAGTACCGCAACTATGGAGACAGCTACGTCGAGCCGATGATCGCGCCCCCCTGCTCATGCGACCACGCTGCGGCTCGTGCCGAAAACAGGCTTACGGGACGGCCCAGCCAACCAAGGAGACAACGCAGATGCAGATCACGCGGAACTCGATCGAGAGTAACCCCGGCCCGAGCGACTGGTTCACCGGCACCGTTTACCTCGATCCCGTCGCGACCGCGGCGCCGCCGTCGCGCTTGACCGCCAGCAGCGTGCACTTCACGCCTGGGGCTCGCACTGCATGGCACACGCACCCGTACGGCCAGACGATCTACGTCACGGAGGGGATCGGGCGCTGCCAGCGTGAGGGCGGCCCGGTCGAGGAGCTCCGCCCCGGCGACCGCGTGTACTTCGAACCGGGCGAGAACCACTGGCATGGCGCGGCTCCCGCCCGGTTCATGACCCATCTGGCAATGCAGGAAGTCGACGACCAGGGCAGCCCCGTGACGTGGGGCGAGCACGTCAGTGATGCGGAGTACAACGCACCGCCGGCCACCCAGGGCTTACCGGATCGCTGAGCCGGTCCCGCGCCGGCAGCCACCCAGGGCTCACCGCATCGCTGAGCCGTCCCGCGCTGCCGGCCACCCAGGGCTCACCGGATCCCTGAGCCGGTCCCGCATCCACGCGCGCCAGCGCCAGGCGATCATCGTCGCCAACGCAGGACAGCGACGGCTAGCGCGGCGTGCCGCCGATTGCCGCGTAGAGGCTGGGGTCGACGCCCGCGGCGGCGGCCGTCAAAAACGAGGTCGTTAGCGCCGAGACCGCCGCCGGGTCGAGGCTCGGATCGTCGAGACACCGCCGGATCGCGTGGACGCAGGCTCCCACGATCATCGCCGCTATCACGGGCGCCGCCGGTCCGGCTTTCCAGTCTGATCGGTTGGCGAAGTGCTCAGTGACGGTGGCAATCCGCTGGATTATCGCCTCGGTCGTCTCGCGTGCCACCGACGAGTCGGCCCCGGCATCCTCGCCGAACAGCAGGCGCATCCCGTCGGGCCGCGCCTCGGCGAACGCGAACCAGGCGTCGACGCCCTCCCGGACCGCGTCGGCGAGCCCGAGCTGCATCGCTCGTTCGTAGGCGTCGAACAGCTCGCGCGCAATCGCGTCGGCCTGATAACGGACGGCGGCCTCGTAGAGCTCCGCCTTGCTGCCGAAGCGGGCGTAGAGGGTGGGCTTGGTTGCCCCCGCCTCGTTGGCGATTCGAGCCACGGAGGCTGCCGCGTACCCCTCGCGGGCGAAGACTCCACTGGCCGCCTCCAGCAGCGCCTGGTCCGGATGCTGGGGCCGGCGGCGCGCCACCGGCTTGACATTAGCTTTACCCTTGGGTATCACTTTACTTATGAGTAAGACTAGCGCTGGACAGAAAGGAAAACAATCGTGAGGATCGTCTGCCGAGGGGGGTTGCGGGATCGAGGGCTCGCGGTGGCGCTCGGGACTTTGGCACTCCTGCTTTCGTCCGGTGGCACGACCGCCGGCGCCGCTACGGCGCCGGCCAGGGTGCCCTTCTATGCGATCCAGCGCGAGTACCTGCCGGTGCCCAACGGCGTAATGCCGTGGGATCCGTCCTGGTCCCCTGACGGAACCCACATCCTGTTCGAGGACTACCACCACGGCGGTGAATGGCTCGCCAACGCGAACGGCTCCGATGTCCACTGCCTGACATGCGGGTGGCGCGACAACCCCAAGATCATCGGCGGCTTCTCCTATGTCTTTCCCGGAAACCGACGGATGCTGTTGGCTAACGAGCTGGGCAACACGGTCGACGTGCTCGAGTGCAGTCCGAGTCTGTACCGCTGCCGCTCGCACAAGTGGCTGCCCGTCGACCTGTCGGGCGACAACACGCCGGGTGAGCCGGATCTCGGCCGACGGACGTACCACCTCGCGCCGGACGGCGTCCACCTGGCTTACACGATCACCCGCCCGGACGGCCTGGTGATGATGATCGCCAAGCTCGTCCGAGAGCCAACCGAATACAAGCTGGTCGACTACGGCGTGGTCAACCCGACCGGGCCCAGCGGTCCGACCGACACCGACCCAGTCGGCTGGGCCAACGGTGGCTCGCTCGATGAGCTGAAGTCATTTGCCGACGGCGGCCGGGACGTCATCGTCCTGGCGGAACCGAACGGGATCCCCGAAGAGGAAGAGGTCAACCTCGCGACCGGGCACGTAACACAGCTGACCGGTTATGACGACTGGACCGAGGACGGCGAAATCTCGCCAGACGGCAGCTCGCTGCTCAGCGAGTCGTGGCGAACCGAGCACCGGCTCACTGCGCTCGGGCTGATGCCGCTCAACCAGCCGTTCATCGCGCTGGCCGATCCGCTTCTGTCGATCTACTACGTGTCGAGCCCTCAGGGCTTCGCGTGCGACCTGCAGCCGTGGCTGCTGCCGGCGAGCGGCGACGACGACGGGGCGCTTGTCGGCCAGCCGCTCAACCCATACGGCGGCGGCCTCAGCATCCCTGCCAACAACCTCGACGGACAGCAGGTGTGGAGCCCGGATTCGACTCGCGTCCTGCTTCAGGGTCGGCTGCTCGAGTCTGCCCCGCGCGGCTCCAACTTCTATGAGGTCCAGAAGGGGCCCGCCCCGAGCGAGCTGATCGTCGCCCACCTCCTGCGGCCGCCGAGCAGGCCGATCAGGCCGGTCACGACCGTGGTCGGCAACTGGGCCCCGACGCCCCAGGCGTACAGGTCCAGCTTCGATATCCCAGGCACGCACGCGGTCGATGGTCTGCGCTCGGGGACGGCACAGATCACGATCGACGGCAACCTCGTTGGCGGAGACTTCGCTGTCGCCTACCACGACTACAGCAACGACGGCAAGTACTTCCTCAACGGAACGGAGACGATCAGCGGCGGCGTCGAGACGACCACCGCGACCGCCGTCGATCTGATCGCCACCAACGCAGCCGGGCAGCGGGTCGGCTATCTGAAGGGCGACTACAGCTTCAGCCAGATCACCCCGGCGCCTCCGGCGACCCAGCCGGGCGTATCGAAGTCCGGCACGATCTCGGCGCAGTGGCTCGGTCAGACCGCCAGTGGACTGCCGACCGTCGCCGCGTGTCCAAGTACGATGCCGCGCGAGTCGCCGCTGGCCCTCAAGCCGCTCGTGCGATACGCGCACGGCGTCGCGATCGTCACGGCACGGGTCAGCGCCGACGTCTACGGCGAGACCCGGTCCGTGCAGGGAGCGACGATCACAATCGACGGGCGCGACGCAAGCACGACCGCCAACGGGATCGCCAGGTTGCGGATCCCGATCCGAACCGGCCGGCTGGTGAGCACCCGAATCGCCGCTCGGGCGGGGAACACCTTCATCCCAGCGGCGCTGCGGATCGGCCTGCCCGCGCCACGTGGCTGAGCCGCCGTTTAGCACCGCCCGCGTCTCGGATCCGTTGCCACGCCGGCCCAGCGGTGATAAACCGCTCTGATCGAGTGTGGTGCTGCCGGCAACGTTTGCCGGAAAAGCACAGTTCACGACTGAGAGGAGTCGAGGTGTCCGAGTTCGAAGACCCGATGCAGGCCGCTGGAGCCGGTCCGGGAGACGACCCGACGCAGGGCGGCGTCGGTCCTGGTGAAGACCCGACCCAAGCTGCCGGGGTCGCACCGGGCGACGATCCAACTCAGGGGCAAGAGGTTGGCGAGCAGCCGCATGAAGATCCCACGCAGGGCTCAGAGATCGGAACGGAGCCTGGAGACGACCCAACAGAAGCGTCGAACTGATCGATCTGGGCTGATCGCCCCCGCGATGAAGTGAGCGCGACGGCGTTACGTCGCCGTCGTCCGTGCCGATGCCGGCCCCTCAGAGCGGAATGAACCGCGAGGCTTTGCGGCTCAAGCGATGATGCCGGTAGACAATCCCGCTCGCGGCTATCTGCGGTGGGAGACTCGGGAATGGCTCCGTTCAGGGGACGAGAGTCTGAACTCCGCGGGCGGTGCGGGTGGTCCGGTGCGGGCCGAACTCCCCGAATGGTGGCACGCCCTGGCGGGCGTGCTGAGGGGTCGCAACGGCCCGCACCGGACGGGCCCTCGGCCGAGGAGGCATTGATGGGCAACCGCAGACTGACCGACAACGAGCGTGAGCAGCGCCGCGAGCGTGACCGCCAGCGACTCGAGCACGCGACCGAGCAACTCGTGTCATCGGAGGGGTGGCAGCGGTGGCTGCGCGTCCGTTCGCGCAACGGGCTGGCCAGGTACTCGGTCATTATCTGAGGGGGCCGACGTCATTGACCGTGTGTGGTGGGGGTGCGGCCGTCGACGACATGTCGCTGGTGCCGGTCGGGTCCCGGTGTCGCGATCGAGTACCGGTTCCGCCAGTGAGCAGGCGGCTCTCGTCCTTGGCTCCCATGCGCACTCTCGGTACGCGGGCCTGCGAACCACCTGGTACCCGCGCGCGAAGCGAGACCGCCGGTCGGGCGCCCCGGCTGCCGCTTCCGATCCAGAAGCGTTGACCGGCTCGGATCCGGCAGCCGCGCGCTTCCGCTTCGCCCGCCGGGCGAGCAAGTGCAGCAGCGCGGGACTCGACATTGGACCACTGCCTCGTCCCCCGTGAGCGTGTCGCCGGACTCGATCCGGGCGCACGCGTCCAGTCCACGCCCCCGCGAGAGCGACACGCGATGCACGGGACTGGATACCGATCGCCCCGAGACCACGCGGCGTCAGTTTGGGTTGACAAACGTCCTGTTGTCAATCTAGACTGACGGCTATGAACGCCGAAGACATCGCCTCCGCGATCGCGTCCGACGACCCGTTGCTGGGGCTCCGCGCCTCATTGGCTCTCCATCGCCTGGCCGAGAGGGTCGAGGCGAACCACGTCGCAGCGGCCCGGGCAAAGGGCTGGTCGTGGCAGCAGATCGGAGATGCCTTGGGCGTCACCCGCCAATCCGTGCACACCAAATACAACAAGGAGTCCTCATGACCACCGAACCCGTTGCGCCAGAGACCCTTCACGCCTGGGCCATCTATCTGCGCGCCGGTGAGGAGGCTCGTCGCCGAGGTGATCGCCGAGCGGGCACCGATCACATCTTGCTCGCCTTGTTGGAGGATCCCTCGGTCGAAGTCGTTTTGGGCGTGAACCTGCAGCAAGCTCGCGAGGCCCTCGAGTCGCTCGATCGCGAGGCCTTGGGCGCCCTGGGCCTGGGGTCCGGCACCGACGCTCCCCCACTGCCGATGCGCGCCGTGCCGAAGAAACCGAGGATCAGAGACATCGCTAAGAAGGATCGCTTCCGCATGACGCCCGCAGCAAAGAAAGTGCTGGAGGAAGCGTACAAGCCCAAGGGTCATCGGAAGCTCCAGGTCACCGGCCCCGAGGTGCTGGCCCAGATCCTCGCTCTCCAACCACCAGATCCCGCGGCGGTGCTGCTGGGCGCGCTAGGCGTCGATCGCGCGGCCGCGCGGCAACGTCTGGGCGCATCTGCGCTCGCTCAACCTGGCCAGACAGGGGGCCGCAGGTGACGGCGGTCGTCAAGGCCGAGTCGCTAACGAAGCGCTTTGGCGAGGTTATGGCGGTCACGGATCTGTCGTTCGTGCTGGAAGCGGGGACGATCACGGGCTTCCTTGGACCAAACGGGGCCGGTAAGACGACGACGCTTCGGATGGTCCTGGGCCTGGCGTCGCCGACGAGTGGACGAGCACTGGTGTTCGATCATCGATACGCGCAGTTGCCGCGTGCGGCGCTGCGGATCGTTCGCGAGAGCAGGACCGAGCCGTATCGGTGAGAGTGGCCCTCCCATTCGCCGGAAGCGAGCTCCCGCTGCCGGACGTGAGCGTCGATGTGGTGATCTCCAACTGCGTGATCAACCTCTCCAGCGACATGGCCATGGTCCTCGCCGAGGCCGCGCGGGTGCTGAAGCCTCCTGGCCGCTTCGCGATCTCCGATGTGGTCGCCGACCCTGACATCGACGCGCCGACTAGGGCCGACACGCGGGCGTGGACCGGGTGCATCGCCTGCGCGCTGGCGCAGGCTGAGTTAGTGGCGGCGCTGAGCGCAGACGGCCTGGTCGCCCCGGAGTTCCGGCGGACCCACCGCGTGCACGAGCACGCCGGCGCAGCGATCATTCGCGCGCGCAAGCCAGCCGTGTAGCCCACCTCGCCGTTGGTCCGCAATGGCCGGCTCCCGCCCGGGCGGACCGGCGCCCCTTCAGGGTGGCGCGCCTGACGGCGTGCGGTCAGGGGCGCTGACCGGCCCGCACCCGGCGGGCCCGTCATCGGCAGCTCAACGATTCGTCGGGAGCAGAGAGGGTCGAGAAGGCGCGCTTTCCGCGCTTGGGAGGGCTCGCACTCAGAGCCGCGAGATATGCGTCGCGGTATGAAAGCGAGAGCCCGGCGCGTGTCCAGCGCGGCTCTGTACGGTTGCCGGCATGGACGAGCTGCGTTGGATGGACGCGGTCGGGCAGGCGGAGCTGGTGCGCAGCGGCGAGCTCGCGCCGGTGGAGCTCGTCGAGGCCGCCTGCGAGCGCGTGCAGGAGCTCAACCCCGCGCTCAACGCGGTGATCGCCCCGCGGCTGGAGCACGCCCGTGCGGAGGCCGGCGAGCGTACGCACGGCGACGCGGCGTTCGCCGGCGTGCCGTTGCTCACCAAGGACATCGGCGCGTTCACGGCGGGCGACCCGATCGCCTTCGGGGTGCGCCCGATGCGCGAGCTCGGCTGGCGCCCCAAGCGGGACAGCGCGTACTGGCGGCGGCTGCGCGGCGCCGGTTTCGTCGACCTCGGCAAGACGAACATCCCGGAGCTCGCGCTCCAGTGCCTGACCGAATCCCCGACCTACGGTCCGTGCGCGAACCCCTGGGCGCTGGACCGCTCTCCCGGCGGGTCCAGCGGCGGCGCCGCCGCGGCGGTCGCGGCGGGAGTTGTGCCCGTGGCCCACGCCACCGACATCGGCGGCTCGATCCGGATACCGGCCGCGTGGACCGGGCTGGTGGGCCTCAAGCCGACGCGAGGCCGCGTCTCGTGGGCGCCGGGGTCGCCCGTGGCGCCGCAGGGCATGGCGTGCGAGCTGGTGGTGACGCGCAGCGTGCGCGACACCGCCGCGATCCTCGACCTGCTCGCCGGCCCGGAGCCGGGCGATCTCGACGCCCTCGAGCGCCCCGCCGCGCCCTACGCCGCTGCCGGCGATCCGGGACGGCTGCGCGTCGGCGTCCTGATCGAGGCGACGACCACGGTGGCGATGGACGGGGAGTGCCGGCACGCCGCCGAGGGCGCGGGTCGGCTGCTGGCCGAGCTCGGCCACGAAGTCGATGACGCCCATCCGGCCGCGCTCGCGCGGGGGCTCGATGTCGACCGCGTGCTGTGCGTGTTCGCGGTCGGCGCGGCGGGCAACGTCGCCGGTCTCGAGCCGCTGGTCGGCCGGCCGCTGGGCGAGGAGGACTTCGAGCCCTACACCTGGTACCTGGTGCGCTCGGGACGCGAGCTGTCCGCGCTCGGCGCGGCGAGCGCGCGCCGCGAGCTCGACATTTGGGCTGCGTCGATCGCTGCGTGGTGGTCGGAGGGCTTCGACGTGCTCGTAACGCCGACGATGCCGATCCCCGCGCCGCGCACCGGGGAGCTGGCGATCCGCGCTGACGCCGTCGAGGAGGGCGCGCACCGGATGCTGGGCGCGCTGGCGTTCACGCTGCCGTTCAACCTCACCGGCCAGCCGGCCATCTCGGTGCCCTTCGCGATGTCGGCGGCGGGCCTGCCGCTGGGCATCCAGCTCGTCGCGGCCCACGGCCGCGAGGATCTGCTGCTACGCGTCGCCGCCCAGCTCGAGGAGGCGCTGGCGTGGGGGACGCGGCGTCCGCCGCCCGCGGTCAGCCCGCCCTAAAGGGCCGCTTGGCCGCCAGCACCCAGTTCTCCTCGGTGGCGATCAGGGAAGGCTCGCGACCATCCGGGTGCGATTACCGCATCGACAGCGGAGGAGGTGTCTCGACTGATGCCTCGAGCGACCCGCTGCTCGCCAGAACCGCAACCCTCGGGTCCCCAAGTGCTGCGGTGCTGAAACGTCGGGTTCGCCCCAAATCCTCGCCGAGATGATCGCCGCGGTCCTCGCGGCGGCGTAGCGACCGCGACAGCTCGGCGATCGACACCAACGCATGTCCCACCAATCGCCCCGCCACTCCACCTCCGGGTCGACGAACGCAAGTCGCAAGTGATCCTGCGCCCAGGAGACGAACAGACGCACGGCATCCGTCCGCAAGCGGGCGAGGTCGAGCTCCATGATCGACCGTACCCCGGTCTGGTCGAGCAGCGCCGCGATCCGTCGCAGATCGCTCACCCGCGCGCGACGATGCCCAGCGATCGCGACCGAGATCCCGACCAACAGCTCGGCCTGCGCCACCTCCGATAACCCGCTGAGGTCAACGAACCGAGAGGACGGCAGCGCCTCGCCGCGCTGCTCGCGCCACGCCTCAAACCCAGAACCGGCCGGGCGGCCGGCACGCCGCCAGTGGCGCAGATGCTCGCCGCACAGCCCGTCGCCGCCGACCGCCAGCGCGTCGCACGCCATTCGGCACATCCCGAAGGTGTCCCGCGGCCGCGCCAGCGGCCACCGCTCATCGCCGACGATATACGCCTCGACGCTCTGCCCGCGGTTCCCAGCTTGGCTGAGGCAGCTGTAGCAGAGGCCGTGCGCCGCCGCGGGCCGCTCGTGCCCCGGCGTGCGGCAGACCAAGCACAGCCGCTTCGGGTTCTCCGAGCGCACCTGCGTCACCTCGGCCAGGAATCCGTCCAGCGCCCCGTCGGGGTGCGCGCGCGACATCGCAGCGCGGCACCGCAAGCACCTGGCTGGACAAGCTCGCACCGTGCCCGATTGTTCCTTCACCCGCATCACCGAAATGACACCGGCGCGCCCGGAAATTCGCCGCTCAATTTCCCTCGCCGCGAACGCCTCAACACACGCAACACCCACAGCCAAAGCAAGGAGAATCAAGATGGGAAAGATCGTGGTCAGCCAGAACGTCACGCTCGACGGCGTCGTCGAGGACCCGAGCGGCGAGCAAGGGTTCAGGCACGGCGGCTGGTTTGAACAGTTCATGGGTCAGGACTGGGAGGCGTGGGCGAAGGTCGAGCTCGCCGAGGCACAAGGCGCCGAGGCGCTGCTGATCGGTCGCCGGAGCGACGAGTACTTCGCCACACGGTCGCCATCCCAGAGCGGCGAGTGGGTGGACAGGTTGAACAGCCTCCCCAAGTACATCGTGTCCTCGACCCTCGAAGAGCCCAAATGGACCAATGCGACCGTCCTGAGGGGCGAGGTAGTCAGCGAGGTCTCGAAGCTCAAGCAACAGATACAGGGGGAGATCGTCGTGTACGCCAGCCGCCCGCTCGTGCGCACGCTGATGGAGCACGACCTGGTCGACGAGCTGCGGCTGACCGTCTTCCCGGTTGCGCTCGGCGCGGGCGAGCGCCTGTTCGGCGAGACCAGCGACAAGCGACCCCTGCGCCTGAACCACACGAAGACCGTGGGGAACGGCCTCGCCCACCTAACCTACGAGCGCGCCCGCGATGCCAACGAAGCTGTCGGGACGCACTCGCCTCGCCTACACGCCCGCATGCCGCCCGCGCCCGGGCGGGCGTCCGGCAGGCGCCGCAATATCAGCGCTGGACCTCACGCCGACAGTTGATGCGGCCGAGACCATCTCGACATCCGGGCCGAGACGAGAGTCGATCATCACCGCCTTCGGAATCCGGAATCCGGCGACTCTGACCGTCCACGCCGACCTACGCCCCCGAGGGGGCGAGTGGTCGTGACCGTGGCGATCGACAAACGTGACCCGCCAGGTAATCGACAGGCTGCGCCTGGGGCTGGACCGTCCGCGTTGCCAATCCTCGAAAGAAAGATCCGTTGACACTGCTCACGTCCGAAATCGTGATCGCGGCTCCCAGCGAGGTCGTCTGGCAGGTGCTCGTCGATTTCGACTCGTGCTCTGACTGGAACCCGGTCGAGATCGAAGCAAGTGGCGAAGCGGTCGTCTGAGCGGCGTTTGAGCAGACCGGAAAGCTTCCGGGCCGGAAGCCGAGGACCTTAAAGCGAAGATGCGAGTCGGCTGCGGGTTCTAGGGGGGATTTGACGCCAGGGCGACGTCCTGTACATCTCCGAGGTGGGCGGCCGCCCAGTGCCCACTCTGGTCGAGTTCGCTCGCGGCGCTGATCGCCGCGCGACCCAGCGCGTTCGCATACGTCGGGAACGAGTACGGAACCAGCGCGAGTTGCTCGACCGGCATCTTCGCGGCCATCGCTGTCGCCGCCAGCTGCGCGAGCTCGACCGCTCGCTCCCCGACGATGTGACAGCCAAGGATCGTGTGTTGCCGGCGATCCACGACCAGCTTGCAGAAGCCGGTCGGGCGGCCGTCGATGATCGGCCGCGGGAGCGAGTCGAACCGCACCTTGGCGACGACCGCCTCGTGAGCGTCCCGCGCGGCCGCTTCGGTGAGTCCGACCGAGGCGTACTCGGGATCCGTGAAGCTGCCGATCGGGCTCACGTGCTCGGTCAGAGGGGTGGTCGCACCGAGGACCGCGTTGGTCGCGGCCACCGCTCCCTGGCGGACGGCCTCGTGGACCACGAGCGCGCGTCCGGTCACATCACCGGCGGCGAAGATGCCAGGGGCCGTTGTCTGCAGGTGCCCGTCGACGTCGACAAAGCCCCGGCGGTTAGTCTGCACGCCGACCTGGTCGAGGTTGAGGCCGGCGGTCGCCGCCACCCAACCGATCGCGACCACGGCGATCGTCGCCTCGATCGTGCTTTCCACGCCGTTGGTCGCGCGGACCAGTCGCACGCCGCTCGCCGAGCGCTCGAAGCGCACGATCGTTCCCGCGTCCTCCGTGATCTCGACCCCAGCCGCCCTCAGCGCCGACCCGACGGCTTCCGATACCTCGTCGTCTTCGCTCATCAGGATGCGGGGAGCGACCTCGACGACGTGCACGTGTGAGCCAAAAGCGTTGAAGATCGACGCAACCTGCACCCCGGTGGCGCCGGCGCCGACCACCACCAGGACGGCGGCGCATCGGTGAGGTGCCATGCGTCGCTATGCGTAGCCGTCAGCTCGAAGCCGGGAAGCGAAAGCTGTCGCGAGGTTCCTCCCGTGCAGAGGATGAGCTTGTCCGCCTGCAGCCGCGGCGCGTTGTCGCTCTCAATCGTGTGCGGATCGGCGAACCTCGCCGTCCCGGCATGCTCATGGATCGTCACCCCCGCCCGCTCGAGGTCGTCGCGCAACAGCGAGTGCGTGCGCACGTCCTCAGTCACCTCGCGGACGCGAGTCAGCAGACGGCGGTAGTCCACCGCCAGTTCACCTACCGCGACTCCGTAGCGAGGCAAAAGCTTCGCCTCACGGATCAGACGCGCGGCCTGTGCGAGCGTCCGCACCGGGACGGGCCGTCGTTGGCCGCCATGCCCCCGAAGTCATCCCGCGTGACAAGCGCGGCACGGGCCCCGAGCCTCGCCGCCCTAAGAGCCGCGACGACCCCGGCGGGGCCGGCACCGATGACCACCACGTCGAGCCTGTCGGTCGGCGATGAGGCCATTGAGACGATCATCAAGTGATCGCCGCAGCCTTCATCGTCCGAATGGGGTGACGCACTGGCACGGGTCTGCTGTGAGGATCCGAGCATGCTCGCGATGACGGTGGTGCCGGGCCAGCCAGGGTCTGCCGCGATCGACGACGTGCCCGAGCCGGACGCGGGCGACGGCGCGCTCCTGGTGCGCGGGCTGGCCGCCGGCGTATGCGGCACGGACCGGGAGATCGCGGAGGGCGATTACGGCACAGCTCCGCCCGGAGAGGGCAAGTTGATCATCGGCCACGAGAGCCTGGGCGAGGTGATCGAGGCGCCGCCCGGTTCGCGCTTCACCGCAGGCGACCTGGTCGTCGGGATCGTGCGCCGACCCGACCCGGTGCCATGCCCGGCGTGTGCCGCGGGTGCCTGGGACATGTGCCGAAATGATCAGTTCGGCGAACGAGGCATCGTTCGGCTGCACGGCTACGGAAGCGAGCGCTGGCGGTTGGAGCCGGAATTCGCCGTCGCGATCCCCGCGGCGCTCGGAGACCTGGGTGTTCTGCTCGAGCCGACCTCCGTGCTCGCGAAAGCGTGGGACCAGGTGGATCAGATCTCGCGGCGCGCCTTCTTCGTGCCGGGGCGCGCGCTGGTGACCGGCGCCGGGCCGATCGGGCTGATGGCGTGCCTGCTCGGTGTGCAGCGCGGCTACGAGGTGCACGCGGTCGATCTCGCGCAGGGTGGCACCAAGCGCGACCTCGTCGAGGCTCTCGGCGCCCGCTACCACCCCGGGGATGCCGCCGATCTCGACATCGACGTAGACGTCGTAATCGAGTGCACCGGCCTCGGGACGGTCGTCAGGTCGGCCGGCAGGAGGCTCGTCAGCGGCGGGATCGTGTGTTTGACGGGGATCATGAACGTGGAGGGCAACCTCGCGGTCGACGCCAACGCGATGAATCGCCGGGCGGTGCTGCGCAACCTGGTCATGTTCGGGACCGTCAATGCCGGCAGACGCCACTGGGAGCAGGCGGCGGTGGCACTCGCAGCAGCGGACCCGGAATGGTTGCGCGCCTTCATCACCCGCCGCGTACCGCTCGATCGTTGGACCGAGGCACTCGTGCGCCGACCGGGGAGATCAAGCTCGTGGTCGACCTAGCGGGATGACCATTCCCCGGGTAACGGCTTGGTCGGCGAGGCCGGGGCTGCTCAGCGAAGGGCGGCTGGCACGAGGAACACCAGGAACTGCTGTGGGTCGACATTCTCGGTCGGCATCTGCACCGCGGGGTACTGAACGACGACGGCGGACTCGAGCGCGTCGAGACGATCTCGGTCGACCGTCACGTCGGCGCGGTTGCACCCGCGATCGGGGGCGGGTATGTGCTCGCAGCCGGGCAGGGATTCCTGTACGTCGATCAGGCCGGCGCGACCCACGAGCTCGCGCAGCCCGAAGCCGGGCACAGCGACGTGCGGATGAACGACGGGGCCTGCGATCTTCAGGGGCGCTTCTGGGCCGGGACGATGGCCTACGACGAGTCGCCGGGGGCCGGATCGCTGTATCGCCTCGAACTCGGCGGGAGCTGCTCGCAGGTACTCACCGGTCTGACGATCTCCAACGGCATCGGCTGGAGTCCGGACGGCACGACCATGTATCTCAACGACAGCGGCACCGGATCCGTGGATGCGTTCGGATTCGATGGCCGAGCGGCGCAATCAGCGACCGCCGTACGCTCGTGAAGATCGATCAGGCCGGGGTGGTGCCGGACGGGCTCACGGTCGACGAGCAGGGTCGAATCTGGGTGGCTCTGTGGGGCGGCGGCGCCGTCAACCGATACGCCGCCGACGGATCACCGTTGGCCACCGTCTCGCTTCCCGTGCAGCGGCCAACGTCGTGCGCATTCGGGGGCCCTGACCGCGAAACCTTGTTCGTGACGACCGCACGTGCGGGTCTCGACGAGGAGCTCTCGCCCGCCAGCCCGACGCGGGTCGGGTGTTTTCGATCGAGGGACTGAATGTCCGTGGGCTCCCTTGCCTGCCGTACGGCGGGGCAACGATGCCCACGGTGAGCGCCTAAAGCCGCGCTTGGCTATCGACAAACGCTCGGTATTCGCTCGGTCACCCGTCCGTCGGCCGCGTACCACTTCATCGTGGCCGCGTTTTCGGCTTCCCAATGACCTCGGTGCCGGATTGACTTCAAACGCCGCGGTGTTGTTATGCACCGCTGCCGGTGGACTCGGCGCGGGGCCGGGCGGGGTCGGCGACCCTGGCGACGCGATCCGAGATCACCAAGACGACGTGCACGCCGCCGTGGCGCCAATTCTCGAAGTACGCGATCAAACCGCGGTGGCGAACTCAGTCGCCGGCGCCCGCTGACCGATCTGACCATCAACCAGCGCGCCGACCATCTGGGCACCGTACTGCGCGGATCATCCGAGATCGTTATGAAACCGGCCAACACGATTCTTGCTCCCCACGGTGTGGTCCCGGCGATCCTGATCAAAGAGCGATCGAGGCGTTCGGGCCCGGGATCCTCTAGCGTCGCGGCCAAAGCCTGCAAGTGGCCGATCAGCGCGGGGCTGCGGTCGGCCCGCGTCTGGCGGTCACGCAAAACGGTGAGGGCGCGTCGAGAAGCGCCGTGCGTGATCCGTCGCTCCGGGATGCCGCGTCGGCGCCAATCCCACCGGTCCACACAGCCGCCACCACACAACCGGTCACCCCCGCGCGCAGGATCCTGGAGAAACCAAACATCGGACAATTCTGCATTGCGGTCAGCTGGTGGAGCGGGCTAACGCAGAACGCTTGCGCTCCTGAGCTCATCTAGAAGCGCGACTGCCTCACGTCAATCTAGAAGGGTCAGAGGTCCGCGGTGAAGTTGCCGTCGCAGCGCCGATGAGTCCGCGATTATTCGGCGCGTCGAGGCGAGCAACCAACCCGTAAGTAAGCGCTGCACCGCGAAGGAATGGATCTGGCTCGCGGCGGATCTGTTGCTGTTGCTCGCGGCGGCGTTCGCGATCGGAGCGCTCACCCAATGGATTCGCTTTAGGACGGCGCAGCTTCCCGCGTTCCGCGCCACTAGTGATCTCGGGATCTGGCGCCTGTTGCTGGACGGCCTGCTGTGGCTCGTCGTGATGGTGGCCGCATTCGCGATCATGAGCCTGCTCGCCTACTGGCTGGCGGCCCGCAGAGACGTTCAGGCGCCCGATGAAGCACCGGCTGGTCGTCGAGCACGGCGTCAGAGCGGCCCGGGACCCAGAAGCGCGATCGCGATGACACCCGGACGGCGCCGCTGGGCGAGAACGCGGTGCGGATCCTGGCCGGCTTCAACCTTGCCGTACTGTGCGGCGTTGTCACCGCGATCGTGGTAACCACGGTCGACCGGATCCTGACGAGCAGCCCGTGGGTGCTGGTGCCGCTCGGCCTCGTGGTGTTTGGCGGCATCTACACGCTGTTAACCAATTGGGGTCCGTTGAAGGTGGGGCACCGTACCCACGCCGCCATCTGGGCCTTGGTGGCGTTGGTCGCGGCCGTGGTCACGACGCTGCCGCTGGGGCTGCTGATTCTGGTCGGCGTGGCGATCTCAACCCTCGGTCGTGTTGTGGCCCGGACCGCGCTGCCGCGGACGCCGTCCGGGTTCCTGCGCTCGCCGCTGCCGTGGTCGTTGATCGCGATCTACACGGTCGTCGGCGCGGCCTATTACGCCGTGCCGCCCGTTGCATTCGAGCGCGATGAGCTCTCTACCACCTCCGGTGAGCGCGTGGACGGCTACCTACGCAAAGCAGGTCGGGAACGTGCGTCCGTCACGTGCGAGGCGCTGGCCGACGCGACTGCTTTTTAACCCTCGCCTCGCGTTCGTGCCCTCCTCTGCAGTTCTGCGAGCACGGCTCGGCGGCCCCATGTACTACCTGGACTCGGGCGACCGGCCGTCGCTGGCGGCATCTCGCGGAGCGGCTGCTCGGTGTCAGCATCTCCCTCCCGCTGCCGGTCGGCACAGGGTTTGAGCCGACCGAGCCAGACGTGCGCCGGCACGGGTCCAGCGACGCTCTCGCACGGGTTCGAGGATCCGGTACTCGGGGCGGCCGTGATCGCCGGTCCGGCCCCACCGGCGGGGCGGGCGGTCGACGGCGACCAGCCGATCGAGCAGACGACGCCGGCCATCGCTCACGTAGCTGGTCAGTTCCAGCCGATCCTCGAGGTGTTGGTCGCGGACGAGAACTGGCCGATCTCGGTCGGCGCGCTGCTCGCCGACCGCGGGCCGGGCGGCGCGGTTCCGTGCCTGGCACGAGAGACAGACTCCGTCAGTCATCTGCCCGGCGACGCTGAAGCCTCTGTCGCGATCGCGCGGCGCCTCGGCCGACTATCTCGAGTTCCCAACGGCCCAGGCCAGGTCTTCGTCTCCGTCGCCGCTCAGCGGCGAGCCACGGGTGGAGCTCGCGCCGTTTGAGGCCGGTCAGGGCATCGTGACCGGGTCGTTGCACCACTGGCTCGCGGACCCCGGGGTGCTCGACCCGTGGGCCGCCTCGCAGATCTATTTCGTCGACGCGGGCCGGGTACCGGCGGGCTTTCCCGGCTGGCCCGTGCGCGACCCGCGGGTGCCTGCCGGCCTTTTGAATCTCGAGTACTGGTTCTTCTACCAGTACAACTACTTCCCGACGCTGTTCGACAGCGGGCTGATGAACGGCGCGCCGCTCGCGGGCGATCTGGTCAACAGCGACCTGCACCAGGGCAACTGGGAGCACGTCAACGTGTGCGTCAACCCGTCCCCACACCCCCGAATGGCTGTATCTGGCGCGCCACGCCAGCGAGGGAGGTGTTCATCCCGTGGGCGTCGCTGGGGCACGCGCAGGCAGGCACGCACCCGATCATAAGGCCGCGTTCGGCGGCCATCCGAGCTATGTGAACTGTGGCGAGCGTCAGCGCCACACACCCGTGCCGCTGAGCGATTGGGTCGTGTGCGGATACCCCCCGCTTCGCCTTCCGGGCCACGACCACACCGCTGGTCGACCTGCGCGCGATGCCGTGGGGATGCTGGCTGGGGCGCTCGGGTATGCCGGGCCCGGCACGATCAGCACAACGCACTCGAGCTCCTCGACAAGGCGAGCACCAAGTACTACGACGTCGCGGGTCCTCCCACGCCGTTGCGCCAGGCCGGGAACAGCAAACTGAGACTGTGCCGGTGACTTGGTGAGGACACCGCTCAGCGACTCGTACGTGTCGTGATCGTGTCCAGTAGCGCTCGGGCGGCCGCGGTGAGCCGGCGGTTTGATGGCGCCACGATCGCCGTCGCGAACTGGGGTCCACGACCGCGAATTGGGATCAACCGCAGCGCTTTGCCGCCGTTCACGAACGACGCCGGCAGCAAGCTGAGCGCGAGTCCGTGGTGGACGAACTCGATCAGGCTGGCGGTGTCGTTGACCTCGTAGGCGATCGTCCGGGTTACGCCCGCCGCCGCGAACGCGCGGTCATTCGCGATCCGCATACCCCAGCCCTCCGGAAACTCGACCAGCGGCTCGTCGGCCAGCGCGGCGAGCGGGATGCTCTTCCGCCGCGCGAGCGGGTGAGCCGACGGCGCGACCACCATGATCGGCTCGCGCGCGAGGGGCGCGAGCTCGACCCCGGGCGGCTGGTGGGTCGGGAGCGAGACGAATGCGAGGTCGAGCCGACCATCTCGCACCTGCGCCGCCATCTCGCTCGACCCACCCGCGGCGTGGCGGATACGCACCTCGACGGCGGGGTGGTCTTTGCCGAACTCCGCGATTAGGCGCGGGACGTCGATCGCCCGCATGCCCTGAGCCTGCATCGTGCCGAGTAGGACCGTCCCGCGCACGCCGCCTGCAACCGCGTCCACGGCATCGCGGGCCGCCGTCGCGGCCGCGAGCGTCGCGCGCGCTGCCGGAAGCAGCGCGCGGCCCGCATCGGTCAGCTGCACCTTGTGGGTCGAACGGTCAAACAGCCTGGCACCGAGCTCTCGCTCGAGGGTGCGCACCCCCGCGGACACGGCAGATTGCACGACGTGAAGCCGGTCTGACGCGCGGGTGAAGCTGCCCTCCTCGGCGACGGCGACAAACGTGGCCAATTGCCGCAGCTCCATTGCCGAAGCTTATCGCTAAACGCGATAACCGTCAGCTTCGTTTTGCGTTGAACGCGATCGCTCTTGGGCGGACACTAAGTCTCGACATGGGGCCCCGTCATCGCCCTCGGCGGCCTTACCCAGATCGCATCGACGCGCGTGAGCCTGCTCGTCTTCTCCGGCCTGCTTGCGCTCGGAATCTTCACCGCCGCCCCGGCGCTGCTCGGCGGCCGTCGCCGTGGCCCTCGCGCATCCGCGCGACCTCACCCCATCTCGCAATGAGAGGAGCCATCATGCAAACCACGCAACTGAAGACCACCCACCTCGGCGATACCGGCCTCGAGATCACCCGCGTCGGGTTCGGCTCCTGGGCGATTGGCGGCGGGGGCTGGGAGTTCGGCTGGGGACCCCAGGAAGACGACCAGTCGATGGCCGCTATCCAACATGCCCTCGAACAGGGAATTAACTGGATCGACACCGCCGCCGCGTACGGCTTCGGGCGCTCCGAAAAGGTTGTCGGGCGCGCCCTGCACGGCCTCTCCGAGCGTCCGTACGTGTTCACCAAAGCCTCGCTGCTCGAAGGCCCGGACCGTCGCGTCGTACACAACCTCAAGCGCGACTCGATCCTGCGCGAGGCGTACGCCAGCCTCGAGCGTCTCGGCGTTGACGCGATCGACCTCTACCAGATCCATTGGCCGATCCCCGACGAGGACATCGAGGAGGGCTGGTCGGCGTTCGCCGAGCTCCAGGAGCAGGGGCTGGTGCGCCACATCGGCGTCTCGAACTTCGACGTGGAGCAGCTGCGTCGCATCCAGCAGATCGCGCCAGTCGAGACGCTTCAGCCGCAGTATTCGCTGATCGAGCGCGACCTCGAGCACGAACTCCTGCCCTTCGCCGAGCGAGAGGGTATCGGCGTGATCGTCTACTCCCCGATGGGATCGGGGCTCCTCACGGGACGGATGACGCGCGAGCGGATCGCGAGCATGCCCGAGACGACTGGCGCAAGCAGGACCCGCGCTTCAACGAGCCCGAGCTGTCCAAAAACCTGGCGATAGTCGAGCGACTCACCGCTGTAGCCGAGCGCCACGACACCACTCCGGGCGCCGTGGCGATCGCTGGACGCTCCGCAACCCGGCAGTCGACGGCGCGATCGTCGGCTTTCGCCGGCCCGATCAGGTCGCCCGCTCGTGAGCGCAGCGAACCTTGAGCTCTCAGACCACGACACCACCACGATCGAAGGAGGCCGCTAATCATGGAAACGCTCGGATTCGTCGGCTTGGGAAAGATGGGCGGCAACATGGCAGCCCGCTACCTCGCCGCCGGCTACACCGTGTACGGCGAGGAGCGTGACCGAAACGCCGCCCGGCAGCTCATCGATCAGGGTCTCCGCTGGGTCGATACCCCGCGCGAGGTGCGCAGGCGGGACGTCGTGATGACGTCGCTTCCCGACGACGACGTTGTCGAATCCGTCGTCGCAGGACCCGACGGGCTTCTCGCCGGCCTGGGAAAGGCAAGATCTGGGCCGATCTGAGCACGATCAGCCCCGGGGTGAGCCGCGAGCTCGCGGCGCGCGTGCGCGACGAGGGGCGTGGGGCAAAGATGCTCGACGCACCCGTCTCCGGAAGCGTCCCGCAGATTCGGGCCGGAACGCTCACGATCATGGTCGGGGGCGACGAGGACGCCTACCGGCGCGTCGAGCCCATCCTGCGCGTGCTGGGCAAGCCGGAGTATGTCGGTGAGAACGGGCACGGGCTGGTACTCAAGCTGGCGGTCAACATCAGCCTCGCGTTGCAGATGCTCGCCTTCTCCGAGGGCCTGCTGCTCGCCGAACGCGACGGGATCGATCCTCACCGCGCCGCCGCGGTGATGGCCGAGAGCTCCATCGGCTCCCCGATGCTCAAGGCACGAGCGCCGCTCGTGCTCGGCCGAACCGACGAGACCTGGTTCGACGTGAGCCTCATGCACAAGGACATCCGGCTCGCCCGCCAGGCGGCCACCGAGCTCGCGACCCCGCTGCCGACTGCCGCGGTGGCCGACGCGATCCTCTCTCAGGCCGAGCGACTTGGGGATGGACACCGAGACATCGCCGTCCTATACGAAGTCCTGTCGGAGCTTTCCGCGGACGCCACCGCCGCCCGCTGACGCCCGTCCGACCGACCGCGCCTGCGCCGGAGGCTGCACGCTCGCCCTCGCGAGACGAGCTGTGTCCTCCGGCCTATGGCGAGCCGGTCACGCTGTGACTTTGAGGTAGCTGCCGTGCCGGAAGTCGTCGACGAGTCCTGAATGGGTCGGATTCCAACCCAGCTGGTCCCGCGCCTTCGCGGCGAACGTGCCCTGATCCAGTAGCAGGACCTCGGCGAAGTAGTCGCCCAGTCGAGCCCGAGCCTCGTCATCTGAACCGGGGACCGCTCCGGGGGCGCCGACGGCGACAGCGGCCGCCTGGGTCAGTTCGGCGAGAGTCCAGTTCAGCCCGTCACCGATGACGTAGCGGCCACGCGCGGAGTCGAGCTCGAGCGCGCGCCGGAAGACCCTCGCCAGGTCGGCCACGTGGACCGTGGACCAGTGCTGTTGTCCGCTGCCGAGCATGATCAGGTTGCCGTCGTCGTCTCGGGGCGAGTTGAGAAGCACGCCAGGAATCCCCCCTCCGCCGTCGCCGTACGCGGTGCTGGAGACAATCACGACGGCGCGCATATCGGTGACGCCGAGGATCCGGCGTTCGATCGGTTCCTTCCACGCCACGAGCGGGGGCGCGTTGATCGGCGATTTTTCGGTGATCGAGGTGTTATCGCCGTAGATCCACAGGCCGCTTATCTGGAGGTAGGGCTTGCCGGTGCCGGCGTACGCATCAATCGCCGCATCGACGACCGCGGTGTCGAGGTCTGCGCTCGTGGCGTCACCAGGACTCGCGGTGTGGATGGCCGCGTCGGCCTCGCCCATCAAGCTCGCGACCGCAGACCGGTCGTAGAGGTCGACGACGGCTGGGATGGCCCCGCGGGCGGCGACGTTGTCGGGATTGTCGCGGACGAGCGCGGTCACCTCGTGGCCGTGGTCTTGTAGCTCGGTGAGTACGTGAGATCCGACGAACCCCGTTGCACCGGTGAGTACGACTTTCATGACTTGTCAGCCTCCTGTCTTGCTGATTGGTTTCGCGTGCTCATCGCTGTGGCCACTTCAGGCTGCGAGCGGTTCGAGATCGGCGTACTGCGCTTCCGCGATCAGCGTGCGTGCGACCTCGCGTACCTCTTGCTCGAGGTTGGGCTCGTTCAGGCGCCCGTCGGCGTCAAAGCGATCCATCGCCCGGCCCACCGCAACCTCGCCCTCGGCCACGCGGGCCCCCATCGCGCCAAGCACCTTGCGGACTTCGGCCTGAGCCCAGACTGCGCCGAACATGCCGGCGCTCGCACCGATCACCGCGACCGGCTTGTTTCGCATTGCATTCGTGGCAAACGGCCGCGACACCCAGTCGAGCGCGTTCTTGAGCCCCCCGGGATCGACGAGTTGTACTCGGGAGTGGTGAAGAACACCGCGTCCGCGGCCGCAACGGCCTCGCGGAGGCTTGACACGGCCTCGGGGGCTCTTTCGGAGTCGTCGTCCTCGTCGTACGGCGGGACGTCCTTCAACCGGTGGTAGATCTCGAACTCCACGCCCTCGTCCTCGAACAAGTCGCCGGCGTGGCGCAGGAGCTTCGTGTTGTAGGAGTCGCGGCGTAGGGAACCGCTGATGCCGAGGACGCGCATTGCTACGCCTGCTTCGAAAGCTGGAGGTCCGCGGTGATTGTGACCTCGTTCGAGAGGGCCGGCTCGCCGCTCGGTAGGGGGTTGTTCCAGCTAATCCCGAACCTGTCGCGCTCGACGACCGCCTGCAGCCTCAGGCCGAAGCGCTCGCCACCGTAGGGGTCACTGATCGGGTCGGAGATGACGCCCGTGATCTCGGCGGGCAGCGTGCGTCCCTTGATCGTGATCTCGCCATCGATCCGAACTGCATCGCCGTCGCGCTCGATCGACTTTGACTCGAAGGTGAGCTCGGGGTTGCGCTCAGGGTCGAAAAAGTCGGGGGATTGCAGGTGCGCCTCGAGGTTCGGGTCCTTGACCTGCACGGATGCGACCTTGGCGGAGCCCCTCAGTACGCCACCGCTGACGCTCGCGTCGAAGTCGGCGAACGTGCCAGTGAAAGTGCCCGCCATGTAGTCGACCGCGAAGCCGATGTTCGAGTGGACCTTGTCGACCGCCCAGTTGCCGGCCGGCACTGTCTGGGTCTCAATTGCGCTCATTTTCGTCTCGCCTCCAAGAATTGTGTCTGTCACGGTCATTTCCATCAATCGCTTGCTTGATTTTACGGCAACCGTGTCCACTGTCAAGCAGATGCTTGAATTGTTATGGGCAGCCCTGCGCCAGCCAGTTCAACGTTCCTGCCACGCAGCGCTCGCGGAGGATCAGCTCGCGCTCGTCGACACCAGGAATGTTTGCTTTCAGCACCGGCTGCACGGCGGCGCGGATCCGATCGAACCTGGCATCGAAGCGATCCCATCCCTGTGGAGGATCGATCGCCGCCCGCGCCACGATCCGCAGCACCGCGAGCTCACGCCCTCCTGCCGCCAGGTGGTGGATCATCGGCCGAGCGAACGCCGCGGCTAACTCCTCGAGGGTCGATCCTGGGTCCAGTGTGCTCACGGCCTCGAGCTGAGCGTCCAGGTAGCGCTCGAGTGCATACTCGACTGCCGCGTCACAGAGTGACTTCAGCGAGCCAAAGTGGTAGCTCACGGCCGCGGCCTGAGCAGCACACGTCAGCGCGCGGAGGCTGACGGCATCTTCGCCCCGCTCCGCCAGCAGCTCCAGCGCGGCATCCATCAGCCGCGCCTGCGTCCGCAGCCCGGCCTCGCGCCGCTGGTCCACTCTCGCCGACTCCATGCGCCTTATTCAAGCAGATGCTTGAAACGTAAGCAAGCGCTTGGATTGCCCGCGGAAACGCCGCGTGTCCGACGACGGAGACCTGCACGCGCCGCATCTGATCGACGTTGAGATCCTCAACGCTCTCCGCGGTCTCGTCCGCGGAGGCAAGCTCGGTGCAGACCGTGCCGAGGACGTTCGAACCGACGTCGCGGACTTGCTGATCACTCGCTACGGGCATCAGTCGCTGGCCGACCGCATTTGGGCGCTCCGCGACAACCTCGCGGCCCACGACGCCGCGTTCGTCGCGCTCGCCGAGGCACTCGACGCGCCGCTCATCACATGCGACGCGCGGCTGGCAAAGGCCCCCGGCATCAGGACCGAGCTCTACCCACACAGCTAATCCTCTGGGTACGACAGCAGGCTAATCGCTGGTGGCGGTGGTGTCTCGGTCAAGCGGCCCGCACGCTTGCGCGGGCGCCGGTGAAGTCCGCGATCAGCGCGGCGAGCCGGTCCGGCTGGTCGATCATCGAAAACGTCCTAGAGCCGTCGATGACTTCCAGTCGTGAGTTGGGCAGCGCGGCCGCGAGGCGTTGCCCGTCGCCGAGCGGGAAGAATGCGTCGTCGCCAGACCAGGCGATCAGCGCGGGCTTCGTGAACTGGGGCAGTCGCGCGCCGGCCGTGAGGGTTGTCTCCTGGTTGAGGGACACCGTTAGCCCCCGCAGGTCCTTACGGATCGCACCGTTGCGGAGCGTGGGTTTGAGCCACTCGCTGGCGAGGTGGTCGATGTCGGTGTGCGCGAGCGCGCCGTACGCGCGTTGTCGTCCGAACCGGGTTCGCATCGGCTGGAGCGCTGCCCAGAACGCGGGTGGAAATTTCGCCGCAGCGATGAACGGCTTGAGGATCGGCGGCGGGAAGTGCTCGAATGCGTCGCAGCTGGTCAAGACCAGCGCGCCGATCCGCTCCGGTTTGGTGGTCGCCACTACCTGGGCGATCACGCCGCCCGTATCGTTACCGACGAGCACGACGTCCTCCAGCGATAGCGCGTCGAGCAGCTCGCCGACCATGGCCGCGATCGCCTCGATCGTCACCTCCGCGTCTTCTCGCATCGGCTCAGTGTGAGCGCCCAGCGGCCACGTCGGGGCAACGCAGATGAAGCCGCGGGCGACCATTCGCTCGGCGAGCGGCTCCCAGAGCGAGCTGCCCATCATGTAGCCATGAACGAACACCACTGGCCGGCCGTCCTCGGCGCCGGACTTTTCGTACTCGATCGTTCCTGCACTCAGCGTGGCCTTGGACACGCCATCCTCCCGGCATTGGCTTTCGAGATCGCGCCACGGTAGGCGACAGATGATCCGCTGTCCAGGGCCAATCGTCTCCTCGCTTGCGGGACCAATGGAGGCGCGGTGGCGTGATCGTCAGGCCGCAGAACTCGACTGCGGCTGGCGCTCTGTGGGAGACTCCCCGCGCCCCAATCACGCTCGTCGACGGACCACTCAAGGTTTGTAGGGCCCGAAAGCCAAAGGAGCAACGGAAGATGCTCAACCTGTCCCGGCCCCTGTCACCGTCCACGCTGTGCGCCGCCGCGGCCGCGGCAGTCGGTGCTCTGGTGCTGTTGGCCTCTCCGGCGCAGGCCTCGACGCGTGATCCGCGTGTGTCGATCGTCGTCGTCTCGGGTCGGGCTGATCTCGTGAGCGGCGGTTCGGCGCTGGTCGCTGTCTCACCGGCGTCGGCAGCTCGCCGGCTCAGAGTTACGGTCGGCGGTCGCACCGTGACGAGGCAGTTCGCGGTCCGCGCTAACGGGCGCTTCGAGGGCTTAGTCGGTGGTCTGAGGCTCGGGCCAAACGTGTTGCGGGCCACCCTCCCGGATGGGGCCGGCGCGCGGCTGACGCTGGTGGATCACCCGATCGGCGGCCCACTGTTCTCCGGTCCGCAAGTGGAGCCGTGGACCTGCCAGCCGACGGCGGTCGACACGCAGTGCGACCAGTCGCCGAGCTACAGCTACCTCTACATGTCGACCAACCCGACCAAGTCGGGCTTGCAGCCGTATGACCCGAGCAACCCGCCATCGGACGTCGCGAAAACGACGACCGATCGGGGCGTGACGGTGCCGTTCATCGTCCGGGTCGAGACCGGCTACATGGACCGCGACCAGTACCAGATCGCGACGCTGTTCCAGCCCGGAAAACCGTGGACGACGTTTCGCCCGCAACGGCAGTTCAACCACAAGCTGCTGATCCTGCACGGCTTCGGCTGCGCGGTGCAGTATCAGGTTGGCACCGCGCCCGCGGTGACCGGTCCCGGCGTCAACGACTATGCGCTGGGCAAGGGCTTCATGACCATGGCTACGGCGCTGGACAACAGCAGCCAGGACTGCAACGTCGCGGTGCAGGCAGAGTCGCTGGTGATGGCCAAGGAATACATCGTCAAGACCTACGGCACGCTGCGCTACACGATCGGGGCGGGCTGTTCCGGCGGGTCGCTCGCCACGTACTGGATCGCCAACGCCTACCCGGGCGTGTACCAGGGCATCCTGCCGACGTGCTCGTTCCCGGACGCGTGGACCTCGGCGACACAAGTCGCCGATTACGCGCTGCTCGAGCACTATTTCTCTGAATCGACCCTGACAGGAGGGCCGGCGTGGTCGGAGGCGCAGGAGGCGGCGGTCGAGGGAATCCCGTCGACGGCCAATGCGCTTCTCAGTGTCGGCTGCACGAACCTGAACCCGCCGTACACCCCGTCGACCTGCCCGACCGGCTTCTTCTATGGGGCGGTCCCGTATTGGCCGTGCCCGGGCGTGAGCAGCCAGCAGCTCTACAACGCGCAGACTAACCCCGGCGGGGTCCGGTGCTCATTCGCCGACCTGGACCGGAACCTGCTCGGTCTGCGTCGACCGAACGTGTGGTCGGCCGCGGAGAAGAAGATCGGGCACGGTTTCGCAGGGTTGCCGTATGACAATGTCGGAGTCCAATACGGGCTTGCGGCGCTGCGTGGCGGAGCGATAACCCCTGCCGAGTTCGTCGATCTGAACGCCCACATCGGCGGCGCCGACGTCGACCTCAACCCAGTTCCGCAGCGGCGGGTCGCCGACGAGCCGGCGCTTGCGAACGCGTACCGCACCGGGCTGATCAACGAAGCCAACAACCTCAACCAGACGGCGATCATCGATTGTCGTGGTCCCAACCCCGGTCTCGCGCATGACGCCTATCGCGCGTTCGCTGTCCGCGCGCGGCTTGATCGCGAGCACGGAACACACGCCAACCAGCTGATCTGGGAGGGCCCGGAGGCCCTCTACGCCGACACCAACTGTCAGCTCAACAGCTTCATCGCCATGAACAGCTGGCTCGCCGCGATCGCGAAGGACAACCGCAAGCTGCCGCTCGCGACCAAGATCATCCGCGACAAGCCAGCCGGCCTCGGCGACGAGTGCTGGAACGGCACGGGCCAAAAGGTCTCCAACGGGCTCTGCCCGCCGTCAGTGGTGCCCGTGTACGGGACGCCGCGGACGGTCGCCGGCGACCCGATCACGACCGACGCCAACAAATGCCAGGTCACGCCACTGCGCCGCTCCGCTTACCTCCCGATCCAGTTCACCGACGCCGAGTGGAGCGAACTGGAGAAAACCTTCCCCGGCGGTGTGTGCGACTACAGCAAGCCCGGGGTCGACCAGCGGCCGACGATCCCGTGGCTTAGCTACCAAACTGCATCCGGCCACGTCATCTACGGAGGCCGGCCACTCGGACCACCGCCGATATCCACGCCGATCCCGCCCGCAGGCACACCGACGCGAGCGCGAGCACGGCGAGCGTAAGGCCGCTTAGCGCGAGCAACTCCGCGTAGCCGCCGTACCCGTGGAAGCGGAATACGACGTGGTCTGTGCCTGCGGGGACGTCGACGGCGACGAGCGCCGGCGCCACCATCCGGGTCGGTTGTCGCCGCCCGTTGACGGTTGCCGTCCACCCGGGGTCGTATGAGGCGCTGAGCACGGCGACGCCGGAATCGCGCATCCGTGCCGTCGCGGTGGCTTCGCCGTCGTCGAGGTCGGCGTGCTGTGTGGGGACGATGGCGGCGGAGGAATGGCTCCGCACCGTCGGTATCCGGTCATCGCCGGCACCGTCGGACTCCCACCTGACGCCGAGATATGCGCCGTCCGCGGCGAGAGCGGAGTGAAGCAGTGCAACGCTGCGGGTCCCCACGTCGGTCCGGTTCGCCGAGATCTCACCGACGATCCGCCCGGCCTGGACGTAGCCGGCGCCGGCGATCGTCCACAGCGAGTATGGACCGGAGCGCATCGCTAGCCGCGCCCGCACGGGCGGCTCGTCTCCGGCGGGAAGGATGAGGTAGCGGATCCCGAACAGCCGGTAGTCGGACGGATCGCGCTCGTCGAAGAAGTACTCAGGGTCGGTCATCAGCGACGCCGTCCGTAGCGTGTATCCGATCTCGTCGACGTCGCGGCTCTCCAGGTACTTGAACACGGGCACCGCGCCGACGGTGAGGTTCTGGCCCCAGTTCGACGGCATTCCGGCGTAAGTCCGGCCGCCGCCGTCGCGCTTGATCACCGCGATCAGGCGATCGAGCTGGGTGCCTCGGGTGTCGTCGGCGCGGCGCTGGGCCGCGATCGCGGCGCCGTCGTGACGGTCATAGGCGCCGAGTTGCAGCCACGCGGGCGCGAGCACCGCGACCCCCCCCACGAGCACGGCTGTGGCCGACAGGCCGGGTGGCCAGTGCGCGACTCGGGCCTTGAGTAGTCGTGCGCAGCCGGTCGCCAGCCACGCCGCTCCACGACCGGCGAGCAGCAGCGCGGCGAGCTGCACGCCCATCGTGAAGCGGCGGAAGAAGAGGTCGGAGCTGCCCGGGATCAGATCAACAAGCGATCCGAACGTCGCGCGACCGAACGCGAGCAGCAGGCACACCGCGAGCGCGACGAGCAGGGCGCGGCCATTGGCGTCCGAGGACCACGCAAGCCACGCCAGTCCCAACCCGAGCGCCGCGAACACGGTCACGACCGGCAGCCGGCCGTGATCGAGCAGCCCGCCGGAGACCAGCCAGTCGAGCACTTGACGCGCGCCGTAGCCGTTGACGAGTCCGGTGCTCTGCAGCGGCTCGTTGACCGCTGCCCACCTCCGCTGCGCGACAAGCGGCACGACCACCCAGGCCGACGCGAGCAGCGAACCGCCGAGCAGCACTACGGCGCGCCGCAACCGGACCGCGAGCGGCCGGCCGGCGATGAACGGCCAGACGAGGAGCACCGACAGCGCCAGGTAGCCGGTCTCGAAGTGCAGCGCGACCGTGAACGCCGTGAGCAGGACCGCTCGCAGGTAGCCGCGCCCGTCGCGGATCGCTCGCCAGCTAAAGCCCCACGCGAGCGGCAACGTCCACTTCGCCCACAACTGCGTCCAGACGCCGAACCCCGTCCACACATAAGCGTGCTGCTCGTAGCCGACCCCAGTGGCGCTCACCAGAAACGGGGCCATCGCGGCCGAAGCTGCCGCCGCCGCGCGGCCCGCCCCGAACACCCGGGCCGATAGGTAGACGCTGATCGGCCAAAGCGACAACAGCAGGTACAGCGACCAGCGAAACGACGCGTCAGGCCCGATCAGCAGACCGACCGCGCCCGTGAGAAGCGCCGGCAGGCTCTGATAGTGCAGGAACTGGGGTGAGCCCACCCCAAGGTACGGAAACCAGGCCGTTAGCGGCAGGTGTCCCGCGCGCAGCTGTGCGGTCGCGAAGCGCACCATCTGCTCGTGCAGCGAGCTGTCGTTCAGGTACGCGACCCCGACCGTGAGCGCCCGCAGGCTTACGAGGTTCCAGCCGACCGCCGCGGCGACGAGCAGCCACGGCCACCGCGCGGCGGTGCGGGCCCCGCCATCACCCGGGGGCCGGACCGCTAACCGCGCCATCGCCGACGCCCGCGCTGGGCGGGCGCCGGTGGCCGTCATCTGATCAACTGTTGCCCGTATTGCCGCTATTGCCCGAGCCGGTGTCAGCCGTGGTGGTGCACGGGCAAGGTGCCAGGTGCCAACGCCTGTATTGCCCGAGGGGATCACCTCGGTGCCGTTCGCGCCATCGAGAACCTTCACGTTCGGCCCCGACACACCCGGCGCCGGTGTACAGGTCACCGGGCCGCTGACGGTTGCCGCCCCCGGCGCCATCTGGATCGTGATCTGCTCGTCGGTCCCCATTGCGGCGAGCTTGCGGTTCACCTGGGGAAGCGACGAGTTTGATGTTGAGCTGCACCAGCACCGAGCCATCGCTGCTCTTCGTGATGGCAAAGGCCGGCGGGGCCGCCGACCCGCCCAGGGCGACGATGACGGCCGCGGCGACGCCGGCGAGCCCGAGCGTGCTGCCCGCGAGAAGTCGCGGACGTCGGAATGCGCGCGCGCACCGATCCTGAATGGGTGGACAATTCGCGGTGCGCCGCGCGGTCGAGGTGGTCGCCGAAGCGCGCGAGGCTCGGCGGGACGGTGTGGTCATGCTTCCTCCTGAGGGACGTTGTGGGCAAGGCGCCGGAGAGCGCGTGAGACCCGCAGACGTGCGGCTGCGGGTTGAATGTCGAGACGGACGGCGAGTTCCTCATCGGCAGCTCGTCGACGACTCGCAGCTCGAGCGCCTCACGCTCGCCGGGCGAAAGAGCATCGAGCTGACGCTCCAGCGCAAGGCGGGGGGAGAGGCGGTCCTCGACTTCGGTGAATCCATCTTCGGCGGCGAGGTCGAGCGGCAGTCCGAGTCGCTCGCGAGCGCGCGTCTCGATCTGATCCCGCCGGACGGTGTCCGCCAAGACGTTGCGGGCGATCCCGAGCAGCCACGGCAGCGCCGAGCCGTCCTGCTCGTCGCGGAAGCGGTCGATGCTCAAGAGAGCCCGCGCGAACGTCTCGGCGGTGAGGTCGCTGGCCGCCCAGGCAAGTCGGCGGGACAGCCACGCGTGCACGTCGCCGACGTGCCGGGTGTACAGCTCTGAAAAGGCCGACGGGTCACGCCGCGCACGCTGAAGTAGCTCAGCGTCGCTCAGTGTCCCCCGCTGGCGTCGTAGTGTTCTCACACCCCGATATCGCATAACCCCTCGTATTTGTATCTCGGGAGCTCACGACCGTGTATCTCGGGACCTCACGACCGCGGACGTCTGGCAACTGCGGCTTGGCGACGATGACGAGCTGCCGCGCCGCTCGGCGACCCGCCCGGCTTACGGAATGGTGATCCGTCTTAACACGCGGGCTGGTCGCGTCGGTCGTGAGAGCGACGAAAAAGTCGCGCGCCGGCCCCCGGCGACCGCAGAACGGGCATGTCAGCCGGTCAGTCAGCAACAGCGGACGATCGCCGACCGCAATCGGCGCATCGCAGCGACCGCAAGCCAAGGTGCCGACTCCAAGCAGCGTCGGCGCAGTCGCCTTGCGCTTCTGCTCGTGTACCGCGGTCGCGCGCCGTGTCAGCGCGGCCTCGTCGGGCGTTTGGCCAAGACCACGAAATAGCGTCACAGCAATGAGTCTAAGTCGATCTAGCCCGCAGCCGGCGTGAGCCTCTTGGCGGCCGCGAGGCGCGGCGGTGTCAGCCGTGCTCGTTCGGGCCATCGCGATCCAGGCCCGACCCGGACCTGCGCGGATGACGCGCGGCGGGTGGAATCCAGGTCAGCCGACTTCGTACTTGATGTGTGTGACGCCGGGCGCATCAACGGCCGAGATTTGATTGAGCTCGAGCGTCCCGCGGCCGACCCCCTCGAATAGGCGCGCGCCGTCGCCGAGGACCACGGGCGCGGATGGGGATGTCGAGCTCGTCGACCAGCCGTGCGGCCAAGTACTGGTTGACCACCGACGCGCCCCCGGCCAGCCAAACGTCGCCTCCCTGTGCGGCGTCCTTGGCCTGCGTTAGCGCCGACTCGATCCCATCGCTGACGAAGTAGAAGGTCGTGCCGCCGTCCATCTCGAGCGGCTCACGGGGGTGGTGGGTCAGCACGAATACGGGATGGTGGTAGGGCGGGTCTCGGGCCACCAGCCTCGCCAGGACTGATCCGGCCACGGGCCGCGAACCGGCCCGAACATGTTGCGGCCCATGATCGTGGCACCGATGTTTGCCCGACGCTCTTCCACCACGGTCGAGCTGGCGTTGATCTCGCCTCCCTCCCCGCCGTGCATCTCCCGAAACGCTCTGAGCGGGAAGAACCATTCGTGCAGCTCCATCCCGCCGACCCCGAGCGGGTTCTCCTCGCCTTGGTCCGGACCCGCGACGTAGCCGTCGAGCGACATCGTGATCGTGAGCCTCAGCCTGCTCATTTGTTGACTCGAAATCGCAGGTTCACAACCTGACCGGACGCCGACACGTCGAGCGTCTCGAGAAAGCCACGGACTTCCGGGGCAGCGAATAGGCAAGCCCCGTCGCCGAGCAGCTCGGGCACGAGGTGGATGAGTATTCGCCTTCCTGAGCTTTTGGTCCTGCGGTTGTTGTTGCCAGTGCTAGCCGCTCGAGCTCCCGACCGTGTAGGCGTAGGCAAAGTCGTGGAAGTCGGAGAACGACGCCGGGAACCCGAGGGCGGGCTCAGTGCCTCCCCAGTCCGTCGAGTCGATGACGCTGAGGATGCCGTTCACCGCGGTGCCCGCAGCTGCCGTGGGCGACAGCGTCGCCGTCAGTGTCCCCGTGGCTCCGGCCGCCAGCTCTACCGGCGTGGCGGTATTGCCGCCACTGATGTCGTTGTCCGACGGTTGCAGTTCGAAGTACCCGACGTGGTTCGTCGTGTTCTTGACCGTCACCGTGATCGGGACGCTGGAGCCGGAGTCGATGGTCGTCGACGTCGACGTCGGGAGACCGGTCTCGGTGACGGGTGCGAGCTGGTTGTACGCGACGATCCCGGTGACGGTCTGGGAGAACTCCGTCCCGTCGGTCGTGGCGCCCTGCATCACGTCGATCTCCCACAGACCTGGCTGGGGATCGGGGGCGATCAGCGAGGCGTTTCCGGTCGGGTTGTCGGGCGTCGGCGTGGTGTCGACGGCTGTGACATCGATGTTCCCTGACTCGGTGACAGCGGGCTCGAGGTCGGCCGGCGAGAACAGGTAGTAGTACACCGGGTCGTCGGCGGTGTGGTCCGGCGCGTAGAACGACACGTCGAGGTCCTTCTCACCCTGGGGCACGTCCACATAGAACGTCTTGATCTGCCCGGGACCGCGAGATACCGAGCTGGTCAGTGTGGCGCTGAACGAGCCACCGGCCGACGGGATGAGGGTACGCCGGGCGATCGGCACCGAGCTCTCGAGCCCGTTCGGCGCGGTGAACTGCACCGACTCGGGGGCATCGCCGGGAGCCTGGGGGAGGGCGATGCTGAGGGGCACGCTCGCCGAGCTGTGAGGCGGGATGGTGACGGGCGCCGACGCCGGGCTTGTCGTGAAGTTCTGGCCGCTGGCCTGGAAGGTCACGGTTCCGGTGTAGGGCCCTGGGGTGTCCGGCGCACTCTGCACGTGGCCGCGGCCGTTGGCCCACAGGATCTGGGCCGTCCAGGTTCCGGCCATCGGATGCTCGACCGTGCTGTGCTGGATGTCAGGGCTGCAGCCTCCGCCCGGACAGGGGACGTAGTTGGCGGCGCCGTAGTCGTAGGACTTCTGGGCCAGCCTCCCGGCCGGGTCGGTCAGGAGGAACGACAGGATGTTGTCATCGCTGTTGGTCGGGTCCGGCCAGCGCATGTCGGCATCGAGCACGTCGACGCCGCTCGGCACCGTGAAGGTGATCGGTGCCGCCGCGGTCGCCCCCTGGGCGGGAATCGGGGCGCTCGGCGACGGGGCGCTGACGTTCTCGGTGACGGGCGGGCCGAGGCTCGTCTCGCTTCCGAGCACCCGGTAGGTGCCGGTGACCCTTTCGGTGTTGGAGGAGGCGTTGTACAGCGTGACCGATTTGTGGACCGTTGAGCCGCCCGGGCCCTGTACGTCGAGCTGGGTGGGGCTGTCCACCAACTCGGGAGCGTTGGAATGCGTCTCCGACGCGCCCGGCATCTGGCGGGCCGCCTCAACGGCCGCGTACACGTTCAGGAGACCAGCGCCCTGCTGGTCTGCCGCAGCCCCGATGTCGGTCGCCGTGCTGGTGAGGATCTCCTTCACCTGGGCTGGCGTCGGGGTGGCACCGCCGTGGGTGTCACGGTAGGCCTGGATCACGTCGGCGGCGGCGCCGGAGATGAACGGGGCCGACTCGCTGGTGCCGCCAAAGGCCTCAGTCGGAAGTGGCGCGGTATCTGGCCGGCGCCGGCGGCAGCGAGCGCCAGGTAGCCGGGGGCGACCAGGTCCACCACAGCGCCATTGGGAGCGGTGCCGCCCGACGACAAGGTCGTCATGTTGTCGTCCTCCCAGCCCTTCGTGTAGCCATCGGCCTGGGCCAGGAGCCTGAGGTCGTTCGTCCCGCCGGCGTCGATGACGTTGGGGTCATCGGCGGGGGCCTCGACCGTGCCGGACGAGCCGCTGTCGCCCGCGCTCTCGACCACGACAACGCCCGCCTGCCACCATGGCGTCGTTCGTCGGGGCGAGCAGGTCGTCGTTGGCACCCGGCAGAGCGCCATAGCCGTAGGACTCCGACACGACGTTGACACCCTCGTTCACCGCCTGCTGCAGCCCGGCGATGACCTGCGACTCGGGAGCCACGATCTGACCCGCTGAGTTGGTGTCGGTGAAGTAACCGGTGGTGAGCAAGCGAGGCGCCGGTGGCGTCACCCACGATTCGGAAGCTGCAGTTCGCGGGGATGTTCGAGAAGGGCAGCTGAGACGCGTAGGTGTAGGTGACCGTGCCCTGGGCGGCGATGGTGGAGACGTCTCCGTTGAACTCGTCGCTGAAGACGTTCTCGTTCGGGTCCGGGGCATCGATGATCACGTGCTGCCCGTTGGGCCGGATCATGTTGGGGTTCCCGGCCAACGAGTCGGCGTCGACGTTCCCGACGATGACGCCTTTGCCCGTCGCGATCGCGGACGCTTCGTCTGGGTCGTTCGGGTTGTCGGATGCGTCGTGGATGCTGGTGAGGGCTTCGGGCTCCAGCAGCGGCTTGCCGGGAGACGTATTGCACAATTGCTGCCCGTCGGCCGCCGTTGCCGGGATGGTCGACTTCTGCACCCGGGAGGCGGCCACCGTCGGTCGTGTTCGACGTGCCGTCCCCGATGATGATGGTTCCGTCGGGGACGACCGCCTTGACGCCCGGGGTGTGGCTGAGTGCCTGTGCCTCGGCCGCCGGCATTGTCGCCGCGACAGCGTTGAGGAGCGAAAGGGTCGTGATATGCGTGGCCCCGACCTGCTTCAGCTGGGCTACGAGCGGAGCCTGCATGGACGCGGCCGTCGCTTCTCGGGCGTGCCGGTGGGCCCGGTTCGCCGGCAGGTTGGTGAGCTGGTCGTCGAACACGACCACCATGCGCTCTTGCTTGCCGGACGACCGGGCTTTGACCTGGCTCGGGCTCAACTTAGAAAAGCTGGGCGTCGCACTGGCTCGGGCGGTCGAACCGGCTGCCCAGCCGGCGCCGGTCATCGCTGCAACGCAGAGCGCGGCCGCACCGAGCAACAAAGCAGCCTTACGGGGGGTCAAGGACATTGTGCTGCCTCCCTTTTGGGTCTCCCGGCCACCTCTGACGGCGGCCATACCTATCAGAGACGCGCCCCCGCTGTCAATCTCGAACCCCGCGCGTTTGGAGCGTTGCCCGCTGCCAGCAGGCAGATCCCGATCCCTAAGCCGGCTGTGAGCTTTCGCCTGCCTCGGCGAGCGCGATCGCACCGAGGACGCCTGCGTCGTCGCCGAGCGACGGCGAGACCACGTAATCGTCGATGTCGATGCCGAGCAGTGGCGTGTCCAGGTAGCCACCGACAAGATCGCGAAGCCGGTCCCGCACCATCGGCAGGAGTTGTGGGCGCTGAATCACTCCCCCGCCCACGATCACTCGATGCGGTGAGGCGATGCAGACGATGCTGAGAATGCCATGTGCTACGTACTCCGCCTCGAGCGGCCAGCCTGGGTGATCGTCCGGCAGGGCAGCCGGTGGACAGCCCCATCGCTCGGCCATCGCACGGCCGGAGGCCAGCCCTTCCCAGCAATCGCCGTGTACGGGACAATTGCCGGGGAACGGATCGCAGCGGGTGTCGTGCGGGATGCGCACGTGTCCGACCTCGGGATGGACGAGACCGTGCACAGGCTCGCCGTTGACGATCAGACCCGCGCCGACGCCGGTCCCGACCGTCAAGTAGCACACGCTCGCGTGGCCTCGTCCGGCCCCCCATCGCCGTTCGGCCACGGCGGCCGCGTTTACGTCGGTATCGAACACGACGGGCACGTTTAGACGATCCCTGAGCACCGTCGCCACCGGCGCGCGCTGCCAACCCGGCTTCGGCGTCGTCGTGACATAGCCCCACGTCGGCGAGTCGCGATCGAGGTCGACCGGGCCGAACGAGCCGACGCCGAGCGCCTCGGGCGGCGGCTGCTTCCGAAAGAACTCGATAATCCGCCCCAGCGTCTCCTCGGGAGATGTGGTTGGGAACTGCTCCCGGACACGGATGTCATCCGGTGCCGAGCCGAGCGCGCACACGCACCACGTGCCGCCCGTCTCGACACCACCGTAGAGCTTCACCACAGCGCCATAATGCCGACGCGGCGCGATCAGGACGACCGCGACGTGAGAGCTCTCAGCGAGACGGCGCTAGCTCGGCGGGGCGTTGTGCTTGGGTGACAGCCGGGTCGTCTTCGCCGGAACCGGCCGACGCCAGCGCGCGCTCGTACTCGTCATACCGCCGCATCACCCGCAGCCAGGCCCAACCCGGCCGGCTCTCGAGCTCTGCGTTTCGGTCTGAGTCGCTTGGATGGTCGCCGGCGGGACGCGCTTGCACGAGCTGCTCGTGGTTAGCGATCGCGGTGCACAGGTCGCTAGTGGCGTCGTCGTCGAGCAGGCTGAGCTCGAGATGGGATGTGAGCACGAGCAGTTCGCGCCGGGTCGCTCGCCGAGCCAGCCGCGTGCGCGCGCCACGGAACGCGAACGCGTCCCATGCCTTCGCAAAGGAGATGCAGCCGGCGCGACTGCCGGCGCGGTAGGCGGCCAGCATCGGGCAGATGCCGCCATGATCGGTGTAGGCGCCGGCGATGATGTCGTTCTGGCGGATGCCGTCGAGCATCGCGGCCCGCGTATCCCGGGGCAGGCTGTCGATCGCTCGCCGGAGATCCTCGATCTTCGCGTGTCGCCGTGTTCGCATGGGTTCACCGCCCTGCCGGGACCAGACGGCCACCCTATCGGCGGTGATCGGGCTCCACAATCGATCTTCCTTGCGCGAAAGGAACGTTGCAGCTGAGGCTCGCAGTCGGCCCCGCCTACTCGGGCGTGGGTGGCGGGTGATGGCGGGGCCGTGAGGTCAGGGAAGCTGTAGTCGGCAGGCCTTGGCCGCTCGCCTGAACGCTGGCGACTGGACCTCGGTCGGGCTGATGGCGGGAAAGTACTCCCCCGGGCCCAGTGACATGTTCGGCTGGTCAGGTGCGGTCCTGAGCGGATCCGGGAACTGCGAGAGCCCGTGTGCGCGCATGCATTGGGCGAGCGCGAGCGCGGCGCGCACTTGGGCAGCTGACGGCGCGGGGGGGCCGCCCGCGCCGCCCGGCTGCAGAGCGGCGCAGTCGCGCACGGCCGCTTCCAACGCGGGCGACGAGCCTTGGGGGAGCTGAGTCCCGCCGCTCGCGCTGGGGTCGGGGAAGTGCGGCACCCCGTGTGCACGCATGCAATCGGCGAACTTGATCGGTCTCGCGGCATCGCCTCTGCCGGCCGTCGTGTGCGGATTGCCCGAGGAGCCACACGCGGCGATCGCAACTGTGCACGTGGTGGCGGCGAGGACGATGCGGGCGCCCCCGCCGCCACCGGGGAACAGCGTGCGGGTCGATGCGTGACGCATGAGTTGGCCGACGCCCGTTGTAACCGACGACCGATAACACGCGCGTAACGCCGTTAGCTCAGCGTTATGCGGACTCGCTCAATTTCGGCCACATCCGGAGCGTCGCGATCGCCTTGGTTCGGTCGCTGTCGCCAGCGGCACGATCGGTTGGCGACGTTTGCGGGGTCCGCCCGCCCCGGCGCTTGACGCGTACTCTGCCGCGAGCGCGATCGCCCGCGCGCGGCCTGATCGACGGCGCCTCGCTTGGCATGGCGTAGTTGGTCGCACCAAGCGGGATGTCCCGGTCATGGCCCGCCGACGCTGCTGGTTTGGCGAGCACCAGCACTCTGGGCAGGCCCGCGCTTGCCGCGCGAAGGAGGAGTGCGATCGGCACGGGCGTGACACTCGGCGCGGGGTCGATGCTGGGCGAGAGGTAAGTGCGATGTGGACGATTACAGTGCAGCAGCGGCGGCGTGCGACGGTGCGCGCCGTCGTCGCCTTGCATGCCACCGACCCGGCGTCGGCTTAACGTGCACGAGCGCCCGACGGCCGGTCGCACGTGCTGCGTAACGCCGGTCATAGGCGGCAAAACGCGACACGTTCCCCGCCGCGCGCGGCGCTCATGCACGTTGTGCCGCCTCGACGCGGGCAGATCGGCTCACCCCCGCTTCCCCAGCCAGAACCGGGCTCAAATCACCGCAGCGGGCAAGAACGGTCGAGGCGGCCAACGCCACGCCCCGGCGGTAGCACGCGCCGTAGGAGGAAGCCGGGTCGGCGCGGGCACCACCATCAGCGCCGTCCCACGACAGACGGCGGGCATTTTGAGCGACGGGCTGCATGAAAGGAGAAGCGAGCGGCGCCGGCGCCCGACCGCGGATCGCTGCTCTCGACGGACCTTCTCCGTTAAGCCCGATCCGACATTCTCGGGAGGACCCGGCGTGGGCCCGGGGTGCTCTGGCGCTCGTCACTGTTCGGTTGGCTGCTAGGTGCCACACCAACCGCGAGCCCGTGGCAACGCTAGTAGCGCCCGCTGCGTGAGTGTGCGCGCTTGGTTGACTGGCCCGCTTGGTGACATCAGAATCACTGCTGCCCGGCTGCCATCGGTGGCGACCGGATGCCTATCCAGGCCGGGGTCAGTCAAGCCCTGGATCGTCGCTGGGCGCGCTCGGGTTGATTTGCGCGCCTTTCGAGCCGCCCTCTTGAGAACCCAAAGGAGGTTCGATGCCATCCGAGGACCTATCGCTGGTATCGCCGCGAGGCCTATCGACCGTGGCGGGGCTTCTGATGACGCCGCTGCGCCGGCGGCGAGGGGCGATGGTCGCTTTCGGGCTGGCGGTCGGAATGCTGCCGGTCGCCTCCTCGACGCTATCCGCCGCCACCGTACCGCGCCAGCAGCTCAACTACCTGTGGTCGATCCCGAGCGCATCGGGGTCGCTGACCGGGCCCAACGACCAGCATCTCGTCCTGCGGCTCGTCGGAGTCCGGGACTACCTGACACGTTTCACCGACCGCCCCGTCCGTCAGGCGTACGTGGTTGCTAATGCGGACTTCGTCAGGCGCTTTAAGCGCTACTTCGCAGATGCCAATCCCAACGCGGTGCTGTCGTTCAGTCAAGATCGAAACAGGATCCCGACGGAGGTCGTGCTCCAGATCGGGCAACCCCAGTGGAATCCCAAGACCTCGACTTTTACGTTCCCAGCGGTGCGGATTCCACACATGAAAGACGACCTGCCTGACACCACCGTTCACATCAAGCCGCCCTTGATCCGCAACCCGCGGCACTTCGACCAAGCCACCCTGTTCATCGACAGCGGGTCGCCGTGCGGGACCGCCGCAGACACCCTCGCGACCGCCGCGGTCCTCTGCTGAACCAAATACAGCCGTGGGAGGGCCAGATGTATCCGGTCCGGCCCTCCCGCCGCGCTGACCACACGCGCCCGCCGCTTGGGAGCTGGGACCGGCAGCTAGTGAAGGTCACACCGATCACGGGACGACGCTGCCGCGCTCACCAAAGCCCGGAAGCCGCCGCGAAATCCGGCTCGCTGCGCCTGCGGGCTTAGTCGTCAAGCTTTGGTTGTCGGCGGACGTCGGGAGGGGGTCGCCTACCGTTCGGCGCGCCGGCGGCTGCTTGTGCTGGCTGAGCAGGAGCGCGCGGCCCAGCTTCGGCAATCCCGCTGCAGCTTTTGCTTCAGGTTCCGTTGGCCGCCACGCGGCGAGACGGTTCCCGTGTTCAGCGGCTCATTCGACCGGCCAAAGCCCGAGGCGGTCCGTGCTGGCGGTCGTCTTATTCTGCTTAGTTCTTCTGGCCTACCGGCCGGTCGCGGGCTCGAGCAGGAGCACTAACGCCTCGCTGCCGCTTGCGTGCGCAGCGACACCCTCGCCCGATGGTCGCTCGGCGATCGCCGCAATCCGGGCGGATGCGCCAGTCTCGCGCGCCGAGTCAAGAACGCTGGTGGTAGCCATTTGCGGAAGCGACCGATCGGCGTGCTTTCAGTCCTCGCGGCGGACGTCGTGTTGCGCCCAGGCGGTGATGAAGCCCCAGCTGACGGCGGCGCCGTCATCACCGACCTCGGCCTGTAGTCGGTTGGCCAGTGTATCGATCTCGACGTCGTCCTCGGTCGCGACTCCAAGCTTTGTCATCAGCGGCAAGATTGTGCGAATTAGGCGCGCCATGTACTCGTATCCCGGCCAGTCTGGACCGCCGCCAACGGCCGCGTCGAGATGCATAGTGGGTGCCGGAAGTCCTGCCCTCGCGAACACGCTGTGCAGCCGCAAGCCCATGTACAAGTCCATCCTGGCGCGTCGGTAGGTCTCTAGGATCCACCCCCATAGTTGCTCCAGCAGCTTTGAGGGCGGCAGGGACATAGGCGCCAGCGTCGCGTTCGCAGGCTCTTGGAATGCAACGATGCCGCCATCGCGAAGGTGTCGTGCCAGCCGGCGTACCAGCGCGACTGGCTCGGGGGCAAAGAACAGAACGCAACGACCAACGATGGCATCGAAGTCGCGCTCCAGCTCGGCCGAAGCCGCATCCCCTACGACAAACGAAACGTTCTCACGGCAGGCCGCAACGACTCGGGCTCGGGCGGTCTCCACCAGCGCCGGGTTGAGATCAACCCCAATGACGGCTCCCTCTTCGCCCACGAGATCGGCTGCGAGCAAAGCCACGTCGCCAGCCCCGGTCCCGACGTCGAGGACCTTCATCCCGGGCGAAATTCCCGCGTCCGTGAGTAACCGCGCGGTAGATGGCGCGAACATCTCCGCCTGCAGCCGCAAGCGCTCGGTCTCGTCGGCGGATTGCCCGAACAGGTAATCCGGGGCTTGCCCACTCATTCCAACCCGCGCCAGTCCGTGTGGCGAGTCTACGCCAATCGCTCGCGTTAACCCGGAGCTTTGGGCGTCCGTCCCCACCCACACGCCTCCAAAGGGCCGTCCTAGGACTGTCGCAGTGATCGAGCAGCAACGCTGATGACTGGCCGCTGCTTTCTCGAAGCAGCGACGCCGTACCCGGCCAACCACGAGAGGTCCGGGTCCGATCCGCGTCGACTCCTGCAACGACGGAGGGATTCAGCAGCCTGACGCTCGGGATGAGACCGCTGGTGCTCGATCGGAGCGACAGCTAACCCGGGCTGCTGCAGCTTGGTGTGGTTGCAACACGCCCTCCGCGCCAGATAACGTGCGCGCTAGGCAACTAATTCGCGCTGCTACGAAAGGGGACGGCGTGATGCACGTGGTGGTTCGCAGCTATTCGGGGCAAGGTGCATCGGAGCTGTTCGACCTTCTCGCCCAGAGGGAAGAGGACGTGAGGGAGCTGATCAGTGGCGTACCTGGCTTTGTCACCTACGCCGCCTTTCGTACGGATGACGGGGGCGCGGCGGTGACTGTTTGCCAAGATAAGGCCGGGACGGACGAGTCTTCTCGGCGCGCGGCCGGGTGGGTGGCGGAGAACACAACCACCTCGGTTGACCCGCCGAGGATCACGGAGGGCAGCACGGTCATTCAGTTCTGAAGTTGGCTTGCTGATCTCTCCGATCGGGTGAGCGCTCGGGGCCGAGTCTCAGATCGATCGATGCGGCGCTAAGCCTCCTCGAGGACGAAGAGGGTGTCGGGGTGAACCGCATCGCGGCTCATCGCCTCGGCGGCCTGGTCGCTCTGCATCGCTTCCTGAAACGCGCCGAAGCCGGGGATCTCGAGGAGCAGTCCGACCCGGTTTGAGCCCTGCGGGTCCGTGAAGACCGGTGGGTAATCCCCAGCGGTCCGAAGAACTCGTCCCGCGTTGGCATGTTGCGCCAATGTTCGACATCGTCAACCTCGTGAAACGCCAGATAGGTCGGCATTCCCTCCGTCCTTTCTCACGGGGAGTGCCCGCTCGGCGGCTGGAACATGTCCTAACGGCACCGCTTTCTCGGGACATATTCGGGACACATCGGTCCTGGCGGACCGGCCACCCCAAACACTTCACCCCACAAAACCCCCCGATTTCCAGCCACGACGCGGCGAAGGAATCGAACCTTCCAAGCGGGGGGCTGCCCCGCCCTGCCGGTTTTGAAGACCGGATGGGCCACCAGGCCCCTGCCGCGCCGTCGCGGATCCTACGGACGAGGCGGCGCGGCCGCCGCAGGCTCAGTCGCCGATCCCGTGCTCCAACGCGCCCTTCACACCCGCATCGAGCGCGTTCAGCCTAAACAGTGCCAGCGCCTCCGCCGACGCAAACCGTCCCCCGGGCGCCGACGCGGCGCCGTGATGCGACAGGACGCAGTGCAGCAGCGCCAGCCGGCGCTGATCGTCGAGCCGCCCTGCCCCGTGCTGCGTCAGCAACTGCTCACCGAGCACTAGATGACCCAGCAGCCGCCCCTCCTCTGTCAAGCCGATCTCGGCGCCATAGGTGAACTCGCGCGTCCGGCCGAGATCATGCGTGATCGCGGCGGTCAGCAGCAGGTCCGAGTTCAGCCGCGGGTGCAGCTGGCACGTCTCGTGCGCGAGCGTCGTGACCGCCACCGTGTGCTCGAGCAGGCCCCCCAGATAGGCATGGTGGCCTGCGCGGCTGCATGGAGCGCGCCGCCAGGCCGATCGCAGCTCGCTGTCGGCCAGCAGTCCGTCGAGGAGCGCCCGGTAGCCGCGGTCGTAGACCTCGCCCGCCAGGTGCTCGAGGAAGCCGTCGAGCTCGTCGAGGTCCCGGTAAGCCGATGGCAAAAAGCGGCCAGGGTCGACCTCGTCCGAGCCGACACGTGCGATGTCTGACAACTCGAGCACAATTTCGTCGCGAAATCGCTCGACGCGGCCGACGACGCGCACCACGTCGCCGCGCTCGAACCGCGCAGCGAGCGCGTCGGCGTTCTGGAACGCGCGCGCCGGCACGCTGCCCGTTCGGTCTCGGAGTTCGAGCGCCAGATATGGCGAGCCCGTGCGGGTCATCAGACGGTCCTTGCGGGTGCACGCGAACAGGCCGGCGACGCTCTCGCCGGCGCGCAGCGCGGTGACCGCCACGAGTGTCGAATCGTCGGACCGCAAGCGTCCATCATGTACGGTGAGTCGGATGCAGCCTTTGCAATGGGAACACCGTCCGGACGGTCTCAGGGCCCCGGCGCTGATCTGCGCGTTCAAGGGATGGAACGACGCGGCGGACGCGGCCTCGAGCGCGATCCAGTTCGTCGGGGCGGCCCTGCACGCGCGCCGCTTCGCGACGATCGATCCCGAGGAGTTCTATGACTTCCAGGCGACGCGCCCGCGCGTCAAGCTGGTCGACGGGGAGGCGCGCGAGATCGTGTGGCCGGCGGTCGAGTTGTACGAGGCTCACGTCCCGCGCGCGGACCGCGACCTGATCCTGCTCGCCGGCACAGAGCCCTCCTTCCGGTGGCGGACGTTCAGCAAGCTGGTCGTCGAGCTGGCCGAAGCGCTCGGTACCCAGCTGGTCGTGACGCTGGGCGCGCTGTTGGCCGACGTTCCGCACACCCGTCCGGTGTCCGTCACGGGCCTGAGCTCCGATCCCGCGCTGGTCGCGCGGCTCGGGCTGGCGCCGTCGTCGTACGAAGGGCCGACCGGGATCGTCGGGATCCTGCACGCCGCCTGCCAGCAGGCGGGCTTGCCGTCGGCGAGCCTCTGGGCGGCCGTCCCGCACTACATCGCTGCGACCCCCAACCCGAAGGCCGCGCTCGCGCTGGTCCGCAAGCTCGAGGGGCTGGTCGGCGTCGCCGTCGACGGCTCGGAGCTCGAATCGGCGGCCGCCGACTACGAGCGTCAGGTCAACGTCGCGGTCCAGAGCGACCCCGACGTGCAGGCGTTCGTCGAACGCCTCGAGCAGGCGTCGATTCCCGATACCGACGACGAACCCACCTCGCTGCCGTCCGGCGAGACGATCGCCCGCGACCTGCAGCGTTTCCTGCGCCAGCGCGGCGACGACGGGCCCGCGGGCTAACGCCGTCGAGGGCCTTGTCGGCCTGAGCGGGGCTTATAGCCCCGGCGGGCCGCAAACCCTCAGCGCAGGCGCGCGTCCGCAAGCCGCCGCGCCGCCTCCTCGATCACCTCGCCCCGCTTGCAGAACGCGAATCGCACCAGCGTCGAGGCGGCCTGCTTGTCGTCGTAGAAGACGCTCGTCGGGATCGCGACGACTCCGCACCTTTCGGGCAGCGCGGTGCAGAACGCGACCGCGTCTTGCCCGACGTCGGCGTTGACGAAGTACGTACCCGCCGGCACGAGGGGCTCGAGCCCCGCCGCCGTCAATGCCTCGCACAGCATGTCGCGGCGCTCGAGCAGCTCGTAGCGCAGCGAATCGAGCGCCGACCGCTCCAGGCGCAGCGCCGCGGCGGCCGCGTGCTGGAGCGGCGTCCCGCCCGCGAACGTCAGGTATTGCTTGACTGCCCGCACGGAGGCCACGAGCTCCGCCGGCCCCGAGCACCAGCCGACCTTCCAGCCCGTGACCGAGAACGACTTGCCGACGCTCGAGATCGTCAGCGTGCGGTCGGCCATCCCCGGCAACGTCGCCAGCGGGATGTGCTCGCCGTCGTAGACGAGGTGCTCGTAGACCTCGTCGGTGACGCACACGAGGTCATGCTCGATGCAGGCCGACGCGATCGCGTCGAGCTCAAAACGCGACAGGACCCGGCCGGTCGGGTTATGCGGCGAGTTGATCAGCATCACGCGCGCCCGGGGCCCAACCGCCGCTCGCAGCTCGTCGACGTCCAAGCTGAACCCCGGCGGGCGCAGCGTGACCGGCCGCCGCGCCGCGCCGCTGAACGCGATGCAAGCCGCGTACGAGTCGTAATACGGCTCCAGCACCACGACCTCGTCGCCCGGCTCGCATAGTGCCAGCAGGGCGGCGGCGATCGCCTCGGTGGCGCCGAACGTCACCTGCACGTCCTCTGGCTCGAGCCCGTACCAATCGCGTTGGTGCGCCAACACCGCCTCGCGCAGCGCCGGCACCCCGGGCAGCGGCGCGTACTGGTTCTCGCCCGCGCGCAGAGCCGCGACCGCGGCATCGATCACCGCCGGAGGGCCGTCGAAGTCGGGAAACCCCTGCCCCAGGTTGATCGCCCCGGTCTGCTCGGCGAGCGACGTCATCTGCGTGAAGATCGTCGTCCCGAGGCCGTTCAGGCGCCCCGCCCCGGACGCCCTCATCGCTCGGCCGCCGGGCACACGAGCCGGTAATCGCAGATCGAGCAGGCCGAGAACGACGGCGTCGGCTCAAACCCTTGCGAGAGGATCCCTTCGGCGACGTCGGTCGCCACCTCGCACACCCACTCGGCGCGATCGCCGTCGTCGACCGGCACGGCGACCTTCTGGTCATCGAGCACGTAGTAGTAGGCCTGCCGCGAGGCCTCGAGCCGCCACGACTCACGGGCGCCGACCGCGTACAGCGACAGCTGCACGTCATCCGCGAGCTGCTCGGGGCTCTTGGGGCGCCCGGTCTTGTAGTCGATCAGCTCGTACTCCCCGCCCGGCAGGCGGTCGACGCGGTCGACGCGGCCGCGCAGCAGGTGCCGACCGAGCTTGAACGTGAACGAGCGCTCAAACCAGACCGGCTGAGCCTCCTCGGACCGGAAGCGCTCGTGGTAGCGGGTCAGCGACGCGGTTGCCTTGCCGCGCAGCTGGCGCTCCTCCTCGGAGTCGCCGAAACCGCCCCGGCGCCAGCCCGCGTCCAGCAGCCCGAGCAACTCCGGCAGCGTCCCCGAATCCCCCGCATGGAACCGTTCCAGCACCTGGTGCACGAGGATCCCGAAACGCTGGTGCAGCGTCGGCTCCCGGGGAATCCGGAACACGCGCGCGAACTTGTACTTGAGCGGGCAGGTGCGGTAGGTGTCGATGTCCGACGCCGACAGGACGACGCCCTCGCCGCGCCGCGGCAAGAACGCCTCCAGCGACGGCTCGTCACGCGCCGCGATCGCCTGCGAACGCCGCCGCGCGTCGCGCTCGGCGTCGAGCAGGTAGTCGTCGAGCGCCGAGGAGGTGAAGATCTCGCGCTGCTCCGAGGTGACCGCCTGCAGGATGCGGGAGTTCACGTCGCGCAGCGACTCGGCGATGCTCTGGCCCTCTGGTCGCGCGATCAGCGCCGCCAGCTTGAGCAGCTCGAGGTAGCGCACGACGGCGTGCGAAACGTCGAGATCGGTGTCGAAGCGCAGTTCGGAGAGGCGTCCGCCGGCGCGGCCGGTGCCCTCGAGCAGCTCGTCGCGCATCAGCCGGTAGGTCGAATGGAGTGCCTCCGCGGGGCCGAACAGCTCCTCCTGCTGGTCGATCCAGGTCCCGCCGAGCGTCTGGCGTACGGCCTCGAGCAACGGCAACGGTCGCCGCGCGCCGCCGCGATCGTCGCTGTGGGGATACGACAGCACGAGCCGCCGCCGCGCACGGCTGCACGCGACGTACAGCGCCTGCCCAAAAGCGGCCTGGCGGCCGGACTCGTGATCGCCGGGGAGCTCCTCGGTCAAAAGCGCGTCCGGAATCGCCTCGGGAGCATGGGCGGTGACCCCCGCATGCAGGCCGATCACGTACACGTGGTCGGCGTCGAGACCCCCGACCGCCTCCAGCGCCACGACCTGGACACCGCTGGCCCGCAGCAGCTGCGGCTCCTCCTGTTCGCGCAGGCCGTAGTCGGCCACGGCGGCGATCGAGCGCGCGAACTCACGCGGCGTCGCCTGCGGCGCCCGGCGCACGGCGGCCGCCGCGAGCTCGCCCAAGCTGGCCAGCGCACGCAGCCGCTCGACCACATCCGCCTGGGCGGTGAACAGCTGCTGGCGGCGCAGCCCGAGGCGATCGATCAGCCGGTGGACATAGAGATCGGGGCGGCTCGTGTCGACGGTCGCCATCCCCGCGCGGTAGAGCTTGAGAAACATATGGATCCGCTCGCGGGCCTCCGGCGGGACCTGCGGGGACTCGGTCGCTGCCGCGAGCGCCGCGACCATGTCGAGCTTGCGCCGCCGCGCGATCTGCGTACAGCGGGCGATGTCGACGGCGCGCAATTCGATCGGCGGCCGCGCGAGCGCGCGGACGACCGCGCCCGCGTCGGTCGGATCGGCGAGCAGGCGCAGCCACGCGAGCACGTCGCGGATCTCCGCGCGCTGGAAGAACGCCGCCTCACCGACGAGGCGGTGCGAGATCGCGCGCTCCTCGAGCGCGACCGCGACCGCCTGTCCGTCGACCGGGATCTCCGGGACGAGCACCGCGATCCGGCCAGGCGGCACTCCCTCGCGCGACAGCAGCCGCTCGATGTCGACCGCCACCGCCTGAGCCTGCGAACGATCGCTGTCGCAGCGCCAGAGCTCAACCTCGCCTCGAGCGCGGACGGCCGTCTGCCGCCGCACGCCGGGTACTGCGGCCGCGTCGAGCGCCGCGCACGCGGCGGCCCAGATGCGCTCCGGGCAGGCCTCGCTGGCCCCGAGCTCGATCACCTGCCCGTCGGGGGTTTCGAGGCTTGCCAGCCGCGCCGCCCCGGCGCCGCGGAAGCGCCGCAGGGCGCCGTCGGGATCGCCGGCCGCGGTCATGCCCGGCTGACCGACCTCGAGGGCGAGCCGCGCGGTGGCCAGATCGAGCTCCTGAGCGTCGTCGATCAGCAGGTGATCGAAGCGGCGCGCGAGCCCGGGCTGCTTGCGCGCGAGCGAGATCGCGTCCGCGATCAGGTCTCCGTAGTCGCGCGCGCCGTGCTCGGCCAGCATCCGCTCGTGTGCCCGGTAGATCTCCGCGAACTCGCGCTCGAGCTCGGCCTCGGGCGAGTCGCCCGCCAGCGAGTCGGCCCAGCGGGCGTACTCGTCGGCACCCACCAGCTCGGCCTTGAGGCGGTCGATCCGGCGGATGAAACCGGCCAGCAGCGCGTTCGGGCGACCGCCGAAGTCGTGATGCTCGAGCGACAGCTCGTTGATTCGCCCGACGAGCATCGCGAGCCTGTCGCCCGAGCTGAGCGCGGCGGCGAAGGCGTCGGTGCCGGGGCCCGCGCTGCGCAGGATCAGGGCCGCCAGCTGCGGCGCGGTCAGGACGTGGAGCTGCTCGTAACCGAGCTCGAGTGCCGTCTCGAGTCGCTCGGTCGACGCCACCGCGCGGGCTTCGCTCGCCGCCAGAAGACAGATCCGCTCAGGCGCAGAGCCGTTTTCGATCAGCCATCTGAAGCGGGCCTCGATGACTCGCGTCTTGCCGCTGCCGGCGGCGCCACGGACGACCAGCCGGGCCCCGGAGTGCGTCACCGCGGCACGCTGCTCGGCGGTCAGACCGTCCAACACGCGCTCTGAAGCGCTGCCGCTCGAAAGCAGGTCTAACTTCGCCGGAGGCTCGCTGCTTTCGTGCTCGACACTCACCGTCTGACAGCATAGGTCCACGATGACCAGCACCCGCACCGTACTCGACGCCGACTGGCTCGGAGCATGCCGGCGCGCCGTCGTGGGACTCGAGGGACTGCTCGATGCCACGCCGGACATCGAGGAGCGTGCACGCGAGACGGGTACGCGCGGCAGCGGCGGCGACCGCACGCTGGTGCTCGACAGCGACGCCGAGGCGATCGTGTTCGCCGAGCTCGACGCGCTCAGCGTCGAGGGCTATCGGTTCTGCGCGCTGTCCGAAGAGCGAGGGGTGGTCGACTACGGCGACCCGACCGTGCGCGTGATCATCGACCCGATCGATGGCTCGCTGAACGCCAAGCGCGACGCCTGCCACTACGCGGTATCGCTGGCGGTCGCCGATGGTGAGACCGCGGCCGACGTGGCGTTCGGCTTCGTGCACGACTTCGGGGCCCGCGAGCAGTGGTGGGCGACCCGCGGCGGGGGCGCGTTTCTCGACGGCCACCAGCTCGACCCGTCGTTGGGCGAGCGCCGGGCGCGCGACGGGAAACTGGAGCTGCTGGGTATCGAGTCATCCGATCCGCGTTGGGTCGCGAGGTCGATCGACGGGCTCGTGTCCTCGGCGCATCGGGTGCGGGCGCTGGGCACGATCGCCAGCACCCTGTGCCAGGTGGCGGCGGCGCGATTTGACGGGATGGTGACACTCGCCCGCAGCCGAGGCATCGACGCGGCCGCGGGGCAGCTGATCGTGCGCGAAGCGGGCGGACTGGTCGCCTTCACGGCTTACGAGGACCCACTCGGGGCGCCGATGGACACGACACCCAGTTCGCACCTGGTCGCGGCACGTACGCCCGAGACGCTGCTCGAGCTTGGACGGATCGCGGCGTGATCGACTGGATCCTGGCCGAGAAGATTGCCGCGTTCGTCGCCGGCAAGGGCGACAGCGAGCCGCCCCACGCGGACCTCACCGCGCTCGCGATCGAGTCGGAACGGCGCGTGACTTCGTACACGGGCCTGCACCCGGCACGGCCGCTGCCGCCGCCGGAGGGGATCGAACGCGGCGAGTGGATCAACACGAACATCAAGGCGATGCGGGCGCTGCTCGATCCAGTGCTCGAGCGCTCGACCAAAACGCTTGGCCCGCTGCGCCCCGCGGTCCAGCTGACGCTCGGGCTGATGGTCACGACCGAGGTCGCGGTAGTACTCGGTTACCTCGCGCAGCACGTGCTGGGTCAATACGAGCTGGTCCTGCTCGACGAGGGCGCCGACACGAGCCCCCCGCGGCTTCTGTTCGTGCTCCCCAACCTCGGCCAGGCGGTGCAGAACTTCGAAGCGCGCGAGGACGAGTTCATGACCTGGGTCACGCTGCACGAGGTGACCCACGCGGTCCAGTTCGCTGGTGTCCCGTGGCTCCACAACCATGTCGCCGGGCTCGTGCGCGAGCTGCTCGAGAAGGCCGAGGTGCGACTCGAGAACCCGCGTAAGCTGCGGTTGCCGACCGTCGACGAGATGCGCCAGCTCGGCGCCGCGATCCGCAGCGGCGATCTGATCACGATCCTCACCAATAGCTCCGAACGCGAGACCTTCGATCGCGTCCAAGCCGTGATGGCGGTGATCGAGGGCCACGCCGAGCACGTGATGGACGCTGTCGCGCCGGATCTGCTCCCGTCGCTGCCGAAGCTCCGCCAGGCGCTCGATCGACGCCGCCGCTCGCAGTCGGGCCTGTCGCGGCTGCTGGCCAAGCTGCTGGGGCTCGAGCTCAAGCTGCGCCAGTACGAGCAGGGCAAGTACTTCTGCGACGCGATCGTCGACCGCGCCGGAACAGCGGCGCTCGAGCACCTGTTCTCGGCTCCCGACGCGCTACCGACGATCGACGAGCTCCGCGATCCGGCGAGCTGGCTGCGGCGCGAGGGGTTTGACGGCGCGCTGCCGCAGCGCTCCGTCGGCTAACGCAGTCCGCGCCGTTCAGCGCCGCTCAGCGCCGCAATCCGTGATCCCGGTGCCCGTGCCCGCGGCGGTGCGACTGCACCTGCCCGTGCCCGTGCCCGTGGCCGTGCACCTGCCCTTGCCCGTTCTGGCTGTCGCCCAGGTCGAACGGCCGCAGGTACGCGGGCGGGTGATAGCGGACGAATGCGGGCTGCGTGGCGACCAGCTGGCTGCCCGAGGTGAAGACGTTGTAGGTGGGACCTAGGGACGACGCCGACGCGTTCAGCGCCGCGGGATTCGTCGCGCCCGGGCCCCAGTGCCCGGTGTTGAGCCGGTGCAGCAGGTCCTTGACCGCGGCGATCGTCTCCGCCGGAGTGAACGCGCAGTGACCGGCGCGCGCGACGAAGATCTGGCGCAGCAGCGGCCCGTTGCCGGCGCTATCGACGACCTGGCGATAGGCCTGCTCGTTCTCGGGCACGACCAGGCCGTCGCCGGTCGTGTGCATCGTCAGCACCGGCATCGACAGCTGCCCGTTGAAGACGATGTAGCGCTCGAGGTAACTGACCGCGGCCGGGTCGGCGCTGATCCGCGGCGTGTCGTTTAACGTCCGCAGGTCCTGGCGGAGGTTGAGCCCCGCTGCCTTGTACAGAGCGCGCACCTCGCGCGCGTCTGCCGAGCGAGCCAGATCCTGCACGTAGTTGACCCCGGTGTTCCACGAGAAATTGCCACCCGCGCGCGCCTCGAGCTCGGCGCGCAGCGCGAACGCGAACGGGAAGGTGACCTGGCTGCCCCACTCGTACTGGTTGGCTTCCTGCGCGGCGTAGTCGTTCGGTGCCGGCTCGGGTGAGAGCGGCGTAAACCATCCAGGGGTGTCGCCCAGCGCGGCGACGAGCGACAGCCGCGCTCGGCCCTGCGGCGTCTGCTGCGCCGCGGCTGCCGCCGCATCCGCGGCGCTCAGGTTCGCGACCGGGTTGGTGATGTTGGTGATAGCCACCGACGGGTCAATCAGCGTCCTGAACGCGAACTCGGCGTCGAGCCCCGTGTTCCAGGTGGCGACGCCACCCGACAGCACGCCGCACATCGGCAGCGCCGCGTCGAAGCGGCCGGGATCGTCCTGGATCAGGCCGGCGGTGATGATCCCGCCGAGCGAGTGGCCCCAGGCGATCGTCCTCGTCGGGCGACCGACCTGTTGCCGGAAGACGTTGAGCGTCGCGATCTGGTCAGTCAGCGCCTGCTGAATCGCCCAGCCGGTGGTCGCGTACGACGAGCCGGCCAGCGCGTAGCCGTGGCTGAGCATCCACGCGCCGGTGATCGGGTCGCCGACGTCCATCGCGGGATTGGCCGAGCCGGGGACGACGTAACCGTGGCTGTACAAGAACACGGTCCCGTTCCACTGCGCCGGCACTTGGATCTCGTACGTCGCGCCGTCCGGGAGCGTTCCGGTCAGCAGCCTGACGCTGGAAGACGGAGGCTGAGCAGACGCCAGCACCGTGCCGAACCCCGCAAGCCCGATGGCAGCGGCGACCAGCACACCAACTCAACAGCAGTCGTGGAAACCTCCGACTCAGGGACACGCTCCTCCTCCTCCTCATGACGACCCTCGCGTGGAGCGCGGCACTCTAACCGGGGCCGTAGACCGATGCGCCGTCAGCGCGCGAGCGCGTAGAGGTGCCACTCGTCCTCGACGCCTCGTAGCGAATGGTTGCCGCGGTCGACGAACCGCAGCCCCGACCCGACGACCAGGTCCTTGACCGTGCTCGACGCCAGCACCTCGCCGGGGGCTGCTGCGTGCATCACCCGCGACGCAATGTGGACCGCGATGCCTCGGACGTCGTCCTCGCGCAGTTCGCACTCGCCCGTGTGCAGCCCGGCCCGGACGGTCAGCCCCAGCCCGGCGACGCCCGCGACGATCTCGGCCGCGCAGCTGACGGCCCGAGCGGGCCCATCGAAGGTCGCCAAAAAACCGTCGCCGCTGGTCTTGATCTTTGTGCCACGCCAGCGGACGAGGCCGGCGCGGACGATCTCGTCGTGGTCCTCGAGCTGCCGGCGCCAGCGCCGATCGCCGATCTGGGACAGCCGCTGGGTCGAGTCGACGATGTCTGTGAACAGGACCGTCGCCAGCACCCGGTCGATGTGAGCGGGCGTCGAGCGGCGGCCGGTCAGAAACTCCTCGATCTCCAGCATCCACGGGGGATCGATCCAGCCGTAGGCGTCCTCGCCGTCGTGCTCGAGAAACCGCGCGCCCGGGATCAGCGAGGCCACCTCGCGACCGGCCTGCACCGGCACGACCCGGTCACCGGTGACATGGAGCACAAGCGTCGGCACACGGATCGTCGGGAGCACTGCACGGAGGTTGGTCTGGGCGGTCATGTCCATCAGCTTGCGCGCCATCCCGGGGCTGACCGACGAACGCTGCAGCCGCGCCCACCACTCGACGAACTCGCGATTGCCGACCTGGCTCGGGCGCGAACAGCGACACGAGCGCGCCATTCCCCCAGCTGTGTTCGATCTGGTCGAGCGCCTCGTCACGGGAGCGACCCAGCAGCGTGTGCTTGCCATCGGCCGCCACCCCTGACAGGACCAGCGCCCGGACCCGTTCCGGGTAGGTCGCGGCGAACAGGGCCGATAGTCCGAGATCTGACCCACCGATCATCGACACCCGCTCGGCGTCGACCGCCGCGAGCACGGCCTTCAGGTCATCGACCTGTTGTTCGAGCGTCGGCGGCCTCGATCGCGGGGTCAGAGAGGCCGGTTCCTCGCCGGTCAAACATGATCAAGCGCCCGAATTCCGCCATTTGCCGAAACGTCCGGGCGGTCCGTGGCTCCTCCCAGATCAGGTCCAGATGCGACGCCGGACCGGTGACGACGACCAGGTCGCACGGGCCTTCACCCACCACCTGATAGGCGATGCTCGCGTCGCCGCTGTGCGCATAGTGGACGGGAGGTGCGCTCACGTTTTCAACTGGACTGTAACCCCCCGGCGGTCCTGGTTTACAAACATGTGTTCGATAACATCGACAGCGAACCGATAACTACGGGAGTGAGTCTTAGACCCAATGGCTACTACCAGCAACACCACCAGCGGTCAAACGACCGCACCCACGAGCGGCCAGAAGGCCGCCGCGACGCGTAAGCGAAACGCGACCCGCAAGTCGGCGACGGCGACGAAGTCAAACGCGCGCCGTACTGCGGCGAGCGCCAAGACGACCGCCCGCAATGCGACCAGCGCGACGACGGCCGAGTCCCGGGTCCGCGTCACGCAGGCACAGCAGATCGCTGAGCGCGTGGTCCTGGTCCCGGTCGGCGCGAGCCTCCTGGCCCGCGACAATGTCGTCTCGACCGTCACGGGTCTCGCGGCCAAGTACCGCACGCGCGCGGGAGTCGAGCGCGAGATTCGTCGCTTCGAGCGCCGCGGCGTCACCGCCCGCAATCGCTTCGAGCGTCAGGTCCGCCGGACACGCACCAAGTTCGAGCGTGAGCTGCGCCAGCGTCGCAACCACGTCGAGCGGACGGTGCGCCAGAACCGCCGCCGGCTCGAGCGCGAGGTGCGCTCGGTCCGCAAGGATCTCGAGAAGCAGTCCGGGACGCTGACGTCGCGGTTCGAAAAGCTTGTTTCGGACGCGTCAGACCGGATATCTGTGTCGTAGGTTGAGCTTCCCCTGCCCGCGCCCAGGAGAGCGCCGGGCGGGTCAGGTTCGCCGGCCTCATAACCTCGCCGGCGAATGCAGCACCCTCTCCTCCCTCAACCGCCGGGGCGTCACGGAAGTGGCGCCCCGTCGGTCTTTAAGTAAGAGTGCCGCCACAACCAGGAGGTACTCACCGTGCAGCTGTGTCTGATGATCGAAGGGCAGGAGGGCGTCAGCTGGCCGCAGTGGTTGGCGCTCGCGGAGGCGTGCGAGCGTCACGGAGTCCCGGCGCTGTTCCGGTCTGACCACTACATGAACCTCGACCTCGAGCACCCCGAGCGCGCGGCGCTCGACGCGTGGGGCACGACTTGCGCGCTCGCCGCGGTTACCTCGAAGCTCGAGCTCGGGACGCTCGTCTCCCCCGCGACCTTCCGCCATCCCTCCAATCTCGCGAAACTCGTCGTGACCGCCGACCACGTCAGCGGTGGCCGCGTGACGCTCGGGGTGGGCGCGGGCTGGCACGAGCGCGAGCACGAGGCGTACGGGTTCGAGTTCGCGGACACCCAGACGAGGATGGACGTGCTCGAGGAGCAGGTTCAGATCGTGCTCGGTAACTGGGGTGACGGCCGCTTTTCGTTCACGGGGCGCCACTACACGCTCAAGGATCTCCAGGCCGAGCCCAAGCCGGTCCGGCGGCCGCACCCGCCGCTGATCATCGGCGGCAGCGGCGGACCGCGCAGCGCGAAGCTCGCGGCGACCTACGCCGACGAGTACAACACGCCGTTTCCGTCAGTCCGCAACGTCAGCGAGCGGCGCGAGCGGGTCGATCGTGCCTGCGAGCAGGCAGGGCGCGAGCGGCTGCCGTTCTCGATCATGACCAGCCGTCGTGGCCGGCGCAGACGAACGCGAGCTGCAGGCGCGCGCGGCGCGGCTCGGCGAGAAGATGGGCGCCGAGCCCGACGGGCTGCTGTCGGATCCGCCCCACGGCTGGGTCGTCGGCACCGTCGATCAGGCAACCGAGCAACTGCTCGCGTTACGCGATGCCGGCGTCGCGCGCGTCATGTGCCAGCAGCTGCTGCACGACGACCTCGAGGCGGTCGCGCTGCTGGGCGAGGTGCTGGCGCCGCGGGTTACTTGACCATCTGCGCGCCGGACGTCTGCTGCACCGATACGGTCGCCGACTGCGCGGTCACGACCGGGGCACCGACGCGCTGGACCTGGCCGGCGGCCGGCCGGCACTGCGAGCGCGCGGACTGAAGCGGCGACGCCAGCGTGATGCTCGGCGACGCCAGCGCGATGCTCGGCGCCACCGGCCGGTAGACGGCCGACGACGGTGAGACGAACTCCGTGCACGGATGCAGAGAGCACCTACCGACTGCCACGTAGCACGTGCGAGGCAGCGCTCTCGCCGTCGGCGTCGTGCGGCAGGGACGGGCGCGGCGTCAACATCGGTAGCGGCTGCACCAGGCTGGGCGGAGCCGGCAGCGCGCCAGCTTGTGCGCGACGGTCGCATCGGCGCCGGAGATCCATACCGCTGTCCCAACCCCCAGGGCCGCGATGCAGGTGACGATCAACACCAGGCGACGCACGCTCTCAGTATCCGCCGCCTGGGGCGACGCCGCAACCGCAAACCCGCCACGCAGCACGCCGGCGTGGCGCTCGCTGTCTCCCAGAACCTCCATCGAAAGTGCCGCTCAGTGCCGACTGGGCTCGAACCGGCGTACGCTCTGCTCGTGAGCACTCCCGAGCCCCCTGCGGGTGGTTCTCCGGGATCGCCGCAGTCCGAGCCGGGGTCGCCGGAGTTCGGCACGCCGGCGTTGCCGGTCTCAGACGTTGTCGCGGTACCGGACCCGTCCGGCCCGCCCTCGCCGATATACCCAGTCAGCTTCGAGATCAGCTACCCGTCGGAGCTCAACCGCTGGTTGCCGCTGGTCAAGTGGCTACTGGTCATCCCCCACTTCATCGCCCTGTTCTTCGTCGTGATCGGCGCGTTGTTTGCGGCCGTGGTCGGGTTCTTCGCCGTGCTGTTCACGGGGCGCTGGCCGCGCGGCGTGTTCGACTACCTCGTCGGAACATTGAGGTGGTCGTATCGAGTGCTCGCTTACTTTCACCTGATGACCGACGCTTATCCGCCGTTCTCGTTGGCGGACCACCCGGACTACCCGGTGCGCGTCGCCGTCGCCGATCCGGAGCGGATCGCCAACTGGCGCGCGCTCGTGCAGTGGCTGCTGGTGATCCCGTACGCGTTGATCGCGGCGGTCCTCTACTGGCTGACGGGCGTGTTGACGATCCTCGCGTTCTTCACCGTGTTGTTCACCAAGCGAATCCCGCGCGGCTTGTTCGAGCTGATGGTGCCGGGTCTGCGGTGGCACCTGCGGGCCACCGCCTACGCGTATTTCATGACGGACCGCTATCCGCCGTTTGTCTGGGGGTAGCGCCGACGAACGGGGCTCGATCACGACCAGCGCGCAGTCGCCGGCCGCCAGCTGGGACAGCACGTTCCGATCATCGCATCCGGACGCCCATCCGGGTCTGCTTGAATGAAATTCATGCTTACCAGAGACCAAGTCACAGATGCGCTCCGTTCGGTGATCGACCCGGAGCTACGGCGCGACATCGTCGAGCTCGAGATGGTCCGATCGATCGAGGTTCATCCCAACGGGGTCGTCGACGTGACCGTCTCGCTGACGACCGCCGGCTGCCCGATCCGCAACCACTTCCAGACCGGGGTCGCGCAGGCGATCCGCGAGGTCGAGGGCGTCACCGGCGTCAACGTCAGCTTCGATGTGCTGTCCGACGGCGAGAAGGCGGCGCTCGGTCGCAAGCTCGGTCGCGGCGCGCTGCCCGAAGGGGCGCTCGCCCAGGTCCGCAACGTGATCTGCATCGGGTCGGGCAAGGGCGGCGTCGGCAAGTCGAGCGTGACCGCCAACCTCGCCGCGGCGCTGGCCGTCGAGGGCAAGCAGGTCGGTGTCCTGGACGCCGACGTCTGGGGCTACTCCCAGCCGCGCATGTTCGGCCTCAGCGGCGAGCGCCCGCGAGTCAACGCCGATCGCAAGTTGCTGCCGCTCACCGCCCACGAGGGGATCACCGTCATGTCGATCGGCTTCTTCGTCGAGCAGGACGCGGCGGTCGTGTGGCGCGGCCCGATGCTGCACAAGGCGCTACAGCAGTTTCTCGAGGACGTCGAATGGGGCGAGCTCGACTACCTGCTGATCGACCTGCCTCCGGGCACCGGCGACGTCTCGATGACGCTCGCACAGCTGCTGCCGCAGGCGAAGTTCCTGATCGTGACCACGCCGCAGCCGGTGGCGCAGAAGGTCGCGGCGCGCTCGGCCGAGATGGCCACCAAGCTGAAGCTAGAGATCGCCGGCGTGATCGAGAACATGTCTGGCTTTGTCACCCCCGGCGGCGAGCGCTTCCAGATCTTCGGCGAGGGCGGCGGCCAGCTGCTCGCCGAGCAGCTCGAGGTGCCGCTGCTGGCCAAGATGCCGCTGACGATCCCGCTGCGCGAGCAGTCCGACTCGGGACTGCCGCTGGTCTTCTCAGACCCGGACGATCCGGCCGCCCAGGCGCTCGCCCACGGTGCGCGCGGTCTGATCGCGCTGTCGCCGGTCGAGCTGCCGGTCATGCAGGCGCCCGCTCCAGCGGCGGCGCCGAAGCCGGCGGGCATGTCGCTGCCGATGGCCTAGCGAGGTGTTCGGTGCGGCACATGTGCCGCACCGCGGGTCGGTGCATGCGCCGACCCGGACCAGCGCGCATGCGCGCTGGTCTTCAAGCTACTTCGCGTAGTACTCGGCGTTGAGCTGGGTGTACTTCTGCCACTCGTCGGGGAGCTGGTCCTCGGCGAAGCAGGCGTCGACCGGGCAGGCCTCCACACAGGCGTCGCAGTCGATGCACTCCTCGGGGTCGATGTAGAGCATCTCGACGTTGTCGTAGTCGGGCTCGTCGGGCGTCGGGTGGATGCAGTCGACCGGGCAGACCTCAACGCACGAGTTGTCCTTGGTGCCAATGCAGGGCTCGGCGATTACGTAGGCCATCTGTCTCAGGTTCCTCTGTATTCGTTTCTGGCCGGCCGCCGCATTCTAGGAAACCTGTGCCTCGGTAGGCTCCCGCTCAGTGCTCCTGCTGACCGGCGCCACGGGGACGGTGGGACGAGCGCTCCTGCGGCGGCTGGTGGCCGAAGGTGTGCCCGTGCGCTGTCTGGTGCGCGATCCGCGCCGGCTGGGGCCCGAACGGGTGCGGGTGCAGATCGCGCTCGGCGACCTCGGCGATCCGCCGTCTTTCCGTCACGCGCTGCGCGGCGTCGATACGGTCGTCCACCTGGCGTCGGTGATCCGCGACCAGCCGGGCGGCTCGATCGAGGAGCTCGCCGGGGTCGCCACCTGGCGCCTGGTCCGTGCCGCCGAGCGCGCGGGGGTCGAACAGTTCGTGTTCTTCACCACGCTCGGCGCGTCGACGCGCAGCCCGGCGCGGCTGCTGCGCGCCAAGGCGATCGCCGAGCGCGCGTTGGGCGAGTCATCGCTCGCGCACACCGTGTTCGCTCCCTCGCTCGTCTATTCCCCGAGCGACCCCTACCTGACGCTGCTGGCGCGCATGTCGCGACTCCCGGTGATGCCGATCCCGGGCTCGGGCGACGCGTCGTTTGAGCCGATCTGGGCCGAGGACGTCGCGAGCTGCGTGACCGCCGCCCTCGCTGACGGCGCGACGGGCGCGCGTTACGAGCTCGCCGGCCCGGAGATCATGACCCAGCGCGAGATCGTCGCGACCGTGCTGCGCTCGTTGCGCCGCCCGCGGCCGATCGTCGGCGTCCCGATCGGGCTCACGCGGAGACTGCTGCAGCTGGTCGAGCTGTTCGGCGGACCGACCGCGTTCGCGACCTGGGACGAGGCGCAGCTGCTCCTGGTGCCCTTGCTGTCTCAGCTGGGAACCGCCGACGCGGAGCGGCTCGGGGTACGCCGGCGCCAATGAGCGCCGTGCTGGGGGTTGGAACGAAACCCACCACATAGAGGCTGCCGCTCAAACCGGCCTAACGTGCAAAAGCGGCCGCCGGCCGACCACACGTGCTGCGTAACGCTGGTCATAGGCCGCAGAACGTGACACGTTCGGGGCCGGGCGCGGCGCTCATGCACGTTGTGCCGCACGAACACATGGCAGATCGACTCGCTCCGCGCTTCCCCAGCCAAAACCAGGCTCGAATCACCGCCGCGCGCGAGGACGGTCGAGGCGGTTAACGCTCCAAGGAGGGCGCCGGTCGGCCCACGGCAGCGCCTGCTCGAGCTGGGTCGCGAGCGCGAGCAGCACCTCCTCGCGCGCCGGCGGGGCGATCAGCTGCACCCCAGTCGGGAGGCCGTCCGCGCCCTGATACAGCGGCAGCGAGATCGCCGGCTGACCGGTCACGTTGAGGATCGCCGTGTATGGCGTGAAGTAGCCCGAGCGGCGGTAGTTGCCCCACGGGTCGGGCCCGCGGCCATGGATCTCGCCGATCGCGACCGGCCGCTGGGCGAGCGCCGGCGTCACGACGGCGTCCCACGCGCTCAAGAACGAGACGACTGTGCGGGCGACGCTCTCGAGCCGGGCGTGGGCGCTGAGCAGCGACAGCGCGCTCTGCGAGCGAGCGTGCTCCCACACCATCCAGGTCAGGGGCTCGATGTCCTGCTCAGTCGGGTCACGGCCGGCGAGCCGCGCGCCCTGGAGCGTCTGCATCGAGACCGACGGTCCGAAGGCGCGCGTGAAATCGGGCAGCAGGTCGAGTCCCGACCACGGCGGCGTGATCTCCTCCACCTCGTGACCGAGCGCCTCCGAGCAGCGCCGCGGCGTCGCGAGCGGCCGCCTCACAGACCGGGTCGAGCACCGCGCCGTCGAGCGGCGGGTTGAGCGCCAGCCCGATCCGCAGCCGCCCGACTGGCCCGCGCGCGAGCTCCGAATAAAGCCCCGGCGGCGGCGGTGCCCAGTTGGCGTCGCCGGGCTCGTAGCCCGCCAGCAGGTCGAGCGCCGCCGCGGTGTCCGACACCGACCGGGTCAGCACGCCGTCGGCCGCGAGGAAGCTCTGGCCCGAATCGGGGCCCGACGAGACCCGGCCGCGCGCCGGCTTGAGCCCCACGACTCCACAGCAGGCCGCCGGGATCCGGATCGACCCGCCGCCGTCGTTGCCGTGCGCGATCGGGACCATCCCGGCGGCGACCGCCGCCGCCGCGCCGCCGCTCGAGCCGCCGGGCGTCCTGTTCAGATTCCACGGATTGCGGGTCGCGCCGAAGCGTCGCGGCTCGGTCGTCGGCAGGATCCCCATCTCCGGCATCGTCGTCTTGCCGACGATCACGAACCCCGCCGCTCGCAGTCGGGCGACCGCGTACGAATCGTGATCGGAGACCACGTCGCGGAACAGGTCGCTGCACAAGGTCAACGGCATGCCCGCCACCGGGCGGTTGTCCTTGATCGCGATCGGCACGCCCGCGAACGGACGCTGATCGCCCGCCGACACGGCGTCTGCGGCCGCCAGCGCCGACTCGGTCGCGATGTACGTGAACGCGTTGATCGTCGGCTGGAGCTCCTCGATCCGGCGCAGCGACGCCTCGACCAGCTCGCGCGCCGTCAGCTCGCCGTGGCGGATCAGCTCGGCGAGCTCGACCGCCGAACGCTCGAGTAGGGCTGGCACGGGCGCGAAGGCTATCCGGCTAGCCTTGAAGGCTGCCCCCACCCAGCAAGGAGCATCGATGAGCGCGACAGCGGAAGTCCAGTCAGGCCTCGAGGGTGTAGTCGCGTTCGCGACCGAGATTGCCGAGCCCGACCGCGAGGGCGGCGCGCTGCGCTACCGCGGGGTCGACATCGAGGAACTGGTCGGGCGGGTCCCGTTCGAACAGGTCTGGGGGCTGCTCGTCGACGGCACGCTGCTGCCCGGCCTGCCGCCGGCCGAGCCTCACCCGCTGAGCGTCCGCTCGGGCGACCCGCGGGTCGACGTCCAGTCGGCGCTCGCGATGCTCGCGCCCCAGTGGGGATTCGGTCAGCTGATCGACATCTCCGACGAGGAGGCGCGCGACAACCTCGCGCGCGCATCGGTGATGGCGCTGTCGTTCGTCGCCCAGTCGGCGCGCGGGATCGGCAAGCCGCCGGTCTCCCAGCGCGAGGTCGACACGGCGACGTCGATCCCGGAGCGGTTTCTGATCCGCTGGCGCGGCGAGGCCAACCCGACGCACGTCAAGGCGATCGACGCCTACTGGATCTCGGCCGCCGAGCACGGCATGAACGCCTCGACGTTCACCGCGCGGGTCGTCGCGTCGACGGGCGCCGATGTAGCGGCCGCGCTGTCGGCGGCCGTTGGCGCGCTGTCCGGCCCACTGCATGGCGGCGCGCCGTCGCGCGTGCTGAAGATGCTCGATGACGTCGCCGCGTCAGGTGACGCCGAGCGGTACGTCAAGCAGGTGCTCGATTCGGGCCAGCGACTGATGGGCTTCGGCCACCGCATCTACCGCGCGGAGGACCCTCGCGCCCGCGTCCTGCGGCAGACCGCGCACGAGCTCAACGCGCCGCGGGTCGAGGTCGCAGAGGCGCTCGAAGCGGCGGCGCTGGCCGAGCTCCAGGCGCGCCGCCCCGACCGCGTGCTGGCGACCAACGTCGAGTTCTGGTCGGCCGTCGTGCTCGACTTCGCCGACGTGCCGCCGGCGTTGTTCACGTCGCTGTTCACGTGCGCGCGGACGGCCGGCTGGTCGGCCCACATCATGGAGCAGAAGCGCGAGGGGCGGCTGATCCGGCCGACGGCCAAGTACGTCGGCCACCCGCCGCGGCACGCTGTCGGAGCTGCAGTAGTCAGCCCGGTGGGCCGCTCGGGTGTCCTGCGGTAGTCAGCCCCGGTAGGGCCCGTCGAGATACTGGGCCAGCATCCGGCTGGCGTTGAACATCGGGCCGAGCGTCTTCAGCGACGCGCGCGTCAACTCGATCCAGCGCGGCGGGATGCCCATCCGATCGCGCTCGTAGAAGGCCGGCACAACGTCATCGGCGATCAGGTGGTGCAGGGCCGCCGTATCGCGCTCGTCCTGCGCGTGGTGGTTTGAGTCGACCTCGCCAGGGATCGCCCAGCCGTTGGAACCGTCGTAGGCCTCGGCCCACCAGCCGTCCAGCACGCTCAGCTGCAGCCCGCCGTTGTAGGCGGACTTCATGCCGCTGGTACCGCTGGCCTCGAGCGGCGGTCGCGGCATGTTGAGCCACACGTCGCAGCCGCGCACCAGCCACGCCGCCGAGTTCAGGTCGTAGTCGTCCAGGAACACGACCCGCTCGCCGATGATCCGAGCGGCCTTGAGACCGAACAGGCCCTGCAAAACGGTCTTTGCCTCGACGTCGCGGGGGTGCGCCTTGCCGGCCAGCACCACCTGCACCGGCCGGTCCCCGCCCAGCAGCGACAGCGTCCACTCCGGGTCGCGGGTCAGCAGGTCAAGGCGCTTGTAGGTAGCCACCCGGCGCGCGAAGCCGATCGTCAGCACGTCCGGGTCAAACGCCCGCGCCGCCAGCTCCACGTACTCGCGCAGGTCACCGCGCAACAGCCGGTCGGCGACGCTACGGCGGGCGACGAAACCCACCAGGCCCGCGCGCTGGCGCCCTCGCGCCGACCACAGCTCGTGGGCGGGGATCGAGTCGACCGCCGCCCACGTCGACGCGTCGGCGGCACGGGCGATCCAGCCCGCGCCGAGGTGCCGATCGAGCAGCTCGCGCATCGCCTGGCCGATCCAGGTCGGGACGTGGACACCGTTGGTCACGTATCCGATCGGTACCTCGTCAGCGGTGTCGTCGGGCCACAGCCAGTGCCACATGTCCCGCGCCACCTCGCCGTGGCGGCGGCTGACGGCGTTGGCGGCGCGGCTCATCCGGAGCGCCGCCTGCGTGACACCGAACGGAGACCACGGATCCTCGCCCTGGTCACGCCCCAACGCGACCAGCTCCTCGCTCGTGCAACCCAGCTGTACGGCGAGCCGGCCGACGACCTCCTCGACCTGGTCGGGTGGGTATGAGTCGTTGCCGGCGGGCACCGGCGTGTGTGTGGTGAACACCGTGCGCTCGCGCGCGCGGGCAAGCGCGGCCTGCAGCGAGTCACCGTTGCCGTCGCGCGCGAGCTCGAGCGGCGCGAGCGCCGCGTGGCCCTCGTTGAGGTGGATCACGCCCGGCTCGTAGCCAAGCGCGCGCAGCGCCCGCACGCCGCCGACGCCGAGCAGCGCGTACTGGGCCAGCCGCGTCTGCGGGTCGCCGTCGTAGAGGCGGCCGGTGATCCAGCGGTCGAGCGGGGTGTTCTGCGGACAATCGGTATCGAGCAAAAACAGCGGCACGCGCCCGACCTGGACGCGCCAGATCCGCGCCACGACGTCGCTCTGGCCGATCGGGACCGTGACCGTGGTCGGGTCGCCGTCGTCGTCGGTCACGAGCGCCGCGGGGAGGCGCGCCGGGTCGGTGTCGACCCAGTACTCCTGCTGCCAGCCCGAGGCGTCGACCCGCTGGCGGAAGTAGCCCTTGCGGTACATGAGGCCGACGGCGACGAGCGGCACCGCCGCGTCAGAGGCTTCCTTGAGCAGGTCGCCCGCGAGCACCCCCAGGCCACCCGAGTAGACCGGCAGCGAGACGTGGACCCCGTACTCCGCGCACAGGAAGGCGATCGGATGCGCTTCGTCGAACGGCGAGTCGACCGGCGGGCGGTTCATATCGGCGGCGACCAGCGCCTCGAGCTGGGTTGCCCGCTGGAGCAACGAGTCGTCCTCGGCCGCCCGTGTCAGCGCCCTCCCAGACGCTTCCTGCAGCAAGCGCACCGGGTTCTGCAGGCAGAGCTCGAAGCGCGCCGGGTCAACGGCCGCGAACAGCTCTGGACCGCGCGGGAGCCACGACCATCGGTAGTTGTAGGCGAGGCGCGCAAGCGGCGCCAGGGCGGCGGGCAGCCTCCCAGCGAGATCCTCGGCCGCGCGCTGAATATCCCGGCGGCCATCGATGTGGGTCGCACCTCCGTGTCCCAAGCGGAGAGGATTATCAGACAAGTCACGTTCTTGGGCGCGTCGCGAACGGCCGGGGGCGCGTCGCGTGTGTCCGGGCGCTAGCCTCGCGCCCCTTGCAGCGGAGCTCGGAATGTCGTTCAGGGGTGCTCGCGTTGGGCGATTCGATCACCAACGGTGGCGGCGAGCTGCAGTGGGGCGTCGCCCTACAGTCGTGGGCGCTGTGGGTGGCGCGGGCACTGGGACTGCCGTTCACGAGCTACGCCGCGGACGGCGCGACGGTGTCCGACGTGGTCGCCGTGCAGATCCCTGCCCACGAGGCACGCGCCGCGGTCCCGGATGCGCGCTACGACCTCGGCTGCCTGTACATCGGGGTCAACGACGTGCGCGGTCCCGGCTGGGACCGCGAGGCGTTCGCGGCCGGTCACCGGAGCGCGCTCGCGTTCCTGACCGCGCGGTGCGATCGGGCGCTCGCGCTGACCGCGCCGCTCGGGCTCGGCGTGCCGCGAGCGGGCGCGAAGGTCTGCGATCTAAATGACGAGATCGAGCGCCATGCGCGCGAGCAAGGGGCGCTGGTCGTCGACCTGCGCGACTTCGGTGCGCGCAACCACGTGATGGCCGACCGCGTGCATCCGACCGCGTTCGGGCAGATCGCGATCGCGGAGCGGGCGCTGGCGGTGCTCGAGCGCGACGGGCTGCCGCCGCGAGTCGCACCGGCGTCGATGATCAGCTACCGGACCACGCGCATCGCCAGGCTGCGCGGCGACTGGACCTACACGTACCGGTCGGCGAAGCTGCACGCCCGCGCCGGCGGTCGGGCTCTAACCGCGAGCCGTGACGGTGACGCTGACCGTTCGTGCGGACGGCGCGGCTTGTAGCTCTAGTAGCTGCCCGTCGCTCGCTGAGATCACGGTCGCGCCGCGCACGTGCACCCGGTAGCCGCGTGGGTAGGCGTCGCGCGGCACGACGATCTGAGTCGGCGCCTTGATCGTGTGCGCGACCTTGTACGTGTAGCGATACACGCCGGCCACAAATGACTGCCTGCCGGGAGTGCCGTCGCTCGCGAATGCGTACGGGATGGCGAGCGTCCGCGCGAGCGCCGGGTACGGGCGGCGGGTCTGCTGATCGATCAGGCCCTCGTCAGGCCCACCGGTGGGGTCGTGTGCCTGCAACGCCGACCAGTAGCTCCACGAAAGATCCTCTGACTCGGCGACGCCGACGGTCGCCTGCGTGCCCGAGGTGTCAGTCACCGAAGCGCCGAACTCGTCCATCACCGTCGGTGGGCCGCCGGGCTGAGCGGTGATCGTCGCGGCGCGCTCGCGGGCGTCCAGTGGCAGCTGCTTGGCGGGGTCTCCGTACATGTGAAAGGCCATCGCGACGCGGTGAAACCGCAGCGGCTCGGCGATCCCGACCGTCTCGGGCTGGCCGAAATCGGTCAACACCGATGGCTCGTAGAAGACGACATGGTTGGGGTCCGCGGCCTGGACCGCCCCGATCAGCCCGCCGCGCAGCGCCTCAGCCCCGCTTTGCGCGCACGATTTGGGCTCGTGGGCCGGGCCGCCGTAGTCGCACTCGAGCTCCGAGTCGAAGTGAGTTACCGCGAAGTCGATCGGCTCGTTGTAGAGCTCGTAGGCGGTTGCGCGCCACTACCGTGACGATCCGAACGTGATCGGCCCATTCCACGGCGCCGGGCTCGCGCCGTTGGAGAACGCCGACCCCCAGGCGTCCTGGTGCATGTCGAGCACGACTCGGATCCCGGCGTGGGCGAGCAGCGACACGATCCGGTCGGTCCGGGCGAGATAAGCGTTCAGGACCGCGGCGTTGTACGGGTCGGCCTTTCCCAGGGCCGGGAACGGCGTTCCGCTTCGATGCGCGCCACAGTACAAGGGGTCGTTCGGGCCGACGCCCTTTGGACCGGGTTCCAGTCCCTCCCAGATGATCCCGAGACGCACGAAGTCCAAGCCCAGGCGGGCGAGTGTCGCCGCGTCCGCGCCCGTGAAGCGGCGGCCGGGATCGGACGCCGTCGGCGAAAACACGAACGCAAGTCGCGGCCCGCTCGCCGGACCGACACACGGGCTTCCCGCCGCGCTCGTCGCCACCGCGCCACCACCGCACTTGGCGACCAGATCGGCGCCGTGCAGCTGCAGCCGGCGCCCGAACGCGTCGGTCAGGAAAGCGCCGCCGGGAGCGCGGACGATTCCGGCGCCGGCCCAGGCCGTCGCACCGCGCGCGGCCGTCCTTGAAGGCGCATGCGCGGACCTCGTGGATGCCGCATGCGCGGACGCCGCCGCAAGCGTCATCAGCAGCATGCAAACCAGGATCAAGCGCCGGAGCACGGCGCGACCCTAGCGAACAGCGAGCCGGCCGGCCTCGGCCGTGACCTCGCGCAGGCGGCGAGCGAGCGCCGGCGTCAGCGCGCCGGGCTCCATCCGCCAGCGCCAGTTGCCCCCGATCCGCGCCGGCTGATTCATGCGCGCCTCGCTCCCGAGCCCGAGCACGTCCTGGGCCTGGATCATCGCCAGCCGAGCGGGCGAGGCGAACGCGAGCCGGATCATCCCCCACCACGGCTGTCGGTCCGTGAACCCCAGCCGGGCGAGCTCGCCGTCGACGAACGCGCGCCGGTCGGCCGGGAGCGACTCGAGCCACCCGCGGGTCGTGTCCTGGTCGTGGGTGGCGGTGTAGACGACCCGGTTGGCGGTGTGGTTGGCGAACCGGTGCGGGCTGCGCGGCACGCGCGGGTCAAACCCGAACTGCAGCACGAGCATGCCGGGCAGGCCGAGCTCGTCTCGCAGCCGCCGGACCGCCGGCGTGATCACGCCGAGGTCCTCGGCGACGAGCGGCAGGTCGGCACCGAGCGACCGTTCGAGCGCCTCAAACAGAGCCTTGCCAGGCCCGCGGTGCCAGGCGCCTCCGATCGCGTTCGGCGCCCCCGCCGGCACGCGCCAGTAGGCGACGAAGCCGCGGAAGTGATCGATCCGCGCGAGATCGAACAGCTCCAGCGTGCGCCGCACGCGCTCGACCCACCAGCGGTAACCGCGGCGTTGGAGTGCCGGCCAGTCGTACAGCGGGTTGCCCCACAGCTGCCCCTCAATCGCGTATGCGTCGGGGGGCGCGCCGGCGACGTATCCGTCCACGAACAGCTCCGGATGGGCCTCGTGGTCGGCGCTGCCCGGCGAGACGTAGATCGCCACGTCCCCCATCAACCGCACGCCCCGCTCGAGCGCGTACGCGCGCAACTCGTTCCACTCGCGCTCGAACCGCACCTGATCGGCGATCGCGCCGCCCCCCGCGAACCGCTCCCAATCGCCGATCCAGAATCGCTGGCGGCGCTCGAAATCGAGGATCTCGGAGCGCGAGACGGGCGTGCGCGGGGAGCCCAGCAGCCCCCGCCAGGCGGCGAACGCGGAGCTCGACTTGTACGGCGAGTGGTAGCGGTCGGGCGGCCCGAGCGGCAGCACCTGCCACCACGATTGCCCCGCGTCCGCGAGCCAGTCGACGAACCGGAACGCTTCGGGGCCGAGGCGGCCGCCAGGCAGTGAGGTGATGTGGAGTTGGACCCCGCTGGCGTGCGACAGAGAGCGACTCGCGCTTGGCGGCGACAGGTTGGTCACCGGCGGGTGTTTACCCGATGCGCGCTGATGGATACGTTGTGGGCATGAGCGCGCAGACGACCGCGAACACGGCGCGCGTAGGGGAGACATCTCCGACCCGGCAGCCGCCGCGGCGGATCGTGATCCAGTACCCGACGCCGTCGGTCGACGATGGCCGTTACCCGGTCAAGCGCTGTGTCGGCGATCGCGTCACCGTCGAGGCCGACGTGTTCCGCGACGGGCACGACCTGCTGCGCAGCGTGGTCAGCTACGTGGGCCCCGACGACACGGACTGGCGCGAGGCGGAGATGCACCGGATCGACGCCCACCTCGGCGGCGTCCGCTGGGCCGGCGAGTTCGAGGTCGATCGCAGCGGCCGCTGGGAGTACACGATCGAGGCCTGGACCGACGTGTTCGGCACCTGGCGCGACGAACTGCGACGCAAGGTCGCCGCCGGACAGGCGGACCTGCAAAGCGAGCTGTCCGAGGGGATCGTGCTGCTCAAACGAGCGGCCGAGCGCGCCGTCTCAAAACCCGACCGCACGCTGATCGAGCACGCGTACAGCGAGCTCGAGGACCCGGATCTGCCCGAGACGGGCAAGCACGACATCGCGCTCGGCGAGGAGCTTCACGCCGCCGTCGAGCGCGCCTCGGAGCGCGACGACACCGTGATGCTCGACGAATCGCGCGTGATCGAGGTCGATCGACTCCGGGCCCGGTTCGGCGCCTGGTACGAGCTGTTTCCGCGCTCGTGGGGCGGCCTGCGAGGCGTCCAGCGCCAGCTGCCGAAGCTCGCGGAGCTCGGCTTCGATGTCGTCTACTTGCCGCCGATCCACCCGATCGGGCTCACCAACCGCAAGGGCGCCAACAACTCGCTGACCGCGAAACCGTCAGATCCGGGGTCGCCGTGGGCGATCGGCGACGCGACCGGCGGCCACGACGCGGTCCACAAGGACCTCGGCACGCTCGACGACGTCCGGGCGCTGACGGCGGCGGCTCGCAAGCACAAGCTCGACATCGCGCTCGACTTCGCGATCCAGTGCTCCGCCGACCACCCGTGGCTGACCCAGCATCCCGAGTGGTTTCACCACCGCCCCGACGGGACGCTGAAGTACGCAGAGAACCCGCCGAAGCGCTACCAGGACATCTACAACGTCAACTGGGATTCCCCGGACTGGCGTTCGCTCTGGGACGCGCTGCTCGAGGTGATGCTGGTGTGGGTCGACTGCGGCGTCAAGGTGTTCCGGGTCGACAACCCGCACACGAAGCCGTTCGCGTTCTGGGCCTGGCTGATCGAGCAGGTCCACGCGCGCGACCGCGACGTGATCTTCCTCGCCGAGGCGTTCACGAAGCGCAGCGTGATGCGCCACCTGGGCAAGGTCGGTTTCAGCCAGTCCTACACCTACTTCACGTGGAAGAACTCGCGCTGGGAGCTGACCGAGTACGTATCGGAACTCGCGTACTCCGGCGAACAGGAGTACTTCCGGCCCAACTTCTTCGCCAACACCCCGGACATCCTGCACGCGTACCTACAGCACGGCGGCCGGCCGGCGTTCGAGGCGCGGCTCGTGCTCGCCGCGACGCTGAGTCCGAGCTACGGGATCTACTCAGGCTTCGAGAACATCGAGAACGTGGCGGTCCGGGAGGGCTCCGAGGAGTACCTCGACTCCGAGAAATACGAGCTCAAGCGGCGCTCGCTCGACGGCGAACTGCTGCCGCTGATCGCGCGCCTGAACCAGATCAGGCACGAGCACGAGCCGTTCCGTCGATTGTCGAACATCACGTTCCTCGACACCGCCAACGATGACCTGATCGCGTACGCCAAGCAGGACGGGGGCGACACCGTGATCTGCGTTGTCAACATCGACCCGCATCAGCCGCAGCAGGGGGTCACGGTGGTCCCGGCCAGCCTCGGCCTCGCGCCAAGCTTCACCGTCCACGACCTGCTCAGCGACGATCGCTACCAGTGGCGGATCGGGCCCAACTTCGTCGGTCTGATCCCGGGCGAGCGCCAGGCGCACGTCCTGCGCGTCGAACACTGATGCCCGTCGCGGAGGGGTGCGACCAGGATGAGTGACCGAGTGCAGATCCCGACCCGACGAGAACTGGTCGACGGGCTCGACCTCGACGTGCTCGCCCGCTGGCTCGAGCAACGGCGCTGGTACGCGTCCAAGTCGCGCCACGTGACCGGCGCCGAGGTGCAGGACGCGATCGGGCTCGCCGATCAGCCACCGATCGTGACCCTGCTTCTGCAGGCGCGCTTCGCGACTGGCAACCACGAGCTGTACCAGGTGCCGCTCGCGTTCGAGGAGCACGCCAGCGAGCGAGCAGACGGCGTGGTCGCGATCCCGGACACGGCGGGCCGCACGGCGGTCGACGCCGTCGCCGAGCCGGAGTACGCGCGCGAGCTGCTGCGCCACATCAATGCTCAGTCCGAGATCGAGACTGACGGAGGGTCGCTGCGCTTTCACCTGGTCGCGCAGTCCGGGTGGCTGAACGCCGACGGCCCGGTCCGACCGATCGGCGTCGAGCAATCCAACTCCTCGATCGTGTTCAGCGAAGAGACGGTGCTGAAGGTGTTCCGTAGGCTCGAGCCGGGCATCAACCCGGAGCTCGAGATGCTCCGGTTTCTGACCGCGAAGGGGTTTGAGAGCATCGCGCCGCTGGAGGGCTGGTACGACTACGAGGGGCCCACGGTCACGGCCACGCTCGGGGTCGCCCAGCGGTTCTTCGCCGAAGCGCGTGGCGGCTGGGAGCTCGCGCTCGATCAGGTCAGCAGCGATCCAGAGGTGCTGCTGTCCGAGCTCGGAAGCCTCGGCAAGGTGACCGCTGAACTGCACAACGCGCTCGCCTCCGATCCGGCCGATCCGGCCTTCGTCGCGGAGGATCCGAGCGCCGAGGCGGTGACATCGCTGACCGCGGCGATCGACGAGGATCTCGAGCGGATCTTCGTCCGCTTGCCCGACGACCAACGCCTCGCGTCGATCGCCGGACGCGGACAGGACGTCCACGAGTTGATCGCCGCCAGGACCCAGATCGGCTCGGGCGGCCGCGCAATCCGCACGCATGGCGATTACCACCTCGGTCAGACGCTCCACATCCCCGGCGGCTGGCTGATCATCGATTTCGAGGGCGAGCCCGCGCGGCCGCTGTCCGAGCGCCGGCAGAAGTGCTCGCCGCTGCGCGACGTCGCCTCGATGCTGCGCTCGTTCGCGTATCTCGCCTCGGCGAGCCGGATCATGCGAGGCCGGCCCGCTCCGCCGGATTTCGAACAGCGCGCGCGGCGGGCGTTCCTCGAGTACTACTTCTCGACGATCGACCCCGCGCTGCTGCCGGCCGGCGAGCCGGCGATCCTCAACCTGTTGTCGATCTTCGAGCTCGAGAAGGCGATTTACGAGCTCCGGTACGAACTCGATAACCGCCCCGACTGGCTGGAAATCCCAGTTGTGGGTATAGCCCGGCTATTGGAGTCCCAATGACAGTCGCCCCCTCAGAACTAGACGCGCTCGCGCGACGCGAGCACTCCCAGCCGCACGCGATCCTCGGCGCCCACCCGGAAAACGGGAGCGTCGTGATTCGCGCGCTGCGCCCGGCCGCCAAGAAGGTCGCCGCCAAACCCACCAAGGGCAAGTCCGTGCAGCTCGAGCAGGTGCACCCAGGCGGGATCTTCGAGGGCACGATCGAGGGGGCGGAGCTGCCGTTGCGCTACAAGCTCAAGGTCGACTACGGCGACGGCGGCAAGTTCACGCTCGATGATCCGTACTCGTTCGCGCCGACGCTCGGCGAACTCGACCTGCACCTGATCGGCGAGGGGCGCCACGAAGACCTGTACGAGAAGCTCGGTGCGCACGTCCGCAAGCACCAGGGCGTGACCGGGACCGCGTTCGCGGTCTGGGCCCCGTCGGCGCGGGCGGTCAGCGTGGTCGGCGACTTCAACTCCTGGGACGGTCGGCTGCACGCGATGCGCTCGTTGGGGTCAGGCGGGATCTGGGAGCTGTTCTTGCCCGGCGTCGGTCCCGGCGACCGCTACAAGTACGAGATCCTGACCGCCGACGGCGACCTGCTCCTGAAGGCCGATCCGTACGCCCAGGAGGCCGAGGTGCCGCCGAAGACCGCGTCGGTGGTCACCGAGTCGCGTCACAAGTGGAAGGACGCCGACTACCTCGAGCGCCGGCAGTCGCAGGCGCCGCTCGTGCAGCCGGTGTCGATCTACGAGGTCCACGTCGGCTCGTGGCGGCTGAACACGCTCGAGAACAATCGCCCGCTCACCTACCTCGAGCTCGCCGACGAGCTGTCGGCGTACGTGACCGACCTCGGGTTCACGCACGTCGAGCTGCTGCCGGTGATGTCGCATCCGTTCGCCGGATCTTGGGGCTACCAGGTGACCGGTTACTTCGCACCGATGGCGCGGCCGGGCTCGCCCGACGACCTGCGCCAGTTCATCGACCGCATGCACGAACGAGGGGTCGGCGTGATCCTCGATTGGGTCCCGGCGCACTTCCCCCGGGACGAATTCGCGCTCGCGCAGTTCGATGGCACGGCGCTCTACGAGCACGCCGACCCGCGCCGCGGCGCGCACCCCGACTGGGGCACGCTGGTGTTCAACTACGGCCGCCACGAGGTCCGCAACTTCCTGATCTCGAACGCGCTCTTCTGGCTGCGCGAGTACCACGCCGACGGGATCCGCGTCGACGCGGTCGCGTCGATGCTGTACCTCGACTACTCGCGCCGCGAGGGCGAATGGGTGCCGAACCAGTTCGGCGGCCGCGAGGACCTCGACGCGGTCGCGTTCCTCAAGGAGCTCAACGAGGTGATCTACAGCCGCGAGCCGGGGATCATCTCCGCGGCCGAGGAGTCGACCGCCTGGCCCGGCGTCTCGCGCCCGACCTACCTCGGCGGCCTCGGGTTCGGCTTCAAGTGGAACATGGGCTGGATGCACGACACGCTCGGCTACTTCCAGCAGGACCCGATCTATCGCCGCTATCACCACCACGAGCTGACGTTCAGCCTCATGTACGCGTTCAGCGAGAACTTCATCCTGCCGCTGTCGCACGACGAGGTCGTGCACGGAAAAGGCTCGCTGTATTCGAAGATGGCCGGCTCCGACGAGTGGCAGAAGCTCGCCAACCTGCGCGCCCTATACGCGTACATGTGGGCGCACCCCGGCAAGAAGCTGCTGTTCATGGGCTCAGAGCTCGCCCAGCAGGCGGAGTGGAGCCACGACCGTTCGCTCGACTGGCACCTGCTCGAGCAGCCATCTCACGCCGGGATCCAGTCGCTGATCCGGGATCTCAACCGCCTGTATCGCGAGGAGCCGGCGCTCTGGGAGCTCGACTCGGACCCGGCGGGCTTCTGGTGGCTCGAGCCCAACGACGCCGACTCGAACGTGCTCGCGTTCGCGCGCCAGTCGCGCGACGGCGACCGCGTGCTGGTGTTCGTGGCCAACTTGTCGCCCGTGCCGCGGACCCAGTATCGGCTCGGGCTACCGCGGGCGACGCGCTGGCGCGAGGCACTCAACACGGACTCGGCCTACTACGGCGGCGCCGACGTCGGCAACCTCGGCGGCGTCGTCCCGGAACCGATCCCCTGGAACGATCAGCCGGTCTCTGCCGAGCTGACGCTGCCCCCGCTCGCAGCGGTCTGGCTCGTACCGGATGCGTGACCAGCTTCCGTGGGAGCGGCCGCTCGGCTCCCGCGTGCTGGACGAAGAGCGCACCGAGTTCCGGGTCTGGGCGCCATCCGCCGCAACGATCACACTCTGGGTGGCCGGGAGGGGAGTCGCGCTGCACGAGATCGGCGACGGAGTGCATGAGGTCGTTACCAACGCCCAGCCGGGCGACGACTACTGGTTCGAGGTCGACGGCCAGCGACTGCCGGACCCCTGCTCGCGCTGGCAGCCTGACGGCCTGCGGGGACCGTCGCGCGTTTTCGCCCCGACGCCGCCGGCGCCATTCGAGCGCCCGCCGGCCGCCGAGCTGATCATCTACGAGCTGCACGTCGGGACGTTCAGCGCCGAGGGCACGTTCGACGGCGCGATCCCCCATCTCCCCGAACTCGCGGACCTCGGCGTGACCGCGATCGAGCTGATGCCGGTGGCCGAGTTCCCGGGCGCGCGCGGCTGGGGCTACGACGGCGTCTACCTGAGCGCCGCGCAGTCCACCTACGGTGGCCCCGAGGGTCTACAGCGACTGATCGACGCCGCGCACGACGCCGGCCTGGCGGTCATTCTCGACGTCGTCTACAACCACGTCGGCGCCTCCGGCGGCAAGGCGCTCGAGGCGTTCGGCCCGTACTTCACTCCCAAGTACGAGACGCCTTGGGGCAAGGCGATCAACTACGACGACGCCGACTGTGACCCGGTCCGCGAATGGGTCTGCCAGAGCGCCGAAAGGTGGGTGCGCGAGTTCGGCATCGACGGGCTGCGACTCGACGCGATCCACGCGATCTTCGACTCGAGCCCGGAGCACATCGTCGCCGCCGTCGCTCGCCGCGTGCACGCGGTCGGCCCGGACGCGTACGTGATCGCCGAGTCGGGACTCAACGACCCGATCGTGATCCGCGGGCGCGACCGCGGCGGCTGGGATTGCGATGCCGCCTGGTCCGACGACTTTCACCACTCGCTGCGCGCGGTGTTGACCGGCGACCGCGACGGTTATTACGCCGACTACGGGCGCCTCGCGCAACTGGCCAAGGCGATCCACCGCCCGCACGTATACGACGGTTGCTACTCGCGTTTCCGCCGCCGTCGCTTCGGCGCCCCCGCCGAGGACGTCCCGGTGCGGAAGTTCGTCGTCTTCAGCCAGAACCACGACCAGGTCGGAAACCGTGCGTTCGGCGATCGGATGCCCGCGCAGGCGCGTCCGCTGGCCGCCTTCTGCACGCTGCTGTCGCCGTTTGTGCCGCTGCTGTTCATGGGCGAGGAGTACGCCGAGCTGGCGCCGTTCCAGTTCTTCTCAAATCACATCGACGAGCAGATCGCGGTCGCCACGCGCGAGGGCCGCAGGCGCGAGTTCGCGGCGTTTGCGTCGTTTGATCATCAGGTGCCCGACCCCGAGGACCCAGCGACGTTCGAGCGCTCGAAGCTGACCCGTAAGCGGGACGCCGAGACCGCGCGGTTGTACACGCGCCTGATCGAGGCGCGAAAGCGATTGGCGCCCGGCGAGGCGACGGCGATCGCCTACGACGAGTCCGAGCGCTCGTTGCGCTTCCGCCGCGACGCGCACGAGGTCGTCTGCAACTTCGGGACGGGCTGGCTGCGGGTCGCCTGCGAAGGCGAGGGGATCGAGCTCGCGACCGACCAGTGGGCGATTCTCTCCGAGGGATACCTCAAACTGCCGCCGATGTCAGGAGCCCTGATCAGGTGACCGAGGTCTGGCCCGGGCGGCCGTTTCCGCTCGGCCCGTCCTGGGACGGCGACGGGACCAACTTCTCGCTGTTCTCCGAACACGCCGAGGGCGTCGAGCTGTGCCTGTTCGACGACGCCGGCCAGGAGACCCGGGTCGAGGTCGCCGCCCGGCGAGCGCTCAACTGGCACTGCTATCTGCCCGGGGTCGGTCCCGGGCAACGCTACGGCTACCGGGTCCGTGGTCCGTACGCGCCGAGCGAGGGCCAGCGCTTCAACCCCGACAAGCTGCTGCTCGACCCATACGCGAAGGCGATCGACGGGATGGTCGACTGGGCCCACGACGCCAACGTGCTCCCGTACGTCCCCAACGGCGGCGAGGACGACGATTTCGAGCCCGACGACGAGGACGACGCCGGCGCGGTGCCCAAGAGTGTGGTGGTCGACCCGAACTTCGACTGGGAGGGCGACAGCCCGCCGCGTGTGCCGTTCGCCGACACGATCATCTACGAGACGCACGTCAAGGGCTTCACGATCCGCCACCCCGAGGTTCGCGAGGACCTGCGCGGGACCTACGCCGGACTCGCGTCCGAGCCGGCGATCGCCTACCTCAAAGATCTCGGGATCACGGCCGTCGAGCTGCTGCCCGTGCACCACATCTCCGACGAGGCGTTCCTGTTCGAGCGGGGGCTTCGCAACTACTGGGGCTACAGCACGATCGGCTACTTCGCGCCGCACTGCGCGTACGCCGCGACCGGCCGGCGCGGCGAGCAGGTGCGGGAGTTCAAGGGGATGGTCAAGGCGCTGCACCAGGCGGGGATCGAGGTGATCCTCGACGTCGTCTACAACCACACCGCGGAGGGCAACCACCTCGGGCCGATGCTGTCGTTCAAGGGGATCGACAACTCCGCCTACTACCGCTTGGTGCCCGACGACCCGCGCCACTACATGGACTTCACGGGCACGGGCAACTCGCTCAACCCCGTGCACCCGAGCGTGCTGCGGCTGATCATGGACTCGCTGCGCTACTGGGTGACCGACTGCCACGTCGACGGCTTCCGCTTCGACCTCGCCTCGGCGCTGGCGCGTGAGTTCTTCGACGTCGACCGCCTATCGGCGTTCTTCGACACGATCCACCAGGACCCCGTCCTGTCGCAGGTGAAGTTGATCGCCGAGCCCTGGGACGTCGGCCCGGGCGGCTATCAGGTCGGCAACTTCCCGGTCCTGTGGTCGGAGTGGAACGGCGTCTACCGCGACACGATGCGCGACTTCTGGCGCGCCTCGGCGAGCGTCGGCGAGTTCGCGTCACGGCTGGCGGGCTCCGCCGACCTGTACGAGTCCGACGGCCGCGACCCGTTCGCGTCGATCAACTTCATCACCGCCCACGACGGGTTCACGCTGCGCGATCTGGTCACCTACGAGGCCAAGCGCAACGACGCCAATCTCGAGAACGGCCAGGACGGGACCGACGACAACCGCTCCTGGAACTGCGGCGTCGAGGGCGAGACCGACGACCCTGAGATTCGCGCGCTGCGCGCCCGCCAGCAACGCAACTTCCTCACCACGCTGCTCATTTCGCAGGGAACGCCGATGTTGCTGGGTGGCGACGAGCGCAACCGCACCCAGCACGGCAACAACAACTGCTGGTGCCAGGACAACGAGCTGTCGTGGTACGACTGGAACCACGATCCCGACGCCGAGCAGCTACGGGCTTTCACCCGGCGCCTGATCACGCTGCGGCGTGAGCACCGCACCTTCCGCCGCGAGAGCTTCTTGCGCGGCGAGGTGATGAACGGCTTCGGGCTTCCCGACGTGTGGTGGTTTCGCCCTGACGGACGCAAGATGACCAGACGCGACTGGCAGCATGGCGAGGCGGTGCTCGGGATGTTCCTCAACGGCGATGCGATCTTCGCCCCGGGGCCGCACGGCGAGCAGGTGTCTGACGACTCGTTCGTGCTGCTGTTCAATGCCCACGCCGAGGACCGCGTGTTCACGCTGCCGCGGCGTCGGATGGGCGCGCGGTGGGAGCTCGAGCTGTGCACAGCCGACCCCGGTGCGCAGGCACGCAGCGCCACCTACGACGCGCGAGCGCAGGTCAACGTAACCGCGCACTCGATCACGATCCTGAAGCGCGCGGGTTGAGCGACTCGCGACGGCTCCGCGCCGCCTACCGGCTGCAACTCAACGCGTCGCTGCGCTTCGCTGACGCGCGTGAGCTGATCCCATACGTGCGCGACCTGGGTATCTCGCACCTCTACCTGTCGCCCTCGCTCCAGGCGCGGGCGGGCTCAACGCACGGCTACGACGTGATTGACCCGACGCGGGTCTCGGCCGAGCTCGGCGGCGAGCAGGGGTTGCGTGAGCTCGCCGACGCCGCCCACGACGCGGGCCTCGGTCTGGTGCTCGACCTGGTGCCAAATCACATGGCGACCGACGAGCACAATCGCTTCTGGACTGACCCGCAGCTGCGCGAGCGTTTTTTCGACATAGACCCGGAAACCGGCCGTCACCGTCGGTTCTTCGACATCGACGACCTCGCCGGCGTGCGCCAGGAGGACCCGGAGGTGTTCGAGACGACCCACGCGCTGGTCCTGAGACTGATCGACGAGGGGGTGATCGACGCGCTCCGGATCGACCACCCCGACGGGCTTGCCAACCCCGCCCAGTACTTCGATCGCCTGCGGGGCGCCGGCGTGCCGTTGGTCTGGATCGAAAAGATCCTCGAACCTTCCGAGCGGCTCCGCGACTGGCCGGTGACCGGCACAGTCGGTTATGAGTTTCTCAACGACGTTTGCGCGCTGTTCGTCGACGCGGGCGCCGAGCGTCCGTTCACCGATGTTTGGCTCGACGTGTCGGGCGACAGCCGCGATTACGGCGAGGTCGCGCACGAGGCGAAGCTCGAGCAGGCGCAGACGACGTTCGCCCCCGAGGTCGAGCGGCTCGCGCGCGGGGTCGGAGGGCCGCGGGCACTCGAGTTCGCGCTCGCCTCGATGCCCGTCTACCGGACCTACATCGACCCGGAGTCAGCGGTGGTGTCCGACGCCGACCGGGCCGCGATCGCGGAAGCCCAGATGCCGCACGGCGTCGCCCAGCGGCTGCTGTTGGAACGCGACTCCCCGCCCGGATTCGTGACCCGCTTTCAGCAGACGAGCCCGCCGGTCGTTGCCAAGGGGGTCGAGGACACGGCCTTCTACCGCTACGCGCGGCTGCTGGCGCTCAACGACGTGGGCGGCGACCCGGGCCGGTTCGGGATCACGGCCGAGGACTTTCACGCCGCCAACGCCGAGCGTCTTACGCGCTTTCCCCGGTCGATGCTGACTACGTGTACTCACGACACGAAGCGCTCCGCCGACGTGCGGGCGCGGATCGCGGCGCTGACCTGGATCCCCGCCGAGTGGGATGAGCGCGTCAGGCGTTGGCTTGCGATCACTGAGCCGCTGCGCTCGGCCGACGGCGCGCCCGACGGCGCCGAGCGCTACTTCCTGTTCCAGACGCTGATCGGGGCATGGCCGATCGAGCTCGAGCGGATCCAGGAGTACATGCACAAGGCGCTGCGCGAGGCCAAGCGCAACACCAGCTGGGTCGATCAAAACATCGCCTGGGAGGACAGCGTGCTCGAGTTCTGCGCGCGGCTGTACTCGCACGACGAGTTTCGCGCGAGCTTTGACCCGTTCGTCAAGCGGCTCACCGCGCTGGGCGAGCGGATCGGGCTCGGGATGCTGGCGCTGAAGCTGACGGTGCCCGGCTTCCCGGACATCTACCAGGGCGACGAGCTCGCGTTTCGCGCGCTGGTCGACCCCGACAACCGGCGGCCCGTCGACTGGGGGTGGTACCGGGCGATGCTCGCGCGGTTGCTCGGTGGATCGCGGCCCGACCGTCAGACCGCCAAGTTGTGGATGACGCTGCGGCTGCTGTCGCTGCGGATCCGCCGACCTTCAGCGTTTGAGGGCGCGTACGTGCCGTTGGACGCCGGGGCCGGCTGCGTCGCGTTCCTGCGCGGCGACGAGCTGCTGGTGATCGTCGCGACGCGCGCCGGGCCGCCGGCGGGCGTCATCGGCATCGAGGGACGCTGGCGTGAGGTGCTCCGTGGCGAGCTGCATGAGCTGGGGCCGCTTGTGTCGTTGCGGGAGCTACTGGGCCGCCGAGGGGTGGCGATCCTCGAGCGCCAGTAGGGCCTTGCGGTGTCGCGGGGGTTATAGCCCCCGCGAGATCGCACACCCCCTCGATCGTCCGCGCGGATGCGCCCGCGGCGATCGCACACCCCAGCGTGGGTGTGTCACGTCGTGGTGGTTATAGCGCCCACGAGGTGACACACCCCCCACGCGTGTGCCCGATAGGGTGCCGCTGGTACATGCGCGTTCTACTGATCTCCTGGGAGTACCCGCCGATCATCGAGGGCGGGCTCGCGCGCCACGTCCGCAAGCTGTCCGAGCATCTCGTCGCCGAAGGCGTCGAGGTTCACGTCCTGACGCGCGGCGGCGCTCGGCTGGCGGCGACCGAGGAGCGCCACGGGGTCGTCGTCCACCGTCTTCGCGAGCCCCCGTTCCCGAAGGACGTCAACGCGTTCGTGCGCTGGGTGCAGGCGATGAACGCCGATATGCGCGAGCTCGCGGACAGCTGGTGAGCGAGCTGCACCCGGACCTCGTCCACTCGCACGACTGGCTCGTCGCCGGGGCGGCCGAGCAGATCTCAAGCGAGGCCGCCGCTCCCTGGCTGGTGACCGTGCACGCGACCGAGTACGGCCGCCACCAGGGCTGGGTCCAGAAATACCCCCAGTCGCACATCCACGCAGCCGAGCGCCAGATGGTCCGGCGCGCCGACCACGTGATCACCTGCTCGAGGTACATGCGCAGCCACGTGGCGAGCGTGTTCGGCGTGCGCCCGTCACGGATCACCGCGATCCAGAACGGGATCGACCCGTCCGACCTCGAACCGGTTGCCTCAGACCTCGGCCAGCTGCGAGCGCAGTACGCCAAGCCTGATCAGCGTCTCGTGCTACTGGTCGGGCGCCTCGTCTACGAGAAGGGCTTTCATCTCGCGCTCGACGCGCTCGCGCCGGCGATCGCGAAGCTCGGCGGGGTCCGCTTCGTGGTCGCCGGCACCGGCACCGCCGAGGCCGAGCTGCGCCGCCAGGCGTGGCGGCTGGGGCTGCACCGCAAGGGCGTGTTCCTGGGCTGGGTCGGCGACGACATGCTCCATTCGCTGTACCGGGTCTCGGACCTGTGCATCGTCCCGTCGATCTACGAGCCGTTCGGGCTCGTGGCGCTTGAGGCGATGGCCTCCGGCTGCCTGTGCGTGGTCGCCGATACGGGCGGCCTGCGCGAGGTGATACCCGGCGACGGCACGGTCGGCCTGCGCTTCCCGTCGCGCGACTCGGCCGCGCTCGAGGCGATCCTCGAACGCGTGCTGACCGACGACGAGGCGCGCGCGCAGCTGGTCGCCGAGGCGCGCGAGCACGTGCTCCGCTTCGACTGGGGCGAGGTCGCGCGGCGCACGCTGGGCGTGTACAACGCGCTCGTCGGCGCGGGCGCACGTCGAGACGTTGCCGCGGACAAACGCGCAAAAGCGACGGGCGGCCGACGGTAGGTGCTGCGCAGCGCCGGTCATAGCCGGCGGCGCGTGACACGTGCATCTCCGAACCTTGCGTTTCTGCGCGTAATGCCGGTACATGCCCGTGGGCGCGACGAGCCGGCGCATCGTGCGCGTCTAGGACGCGGGGCTAGCTTGCGATCGTGAACTTCAGGTCCGCGCTCTTCGACCGCTCGCCGGCCGAGTTGCGCGCCTGGATCGCGACCTTGTAGTTGCCGGCCTTGAGCTTCGTCGAGCGCGACACGCGGCCGTCGAAGGCGACCTTGTCGGCGCCCGCGCGGGCGGTGAACGAGGCCGATCGCGTGCGTCCGTAGCGAGTGCACTTGCCAGCGTGGAGGTTGTGGCTGGTCTGCGTGACGCACTTGCCCTTGACTTTGCGCCCACCGAACAGCTGCACGAATCCGAAGCTCACCTGCGCCGGCTGATCGACGGTGAACTCGAACGTCGTCCCGACCGGCGGTAGCTCGTGGTGCGCCGACGTGATCGTCGCCTGCTTCGTGCCCAGCCGCCAGGTCTTGTGGGTCTGGCTGACGTGGCTGAGCACCGGCGGCGGCGCGGGCGGCGCGGGCGTGGTCGTCGTCGTTGTGCTGGTCGTCGTCGGGTTCGGAAGGATCGTCGCGCTGACAAGCAGGCGGTAGCCCGCTTGCTGGTGGTTAGGCGCGGCAGTTGCGCCGTTGGCGAGCGCGGCAGCTCGTAATACCAGGTCGTGTCAGTGCTCGTTGTCGTATCGAACAGCAGCGCGCTGGTCGAGTTGTCGACCGCGAGCACATCGCCCGCCTGGACCGCGAGCGGCGGTGACAGGGTGAAGCTCTGCGCGCCGCCCGTCAGCGCCTCGGCGGGACTGCTGGCAAGCGCCGTGAACTGGCCGCCACTGGCCGGCTGCAGCACGCGCAGCTCAACAGGTTCCGGTTGCGCTCCCCGAGTTGACCGCGAAACTCGTAACAGTGCCGCTGATCGGTACCAGGAGCTCGGGGGTGAGCCCTGGTACGGGACGTACGTGCAGTCGATCATCGACCAGACAGATGTTCTGGAACGCGCGGCGTGCCCGTTGTGCTGCCGATCGTTACCGGGATGATCGCCGGGCCGCCCGCGGCGAGCGCGACCGCGACCGCCGGACCGGCAAGCGCCGCCAACGCAAGACCAACAGCCTTCCCCGGTGAAAGGCCCACGTGCGCACCCTATCCCGATCACTACACGGGCGCCAGTTAAAGACCGAGGGCCCGGCGCCGCAGCGCCGGACCCTCGGAAAACACTCGCCTGTTAGAGACGATTACATCATCCCCGACATGTCGGGCATGCCACCGCCGCCACCGCCGCCCGAGTCCTTCTCGGGCACCTCGGCGACGATCGCCTCCGTGGTGAGGATGTTCTTGGCGATCGAAGCGGCGTTCTGGAGCGCGGAGCGCGTCACCATGGCCGGGTCGATGATGCCCTCGGCGACGAGGTCCACGATCTCGCCGTTGGCCGCGTTGAGGCCGTGGCCCTTCTTCGCCTTGCGGACGTCGTTGACGACGACCGAGCCCTCCAGGCCGGAGTTCTCGGCGATCTGACGGAGCGGCTCCTCGAGCGCGCGGACCACGATCCTCGCGCCCGTGCGCTCATCCGGCTCGGCGATCGCGTCGACGTTGAGCGCCTTCTGGGCCGCCAACAGCGCGACGCCGCCGCCCGGGACGATGCCCTCCTCGAGGGCCGCACGGGTGGCCTGCAGCGCGTCCTCGACGCGGTGCTTCTTCTCCTTCATCTCGGTCTCAGTCGCGGCGCCGACCTTGACGACCGCGACGCCGCCCGACAGCTTCGCGAGGCGCTCCTGGAGCTTCTCGCGGTCGAAGTCGGAATCGGTGTTCTCGACCTCGGCCTTGATCTGGTTGATCCGGCCCTTGATGTCATCGCTGGAACCGGCGCCGTCGACGATCGTCGTCGTGTCCTTGGCGACGACCACGCGACGGGCGCGGCCGAGCTGCGAGACCTGCGTGTTCTCGAGCTTGAGGCCCATCTCCTCGGTGATCACCTCGCCGCCGGTGAGGATCGCGATGTCCTCGAGCATCCGCTTGCGGCGGTCGCCGAAGCCGGGCGCCTTGACCGCAACGCCGGTGAACGTGCCGCGGAGCTTGTTGACGACCAGCGTCGCCAGCGACTCGCCCTCGACGTCCTCGGCGATGATCAGCAGCGGCTTGCCCGACTGGATGACCTGCTCCAGCACCGGCAGCACGTCGCGAACCGAACCGATCTTCTGGTTGGCGATCAGGATGTAGGGATCCTCGAGGACCGCCTCCATCCGCTCCTGGTCAGTGACCATGTAGGGCGAGATGTAGCCCTTGTCGAACTGCATTCCCTCGGTGAACTCGAGGTCCATGCCGAACGTCTGGCCTTCCTCGACGTTGACCACGCCGTCCTTGCCGACCTTGTCGATCGCGTCGGCGATCACGTCGCCGATCTCGTCATCGGCCGCGGAGATCGACGCCACGCGAGCGATCTGGTCCTTGCCCGAGATCTCCTTCGACTGCGACTCGATGTTCTTGACGACGTCGTCGACAGCGCGCTCGATGCCGCGCTTGAGCGCCAGCGGGTTGGCGCCGGCGGCGACGTTCTTCAGACCCTGGCGGACGATCGCCTGCGCGAGCACGGTCGCCGTCGTGGTCCCGTCACCCGCGACATCGTTGGTCGCCGTGGCGACCTCGCGGACGAGCTGGGCGCCCTGGTTCTGGAACACGTCCTCGACCTCGATCTCGCGCGCGATCGTGACGCCGTCGTTGGTGATCGTGGGGGCGCCGAACTTCTTGTCGAGCACCACGTAGCGGCCCTTGGGGCCGAGCGTTACCTTGACCGCGTTTGCGACCGCGTCGACGCCCTGCTCGAGCGCCTTGCGGGCATCCGCGTCGTACTTCAGTTCCTTATGTGCCATGTGTGTTCTGTTTCTCCTCGAAGGGGTCTACTGGACCTTTGCGAGCACGTCTGACTCGCGGAGGACGAGCAACTCCTCGCCGTCCACCTTGATCTCGGTGCCGCCGTACTTGCTGTAGAGGACCTCGTCGCCTTCCGCGACGTCGAGCGGCGTCCGCTTGCCGGTGTCCTCGTTGACCTTGCCGTCGCCGACGGCGAGGACCTTGCCCTTCTGGGGCTTCTCCTTGGCGGTATCGGGCAGGACGATCCCACTCGCGGTGGTCTCCTCCTCCTCGATGGCCCGTACGATCAGGCGATCGCCGAGGGGCTTGAGCTTCATCTGATAGACCTCCGGTTGAAGTTTGCGACTCATATTTGGCACTCGAAGCATGAGAGTGCCAACGCGCAAACCACTATAGCTCGTCGTGAGCGCTAATCAAGGCCATCTTGGCACTCTGGTGTTAAGAGTGCCAGCGACCGGGCGCGATTGTACGCTGCGACCGATGCCAGAAGCGCTCGAGCGACGCTTTCAGGGACTCCCGTTCAAGGAATATCCCGGCGGGCTGGTTGTCGTCGAGGCCGCGACACGCCGGGCACGCACGCTCGGCCTGGCACGCCTGCGCCGGCTCGACCCCGATCACGCGCTGCAGATCCCCAAGTGCTCGGCGATCCACATGTTCGGGATGCGTTTCCCGCTCGATCTGATCTGGCTGCGCAAAGACGGAACCGTGGTCCGCGTCGACCGTCACGTCCCTCGGTGGCAGATTCGCGTCTGCACGAAGGCCAAATCAGTGATCGAGACGGTTGCCGGACGGGCCGACGCGTTCGTCGCGGCCGGGGTCGGCCAACCGCCGGACGCGCCGGTGCCCTAAGCGCCCCGCGCGCCGGTGCCCCAAGTGCCCTAGTTACGCGCGCCGCCGAGGCCGTGGATCCGGTCCCGGAGCTGCTCGGGTGGACTCTCGATGATCTGCGAGAAGCGCACGACCGTGACCGTGTCGTCCTTCGAGACCTTGCGCCCGTAGATCTGCTCGAGGAAGTGGATCATCTCGTCGACGCGCCGGAACTCCGGGTTGTCGTGCTCGATCTCTCGGGGCGACAGATCGCGGACGCGCTTGACCTCGACCTGGTCGATCACCGCCTGGAAGATCTTCTCCCGCGGCGAGTGCTGGTAGCCGATCGTGACCAGGACGCACTCGTTCTTGCGGTACTTGTGGGACTTGTCGCCGAGCCGGATCGTCGCCGTCTTGCGGCCACGGCGAAGCTGATCTGCGAACACCGATGAGTAGAAGTTGAGCACGCGCATGATCAGTCGTTCCTCGCCAGGGTTTTGGCTCCGCCAGCCTACCGATCCGCCGCCATTCGCGACCTGGCGCGACGAACCATCTCGCGCTCGCCCGGATACGTCAATTCCCGCAGCGCGGTCTCGAAGTCCAGCCAGCGCGCATCCTCGATTTCGTGGTCGTGGTCGGCGACGTCGCCCGACCCGTAGCTGTAAAGGAAGAACTTGACCCGCTTGGCGACCTGACGGCCCCGGCGCTCGTAGCGGTACCGGACGTCGCCCAGCTCGCCGATCAGATCGCCGCTGACGCCCGCTTCCTCGGCCACCTCGCGACGCGCGGCCTGCTCGGGAGTCTCGTCCCCGTCGAGGTGCCCCTTCGGGAGGCCGAGTACGCGCGAGCCATCGGCGGCGCGTTTGACGGGCACGATCACGACCACCCGGTCGCCGTCGACCACCACCCCGCCGGCCGAGAACTCCTCGCTGTCAGTAGACATAGCGTTCGAGCGCCCCCGGCTCATGAACCGTGAGCTTGCCGCGTCCCTGGGTGATGATCCCCGCCCGCTCGAGCACCGCCAGGAATCTGCTGGCCGACTCACGCGATGACCCGGCCAGCTGTGCGAGATCGGTCTGGGTGGCGGTGATCAGGATGTCCTTCTCGCCGGCGCCCTGCGAACGCGCCGCGGCAACCAGCTCCGCCAGCACGGCGGCCACCCGGCTCTGGACGGTCTGGAAAGACTGCCGCGTGAGCCGCTCGTTGGTCTCGCGCAGCCGTCGGCTGAGCGCCCCCAGAAGCTTGACCGCGATGTCGGGGTGCTGACGGAGCAGCCGGCGCATGTCGCCGGCCAGAATCGCGATCACCTCCGTTTCCTCGAGCGTCTCGATCGTCGCCGAACGGCGCTCCTCGTCGAAGATCGCCAGCTCGCCGAAGATCTCGCCGGGCCCGAGCGTCGCGAGCGTGATCGAGCGTCCGTCGGTGTGCTCGCGGACCGCTCGTACGCTGCCCGAGCGGACGATGTAGCAGGTGTCGCTCTCGTCGCCTTCGCGGAACACGAACTCGCCGGACTGGAACGTGCGCGGGACCGTGACCTCGGCGACCCGCGCGAGGTCGTCGTCGCCGAGCGTCGAGAACGCCGGCACGTTCTGAAGCAGGAGGATCGTCTCCTGACTGGTGGCCGCCATCCGGCCGAGGAATATCACACGCGCGCGATCAGACCACAAGCGCGGGCAGTCAGCCCATCAGCGCGCGATCAGACCAGATCGAGCGCGTGCTCACGGCGCCGGCGGCGGATCGCGTAGGCGACCCACACCACGAGCGCGACCACCAACGAGAGCGGCACCAGCACGGCGAGCGCGATCAGCGCCACACCGGCGGCGACGACGAGCACGCGGCCGGCGTCGTGCGCGGCTTTCCCCAGCGTGAACGAGTCACCGCCCGCCACCGGGTGCACCGGCGGCACCATCGACGCGTTGATCGTCACCGCGACCTGGCTGAAATCGACCTGATGGTGCAGCCGGTTGAGCGTCGCCAGGTCGCTCGAGATCGACGCCTCCGCGCCGTGGATCTGGGTCTCGAGGCTGTCGATCGCGGTCGTCGTGGTCGCGTTCTGAAGCTGGCGCAGCAGCGACGTGCGCAGCGCCCGGGCGTCGGCGAGCGCCCGGCCCGCGGCGCCGACCTGTCCGGTGATGTCCTGCGTCGCGTCGGTGCGTGAGACGACCGACGCGCCGTGCAGCCGCGACAGATCGCCCATTGCCTGGCTCAGGGCGGCGCTCGGGATGCTCAGCTGGAACTGCGCGTACCCGGTGGCGTTGTTGGTAGCCGTGACCTGTGAGTTATCGACGACCCCGTTCTGGGCAGCGACGACGTCGAACACCTCCTGGGCCACGGCGTCGACCTGGCTGGGCCGCGTCGAAAGCGCGAGCTGCGCCGACTGGACCACCTGCCGACCCTGGGTCGCGGGAGTCGGGATCGCGGACGTCGGCACAGACGCCGTGGGAGCCGACGAGAAAGCCGACGCGGGAGGGGACAACTGCGAGCTTGCCGAGCCGGCGGCAGACGACTGCGAGCTTCCCGAGCCGGCGGCGGACGACTGAGAGTTGATCGCGCCGGTGGCACCCGCCCGCCCGCCGACCGCCGACGTCCCCCTGCCGCTGTGACTGGACGCGGCGCGAACCGGCGACGGCGCGCTGGTGGACGCGGCCGCCGAGCTCGACGAGCCGACTGTGGCGAGCCCCTGCGGCTTCCCCGAGCCACCGCCGCCGATCACGATTGCCAGCGCCGCCGCGCCCGCGACGGCCACCGCCGCACCGGGCGCGTAGAACCACCAGCGGCGCGCGCGCCGCCCCGTCCCGGTGTCGGCGGGCGCGAAGCGGCGCGCGACGCGTTCATCGAGCAGGGCGGCGAACTCGGCGCTCGGCTCCGGTCGCTGGCCGGCGAGGATCAACGTCAATTCCGCGAGCTCCGCGTACTCGGGCTCGACCGCCTCGCCGGCCAGGGTCGCATCGATGACCTCGAGCGACGTGGTCTCGTTGTCATCAAACGGATACATCACAGGCCTTTCTCAGCTTCTCCATCGTGCGGTACAGCAGTGTCCCTGCCGCTGACTCGCTGACCCCCAGAACCCGCGCAAGCTCGGCGTTGGCAAGGCCGGCGTGGAACTTGAGCGCGACGATCTCGCGCTCGCGAGCGGGGAGGTTCGCGAGCGCGTTGTTGACGATCGTGCGCTTCAACGCGACCTCGGCGCCGTCCTCGACCGACGCCGCCTCGGCGTCCTCGGGGTCGGTCACGAGCTTGGCGATCCGCCGGCGCCGGCGCAGCTCATCGAGCGCGGCGTTGCGAGCGATCCCGAACAACCAGGCGCGTTCATCCCCGCGCCGGCGATCGAACGTGCGCCGCCGCCGGTAGGCGCGCTCGAACGCGAGCGCCGTCACGTCCTCCGCTGCCGCCCGGTCGCACAGCAGCGTCGTCACGTACGCGAACACGTCATCGCGGCTCGACCGGTAGAGCGCCTCGAATCGCTCCCATGAACTCTGGGACGCGGACGATTCGTAGAGCGCCTGGGAGTCGATCACACCCTCACTACGAACTGGAGAGCATTCCGTCACAAGCTCGTTATCGTCACTGGCGTGCGCCTTGCCCGAATAGCAACGGTACTCGCGTTGGCAATCGCCATCGCAACATCAGCGGCGGTCGCCGACGCGGCCAGTGGCGGTAACCCGACCCCGTCGCAGATCAGGAGAGCCGTCGCGCAGGCGGAGCACTCGCAGTCGCTGTGGGCGACGGTCAACATCTGCAACAGCAGGCGCTATCCCGACACACTCGGGATCCGCGGGCAGATGCCATCGCTCGGCTTCCCGGCCTGGCTCACGATGAGCATCCAGCTCAACTACTACTCGAGGACCAAGAAGCGCTTTCTGCCGATCCCGGTCGGTGGGCAGCGACTCGTGCGCCTGGGTCGCTCGTCGGTCAAGCTGCAGCAGGGCGGTGCCTTGTTCACGTTTGATCCGCACACCGGCCTGCTCGACGCCACGGTCGAGTTCAGCTGGCACCGGGAGGGCAAGCTGCTGGGGCAGACCTCGGAACCGACGACGGCCGGGCATCCGAGCGCAGACTTCGGCAGCCCGGCTCACTACAGCGCCAAGCAGTGCGATATCCCGTAAGGCCAAGCAGTGCGATATCCCGTAAGGCCGAGCGCGCCTCGACGCTGTCAGGCGCCGGCCGGCTCAACGAACAGCCGCGGGTCATTGGTGATCACGCCGGTGACCCCCATCGCCTCCAGTGACCTGATTCGCGGCTGCTCGTCGACGGTCCATACGTAGAGCTCGCCGCCGGCGGCCCGCACGCGGCGCACCAGCCGCGGCGTGATCAGCCGCCAGTGCGCCATCAGCGCGTCGCACTCGCCAGACCGGATCGCCCGCGCCGCAAACAGCGGCAGTGCCTCTCGCCATGCGAGCAGGACGATGGTCGCCGGTCCCCACATCAGCCGGTTGCGAAAGGGGTCGCGACGCAGCCTGGGCACCGACCAGCCGAGCCGCACCCGGGGCTCGACACCACGGATCAGTTCCAGGCTCTCGCGATACTGGCTCGAGATCAGCGCCCGCTCGAGCATTCCGCGGGCACGCAGCCCGTCCACCACCTCGAGCTCATAACCGGGCAGCTTCAGGTCGACATCGAACTCAACCTCGGCGAACGCGCCAGATGCCAGATGGTCGAGCCCCTGATCGAGCGTCAGCGGCACCCGGGCGGCGAGCGCCTCGTAATCGTGGGCGAGCACGAGACCGCCGTCGGACGGGTCAGCGAGCACGTCGAACTCGATCATGTCGACGCCCGCTGCGAGCGCCGCGTCGAAGCTCGCGAGCGTGTTCCCGGGCGCAATCAGATCGGCGCCTTTGTGGCCGACGCGCTTGATCGTGGTCATAGCTGGCATGTCACGCATCCAGAGCGTTCGATGATCCTCACTCGCCTATAGAAACGTTCAGTGATGGTCAAAGCTGACACCCCGGACACCAGAAGGTAGTGCGGTTGTCATCGCCTTGGCTCCGGGCCTGAATTTTCGCTCCGCAGCGCGGGCACGGACGACCCGCTCGCCTGAACACGCGCGACTCGCCCCGCATGAAGCCATGCCGCGCCGATTCCCGCATCCCGGGCCGCAGGCCATCGACGATCGCCAGCGCCTCAGCGTCGGCGACGTCGGCCACCCGGCGCCACGGGCTGACCGCCGCCTCCCAGCAGCCCTCGGACTTCCAGATGTTCCCGATCCCCGCGACGTTGCGCTGGTCGAGCAGCGCGTCGCCGATCCCGCGGGTCTGGTCATCTGCACGCAGGCGTCTCAGGAACAGCTCACGGTCGAACTCCGGCGCCAGCACGTCCGGACCCAGGGCCGCGAGCCGCTGGTCAAACCGCGAGCGTCCTTCGGTGATCAGCTCGAGCAGCGGCCCGTCGAACTGCACCACCTGATGGTCACGGCTGCGCACCACCAGCCACGCCCGCCCGGGCGCGCGGCGCCAGCGCTCGCCCACCCGGTAGACGCCCCACGAACCGGTCATCCGCAGGTGCGAGTGGATCAGCAGATCGCCTTCGAAGACCACGAACAGATGCTTACCGTGGGTGCGGACGTCGGTCACCGCGCGGCCCGCGAGCCGCTCCGGCCAGCGGTCCAACAGATGGCGCGGCTGCGGAGTCTCGATCTCGTCGGGCACCGCGTCGACGAGCACTGGGCGCATCCGCGCCGCCGCGTACGCGATCGTGTCCCCTTCCGGCATCCGTCAGGCGCTGAGCGTGAGTCGGCGCGGCCCCTCCTGGAATCCAAGCGCGGTCAGCGCCGGCGCCAGCGGCGACCGCATCGCCGACTCGCCGTCGACCTTCTCCAGCGCCAGCCGCTTGATCGCCCCCGAGCGAACCTGCGCGACGAGGGCGCCGAGGGCCGACTCGACGCGGGGGTCGGAACGGTCGACCAGCGTCAGCAGGGCGCGACCGCCGCGCTCCAGATACAGCACCGGGTCGCCGCCGACGAGCACGACGTATGCGCCCGCGGTCCGCGCCGGGCGCCGGCCTTCGAGCTTCGGCCACGGCAGCGCGGCGCCGTACGGCTGCGCGGGGTCGACGGCCGCCAGCACGAGCGGCTTTGACTCCTCGTCCGCGGCGTGGGCGCGCAGCCGCTCGACCGCGCCCGGCAGCGCAAACTGAGCTCCACCGAGCCCTTCGAGGAAGTACCCCCGCCGCGCCACGCCAAGCGTCTCGAGCTGCGACAGCTCGCTGTAGATAGCTGAGAATCCGCCGGCAATGCCCTCGGCCAGCACCTGCTCACGGGTCACGATTCCGTAGCGCTCCAGCAGCAGCTCGGCGATCGCCCGGCGCCTGGCGACCGGGTCGGTGTCGGCGCGCAGCAGCGGCGCGGTCAGCGACCAGCGCCCCTGAACCTGGGCGGCAGCGCCGGCGCGCCGGCGCCCGGCGCCGAAGCGGCGGCTCGCGCGACGCGTGTGCTCGCGCTGGGCGCGGGCGAGCGTCAGCCGCGGGGCGCGCAGCGGCGCAAACGCGTCGTTGGTCGCGATCCCCGCCCAGGCGAGATCCCAGAGCGCCTCCTGGATCTCCTCGGGCGTCAAGTCGACATCGATCAGCAGGTCCGTGAAGAAGCACGCGCCAGCCGCCAGCCGCGCCCGCACCGCTTCGTGCTGCTCAGTGCTCGGCAGCTCGCCGCGATACGGCGGCGGACCGAGCAACTCCAGATCGTCGCGGAAGTACAGCGCCACGCGGCCCGAGTTGCGCCCGAGGGCGCCGGCGCCGATCCAGACCAGCTCGCCGCTCGCGCACAGCTGGTCCATCCAGACCGGCGAGTACGCGCCCACCCGGCGCGGGAGCACGTCGCGCTCCCAGACCTCGGCCGGCAGCGCCAGGCCCTGGAGCGGCACGAGCGTCTCGCGCAGGCGGTCGATCCCGGCGCCGGAGGCAGGATGCCGGTCGACCCCCTGCCAGGCGGGGTACAAGCGGGCCAGCGAACGCTGCTCGGCGGGCTCGATCTCCTGGCGCAAGCACGGCCAGCGAGGCGCGTCGCAGGCGCCGCAGCACGTCGGGGTCACACCACTCGCGCTCCGAGCCGCCGGGACGCAGCTCGCCGCGCACGAGCGCACCGTCGCGTTCGAGCTCACGCAGGACGGCTGACGCGTCGATTCCGTAGCGCCCGTGGACATCGGCGGTCGTGAACGGGCCGTGGGTGGCCGCAAATCGCCTGACCAGCCGGGTGAGGGCATCGGGAACGTCCTCGAGGAACGCCGCCGGCAAGCCGCCCGGTGGCGCCGCCCCCAGCGCGTCGCGGTACAGGCCGGCGTCGGCAGCGTCGATCCAGCGCTCCTCGCCGTTGACTCGAACCCGCGCGACGCGCCGCTCCGCGGTCAGCTCCTCGACCATCCGCACGGGAACTAGACCGTCCAGTACCCGTTGGTGGAGCTCCGCTGTGGTTAGGTCGCCGACGCGCCGGAGCACGTCGAGCACCCCGTCGCGTGAGGTCGCTCGGGTCGCGTCACTCAAACACTGCAGGTCGGCCTCGACCGCCTCCAGTGCGCCGGGATCGATCAGATCGCGCAACTCCTCCTGACCGAGCAACTCCCGCAGTAGATCCCGATCCAAAGACAGCGCCGCGGCCCGCCGCTCGGCGTTCGGCGTGTCCCCCTCGTACATGTAGGTCGCGACGTAGTCGAACAGCAGCGCCGAGGCGAACGGCGACGCGGTCGCGGTCTCGACTTCGACCAGAGAGATCTCCCGCCGGCTCAGCCGGCGGAGAAGGTCGACCAGCCCGGGTACGTCGAGCACGTCGCGCAGACACTCGCGGTAGGTCTCGAGCACGATCGGAAACTCCCCGTACTGCTTGGCGACCTCGAGCAGCGACTGCGACTTCAGCCGCTGCTGCCAGAGCGGCGTCCGCTTGCCGGGCCGCGCGCGGGGGATCAGGAGCGCCCGCGCGGCGTTCTCGCGGAAGCGGGCCCCGAACAGGGCGCTCGACCCGAGTTCGGCGACGACCAGGTCCTCGATCTCGTCGGGCTCGAGCATCACCAGCTCGGCGCCCGGCGGGTCCTCGGCGTCGGGGAGGTGGACGATGATCCCGTCGTCGGAGTAGATCGCGTCCGATTCGAGCCCGAACTCGTCGCGGATCCGCGCGCTCAGCGCCAGCGACCAGGCGGCGTGGACGCGGCCGCCGTACGGGCTCAGGACGCACAGCCGCCAGTCGCCGATCTCGTCGCGGAAGCGCTCGACGACGATCGTGCGGTCGGAGGGGATCACGCGGGTGGCCTGCTGTTGCTCGGTCAGGAACTCGACCAGGTTCTTGGCGGCGCGGCGGTCGAGGTCGTAGTCGCGCTCGAGCTCCTCGGCCGGCTGGTCGACCGCCCAGCGCGCGAACGCGCCGATCGCCTCGCCGAGCTCGCGGGGGCGGCCGATCCCGTCGCCCTTCCAGAACGGGACCGCGCCGGGGAGGCCCGGCGCCGGGGTGACGATCACCCGGTCGCGTCCGATCTCCTCGATCCGCCAGGTGCTCGCCCCGAGCAGGAACGTCTGGCCCGGGCGCGCCTCGTAGACCATCTCTTCGTCTAGCTCGCCGACGCGCCGCCCGTCCGGAAGCGTGACCGAGTACAGCCCCCGGTCGGGGATCGTGCCGGCGTTGGTGACCGCGAGCTGGCGGGCGCCGGGGCGCGCGCGGATCGTGCCGGCGACCCGGTCCCAGACGATCCGCGGCCGGAGCTCAGAGAAATCCGACGACGGGTAGCGACCGTCGAGCATGTCGAGCACGTTCTCGAGCTGCCCGCGACTGAGCTCGGCGTACGAGTAGGTGCGCGTCACCAGCGCGTGGAGCTCGTCGACGCTGACCGGATCGTCCGCCGCCGCGGCGATCGCGACGATCTGCTGGGCGAGCACGTCGAGCGCGTTGCGCGGCACGACCGTCGTCTCGATCGCGCCCTCGCGCATCCGCTGCGCGACGACCGCGCACTCGAGCAGGTCGGCCCGGAACTTGGGGAAGATCCGCCCGCGGCTGACGTCGCCGACCGAGTGGCCCGGCGCGACCGATCCGCTGGAGCCCGCGCGCGACCGACTTCGGCGACTCGACCTGGATCACGAGGTCGACGGCGCCCATGTCGATCCCCAGCTCGAGGCTCGAGGTCGCGACCAGGCAAGGCAGCTCGCCGGCCTTGAGCAGCTCCTCGACGACCGTGCGCTCCTCGCGCGCCAGCGAACCATGGTGGCTGCGCGCGATCTCCTTTTCCGCGAGGTCGTTGAGCCGCAGCGCGATCCGCTCGGCCGCGCGGCGGTTGTTGACGAACAGGATCGTCGACTTGTGAGCGTTGATCAGATCGAGTAGCTCCGGATAGATCGCGGGCCAGATCGAGCGCCGGGTCGCCTCGCTGCCGCCGGCGAGCGGGTCGAGCTCCGGGACTGGGGTCTGATCCGGCTCGACCATCGACTCGACCGGCACCTGGATCTGGAGGTCGAGCTCCTTGCGAACGCCGGTGTCGACCACGCGGCAGTGGCGCTGCGGGCCGACCATGAAGCGCCCGACCTCCTCGAGCGGGTTCTGGGTCGCCGACAGGCCGATCCGCTGGACGTCGTTGCCCGCCGCTTCGGTCAGCCGCTCGAGCGTCAGCGCGAGGTGCGCGCCGCGCTTGGTCGACGCGACCGCGTGGATCTCGTCGATGATGCACCAGCGCACGCCCTCGAAGATCTGCTGCGCGCGCCCGGTCAGCATCAGGTACAGAGATTCGGGCGTCGTGATCAGGATGTCGGGCGGCTCACGGAGCATCCGCTGGCGCTCCACCTGCGGCGTGTCTCCGGTGCGGACCGCAACCGTCAGCTCGGCGCCGATTCCGCGCAGCGGCGTGCGTAGGTTGCGGTCGATGTCGTAGGAGAGCGCCTTCAGCGGCGAGACGTAGACGAGGCTCGTGCGGCGCTGCTTGGGATCCGACGGCCGCGGCTCGAGCGACAGCCGGTCGATCGCGTAAAGGAACGCGGCCAGCGTCTTGCCCGACCCGGTCGGGGCGGAGATCAGCACGTGCTCGCCGGACGCGATCGCGGGCCACGCCTGCTCCTGGGCAGCGGTCGGGCCGGCGAAGGCGCCGCCGAACCACTCACGGGTGCGGGCGCTGAAAGCCTCGGGTGACATCTTCTCCCGAGGCTACTCCGGCGCTTGCATCGGGCCTACTCGGGGTCCATGAACGCGAGCCGCGGCGTGAGCCCCGCGCTGTCGTCGAGCGTCGCGATCCGGCGCCCCTCCTGTACCGCGGGCCGGATCTCATGGAGGTGTGGGTGCAGCCGTGAGTGGAGCCCGTCGAGATCCTCGACGAGCACGACCAGTCCCCAGAAGCGCGCCGCGCCCTCGAGGTCGAGCACCTCGACGATCTCCATGATCGCCGGACCCAGGCGGCGAAAGCCCTGCCGGTGACGGTCGCGGTCGCGCTCGCGAACCAGCCGTAACGGCATACCGCGCGCTGCCAACGCCTCGGATGTCCGCTCGAAGTCGCCGGTCACGATCACAACGTGATCGATCGCGATCGCGCCGTTGTCGTGCCTCACCGCCGCGGCCGCCGGCTCCGAGGTCACGCTCGTCGCCAGGCCGTCGATCTCGCCGGTGGCGTCGACGCCGGTCAGCGTCCAGCCGGTGATGCCCTCGCCCGACACGCCGAGCTGGATCACGACGTCTCCCAACGCGAGCTCGCCTTCTTCACTCACTGCGAACCCCAGCGCCCGCCAGCGGTCGGGCGGGTCCGCGATCTGCAGGCCCGCCAGCTGGGCCACGGCCATCAGGAGACCAGTACCACGAGCTTGCCGCGCACGTGTCCGGCTTCGCTGATCAGCTGCGCCTCGCCGATCTGATCAAGCGGGAACGTCTGCTGGACAGGGAGCGAGAATTTTCCCGCCGCGATCAGCTCGCCGACATCGCGCAGCGCGTGCATGGCGCGCTGCGTCCCGGGTCCACCGGTCATCGTCACCCCGGTCGCCTGGGCGCCGGCGTAGTCGGCGATCGTGATCACGTGCTCCGGGCCGCCGGCGAGCTCGACGAGCTCGGGCAGCGAGCCGCCGCCGGCGACGTCGAACGCCACGTCGACCCCGTCTGGCGCGAGCGCGCGGACCCTCTGCACCAGGCCGGCACCGTACGTGACGGGCTCGGCGCCGAGCGAGCGCAGGTAGTCGTGGTTGCGGTCGCTGGCGGTCCCGATTACGCGTGCGCCGCGGGCGACGGCGAACTGGACCGCGGCGCTGCCGACGCCGCCGGCGGCACCGTCGATCAGCACGGTGCTCCCGTCGCCGACGCCGAGCAGGTCGAGGCCGCGCACGGCCGTCTCGACAGCGACCGGGAGCGCCGCCGCGTGTACGAAGTCCAGCGAAGGCGGGACCGGCGCGTAATCGGTCATCAGCACCAACTCGGCCGCGGCCCCGCCCCCCGCCGCGAAGCCGAACACCTCGTCGCCGACCGCGACGTCGGTGACCCCTTCGCCTAGCTCGTCGACGACCCCGGCCGCTTCGCGCCCGGTCCGTTGCGGCAGCTCGCCGGCCATCGGTCCCCCGCGCCGCATCTTCCAGTCGATCGGATTGACCCCCACGGCCCGGACGCGCACACGTATCTGGCCGCCGCCGGGGTGCGGATCATCGACGTCGACGATCTGTAGCACCTCAGGGCCTCCAAACTCGCTGAACTGGACTGCTTTCATCGTCGGCCTCCCGCGCGGTGGATATTTAGGCGCCTATAGGTCCCTTATATCCCACTCGCCAGCTCGGTCGCCCGCGCGAAGATCGCGTCGAGCATCGGCTCAGTCAACTTGCCGGTGAACGTGTTCTGCTGGCTGACGTGGTAGCAGCCGAGCAGCGTGTAGTCGCCGACCCCGGCCTCGGCTCCGTGAGCGAAGCGTGGGCGCGGGCGCACCGGTCCGACCGTCCGCAGGGCGGCATCCCACGCGAACGCGCCCAGACAGACGATCACACGCGCGCGCTCCAGGAGCTCGAGCTCGCGCGCAAAATACGGAAGGCAGTTGTCGCGTTCGGCCGGCGTCGGCTTGTTGGCGGGCGGCGCGCAGCGGACAGCCGCCGCGATCCAGCAACCGCTCAGCCGCAGGCCGTCGTCGATCGACACCGACTCCGGCTGGTTTGCGTACCCGGCCCGCCACAACGCGGCGAACAGCCAGTCGCCGGAGCGGTCGCCGGTGAATATGCGACCGGTGCGGTTGCCGCCGTGGGCGGCCGGCGCCAGCCCCAGCACGACGACGCCCGCAGCCGGGTCTCCGAAGCCCGGCAGGGGCTTGCCCCAGTACTGCTGATCGGCGAACGCGGCCCGTTTGACCCGTGCTACCTCCTCGCGCCATGCGACCAGCCGCGGGCAGCGCCGACACGAGACGATCTCGCGCTCGAGCGCGGCGAGCGCAGGCGGGCTCACTGCGGCGGGAGCAATCCGAAGATCAACCGGTCGATCACCGGCGCGAGCTCGAGCACGTCCTCGGGCACGCCGAGGCGAACCTGGCGCGAGACGAGCTCGACCGCGGCACCAATCACCGCGAACGCGTCATTGGGCGAAGCGAAGCGGGCGATCAGCCCGCGACGCGCGGCGGCCGCGTTCTCGGCGTCGACCAGGTCGGCGAACGTCTGCAGAATCCGATCGCGCTGCTGCGCGGCCCGCGGACCGGCGCCGATGATCTCGACCAGCAGCGTCTGGGCGAACTCGGGGTGATCAGCGAGCGCGGCTAGGAACGCGCGCGTGCCCGCCTTGATCCGCTCGCGGGCGTCGCTCGGTGCCCTGCTCGCGGCGGTCGCCATCGACTCCTGCAGCACGTCGGCGGCGAGGTCGAACAGGGCCATCATGCACTCTTCCTTGTTGGCGAAGTGCTCGTAGAAGGTCGCCTTAGACATCCCAGCCGCGCGGCTGATCGACTCGGAGCTGGCGCCCGCGTAGCCGCTGCAGGCGAACTCGTGCGCGGCGGCTCGCAGCAAGCGCTCGCGCTGCAGCGGCAGCCTCACCTCCGGCGGCGGCGCGTGACGGCCCCTCGCCGCGGTCATCTCACGCCTTCAGCGCCCGTCCGTAGTGGCGCTCGTAGTACTCGCGATAGGCGCCCGACCGGATCGGCTCCCACCACCACCCGTTGTCGCGGTACCAGTCGACGGTCCGCTCGAGTCCGTCGTCGAACCGCGTCCCGGCTCGCCAGCCCAGCGCCTTGAGCTTGTCCGACGAGAGCGAGTAGCGGCGGTCATGACCGGGCCGGTCAGTCACGTACTCGATCAGCGATTCGTCGGCGCCGGTCAGGGCGAGGATCCGTTTGACGACCTCGACGTTCTCGCACTCGTCAGGGCCGCCGCAGTTGTAGACCTCGCCGGGCTTCCCGTGCTCGAGCACTTGGCCGATGCCGCGCCCGAAGTCCTCTACGAACAGCCAGTTGCGGACGTTGCGCCCGTCGCCGTAGACGGGCAGGTGGTCGCCGGCGAGCGCGTTGAGGATCATCAGCGGGATCAGCTTCTCGGGATACTGTCGCGGCCCGTAGTTGTTGGATCCGCGGCAGACGCACGTTTCGAGCCCGTAGGTGTGAAAGTAGCTGCACACGAGCAGGTCGGCGCCGGTCTTGGTCGCGCTGTAAGGGCTCGACGGCGCGAGCGGTGAGCTCTCGGTGAACGAACCGGATTCGATCGAGCCGTAGACCTCATCGGTCGACACCTGCAGGTAGCGCAGCCCTCGCTCGCGCGCGGCCTCGAGCAGCACGTGCGTGCCCTGGCCGTTGGTGACGCTGAACGCGAACGGCTCGGCGATCGAGCGATCGACGTGGGTCTCGGCGGCGAAGTTGACGATCGCGTCGGCGCCGGCGACCGCCTCGGCGACGGCCATCGGGTCCTCGATCGCGCCCTGGATGAACCGGATCCGATCGTTGACCGCTTGCAGGTTCTCTCGGCGGCCCGCGTATGTGAGCTTGTCGAGCACGGTCACCTCGTCGCCGTGTTCGCGGACCCGCAGTTCGACGAACGTCGAGCCGATGAACCCCGCGCCGCCGCAGACGAGCAGCTTCACGCAACAACTCCGGCGGCCTGAGACATGAACTCCGTCAGCCCGGCGTTCCAGGTCGGGAGCACCGGCGCCCCGCGGTTTGACGCGAGCGCGCTGAACGGCGGCCGGCGGGCCGGTAGCGGGTAGTCGCTGGTCTTGATCGGTCGCACTTCGCAAGCAACGCCCGCGGTGGAGACGATCTCCTGCGCGAATTCAAACCACGAGCAGTGGCCGGTACAGGCGACGTGCAACACGCCAAGCGGACGCTCGGTGGCAAGGTCGACCAGCGCCTTGGCCAGATGACCGGTGTAGGTCGGGCCGCCCACCTGGTCGCAGACCACGTCCAGCTGTTCGCGCTCTGCCGCCAGGCGCAGAATCGTTTTCGGAAAGCATTTGCCGCCCGCGCCGAACAGCCACGAGGACCGGACGATCGTGTGACTGTCGGGCGCGGCGCGCGCGACCTCGCGCTCGCCCTCGAGTTTTGAAGACCCGTACGACGAGATCGGGTCGGGGGCGTCGGACTCAACGTACGGCGCCCGCTTGGCGCCGCTGAACACGTAGTCGCTCGAGACGTGGAAAGTCCAGGCGCCGACGGTGGCCGCCGCCCGCGCCACGTTGGCGGCCCCGGCGCCGTTGATCGCGAGCGCCCCGGCGGGGTCAGACTCCGCGGCATCGACGTTCGTCCAGGCGGCGCAGTTGATCACCACATCAGGCCTCAGGCGCGCGAGCGCGGCGTCGACGGCGTGCGCATCGGCGATGTCGAGCTCCGCCCGCGACAGCGCGAGCGGCTCGTGCCCCGCCGTCTCGCAGACGGCGCGAACGTCCTGACCGAGCATCCCAGCTGCCCCTGTGATCACCAAGCGCATGCGCGTCAAGGGTAAACGGCCGTCCGTTTCCGGCGTTCGATTGAGGGTGTGTTTCGGAACGGGGGAGCAAAAATTACGCTCTCGTTTGTCGTGCGCCGCGGCCCGTTTGCGCGCCTCTGGCGGGGGTTTACTTCCAGCTATGGGCGTTCGGATCCGTTTCCCGACCGTTCGTCCGTCGGCTGCCCTTGCGGTGGCGGCGCTCGCGATCGAGGCGGTCATTTCGGGGATTGCGCGGGACCACGGTCACCGCGAGCAGCTGCTGGGTCGGCTGACGCCGCCCAACCTTCCGTCGGAGGCGCACGTGCTGTCGATCGTGATCGGGCTCGCGCTGCTGGCGGCCACGCCGATGCTGTGGCGCGGGACGCGCACGGCGGTCTCGCTGGCGATCGCCGGGCTGGCGACGCTCGTCGCGCTCAGCGTGCTGAAGGGCAATTACGACGAGACCGCGCTCCAGCTCGGCCTGTGCGTCCTGCTCGCGGCCAACCGCAGCGCGTTCACGCTTGGTTGCCGCAACCGTCCGAAGCTCGCGTTCGTGTGCGCCGCGCTCGGTGCATGGGCGCTGGCGTACTGCGCGCTGCGGGTCGCGCCGCTGGTGACTGCTCGCCCCGACCGCACGATCGAGCGAGCTCTCCACCGCAGCGTCGCGCATGCACTGCGCTTGGTCGCCGCCCCGCGGATGAGCTACGGGTGGATCTCGCTGATCGACGCGCTGATCCTGGCCGCGGCAATCGTCAGTGTGTTGGCCGTCCGGTCGCTGATGCGGCCAATGGCGAGCGCCAACCGCCACGCCGAGCGCGAGCACTGCGCGGCGCGTGAGATCGTTGCGCGCCACGGCGAGGATTCCCTGTCTCCGTTCATCCTGCGTCCCGACAAGGCGCTCCAGTTCGCGGCCGGCGGTGTCCTGTCCTACCGGGCACGCCGAGTCGCACAGCCACTGAGTCCCAGCGCCTTCGCTGCCGTCCGAGCCGCTGAGTCCCAGCGCCGCCGCTACCTTTAGCGGATGGCTGACGCCGGGGTGCAGTCGATCGCGAGCGGGTACCGAGTCCCGAGCGGTAGCTGCGACGAGCTGCTGACGCCCGCCGGCACGCCACTCCCGCACGCCGCGCCGCTGATGGCGGCGCTGGCGCGACTCGGCCCCGAGGCGCTCAACGCTGCCGGCAAGCGTCGCGACAGAATCTTCATGCAGCAGGGAATCACCTTCGAGGTGGCGGGCACCGACGGCGAACGGCGAGACCGCGCCTGGCCCCTGGACCTGGTCCCGCGCGTCTTGACGGCGGCCGAGTGGACGACGATCAAGCGCGGCCTGGCGCAGCGGATCCGGGCGCTGAACGCGTTCGTCGACGACGTCTACCACGCGCACGAGATCGTCCGCGCCGGGATCGTGCCCTGGTCGCTGATCGTCAGCCGCTCGAGCTTTGCACGGCCGGTGCACGGCGTCCGCGCGCCCGGCGGCGTCTACTGCCATGTCTGCGGTTGCGACCTGGTCCGCGACGGCAACGGCAGCTGGCGGGTGCTCGAGGACAACGTCCGCACCCCCTCCGGGATCTCGTACGTGCTCGAGAACCGCGTCGCGATGACACGGCTGGTCCCCGAGCTGTTCGCCGGGCACCGCGTGCGAGCCGTCGACCATTACCCGTCGCTGCTCCTCGATGCCCTGCGAGCCGTGGCGCCGGCCGCCGATAGCCACCCGACGGTCGTCCTGTGGACGCCCGGGCCGTTGAACTCGGCCTACTTCGAGCACGCGTTCCTGGCTCGCCAGATGGGCGTCGAGCTGGTCGAGGCGAGCGACCTCGTTGTCCGCGACGCGGTCTGTTACATGCGCACGACGGCCGGGCTCCAGCGAGTTCACACGATCTATCGCCGGCTCGACGACGATTTCATCGACCCACTCGAGTTCCGGCCCGATTCGATGCTCGGGGTCCCGGGGCTGGTGCGCGCCTACCGCGCGGGCACCGTCGCGATCGCCAACGCAATCGGCACCGGGGTCGCCGACGACAAGGCGATCTACTGCTACGTCCCCGAGATGATCCGCTTCTACCTCGGCGAGGAGCCGATTCTCGAGAACGTCCCCACCTACCTGCTCAGCGACGAGCGCGCTCGCAAAGAGGTACTGCGCCGTCTGCACGAGCTCGTCGTCAAACCCACCTCGGAGTCGGGCGGCAAGGGGGTGTTCATCGGCCCGCACGCGAGCGCCGACGAACGACAGCAGCAAGCGCGAGTGATCAACGAGCACCCCAGCAGGTTCATCGCGCAGGAAGTCGTCCACCTGTCGACCGTTCCGACCGAGTGTGGCGACGGCCAGCTTGCCCCGCGCCACGTCGATCTGCGGCCGTTTGCGGTGTTCGGTGAGGAGATCCGCATCGTCCCGGGGGGCCTGACGCGAGTGGCCCTGCAGGAGGGCTCGATGATCGTCAACTCGTCGCAGGGCGGCGGCTCGAAGGACACGTGGGTGCTCGACGACGACAGCCAAACCGACCTGGCGCCGGGGACGCTGCCGGCACGGCGCCCGCCAAGGCTTCCCGACGTGCGCTACGGCGGCTGGCAGAACCAGGGCCAGCAACAGCAGCAACAGGTGGGCCGTGACGGCCGGCAGAGCCAGGGCCAGCAGCAACGACCACAGGCCGAGCTCTAGATGCTCGCGCGGATCGCGCAGGAGCTGTTCTGGCTCGGACGCGATCTGACGCGCGCCGAACACACCGCCCGGATCCTCGACGGCGCGTTTCACGCCGACGTGGCCGGCGATCCAGGGGAGCGCGGGATCGCGCTCAGCTGGGAGGGCGTGCTCGCCACGATCGGCGCCAAGCCGCTCGCGCCCGGGGAGGACGACGCCGCGCGCGCCGAGCAGACGTTGCCGAGATTCGGCGGCGCCGAGATCGCGCGGCTGCTGACGCTCGACATCGACAGCCCGGCCTCAGTCGTGTCGTGTGTCGCCCGCGCGCGCGAGCGCGGACGGACGATGCGCGACGTGATCTCAACCGAGATGTGGGAGGCGCTGAACTCCTTCTATCTGCTGCTGGGGCGCTACGACCTCCAGGCGGCGCTGCGGACGGGCCCGTACTCCGTCTACCAGGAGGTCAAGGAGCACTGTGCGCTGTTCTGGGGGCTCGTCGACCGGACGATGTTGCGCGATGAGGGCCGCGCGTTCCTCGAAGCCGGCGGCCGGATCGAGGAGGCCGACATGGTCCTCCGGATGCTCCGCGTCGCGATCCCGGAGGGCGCGCTCGACGATGGTTTCGAGACCGAGGGGCTGGCGCTGCTGCAGGCCGTCGGTGGCCTCCAGGCTTACCGGCGAGCGTACCGCTACGCGCCAACGGTCGGGCCCGTGATCCGCTTTCTGTTGTTCGATTCCGCCTACCCCGGGTCAGTCGCCTCGTCGGTGTCGGCGCTGACCGTCGCGCTGTCGGCGGCCGATGCGCAACCGCGGTCGTCGCCGCCGGTACTGCGGCTCGAACGGTTGATCGCCGAACTCGAGCTCCAACGTAGAGCGCCGGAGGCGGGGGGCGCGCTTGCCCAGACCCTCGAACGGGTACAGGAGGAATTGGCGCACGTGGATCGCGACATCGACGGTCGCTATTTTGCGATCGCCGCGCTCGCCGCCGTGCATCTCTAGCTGCGTTCCCATGAATTTCGCGATCCGCTATCTCACGCATTACGAGTACGACGCCGACGTCGTCGACAACCTCAACGCGCTGCGCGTCAAGCCACACGGCAACGGCCGTCAGCGCTGTGACGAGTTCAGCGTCAGGCTGACGCCCGAGGTCCGCCTGCATCGCCACACCGACTACTTCGGCACCGAGGTCGTCGAGTTCGAGGTCTCGCGACCGCACCGGGAACTAACGATCGATGTCCGTGCGCGGGCCAGCACCAGGGCCGCCGAGGAGCCTCCGAAGGGCACTTGGGATGTGCTCTCAGGTCCCAGCTACCGCGAGGCCGGAGGCGAGTTCCTGCTCCAGACCGATTCCGGTGCGGCGCACCCCGGGCTCGCGGACCTGCTGGCGGCGACCGGGTCGGCTTCGACGCCGCTGGCGACCGTGATGCTGATGTCGGAACTGATCCCGGACCGGTTCGAGTATCGCCAGGGCGCCACCTACGTCGACTCGGAGATCACTGATCTGCTCGAGGCCGGCGGCGGGGTCTGCCAGGACTTCGTCCACCTGGGACTGTTTCTGCTGCGCCACCACGGGATCGCTGCCCGGTACGTCTCCGGTTACCTGTTCGCGGCCGGCAAGGACGGCGGCAGTGAGTCAATCGAGGTCGACACCCACGCATGGCTCGAGGCGCTGTTACCGAGCCCCGACGGCAGCGAGCCGGTCTGGGTCGGCGCCGACCCGACCAATCAGGTGCTCGCGGGCGAGACCCACGTCAAGATCGGGCACGGTCGCCAGTACTCCGACGTGCCGCCGATCAAGGGCGTCTATCGCGGCGCCGCGAGCGCCGAACTCGAGGCGAGCGTCACGATGACCCAGCTCGAGGGGACTGACCCGGCGTCGCACGCGCGGGCCTAATCGGGTCAGTCAGTCCAGCGGGTCAGCCCGGGAGGTCAGTCAGTCCAGAAGTCCTCGACGAGGACGCCGTCGCCGCCTTCGGGCCGGTCGTTGCCGACCGCGATGATCGACAGCCCTTCCGGTCCGCCCTCGAACGCCCGCACCGTCTCAGGGGCAACGCGGACGACGTCCCACTGTTTCAGGTCGACGACCTCGTCTCCGACTCGGATCCGCCCCGATCCCTCGACGACCACGTAGGCCTCCTCCTGCTCGCGATGGTGGTGCCCGTGCGGTGCTTTGAAGTTGGGGGGATACCGGAAGAAGCTGACTCCCAGATGGTCGGAGTCAAGGTGCTTGCGGCCAAAGCGGGCCTCGAAGCCCGGCGCCCGGTCAGCGGCGGAGTTGTCGACGTCCTTGAGATTCGTATGCGTGTAATCGGACATGTGAACAGTCTAAGTCTGAGCGTTGTTCATTGACAGACGCCGGTGGTAGCGTCGCGGCTATGGGCGAACGAACGAAGCACACACCTGGGACGTTCAGCTGGACCGATCTGAATACGACCGATCAGGATGCCGCCAAAGCGTTCTACTCGGGCCTGTTCGGGTGGGAGATAACCGACATGCCCGCCGGCGAGGGCGTTGTCTACTCGATGGCCGCGATCGACGGCAAGTGGGTCGCCGCGATCTCTCCGCAACCGGAAATGCAGCGCGAAGCCGGGGCCCCGCCGGCCTGGAACTCGTACGTCACGGTCGAGAGCGCAGACGAAGCGCTCGCCCGCGCCAAGGAGCTCGGCGCGACCGTGCATGCCGAAGCGTTTGACGTCATGGAGGCCGGGAGGATGGGCGTCGTGCAGGACCCGCAGGGCGCCTGGTTTTTGGTCTGGGAGCCCAAGCAGCACCTCGGAGCTCAGCTCGTCAACGCGCCCGGCGCGCTGTCGTGGAACGAGCTCGGTTCGCCCGATGTCGATGCGTCGGCCAAGTTCTACAGCGACCTGTTCGGCTGGACGACGAGCCCGATGGAGGGCGCCGACCCGGCGTACCTGGTGATCAGCACGGCCGACGGTCACAGCAACGGCGGCATCAGGCCGCCGGCTCCGCCCGGCACGCCTCCGTTCTGGCTCGTCTATTTCGCTACCGACGACATCGACGCGACGCTCGCCAAGGTCGGTGAGCTGGGCGGCAATGTGCTGGTGCCCATGACCGACATCGGGATCGCGAAGATCGCCGTCGTCCAGGACCCGCAGGGGGCCGTGTTCGCGCTCTATTCGGGCCATCTGGACGACTGACGGCGGGCGCGGCGACCATCGCCCCGCCGGGCGTGGGCGCGCCATACTGATCGTCGTGCGCGCGTCAGGAGTCAGAGCGTTGACGATCGCCGCGCTGTGCGCCGCGACGGCCGGATGTGGACAGCAAGCGACCGGGGGTGGCCAGCAGGCGAGTGCTGCGTCCTCCGCCGCGCAGGCGATGCGCGCTCACCCGCAGGTGATCGAGCCGGTCGCCGGCGCCTCGGCGGCCGCGAGCCAGCCGGCCGGCGACACCGCCGGCGTCAGCGTCGGCCCGGTGCCCAGTTCGCTCCCACAACCCGTCAGCGAGGCCGTGGTCCGCCAGCAGCTCTCCGAGAGCGGCATGACCGCGAGCGCCAACCAGGCGACGCTGACACCGAGCGGTCTCGCGATCGCACCGGTCGACGCCCCCGCCGCGGTTCAGGAGGTGATCGCCGCCGGCAACGAGATCGCGAAGCTTCCCTACCGGTACGGCGGTGGTCACTTGACTTACGAGGACACCGCCTATGACTGCTCGGGGTCGATCAGCTACGTGTTCGCGGCCGCCCACCTGCTCGACCACACGGTCGTCTCCGGCCAGCTGATGAACTGGGGCGATCCCGGCCCGGGCAAATGGATCACGATATTTGCCAACGCCGGACACGTGTTCATGTACGTCGCCGGGCTGCGCTTCGACACCGTCGCACTTGCCGAGACGGGCGACCGCTGGTCGACCCGGCCCGCCGACGAGTCGGACCTGAGCTCGTTCGCGGTCCGCCACCCGCCCGGGCTGTAGGGCGTTCGCGGCGGCACGCGGGAGGGGGTCCGCGCGGTGGCTCAGGCGCGCCCGTAGACCGGGATCAGCGCGCCGCTCGTGGGTGACGAGTCTTCAGACAGCAGAAATGCGATCACGGCCGCGATCGCGGCCGGTTTGACCCACCGCTCGTGGTCGGCGTCAGGCATCTCGGCGCGGTTGAACGGCGTGTCGATGACGCTCGGGAGGATCGCGTTGCAGCGCACCCCGTCGTCGCGGTACTCGACGGCGACCGCCTTCGCGAACGCCAACACCGCAGCCTTGGAGGCCGCGTAACCGGCCGCGCCCGAGAACGGCCGCAGCGCCGCGCGGGTGCCGACGCACACGACCGAGCCGCCGCCCGCCGCGATCAGCTGCGGGAGACTGGCCTGCGTCACCAGGTAGGTGGCGCGCAGATTGAGCCGCAACTGTCCCTCGAAATCCTCGATCGGCGTCTCATCGACGCGGCCGCCCGCCTGAAAGCCGCCCACCAGGTTGACCACGCCCCGCAGCGGCGCACCGCCGTCGGCGCCTGCGCGGGAGACCACCTCGGCCACGCCGGCGGGATCGAACAGGTCGGCCTCGACCAGCTCCAGGCCGTCGCGCTGCTCAACGCGTTCCAACTCGCGTTCGACGATCCACGGGACGACGACGCGCCAGCCGTCGTCCAGCAGGCGGCCGGTGACCGCGATCCCAAGCCCCCCAGTTCCTCCTGTAACCAGTGCGGTTTTGTCCATCGGTGTCGTCCGAACGCCACTCTATCTTCGCTGCCGATGCAGGTTCGGGAGTTTCACGACGGCTGTCTGGTGGCGCAGAGCTTGCTGGTGCGCAGCGCCGAGCTCCGCCGGCGCCGCAACGGCGACGAGTTCCTGAAGCTGACGCTCGTCGACCGGTCGGGAGCAGTGACCGGCATCCTGACCGCCGATCCCGCTCGCGCGCGTGAACTGTGTGCCGCCGGCGCGCCGGTCTGGGTCACCGGTCGGTTTGCGATCCACGAGCGGTTTGGGCCGCAGCTGATGTTGGACTCGCTGCGCCTTGCCGACGAGCGCGAGTACGACATCGCGGAGCTTCGTGATGGCCCGGCGCGAACGATCGCCCAGATGGAGGCCGACCTGAAAGAGCTGCTGGCCACGATCCACAACCTGCACCTGCGCCGGCTGCTGGCGCTGGTGTTCGCGGAGGACTCGCCGACCTGGTCGCGGTTCCGGGTCGCGCCGGCCGCCAAGCACTACCACCAGGCTTACCGGCACGGCTTGCTCGAACACTCGTTGTCGGTCGCGCAGGCCGTCAGCGCAATCTCGGCGACATTCGGTGGAATCGATCGCGAGATCGCCGTGACCGGCGCGCTCCTGCATGACATCGGCAAGCTCGACGCTTACGAGAGCAGCGGCGACTCGATCTCGATGTCCGACGACGGGCGGCTGTACGGAGAGATCCCGCTGGGCTACTACCGGGTGCGCCGCGCGATCGAGGATCTCAACGGGTTTCCACCCGAGCTCGCGCAGGCCGTCCTGCACATCATCCTCAGCCACCACGGCTCGCTCCAGCACGGCAGTCCGGTGGTCCCGTGCACGCGGGAGGCGACGTTGGTCCACATGATCGACAACCTGGGTGGGAGGCTCGGCAGCTTCGACCGCGTCGAGAAGAGTCTCGCGTCGGGTGAACTGTGGTCGGGGTATGACAAGGGGATCGGGGGCGGCGCGTTTTTCGCGGGGCGCGCGGAGCAGGAGCGCGAAGCGGCCTAGTCGGGCAGGCGCAGCCACGGGCCAAGCAGCCTCGGTGTGCGCGGCGCGCGCGAGCGACGCGGGCCCCTCAGAGGACGCTCGCACGGCGGGTGGCGGCCGGGTGGCGGACTGCTCCAAAAGTCCGCAAATTGCGACGGGTGCGCCGCGCGCTCGATCGCCGCGGACAACGCCCGTCTAGAGTGGCAAACGGATGGCGAAAGACACTGAGAAGCTGATCCGTCAGCTGTCGCTGATCTCTTACCTGATGGCCGAGCGCCGACCGGTGACCGCGCCCGAGATCAGGCGCGACGTAGAGGGCTACAGCGTCATGAATGAGGATGCATTCGCGCGTCGCTTCTACGCCGACCGCTCCGAGCTCGAGGCGCTCGGGATCGTGCTGGCGGTCGAGAAGCCAGTCGACGGGCTGGTCGAGCAGGAGAACTACTCGCTCCCGCCCGAGAACTTCCATCTGCCGCCGATCGCGTTCACCGACAAGGAACTGGCCGCGCTGCAGACCGCGCTGCAGCTGCTCGATGGCGAGTTTGCCTACGCCGAACCGTTGCGGCTCGCTCTGCAGCAGATCTCATGGGGAAGGCCCAGCCCGCTCGCCGCTCCCGAGCAGAGCACGGTCGCGCTCGGCATCACGGGGTCCGCGGGTGGCCACGAGGTGTCGCAGCGGCTGGCGAAGATCGAAACCGCGATCTTTCGCCGCAAGACGATCGTGTTCGACTATCACACGATGGAGCGCGACGAGGTCGGGACGCGCCGTGTGGACCCGTATCAGCTGCTCTATCAAGGCGGTCAGTTCTACGTCGTCGGACGCTCGCACGAGCGCAGCGCAATCAGGGTCTTCCGCCTGTCGCGGATCCGCGGCAAGGTCGGCTACGCGACCAAGGCCGAACACGACTTCCAGCGGCCGGCCAACTTCGACCCGCGCGCGTACGCGAATCGGATCGACTGGCAGTTCGGCGAACCGGTTGGCACCGCCGAGGTGTGGATCAGCCAGCGGATCGCGTGGCAGATCGAGCGTCATTTCGGCCGCTACGGCGAGATCAGGCAAGCCGGCGAACAGGTCGACCCCGGTGACCGCGTGTTCGTGACCCAGTACTCCAACGCCCGTCAGCTGATCGCCTGGGCGCTGGGCCTCGGGGACAACGCGCGGATCGTGGGTCCGCCCGAGCTGGTGGCTGAGTTGCGAGAGCGGCTCGGGCTGCTGATCGAGCGTCATACCGGTGAGCCGCGGTTCGCCGACCCCGTCTCACCGGAGCAGACCGCGTCCGCCGGCACGGCCCTAAATCAGGATGATCGGCACGAGATCGAGGACGGCAATGGCAGCCGTCCGGATGCCGCGATCCGCCCGGAGCGGTTCGCGCGTCTGGTCACGCTCGCGAGCATCCTGATCGAGGCGGGCAGGGCGGGCCGCCTGTTGAGCTCGAGCGAGATCTGTTCGGCGCTAAAGGTGTCCGAGCAGGAACTGCGCGAGGACATCTCGGTTCTGAACGTCGTCAACTTTGGCGCCGGCACGTACGTGCTGTACGCCGAGATCCACGCCGACGGCACGATCGAAGTCGATCCCGAGCCGTACGGCGACTCATTTGCCCGCCCGGCACGGCTGTTGCCGGTCGAGGCGAAGGCGTTGATCGCTGCGATCGACCTGATCGGCGAACACATCCCGGAGGGCTCGCTCGCGTCGGTCCGCGACAAGGTCGTGGCCGCGCTCGGCGAGGACCCAGTCCACGAGGGTCTCCAGTTCGCGTCGCCGGCAGGAGACGACGCCGAGATCGCGGCCGAGGTGTCGCGGGCGATCGCCCGCCGGCGGCTGTTGTCGTTCGAGTACTACAAGGAGAACGAGGACGAGTTCTCGACGCGGCTGGTGGAGCCCTACGCGCTGATCAACGGGCGCGAGGGTTGGTATCTGGCGAGCTTTGACCCGGCACGACAGAGCGTGCGTCACTTCCGCCTTGACCGGATCAAGTCCGCGACCGTCACCGACCAGACGTTCGAGCCGCGAGCGGACGTCGATCCAGCGGCCGACGTTGACGGCTGGCCGCGTACCGGCGAGGTCCCCGCGTCGCGGCGCGCGCGCGTCTGGGTGTCGCCCGACAGGGCACGCTGGGCGCGCGAGGAACGAGGCGTGGTCGCCGAGCTCGACGACGGCTCAGTGATCGTCGAGCTCGGTTTCGCGGGCGTCGACTGGCTGGTCCGCGAAACGCTCAAGGAGGCCGGCGATGCGGTCGTGCTCTCACCCGACGACGCACGCGCCGCCGTCCAGGCGGCCGCCGATGCGATCATCGCCGGCGCCGAGTTGATCTCACACTGAGACCGCCAACGCGTGAACCGTCGCGAGCAGATCAGGCTGACCGCGGCGGAGGTTGCCGAGTTCATCGCTGACCAGCGAGTCGTGATCTGCGCCACGAACGGGGTGCGTGGCTGGCCGCACCTGATGCCGCTCTGGTACGTCGTCCGCAACGATCAGATCTGGGCTTGGACCTATGCCAAGTCGCAGAAGGCGCGAAACCTCGAGCGCGATCCCCGCGCGACCCTGCAAATCGAGACCGGCGACAGCTACGACCAACTTCGAGGGGTGATGATCGAGGCCCGGGTGCAGCTGCATCGCGACTACGACGTCGTCGCCGCGCTGGGGGTCGAGCTGCTTGCCCGGTACGGCGGCGGCACGGTCACCTCCGAGATCGAGGCGGCGGTCGCCGCTCAGGCAGGGCAAGCGGCTCGCGCTGCAGTTCGTCGTGCGGCGAACCACCAGCTGGGATCACCGCAAGCTCGCTCGGCGCGTACTAGTACTGGCTGCGCGCCCGCTTGCCGCTACGCTCCTGCCGGTCATGCGAGAGCTGAAGGGACTGATCCTTTCGGGCGGCAAGGGGACACGGCTGCGGCCAATCACGCATACCAGCGCCAAGCAGCTCGTGCCGGTCGCCAACAAGCCGGTGCTGTTCTACGGGATCGAGGCGATGGCTCAGGCAGGGATCGAGGAGGTCGGGATCATCATCGCCCCCGAGACCGGCGACGAGATCCGGGCGGCGGCCGGCGACGGCCGGCGGTTCGGCGTCGAGTTGACCTACATCGTCCAGGACCAGCCGGCCGGGCTCGCGCACGCGGTCCTGACAGCGGAGGAGTATCTCGGCGATTCGGCGTTCGTCATGTATCTGGGCGACAACCTGCTGCAGGGCGGAATCGAGGATCTGGTGGCCGCTTTCCGGGCCGGAACACCCGATGCGCTGATCTTGCTGACTCCGGTCCCGGATCCGGAGCAGTACGGGGTCGCAGAGCTGCGCGACGGAAGCGTCGTGCGACTGGTCGAAAAGCCAGCGGCTCCGCAGACGAACCTGGCACTCGTCGGCGTCTACATGTTCACGCCGGCCGTCCACGCGGCGGCCCGCGCGATCGAGCCATCGGCGCGCGGCGAGCTCGAGATAACCGATGCGATCCAGCAGCTCGTCGACCAGGGCATGAGAGTCGAGCCCCACATCGTCAACGGCTGGTGGAAGGACACAGGAAGACTCGAGGACATGCTCGCTGCCAATCGGCTCGTGCTCGAAACCTTGGAGACCCGGGTCGAGGGCGAGCTGGTCGAGTCTCAGGTTGACGGCCGGGTGGTGATCGAACCCGGCGCGAGGCTCGAGCGCTCGGCGGTCCGCGGTCCGGCGATCATCGGCGCCGGCGCCCGCCTGACCGACTGCTACGTCGGCCCGTACACCGCCGTGGGTGAAGGCTGCGTGATCGAGAACGCCGAGGTCGAGCATTCGATTCTGCTCACGTGCTCCGAGGTGCACAATCTCGCCGGCCGGATGGAATCCTCGTTGTTGGGACGCAACGTCCGGATCGCACGAGACGAACGCCAGCCGCGCGCCTACCGGTTCCTCGTCGGCGACAACTCCGAGATCGGCATCCTGTAGCGCTTGCATTCGCGGTCGGGGATCTCTCGACCATCGACACACAACCGCAGCGACCCACCGGTACGCTGACCGCGATGAGCGAGGCCGACGTGCGGGAGCGACTGCTCACCGCCTGGCGCGGAGAGATCCTCGCCGGCGCTGTCTACGAGCTGATCGCGCGCCGGCTCGACGATCGGGAGGCCGACATCCTGCGCCGGATGGCCGAGGCCGAAGGCGGGCACCGCGGGCGGCTCGAGCAACGGATGCGCGAACTCGGTATCGAGGTGCCCGACCCCGGCACCATCCAAGTGCCGCTGATGCTCCGGCTGCAGGCGCGAGTCGCACCGGTCGACCGGCTGCTCGCGGCGCGCGAAGCAGCGGAGGACGAGGAGGTAGACGACCTCTACAAGCGGTCGACCGGCGACCCCGAGACCGATCACCTGCTGCGTGAAATCCGCAAGGACGAGCGCTCTCACTCGCTCGCGGTCGCGGAGCTGCGGTCGGGCTCCCCGACGGACTCGCCGGCACTCGAGAGCGACGGGCCACCGATCGCCGTTCCGGGCACCCGCGCGCGTTTGGACCGGATCCTCGGCCGCGAGAAGTGGCACCGGACCGGCGCCAGCTGGGTGTCGGGCGCGATCTACGGGGCCAACGACGGGCTCGCCGCCGTGTTCGGAATCGTCGCCGGCGTGTCTGGCGCCACCGGTGGGTCGAGCGCCGTGCTGACCGCCGGCCTCGCCGGCGCGATCGCCTCCGCGCTGTCGATGGCGACCGGCGCTTTTCTCGCCGAGCGCTCCGAGGCGGAGATGGCGGACGCGAACATCGAGCGCGAGCGCCAGGAGATCGCCGAGCACCCGGAGGAGGAGAAGGAGGAGCTGTCGCTCTTCTACCAGCTGAAAGGGATCGACGCCGCGACCGCCGATCAGCTCGCCGAACAGCTCGCGCTGAAGCCGGACGCGATGCTGCAGGCACTGGCAACGGAGGAATTCGGGATCACCGGCCACGCGGAGGGCGACCCCGCCCAGGCCGCTGCCGCGGCGGGAATCTCGACCGGGCTCGGCGCGATCATCCCGGTGATCCCGTTCATGATCACGACCGGGACGGCCGCAATCGTCGCAGCGGCAGTCGTGTCACTGGTCGCGCACTTTCTCGTTGGCGCGGCCAAGTCGTTGGTCACCCTGCGCAGCTGGTGGGCGGCCGGCCTCGAGATGACGCTGGCCGGCGTGATCGTCGGCGGCGCTACCTACATCATCGGGCTGGCGCTGCCCACCTGAGCCCGGCGCAGATCCGAGAGCTCGGCACGCAGGCGCTCGACCTCGGCCTCGAGCGCTGCGACCCGCTCCTCGAGGCCGTCGCCGGCGATCGGCGGCTCGATCGGATCGGCGGGTGGCCCTGGTCCGCCCGGGACGGGCTCGGTGCGTGAATCGACGGGTCCGCCCGAGACGGGCTCGGCGCGTGAATCGATGGGTCCGCCCAAGACGGGCTCGGCGCGTGAATCGATGGGTCCGCCCAAGACAGGCTCGGCGCGTGAATCGACGGGTCCGCCCGAGACGGGCTCGGCGTGCGAGCCGCCGAGCAGCTGCTCGAAGCGGTCTTCCTTCTGCCCCGGCCGCCGCGCGAGGCGTCGTGCGTAACCGCGTTCGTCGAGCTCGGCCAGAACGACCTCGACGTCCGCAAGCGTCGAGAGCGGCGCCATTCGCTCGGTCCGCTGCTTGAGCTCTCCAGGCGTCTGAGGGCCGCGCAACAGGAGCACGGCCAACACGGCGAGCTGTTCTCGTCCGAGACCGAGCCCCTCTTCGGCGAGGTGGCGATACTTGACGGCCCGTGAGCCGTGGCCGCTCGCAAGCCGGGTGAGGCCATAACGGGAGAGCCGCTGCGCGGCGTCGCGGATCAGTCGCCTCGTCGTAGTGAGTAACCGGATCGCGATTGGTCGACTGGTTGCACGCCAGCCGAAGCGCGTTGAGCGACAGCGGATACTGGTCCGGCGTCGTCCAGCGCTTCTCGATCAGACAGCCCAGCACTCGCTGCTCGGGCGCGGTCAGCTCGCCGAAATGCACGTCGCGAGGATAGTCGGCTCAGAAGGTCGGCTGCGAGTCTCGGGCGCCACGGATGATCGCGTTGAGCGCGAACTCGAATTGCTCGGATTCCTCACCCGGCACGGACCCCGTCGTCGTTTCGTCCTCGAACTCAGCGGCGGTGGTCGGCGCGCGCGGTCCTGATTGCGTCCGGCGATGGGCCGCGTGCTGTACCGCGGTCGCGACCGTGAACAGAATCAGGGCATCGCACGCCCTGCCGGCCGTCTGCTTGTCAAGGCCTCCTTCGCGCAGCAGAGCAAGCGCGTTGTCGGCGATCGTGTCGACGGCCGGCCGCGCCGGGCTCGAACCGAGCGCCGCCTGCGCGATCCCCGGATATCGGTCAAGCGCCTCGAGCACCTCGGTGAACAACTCAACCACCCGCCGGCGCCAGCGTTTGTGCTTGACGACGACCTCGGGCACCTGTGAGAGCACCCGGTCGAGCATCCGCCCGAGCAACTCGTCTCGGTTCTCGACATACACATAGAGCGAGGCGGGCCCTGTGTCGAGCCGGTCGGCGACCTTTCGCAGCGTCACCGCCTCAAGCCCCTGCTGCGCAACGAGCTCGAGCGCCGCGTCCACGATCAGGCTCCGGCTGAGGAGCGCTTTCGCGGGCCTGTCCCGTCGGCTCTGCGGCTCAATTGTTTCGGCCACGGCCGCAGCCTACCGCATGAAAGGAAGGGAATCGTCACGAATTAAGTTCGTTACGCTCGGCGCCTGATTGAGCAGCTTTGCGATTCGAACGACGATCGTTTGGACGCCGTCTGATTTGCCACGACCGCCCGAAAAGCCCGTCCTGATAGGAAGCTGGCGAACGAACCGCGTTCTAGACCTGTTTCAGGCTACCCAGGGCTATCAAGAGCCTCCAAACACGTGCCGACAAAGGGTGCGGAATGCGGGTCCGCCTCAGTCTGATTGCGCTTGCCGGCCTGATCATCGCCGCCCTCGCTATAGCGGGATGCGGTGCGAAGACCGCACCCCCAAAGCGGGTCGTCTCGCTATCGATTCTGACCCCGACCACCGGCTCGACCCTTGGTGTACGCAGCATCCTCGTATCCGGCACCGTTGAGCCTGGCAGCGCATCGGTGACCGTGGGCGGACAGCCGGTCAGGGTCACGGACGGCAACTACCAGATGCCGTTGCAGCTCACCGAACCCAGCGAGACGATCATGGTCTCGGCCCGCGCCGATGGCTACGGTTCCAGCAGCGCCAGCACCACGGTCCAGTACAGCTCCGCCGTGGCGGCGGCAATCACAGCGGCCGAGTCTCTGGGCACGCCAAAACAGACGGTGCCGGCAAAACGCGCCCACCATGCGAGACCGAACGGGAAGGGTCACGCCGATTCGAGCGCTGATTCTCAGCTGACGGCCCTGTCGTACTCTCCAGCGGCGCCCTCCACGTCCTCGGCGGCGAGCACAGGCACGAACAAGTCGAGTTCGAAGTCCTCGACGAGCTCCGGTCACAAATCGGCCGGCACTCAGAAGTCGACCACTCACACGAGCACCCACCACACCAGCACTCACAAGTCGACCAGCCACAGGTCCTCCACACACCACACCAGTACGCACGGGTCGACCACTCACAAGTCGACCACTCACAAGTCGACCACTCACAAGTCCAGCGGTCACGGGTCCTCGAACCAATCCGGGCGCCAGCCCGAACAGCGTCCGGTGCTCACGGTCAAGGAGATCAAGCGGCTGTGGATCAACGGCTGCATGAAGCCCGGCACCGGCGGTACGTACCGGCCGTACTGCCGTTGCACCTACGCCCACCTGGCAAAGGCCGGAGCACTGAGCTCTCGCAAGCGGCTGGCGCAGCTAATCAAGAAGCTCAAGCCATACGAGCGGACGCACAATCCGGCGAACCTACCGGCGTTCGTTCGCGACGCGATCATCGCTTGCCTCGTGAAGCTGCCGCCGCTGGAGCCGATCGACGGCAAGCCGGTGATCGACAAGCTCGCTGGCGCGAGTCATCCCGCGCAGCCACTCAACACCCCGGGCTCCGGCACGCCAGAGCACCACCGGCACGCCGGCGTCGCCCGACGCTCCGACCACGACGCCGACGACCCCGGCGCCGACCCCGACCACGACCGGAGCGCCAACCACCCCTGGTTCTCCGAGCACCACCGGAAGCCCGAGCACCCCTGGTTCTCCGAGCAGCACGGGAGCTCCGGCGCAAAGCGCCGGCGGGCCGCCGCCGCCGTGGGCCTCACTTGTGCGCGAAATCGATCGCGCGACCGCCTGGATTGCCGCTCACCACCCAACCGCCGCGGCGCCAACCGATCACCGTTCCGTCGGCAAGTCGCACCGCGGTGTGGCCAAGCGGTGGGGATCCCCACAGGGTCGCCACCAGCGGACGCGCGGACGGCGGCACGTCGCCAAGTCCGGACGCCACGTGAGCCGGCGGGTGCGTCACGACGATTGATCCGTCCCGGACCCAGACCGGGATCCGATCAAGCGGCGTCGCCACGATCACCTCGCCGCCACCGTGCACCCGCTCACCAGACCAGGTCTCGATCCACCGTCCACGCGGCAGCGCAACCTCGCGCTCGCGGGCGGCGTCGTCGAGCACCGGCGCCACCCACAGCGCCGGGCCGTACCCGTACACATCGCTGATCGACCAGCCGCGCGAATCGCCGGGGTCGGTCAGGCACAGCGGCCGGATGATCGGTAGCCCGGTTCGCGCCGCGGTCCGCGCCGCCGCGCGCACGTACGGCAGCAGCTGCTCGTGGAGCAGCACGTACCCGCGATACAGATCCAGTACCCGCTCGCCGTAGTTCCAAGGCTCCTGGGCCATCCGGGCGTGCGCGTGCATCAGCGGCGTGAAGCAGCCAAACTGGATCCACCGGATGAGCAGCTCCGGCGGACACCGTTCGACGAGCCGGTGACCGAGGTAGCCCCCGACGTCGTGCGAGAAGTTCGAGAAGCCGCTGCACGCCGCGCTCAGCGCCGCGACGACGAGCACGCGCAGCGACCAGAAATCGGACGCCTGGTCTCCTCCCCAAGTCAGCCCGACAGAATGCTGCCCGGTCCAGCCGCTGCGGCCGAACAGGACCCCGCTCCCCGGGTGCACCTCGTCGAGCGCCCGCTGCGCGCAGTGGCGGTGGAGCCCGCCGAGTGCCCAGGCGGCCTGCGCGCCGGTACGTCCATCGGCGAGCCGGACGTCGTCGTCGACGTAGTAACCCTCGCCGTCGTCGGCCTTGATCCCCTCGACCCCGAGCTCGAGCAGTCGCCGGGCGGATGCTCGCCACCATCGCTCGGCGGCGGGGCTGCTGAAGTCGACTGGAGAACCGGTTCCCATCCACCACTGGCCGACGTAAGGCTCGGTGCCGTTGGGCTCCTTGACGAAATGCCCGGCCGTGGCCGCGGGGCCGTAGTTGGGCGCCGGCTCGGAGTACAGGCGCTCGGATTCGGCTTGCGGCGCGATCTGGCCATCGCGGGAGTCGAGGTTGACCCACGGCGTGACCCAGACAACGGTTCGAACCCCGTTCGTGCGGAGCGTCGAGATCATTCCGGCGGCGTCGGGGAACTGGTGCGGGTTGAACTCCCAGGTGTTGTATTGAGTCGCCCACGGTGAGTCGAGCACGATCGCGTCGAGCGCAATCCGGTGACGGCGAAAGCCCTCGTAATCGTCGATCACGTCGTCCTGGTGCTCGTACACATCGCGGCTCTTCCAGAAGCCGTAGCCCCATTCGGGCAGCAGCGCCGGGAAGCCCGTCAGCCGACAGAACGCGCGCAGCCGCGCGGCCGGGGTTGGCGCGCACAACAGGCGCAGCCGCAGAGGGCCCGCGTTCGCTCGCGCCGAGACGGCAATCCGGTCGCCCTCGGAGTCAAAGCGGGTTCCGTTGGCGTCTGTCTGGCACCAGACCGCGTAGCCGCGGCTCGACTCGAGCCACGGCACCGGCGCGCAGTCACCCTGTGGGATACCGCCCTCGGCCAGCATCTCGGGCGGGCAGTCGGGCCCCGTGTAGCGCCGGTCGGCTCCGAGCTGGATATTGCGGCCCGCCTGGTCGAACGAAGTGTTGTGCCGCAGCCCGAGGCCGACTAGCCGCTCGCCCGAGCGCCGATCCCAGTCGAACGCAAGTCGCAGCGGATCGCCGTCCGCAGCGAGCTCGAGCTCGATCTGCTCCCCCGCGTGCAGCTCGATCCCCAGCCGCGCGGCGCGGCCGCCGTAGAGACCGACCCCGAGCCGGACTGAAGTCTGTTCGCGCCAGATCACCAGCGCGCTAAGCGCACGCTCGGCGGGTGCCCGGTTCTCACGGGCGACAACGCCCTCGGTGAACTGGATGAACTGATCGTGGACCGTCCCGTCCACGGCCCACAGGCCGGCCGAACGCAGCAGGCGGCGTCCGTCTCGCCGGACAGTGAATGCGAACGGCCGCAAGCTGATTTCGACGCGCAACCGTCCGCGCGAGAGGACAATCTGATCGGCAACCGTGTCCAGCGACACGCCGCAATGGTTCTGCACCCGTAGCCACGAACATGCTTCCGTTCACGAAATAGTCACAAGACGAGAGCGCGTTCTTCACTGCCCCGGAAACGTGTGCGCCGATCCTGTGGCCATGAACGAACACAGTCGCGCAGACATGCACGTCCACTCGACGGCCTCTGAGCTGTCGAAGCTCGGCATCCAGCGTTCGCTGCACCTGCCAGAGTGCGCCACGCCGCCGGAAGAGGTGTACGAGCTCGCCAAGCGCCGCGGAATGGACTTCGTGACGATCACCGATCACGACACGATCGCCGGAGCACTGGCAATCGCCGACCGCGACGACACGTTCATCTCCGAGGAGCTGACCGTTTTCTTCAAGCGCGAGCCACAGGCGGTTCACGTGCTTTGTTACGGGATCACGCCCGAAGACCACGAATGGCTGCAGGCGCATAGCGACGACGTCGAAACGTGCGCCGCGTACATAGGCGAGCAGGAGATAACGGCCGCGCTCGCGCATCCGTTCTTCGCGGTCGGGGCGCCGCTCATGCCCCGTCACCGCCGCCGCTTGGCGCAGCTGTTTCCGATCTGGGAGACCCGCAACGGATCACGCGCCAAGGAGCTCAACCTGCCGGCGTTCGTCTACATCGAGACCCACGGGGGCACCGCGATCGGGGGCTCGGACGACCACGCCGGAATCGACGTTGGCCGGACGTTCACGGAGACGCCGCACGCGGCGACCCCGGCCGAGTTCCTGGCCCACATCCGCGCTGGGCACGCCGGCGCGCATGGCGCCCAGGGAAGCGCCGCGAAGTGGACCCACGCCGCGATGGCGCTCGCGATCCGCAGTCTCGGTCGAGGCGACGGTGCCGGGCGGCCCGCTCCGGCCGCCGTCTTGAAGATCGTCGAGCGCGTGATGCGCGAGGGTGACGTCCGCAGCGGTCAGGTCGCGGGCGACCTCGGGCCGGAGGATGCGCGTGCGCTCCTGCGCTCGTGGCTGGCCGGGATGGAACTCGCGTTCGACGAGCAGCAACTGCTGCGGTCACTGCAGGACGGCGACCTCGGGCACCCCGACCTATACCGGCGCGCGCGCCGAATCCACGAGCGCAAGCTGGCGCGCGCGGTCGACGACACGGTCGCGGCGATCAGCGACGGGAGCGTGGACCTGCCGCGAATCCAGAACGCGCTATTCGATGCCTGCCTGCCGGCGATCCCGTACGCCGCCGCATCCGCCTTCCTCGGCCGCGAGAAGTTCAAGCTGACGCGTAGCGATGGCGATCGGCCGCGGGTCGCGTTGGTCGCCGACGGACTGGACTCGATGCACGGGGTGACGCACACGATCGAGCAGATCCGCGACCGAGGTGTGCCCGGCTACGAGGTCGAAGTGATCGGTACCGATGCCGATGTGGACCGCCGGCTGAGCGCCGTCGCCGAGGTCGAGGTTCCGTTCTACCGCGGGATGCGGATCGGCGTGCCGACGATTCCGGCGCTGGTCGAGGCGCTGGCCGAGGGCCGCTACGACCTCGTCCACCTCTGCTCCCCCGGGCCGGCCGGCATCGGCGCCTGGCTGCTGGCGCGGCTGCTCGAACTGCCGGTGGTCGGCAGCTACCACACTGAGCTCGCCGCCTATGCCGGCCTACGCACGGGTTCGGCTTACTACGAAGCGATCGCGAACGTCGCGCTGCAGCAGTTCTACAGAGGCTGCGACGTGGTCCTCTCGCCGAGCCCGGCGACCGACGCGCGCCTGCAAGGCCTCGGGATCGCCGAGCGGCGGATCGGCCGCTGGGACCGCGGCGTCGACCTGAAACGGTTTGACCCAGCGCTGCGCACCCCTGGGTTGCTCGGTTCCGATACGACCAACGTCCTGTACGCCGGTCGCCTGACCAAGGAGAAGGGCGTCGAGCTGCTGGCAGACGCGCTCCTGGCAGCCCGCCGCCAGGACCCGAGCCTGCACCTCGTGCTGGCGGGCGGCGGCCCCGAGGAGCAGACGCTGCGCGACCGCCTCGGCGACCACGCGACCTTCCTCGGCTGGCTGAGTGGCGAGGACCTCGCGCGCGCCTTCGCGAGCGCCGACTACTTCATGTTCGCCAGCCGGACGGACACTTTCGGTCAGGTGATCCTCGAGGCCCAAGCAAGCGGTCTGCCGGTGATCGCGGTCGACGAAGGCGGTCCGGCGTCGCTGATCGTCGATGGCGAGACCGGCCTGCTGGCGCCCGCCGAGCCCGACGCGCTCGCCGCGTCGCTACTCACCATCGTCCGCTCGCCACTGGTCCGCGAGCGGCTCCGTAAGAGCGCGCTGGCCACCGCGCGCGAGCGCACCTGGGAGGCGTCGCTAGATCGACTGGCCGCGGGCTACCGGTCGGCGCTGCTGCGCACGCCGGCATCGGGCACCGCGCGCAACGTCGCGTAGCGCACGCCTCGTTCCCGCCTCGGAACACTAGGATCACCGGCCGTGCCGATCACGCATGCCGTCATCCCGGTCGCAGGCCTCGGAACGCGGCTGCTCCCCGCCACCCGTTCGGCGCCCAAGGAGATGCTGCCGGTGGTCGACAAGCCGGTCGTGCAGTACGTGGTCGAGGAGCTCGCGCAAGCCGGGATCGAGCGGGTGCTGTTCGTGACCGGCAGGCGAAAGCGGGCGATCGAGGACCACTTCGACTACGACCCGGAGCTGGGAGCCGCCGCCGTCCCAGGCGACACGCTGCGGATCTCATATACGCGACAGCCGCGCCCGCTGGGGCTCGGCGACGCGCTGCGCCACGCTGACGGTTTCGCCGGTGACGAGGGAACCGTGGTGGCGCTCGGCGACGCGATCATCGAGCCCCCGGCTCCGGGCAACAGCGGGATCGTCGCGCGCCTGATCGAAGCCTACGAGCGGACCGGCGCGAGCGCCGCGCTCGCGGTGACCGAGGTCGACGCCGACGAAGTACAGCGGTACGGGATCGTCATCGTCGGCGGCGCCGGCGAGGTCACAGACGTGGTCGAGAAGCCGCGCCCCGGCGAGGTCTCGAGCCGGTTGGCGGTCGCGGCTCGATACGTGCTCGGTCCGGCCGTGTTCGCGGCCCTGCGCGATCTCGAGCCCGACGATAGCGGCGAGGTCCAGCTCGCCACGGCGCTGCGCGCAGTAATCGAGGCTGGTGAGCGCGTCGTCGCGGTCGAGCTCGCGTCCGGTGAGCGGCGCCACGACATCGGCACCGTTGAGGGCTACTGCTCGGCGTTCATCGAGCACGCGCTCGCCCATCCCACGTTCGGCGACGCGCTGCGCGCGCGGGCGTCGGCGTTGCTGGCAAGAGATGGCGCACCCTGATTCGGCACGCGGTGAAGCGCACGTACGGGCGGCGGGCGGCGGGGCCTCCGCGCGGGCGGCACGTGGCGAGGCGCACGCTCGGGCGGCGCTAGCCGGCAACCCATCCGACGGCTACGGCGGCGCGGTACTCGCGATGACGTTCGCCGATCGGCGCTCGCGGGTGGTGGCGCGCCCGGCGCCCACACTCGACATCACGCCGCCGAGCGAGCTGGTCGCCGCGACCGTGGCGCGGTTCGCGCGCGAATACCGGCCGGCGGCCTCACGCACGGCCGTGAACTGGTCGACCACGATCCCCCGTGGGGTCGGGCTGGGGGGCTCGAGCGCGATCGTGATCTCGACCCTGCGGGCGCTCTGCGCGCTGCACGGCGTCGAACTCGAACCGGCCGAGCTGGCCGAGCTCGCGCTGGCGATCGAACTGGAGGAACTCCAGATCCCGGCCGGGCTCCAGGACCGGGTGGCCCAGTCGTTCGGCGGCCTGATGTTCATGGAGTTTGATCCGGCGTCCGGACCGGACCGCTATCAGCGACTCGACTCCGGGTTGCTGCCGCCACTCGTGGTCGCGTGGCGAACCGACGCGGCCGGCGACTCGGGTGCAGTGCATGCGCCGCTGCGCGACCGCTACGCGCAGCGAGAGCCGGCCGTCGTCGACACGATGGCGGAGCTCGGGAGGCTCGCGCGCGACGCCCGCGATGCGCTGGTCGCCGGCGACGCGGTGGCGTTCGCGCGCTGTGTCGATCAGAGCTTCGACGCCCGCCGGCGGATGCTGGCGCTCGATTCCCGCCACGTCGCGATGATCGAATGCGCGCGAGCGTGCGACGCGAGCGCCAACTACGCCGGCTCGGGCGGCGCGATCGTCGCCGTCTGCCCGGCCGGCGGCCGCGAGCGGGTGGCCCGCCAGCTGTCGCAGCTCGGTTGTGAGACGTTGCTGGCCTGAGCTACTGGAAGATCTCGGTCGTGCAGTCGCCGCCGGGCATATGGATCTCGTGCGGCCGTGCGCCGTCGGTCTGCTCGTGGAAGTTGACGAAGAAGTTCTCGTCGAGCGCGTACGAGCCGTCCGGCTGGCGGTCGAGCTTGCAGAGCCACCCCTCCAGCCCCGGATAGAACTGGTTATCCCAGGTCGAGTAGAGCGAGTTCGAGACGTATACCCGCTGACCGTCGAGCGAGTTCTGCACCATCTGCGGTCCGCCGGTCAGCGGCCCGGGCGCCTTCGGATGACCGCCGGCACGCCCGAGCAGTCCACCGAGCCAGACCTGCGACCGAAGCTCGGGCCGCCGCGGATCCGAGACGTCGTAGTGGCGCAGGTCGCCGTGCAGCCAGTTGGAGAGGAACAGGTCCTTGTCGTCGAGCGACAGAACGAGGTCGGTGATCAGGCCCGGGACGCCGCCCTCCAGCGGCCAGCCCTCGAGCGGCTCGTTGGGGATGTCGATTACCGTCTCGGCGTCCCAGGAGCCATTCGAGCGGTAGAAGCGCTTGATGTTGCTCGATAGCGTCGCGCCGACGAATCCCTGGGCGGAGTCTGGGTCGTGCTGCCAACGCAACTCGAGCGGGATCCAGCCATCGTCGCCGAGGTCGAGCGTCTGCACCGGTTCGCGGCGTTCGAGGTCCCAGAAGTGGAGCTTGCGCCCGTACTTGCCGAGGCCGACGTCGGCGGGGTCAAAGCCGTCCTGGAACGTGTTCGGCGCGGCCCACTCGCTCGATACGAGCGTGTTCTGACGCGGCTGGTACCAGAAGTCATACGTGAACTGCAGGTCGCCAAGATCCTTCTCCCAGCGCCCGGCGACCGAGTAATCGCGCGCGTCGAGGATCGCGAAGCCGCCTGGCGTGTTGCCGTCGGCGTCACCGAGCATCGAGATCGTGACGATGTCGCCCGGCATGCAGTGAACCGTGTGCGGGGCGCTGAGGCCCAGCTTCTCGCGGATCTCGCGGCCCTCGATCACGTTCTTGATGCGCGGCGCACGCGGGTCGGTGACGTCGAGCATGTGGATTCGCGAGGAGCGAAGCCCGGGCACGATCAACGTGTCGCGCGACAGCTGCGAGTGGCACGCCGACGAGCACGCGTTCCAGCCGAAGTGGTGCAGCTCGTCGCCGACATTGGGCATCTCGGCGCGGCCCACGACCTCGCCGTAACTCGACGACGAGGGGTCGACGTCGATGACAGCGATGAAGTCGGGCTTGTCGATCCCGGTGCCCTCGTACAGCGCGGCGACGTAGATCACCTGCTCGGGGGGCTCCTGGCGCGCCACCTGGGGCGACGCGTAGCCGGGTCCGCTGTGCTCGCTCATTGCCGTTCCTCCTGGACGTAGATGGCGGTCGCTGCAGCCTATCGGGATAGGAGTGTCAGGCGTATGAGGATCGCGGCTGGTCGCGGTAGCCCACCGGGATGCAGATCCGCGCGCTACGAGGATCGTGGCTGACCCCGGCGAACACCGGTGGCAATGGGCACCAACCGGCTCGAGTCGTTCTCGGACGGAGTGATCGCGGTCGCGATCACGCTGCTCGTGCTGGGAATCACGGTCCCCAACCCGAACACTCACCCGCATCACAGCCTCCTCTACGAGCTCGCGAACCGATGGCCCGACTACGCCGCGTATGCGACTTCGTTCTTGACGATCGGGATCATCTGGATCAACCACCACGCGATGATCAATCGCCTGCGGGACGCCGACTACACGATCCTGATCCTCAACCTCCTGTTGCTGATGAGCATCGGCATCCTGCCGTTCGCGACGCAGCTGATGGCCACCTACCTGCGTGAGCCTCACGGCCGTGCGCTCGCGGCGGCGGTCTATGCCGGATCGCTTCTGGTCATGTCGGTGATGTTCGCCTCGCTGAACCGGACGATCCTGATCAAGCGCGCCCACATGGTCGCCGAGGAGATGTCGCTCGAGCAGCGGCGCCTGGTTTTGAAACGGACGGTGACCGGACTGGCGCCGTACGCGCTCGCCGTCGCGCTCGCGTTCTTGTCGCCGTACCTGACGCTCGTGGTCTGCGCCGGCGTGGCCGGGTACTACGCGTTTCCATTCGCCAGCGGCGCGTAGGATCCCAGCCGAGCGACAGACGGGAGACAGCATGGCCGATCGCGAGGTGCCGCGTCCGTTCAAGTTCCACTGGGGCGGCGGCGAGATCATCGAGGAGGCCTGTTTCACCGGCCGCCATACCGAGCCCGCGATCCAGCTGCTCGAGTACGAGGGGCACCCGGGCGCCTACGGAATCCGCTTCTGTTACTACAACCACGCCGGGCGGTTCCAGCGGAGCCCGATGATGCTCGACGGCGAGGACTCGTTCGAGGGTATGCGTCGAGCGCTGCGCGAGACCCCGAAGCTGCGCGAGCTGCTGCGCAAGCTGGCCGATTAGTGTCCGCCGAGCGCGAGCTGGCCGCGCTGCTTGGTCGCGAGAACGTGCTCTCCGGAGCGACACGCGAGTACCTGGTCGATTCGACTGAGAGCAGGCAGCTGGTCGGGCGCGCCGACGCGATCGCGCTGCCGACCGATGCCCAGCAGGTCGCGAGCGTCGTGCGTTGGTGCTACGAGCACGATGTTCCGCTCGTCCCGCGCGGCGGCGGCACCGGGCTGGCCGGCGGCGCCGTTCCGCTCGACGGCGGTGTCGTGGTCAGCGTCGAGCGGTTACGGGCGCGTGCGCTCGCTCGAGCCCGAGCTGTGGCGGGCTCAGGTGGAGGCCGGCGTGACGACCGCCACCGTCCGCCGCCGCGCGCGCGAGAACGGGCTGTTCTATCCGCCGGACCCGGGCGCGATCGAGCAGTCGCAGTTGGGCGGCAACATCGCGACCAATGCCGGCGGCCCGCACACGTTCAAGTACGGCGTCACCGGGAGCTGGGTGACCGGGCTCGAGCTGGTTCTCGCCCCGGGTGAGCTGGTGACCGTCGGCGGCCCGATCCGCAAGGACGTCGCCGGCTACGACATCAAGTCGCTGATGATCGGTTCGGAGGGCACGCTCGGCGTCGTCACCGCCGCGTGGCTGAGACTGACCCCCGCGCCCGAGGCCGCGCTACCGGTCATCGCCGTGTTCGCCGACGCGCGCGCCGGTAGCGACGCGCTCGTCGCGGTGCTCGCGAACGGGATCGTGCCGGCGGCACTCGAATACCTCGACGCCGGCACGCTGCGGGCGGCACCGTCGCCGTACCACGACGCAGCCGGGTTCATGCTGATCGCCGAGGCCGATGGCTCGGTCGCAGAGGCGCAGCGGGTGCGGACCGAGCTGATCGAGGTCCTGAGCGAGCGGGCGGTAAGCGTTCACGCACCTGAAGATCGCGGCGCAATCGGCGAGCTGTGGCGCTGGCGGGCGGGCGTCTCGCACGGGGTCGTCGCCCAGCGCGGCGGCAAGGTATCGGAGGACATCGTCGTCCCCGTTGAGCGGCTCTACCAAGCGATCGAGGCGACCCAGGAGATCGGAGCGCGCCATCGCCTGCCGACATGCAGCTGGGGCCACGCGGGGGACGGCAACCTGCATTCGACGTTCATGGTCGATCGCGAGGACCCCGACGAGCTGGTCCGTGCCGAGCGGGCCGCGCAGGAGCTGTTTACGCTCGCTCGTGGGCTGGGTGGCTCGGTGTCGGGCGAGCACGGGCTCGGGGTCACCAAGCGCGGCGCGCTCGAAGGCGAATGGCTGGCGCTCAACGACGGCATCAAGCGCCTGCTCGACCCCAAGGGGCTGCTCAATCCGGGGAAGAAACTCGGCGGCGGCTGACGGACGCCAGAGCGGCCAAGCGCCCGGGTTCACAGAGCGGCCAAGCGGTCAAAGGCCCGGGTTCAACCTGCATAACGCGCAAAAGCGCGGCGCCTCGACCCGCACATGTCGCGCGACGCCGCCTGTAGCCGGCCCCACGCAGCACGTGCCATCGCTCGCCGGGCGCTTCTTCGCGTTTGGCCGGTTGAGCGATCCGGCCTGCAGAACGTGGAAAATCCGCACCCCGCCGCCGGGTTTTCCACGAAACGCCGCGTGAGCGCGACAGACGTGGAAAATCCAGGCCGGGCCCGCGGATTTTCCACGAAACGCGTGGTCTGACGCCCCGACGAGTTGCTCTGGGGCCGGCATCGCCCGGCGAGCCCAAGCCGCGGCCGGCAAGCCCAAGCCGCGGCCGGCGAGCCCAAGCCGCGGCCGGCGAGCCCAAGCGTCGGCCGGCGGATTTAGGCCGCGGCCCGCGCCCGGTCGCGCCCGGCCGGGATCACCCGCTTACGCAGGTCGTACTCGTAGACGTAGAAGTCGAGCTCGATCGTGTGCCGCGGCCGGTCGGCCCAGTGCCCGTGGCGGCGGACATCGCGCTGCATCTCGGCCTCCATCTCCGGGACCGACGGCAGCACCCAAGTCCCCGCCAGCCACTCGCCGGCGAGCTTGGCCTGGCTCTCGGCGAACGGGAACACGGTCGGGATCGCCTGCCCGAGACCGATGAACGCGAGGTCGTCGATCCCAGGCTTGAACATCCGCTTGTACAGCGGCAGCACATTGCCGGGAGCCGAGATGAAATCCGGGTCAAAGAACGGGAACGAGATCTTGTAGCCGGTCGCGTAGATGATCGCGTCGGCCGCCTCGACGGTGCCGTCGGCAAATCGCACCCGATCACCCAGGAGTTCGTCGATGTCCGGCTTCGCGACCGCGTCGCCGGACCCGAGCCGCAGCAGCAGCTCGCTCGAGACCGTCGGATGCGCCTCGAGGAAGCGATGGTTGGGCGTCGGCAGACCGAAGTCCTCCATCCGCCCGGAGACGATCCGCGGCAGCAGCGCGGCGACCCGATGCTGAAACTTCAGCGACAGCCTCGGGTTGGTCTTGAACACCTGATCGACCGGGCGACCGAACGCGTATTTGGGGATCACCCAGGCCCCGCTGCGGGTCGACAAAAAGACCTGCTCGGCCACTCCCTTGCGCGAAAGCTCGGAGACGATGTCGACGCCGCTGTTGCCGATCCCGACGACGACCACGCGCTTGCCGTAAAGGTCGAGCGGCTCGCTCGGGTCGATGTAGTGATGCGAGTGCAGCGTCTCGCCGTCGAACGTGCCCCGGAAGTTCGGATACAACGGATCCCAGTGGTGCCCATTGCAGACCAGCAGGGCTTCGAACTCGTGCTCCTGACCGTCCAGAGTGCGAATCAGCCAGCCGCCACCGTCGAGCCGCCGCGCCTCCGACACGGCGGTCTCGAACTCGATCCGGTCGCGCAACGCGAACCGGTCGGCGTACTCGCGCAGGAACCGGTGGATCTGCGTGTGGTGCGGGAAGTCCGGATAGCGTTCGTCCATCGGGAAGTCGGCAAAGCTGATCGCCTGCTTCGAGGTGTCGATGTGCAGCGACCGATACGCCGACGAGCGCCCGTTCGGGTTGCGGAAGTACCAGTTGCCCCCGACCTCGTCGCTGGCGTCAAAGCACGTGTAGGGTACGCCCCAGTCGCGCAGCGACTTGCCGGCTACGAGCCCGCTCACGCCGGCCCCGATCACGCACGTCCGCGGCGCCATCAGCCGCTTCTAAGTGCGGTCAGCAGGTCGTAGGCGTCGGGGCGCCGAGTGGTCAAAAACGGGAACAGCTCCAGCCAGTCGCGGCGCTGGTCGAGGTCGAGATCGGCGACCAGCACCGCCGGCTTGTCGCGCGGCGCCTGCACCAGCACCCGGCCGTAGGGGTCGGAGATGAAGCTCGAGCCGTAGAACGTCAGCGGCGGCTCAACTCCGATCCGGTTGATCGCGACCATGAACGTCCCGTTCGCGACCCCGTTGCCGACGATCACCTGCTGCCACAGGGGCTGGGTGTCGAACTCGGGGTGGTCCGGCTCCGAGCCGATCGCGGTCGGGTAGATCAGCACCTCGGCGCCTTCGAGCGAGTAGGCCCGCGCGAGCTCCGGGAACCATTGATCCCAGCAGGTCGGGAGGCCGAGCTGCGCCTCGCCGTCTCCGGTCGGCACCGGCACGAGGTGGAACGCGTCGGCGTCGGCGGGCCCCGGGCGGAAGTAGCGGTCCTCGTAATAACCGGCCGTGATCGGGATGTGCATCTTGCGCGTGCGAGAGACCAGGCGCCCGTCGGGGGCGACCAGAACTGCGGTGTTGAAGCCGAGCCCGTCGTCATCATCGGCGCGCTCGTACAGCGATGCGTGCACGTACGCGCCGGTCTCGGATGCCATCGAGCGCGCGAACGAGACCGTCGGCCCGGACTCGAGCTCCTCCGGCGCTGCACCGGCTGCCGTCGGCCCATCAGGCGTGATCGCGAAGTAAGGCGACAGGGTCAGCTCCTGCAGGCAGACGATCCGCGCGCCCTCTGAGGCCGCCGTCCGGATGCCCGTCGCGAGCGCCGAACGGTGCTCGTCGGGGTCGCTGTGCCAGCGCTCCTGTACGAGCCCGACTCGCAGCGGCTCGCGCTCGGGCGGCCGCGTGCGCGCCGGTGAGGGCGGCGGTGGATAGGCGGTCAACAGTTCTTGGCGCTCAGCCACGCGACACCGGAACCTGTTGCGTGATGCAGTGCGGGCCGCCGCCACCGTACGCCAGCACGAGTCCGGGCACGGCGACAACTTCGCGGTCCGGGATAGCCGGCGGCGATGATCTCGAGCGCCCGGTCGTCGGTCTCTGCGCCTGCTACTGGCACGATCACGGCACGATTGCAGATATAGAAATTCAGGTAGCTCGCCGCGATCTGCTCGCCCGCGATCTCGGCATACGGGAGCCCCGGCAACTCGACCACTTCGATTCCGGCATCGGTCAGCCGGCGCGCATTCTCGACGCAGTTGTCGTAGTTGGGATTGTCGGGCCCAACGGTCTGCAGCAACACCCGCCGTGGCTCAGTGAAGGCAGCGATCAGATCGACGTGACCGTCCGTGTCGCGATCCTCGAGCAGCCCCATCCCGAGCCAGACGATCCGCTCGACCCCCAACCGCAAACAAAGCTCGGCCTCGATCTGCTCGCGCGACAGCCCGGGGTTGCGGTTGGGGTTCAACAGGCACTGCTCGGTCGTCAGCAGGGTGCCTCGGCCGTCGGTCAGGATCGAGCCGCCTTCCAGCACCAGCTGCGAGTCGCGGACCTCGTCCCCCAGCCGTTCGGCGATCAGCCGACCGACCTCGGCGTCGCGATCCCAGGGCGGGAACTTCTCTCCCCAGGCGTTGAACCGGAAGTGGTTCGCGATGCGATCTCCGTTGTCGTAGGTGTAGATCGGCCCGCAATCGCGCAGCCACGAGTCATCGAGCGGCAGCTCGACGATCTCGACCGCCCCCGTACAGGCCGCGCGAGCGAGCGCGGCGTCGGCGCCCGCGTTCGCGATCATCGTCACCGGCTCGAAGGCGGCGATCGCGTTCGCGACCGCGGCGTAGTCGGACCGCGCCTGCTCCATCGTCTCGCCCCACAGCTCCGTGCGGCACGGCCAACCCATCAGCGTTCTGTCGTGGGGCTCCCACTCGGCGGGCGTTCGCACGGCCGAGAGCGTAACGGTCAGTCGAGATGCGGGCGGTGTGCGATCGGTCAGTCGAGGTGCGGGCGGTGTGCGATCGCTCAGTCGAGGTGCTGGCGGTGTGCGATCGCGGCCGCCTGCGTGCGCCCCTGAACGCCGAGCTTGGCGAGGATCCGCGACACGTGGACGCTGGCCGTCTTCTCGGCCATGAACAGCGCGGCGCCGATCTGACGGTTGGTCGCACCCTGTGCGACGAGCGCCAGCACCTGACGCTCGCGCGGGGTGAGACCGAACGGAGCCTCGTCCGCCGGCGCCGTCGCTCCGTTGCTCGACTGCCCGTCGTCGAGGTCGAGCCGGCCGCGTTCCGCGAGCGTCGTCACCTCGGCTGCCAGCCACCGCGAGCCGAGCTCTTTGGCGGTCTCGAGCGCCTCGCGCGCGAGCGGCGCCGCGGCGGCGCGATCGCCCGCCGCTACGTCCGCCTCCGCCTCACGCCAACGAGCGAGCGCGACCGGATACGGACGCTCGACCTCGCCCCAGGCCGCGGCCGCCTTTGCCCACTCACGGGCCCCACGGCCGCGGGCCCGCGCCATCTCGGCCTTGCCTTCCGCGAGGTACGCCCGCTCGACCGGACCTCCCTCCTGGGCCGCGGCTTCGAGCCGGGCGACGTGCAGTTTGCCGCGAGTCATCGCCTCGCGCAGCTCGCCCTTCTCGCCGAGGTCGCGCGCCCGCTGGGCGCGGTCGGCCTCGATTCGTGTCCCGGCGGCGGCGACGCGGGCGATTCGCATCACGTCGTCGCTGCACAGCTCGATCCGCCCCAGCGCGTTCTCGACCGCCCCGCGCGCGGCGTCGTAGTCGTGCTGCCGTCGGCGCAGCTCGCCGAGCAGGAGACCGTGGAGCGCTATCCACTGTGGCTCGGATGAGTCGCAGATGAGGTCGTCGATCGAGTCCAACGCCAGCTCGGCGGCGTCCTCGTCACCCTCGCCGAGCGCCAGCTCCGCCTCTCGAAGCTCGCGGAACATCAGCAGGTTCCCCGACGCGCGCGACGGCGACGGACCCAAGTTCGCGCGCGCCAGCGACCAGTCCCCGACCTTGAACGCGGTCTCGGAGATCGTCATCGTGATCCAGTCGTGGCTGCGGATGAAGCGCCCCGGGGTCAGCGCCTCCCCCTCCTGCGCAGTCTCGAGCGCCTCGCGTGTCCGACCCGACAGCAGCAGCATGTCGGCGAGGTTCGAGTACGCGGTCGAGAGGCTGTCCGGGTCATCGTTGTGACGCGCGAGCTCGATTGCGCGTCGCAAGGTGGCGGCGCCCTTGTCGATGTCGTCGACGACCGTCTGCGCCATCCCCAAGGTGTTCAGCACCTCGCACTCGGCGAGCGAGTCGCCGGCCTCGGTCGCGGCCGCGAGCGCCACCTCCGCGTCGCCGATCGCGTCGCGATAACGGCCCCGCAGAACGCGCATCCGCGCCAGCCACGCGAGCAACAGCGCCCGGTCACGCCCGCCGCCCTCCGGTGCCAACATCGACAGCGCCCGCTCCGTGGTTTCGATCGCGAGCTGCCCGCGGTTGAGCGACCACTGGACCCGCGACAGACGCCCGAGCAGCGCCGCGTAGCGCTCCGTCTCGCGGTCGGGATCGAGCGCGTCGAGTGCGCGGGTCAACAGCACCTCCGCGCGCGAGCGGTCACCGGCGATCCCGTAGGCGCGCGCCGCGAGCGCCAACAGCTCGATGTGATCGACGTGGGCTGGGCGTGCGTCCTCGCTGACGCGCGGCCACAGCTCGAGCGCTCGCTCGAGCAGCTCGCTCACCTCGGCGTACGCGTGCGCGCGACCTGCAAGCCGCGCGGCCTCGACGCTCGCCCGCAGGGCCGCCGGCTGGTCGCCTGCGGCCGCGTAATGGCTCGCGACCATCGTCGCGCGATCGAGTTCACGATCCTCGCCGCCGGGCGCCCCGGACTCGAGCGCCTTCGCGAGCGCGAGATGCCACTCGCCGCGCTCGCCTGGCAGCAGGTCGTCGTACAGCGCCTCGCGCAACAGCGCGTGGCGGAAGCAGAAGCGGTCGTCCTCGTCGGCGATCAGCACCTGTTCGGCGAGCGCCTCGCGCAGCGCGGTCTGCACTATTTCGTGGTCGGCACACAGCACGGCTACGAGCGTCGACTCGTCGAGCGCGCGCCCGACGGCGACGGCCCGCGAGGCGCGCTGCGTGTCCGACGACAGGCGCTCGATGCGGCCTAAGAACGCGTCGCGCAAGCTCTGCGGTGCGGCGCCGCGGCCATCGAGGCCTGCCGCGAGCAGCTCCTCCGTGTAGAGGGGGTTGCCCTCGCTGCGCATGTAAAGCCGGTCCACCAGCTGGGCGTCGGGCTCGGAACCGAGGATGTCCGCGAGCGCCTCTCCTAGTTCGTCGCGGTCGAACGGATCCAGCTCGATCCGGTGGGCCCGCTCGAGTCGATCGAGCTCGGCCAGCAGCGGGCGCAACGCGTGGCGGCGGTGAAGTTCGTCGCTGCGGTAGGTGAGCAGCAAGACAACTCTCTCCTGGCGCATGCTGCGCGATAAGAAGCCGACGAAGTTCCGCGTCGAGCTATCTGCCCAATGCATGTCCTCGAGGATCAGGACCACGGGAGCAGGTTCGGCGAGCAGGTCAAGCAGCTCGAGCACCGCCTCGAACAGGCGCACCTGGCCGGTTGGGTCGGGACGGTCGTCGCGCGGCCGCCCATCGTCGAGCCCAGGGAGGATCGTCGCCAGCTGCCCACGGCTTCCCGAGCTCAGCGCCTCGAGCACCGGGTGATGCTCGCGAACCAGCGGGCGCAACGCGCTCAGCAGCGGCGCGTACGGCAGCTCACCGTCTGACTGTTCGACGCCCTCGCCGCGCAGGATCAGAGTTGCCGGCTCCTCGTCTGAGGCGACCAGCCGCTGCTCTAGCTCGCTGACCAGTCGTGTCTTACCGACTCCCGAATCACCGCCGAGCAGGACGAGGCCGGGCCGGCCGGAGCTGGCCTCCTGGACGGCGAGCATCAGTTCGGCCAACTCGCCCACCCGTCCCACGAAGTGTGTGCTGGTCAGGCGCGATCTCATGACTGAAGTATCGCCTGATGCGTGCAATGACCCGGATGCGCTCCTGCGAGTGCCCGATCCGGCTTGCCTGGCCGCTGCGTACGAGCTCGTCCACGCGGCTCGACGCCATGTATGCGCTGAACTGGGGATGCATTCTGCGTTCCTCTCGATCGCTTCCAACGTGATCTGAGAGTGAACTGCGAACCCGCGGCCCACATCGGGCAAACGGAGCGGGTTTGGGGGCTAGACCCCTTACTCGGGCGGCGCGAGGCCTTACGCGACCTGAGCCGCAGGGGGCGGCGCGAGGCCTTACGCGAGCCGAGCGGCAGCGGACGCCGTGAGGCCTTACGCGTCCTGCGTTGCGGCCGGCGCCTGCGACGTGCTGCCGTCGCCGTTGGGCCGCCAGATATCAGGCCGATCGTCACCGGCGCTCACGGGGCTCGAATCCGACCGCGTCGCGCGCGAGATCTCCTCCGAGGTCACGCTCTGCGGGTGGTGGCAAGCCGCAAGGTGGCCGTCGGCATACTCGGTCAGGGGCGGCTCTGACGTCCGGCAGATCTCGGTCGCGCGCGGGCAGCGGGTGTGGAAGCGACAGCCGCTCGGCGGCCGGATTGGATTCGGCGGCTCGCCGGAGACGACCGTCCGCGTCCGCGCGCGGTTCTCCTTCGGGTCCGGGATCGGGATTGCGCTCAGCAACGCCGACGTGTAGGGATGGATCGGCTTGGTGTAGAGCTCCTCGGCGGGCGACACCTCCATCAGCTTGCCGAGGTACATGACCGCAATCCGGTCGGACACGTGGCGCACGACCGAAAGGTCGTGAGCGACGAAGATGAAGCTCAGGTGGAACTCTTCCTTGAGGTCGTCGAGCAGGTTGATGACCTGCGCCTGAATCGACACGTCGAGTGCCGAGACGGGCTCATCCAGCAGCATCAACGATTGGATCGACCGCGAGCGCCCGGGCGATCCCGATCCGCTGCCGCTGGCCGCCGGAGAACTCGTGCGGGAAGCGGTTGATGTGCTCGCCTGAGAGGCCGACGCGGTCGAGCAGCAGACGCGTCTCGTCGATCATCTTGCCCTTCTCCACGCCTCGCATCTTGAGCGGCGTCGCGAGGATCTGAGCCACGCGCTTGCGCGGGTTCAGCGATGCCTGCGGGTCCTGGAAGACCATCTGCATTTCGCGGCGTACCGGCTCGAGCTCGCTGCGGCCCCACTTCGTGATGTCCTGGCCGCGGAACTTGATCGTCCCCGAGGTCGCCTCGATCAGCCGCACGAGGACCCGGATCAGGGTCGTCTTGCCGCAGCCCGATTCGCCGACGATCCCAAGCGTCTCGCCCTCCTTGAGATCGAACGACACGTCGTCGACCGCGTGCACCTGGCCGATCTTGCGATCGATGATCACGCCGCTCTTGATCGGGAACAGAACCCGGAGGTGATCGACGGCCAGCAGCACGCCGTTGCCCGGCCGCGATTGAGTCGCCGGCTTGTCAGCCATGGCGTCGGGCTTCGGGCCGTCGGCCGAGACTTCGGGCTTGATCTCGTCGGCCATCAGCTCACCGGCTCCGGAGCCGCCGCCAGCCCGATCTGGCCTTCGACCTCACGCAGCCGGCGCTTCTGCTCGACGGTCAAGAAGCACCGGTCGAGGCTCTCGGGACGGTCCGGGATGTGGTTCTCGAGCGGCGGGCACCTCCGTGCAGGCCTTGAACGCGTGCGGGCAGCGAGGCCGGAAATGGCAGCCCTGCGGCGGTCGCAGCAGCGACGGCGGCATCCCGGGGATCGCCGGCAGACGCAGGCTGCGATCGGCGTCGATCCGCGTGATCGAACCGAGCAGACCCCACGTGTAGGGATGCTGAGGGTCATAGAAGATGTCGTCGAGCGTGCCCTGCTCGACCACGCGCGCCGGCGTACATGACGATCACGCGGTCGGCGATGTCGGCGACGACGCCGAGGTCGTGGGTGACGAGGATCACCCCGGCGCCCGTCTCGTCGCGCAGCTGCCGCAGCTCGTCGAGGATCTGAGCCTGGATCGTGACGTCGAGCGCGGTCGTCGGCTCGTCGGCGATCAGGAGCTTGGGAGAGCACGAGAGCGCCATCGCGATCATCACGCGCTGGCGCATGCCGCCCGAGAACTCGTGCGGGTAGGAGCGCAGTCGGTCGGCCGCGCGCGGGATGCCGACCCGCTCCATCAGCTCAACGGCCCGGTCGTATGCCTGAGCCTTGGAGACCTTGCGGTCGTGGACGCGGATTTGCTCGACGATCTGGTGACCGACCCGATGTACGGGTCAAGCGAGCTCATCGGATCCTGGAAGACCATCGCGATCCCGGCGCCGCGGATCCGCTGCAGCTGCTGCGGGCTTGCCTTGACCAGCTCCGTGCCGTCGAACGTCGCCGCCCCCTCAAATTTCGCGTTGGGGCCGCGGGTGAGCCCCATCAGCGTCATCGCGGTGACGGACTTGCCGGAGCCCGACTCGCCGACGATCGCGACCACCTCGCCGGCATCGATGGAGAACGTCACCCCGTCGACCGCGCGCACGACTCCGTCCTCGGTCGCGAACGTGACCTTCAGATCGGAGACCTGGAGCAGCTCGCCGGCGCCGTTGGTCGTCATGTGGCGAGTCTGATCCGCGGATCGAGGAACGCGTACAGAATGTCGATCAGCGCCGCCAGGATCACGACCGCGAACGCCGTCAGCATCACGATCACGAGGATCGGGATGATGTCGAGCCGGGCGATCGACTGCGCCGCGAGCTGGCCGACGCCGTGCAGGTTGTAGACGGACTCGGTCAGAATCGCGCCGCCGCCGATCACCTGCGCCATATCCAGCCCCCACAGCGAGATGATCGGGATCAGGCTGTTGCGCAGCGTGTGGCGGATTAGGACCTGACGGTCCGAGAGCCCCTTGGCGTGCGCGGTGCGCACGTAGTCCTCGTTGATCGTGTCGAGGATCGTCGAGCGCAGGACGCGCGAATAGAAGCCGATGAACAGGACACTGACAGCGTGAACCACGGCAGGATCAGGTGCACCAGCCATTGGACGGGGTCCTGGGTGAGCGGCACGTAGCCGCCGAGCGGGAACCAGCCTCGCTGGTAGCCGAGGTAGTAGATCAGGACCGCCCCAAGGAAGAACGGCGGGAACGAGACCCCGAACATCGCGACCACGGTCAGGATCCGGTCCGTGTACTTGCCGGCCTTGATCGCCGCCAGCGTGCCGAACACGATCGAGACGAACAGCCAGATGAATCCCGCCCCGAACGCGAGCGAGATCGTCGCCGGCAGCCCGGCCCTGATCTCGGTCAGCACGTTGAAGCCCTGCGTGTAGGAGTAGGCCTGGTTGGTGAAGATGTTCTTCATCGTCCGCAGGTACTGGTCCCAGACCGGCTGGTTGAACCCGTACTTGACCTCGATCTGATGGATCTCGGCCTGGGTTGCGGTGCGGCCCGCGAGCCGGAAGGCGGGGTTGCCGTTGGGGATCGCCTCGAACAGCAGGAACGTGAGCAGCGAGATCACGAACAGCACGAACACCATCGCGAACAGCCGCCGGACAACGAACCGGGCCATCCGTCAGTCCCCCAGCCCGTGGCATCAATGCGCGACCCGAACCTTGGCGCGGGGATCGAGCGCGTCGCGCAAGCCGTCGCCGAAGATGTTGATCGACATCACGCACAGGACGAGCATGATCCCGGGGACGAGCACGGTGTGGAACGCCGCCGGGATCGTCGCGATCCCGTCGGAGATCATGTTGCCCCACGAGGGGGCGGGCGGCTCGACGCCGACGCCTAGGTACGAGAGCGCTGCCTCGAGCAGGATCGCGTTGGCGAGGATCAGCGGGATGAACACGAGGATCGTCGACGAGAGGTTGGGCATGATCTCGGAGAACATGATTCGCCAGTGGCTGAGGCCCTGCTGGCGAGCGGCGTCGATGAACTCCCGCTCGCGCATCTGCAGGACCTGCCCGCGGACCGGCTTGGCGACGTACGGGATGTAGACGATCCCGATGATGAATGCCGGCACCCACAGGTTGTTGCCGTGGATCGGCCCGATGCCGCCGACCGCGAGCACGGTGCCGAGCGTGATCCCCAGCAGCACCGCCGGGTACGCCCAGATCACGTCCAAGGCGCGGCTGACGACTCCGTCTACCGCGCCGCGGAAGTAGCCGGCCATCAGTCCCAGGATCAACGCGAAGAACATCGTCAGGATCGTCGCGACCGCGCCGATCTGGAGCGAGTTGCGGCCCCCGTACAGCAACCGCACGGCGACGTCGCGGCCGTTTGTGTCGGCGCCCAGGAAGTACGAGCTATGCCAGGTCGGGCCGACGGGGATGTCGAGCGGGCTGACGATGTCGACCGCCTTGCCGCCCACCTTGACCGTCCCGGTGATGTTCTCCGCCGTCGCGGTCGTGTGGGCGACGTCTGCCGCGTAGACGGGTGCGAGCAGGCACAGGACGACGATCAGCAGGAAGACCCCACCGAAGAACAGGGCCACCTTGTTGCGCCGCAACCGCCGCCAGGCGAGCGTCCACGGCCCTATCCCGGGCGGTAGATCCCCCTCGCCCTCGCCGCCGAAACCGGCGAACTCGTCGGAGAACTCAACCCCGGTACCGAGACGTTCTGCTGAAGTGGCCATTTACGGGAAGTGCGAGTGAGCCGGGACAGCCTACTACTGCCCCGGCTCACCGCTGCGCAATTACTTCAGTTGGAACGAGGTCCAATCCCAGCCGTAGATCGGCTGCATGATCGCCGCGGAGTAGTTGATGCGGTCAGACGTGAACTTCGGGAACGTCTGATAGCCGAACACCGCGATGTACGCCTTCTTGGCGACGTACCGGTCGAGCGACTGCCAATCGCTGGCGACACTTGCCAGATCGGTGGTCGGGACCGTGCTCAGCTTCGCGATCTGGGTGTTGATGTACGGGTCGTTGACCTCGCCCGGGTTCTCGTTGTTGCTCGGCAGGATCGCCTTGCCGCTCAGCAGCAGGTAGAAGTCGACCGGGTTCGGGAAGTCCTGGTTCCAGTCCGTGAAGCCGGTCTGGGGATGGAGCTTCAGGTCACCGATCGTCGTGAAGTAGGTCGCGTCAGCGATCACCTTCTGCGTCGCCTTGAACCCGATCTGGTTCAGGAACGACGTGTAGTACGTCATCCACTGCTGCCGCGGCGTGCGGCCCTGGCTCCAGACGGTGACCGGCGTGCCGGCCTCCCCGGACTGCTGGACCAGCTTCTTGGCCTCGGCCAGGTTGCCGGTTCCGGGCGACCCGTACGGGCACGTGCTGGACGTCGACGCCTGATAGCCGGGGACGTCCGGCGGCAGGAACATGCAGCTCGGATCGAGCGTGCCGGATCCAAGCCGGTTCATCGCCGTCTGGTTCAGACCGGTCACAACCGCCTCGCGAGCGAGCTGGTTGTTGAACGGCTTCTCAGTCATGTTCATGAAGATGTAGTACGTCGAGCCGCCCATGTTGATCTGCGAGAAGCGGCTTCCCGCCCGCGCCTTGATCTGCGTCACCAGGCTGCCCGGGACCACATCGGCCCAGTCGAACACGTCGGCGGTGTTGTTCAGCACACTCAGCGCGTTGGACGGGACGTCGGTCGACAGCTTGACCTGGACGTTGACCTTCGCGGCCGGGATGCCCGGGATGTTCATCTTCGCCCACTCCGGGTTGATCTTCGACTCCCAACCCTGGTTGGGGACGATGTTGGTCGTCATGTACGGACCGACGCCCGGCGGCGGGCTGGTCGGCTCGTTCTTCATCGGGGTGCCCGCCGGAACCAGCCCCAGCGCCGGGAACGCGAGCACGTTGTCGAACGGGCCGTACGGCGCCGTCAGATGGATCACGATCTTGCCGGTGGCGTTGTCCGTCGTGACCCCCGAGATCGTCTTCGCCTTGCCGGTCGAGTACGCCGTGCCGCCGACGATCACCGGCGTCATGAATTGACCCGAGCCGCCCCACGGGATCTTGATCGCCCGCTCTAGAGCCACGGTGAAGTCACTCGCCACAACAGGCTGGCCGTTTGAGAAAACGAGCCCCTTGCGCAGCGTCGCCGTGTAGGTCTTGCCGCCGTCCGTGATCGTCGGGAGCGCGGTCGCCAGGCCCGGGATCAGCTTCGCGCCGGCGGGGCCCTGCGCGTGGGTGTACGTGGTCAGGCCCGTGTAGGTGACCCACAGCATTTCGGCGCCCTGGGTCGTGTAGTCCATGCCGGGATCGAGCGACTGCGGCGCGCCGCCCATCAGCAGCGTGACCGTGCCGCCCGTCTTCGCCGCGCCGCTCGAACTCGGCGAGCTGGCGGCTGACGACGTCGTCTTGGACGAGCTGCCGCACGCCGCAAGCGCGATCGTCGCGAGAACCGAAAGCAGAATTGCTGCAGACGGTCTGGTGTGTCTTCTCACAGATCCTCCTCCTCAAGAGGTTGAGTTCCCAGGCACGACAATCTATTGGCAACTCCCGTCTGATGCGAGCAGGATTTATGCGCGCTGCGCGCTCCTAATCTTTCCTCAACACAGTTCGCGCCCCGCGCACAAGCCGGGAAGCAGCCGTTGCTCGTTGCACTAATTGCCGGCGTATTGGCCCGGGCGCCGCGATCGTGGGCAGGCAACTAGTCGACTGTCAGGACCGCCTTGCCCGCGACGCGGCGGTCCAACAGCGCCTCGATCGCCTCGGCCGCTCGCCGCCACGAGCGCACGAAATCGATCGGTGCCTCGAGCTGCCCACCGGCAACCAGCTCTGCCAGCCGGCGCAGATCCGCACCTGCGCTTCGCGTGTGCTGGAGCTCATCGAAGATGTACAGGCCGTAAACGCGGGCCCCGGGGGCGCGCGAGAACAGTTCGCGGGTCGGATAGCTGACCGGCTCGGGCACCGTCGACGCGAGGCTCACGACCGTCCCCCGCGGCGCGACCCGCCGCAGCGCGACCCCCAACACGGGGCCACCGATCGCGTCGAGGATCACGTCGAACGTCTCGCCGCCCGGCTCGAGCTCCTCGAGCACATCGTCGGCTCCGAGCTCGCGCAGCCCGCCGGTCCGCCGCGCGACCGCCGTCACGTGCGCCCCCGCCCGTTTTGCAAGTTGGATCGCGAACCTGCCCACACCGCCGCTCGCGCCGGTCACCAGGACGCGCTTGGAGAGCACGAAGCCGCCGATCTCGAACGCCCTCAGCGCGGTGACTCCGGCGACCGGGAGCGTCGCGGCCTGCTCGATTGTGACCGCGTCGGGCAGCTGCGCGAGGTACTCGGTCGACACCGCCGCGCGCTCCGCCCAAGCGCCTGACGGCATTAGCCCGACGACGCGCGCACCCGCTCGAGGACCACTCCCGTCGGCCGCCGGCGCCGCAACCACGCCCGCCAGATCCCAGCCGATCACCGTCCCCTTCGGCATCGACTCAAGCCGGCGCGTCTCGCCCCGGTTGAGGCTGAACGCCTTGACATCGATCAGCGCCTCATGACCGCTGGGCCTGGGCTCATCCGCCTCGCCGAGTACCGCGAATGGGGGATTTGGATCGGAGAGCAGCGCACGCATCGGCGAGGGTCGGGAATACTACGGCCCGATGTTCCGCCGCCTGACACTCCTGGTAGCCCTAGCCGGCCTGGCCGTGCTCGGTTCCGCAGGGGCCGCAGGGGCCGCGCCGAGCGTCACCTGGATGCAGGGAGTCAACTCCCCGGGGACGCCGGCAAAGTACGACAAGGTCGGCGTGCTGAAGATCGGACCGGCCAACGCGAAGAACGTGCTCGTGCTCGAGCCCGGGACCTCTGCCGGCAGCGCGTACTTCGTCCCGCTCGCGCAATGGCTGGTGTCGACGGTCAAAGGCTGGCAGGTGTGGTCGGTGGAACGCCGCGAGAACCTGCTCGAAGACCAGTCGGAGCTCAACCTCGGCAAAGAGGGCAAGGCGACCCCGCAGCAGGTGTTCGACTACTACCTCGGGTACCTGATCAACCACAGCATCACGCGCCACTTCAATCCTGTTCCGGACTCCAAGGTCGAGTTCGCCAAACAGTGGGGTCTGGCCGTCGCGGTCGGGGATCTGCACAACGTGATCAAGGCGGCGCTGAAGCTGGGCGGCAAGGTGGTGCTCGGCGGGCACTCGCTGGGCGGCTCGGTTGTGACTGGGTATGCGACCTGGGACTTCAACGGGCGCCCCGGGGCCGATGAGCTCGCCGGGCTGGTCTACGACGACGGCGCAAGCTTCCGTGCCGCGCCAACCGAGCAGGCGGCGCGGCAGACGCTTGACGGCTTCCTGAGCCCGAGCGTCAGCCCGTGGCTCCCCTTTGTCTCCGGGATTCCCCCGTACGACTCTGGCATCTACGGCGCCACCGGCGGTCTGGCGGCGATCCTCGCGCCCAACGACCCGTTGCCCGTCGGCGCGACGCAGCTGTTGCCCCCGGCGCTGAAGCCGCCGGTTCCGGTCACCAACCTCGCCCAGTTCGGATGGGGCACGAGCGTCGCGACCTCGCAGCTGGTCTTCGCGATCCAGGCCCACGACGGAGCCGGGCTCTCCTCGACCCCGATGGACAACGGGCTCTACGGCTGGAACAGCGCCGGCTCGCTGACGCCGATCACGCGCTTCGCGAGAATGCTGTCGGGTTACCCGCTGATCGGCGTCGACGGCACCGAGTGGTACTTCCCGCAGCGCCTGACCGATGACAGCGCCGCGATCGACAACGGCAACCCGAACCCCGCGCAGAAGGTGTTCGGCATCAAGACGACCATGGGCCACCGCCTTCCGCGAAGCCTCAGGATGTACGCGTTCGGCGCCTACGGCGGCACGGAGATCACCGACGCCACCGCCGCACTGGCCGCCCAGTCACGGATCCCGAAGCGCCACCTGATCCTGATCAGCCGCCACGGCACCTACGCGCATAACGATCCTGCCGGCGCCTATCCGCAGAACGCGTTCTTCGACCACCTGGTCGTGTTCCTGAATTCGATCGCTCCGCCGTCGCGCCCGGCCGGGCGAGGCTGAGCCCAGCGCGTCGCGCTTACGGGCGCAACGCCGGGAGCGTCGACGGGCTCTCGGCGCTGCGACCCGTGTCGCCTCAGGGCGTGTAGACCGAAGTCCGGCACGGCTGGCCGCCACAGACATCGACGACCGCGCCGTTGGGCTCCAGGAAGTCCGACTTCTGCTCGCGCGCGAGCGGCGTGTTGCGCACGTCCTCGTGCGGATCGATATTCGTCGGCGTGTCCGCCGGGGGCACGTTCCCCAGCGGGGGCGGCTGCACCCGGCCCGGGCCGCTGTCCCAGATCTCGATCGCTGACCCGTCGAACGGGAAGCTCGTGATCGCGGGGATCCCGTAGAACAGGTTGCGGTCGCGGACGCGATTGGTGCTCAGGTCGAGCGCCGGCTGATACGCCGACGCGCCAATCGTGCGCGCCTCCAACGCCGCCGCGTACATGCTGACCTGATGGTCTCCGTAGGCGACCTGCATCAGCACCTGGTGCGAGGGTGTGTCGGGAAGCGGATCTGACGTCATCCACTGCGCGTAGCCGTCCGGGTCGCCCCGGTCCCACAGCATCTGCACCAGATCGAGGAGCCACGGGTGCAGCGACTGATCCGGATAGGCCGGATAGAGGATCGAGCCGAACGGGGCGAAGTCCGTGCTGCGCTGGACCAGCACGTTCCCGTAGTCCATCCCGGTCACCCCCAGCACCGCGCGGCGGAAGTCGGGCGCGACCGCGGTCGTCAGGCCGCCCTCGATCCCTCCCTGGCTGTTGCCGTCGTAGTACAGGTTGGAGGTGTCGATCACCGGGACGAGGCCCGACTGGAACGCCGAGTTGGAGGCAAAGCCCTTGGGGTTGAGCATCAGCCGGCCCAAGAACAGCGTGTTGAGCACGCCCTGTTGGAGGCGATCGACCACCGCCGGGAAGAGGTTCAGGTTGCCGAGCGCCGCCGCGTCGTTGAGGGTGTCGCCCTGAGCCAGACCCCACCAGTCCGTCGCGCAGAAGACCATGTTGTGCTCACTGGCCATGTCCTGCACGTTGGTGGCCTCGACCTCGCTATGGGAGCCGAGCAGCCCGTGGCCATAAAGCGAGATCCGGGCCAGGTTCGACGGCGTCGCCGAACTGGGGATGATGCACTCAAACGGGGCAGTGGCGACGTTGCCGGGGATCTGCGTCGGGAGCGCGTCGGGCTTGCTCGAGCTGTAGTGAAAGCCGGCCGCCGCGCTCGGCCCACAGACGACCAGATAGCACGGGATCTGGAAGGTGCCTTGAACGCTGCGCATCGGGCCGGTCACGCCGGCCGCCGGCGGCAGCGTCGTGACGCTCGCGATCTGATACGAGGGCGCGCTGCCCTGGACGACGCCGTCGGCGAGGTTGGTGTCGCCCAGCTGCGCGAACGCGTTGTTGCGGATCGCGAGCAGCCGCCCGGTCAGGTTCTGGCGCGAGGCGACGGTGAAGTCCCACGCCTCGTAGAGGCTGTTTGAGGGGGCGATCCCGGCCCGCTTGAGCACCCTGAAGATGCGCGCGTAGCGCGAGCGCTGCGATCGCTCTGCGGCCGGCAGCGGCCCGCCATCGCGCAGGAGCGCAAACCAGCGCGGCGCAGCGATCAGCTTGCCGCTCGCGGTCCTCAGGTCGCGCAGCGCGACCACGTAGGTGTGGCCGTCGAGGAAGTCCTTGCCGGGGTGGATCAGCAGGTCGGTGGTGGCGGCGCTGGTGGCGTTTGCGTCGAGCTCTGACCAGATCAGCTGGCGCTTGCCGGTCGCCTCGTCGATCACCACGATCGGCTGGCGCTTGGCGAACGCGAGCGCCATGTTGGTGAGCGGGACCGCGCCGGTCCGCGCCATTGCCCGCGCGTTATCCAGCCCCGCGATGTGGAGCACGATCGCGCTGCCCGGGCTGAACCCGTCGTTGCGGTCGTACGGCGCGACCGCGATCCGCTGACCCTTTGTGTTGGCCGGCATCGCGCTCTGTGGCAACTGCACGCGCAGCCCCGTTTGACTCGACCTGTCCCGGCGCGTGAAGCGGTTGTCCGGGAACGGGAACAGGCAAGGCCGCCCCGAGTACGGCTGACAGTCAGCAGCCGGCTTTGCTGCCACGGCGGGTGTGACTCCGAATACCGCGCTCGCTGCCGATGTCGCCGCGAGCACAGCCGCCAGCGTCCACCGGCGGCGCATCATGATCAACGCCATTCGGGCGCTCCTCCTCTTGATATTGCTGCGTCCACGCGCCGGCCCGCGGTGTTCCGAACGCGGCAGCCTAACGACTTGCGGCCGCTCCATGCATCGCTGGACTATGTTGCTGCTATCGCGGACGCGCCTTCGACAAGCCCCGAGGTGGGGATCGGCCGCAACCTGGTGCTGCTGCTCGCGGTCGCGTGCGGCGCCGCGGTCGCGAACCTCTACTACGCGCAGCCGCTGCTGCACACGATCGCCCGCGCGTTCGACGTTTCCGAAGCGACCGCGGGGCTGCTGATGACGGTCATTCAGGTCGGCTACGTCCTCGGTCTCGCGTTCCTCGTACCGCTCGGTGATCTACGCGAGCGGCGCGGGTTGATCAGCCTCGTGATGGTGATGACCGCGATCGGGCTCGCGCTCGCGGCCGCCGCGCCGACGTTCGTGGTGCTCGCGGCGGTGCTCGGGATCGTGGGTATCACCTCCGCGATCGCGCAGGTGATCGTGCCGATGAGCTCGTCGCTGGCGGCCGAGCACGAGCGCGGCCAGGTCGTCGGGATGGTGATGAGCGGCCTGCTGGTCGGGATCCTGAGCGCCCGCACCCTCAGCGGGCTGATCGCCAGCGCGTTCGGCTGGCGGGCGGTGTTCGTGGTCGGCGCCGGCGCGATGCTCGTGCTCGCGGTGGTCCTGCGCCGGCGCCTGCCCCGCGTGCCCCCGACGACGCGGCTTCGCTACGGCGGCGTCCTACGCTCGGTGCTCGTGCTCGTCCGCGACGAACCGATCCTGCGGCAGCGGATGGTGCTCGGGGCGCTCGACTTCGGTTGCTTCAGCGCGCTCTGGACGACGCTCGCGTTCCTGCTGTCGGCGCCGCCGTACAGCTATGGCAACGCGGTCATCGGCCTGTTCGGGCTGGCGGGGGTCGCGGGCGCCGTCGCCGCCTCGCTGGCCGGCCGGCTCGCCGACCGCGGGCTGGGCGCGCAGACCACGACCGCGTCGGTCGTGATCCTGCTCGCGAGCTGGGCGCTGGTGGCCGCCGGCAGGACGTCGGTGGTGGCATTGCTCGTCGGCATCGCGGTGCTCGACTTCGGCGCGCAGGCGCTCCACATCTCAAACCAGAGCGCGATCTACGCGCTACACCCGGACGCGCGCAGTCGGCTGACGACCGGTTACATGGTCAGCTGCTTCATCGGCGCCGCGCTGCTGTCGGCGCTCGGCTCGGCCGTCTTTGCGAGCAGCGGCTGGAACGGCGTCTGCATCCTCGGCGCGGTGACCGCTGGGCTCGCGCTGGTCGTATGGACGCTTACCTCATACTCGATGCGATCCACGCAGCGCCGGCTGGGGCCGGCGCGGGGCGAACTCGAATGACCACGGCAGCCGCACCAGCGCAACCTGCCCGCGAGCGCGGCGGGGGCGTCTGGGTCGTCTTCGCCGGGCTGATGCTCGTGCTGCTGATGGCCTCGCTAGACCAGACGATCGTCTCGACGGCGCTGCCGACGATCGTCGGCGATCTCGGCGGCCTGAGCCACATCTCCTGGGTGGTGACCGCGTACCTGCTGGCTCAGACGGCGGTCACCCCGGTATACGGCAAGCTCGGCGACCTCTACGGCCGCAAGATCGTCCTCCAGGTCGCGCTCGTGATCTTCCTGGTCGGCTCGGCGCTCTGCGGCCTCTCGCAGAGCCTGACCGAGCTGATCGTCTTCCGGGGTCTGCAGGGCCTCGGCGGCGGCGGGCTAATTGTCGGCACGATGGCCGCGATCGGCGACGTCGTGTCGCCGCGCGAGCGCGGCCGTTATCAGGGTCTGTTCGGCGCCGTGTTCGGGCTGTCGAGCGTAATCGGTCCCCTGCTCGGCGGATTCCTCACCACCAACCTGTCGTGGCGCTGGATCTTCTACGTCAACCTGCCGGTCGGCGTCGTCGCATTCGCGGTAATCGCCGCGACACTCCCATCGCGCAAGGAGGAGGTCCACTACCGGATCGACTATTTGGGCGCAGTTCTGCTCGCGGCGGCGCTCAGCTCGATCGTGCTGATGTGCACGCTCGGGGGCACCACCTACGCGTGGGGTTCACCGCAGATCATCGGCCTCGCGGTGCTCTCGATTGTCCTCACGGCTGCTTTCGTGATCGCCGAACGGCGCGCCGCTGAGCCGGTCCTGCCGCCGCGGCTGTTCGGCAACAGGGTGTTCACGGTCACCAGCGCGATCGGTCTCGTCGTCGGCTTCGCGCTGTTTGGCTCGATCACCTACCTGCCGCTGTTCCTGCAGGTTGTCAACGGCGCCACGCCGACCGGCTCGGGGCTCCAGATCCTGCCGCTGATCGGCGGTCTGCTGATCACCTCGATCGGCTCCGGCCAGCTGATCACGCGCACCGGCCGTTACAAACCGTTCCCGATCATCGGGACCGCGATCATGGTCGTGGGGCTGCTGCTGCTGTCGACGATGGGCGCCTCGACCAGCCGCCTCGAGGCGTCGGCGTACATGTTCATCCTCGGCCTCGGTCTCGGCTCCGTGATGCAGGTGCTTGTGCTGGCGGTCCAAAACGCCGTCGACTACTCGGACCTCGGCGTGGCGACATCGGGCGCGACGCTGTTTCGCTCGATCGGCGGGTCGGTGGGCACAGCGGTGCTGGGCTCGATCTTCTCAAACCGGCTGAGTTCGGAGCTGTCGTCGTCGCTCCCCCCAGCGGCCAAGGGAGCGCTCGGCAGCGGCGGCAGCGTGACGCTCAACACGGCCAGGCTCAAACAGCTGCCGGCGCCGATTCATCACATCTACATCACGGCGTTTACGAACGCGCTCAGCACCGTGTTCGTGGTCGCCGCCGCGGTCGCCGCGGTCGCGTTCGTCTTCAGCCTGTTCCTCGAGCAGCGCCCGTTGCGCGACAGCATCGCGGCCGGGAGCGGGATCGGCGAGAGCTTCGCGGTGCCTAAGCACACGGACTCGCTGGCCGAAGCCGCGCGGACGCTCACCGCGCTGATCGGGCGCGAGCAGCGCAAGCAGCTGGTGCAGCGGCTCGTCGAGCGCGCCGGCGTCGACCTGTCGGCCGCCGCGTCGTGGCTGATCGTTCGCCTGTCCGAGGACCCCGACGCCGATATCCCGGCACTGTGCGCCGCGTTCGATATCCCGCCCGAGGTCGGGGAGCGTGCGCTGCACGAGCTCGAACAGAAGGGGCTGGTCACGACCGCCGATGGCGCCCGGCCCGTCCGTGAACGTGACCCCCGCGGGCGAGGAGATCGTGCAGCGGCTCGTGGCCGAACGGCGCGCGAGCCTGGCCCGTCGCTGCGAGGGCTGGTCTCCGGAGCACAACGACGAGCTAGACGCGCTGCTGACCGATCTCGCGCGCCAGCTCGCGCGGGAGCCGACACCCGAGGTGGCGGTCCCCGCGTGAGCGCCGAGGTCGCGGTCCCCGCGTGAGCGCGCCGAGTTAGGTAGGCAGCCGTTGGCGTACCCGACGGCTAGGTCTGGTCCGATTCCTACCTAGGTTTGCTTACAGGCCGAGCGAACAGCCGCACAATCAGGGCATGACGGAGTTTCTCGTCGTCCCGAACCTTGTGGCCGACGCCTCCCTCCGACTCGGGACGGTGGCGGACAGCGTTGAGGAGGTTCACAGTCGGCTCGGTGGCCACCTTGGCGCCGCCGCCGGAACGCCCGCGGCGGACGCCGTCGACAACCTGCTGGGCAGCTTCTCGCAGGTGCTGCCGCAGTTCGCCCTGGCGGGTGTGCAGCTCGCGCGGGCGGTCGGCGGGGCGGCGACCGGTTACGCCAGGACGGACTCCGCGGTCGCTGAGGCCTGCGAAACCGGCGGTACGGTAACGGGGGAGATCGGATCGTGAGCGGCCTGTCCGGCGCCGGCGTTGCGGTCGCCGACGGCGACCCTGGCCGACTCCGTGCGGCGGCCTGCTGGCACGAGACGGTCGCCGAGAGTCTTGACGGCCAAGCCGCACTGATGGACCACACCGCCGGATCGGTGATCACCGCCTGGCAGGGAGAGGCCGCGAGCTCCTACCAGGCTCTCTCGCGCGCGGTCGCAACCCGGTTCCGGACCACGAGCGATCAATCCCGGTCGGCCTCGATGATCCTCCGTCGCTACGCCCACGAACTCGAGCGCTATCAGCAGGAGGGTCGCCATTGCCTCGCCGAGGCCGAACACTGGCATGAGCAGGTGGTCGCCGACCGGGCAAGGGTCGCTCACGCCGAGCAGTCCGCGCGCGACGCGCAAGCGGTTGTCAGTCAGGCGCGGCAGAAGCTGTCGGCGTCGATCACCGCTGGCCCGGCCGGGGCCGGCGTGCAGCTCGCAGCGACAGCGGGGCTCGCCGACGCCCAGAGCAAGTTGGCGGCCGCCGAAGCCGCCGTGCGTGACGCGCAGCGGGCGCTCCAGGATGCAGAGGACCAGCTCCGCCACTGGCAAGCGCGCGGCCGGCAGGTTTGGGTCCAAGCCCTCGAAGCGGGAAGGCGGGCTTCGACGACGCTCGAGTCCTTGAGCCCACCGCCACCACCCCCGCCGGCGGGGGCTCCGGCATTCGCGCCCGGCAACTCCGGCACCGAATCATCAGTCGGCCTCGGCGCGGTTCTGCGGCCCGTGGTGTCGTCTCGTACGCGGGCCTCGGCAGCGCCGGCCGCGGTGTCGGGACGCCCGCGGGCGCCGGGCTCATAGTCGGTGGGCCGGCTCTGCCCGCGGTCAATGGCGGCGCCAGGCAGGGCGCGATCACGTTCGGGGACCTCGAGGAGATCGGCAGGCGCTTTGGCTGGTCTCAGAACGAGCTGCAGGCCTGGTGGCAGGTCATCTCCGACGAGTCGGGAGGCAATCCGAGCGCCACCAACCCAGGATCAGGCGCGTTCGGCATCGGTCAGTTCCTGGGCTCGACCTATAAGGAGTACCTGCCGTACGGTGCGGGAAGTGGGAACCCACTCGATCAGTTGAACGCGATGGCGCAGTACATCCACGACCGGTACGGAAGCCCGCTTGTGGCGCTCGGGCACGAGAATTCGTGCCACTGGTACTGAGAGCGCCTATCAAAACGACGCGGGCCGAACGCGTCCCGACCTCATGTCGGTTTGTTCGCGGCGCTAATGCGTGACCGTCCCGCGCCCCGCGGCGCGAGCGGCACGTAGGTCGGCCTCGATCGCCGCCACCGCCTCGAGCGCCGGCGGCAGGAAGTTGCGGCGCAGCGCGGCCATCGTCGAGCGGCTCGCGTGAACCGACACGTTGAGCGCCGCGATCACCTCACCGGAGACATCAGAGATCGGGACCGCGAGCGACCGAAGTCCTTCCTCGAGCTCCTGATCGGTCGCCGCATAGCCCTGCTTGCGAACCTTCGCCAACACGACCCGCAGCTCGTCGCTGTCCTTGATCGTGTGCGGCGTCAGCGGTCGCACCTCGATCCGCGCCAGGCGCCGCTCGAGCTCGTCATCCGGCAGCGCTGCCAGCAGCACCCTGCCCATCGAGGCGGCGTACGCCGGTAGCCGCGTTCCGACCGACAGCGTGATGCTCATGATCCGGCGCGTCGGGACGCGGACGATATAGACGATCTCGGTTCCGTCGAGCACGGAGATCGACGACGACTCGTTGACCTTCGCGACCAGCTCTTCGACGTGCGGCTCGGCGACCTCGGGCAACGTCAAGCCGGACAGGTAGGCGTACCCGAGTTCGAGCACGCGCGGGGTCAGCCGGAACCTCCCGTTCGCCGAGCTGACGTAACCCAACTCGACGAGCGTCAGCAAAAACCGCCTCGCGGCCGCGCGTGTGAGGCCGGCCGCGCGCGCCACTTCGCTCAGCGCGAGGTCGCGGTGCTCGGCGTCGAACGCGCGGATAACCGCGAGCCCGCGCTCGAGAGACTGCACGAAATTGGCATTGTGCCGTCGATCCCCGCTCGACACGAGCGTGTGCCCTCCTCCGGTCAACACGCCCACACTACCCACCCCGGGCCCTATTCGTCCGGGCGGGAGATGATTCTCGACCCTTGCACCCGTCCGCTGGTAAGGAAGCTGATCGACCAGCGCAATAGCACTACAAGCCGATTCTGGAACCCGATCAGGTACCAGATGTGGACTCCCAGCCAAATCAGCCACGCCGGCAGTCCGCTCAGTCGAATCAGCGGTAGGTCGGCGACCGCCCGGCCGCGACCGATCGTCGCCAGGTTCCCCTTGTCTCGATAACGGAACGGGCGTGTCTCTTTTCCGATGAGGCGATCCTTGATCAGCCGCGCGGTGTACTCGCCCTGTTGGATCGCGACCGGAGCCACCCCCGGGAGCTTCAGCACGCCGCCGGTGCCATCGCTCACCGTGACCATGTCGCCGAGCACGATCACCTCGGGATGGCCCGGCAGGGTCAGGTCGCGACCCACCGTCACCCGCCCCGCTTTGTCGACTTCGTCTCCGACGAGCTCGCCGAGCTTGCGAGCGAGTCCCGACGCGCGGACGCCAGCGGCCCAGATCACGGTCCGCGCTTGGATCCGCTGCGTCTCGCCGCTTGGGTCCTGTAGCGATACGCCGTCGCGGTCGATGTCGACGACCGTCTGGTTCAAGGTCAGCGTCACGCCGAGCTTCTGCAGCGCGGTGGTCGCTTTGGCCGACAGCGACGGCGGGAACGTCGTCAGGATCCGATCGCCCTGCTCGACGAGCAGGATCCGGGCATCGCCCGGGTCGATCCGCCTGAAGTAGTGCTGCAGCGTGTCGCGCGATAGCTCTGCGATCTGACCCGCGATCTCGACCCCGGTCGGACCTGCGCCCACTACCACGAACGTCAGCTCGGCGCGGCAATCCTCCGTCTCGGTCGAGACCTCCGCCCGCTCGAACGCGTCGAGCAGCCGCGACCGCACCTCGATCGCGCTCTCGAGCGACTTGACTTCGCCGGCGATCTCGCGCCACTCGTCGTGTCCGAAATACGAGTAGCTCGAACCGGCCGCCACCACGAGCGTGTCGTACTCGATCGACGGCGGCGCCGCATGCAACTCGTCGGTCGTCAGCAAAACCCTGCGCCGATCGAGGTCAAAACCAGTCACCTCGTCGAGCATCACGTTGACGTTCCGGTCGGAGCCGAACAGCGCCCGCAGCGGGTAGGTGACATCGCTCGGCGACAGCGCCCCAGTCGCCACCTGGTAGGTCAGCGGCTGGAACAGGTGGAAGTTGCGCCGGTCGATCAGCGTCACGCTGAACGGGGCGCGCTGGAGGTGTTTGACGACCTGCATGCCGCCAAAGCCGCCACCGATCACCACGACCCGGTGTCCAGAGCTTGCCTCCATCGTGGGCACGGTAGATGGCCAGAGCTTGCGATGCGTGCCGGGTCTTCGACGGGTCGCCGGGCGCTGTCAAGATTGGGCGGTGCTCGTCACCCGCCGCGCAGGCAGTCTGGTGCTTGTCACCCAGCCCGACCACGCGGCGATCGCGGGCGTGCTCGCGCGCCACTGGGGCAATCAGCAGTTCGCGACCCCGGCCGCGCGTGAGGCGCTGGTTTGCGCGGCCGAACACCACGACGACGGCTGGCTCGAACTCGATGCGCGGCCGATGTTCAACCACGAACAAGCACGGCCGGCGCATTTCGTCGAGCTGCCGCTGGCCGACACGGCGCCTTCCTACGCCCGCGGCGTCGAATCGGTCTACGAACGCGACCAGCAGGCGGGGGCGCTCGTCTCGATGCACTTCAGCGGCTTCTATACGAGCCGTTGGGGGGTCGGGGGAGGCGGTCCGTCGGACAACCCGCTCGCGCTCGAGGTCGTGGCGACCCAAGAGGCAGCGCTGGATGCCGGCGCTTGCGCCACGCGTGGGGCTACCGGGGGCGGCGCAGCGAGTTCGACGCTCACAACTGGCACGCGTACGAGGTCCTGCAAGCGGTCGACCTGCTGTCGCTCGCGCTGTGCCTGATGGATGTCGAACGGGTCGGCGATGGCGCGCCGCTCGACGTCGCCAACACGCTTGCCACGTTGGATCAGATCCCGGGGCCGCGCCTGATCACCGGCGTCCCCGAGGCTGCCGGCGGGCCGTACGCCGCGCTCACGGTGGCGGTCTCCGAGCCTCGTGCTGTGGAGCTTGACCCGTATCCGTTCAGCGACCCCGAGTTCGAGCTCGTGATCACCACGCGCGAAATCGAGGATCGCCGCTACACCGGGCCTGACGAAGCGACGGCCGCATACAACGCCGCGCCGGTACGCGAGCTTGGGGTGACGGTCAAGCGGCGTCGTTGAGGAGCGGCGCGAGGCCGGCGATCAGAACCATCAGAGCGACGCAGATCGCTAGCGCGACGCGCATCCCGGGGATGAACTTGGTCGCGATCAGCGAGCCGAACAGCGCGACGCCGATCGCGCTGCCGGCCTGGCGCAGGGTGTTCAGCGTTCCGGCCGCGACGCCCGAACGGGAGCGGTCGACGCTCCCCAGTAGTTCCGAGGTGATGACCGGAACGATCAGCCCGCCGCCGAGGCCGAGCGCGGAGATCTGCGCGACGAGGACGGGATAGTCGGTCGACGCGCCGACCCCGAACAAGCCGACGCATCCGCCACCGACGAGCAACGCGCCGGCGATCACGACCCGTCGTGGCCCAAAGCGCTCCGCCAGCGGCCGCGCTGAGGTTGGCGACTGTGATCGCGATCATGATCGGGCCCAGCGCCAGGCCCGCCTGCAGCGCCGAAAGGTGCTGTTCGCGCTGGAACAGGAGGCTGAGGACAAAGATCAGGCCGTAGAACACGACGTTGACGAGCAGCCCGATCGCTGCCGAGGCGCTGAAGGTCGCAGATCGGAACAGCCGCAGCGGCAGCATCGGACGATCCGAGCTCCGCTCGATCAGCACGAAGGCCGCGCCGGCGATCGCAAAGACGGCAAACCCCGCCAGCACGACAGGGTCCGTGAACCCCCGACTGCCGCCTTCGATCGTCGACACGACCAGCGACACGAGCGCGATCACCGCCGTCAGCTGTCCGGGCGGATCGACGCCGCGGTCTCGACTACGGGTCGTCTCCCGCGCCCAGCGCAGCGTCAGGTAGACGCCGGCGATCGCAATCGGCACGTTGATGAAGAAGATCGCGCGCCATCCCAGCGTCGCGATCAAGACGCCGCCCACCAGCGGACCGCCCGACAGCGCGGTGCTGGCGCCGGCCAGATAGAGCCCCACCGCTCGCGCCCGAGCCCGCGGCTCGGAGAACGTGTGGTTCAGCAGGCTCAGCGACGACGGGACCAGGAGGGCCGCACCGATCCCCTGGATCGCGCGGGCCGTGACCAGGACCGCGAAGCTCGGCGCCAAGCCACAGGCGATCGATGCGAGCGTGAACAGCACGAACCCGCCGACGAACATCCGCCTGGCGCCAATCCGGTCGCCAAGCGCCCCTGCGGTCAGGATGAAGGCGGCGAACGTGACGGTGTACGCGCTGACGACCAGCTGGAGCGAGCTGACCCCGTCGCCCAGCGATGCACCGATCGATTTGACCGCCACGTTGACGACGCTCACGTCGAGCTGGACGACGCAGAAGCCGAGGCTCGTCGCGATCAGCGTCAGACGCCGCGCCCGCATGGGTGCCGAGGTCGATTGCATTCATCGACGCTAGCCGAGGAATGTTTCGCTCTAAGACGAAACGTCGCTGCTTCGAACGTAGAGCGTTCCGCCAGGTCCCCTGACCCGGATGCGGAGCTCGGGCGACCCCGGCAGCGGTGGCGCGGTCGGAGCCTCGATCACCTGGCTGGCGAACAAGCCGCCGCCGCTGACGCTGACCGTGATGCCCTCGGGCACGATCAGCGTCACCGTGCCAAACAGGTTGTAGACCTCGAGCTCGACGACGTCGCCGTGCAGCTTGGCGTGTCGCAGATCGAGGTCGATCGTGCTGAAGATCGAGCGATATTCCGATCGCTGCCCGAGCTCCCACGGTCCTTGGCGGACGAGCCTCGCGAACATGACGCGATGGCTGAGCGTCGTGGTCGGCATCGCCGACCAGCGGCGCTGGCTTGTTCGCTTCGGCCATCGAACAACCGTAGCGAGGCGTTCAGCGCCCGACGAGCTGCTCGCTTCGGCGTGACAACTCCGCGCGTGCATCCCCGGACATGATCTGCGCGAGCTTGCTCTGCCAGTAGGCACGCTGGCCGTCGTAATCGTGTTCGAGCATCAGATCGTCGAAGTCGAGTGCCTGCTGCCCGAGCGAGGCGACGTTGACGATCCGCGCGGGGGCGGACTCGCGCACCAGCTCCAGCAGTTCGAGCGTCAGCAGGAAGCCGGCGAGCGTAGTTGACCGCGAAGCGCAGCTCGTAGCCGTCGGCGCTGACCTGGCGATCGACGGAATCGGGCAGTCCGGAGCCGATCCCGGCATTGCTGACCAACACGTCGAGTCGCTCCGTCGAGCGTTTTACATCCGTGGCGAGCTGTCGCACCTGACTGAGCTCGTCGAGGCCGGCTCGCACGGTCAGCGCGCCGCCGACCTCGGCCGCCGTCTGGTCGAGCCTCGCCTGGTCGCGGCCGTGGAGGATCAGCGTCACACCGTCACCCGCGAGGCGCGCCGCGAGCGCCTTGCCGACACCATCAGTCGCACCGGTGATCAGGACTGTCGGGCGGTCGGGCATCCCGGCGGTGGCTAGCCACCCCGAATCTCGCGTCGGGGGACGCTCTTGCTCCACTCCGTTGCACGTAGTAGAACGAAACGATGAGCAGACGGGCAGCCGTCGTGCTTTACGTGCTCGCGCTGGTAGCGGTTGTGGTCGGCGTGGACATCCTGTTCTTCAGGCACCACTTCTGGGAGCGTCTGATCGCAAACGTCGGAATTGTCCTGGTATTCGTGCGCGTTCTACGTGGGGTTTCTGACGCGTCGAGGCTAAGCGGCGTCCCGCGCCGGCACTTGGCGCGCTGCGATCCGGTCGTAGTTGAGCCGCAGCATCGCGATCACGTCCTCGACGTCGGACTGGTCCTCGATCCGGCGCGCGGCCGGTCCGACGCGACCCGGGAACACCGGGTGGTCGGTGATCCGCCCCTCGGCCGAGAGCTCGGCCCAGACGTCCTTGGGGAACGCGAAGTGCGCGGCGCGATCGCCGTGCAGGTGACCGATCTCCCGCCGCCCGACGGTGAACGCCCACTCGCCACGCCGGCCGTAGCCGGCCTCGACCCCGGGCCACGACGTGACTACATCGGTGATCTGCTGGCTTGCCGATCTCATCACCCGCTCCAATCGCTCGAATGCTCCCCTCCACGGTAGGCGTGGTCGCGCCCGGTTGCCATCGGCAATTGGTCCTAGTCCCCGGATTGAGCCGGCGGGATTGGTCTTAGGCGCGGTGTGATCCAATGCCGTTATGGAGATCGATGAGGCGCGGGAGCTGTGGGAGCCGGCCGGCGTCTACTGCAACACCGCCAGCTACGGGCTGCCGCCGCGGCCGGCGTGGGACGCCATGCAGGCGGCGTTGTCGGACTGGCGCGGCGGCCGCACGAGCTGGGAGCACTGGGGCGAGAGCACCGAGCGAGCCCGGGAGGCCTTCGCCCGCCTGGTCGCGGTCGAGCCGACCCGGGTGGCCGTAGGCTCGACGGTTTCAGAGCTTGTCGGCTCGGTCGTCACCGGCCTGCCGGACGGCGCCCGCGTGGTCGTGCCCGAGGTCGAGTTCACCTCGACGTTGTTTCCGCTGCTCGTTCAGCCGCGCTTCGATGTCCGCCTCGCCCCACAGTCGCAACTGGCCGACGCAGTTGCCGACGGCGCCGACGCGATCGCATTCAGCGCCGTGCAGATGTTCACCGGCGAGGTCGCCGACCTGGACGCGATCGTCGCCGCCGCCGACAGTGCAGATGTGATCAAGATCTGCGACGCAACGCAGGCGGTGGGCTGGCTGCCGATCGACGCCGCCAGCTTCGACGCCGTCGTCTGCACCGCCTACAAATGGCTCGTGTCCCCGCGTGGGAGCGCCTTTCTGACACTGTCGGATCGGCTGCTCGCGCGGGCCGTACCGCACAGTGCCGGCTGGTATGCCGGCGCCGATGTGCACACGAGCTACTTCGGCCCTCCGCTCCGGCTCGCGTCGAACGCCCGCCGATTCGACCTCTCACCGGCGTGGTTCTCGTGGGTCCCCACCGCCCCCGCGCTCGAGCTGATCGAGCAGATCGGGGTCGAGCAGATCCACGACCACGACGTCGCCTTGGCCAACCGGTTCCGCGCCGGGGTCGGGCTCGAGCCTGGCGATAGCGCGATCGTCTGCGCCGACCTGCCGGGCGCGGCCGAGCGCCTGCGCAGCGCGAACATCGTCGCCGCGCTGCGAGGCGGCATGCTGCGCACCTCATGGCACGTCTACAACACCGAAGCCGACGTCGACCGGGTACTCGACGTCGTCACCAGCCGGCCCCACGAAACCGTGGGCCTTGGGAGGGATAGATGAAGCGATCGACCGACGAGATCCTGACCACCCACACGGGCAGCCTGCCGCGACCGTCGGCGCTGATGGAGGCGCTCCAGGCCCGGGACCGCGGCGAGAGCGACGGGCCGGATCTGGGCGAACAGATCCACGACGCGGTTGCCGACGTCGTGCAGCGCCAGGCGCGCGCGGGGGTGAGCGTCGTCAACGACGGCGAGGCGAGCAAGATCGGCTACTCGACTTACGTCAAGGAGCGCCTCGACGGGTTCGGAGGCGAGGGTGGCATGGGCGGCATGCCGGCCGACCTGAGCGAGTTTCCGGATTACATGGCGCGCTTCATGGCCGGCGCCCTGGACTTTGCGATGCCGGCCTGCGTCGGCCCGGTGTCGTACCGCGACCTCGATGCCGTGCGAACGGACATCGCCAACCTCAAGGACGCGGCCGCCGGCGAGGCCGTCATGGACACCTTCATGACCGCCGCGTCGCCGGGCGTGATCTCCGTCTTTTTGCAAAACCAGTACTACCCGAGCCACGAGGAGTACATCGCCGCACTGGCCGACGCGATGAAGACCGAGTACGACGAGATCCACAAGGCGGGAATCGTCCTGCAGCTCGACTGCCCCGACCTGGCGATGACGCGGCACATGACCCCCGACGAGAGCCTCGAGGACTTCCGCCGGCGGGCGAAGCTGCACGTCGAGGCGATCAACCACGCCACTCGCGACATCCCCGGCCGAGGAGATGCGCCTCCACCTGTGCTGGGGCAACTACGAAGGTCCGCACCACTACGACGTGCCGCTGCGCGACATCATCGACATCGTGTTCGAGGCGCGGCCGGCGGCGATCTCGTTCGAGGCCGCAAACCCGCGCCACGAGCACGAGTACACGCTGTTCGACGACGTCAAGCTGCCGCCGGGCAAGGCTCTGATCCCGGGCGTGCTCGACTCGACAACCAACTACATCGAGCACCCCGAATTGGTCTCACAGCGCATCATCCGCTACGCGGAACGCGTCGGTCCCGAGAACGTCCTCGCCGGTACCGACTGCGGCTTTGCCACCTTCGCGACCTATCTCGCGGTCGACCCGGCGATCACCTGGGCCAAGCTGGGCGTGATGGCCGAGGGTGCAAGGATCGCCTCTCAGCAGCTGTGGTAGAGCCAACGATGGACGACCTGCTGGCGTTGATGCCGTTCGCCGCGACGGTCGGGATCGAGCTTGACAGCGCCACATCCGACGAGGTACGCGGTCGGCTCGAGTGGTCGCCAGAGCTCTGCACGTCGGCCGGCGTGATGCACGGCGGCGCGCTGATGACGCTGGCCGACACGCTCGGTGCCGCGTGTGCGTTCCTCAACCTTCCAGCCGGCGCCCAGACGAGCACGATCAGCTCGACGACCTCTTTTCTACGCGCGGTCCGCGAAGGCAAGGTGACGGGGACAGCGCACCCCCTGCATGCGGGCCGAACGGTGATCGTCGTCCAGACGGACCTCGTCGACGACCGCGGGCGGCGCGTCGCGCAGGTGACACAGGCGCAGGCGGTGCTCCGGCGATGACGGTTCGGAGGCTACGCGAGGACGACCTCGGCCGGTGGCGGGAGCTCTGGAATGGCTACCTGGCGTTCTACCGTGCGCAGCTCGCCGAGCGGGTCACGGCGCATACCTTCGAGCGGCTCTGCGAGGGGGACGGGATGCTGGGCCTGGTGGCGGTCGACGGCGACGACTGGCCGCTCGGGATCGCCCACCTCGTGTTTCATCCCGCGACCTGGAGCGAGGCGCCATCGTGCTATCTCGAAGACCTGTTCGTCGACCGCGGCCAACGTGGCGGCGACGTCGCCCGAATGCTGTTCGACGGCGTCTACGCCACCGCCCGCGAGCGCGGCTGCGACCGCGTCTACTGGCACACGCAGGAGTTCAACGGGGCAGCGCGCTCCCTATACGACACGGTCGGTCAGCTGCAGTCGTGGGTCGTCTATGAGCACACGATCGGCTGATGATCGGGGACGTTCTCTGGACTCCGCGCGACGATCTGCGCGAGACGACTGAGATCGGCCGCTTCATGGAGTGGCTGGGCGATCGGCGCGGCCTGTCGTTCGGCAGCTACGACGAGCTGTGGCGCTGGTCGGTCACGGACCTCGAAGGGTTCTGGGGCGCGATCTGGGACTTCTATGCGATCCGCTCCCACGAACCGTATTCGCGCGTGCTCGCCGATTCGCGCATGCCGGGTGCACAATGGTTCAGCGGGGCGCGCCTCAACTACGCAGAGCATTTGGTCGGCCTCGAAGAGGACCGCGATCGCACGGCCGTGCTGGCGCGATCTCAGACGCGCCCGCCGCTCGAGCTGACATTCGGACAGCTGCGAGACCTGGCCGGACGCGCGCGCGCCGGGCTGCGCGAGCTCGGCGTCGGCCCTGGCGACCGGGTGGTGGCGTACCTGCCCAATATCCCGGAGACGCTCGCCGCGTTCATCGCGACCGCCAGCCTCGGCGCGATCTGGGCGACGTGCGCCCCGGAGTTCGGACCCCGCAGCGTCGTCGACCGCTTCGCGCAGATCGAGCCGCGGGTGATGCTCGCGGTCGCCGGGTACGGCTTCCGCGACCACCACGTCGACCGGCGCGAACAGGTCGCGGCGATCCGCGCCGCGCTGCCGTCGCTCGACCACGTCGTCTCGGTCCCGTACGGCGACGGCGAGCTCCCCGACGCGATCAGCTGGGACCGCCTGCTCGCCGAGCCGGCGACGCTCGAGTTCGACCCGGTCGCGTTCGACCACCCGCTATACGTGCTGTTCTCGTCGGGAACCACGGGCTTGCCGAAGGCGATCGTCCACGGCCACGGTGGGCAGCTGGTCGAGCACCACAAGAACCAGGGGCTGGGCTGGGACCTGAAGCCCGGCGGCAGGCTGCAATGGTTCTCGACGACGGCCTGGATGATGTGGAACGCGCTCGTCTCGGCGCTCTTGCTCCGCTCATCGATCGTGATGCTCGATGGCGACCCGGCTTGGCCGGATCTGTTCGAGCAGTGGCGGATCGCGGAGCGCACCCGGCCGACGGTGATGGGCGTCGCCCCGCCTTACCTGATGGCGTGCCGCAAGGCGGGCCTGCAGATCGGGAGCGAGTGCGACCTGAGCTCGATCCGGGCGCTGTGCACCGCCGGTTCGCCGCTGCCCGCCGAGGGCTATCACTACGTCTACGAGCAGCTCGGTGACGACGTCGTGCTGATCAACGGCTCGGGCGGTACCGACGTCTGCACGGGGATCGTTTCAGGCTCGTTCGCGCAGCCGGTGTACGAGGGCGAGATCTCGGGACGCTGCCTCGGCGTCGACGCCCATGCGTTCGATCGGTCCGGCGCCGAGGTCGTCGACGAGCTCGGCGAGCTGGTGATCACCAAGCCGATGCCGTCGATGCCGGTCTCGCTGTGGGGCGACGCGGACGGCGAGCGATACCGGTCGTCGTACTTCGATCTGTACCCCGGTGTATGGCGACAGGGGGACTGGATCCGGTTCACGCCGCGGGGCACGTGCGTGCTGACCGGCCGCTCCGATGCGACGCTCAACCGCGGCGGCGTGCGGCTCGGCACCGGCGAGTTCTACGCGCTGGTCGAGGAATTCCCGGAGGTCGCCGATTCGCTCGTCGTCCACCTCGAGGATCCCGGCGGCGGCGCCGGCGAGCTGCTCTTGTTTGTGGTGTCGGCGCCCGATGCCGCGATCGACGCGGCAGTCGAGCGCCGGATCGCCATCGCGCTCCGACGCGACCTCTCCCCGCGCCACGTTCCCGACGCGGTCGTCGTCGTGCCCGCGATCCCTCGCACGCTGACGGGCAAGAAGCTCGAGGCGCCGGTCAAGCGGATCCTGCGCGGCGAGCAGGCCGACAAGGTGGCCAGCCGCGGGTCGCTCGCCGACCCGGCGGCGTTAGACGCGTTCGTCGCGCTCGCAACCGAGCGATCGGCCGCCAGCGCTCCAATAGGATGACCCGATGGCTCTAGCGGATGCGCCCGTCTCGCCGCCGGGGCGCGAGGTATGGCGGATCCGCGGAGGCGACGCCACCGCGCGGATGCGCTCCTGGTCGGAGATCCTCGCCGCCACCCACCTGGCGTTCGATGTGCGCTCGACGCCGCACACCCCGGCCCGATTTCAGGGCGCGGTGACCCGTCGGGCGATCGGCGATCTGATGCTCGTCGACTGCGCGGCGTCGCCGTTTCTTGGCAACCGCAGCGCGGCGGTGATGGACGGCCGCGCAGGGCCGACTGACGAGGAGGTATTCGGGTTTCAGTTCGTCTGCAGGGGAGTCGAGCTGGTCCGCGAAGGCGGCCGCGAGCTCGCGCTCAGTGCGGGCGACGTCGTGCTATGGGACGGCATGCTCGCGACCGAGGTCGAGATCGTCGAGGCGTTCTACAAGCGCACGCTCCTGTTCCCCCGCGAGCAGGTGCTGGCGCTGTGCCCGCGGCTCGCGGAAGCGACCGCGCTGCCGTCGCTGCGCGGCAGCGTCCCGGCGCGGCTGCTGGTGCGCTACATGAACGCGCTCGCGCTCGAGGCGCCCGAGCTCGAGCCGGCCGCCGCCGTCGCGGCCGCTCACGCGGCCCTCGAACTGCTCCGGGCGGCGATCGAGCCGCACCTGCCGAGCGGACGAGCGTCGGTCCGGGCCGCGCTGCGAGCCGAGATCGCAAGCTACGTCCGCACCCACCTCCAGGACCAGGGGCTCGGCCCGGCCTCGATCGCCCGCGCTTACGCGATGTCGGTCCGCGCGCTGCACGCCCTGTTCGAGGATGTCGACGCCTCGGTCGCGGGCCTGGTCCGCGGCGAGCGGCTCGCCCGCTGCCTCGAGGATCTGCAGCGCCCGAACGGCGGCTCGGTGACCGACATCGCCTTCCGCTGGGGCTTCTGCGACGCGGCCCACTTCTCGCGCGCGTTCAAGCGCGAGTACGGGATCACGCCGAGCGAGGTCCGCCAGGCCGCGCTCGCGGGGCGAGACTGATCAACCGCTGCGCCGACGGTCGACGACTCGCACCGCCTTGCCTTCGCTGCGCGGCACGGCCCCGGGCTCCAGGACGGCAACGCCGATCCGCAGCCCCGTGTGCTCGCGCAACAAGCCCTCGATCTGCTCTCGTAGGCGCTGCGGATCAACGCGCGCAAGTGGCTCGCACTCGAGCGTCAACTCGTCCATTGGCCCACTGCGCTCGACGATCAGACGGTAGTGCGGCGCGGCCCCTTCGACGCTCAGCAGCGCGAACTCGACCTGCGACGGATACAGGTTGACGCCGCGCACGATCAGCATGTCGTCGTGGCGCCCGCGCAGCCCCGTGATCCGGACGGTCGTGCGGCCGCACTGACACGACTCGACGACGAGGCGACCGACGTCCCCGGTCCGGTAACGGATCAGCGGCAGCGCCTGCTTGGTCAAGGTCGTAAACACGAGCTCGCCTTCGCTTCCCGGCGTGACCGCGCGCCCGTCGACCGGATCGACGACCTCGACCAAGAAGTGGTCCTCCTGGACATGGAGCCCGTCGCGCATCTGCAAGCACTCGGCCGCGACGCCGGGTCCGCACATCTCCGACAGGCCATAGAAATTGACCGCCGTCAGCGGCAGCTCGCACTCGATCTGGGCCCGCATCGGCTCGCTCCACGGCTCCCCGCCAAAGAGTCCCAACGCCAACGGCAGATCTTCCGGCTCGATCCCGGCGTCGCGCAGCGCCTGCGCGATCACGAGCGCATACGACGGCGTCGCCACCAGCACCTCGGCGCGCAGGTCTGACAGCAGCATCGCCTGGCGCGCGGTAAACCCGCCCGACACCGGCACGACCGTGGCGCCGAGCCGCTCGCCGCCCTGGTGGAACCCGAGGCCGCCGGTGAACAGCCCATAGCCGTTGGCGTTGTGGACCGTCATCCCGGCTCGGACGCCGGCCATCGCCATGCAGCGAGCCATCAGCTCGGTCCACGTGTCGAGATCGCCGCGGGTGTACGCGACGACGGTCGGCTTGCCGTGCGTGCCGCTCGAGGCGTGCACGCGCACGAGCTCCGAGCGCGGGACGGCCAGCAGTCCGAACGGATACGCGGCCCGCAGATCAGCCTTGGTCATGAACGGGACCGTCTCGAGCTCGTCGAGCGAGCGCAGATCGTCGGCGCTGTCGATCCCGGCGTCCCGCAGCCGATCGGCGCCGACCGGCTGCGCGGCGAGCACGCGGCCGGCGATCGCCCTCAGCCGCTGTAGCTGCAGCTCGCGCAGCTGCTCCCGCGGCAGCGTCTCGGCCGTGTCAGGCGGTGCGGTTGGCCGCATCCCAGTGCTGCTCGAGGTTGGCGACCAGCGCTGGGCTGAGATGACAGTAGGCCTGCTCGCGGGCGTAGGTCGCCATGTACTCCCTGAACACGTCCAGCGGCTCTTGACCCACGCGCAGCGCCCGGCGGTTGGCCGCCGCGTTGATCAGACCCGAGCTGGTCAGCGCCTCGGTCCGGGCCTCGAGCGCCGAGTCCATCTCGCCCGGATCGATGACTTCATCGATTATCAGGTCCGCGTCGGGCTCGCCGGCGACCCACTCGCGCCCCGACAGAATCGCCTGGCGAGCGGCACGGTCGCCAACCGACCGCGGGAGGCGCAGGTTGGAGGCGCCGGGGATGATCCCCTCCTTGCGGGCCGGCAGGTACAGACGCGAGCCGCGGACCGCGACCACGTGGTCGACGACGTGCAGCAACTGGCAGCCGCCGCCGATCGCGTAGCGCTCGACCGCTGCCACCCACAGCTTCTCGACCGTCACTTGCTCGGACTCCAGCCCGCGGTAGATCTTGCTCACGTAACCGAGGTCGCGAATCAGATAGAACAGAAAGTCGATCCGCCCCTGGTAGAGGTGCGTGAGGTTGATGCCCGAACCAAAGACCCGCTCGCCGGCGTACCGCGGGTGGTCGACGACCCCGCCGCGCAACACCCCGACCTCGGTATCCGGGTCGAGCAGGACCAGATCGACGGCGGACTCGGTGGGTCCGAGCGTCGCGCCGTCCTCGGCGTTGAGGTGGGGCGGGTTGCAGAGCTCCACGACCGCCGCGCGGCCTCGCCTGGTGACACGGGCATGGCCGAGGTCCACGGTGCCGCGCGTCTGAAACTCATCGAGCAGCTCGAGCGCCTCCGGCGTCGGCGCCAGCATCGACCGCACCAGATGTCGCCCTCCACGGGGCAGCCCCAGCACGTGCCCGACCAGCAGGCCCTGGGCGACCTCGAGCCCGCGCTTGTCGGCGAGTGCCAGCGACCGCTCGCCGGCCATCTCGGTCTGGCTCGGGACCAGTCCAGGGACCAGCGCCGCCGCCTGGTAGACGAGCTGCTCGACGCGGATCGGCTTCGTGCAGCCATCGGTGAGCTCGTCGTACAGCGCCTCGGCGTGGACCGCGAGGAACTCGTCGCGGGCGTCGTTCAGGGCCGTCGCCAGCTCGCCCGCGGCGGCCCGCTCAGCGTCGGCGCCGTCGCTCGCGAGCAGCCGTTGGGCCAGCGCGTCGCCACGGACGAGGAAGCCACTCAGCGCCGCGGCGGCGGCCGCGAACGAATCCGTCGCCGCGGCGGCGGCCGCGAACGAACCGGTCGCGGTGGCGCCCGCGATCGCCCACTCCTCGACTTCGCTGCGCGACAGGCCTGCGCTGATCAGCGCGTCGGTCGGAACCTGCATGCCGTGAGGATAAGGTTGGCCCTCAATGAGCGGTCTGATGGAGGGCACGGCGGGCCTCGTCACCGGCGCCGCGAGCGGGATCGGACGAGCGTGCGCGATCCGCTTCGCGCGCGAGGGGGCGGCCGTCGTGGTCGCCGATCTCCCCAGCGCCGCGGCCGGCGCGGCCGACACGGTCGCCGAGATCGAAGCCGCGGGCGGCCGCGGCGAGTACTTCGCCTGCGACGTCTCCGAAGCTTCCGATAATCAGGCGCTCGTCGCCCACGTGATCGACCGCTACGGACGGATTGACTTCGCGCACAACAACGCCGGGATCGGCGTCCATCAGCTGCTGCACGAGACGTCTGACGAGAACTTCGACCGAGTGATCGCGGTCAACCTGCGCGGCACGTTCCTGGGACTCAAGCACCAGATCCGCGCGATGCTCGGCAACGACCCTCCCCACCGGGGCGCGATCGTCAACACGTCGTCAAACGCGGGCCTACGCGCGGTGACGATGCTGAGCGCCTACGCCGCCTCTAAGCACGGAATTCTCGGGCTGACCAAGAACGCCGCCGTCGAATACGCCGACGACGGGATCCGGGTCAACGCGGTCTGCCCGGGCGCGATCATGACGCCGCTGATGTCAAGCCAGCCACTCGAGCGCCAGCGGGAGATCCTGGCCCCGCAGGCGATGACGCGCTTCGGCGATCCGGCCGAGGTCGCGGCAGCGGTCGTCTGGCTGTGCTCGGACGAGGCATCGTTCGTGACCGGCGTCGCGCTGCCGGTCGACGCCGGCTCAGTGGCGTGGGTTTCGGCCCACAGGGATTGAGCGCGGCAGGTAGGTTTCCCCGTTCGCGCGCGCCCGCGCGCGTCCCGATCAGCAAACGGAGGTGCGGAGCGCATGGCCAACGTAGTCGGACAGAGGGTTCGTCGTCGCGAGGACCCACGGTTCTTGACCGGGAAGGGCCACTATGTCGATGACCTTCGGCTCCCGGGCGAACGCCACGTCCAGTTCGTGCGCTCCTACGAGGCGCACGCGCGAATCCTCTCGATCGACACCGCGTCCGCCCTCGAGGTGCCCGGCACCCAGGTGTTCACGGCCGGCGACGTCGATCTGACCGTCAGCGCGCCACCCCCGTTCATCCCGATCGATCCGCAGATGTTCCGTCCGTTCATCGCCTCTGAGAAGGTCCGCTTCGTCGGCGACATCGTCGCCGTCGTGGTCGGCGAGACCCGCGACAGCACGGCCGACGCCGCCGAGCTCGTGGCGGTCGAATATGACTCGCTGCCGGCCGTCACCGACCCCCGCGAGGCCGTCCGCGACGAGGTGGTGCTGTTCGAGGGGTTGGGGACCAACACTTGTATCCACGTCCCACCCGCCGAGCCGGACACGCAGCTGTTCGACGGCTGCGAAGTGGTCATCTCGGGCACGATGGAGAGCCAGAAGATCTCGGCTTTGCCGATCGAGCCGCGCGCGACGATCGCACAGTTCGGCGATGATGGCAGGCTGACCGTCTGGCTGTCGACCCAGACCCCGCATACCGACAAGACCGTGCTCGGGCTCGTGCTCGGGCTCGAGCCCGACCAGGTGCGGGTGATCGCGCCGGACGTCGGCGGCGGCTTCGGCGGCAAGGGCCTCGACGTCGAGGACATCATCGTCGGCTGGCTGGCACGCGCCACGTCGCGGCCGGTGCGCTGGACCGAGACCCGCAGCGAGAACCTGGTCGCGATGCACCAGGGTCGCGCCCAGTGGCTCGACTTCGAGCTCGGCGGGCGCCGGGACGGCGTCGTGCAGGCGCTGCGGCTGAAGATCCTGCAGGACGCGGGCGCCTATCCGCATCTGGGGGCGTTCCTGCCCAACCTGACCGCGATGATGTCCAGCGGCGTCTACCGGATCCCCAAGATCGAGACCGAGGTCAGGGCGGTGGTCACCACTTCGACGCCCAACGGCCCAGTCCGCGGCGCCGGCCGGCCCGAGGCGACGCAGATGATCGAACGCGCGATGGACCTGTTCGCAGCGGAGCTGTCGCTCGACCCGGCCGAGGTCCGCCGGCGCAATCTGATCCCGTCGGGACGCATTTCCGACCCAGACCGCCTCCGGCGCCCATTACGACATCGGCGACTACGAAGGGGCGCTCGACCTCGCGCTCGAGCACGCCGGCTACGACGAGCTCCGGCGCGAGCAGGCACAGCGACGCGACAACGGCGGCGTGCTCCAGCTCGGGATCGGCGTCAGCACCTACGTCGAGATCACCAACGGGATCAGCGAGACCGAGTACGGAGCGGTCGCGATCACTCCCGACGGCGAGGCGATCGTCCGCACCGGCTCCTTCTCCCAGGGCCAGGGCCACGAGACGACGTTCGCCCAGATCGCCGCCGACCGGCTCGGGATCCCAGTCGAGAAGATCACGGTGCTCAAGGGCGACACGGACACGGTCCCACGCGGAACCGGCACGTACGGGTCCAAGTCGACGCAGATCGGCGGCGCGGCCGCCGGCAAGGCGTCGGAGGCGCTGGTCGACAAGGCCAAGGAACTGGCCGCGAACGAGCTCGAGGCAAGCCCCGAAGACATGGTGCTCGACCTCGAGCGTGGAAGCTTCCACGTCGCCGGCGCGCCACAGCCGGCGCTCGCGTGGGCCGAGCTCGCGAGCCGCCTCGACGGACGACGGCCGGCTCGAGGAGTTGAGCGTCGAGGCGGACTTCGAACCGGCCCAGCCGACGTTCCCGTTCGGAGCGCACATCGCGGTCGTCGAGGTCGACACCGAGACCGGGTCCGTCCATCTGCGGCGGCTGATCGCGGTCGACGACGCGGGCACGATCATCAACCCGCTCGTGCTCGAGGGCCAGGTCCACGGCGGGGTCGCCGCGGGGATCGCGCAGGCGCTGTTCGAGGAACTTCGCTACGACGATCAGGGCAACCCGCAGAACGCCAGCCTCGTCACCTACGCGATCCCCGGCCCGACCGAGCTGCCGATGTTCGAGCCCGTCGAGATGCAGACGCCGACGCCGGTCAACCCGCTGGGTGCCAAGGGGATCGGCGAATCGGGCACGATCGGCTCGACCCCCGCCGTGCAGAGCGCGGTGATCGACGCTCTCTCGCACCTCGGCGTGCGCCACATCGACATGCCCTGCAACGGGCAGCGCGTCTGGCAGGCGATCCAGGACGCCCGCAACGGGGGGTAACCCTGGCGGGGTTCCCGGCGCGCGGCGCAACGCGAGTAACCCTGGCCGCCCGCGCATCGCGGGGTGGTCCAACTAACTGCCGCCAGGGGTGCAGTTAGTTGACGCACCCTCCGGTCAGAGCCACTTCAAGAGGTCCGAAACACGATCCACCGCGGCATCGGGCCGGCGGCGCTCGAGGCACACGCGCGAGGTCGATCGCGCCGCTGATCCCGCTGCGAACCAGGACCGTCGTCGAGCCGCCCAACTTGCCCAGCGCGACGTCCATCGTCAGGTCATCGCCGATCACCGCCAGCTCGCGCGTCGGGACGCCGAGCCGCGTTCGCAAGGCCCCGACCGCCGCCCGCGACGGCTTACCGAGCACCCGCGGACGCGCTCCGCTGACCTTCGCGATCGCGGCCGTGATCATCGCCCCGCGACTGAAGATGATCCCGTTCGCGCCCGCGTACCCGGCCACGTAGCTACTGGTAAACAGCGGCGCTCCGCGCCGTACCGCGCGGGCGGCGCGTTCGATCTTGCCCAGCTCGACCTCGTTCTGGTGGGCGACGAACACGACTTCGGCGTCTTCGTCGGCGGCGAGCGGGACGCCCGCCTGCGCCATGTGCTCGCTGACCGCCTCGGATGCGAACAGCAGCACCGGCCGATCGGCGTGATACCGCCGCAGGAACATCACCGCGCTGTCGATCGGCAGCAGTACCTCCTCGTCTGAGACCGGCAGACCGTCCGCGCGCAGCGCGGCCGCGATGCGGTCCGCTGGGACGTGGCTCGCGTTGGTGAACAGCACCAACTTGCGGCCGCCGGCGCGGATCCGCTCCAGCACGTCGACCGCGCCCGGCTGCGGCGCGCCGCGTCCGTCGGGCCCGCGGTGAAGCAGCGTCCCATCGACGTCGAACATGAACCCGCGGACGTGGTCAAGCACGGCGCCACACGATCCGGTCGCTCCCGGCGGCGACCTCGACGCTCGTGAGCTCGGGGCGGCGGTCGAGTTCGGCGAGCAGTGCGACGATCGGCGACCTCGCGGGCGCGGCCAGCGCGGACGGCGCTGCCACGCCCTCGCCGCGCTCGCGTGCCGCGACCATCGCGTCGACCTGCTCGGCGGGCATCGTCAGACGCAACAGCAACTCCTCCTCGGAGATCCGGGCGCCGAACCGCTCGCGGGCGCGCTCGAGGCTCAGCGGTTGCAGCCCGGCGAGCTGCTTGGCCTGCGGACGCGCGAGCACGCGGTCAGCGATCTGCCGGTCGACCGGCGCGGGCGGCTCGCCGTAATGACCGAGGAAGTACCGCACGGTCTCGTCGGAGACGTTGACCCAGCGCTCGCCATCGATCACGTTGCGCGCCGCCTGACTGGCGATGAACTGCGACACCGGGGTGACGATGATCGGGTAGCCCATCTCGGCCCGGACGCGGGTGACCTCGTCTAGCACTGCATCGAACAGCTCCGGGCGCCGGAGCTCCTCGAGCATCCGGCGAGTCGTCGTCACCATCCCGCCCGGCAGCTGGTGGCGGTAGTAGACGGCGTCGAACTCCTGCGCGGCGCCGGCCGGAAGGCCCTTCTCGACCGCGAGCCGATCGAAGTAGGCCGAGACCTCAGCTTGGCGCTCGAGGTCGAGCGGATGCTGGTAGCCAGACGCTTCGAGATTGCGCGCGGTCGCGAGCACGTCGGGCTGCGACGTGCCGCGCGCCAGCGCGCCCGACGCCGTGTGCACGACCCCAAAACCAGCGCGCACGCCCTCGACGTAGACGAACGGAGCGAGCCCGATCGTGCAGTGGCTGTGCAGCTCGACGGCGCGTTCAGTGCTTGCCGCGGGCATGCGGTCCGGCAGGTCACCCTGGCCTGCGACGTCACCCTGGCCCGGTGGCGCGCCGCGCGCCGCCGCGAGAAACGCCGGCGCCAGTTCGCGGACTGCGTCGGGCGTGAGCAGTCCGCCGGGGTCCTTGAGGTACAGCCGGTCCATGTCCGCGCAGTCGGCCAGCGCTGCCGCACGCTGCGCGTAGTACTCGTGCGTGTGCACGGCGCTGATCGAGTAGGTGAGCCCGATCACCACCTCCTCGATCCCCTCGGCGCGCGCCATCTTCGCGAGCCGTTTGAGGCGCTCCGGGTCGTTGGATGGATCGGCGATCTGGAAGCGGCGAATCCCGTTCCGGGCCACCAGCCGGAACGAGAGGCGCATCACCTCCTCGTCGGCCGGCACCCACGAGATGAACCGCATCCCGGTCGTGATCATCCCCAGCGGCGTGTTCGGCATCGCTTCGGAGACGAGCCGGATCCGCTCCCACGGGTCCTCGCGGTGAAAGCGGACGCTGACCGCCATGTGGGTGCTCGAGGTGAAGTCGAGCGCGTGGTACCCGACCCGGTCCAGCGTCGGCGCGATCGCGAGCACGTCGGGCGTCGTCAGCCCGGTAGCGCTCCACAGGCTCTGGTTGCCGTCGCGCAGGCTGGTGTCGACGAACTCGATCACCTGATCGCGTGCTCCAGCCAGTCCGTCGTCACGGTTGCGGCGCGGAAGTCCGGGTGATCGAGGACGCTGATCAGCAGCGTCCGGTTGCTCTCGACGCCCTCGATGTCGAGCTCCTCGAGCGCCTCGAGCAGCACGTCGATCGCCTGCTCGCGGTCGTCGCCGTGCGCGATCAGCTTCGCGAGCAGCGAGTCGTAGAAGGGCGGCACGCTCGCCCCGGCATAGCAGTGAGTATCGACACGCAACCGTGCAAGCTCGGGGACCGCGAAGATCGACAGCGTCCCGGGCGACGGCATGAAGTTGCGCGTCACGTCCTCGGCGTTGAGCCGGCACTCGATCGCGTGGCCGCCGATTGCGACCTCGTCCTGCGAAAACCCGATCGGCTTGTCGTCGGCGATCTCGAGCTGGAGCGCGACCAGATCACGGCCCGTCAAGGCCTCGGTGACCGGGTGCTCGACCTGGATCCGGCAGTTGATCTCGAGAAAGAACCAGTCACCCGAGTCGACGTCGAGCACGAACTCGACCGTCCCCAGGTTGCGGTAACCGATCGAGCGCGCGAGCGCGACCGCCGCCTGTTGCAGCCGTCGGCGCGTTGCGCGATCCAGGGTCGGCGCGGGCGCCTCCTCGACCACCTTCTGAAAGCGGCGCTGAACAGTGCAGTCGCGCTCGCCGAGTTGCAGCGCCGTGCCGTGCTCGTCGGCGGCGACCTGGACCTCGATATGGCGGGCGCGCGCCACCAGCCGCTCGAGGTAGAGCCGATCGTCGCCGAATGCCGCTCCGGCCTCGCTCCGTGCCAGTCCCAGCAGCGTCTTGAGCTCAGCCGCGTCGCGGGCGCGCTTGATCCCGCGCCCACCACCGCCACCGGCCGCCTTGATCAGTAGCGGGTAGCCGAGTTCGCCGGCGAGCTCGACGGCTGCCCCGGTCGTCTGTGCCTCGCCCCCGGGCAGCACCGGGACGCCGGCGGCCTGCGCGGCCGCGCGAGCAGCGAGCTTGTCGCCAGCAAGCGCGATCGCCGCGGTCGGTGGCCCGACGAACACGAGCCCATGCTCGCGGGCACGGCTCGCGAGGCGCGTGCTCTCGGACAGGAAGCCGTAGCCGGGGTGGATCGCGTCACACCCAGTACCGCGCGCGGCCGCGACGACGGCGTCGTCGCGCAGGTAGCTCTCTGCGGCCGGTCCGGGACCAAGCACGACCACCCGGTCGGCGTCCCGCGCCGCGAGGCCGTCACGGTCGGGCTTCGATGCCCCGACGACCGATTCGAGTCCGAGCTTCCGGCACGCGTGCACGATCCTGAGCGCGATCTCGCCACGGTTTGGAATGAAGACGCGTTTGATCACGTCCGGACCCTGAACAGCGGCGCCCCGTACTCGACCAGCTCGCCGTTTCGGGCGGCGATCTCGACGACCGTCCCCGTGAGCCCGGCCGGCACCGAGTTCATCATCTTCATCACCTCGATGATGCACACGGTCGTGTCGGGTTCGACGTCCATCCCGACCTCGACGAACGGCGCCGCGCCCGGTGCCTCGGCGCGGTAGAAGGTGCCGAGCATCGGCGACTCGATCGTCGCCAGCCCGTCTTCGGGCTCGACCGCCGGGGTGCCGCCCTCCACCGGCTCGGCGGCTGGTGCAACTGCGACGGGCTTCTGCGCCCGCGCGCCCGCGATCTCGGGCGCGCCCCGCTTGCGCACGTAGAGCGAGAACCCCTCGGTCTCGACGCGCAGCTCTGCCACCTCGGACTCGTCGATCAGCCGCAGGATCGCGCGCACGTCTTCGTCAGTCAGTCCCATGGGCCTCGGGGTCTCGCACGCCAAACGTACTCATCACCATCGCCAGCGCCGACCGCGGCTCCGCCGCCGCCGGCTTCCGAGTGCCCGTGACCGGTCGCGACTGGAGCAGGTAGAGCTCGTCGTCGCGCGCGATCGCCCACTCGATGTCCTGGTGGCCGGCGAAGTGGGCCTCGACCCGGCGTCCCAGCGTGACGAGCGCCGCCAACGCAGCCGGGTCCAAAGCCGGCTGGTCGCGCAGGTCGGCGGGCACCTCCACGAGCTGCGTCCCGCGACCATCGGGGTGCCGGACGCACTGGACACGCTTGTTGGCGATCTGCCGGCGGACGATCTCGCCCGTCACCTTGCTGATCAGAAAATCATCCGGCGTCACGTCGCCCCCGACGACCGCCGCACCGAGTCCCCAGCTGGCGTTGAGCGCGACCATGCTCGGGTCGCCGCTGACCGGGTTGCAGGTGAACATCACGCCTGAGATCGCGGCGTCGACCATCAGTTGAACGGCGACCCCCATCGCGGGCGTCGCGGTGTCGCCGAGTCTCGCGCGGTAGGCGATCGCCGGCGCCCCGTAAAGACTCGCCCAACAGCCGCGGACGGCGTCGACGACCGCCTCGGCGCCGCGGACCCACAGGTAGGTGTCCTGCTGGCCGGCGAACGTCGCATCGTGGCTGTCCTCGCCGACGGCGCTCGACCTGACGGCGACCGGCGGCTCGTCCTCACCGACGCGGCGAGCAAGCTCTTCGTAGGCCGCGATCAGCTCCTCGCGCGCGGCGTCGGGCACCCTTGCGGCGGCGATCGCGTCGGCCGACGCCTCGGCTACGGGGGTCAGCGCGTCGGCGAGCGCCGTGGTCGCGACCGCGAACCCCGGTGGCACCGGTACACCCGCTGCGAACAACTCGCCAAGGCCCGCGCTCTTGCCACCGAACTGGGCTTCGTCGGCGCGGCGCAGCTGGTCGAGGCGGCGGGTGTACTGCGGGCTCGCGTTCGCACTCATTCGAGCAACGTCACCACACCTGCGGTGCCGTCGACGCGGATCGTCTGGCCGGTGCGGATCTGCGATGTCGCCCGCCCGGTACCGACGACGGCGGGCAACCCGTACTCGCGACAGACGATCGCCGCGTGTGACATCACGCCCCCGACGTCGGTGACGGTGGCCTTGATCTTGGTGAAGATCGGCGCCCAGGCCGGCGAAGTGCTGCCGCAGACGAGGATCTCGCCGTCGCGGATGTCGGCGAGCTGGTCGACCGACCGGACGACACGGGCGACGCCCTCGGTCGTGCCGGGCGAAGCGGCGGCGCCGTTGAGCTCACGGCCGCCATCCTGCTGCCGGGCCCACTCCCGCACACGGTCGGTGGTCACACCCCACAGCATGATCGTCATCGGGTCGGTGACCACGTCGGGCGTGATCCCGAGCGCGGGCGGAGGCGTCCAGTCCGCGAGCCGCTCGAGTATCTGCTTGCGGCCGGCGACGATCGGCGGCCAGTGTTGCGGGCCCAGCGGCATCCCCCCGGTAGCCCAGCTGAGGACGAGCTCGTCGAGCGCCGATGCGACCTCGTAACGCGACAGCTGAAAGACGTCCTCGCCGCTTTCCAGGAAGCCGTGCTGAGCGAGCAGCGCGCCGAACTCCCTGATCTTGTTCCACCAGCGCGTCAAGAACCAGTAGTCGCAGAAGAACTTGTGCTCCTCGACGTACGGAAACACGGTCCGCGACAGGGCCAGCAGGTCGTCGAACGGCATCCTCGCGTCGTCGGGGAGCAGCGAGCGGTACTCCTGCGCCAGCCGCTCGCGCTCGGATTCGATCTCCTCCGTCGGGCGGTCGATCCGCTCGCCCGCGCGGAGCGCGTTGATGTGGCCGATCAGTGCCGCGTAGGGGATGCTCGGATCGTCGAACCAGCTGCGGTAGTAGTGGTAGAGGCCGTCGCCGGTCGCCATGTTGAACCACGGGTCCTTGACGTCGCTGAGCTCGGCCAGCCACGAGCGGCCGGCCTCGCTGCTTGAAAGCTCGGCGTCGATCTCGTCTGGGGTGCGTCCTTCGACGAACGCCCCGTCGACCCCGGTCTCGAGCGCCAGCCTCGCAAGCCGCCTGAGCTCAGCGTCGGGTTTGAACAGCAGTACGTCGATTCCGGCGACCATCTGCGCGACGTGCTGGTCGGGGATGTCGGGCAGGTTGTTCTTGCAGAACTCGGCGAAGGTCGCGTAGGCGCCGTACCCGAGCAGCAGGAACTCGAAGTGGTGCTGCCACATCAGATCGCCCATCCGTAGGCAGCGTCCGTAGGCATCGAGCACTTCGTAGAAGGCCGTGTTGCGGTCGTCGCCGAACGCGACCTCGTCGGGCTCGTACTCGGGCAGCCCGGGAACCTGGAGCTGATCGAGCTCGGCGATCAGCGCCTCCATCTTGGCGCGCCACTTCCCGTACAGCTCGGACCAGTTTTCGTAGTAGTAGCCGGCCCGCTGCTGGAAGAAGCCGGCCCGCTCCGCGATCTTCTCGGGATCGGTCACCGGGTTGCCGGAGATGTAGATGTAGCCGTTGACCGCGCGATAGTCGATGCCCATCGCGGGCGGCACCGCGAACACGCGGTTCTGCCACGAGCCGACCGCCTGATAGGGCGAATCGATGCAGATCACGTCGAACGCCGGCATCGGCAGCGGGAAGTGCATCGAGTTCCAGAACCAGAACCGGTTCTCGTCCGTCTCGCGGCGCCGCTCGTCGAACAGCGCGTAGTAGGGATACATCTCTTCCCAGCCCTCGCAGCCCGGCGGGGTCTGCACCGAATAGGGGCTTGGGAACGCGCTGAGCGCGGGCTCCGTGCTGCTCATTTCAAACCTCCCTCGCGGTCGGCGCCCGAGCGCCCTTATACGTCACCGGCGCCGAGCAAGTCAATAGCTTTGCGCTTAAGCGCAGGTGTGCTTGAACGCCGATGCTCGATCGGTGCAAGCGGCGCGACGATCGACGTACGATCGCCTGACTTCCGGGCCCCGGTTCGGACCCGACACCGCACGCGGAGGGGACGCTCGATCTCTCGCCGACTCGGCTTTCGACCGACGATGGCGCGTTACCTCTGGGGCGTGGCGTTGGCCGCCTCGACCGGTCTTGCGCGCTGCGGTGATTTGAGCCCGATTCGCGCTTGGGGAAGCGCGGAGCGAGCCGATCTGATGCCGTTCGTGCGGCACAACGTGCATGAGCGCCGCGCCCGGGCGGGAACGTGTCGCGTTTTGCTGCCTTATGACCAGCGTTACGCAGCACGTGCGATCGGCCGGCTGGCGCTCGTGCACGTTAAGCCGGTTCTTGAGCGACAGTCCACTTAAACGCGCAGGTTGACAAGCACAAGCGCGCCAGTTGTATGGACGCGTCGGGCCCGGAGCGTTAGCGTCAGACGGCCGATGATCGAACTGGTGGATCTCTACTGGACGTCGGCGGGGCCCGTGGACGTCCACTATGGCCGCGAGTGGAGCACGTTTGAGTGGCGCGACCGCTGCGCCCATGCGGCCCGGGTCGGGTTCCGCGGCCTCGGGCTATGGCACGCGGACGTCACGCACCAGCTCGAGTCGAGCTCGCTCAAGCAGATGCGGGAGACCTTCGACGAGGCAGGACTCGAGTACCTCGAGGTCGAGTTCCTGGCGGACTTCTTCGTCAAGCGCGGCGAACCCGCACGCGATGAATCGGACCGCCTGCGCCGGCAGCTGTTCGAGACCGCCGCCGCGTTCGACGCACACCACATCAAGGTCGGCAACATCCCCGGCACGCCGTGCGAGCTCGGCAGGCTGATCGAGGAGTTCGCCGCGCTGTGCGAGGACGCCGCCAACAACACGGACGCGACGATCGCGTACGAGTTCATGCCGTTCGACGTCAACGTCAACACGCTCGACGCCGCACTCGAACTCGTCACCGACGCAGCCCCGTCCAACGGCGGCCTCGCGATCGACACCTGGCACATGTCGAAACTCAAGATCGCGCCCGACGAGCTGCGCCGAATCCCCCCTCGCTACCTCGCCTGGGTCGAGTTGTCCGACGGCCAATTCCAGGACATGGAGGATCCGGTCGACGAGACGATCAACCACCGCCGGCTGCCAGGCGAGGGCGAGTTCGAGATCCCCGCGTACGTCGACGTCCTGCGCGAGATCGGCTACGAGGGGCCATGGGGCGTCGAGGTGCTGTCGGCGGACCTGCGCCGCCTCCCGATCGATGAGCAGTTCGAGCGCGCGTACGAGACCACCGCCGCGCAGTTCCGCGCCGGCGTGGCGTGAGAGGAGCCTCAATGCAGGAGCTTGATGACGACCGCCTGATCTGGATGTACACGCAGATGCTGCGGATCCGCGAGTTCGAGGAGCGGGTCAAGCGCACGTTCGAGGAGCACCCGGGCGTGATTCGCGGCCATACGCACCTGGCCGACGGCGCCGAGGCGTCGATCGTCGGGGCGCTGGCCACGCTGCGCGACGGCGACCAACTGCTGACGACCTACCGCTGCCACGGCTATCCGATCACGCTCGGGACGAGCACCAAGGCGATCATGGCCGAGATCTACGGAAAGAAGGACGGGCTGTGCGGCGGCTACGGCGGCTCGATGCACTTGGCTGATCCGGCGCGGGGATTCGTGGGCACGAGCGGCATCGTCGGCCAGGGCATCCCGCAGGCCACCGGCGTCGCGTTCGCGGCCCAGCTCCGCAAGCAGGGCCAGGTGGTCCTGTGCTTCTTCGGCGATGGCGCGTCCAAGCAGGGCGCATTCCACGAGTCGCTGAACCTCGCCTCGCTGTGGAAGCTGCCGGTCGTATACGTGATGGAGAACAACAACTACAACGTCGCCACCCGGTCAGAGCAGGAGGACGCCAACGCCGCCGCGGGCGAGCCCCTCTCGGTCAAGGCCAAGGCGTACAGCATGCCCGGCATGACCGTCGACGGCGGCGATCCGATCGCGGTCTACGACGCCGTCCAAGGGGCGGTCGACCGCGCCCGCGCCGGCGACGGACCGACGCTGATCGAGTCAAAGGTCTACCGCCTGTCGGCGCACGGCAACCTGATCGCGCCGCCCGGGGTGCCGCTCCACTATCCCGAGCACGAGGCGATCACGGTGTTCGGCAACCGCGAGGAGTACGAGGCGGCGCTCCGCGGCGACCCGGTGCCACGGTTCCGCGGCCGCCTCGTCGAGCAGGGAAAGCTGAGCGCCGAGCAGGCCGACGAGATCGCCGCGGCCGTCAAGCAGGAGATGGAGGAGGCGGTCCAGTTCGGGCTCGACAGCCCGTACCCAGAGCCCGAAGCGGCCCTCAACCACGTCTACGCATAGAAGAGAGTGGTCATGGCACGAGAGATTCCCTACATCGCGGCCGTCAACGAGGCGATCCAGCTCGAGATGGCCCGCGACGAGACAGTCGTGTTCTACGGCCAGGACGTCGCGCCAAGCGACGAGGACCCGCTCGTTCAGGCGTTCGGTCGTGAGCGCGTCCGTGTGTCGCCGATCTCCGAGACGGCCGAGATCGGGATGGCGACCGGCCTCGCGCTCGCCGGCTACCGCCCGATCGTCGAACTGCTGATGGCCGAGTTCATGCTGGTGGCGATGGACCAGGTCGTCAACGAGGCGCCCCGCTTTCGATACATGAGCGGCGGCCAGGTCAAGGTCCCGCTGGTGCTCAAGGCGGGCTACGGTTTCACGGCGGGCTGGGCCGGCCAGCACACCGGCTCGATCTACACGATGTTCGCCGGCGTCCCCGGGCTCAAGGTCGTGCTGCCGGCGACGCCCGCCGATGCGAAGGGCCTGATGGCCAGTGCCGTGCGCGACGACAACCCGGTCGTGTACCTGATGCACTACCTGCTGGTGCTCGAGCACGGCGACGTGCCGGAGGGCGAGTACCTGGTCCCGCTGGGCGAAGCGGCGGTCCGCCGCCGCGGCTCCGATGTGACGATCGTGGCGACCGGGTGGACGGTCGGCAAGGCGTTGCAAGCCGCCGAGGCGTTGGCCGCCGAGGGGATCGACGCCGAGGTGATCGACCCGCGGACGCTGCAGCCGCTCGACATGCCGGCGATCCTGGCGTCAGTGGAGAAGACGGGACACGTCGTGCTCGTCGACCAGGCGACTCGCCACGCGTCCGCCGCGTCGATCATCGCCGCCGAGATCGCCGAGCACGGGTTCTCGTCGCTGAAGGCGCCGGTCAAGCTGGTCACCGCGCTCGACGCGACGATCCCCTACAGCCAGCCGATGGAGGAATACGTGCTGCCCGACGAGCACAAGGTCGTCGGCGCGGTGCGCGAAGTGCTCGGGACCGCCGCGGTCGCCTGAGCCGCCCCGGGCAAGCGCGGGGAAGTCGTAGAGCAACCATGCTCGAAGCCGGCACCGCGCACGACCTGCTCGCGACGATGTGGCGGATCCGCTGCTTCGAAGAGCGCGTCGCGAGGCTGCACCGCAGCCTGCTCGTCCACGGGCTGATCCACCTCAGCATCGGAGGCGAGGGTGTCGCCGCGGCCGTCTGCCGAGCGCTGCGCACCGACGACCACGTCTACAGCGGCCACCGGGCGCACGGGCATGCGCTCGCCAAGGGCGTCCCGATGGACGAGCTGATGGCCGAGCTGATGGGGCGCTCAGACGGAGTCTGCAGAGGCCTCGGTGGGTCGATGCATGTGGTCGACCGCACACACGGCTTCATGGGAGCGACCGGCGTGGTGGGCGGCAACCTGCCGCTCGCAGCCGGCGACGCGCTGGCCGCCAAGTCGCGCGGCTCAGACCGCGTCACAGTCGCCTTCTTCGGCGACGGCGCCGTTCAGGCCGGTCATTTCCACGAGACGGTGAACCTCGCAGCGCTGTGGGAGCTGCCGCTGATCTTCGTCTGCGAGAACAACGGCTTCGCCGAGTTCACGCCGCGCTCCGCCCATACGAAGGTGCAGAGCGTTTGCGACGTCGTCGCGCCCTACGACTTCGAGCGCCAGACCGTTGCCGGCGCCGACCTGCCGGCGCTCTGGAGCGCGATCACCGACTACCTGCAAGAGGCGCGTGCCGGGCGCGGCCCGCTGCTGCTCGAGTGCATCACGCACCGTCGGCGGGGCCATTACGAGGGCGACCAGCAGTCCTATCGCGACGAGCTCGCCGATTCGGAGTGGAGCGAGCTGGACCCAATCGCGCGGCTGGAGCGGACGTCGTTCGAGCGGGGCTGGCTCGATGAGGATGTCGCTCGCGCGCTCGGAGCCGAGGCGCGCGGCGAGGTGCAGCGCGCCGTGGAGTTCGCGCGCGCCAGCCCCCCGCCGACGCCCGAGCTCGCGGCCCGACTGGTCTACGCGCATTGACGACCACCTTCGTCCGCGAGGTCAACGGCGCCCTGGCCCGCGCGATGCGCGCCGACGAGCGAGTCATCGTGCTCGGCGAGGACGTCGCTGCGGGCGGCCCCTACGAGGCGACGGCCGGGCTGGCTGACGAGTTCGGCACCGCACGAGTGATCAACACGCCGATCAGCGAGGCCGCCGTCTGCGGGGTTGCGATCGGCGCCGCCCAGGCGGGCCTGGTGCCGGTGGTCGAGATCATGTTCATCGACTTCATCGCTCTCGCGCTCGACCAGCTCGTCAACCAGGCCGCCAAGGCGCACTTCATGTCCGGCGGCCAGCTGACGGTTCCACTCGTGCTGCGGACCCAGGGTGGGGCCGGCGCGCGCGCGGGCGCGCAACATTCGCAGAGTCTCGAGGCGTGGCTGACCCACATCCCCGGCCTCAAGGTCGTGATGCCGTCCAACGCCGCCGACGCCGCCGGTCTGCTGGCGAGCGCGATCGCCGACCCGAATCCGGTCGTGTTCGTCGAGAACAAGGCGCTGTACTTCAGGCACGAGCCCTCGGTCGAGAACCGCGAGTCACTCCCGCTCGGCCGCGCACAAAAGCTGCGCGCCGGGCGGGACGTCACGATCGTCGCGCTCTCGCGGCTCGTCGGCGAAGCGATGATCGCCGCCGAGCGGCTCGCCGCCGATGGGATCGAAGCCGACGTGTTCGATCCCCGCACGCTCGTCCCGCTTGACATCGAGCCGCTCGCCGCCTCCGTCCGCCGTACCGGCCGCGCGGTCGTGGCGCACGAGGCATCGCGCTTCGGTGGCTTCGGCGCCGAGCTCGCCGCCGAGCTTCAGGCCGAGGCATTCGACTTCCTGCACGCCCCGATCCAGCGGGTCGGCGCACCATTCACCCCGGTCCCGCTCAGCCCTACGCTCGAGGACGCGTACCGCCCGTCAAGCGACGACGTGTATGCGGCCGCGCGCGTCGCGATCGATTGGGACAAGCCGAACTGATCGCGCCCCGCGGAGAGGCCGACGCGAGTGGGTGTCAGCCGCCAATACCGATCGCGAACACATGCATCGCGGTGAACACGCCGACGCCGTTACTCACGTTCGGGAGCGTCACAGAAGAGACGGTCTTGCCCGACTGCAGCGGGACCGAGGCGAAGTAGACGTTGCGGATGCCGCCGGAGCCGTTGGCCCCGCTGGGCGTGTTCCAGCTACTCATGGTCGCGATCGTGCTGGTGCCCGCGGCGGGACTTGAGCTCGCCCAGTCGGCGAAGCCGAGCGTGAACTGCTGCGTGGTGCCGTCGGTGTCCGGAGCCGGTGCCGTGGGTGAACCACGGCTCGCCGTTCGGCGAGCAGTTGGTCGGGTCCGGGACGTAGCAGTCTCCGTAACCGTCCGTGGCACCGCTGGCCTTGATTCCGTAGCGGTGCCAGCCGGGACCAGACGCCGTCCGGGACTCGATCACTGAATCGACGACGCGCAGTGACGCCTGCACGTCCGGGTCGTCGGCCGGGAGCTCCCCGAGTCTCGTCAGCTCGAGAAAGCCCGCGTCGACGACCGAGCGCTGGTCGACGTTCGGAATGCTGCCGTTCCCGAGGTTGCAGTTCTCCGCGGCATTGGGATCGCCGGTCGGGGAGAGGCGGATGAAGTAGCGAGGCGCGTACGCGCCGGTGGTGGTCACGGTCCACTTCTTGACGTTGCGCTGGTAGTCGTCGGCCGTCACGAGGTAGAGGCGTGCGCGCGACGAGTCGCCGGCAGCCCGCGCTAGATGGCTCGCGGCGACCAGCCCGGCGATCTCGGCGGCGAGCGTCGACGGAGAGTAGGCCGGGTGCTCCTCCCAGCGCTCGACCCCATAGTTGGCGACGTGACCGCCGACCGCGCCGCGCTCACGACGGCTCGGGGTGCGCGACGGGTTTGGCCGCGAGCGCGATCAACGAGCCGCCGGGGACGCTCTCGATCATGTCGCGATGCTCCATCACGAGCTCGAGGTTGGTCAGCGACAGCCGCGCATGTTCGCGCGCGATCGCCTCGGCGCGGGCGCTCTGGCGCCGCTCGATCGCTTCGACGAGCGCACAGTGGTGGCGGTGAGCGATGATCAGGATGTCGCGCGAGGCGGGTAGCTGCGCCTCGGCCAGCACAAACGCGCTCGGCCCGGCGAACGGCAGTGCGACGATGCCCTCGAGCGCCCGCTCGAGAACCGGCGAGCGCGCAAGCTTGAGCACCCGCGCGTGGAAGCTCTCGTTGAGATGCAAGTAGCGCTCGAACGACTCGTAGTCGGCCTCGTGGACCAGCGTCTGGATCGTCTCGTTGTTCGCGTGCAGCGCCCGCAGGTCACGCGCCGGCACGCCGCGCTCAGCGGCAAACCGGGCGGCCGTTCCCTCGAGCACGCCGCGGAGCTCGACCGCGTCGCGAACGTCAGCCTGTGTGAACTCTCGCACGACGTAGCCGCCGCCGGGCAGGCCGCGGAGCAGCCCCTCGTGCTCGAGCTCGGCGAGCGCCAGTCGCAGCGGCGTGCGCGAAACGCCCAACCGCTGGACCAGCGGTAGCTCGGACATCCGCTCGCCGGGTACGAACTCTCCCTTGAAGATCAGCTCTCGCAGCTGCAAAAGCGCAGTCGTGATCTGGGATCGGTTGGCTGGCCTGGACAAGTGGCTGGACGCGCCCCGTGGCGGCGCTCGCCAAGCCCGGTTGCGCGGCTTGCCGCCTTGAGCGCGCAGCAGTCTACTCCCGGGAAAAAGCTGCATGCAGAATCGGATCAGCAAGACACTGCAAACGTTTGATTGAGGCCGCGTTAACCGGTGGTTGCATGCAACCGGACGCGGAATTAGTATCCGGCGACCTCGGGCGGTCCGGGGCGGGTTCACACACTGAGGAGAGGAGAATCAGTGAGCACCACACAGGTCGTGCCGCTAAAGAGGATCTGGCTGATCCTGGTCGCGGCACTTGCACTGATCGCGCTCGCGGGATGCGGGAGCAGCAGTAGCAGTAGCAGTTCGAAAGCCGCCGCTTCGGCGTCAAGCTCGACGACGGCGGCGAGCTCCAGCGCTGCCACGCCGGTCTCGACGAGCACCTCGTCGTGCGGACCCAAGCCAGGGGTCGCGGCGACCGGCACGCCGATCAACATCGGCACGATCGACACTCACCAGCCGGGCACCGACTTCACTGACGGGCCGAACATGATCACGGCGTACTTCAACTGCGTGAACGCCAACGGCGGCGTCAACGGCCACCCGCTGAAGCTGTACGTCGAGCTCGACCAGACCAACCCGGCGCAGATCACCGCCGCCGCCCATCAGCTGATCCAGTCCGACCACGTGGTCGCGATCGACGGCGTCTTCGACCTGCTCGAGTGCACGCTCGACGCGGCGTACTGGAAGTCGCTCGGGATCTACGAGATGGACGCCGGTATCTCGCCCGAGTGCTGGTCGACCCCCAACAGCGCCGCGGTCAACATGGGTCCGCGCTACAGCTCCGACGGCGCGGTGCAGTACGGCATCACTCAGCACCCGTCGAAGATCGTGTTCGTGCAGTCCAACGTCCCGGGAACCGGCTACATCGCCGCGGGCCCGGCGGCGCTCGCGAAGGCTTCGAACCTGCCGATCACGGAGCTGACCGAGAACGTGCCGATCACGGACGCCAACTCGGTCGCGCTGAAGCTCGTCGACCTGGCAGGCTCAAACGGCTGGGTCGTGCTCAACTTCACCCCGCCCGAGGCGCTCGTGATCCTGCAGGCCGCGCAGAAGCTCGGCGTCGAGGACCGGGTCAAGGGATGGGGCTGCTCGACCCCGTGCAACACGGACTTCCTGGCCAAGGCGCTGGGACCGAAGTGGAACCACAAGCTGTTCGTCAACGCCGAGTTGGCCTCGCCTGACGATCACAACGGCCCCGAGTTCCAGCTCTACAAGGCGATCCTCGCCAAGTACGGCTCAAACGTCGCCGGTGGCATCGGCTCGTTCAGTCAGATGGGCTTCCTGCTGGCGAAGTTCCTGGTCGACGCGCTCGAGAAGACCAAGCCGCCCTACACAATGGCGACCGTCAACAAGGCGATCGTCGGGATCAACAAGGTCTCGAGCGAAATGCTCTGTCAGCCATGGGTGTACGGCAAGTTGTCGATGCACATCCCCAACAACACCGACTACACGACGACCCCGGACAACGGCAAGATGATCACCGCGCAGGGCTGCACGGCGATCTCGACCGCCGACCCGCAGATCGCCCAGTACCACTCGGTCGCGAGCGCTGCCGGGGTGGACTACAAGTAGGAGGCCACGGACAGTCGAAATCACAGACCAGGGCGTCCAGTGCTTCGCACCGTAAATACGGACCGTCTTCGCGGCGGGAAGCACTAAGGTAAACCGACCATGCTTCTCGTGGGCGCGTTGTTCCCGAGTTGGCAGGACTTTCAGCCATTCCTCGTGACCGGGCTCGCGCTCGGCGGGGTGTACGCCCTCTCGGGCGTCGGCATGGTCGTCCTGTACCGCGCGACGGGAGTGCTGTACCTCGCGTTCGGAGCGGTCGGCGCTTTCGGCGCCCTGGTCGCCTGGCAGTTGACCCAGTCGGGGTGGAACATCTGGCTCGCGTATCTCGTCGCGGTCGCGATCTCGGCGATCATCACGCTCGTCTACGGGATGATCTTCGGCTCGGCCCTTGCCAGGCGCGAGCCAGTCGTCAAGGCGACGGCGACGCTCGGCCTGACGCTCGTGTTGCTGGGTGTGATGGACCTGCTGTGGACGTCGAGCGGCGGCGCGTCGCGTTCGATCGCGCTGCCGACCGACAACCACGGCTTCACGATCGGTCAGATCAACGTGACCACGACCCAGGTGCTGTGCGTGGCCGCCGGGCTCGTGTTGACGATCGTGACCGGCGCGTTCCTGCGTTACACGAAGCTCGGCACGGCGATGCGGGCGATGGCCAACGACCGTGACATCACCGCGACGCTGGGCGTGCCGATCCGGCGCGTCGAAGCGGCTGCGTGGCTCGGCTGCGGAGTGCTCGCCGGCCTTGCCGGAGTCGTGCTTGCCGACCTCGTCGCGCTGGACGCGACGACGCTCACGTTCCTGGTGATCTCCTCGCTCGCCGCGGCGCTGATCGCCCAGCTGCGCTCGATCACGGTCGCGTTCGTGGCGGCGCTGGTGATCGGTGTCGTCGACGCCGCGATCGAGTCCAGCCCCGAACCAGACGTTCTCGAACTTCCACGACATGACGCCGTTCATCCTCGCGGCGGCCGCGCTCCTGATCGCCAACCGCAAGCGCGTGATCACGATCTCTCGGACGGGTATTTAGACGTGGCTTCCGGGGTCGGAAGCGCCTCGAGGTCGTCCCTGCTGCCCAGCCAGTGGGATGCCCGGACGCTGCGCAGGCCGCTGATCATCATCGCGCTGCTGCTGCTGGTGCTGTTCGCGGTGCCGGCGCTGGTCAGCCTCTACTACGTCGACGCCGGCACGCAGGTGGCGATCTACGCGATCGTCGCGCTGGGCCTCAACGTGCTCGTCGGGCGCGTCGGCTTGGTGTCGCTGGGCCAGGCCGCCGTGCTCGCGATCGGCGCTTGGGTCGCCGCCCGGCTGCTGTTCGCCACCTCGCTCCCGTTCGAGATCGTGCTGCTGATGACGGGGCTGATCACGATGGTGCTGGGCACGCTCGTCGGGTTGCCGGCGCTGCGGATGAGCGGCATGTACCTGGCGCTGATCACGCTGATGCTCGCGGGCGCGATCACGGTCGTGCTGGCGACGATCAACTTCCCCAACGGCGGCCACGGCTTCTCGGGCTACAACGGCGGCCTGCTGCACCTGCCCGCGATCCGCCGTCCGGGCATCGCGACCTCCGATACCGGCTTCTACCGCTACTCGGTGATCTTCGCGGCGCTCGCGTTCCTGGTCGTGCTCGCGCACATCCGCACCCGTCCGGGGCGGGCGTGGGCGGCGATCCGCCAGAGCGAGTCCGCGGCTTTGGCCGCCGGGATCAACACGACGCTCTACAAGATGTGGGCGTTCGCGCTCGCCTCGTTCGTGACCGGCGTCGCCGGCGCCCTGCTCGCCGGCGCCGACCGCTTCCTGTACTCGATCGACTTCAACACCCAGGATTCGATCACGATCCTCGCGGTCGTCCTGATGGGCGGCATCTTCAGCGTCTGGGGAGCGATCGTCGCGGCGCTGCTGATGCAGCTGCTGCCGGCGCTGCTCAACAGCTGGGGAGTCTCGCCCGACTGGTTGATCATCCTGTTCGGGATCGGCGTTCTGCAGGTGCTCACGACCGCGCCGGCGGGCCTGGTCGACCAGGTCCCGAAAGACCTCGCTCGGCTGGGTCGGCTGATCGCCAGGACGGTGGGCGGCGGGCGATCCAAACCCGCTGCGCCCTCGGTGGAGACTGCCGCGACAGGCTCACCCGAGCCGGACGGCGGCGCGCCCACGGCCGTCGCGGCCGACCGCGAAGCCGCCCAGGGAGAGCGGTCATGATCGAGGTCTCCGATCTGACGGTCAAGTTCGGAGGCGTGACACCGCTCGACGGAATGAGCGTCAGGTTCGAAAAAGGGACCTGCGGCCTGATCGGCCCCAACGGTGCCGGCAAGACAACCTTCTTCAACGTCCTCAGCGGGTTCGTCAAGCCCAGCGCCGGCACCATCACCGCGTTTGGCGAGGACCTGCTGAAGATGGCTCACTTCCGCCGCGCGCGGTGGGGCGTGAGGCGCACGTTTCAGACCGAGCAGGCGATCGAGGAGCTGTCGGTCTACGACAACGTCGCGCTCGCTCACGAGCACTCGAAGGTCTCAGCTGCCTCACGCCGCGACGACGTCCTCGACACGATCTCGTTCGTCGGTCTCGAGGTCGACCCGAACGCGCGCGTCGGGACGCTCGGCGCGCGCGACCGCCGGCTGGTCGAGGTCGCCCGCGCGCTCGTCGGCCACCCGCGAGTGGTGCTGCTCGACGAGCCCGCGGCCGGCCTCCCGGACGAGGAGACCGCCCACCTCGGCGAGGTGATCAAACGCATCCCGGAGCAAAGCGACGCGGTCGTGATCCTGGTCGACCACGACATGAGCCTCGTCTCTTCGTGCTGCTCGGTCACGTCGGTGCTCGACTTCGGCAAGCTGATCGCGACCGGTCAGACGGCCGACGTGCTGCGCGACGAGAACGTGGTCCGCGCGTACCTCGGAAGAGGGACGCAGGGGTGACGGACACGCTCCAGCTGAGCGACCTGGTCGTCGCGCGCGGCAACCGCGACGTCGTGCGCGGTGTTTCGATCGAGGTCACGCCGGGCGAGGTGACGGCGCTGCTGGGTCCCAACGGCGCCGGAAAGTCGAGCATGGTGCTCGCGATCGGCGGCGTGCTGCCGCTCAAGTCCGGGTCCGTGAAGCTCGGCGAGCGGGAGCTTGCCGGCCGGCGCCCAGAGCGGATCCGCGCCGCGGGCCTGGCGATCGTCCCCGAAGGGCGACGGTTGCTCCCCGAGCTGACCGTCGAGGACAACATCCGCGTCGCGACCTACTCGCTGTCCGCTTCGAAGTGCGAAGGCCGGCCGCGCGCGGGCGCTCGAGCTGTTTCCGGAACTCGATAAACGGCTCCATGCCCAGGCCCGGTCGCTGTCGGGCGGCGAGCAGCAGATGGTCGTCCTGGCGCAGGCGCTTGTCTCCGAACCGCGCTACATGATCATCGACGAGCTGTCGCTGGGACTCGCTCCCGTGATCGTGGAGCGTCTGATTCCGACAATCCACAGCGTTGCCGAGGCCGGCGTCGGGGTGCTCCTGATCGAGCAGTTCGCGACGCTCGCGCTCGGCCTCGCGAACCGCGCCTACGTCATGGAGGGCGGGACGGATCCAATACGCGGGCCAGGCACAAGAGCTACGCGAGCGGCCCGAGCTTCTGCACTCCGCGTACCTGCTGCGCGGACGCGACAACGGCGCGCCCGCGCCCGCCGAGCACACAACCCAAGGCAGGTAAAAGCATGAGTGACACCCAAACAGCCAACGCCACCACGAGCGCCGGGCGGCGAACTAAGCCACCGTTCCGGGCCGATCACGTCGGGAGCTTGCTGCGCCCAAAGCGCCTACTGGAGGCGCGCGAGCAGTTCGCCAACGGCGATATATCGCGGGCCGATCTCCGGGCGATCGAGGACGACGCGATCCGCGACGTCGTCAGGATGCAGCGCGACGTCGGGCTGCAGAGCACGACCGACGGCGAGTTTCGGCGCGCCTCCTGGCACATGGACTTCATCTACCAGCTCGGCGGGATCGAGACGGTTTCGGGCGACATCAAGGTCCAGTTCCACAACGCCGACGGCGACATCGAGTTCACCCCGGCCGCGATCGCGGTCACCGACAAGGTCCACCTCGACCACACGATCTTCGCCGACGACTTCCGGTTTCTGCAGGGTGTAGTCGCCGACGGCGTGACCCCGAAACTGACGATCCCGTCGCCGAACATGGTCCACTACCGCGGCGGGCGGGCGGCGCTCGATCCGAGCGTGTACCCGGACGTGGATCAGTTCTGGTCCGATCTCGCGGCCGCGTACGCGGACCAGGTCCGGGCGGTCGCCGAACTGGGCTGCACCTACCTTCAGTTCGACGACACGAGCCTCGCGTATCTAAACGACCCGCGGCAGCGCGAGGCGATGGAGGCCCGCGGCGAGGACGCATCCCACCTGCACGAGACTTACGTCCGCAACATCAACATGGCGCTCGCGGATCGTCCCGCCGGTCTGGCGATCACCACCCACCTGTGCCGTGGCAACTTCCGGTCCTCGTGGGCCGCCGAGGGCGGATACGACTTCGTCGCCGAGGCGCTGTTCGGCGGTCTCGACGTCGACGGCTTCTTTCTCGAGTACGACGATGCACGCTCGGGCGGGTTTGAGCCGTTGCGCTTCGTCGCCCCCGGCAAGCTGGTCGTGCTCGGGCTGGTGACGACCAAGCGCGGGGAGCTCGAGTCCAAGGATGAGCTCAAGCGCCGGATCGAGGAGGCGTCACGGTACGTCCCGATCGAGCAGCTGTGCCTCTCGCCCCAGTGCGGGTTCTCGTCGACGGTCGAGGGCAACGTCCTGACCTACGACGACGAGGTCGCAAAGCTCGCGCTGATCGTCGAGACGGCCGCCGAGGTGTGGGGCTGACTTGAACGCCGCCGTCACTGAGCGGATCGGGTCGATGACCGTTGTCGATCGGCCCGACCCGCCGGATCCCGGCGCCGGCGAGGTGCTGGTCCGCTGCGAGGCCGTCGGGATCTGCGGCTCGGACTATCACTTCTTCGCCGGCGAGTTGTCCGACGCCGCCGGTGGTGCGCAGTTCCCGCGTGTCCAGGGACACGAGGTCGGCGCGACGATCCTCGCCCTGGGCGACGGTTGCCGGCCTGAACTCGAGGTCGGGCAGCGAGTCTCGCTCTGGCCGCTGCGCGCGTGCGGCGGCTGCTACCCGTGCAGCGTCGGACGGCCCAACACCTGCGACAAGTTCGAACTGATCGGGATCCATGTCGATGGCGGCCTGCAGGAACTGCTGTGCACCGGCCAGGAGCAGGTGTTCCCGATCGCCGTCGATGACGGCGCGCTCGCGGCGATGACCGAGCCGGTCTCGATCGGGGTCCGCGCCGTCCGCCGCGGCCGGATCACCGCCGGCGAACAGGTCGTCGTCCTGGGTGCCGGACCGATCGGCCAGTGCGTGTCGCTTGTGGCGCTCGAGCGCGGCGCCGAGGTGCTGGCGATCGACCTGCAGGAGAGCCGCCTTGAGGTCAGCCGCTGCCTGGGGGCACAGACACTGCGCTGGACGGACGCCGAGGACGTAGTCGGGCGGGCGCGCAGTTGGGGCGGCCCAGGTGGACCAGCCGTGGTCGTCGACGCGACCGGAGCGCCGGCCGCGGTTCGCGCGATGGTCGACACGGTCGCTTCGGCGGGACGCGCCGTCCAGGTCGGAATGTCGACCGCCGAGGTGGCGCTGCGGATCGGCAGCCTGACCGAGAAGGAGCTCGACCTCGTCGGCGTCAGCTGCTGCGACGCGGACGACTTCGCCGATGCGGTCCGCGTCGTCGAGCGGAACGGCGCGGCGATCGAGCGCCTGATCAGCCACCAGTTCCCGCTCGCCCAGGCGCCCGACGCGCTGCGCTTCGCGATCAGCAATCCGACCGAGGTGATGAAAGTGGTGATCAGGGGTGAGTGAGCCGTTCGACTACGTCGTCTGCGGTGCCGGTTCGGCCGGTTGTGTCCTGGCCGCGCGATTGAGCGAAGACCCCGCCGTGCGCGTCGCGCTGCTCGAGGCCGGCGGCGAGGACAGCCAACCGGAGATCCGCGTACCGGCTGCGTTCCCAGCGCTGTTCAAGTCAAACCTCGACTGGGACCTGCTGGGTGAGCAGGAGCCGGGTCTGGACAACCGCCGGCTGTACCTGCCGCGCGGCAAGATGCTCGGTGGCTGCAGCTCGATCAACGCGATGATCTATATCCGCGGCAACCGCGCCGACTACGACGCCTGGGCAGCGGCCGGATGTGACGGCTGGAGTTACGACGACGTGCTGCCCTACTTCAAGCGCTCGGAGAACAACGAGCGCGGCGAGGACGCTTATCACGGCATCGGCGGCCCGATGGCGGTCTCGGAAAGCCGTTCGATGCATCCGCTCGTCGACACGATGCTCGAGGCCGCGCGCCAGGCCGGGCACGAGCACAACCCTGACTTCAACGGCGGTCGCCAGGAAGGTGTCGGGCGGTTTCAGCTCACGCAACGTGACGGTCTGCGTTGCAGTACCGCCGACGCGTTCCTCGCTCCCGCGGCCGGGCGCGCCAATCTCGAGGTGATCACGCGCGCGATGGCGTTGCGGATCGTGTTCGAAGGCGACCGCGCCGTCGCGGTCGAGATCGCGCGCGACGGCAAGGTGGAGCGGGTCCGGGCGGAGCGCGAGGTGGTGCTGTGCGCCGGCAGCTATCAGTCGCCGGTGCTGTTGATGCTGTCCGGGGTTGGGCCCGAGGACCAGCTCGCGCCGCTGGGGATCGAGATGCGGTCCGACCTCCCCGTCGGCCACGGCCTTCAGGACCACTGCATGGCCCAGGTCAACTATCTGACCGACGAGCCGTCGCTGTTCGGCGTCGCGACGCCCGAGAACTTCGCGCTGCTCGAGCAGGGCCGCGGTCCGCTGACCTCGAACATCCCCGAGGCGGCCGGCTTCTTCCGCGCGCGCAACGGGGCCGACGCGCCCGACATCGAGTTTCACTTCGCCCCCTCGATGTTCTTCGACGAGGGCCTCACCGCCCCACATGACCACGGCTATTGCTTCGGGCCGGTGGTGATCAAACCCACCAGCCGCGGCCGGGTGATGCTGCGCGCCCCGCTGCCCGACTCCAAGCCCCGGGTGCTGTGCAACTTCCTGACGACCGACGAGGACCGCGCGAGCATGCTCGCGGGGATGAAGATGGCGCTCGAGATTGCCCGCCAGTCGCCGTTGCGCGCCGTTGAGCGCGCGCCGTTCAGCGTTCCGGAGTCAGACTCGGACGAGGACCTGTTGGCGTTTGCGCGGCGCGCCGGGCAGAGCGTTTATCACCCGACATCGACCTGCGCGATGGGGTCAGTGGTCGATTCCGAGCTGCGCGTCTATGGCTTCGACGGGCTGCGGGTCGTCGACGCCTCGGTGATGCCGGAGATCACGCGCGGGAACACGAATGCGCCGGTGATCATGATCGCCGAGCGAGCCGCCGACCTGATCCGCGGTACGCGCGTCTAGGCCCCCTACACGAACGTTCAAGCGACACCCAGCCACCGGGCTCCGCGCTGGTACAACGCCTCGACCTCGGGGCCGGTCAGGCCTGGCATGTCCGGCTTGACCTCGTAGCCGATCCGCGTCTGCACGTATGCGAGGTGGCGGTAGCCCTCCGGAAAGCGGTCGAGCAGCTCCGGGTCGAGCTCGAGACGGGCGTCGGGATCAACCGGGTCGAGCCGGTCGCGCTCGTAGATCGGCTGCCTGAGCACGATCCCCCACCTCCCCTCGCGGCGCTCGAGAAAGTCGTAGAAGCGGCCCGTGCAGACGACGTCGCACGCCACCCCGTGCACCTCGGCGCGCTGCGTGATCGTCATCTTCGTCTGCGCGATCGCGCGGTCGCCGCTCACGTCGACGCTCGACCCGCCCAGGAAGTGCAGAATCCGGACCCCACGTTCGAACCCTTCGCGGCTGACCCGGATGAAGTCGACCGCCGGTCCTTGAAACCAGGTCGCCATCATCACGCCGTCCGGATGCCAGAGCGTCGCGAACCGTTCCCAGTCGCCGGCGTCGCGCCACACCGCCCAGTTCTGGACGAGCTCGCGGATCAGCTCCCGGTCGTGCGATGCAGCGTCGCCCATCGGTCTAAGGGTCGCATAGCCGAGTGCATTCAATCGCCGTCGGAATCGCCCACCCTCGGTGCCAGGACGATCACTCGTTCGCCGGAATGCAGCTGCAGGTCCGGGCTGGCGGCGCGGATCTCGCGGCCCAGGGTCACCGCAACCGCGATGCTGCCGCGCGGCCAGTCGATCTCGCCGAGGCGGCGATCACGCGCCGGCGAGTCCGGCTGGATCCGCAACTCGAGCACCTCATAGCCGGGCAGCGGGGTGCTCGAGGTGTGGCTCGCCGCGACCGGATCCGCGACCGCGAAGTTCGCCTCCTCCGCGCCCGCCTCGATCTTGACCTCAGACGGGCGGAGCTCGGTTGCCAGGGCTCGCAGCACGTCCGCACGCGTCAGCCAGCCTCGCAGCTCACCATCCCGGGACACCACGGGCAACCCGTCGCGGCCGTAGAGGACGAGCTGACGTCGGGCCTGCTCGAGGTCCTCTTCTACGAACAGCATCTGTGGTCGGCGCGTCAGCGTCACCGGGCCGACCAGCCGTTCCCACTGCGGCACCGCCTCCGTCGGCCGCTGCTCGGCGGGCGCTCCGTTTCCAAACAGCCGCGGCTGCCCATCGACCGTCTGCAGCGGTTGCATGACCTGTTCGACCGTCAGTGCCTGCAACGCTCCACTGGCCGTCGGACGCTCGATGTCGATCCCACGCCGCAGCAGCTTCGTCGTGTAGATGCTCCCGTAGGTGATCCGCTTGGCCACTTGCGCCGCGATCCCGCAGGCCAGCATGATCGGCAGCGTCAGGGTGAAGTTCCCGGTCATCTCCGCGACGCTCGCGATCGCGGTCAGGGGCGCCTGCGCGGCGCCGGCGAACACGCCTCCCATCGCGACGACGCCGTACAGCGCGGGCGGGCCGATCGTCGGGCCGAAGATGTGATTGACGATCGTCCCGAACGCCATCCCGGCAGCCGCGCCGGTGAACAGCGACGGCGCGAACACGCCGCCCGACCCCCCGATCCACAGCGTCAGGCTGGCGGCGAAGATCTTCCCGACCATCAGGACGACGACAAACCACAGCACCTCGCGGCCCGCCAGCACACGGTCCATCACCGGGTACCCGACGCCATACATCTGCGGTAGCGCCAGCAGCACAAGCCCGAGCAGCACCCCGCCGGCCACCGGCCGAAGCCACTGCGGTCGGTTCCCCCACACCGCGTCCGCCACGTCCTCGCCCCGGTACAGGGTCTTCTGAAACGCCACTCCGATCAGTCCGGCCGCGATCCCGAGCAGCGCGATCAACAGGTATGTGAAGTCGTTGCCGACGGCCATGTCGTGAGGGATCGCGGCGAAGAACGGCGCTTCGCCGAAGAACGCGCGACTGACCACATCCGCGGTGACCGCCGACACGATCGTCGCCGAAAGCGCGTCGAGCGAGAACTCCTTGAGGACGATCTCAAACCCGAAGAACAGCCCCGTCAGCGGCGCGTTGAACGTCGCCGAGATTCCACCCGCGGCGCCGCACGCAACGATCACGCGCAGCCGCCCTTCGCTCATCCGCACCAACTGCCCAAGCGTCGAAGCGAGCGCCGAGCCGATCTGAACGATTGGTCCCTCGCGACCCACGGATCCGCCGCCGCCGATGCATAGCGCCGAGGCCAGCGCCTTGACGACCGTCACCTGCGGACGTATGCGGCCACCGTTCTCGGCCACCGCGAGCATCACCTCGGGAACGCCGTGGCCGCGCGCTTCACGGGCGTACCGCTGGATCAGCGGTCCGTAGACGCCACCTGCGATCACCGGGACGATCAGCACGAAATAGATGCCCAGGAACGCAAGATGCAGGCTCGGAGCGTGCCCCTGCTGTCCGAACGAAGCGTGCCCGGTGAACAGCCACGTGACGAAATAAATCAGCTCCCGAAACAGCGCCGCGCCCAAGCCCGAGCCGACGCCCACGACGATCGCCATCGCGACCAGACCCAGCTTCGATGCCGCCAGCCAGTCCGACACCCGCCGGACTGAGGGCGACTTCTGCCCCGCGATCACCGCGGCGGATCCGGATCGGCGAGCCCCATCAGGAGCGCCTCCAGTCCGAGCTCAAACCCCCGATCGGCATCGAGTGCGGCCAGCTCCTTGGCGCGGCCGGCGAGAATCGGAAATTCGCCGGGCGGCAGCGAGGCCAGCCGCTGCCGCCCGTCCCGACGCGCGGCGTCGACCGTGAAGCCGGTCGCCTCGGCCAGCCCGTAGCCCCTCGCATAGCTGACGATCGCACGATAGATCGCCAGCGCAGCCGCCGGAGCGAATCCGTTGGCGACCAGCACCCCCAGCAGCCGCTCCACCGGCTCGAGCGACACCGTGGTGTCGAACGGTTGCAGACCTAGCAGCGCAAACGTGGCCGGGCGCGCGACCGCGACGTCCCGCAGAGCGGTCGCGAAGCGACGGCAGGCCTGCCGCCAGTCGTCGCATGATCCGAGCTCGTGCAGCGGCTCAAGCAAGCGGTCGCCGATCGCCGTCAGTAGTTCGTCTCGATTTGCGAAGTGGTGATAGAGGGCCATCCCCTCAACCCCGAGCGCCGCGCCGAGACGGCGCATGCTGAGGGCGCCAGGGCCCCCGCGCTCGATCAGCTCCACGGCGCGATTGAGGATCGCGTCTCGATTCAGCGGGCGCTGGGGCGCTGGATTCGTGCGCGTGGAGGCGGCCGTGCGAGGCATCTCGGAGTATCGACTTTACACTGTAAAGGGATCGCGCGGACAGCTAGGCGCGCCCGTGGCCCTCGGACGCGCGCCCGCTCAACCGGTCCGTCTTACAGCGCCGGAATCTGGCTGGTCGGAGGGATCGGCGGCCCGCTCGCGACCCCGGTGAGATCGGGCGTGCCATAGGTATGAAAGGTCTCGATCGTCCGCACCCCCCACGCCTGACCGCGCGCCCGCTCCGCCTCCGTCCAGACGACGGGCTCGTAGGCGGGGTCGTAAATGAAGTGCGTCCCGGTCGTGACCTCGACGCGGTTACCGCCGGGCTCGTAGACGTACAGGAACATCCCCTGCGCGATCGCGTGCTTCGACGGCGCCGCCTCGATCGGGACGTCGGCATCGAGCATCAGGTCGGCGGCCCGCAGCACCTCCTCGCGCGTATCGACGAAGAACGCGAAGTGGTGCAGGCGCCCCCGCGCGCCGGCGTTGTCGGCGACGTAGATCAGCTCGTGAGCGGCGATCGTGAGGCTCATCCAGGCGCCCGCCTCCGTGCCGTCGTTGAGCACGATTTGCTCGTAGAGGCGGAAACCGAGCTGCTCGGAGGCGAACCGTCGATTGGCGGCGATGTCCTGCGCGAGCAGGTTGATGTGATCGAGCCGCTTTACCGCCGCGCCACGGCCCGGATTGCGCTGGGGAACGTTCTTCAGCGCCGGGCGCAGCTCGGGCGGGGGCTGGTAGCGGTCGCTCTCGTAATAGAGCTCGAACACGTGGCCGTCGGGATCCGTGAACCGGTACGCGGGGCCGTGGCCGTGGTCGCCGTCGATCCACCCGATGCCGAGTCCGGTGCGCTCGATCGCCTCGACGCGGCGCTGCAGCGCCTCCGCGCTCCAGGCACGGATCGCGACGTGACCGACTCCAGGCAGCCGTGACTCGGTCAGCTTCAGGCTGTAGGGCTGATAGTCGCCCCAGCCGCGCAGGTAGACGGAGCCCGCCTCCCTGGCCTCGATCTCCATCCCGAACAGCTCCGTGAAGAAGCGCTCGCTATCGGCCGCGAACGGCGTCAGGAGCTCGGCGTGCCCGATGTGGGCGAGGTCGTGGATCGGCTCATCCATTGGTGACCTCGTTGAGCCGTCCCCGCAGGCCGTCGAGATCGAACGACAGGGCCCCGTTCTGCAGCTTGATCCGTTTCTCGCGCTCTGCCTCGGCGCGCGCCAGTGACGCCCGAAACACCTCATCGACCCGTTCGAGCTCGACGACCGCGACGCCGTCGACGTCGAGCACCAGGACGTCGCCCTGGCGGATCTCCGCCCCGCCCACTTGTACCTTGCCGCCGATCGTCCCGCGCGACTCCTTGGCGGCGCCGCGGACACGCACCCACCTCGCCCAGATCGGAAGGCCCAACTCGACGAGCTCATCGAGATCGCGGACCGACGCATCGACGAGGATCGCCGCCGCCTGGCGGGCCCGCGCCTGGGTCGCAAGCAGCTCGCCGATCAGCGCGACCGGGCGGGGCTCGGGCATCGTCAGCACCAGGACGTCGCCCGGCACGAGCTCGGCCATCACGGCGTGCACCATCAGGTTGTCGTCCTGACCGCAGAGCACGGTCCGGGCCGGCCCCGCGGCCCGCGAGCCGGGCACGACCTGGATCAGGTCGGCGTCCACGTACCCGCGCCGACCGCCGGCCTCGTACACGGTCGCCGACCCCAGCTGCGCGAACCGCGAGTAGATCTCGCTCACAGCGCGCTCACCACCTGGGGGGTGACGCGCTGAAACGCTTCGGCCTGACGGATCTCGCTGTTCCCCGACGAGCGCCGCGCGTGGTTGGCGCGCTGGTCGGCTCGCTGCCCGTAGTACTCCTGCAGATAGCGCTGTGCCTTCATCTCGGCCATCGCCGCGCGTTTTTGCTCGATCACCGGGGTGATGTCGACGAACACGGTCGGGGTGAAGTTGCATAGCTCGGGCTGATGCGGCTCGAACAGGAACAGCTCGGGCGGGCGGACCGTCTTGAACGCGCTCTCGACGCCGGCTCCGGCGGCCAGGCTTCGCGCCCTGACGACCGCCGCGTGGGCGACCGGGTGGTCGGGGTTGAACGGGTCAGTGTCGGTATGGGTAATCAGCACGTCGGGGCCGAACTCGCGGATCTGATCCGCGATCTGGGCCAGGGCGTCGGTGTCGATCTGGAGCGGATAATCCCCCAGGTCGAGGCTCGCGAACTCCGCGCCGAGCGCCGCCGCCGCCCGCTCGGCCTCGCCGTGGCGGATCTGCTTGACGCGCTCGATCGTCTGACCTTCCTCCTTCCACAGCTCGCCGGACTCGCCACGCTCGCCGTACGACAGCGCGATCACCCGCGCGGTGCCGCCTGCCGAGGTGTTGACCGCGATCGCGCCGCCCGCACGCCACACGAAATCGGCAGAGTGCGCGCCGATCACGAGCATCCGCCGCCCGCTCACCACGACTCGGCTCCCGCGACGCGGCGCGTGTTGACAACCGCCATCTGATGCACCTCCTGTTCGGAGAACCCGTCCTCTAGCAACCGGTCGACCATCAGCGCGAGACCGTCAATGACGGGCGGGTTGAACACCTGACCCAGGTCGGTCGATAGGACGGAGTTCTCCGTCCCACAGGCGCGGATGTTCTCCAGCCACTGATCCCAGCCGATCTTGCCGGTGTGCGGCGTCGTGAAGCAGCGCTCTAACAGCGCCCCGCGTTCGGCGAGCGCCCGCTGGTCCTCGACGTTCAGATTCTGGGCCGGGAACTCCGGGTGGGTGATCACGATCTGCCGCACGCCCTGCTCGCGCGCCGCGTCGACGACGGCGAAGATCTCGTCGCGGTTGATGTGTCCAGTCGCCAGCAGCAACTGGTGGCGCGCGACCAGCTCCAGCACGGCCCGCGTCTCGTCAAGGACGTCGCCGTGGCCGTCGACGACCGGTACCGGCTCGATCTCCAGGCCCTGCTCACGCAGCTCGAGCTGCAGCTTCACCCATACCGGCACCTTGGCGCCGGGCTTGACGTGTTCGCGCTCGCCCGCCTCGTTGACGGCGTCGACGGTCGGCATCCAGACGGTCCGGACGCCCTCGCGCGCCGCGACCTCGACCGCCAGCGGGTTGATCCCGCCGACCGCGCGGTTGAGCACGATCGCCCCCAGCGCCTCCACCTCGGGAACCGCAGCTCTGACGACGCTCGCGCGCTCAGCGGTCGCCGTGTAGTGGGACTTGAGAACGAAACCCGCCATCCCGTGCCTGGCGAACTGCCGCGCGAGCGACACGTCATCGACCTCGCGCTCGACAACGTCCGGCGCGACGTGGATGTGCGTGTCGTAGGCGCCGTGTAGCAAATCACGTGCCCGCCGTGACGGCTCGGCCATCGCCAGCGATCCTATCCGCGGACCGTGGTCGCGCGAAGGCGGCTGGACGCCTGTGCAGCGCGACCTCGCCAAAAGTGCACTGGCCCTTGCCGCCGGCGCCGCGCCGGCGCTACGGTGCCGCTCGGAGACAGCGATGCACGTTCTGGATCAACGCGGCGTCGAACGAGTGCGGCTGGTGTGCGAGCTGATCGTCCCCGGCTGTGAACGGGTCGGCGCCGAGGTGTACATCGATGCGCTGCTCGCCCGGATGCCCGACGAGCCACGCGCGGCCGCACTGGCGGCGTTCGAGGCGCTCGAGCCGCCGGCCACGGCGGGCGCCGAGGCGCTCGCCGAGCGCAGCCTGACGCCCGACTTCCAGCTCGTGCGGGCGCTCGCCTGCGAGGCGTTCTACAGCGACTTCGTGGCGCCGGGCGCGCCCGGCCCCAGCGCCTGGCCCGAGATCGACTTCGCGCCGCCGCTCGCGGCGCGGCTCGACAAGGACTGGTCGTACCTCGGGGTGACGGGATGAGTGACCGTTTCGATGTCGTCGTGGTCGGCTCCGGCGCCGGCGGCGGGGTCATCGCGGGCGAGCTCGCGGACGCGGGCGCCGAGGTCCTGCTGCTCGAGTCCGGCCCATACAAGACCGCCGCCGACTTCATGCGCTGGGAGGCGCGTGCCAGCCACGAGCTGTGGTGGCCGCCCGCGTTCGCGGAGCCGCCTCAATCCGACCAGCCGCCGCTGATCATGTTCCGCGGGCACTGCGTCGGCGGCACCACGTCGATCAACACCAAGGTCGCGCTCCGACCGTCGGCCCAGGACTACGAGAAGTGGCACGCGGCCGGTGGCCTGCTGGGCGAGCGGGGTGAGCCGTTTGCTGAGCGCGACCTGCTGCCGCACATCGAGCGCGTCGAAGCGCGACTGGGTGTCCGCGAGCGCGCCGACTGGCAGCAGTGCGTCAAGACCGTCATTCCCGGATTCTCGGCACTCGGGGCGGAGCTCGAGCCGGTCATGTCCTACACGGACCATAACTGCATGCGCTGCGGCTCGTGCCTGCAGGGCTGCCCGACCAACGCCGGCAAATCGACGCTCAATACCTACGTTCAGCCCGCGCTCGTGGGCGGCCGGCTCGAGATGCGCGCCGACTGCACCGTCGGGCGCGTCGTGATCGAGGAATCCGACGACGGGCCGAGTGCAACGGGAGTCGAGTACGTCGGACCCGACGGACGTCGGCGGGCCGTCGCGGCGAATGTCGTCGTGGTCGCGGGCGGCGCGCTGGCGACGCCGCAGCTGCTGATCCGGTCGGGCGCGCGCGATGCCGGTGGCGGGTCCGCCAGCGGCGAGCTGATCGGCCACCACCTGGGTTTCCATCCGGCACGCCTGGTCGAGGGCCTGTTCGACGAGCTCCAGGACGCGCACATGGTCTATCCGATCAGCGCGCACTGCATGAAGTTCCAGCGCGACGAGGACGGCGGCTTCGTCGTCGAGGCGTCGACGATCCAGGACCCGATCGGGTTTGCGACCGCGCTCTGCGATGAGCGCGGCATCCCGCTGTGGGGCGAGGAATTGACCGCGGCGCTCCGCTCCTACCGCTACTACACGGGTCTGTTGACGATGGTCAACGACGGCAACCACGGCACCGCCTGGGTCGACGAGCTGGGTCACGACCGCTACTCGTTCGAGTTCGACGAGCGCGAGCAAGCCCAGATCGACAGCTCGCTGCGATTCGCGCGCGACGTGCTGCTGGCCTCCGGCGCCAAGCGCGTCTACCAGACGGGCGTGTTGAGCACCCACATTCAGGGTGGGTGCCGGATGGGGAGCGACCCGGAGCGCTCAGTCGTCGACGCCCACGGCGAATGCCACCATGTGCGTCGGCTGTTCGTTGGCGACGGCTCGGTAATTCCCCGGACCCTGTCGGTCAACCCGTCGCTGACGATCATGTCGCTGGCGTCGCGGCTAGCCGAGCATCTGGCGAGCGGGACCCACGGGTATTTCTCCGGCGTCGCGGCTCGGGAAGCGGCCTGAGTGCCTCGCACCGAATGGCGGCGCTTACGCCGACCTACGGCTAGGCGATCGCAACCTCGACCAGCAGCGGCTCCTTCCGAGCCGCGAGCTCGGGCAGTACCGCGTCGAACAATTCGACCAGTTCGGAGTGCGTGCTGACGTTGACCGCCGGACAGCCCAGGCCACGCGCGATCCCGGCGATGTCGATCGACCCGAACGCCGGCCACGGACCGGGCGCGCTCCGTGCCCGGGCAAGTCCGTCCATCACTGCGTAGCGCCCGTTCGCCATCACGATCAGCAGCACTCCGACCTCGTAGTGCGCCGCGCTCCAGAGCGCCTGGATCGCGTACATCGTCGACCCGTCACCGATCACGCCGACCACCGGCCGCTTGCAGTGCCCCATCCGCAGGCCGATTGAGCCGGCGACGCCAAAGCCCAATCCGCCGTTGGCGCAGGCGATGAAGCCACCCGGGTGCCGAACCGCGATCCGCCGGTAGAGCTCTGGCTGGCTCGAGGGCGTCTCCTCGACCAGCACGGCGTCGCGCGGCAGTCGCTGCCCGAGCTCCGAAAGAACGTGCTCAGCCGACAGCGGCTCGCCGGGGCCCGGCGGCGGTGGCGGCGAAGGGCGTTGCAAGGGTGGCGGCGGAGCGGTTTCGCGCTGCTGGACGCCCTCGGCGAGTGCCATCGTCGCAGCGGGCACAGGCGCGACGACCGCCAGCTCGGAGGGGCTGCGATGTGCCTCCGTGGGATCGTCGGTCAGCACGGCGACTCGCGTGCCGTCCTGCACCATCGGGCCAGGGTCGTCGAGCAGGTAAAGGCGAAACGCACTCGCGCCGATTGCGACCACGAGGTCGTGCGGCGCCAATGTCTCGCGCATCAATTCCCGGCGCCACGGCAAGTGTCCCGCGAACAACGGGTGATCCTGCGGAAAGCCGGCTCGGCGCGTGAAAGACTCCTGGAACACCGGGCATCGGAGCCGCTCCGCGAGCGCGATCATCGCCTCCCAGCCTTCGCGGCTGTCGCTGCCTGTGCCGACGACCAGCGTCGGCGAACTGGAGCGGTCGATCATGTCGGCGAGCTGACGCACATCGGCAGGCGCGACCGCGGTGGCGTGCGCCGTACGCTCGGGCCACCCCGCACCGAGCACGTCCGGCGGTTGGTCCCAGTCGTCCATCGGGACGACTACGAGCGCCGGGCCGCGGGCCGCGCGGGCCTCGTGGTACGCCCGCGCGATCGCCCCCGGCACGTCCTGGGCGCGCACCGGCAGGCTCGACCAGACGGGATAGTCGCCGGCCAGGCGCTCGAGCGAACGCCCCGTCAAAAACGGTTCCTGAGCGAGCTGCCTGCGGTCCTGCTGGCCGACGACCACGACCAGCGGCGCCCTGCAATCGCGCGCGTTGGCGATCGCGTTGATCGCGTTGCCCAGCCCCGGTGCGGTGTGCAGGTTGACGAACGCCGGCTCGTCGCGGGCGATCGCGTAACCGGTCGCCATCCCGACCACCGAGCCTTCGTGCAGACCCAGCACGAAGTGGATGTCCGCCGGCAGCCCCACCAAGAATGGGATCTCAGTCGAACCTGGATTGCCGAAGATCGTCGTCATGCCAAACCGGCGCATGACATCGAAGACTCCGTCACGTACTGTGCGCGTAACGTCGGCCGGCCGGTTCTGATCTGGCGGCGCGACCACGGCGGCTCCCGGTGGGTGGCCGACGTTGCGTCGCTGCGCTCCCGAAGCGCTCAATTCGTGGGCAAACCTATCACGTACGCTATGAGAACAAGCGGTCACACTGCGTACGGGAGTCCAGTGGTTTGGTGATGCTGGACGAGGTTTCGAGACCCGATCCCGCCGATCTCGGGGATCCTGGAAGCCGGCGAGTTGCTGCGGCGGCGCGAGCTGTCTGCCGCCGAATTGATCGACGCATGTCTGGCCCGGATCGAGGATCACAACGGTGGGCCGCCGACGTTTGGCGGTGCTCCCGACGCGATCAACGCTTGGGTGCGCGTCTACGGCGAGCAGGCCCGCCAACAGGCACGCGCCGCCGACGCGCGCCTGCGCGCCGATCCGGACGCAGCGCCGTCGCTGTGCGGCATCCCGCTGGCGCTCAAGGATCTCTACGGCGTCTCGGGCCTTGCGCTGACCGCGTCCAGCGCGGTGCTCGAGGGCAACGTGGCGGCCTTCGACGCGACTGCGTGGGCCCGCCTGCGCGACCAGGGAATGGTGCTGCTGGGCCACACGCACACGCACGAGTTCGGGGCCGGCGGCACCACTGACCAGGTCGGCAACCCGTGGGCTCTCGATCGTGTCGCGGGGGGATCCAGCGGGGGCAGCGCGGCGGCGCTCGCCGCGCGGATGACGCCGGCGGCGCTCGGAACCGACACGTGCGGCTCACTGCGGATCCCGTCTGCCTGCTGCGGCACCAGCGCGCTGAAGCCGACGCATGGGCGCTTGCCGCTCGATGGCATCATCGCGCTCGCGCCGACGCTCGATCACCCTGGCCCAATGGCCCGCACAATCGCCGACTGCGCCGCCCTGCTCGCCGGGATGGCGGAGGGAGGACCGGCGATCGACCCGCTGTCGCCGCCGTCGGCGCCGCTCGGACAGCTGCCGCTGGCGGCGCGCGAGGGTTCACGGTCGTTGGCCGACACGACGATCGCGGTCACCAACCGCACCGACGCCCTACCGATCGATCCGGCCGTGGCGACCGGGTTCGACGAAGCCATGCGTGCCTGCGAGCGGCTTGGTGCCCGGCTGGTCGATCGCCCAGCCCCCGCGGCGCTCGATTGGGACGACCTGAGCACGATCCTGTGCACCGAGGCTTGGGCGCTTCACGCCGGTCACGCCGAGCGACACGACCGCTACCGGCCGGCGATCGCCGAGTTCATGGAGATGGCCCGCAACTTCACCGCCGCGCGCGCATATCTCGCCGCGCAGCGCCGCCGGGCCCGCGGCACGGCCGCGTGGGAGGCGTGGTTCACCGACAATCGGGTCGACCTGATTCTCGAGCCGACGCTGCCGATCGTTCCCTACGGCCGCGGCCCGGGATATGACCGAGGACACGCGGGCGGCCCCGGTGACCCGATGATCGCCCTCACGGCTCAGTGGGATATGACCGGGATGCCGGTCGCGGCGCTGCCTGTGACGTGGGAGGTGGGCATCTCGCTGATCGCGCGGCGAGGCGCCGAACAGGCGCTCCTCCAAGCGGCGATCGACCTCCAGGAGCACGCCCTTCCAACTCCGTTCTGGGAGCCGGATTAGCTCCATTTGCAGGCGAACTCCGCCTAAGGGGTGGCGCGCCACAAGTAAGGCCTTCGAGGTCTGGATTCAGTGCGAATTGCCGATGTGGCGCGTGGCCTCTTAGCCGAGACTGGTTGTCGCAAGCCAAGAGCACCAAGGAGGCACAAGATGACAGCCAAGACTTCCCGCAGCCGACGTGCAGTGAACCGCGCACAGCAGATCTGGGCGGAGCTTGATTACGCGCAGCGCCGTTTGTTCGAGCTGCGGACCGGAGTGCCCTCGGGGCCGCGCCAGAACCGGCTCGGTTCGAAGCGGGCCGCGGTCTGAGGGACGGGACGCCGGCGCTCTGAGAGTCGCTCGCGGACGCTCTGAGAGTTCTTTAAGGATTTCGTCGCGGGCTGCCGGGGGGCGGTCCGCGACGTTAGGCTGCGTGCAGACGACCGAGGAGGGCTGGGATGGCCGAGACGGCCGACAAACCAACTCTGTACGTTTGCCACGGCGACGATGGGGGCCCGCGAGCTCACCCGTGCCGGCGGGTTCAGGAGGCGCTCCGGGCCAAAGGGATCGACTACGACAAGGTGATCGCCGCTCACGGGAGCCCGATTCCGTTCTTGCGCAAGGGTTCACGAGATGAGCTGCGCGAGGCGACGGGTTCGGAGAAGCTACCGGCGATGAAGCTGCCCGACGGTACGGTGATCACGCAGTCGCGTGCGATTCTCGCGTGGGTGGCCGAGCAGCCCGAGGTCGCGGGCGCGACCGACGCGCAGCAGCCTTAGGGCGGTTAGACCGCAGCGGTGGTGTGGGTTCCGAGCGGGTCGCGTTCGGCTGGGGTGGCGTCGGCACGGTCATCGAAGAGCCGGCCCAGTCGGTCGCCATGCCGCCGGGTTCGATCGAGGTCACTCCTGCATCGTCCGTCTGTTTCAGGCCTGGACCAATATGGTCGTACTGCGATATCGTTCGGCGATCAGGGACAGTGGAGGACGTGGCGGGGGTGGCCGACGCACCCCCGCCACGCACCGACCGCGAGATGCCCTACTCCGACTGGCTGGCCGGCTATAACTCCATGAGACCCAACACCCGAGCACGCCGCCTCCTCTGCGAAGTCATGATTGACGAATGTCGGGAGCCGCTGGTGTCGTCGTCTTGGTTGTCGGAGTGGCGGTGGTCGTGTTCGCAGCCGACATGTTCGTCGACGGGCTGCTGGCTGTCGCTCTGGTGCTCGGGATCGCGCCGTTCGTGCTGTCGGTCGCGCTGTCGGGGTTCGAGACTGAGAACCTCGCTGCCGGGATCGCCGCCAACGCGAAGGGGTTGCCCGGCGCCGCGGCGGGCACGTTCCTGGGCGGCACGACGTTCCTGGCGCTCGGCGTCGCGGGGCTCGGCGGCCTGATCGCGCCGATCCGCGTCGGGCTCCCGACCCGCTTCGCGGTCTGGACCGCAATCTCGCCGTTGCCCCTGTTGGCGTTCGCGGTCGACGGGCATCTGTCACGCGTCGAAGGCGGAGTGCTCGTCGTCTGGTCAATCGTGGCGCTCGTCGGCCTCGCGCTCTCAGGACGTCAGCTGCTCGCCGACGACACCGACGAGGAGCCCAGCCGGCGTCCCGGCCTACGGCTGCTCGTGGGGCTGGCGCTACTGACCGGTGGAGGATGGCTGATCGGCCAGGGCCTTCGCACGACCGTGCGTCAGCTCGGCATCCCACAGACGTTGCTCGGCAACACCGCCCTGGCGGCGGCCGTCGAGGCCGAGGAACTCGCCCGCTTCGCAGTCCCCGCGCGTCGCGGACGGCCGGAAATCGGCCTCGGCAACATCGCTGGAACCGTGGTCCACTTCTCGGCGCTCAACGCCGGCATCATCGCGCTGGTCAAGCCGCTCACGCTCGGATCGACCACCACCGCGTTCTACCTTCCGGTCGCGGTCGCCAGCCCGGCGATCTTCGCCGGGGTGCTGGTTGTGCGCAAGCAACTGGGGCGGCTCGAAGGCGCGTTCCTGACCGGGCTTTACGTCATCTACGTCGCGGCCGCGATCGCCGTGTCGGGCTGAACCCCGCCTGCGAGCGTTGTCTCAAGCGAGGCTGGGCACGGCTGTGCGCACCTCGGACAGCGCCGCGAGCTGCAGGTCGTCGACCGTCGCCACTGCCTCGCTCACGCAGTCTCTGATGATCGTGTAGCTGATCGTGCCCCGTCGCAGCCCGAAGTTCTGCACGGTTCGCTGATCTGCGATCTCGTATAGATGAACCCCATCCGTGAGGTAGGTCATTCCATCACCCCGATTCGGTCCCATCCGCACCGCGCGCCCCCGCGAAGTGCAGATCTCCATTACATCAACGCGATAGTACCGCCTGAACTCGCGCTATTTGCCATCAACGCACCTCGCAAAGCGCCGCCAATTGCAGCTCGTCGATCGTGGCGGTCGCCTCACTGACGCAATCTCTGATGATCGTGTAGCGGATTGTGCCCCGCTGTAGCCCGTAGTTCCTCACGGTCCGCTGCGCGGCGATTTCGTATAGGTGGATGCCGTCAGTTAGATACCTCATAGCTACCCCGCAAATTTGTCGCAGGCCGTGCCGTCTTGTGTGAAGCTACGCACACGTAGCTTTTCTGTGGTTAGGTGTGTAGCTACACGCGCGTAGCTACCGAGTCAGCGCGCCTTAAACCGTTGTCGGATTGGATACCAGCAGGGCCGGACGTCTAAGACCGCGAGTCCGAGTCGCCGTGGTTTGCTAGGCCGCCGGCAGCGCCTCGGGCTGCTGCAGCGCGGACCGCTTCGGTCTACTACGCCGCCGGCAGCGCCTCGGCCAGCCCGGCGACCAGCAGCCGACGCCGGCACAGGGCGACGGCGAACTCCCGCGTGGCGGCGGGCACCGCGTCCCCCCAGACGGCCGCCGCCTCGGTGGCGCGGGCGAGCAGCTCGTCGACCAGCAGCGCGGGATCCCGCGCCTCGGTCAGGCAGCGCACGCCGAAGCCGACGTGCCAGCGCTCGTCGAGCTCGACGTGCTCCACGCCCTCGCGCACGCCCGGCAGGGCGCCGTCGGCGAGGTCGTCGAGCAGGGCGCGCTGCCCGGCGGAGAAGACGGCTCCCTCGAGCACCATGTGGTAGAGGCGGACACCGTCGAGGATCTCCGTGCGCCCCGCCGCGAGGTCCGCCGCCATCGCCGGCAGACGCACCTCGAACAGCTCGAGCAGCGCCGCCGGGACGTGCTCGCGTGCCGCAGCAAGCCTCTGAGCCGGGGTATCTCCCGGCAGCCCGAGCACCTCGGCGGCGACGCGGTCGAAGAACAGCGCGTGCCGGTCCTCGTCCCGGCGCTGCAGGAAGAAGATCCACATCATCATCGTGTCGACGTGCTCGGCGACATCGGCGAACGGCGTCAGGTGCTCGGCTACGGCGTCTTCGGCAACGCGAAAGCCGGCGAGCAGCGTCGTGAGGCGACGGCGGCGATCGGCCGGGAGCCCGGACCATGCTTCGGCATCGGCGGCGAGGTCGATGGCCGTCGGCTCCCATTGCAGCTTGGCGACGATCTGGGAGTAGGCCGACAGCCGCGGGAAGATCGACAGCTCCGAGCGATCCGCAGTCGGAACGCTGAGACCGCCTGGCCCCATGTTTTCGTACGCGTCCACGACCTTCTCTGCAGCCATCAAAAATAGTTTGCCGAATCGGCGCCCGTGCGAATCCTTCAGACCTGCGCCGGCCGCTTCATCGTGCGGTAGACGAACTCGTCGGTCTGCGCTGACTCGCGCAACGCCACGACGTGCTCGTGATGCGGCGACAGCCGGCACACCGGGTCGGTCGCCGCCGCGTCTCCGGTCAGCCGCAGCGCCTGACAGCGACAGCCGCCCCAGTCTTGCTCCTGGCGTCCGAGCGGGCACGATCGGCACGGCTCCTGCATCCAGTCGGTCCCGCGGAAGCGCGTAAACGCGTCCGACTCGTTCCAGATCCACTCGAGCGGATGCTCGCGGACGTTGGCGACTTCGAGCCCCGGGATCGTCGACGCCGCCTGGCAAGGCAGCACGTCGCCGTTCGGAGCGATCACGAGCGCCGTCCGGCCCCAGCCGCCCATGCACGGCTTCGGGAGATCCTCGTAGAGGTCGGGGAGCACCCAGAGAACGTCGACGCTCGGGCCGACCCGCTCGCGGAAGCGCTGGACCGCTTCCTCCCCGCGCCGTAACTGCTCTGCGGTCGGCAGCAGCGCCTCTTGATTGAGGACCGCCCAGCCGTAGTACTGGGTGTTGGCGAGCTCGAGCCGCTGGGCGCCCAGCTCGACGGTCAGATCCAGCAGCTCCTCGATCCGATCGAGGTTCTGGCGGTGCAGGACGCAGTTGATCGTCAGCGGGAAGCCGAGCTCCTTGACGAGCCGCGCGGCGGCGATCTTCTTCTCAAACGACCGGTTGCCCGCGATCCGGTCGTTGTCCTCCGGGTCCGGGCTCTGGATCGAGATCTGCACGTGGTCGAGCCCGGCCGCCTTCAGCGCCTCGGCGCGCTCGCGCGTGAACAGCGTGCCGGCCGTGATCAGCGACGAATAGAGGCCCGCGTCGCGCGCGCCAGCGCACAGCTGCGCCAGATCCTTGCGCAACATCGGCTCGCCGCCGGTCAGCGCGAGCTGCAGGACGCCGAGCGCGCGCGCCTGGCCGAACGTGCGCACCCAGTCCTCGGTCTGCAGCTCATGGCGGTACCTGTCGCCGCCGATGTCGACCGGGTTGGAGCAGTACGGGCAGTGCAGCGGACACTGGTAGGAGAGCTCGGCGATCAGCGTGAACGGGCTAGGCGGCATCGACCAGCAGTCCTCGCTCCGCCATCCCATCGATCAACTCGCGGACGTCGGCACTGAGATCCGCGCCGTCGTAGCGCGCCGCGAGCAGCTCGACGATCTCGTCGAGCGAGCGCTGTCCGTCGCACAGCTCCAACACCTCCGCGGCACTCGGATTGAGCCGCACGGCACCCTCGGGGACGAGCAGCAGATGCTCCTCCCGCACCTCGTCGTACTGCAGCCGCGCGCCGGTGACGAGGCAAGGACGCGTCACGCGACCGGCCCCGGTGGCTGGGAGTCGCCCCGCTCGATCGCGTCGAGCTGCGCCCACAGCAGCTCGGTCTTGAAGCGCAGCGCGGCGACAGCGGCTTCCTGCTGCCGGGCGCGTGCGGCAGCGCTCGACCGTCAGCTCGAGCGCGTACTCGGCGTCGCGTGGCGCCTTCACGAGCCGCGTGCGGAAGTACTCGAGTCCCGCGGGATCGATCCACTCGTAATGACGCTCGAGCGCCTCGAGCCGCACCCGGATCGCAGCGGGCCCAAACAGCTCCGTTAGCGACGACGCGACCGCTTCGATCCACGGCCGCTGGCGCGCAAAGTTCACATATGCGTCGACCGCGTAGCGAACCCCGGGGAGCACGCCGCGCTCGGACTCCAGCTCGTCGCGGGAGACGCCGAGCGCCTCGCCGAGTCGCAGCCACGACTCGATGCCGCCCGTCGCAGCGGTCGTGCCGTCGTGGTCGATGATCCGCTGGATCCAATGACGCCGCACCTCGACCTCGGGGCAGTTGGACATGATCGCCGCGTCCTTGAGCGGGATGCACTTCTGGTAGTAGAACCGGTTCGTGACCCACCGCTGTAGCTCGTCGCGGCGTCAACTCGCCGGCGTCCATCCGTCTGTGAAACGGGTGCAGGTTGTGGTAGCGCGTGCCCTGGGCGCGGAGCTCGGCGATGAACTCCTCGGGTGGCGCCGGCGCCGGCTCGTCGATCAGTCGCGTCGCGGTCTCGGTCACAGCTCGACCTCGAGTCCATCGTAGGCGACTTCGACCCCCGCGTTGGTGACCGCCTCCCGTTCGGGTGAGTCTTCGAGCAGGATCGGATTGGTGTTGTTGATATGGACGAGCGCCTTACGCGGCCGCTCCAACTTCGCCAGCGCCTCGAGCGTCCCGCCCGCTCCCGACAGCGGCAGGTGTCCCATGTCACGGGCGCTGCGGGTCGAGATGCCGAGTTGGGCGAGCTCGTCGTTGCGCCAGAAGGTGCCGTCGACGAGCACGAGATCGCTGGCGGCGAGCCGACTCAGCACGTCGTCGTCCAACCGGGCAAGGCCCGGGACGTAGGTGACGACGCCCGCACCCGCGCGATCCCGAAACACAAACCCGCTCGCCTCGAGCTCCACGCCCGAGCCGTCGAGGTAGCGGGGTGCGTCACCACCCACCTCGAACGGCTCGACGGTCAGGCTCGACCCTTCGAGCGGTGTCTGGAGCCCACGCTCGAGCGTGTGCCACTCGGCGCCGCAATAACGGTCGAGGATCGACAGCACCGGGTAGCCGTGTGTGAGCGCGTGCTCGACGCCCTCGTCGCCGTACACGCGCACGGGAGTGGACGATTCGCGCAGCAGCAGAAGCCCAGCCGTGTGGTCGATCTCGGCGTCGGTCAACAGCACGCCGGCGATCGGTGGCGCACGGACGGCCTCGACAGCCCGATCGGTCAGCGCCTCGAGCTGCTGGCGCGCGTCCGGTGAAGCGTTGACGAGAAACCACGGTCCTTCACCGCCGCGGATCGCCAGCGACGACTGCGTCCGAGGCTCGCGCTCGCGCGCCCGCCCGCGCGGCCTCACACGTCGGGCAACGGCAGTTCCACTGCGGAAAGCCACCGCCTGCGGCGGAGCCGAGAACCTGAACGCGCACGGCGGGCAGCTGAAGCGGGACGTAGCCCCAGGCGGGCGCCGGAGGCCACGCCAGCTTCGGTGTCCTACCGGTGATAGAGGTAGGAGGTGACCTCCGAGCACATCTCGATGAACTCAAAATGCGGCTTGATCCAGGTCATAGGATGCCTCTCCCTCTTAGAGTTCAACGGTCCGCGCGCATCGTAGCGCACGAGTGCAAGCCGCCAAACAATGTGTGTCGAGGCACTGCCCGATTGGGTGTCGAGGCACTGTCCGATCGGGTGTCACGACACTGCCCGAATGGGTGTCAAGACACTGCCCGCCGCACGCCCGAGCGCCGCCGCCCAGCGTGATCGAGCGCCCAAGCGTTACGCTGCGCCGATGAACCGCGGGGATGGAGATCCGCGCGCAGCGGCCAAGCCCGGACGCGTCGTCGACGCTTCCAAGATCGACATCGCCGCGGCGGAGCGAGCCGCGCAGGACCTGCTGCGGGCGATCGGTGCCGACGTCGATTCGCCCTACCTGCTCGAGACGCCGCGCCGAGTCGCCGCTTCGCTCGCCGAGCTGCTGACGCCCGCCGACTTCGGCGCGACCCTGTTCCCCAACGAGGGCTACGACGAGCTCGTGCTGGTCCGCGGCATCCAGTTCCAGTCGCTCTGCATGCACCACCTGTTGCCGTTTCACGGCGAGGCACACGTCGCGTACCTGCCGGGGGAGATGATCATCGGGATCTCGAAGCTCGCCCGTGTGGTCGAGGCGTTCGCCCGTGACCTGCAGCTTCAGGAGCGCATGACCGAGCAGATTGCCGACTGGCTCGAGCACGAGCTCGAACCGCGGGGCGTAGGCGTGGTGCTCAACGCCGAGCACATGTGCATGACGATCCGCGGCGTCCGCAAGCCGGGCGCGCGGACGGTCACCTCGGCCCTGCGGGGGACGCTGCGCGACGACGCGCGCACGCGCCAGGAGTTCCTCAGCCTTGTCAGCTGATGACGGTCCGCAATCGCCGCTGATCGAAACGGTCGTGACCACAACGGGCAGCGACGGCATCGTCAACTGCGCGGCGATCGGCGTGCGGTGGGGCGAGGAGGAGCTCGTGTTCTGGCCGTTCGACGCCACGCGCACGCTGCGGAACCTGCGCCGCAGCGGCGAGGCGGTCGTCCATCTCACCGACGATGTGCTGCTGTTCGTGCAGGCTGCCCTGGGCCATCCCCGCCCGGCGGTGCGCCCCGCCAGCGCAATCGACGGCTCGGTGATCGAGGAGGCGAACTCGTGGCGGGAGGTGGTGGTGACCGAGATCACGCCGAGCGCGGGAGAGCTCCCCCGGTCGATGGTCCGCGCCCGGGTGGTGGCCTCCGGCACTGGCTCCCGGCAGCCGCTCGGCCTGTGCCGGGCTCGGCATGCCGCCGTCGAGGCGTCGATCCTCGCCTCGCGGGTGCGGTGGCTCGGGGCCGACTACGTGTCGGGCGAACTCGCCCGCCTCCAGGAGCTCGTGGACAAGACAGCCGGACCCAGCGAGCGGGCCGCGATGGACTACGTGCGACGTTACGTCGCAGAACGAGCGTGACCAAGGTCGTAGTCAGCGCGCCGGCGCGTCTGCATTTCGGGATGCTCGATCCGGCTGGGATTGGCCCGCGCCGTTTCGGTGGATGCGGCGTGGGCGTGGAGTCTCCGCGCGTGGTCGTCGGGGTCACGCCCCGGTCCGACGATGAGGTCGTCGCGCATGGGTCGCAGGCCGACCGTGCCGCCGCGTTCGCTCGGCGAGCGCGCACGGCGTTCGGTTTGAAGGGGGGTGTCGACGTCGATGTGCGGGAGACGATCCCACCGCACGTAGGACTCGGGTCCGGCACCAAGCTCGGGCTGGCGATCGCCCGTGCAGTCGCCGACCTAGCGGGCATTTCGGCACCCCCCGAGGAGCTTGCGGACGCGACCGGGCGGGGAGCACGGTCCAGCATCGGTTGCTGGACGTTCGCGGCACCGGGCCTCGTGGTCGAGGCCGGCGTACCGGACGGAGGCTCGATCAGCCCGCTTGTCGCTCGTCATCCGATGCCGGAGCGGTGGCGCTGCGTGCTCGCGCTGCCGCTCGGCGCGGAGGGACTGTCCGGCGATGCGGAGGAGCGATTCCTCGATCAGCTGCACGTACACCCGGCGAGTGAGCCGACCATGGCGCGGCTCCTGCTGACGGGGCTGCTCCCGGGCGTGGTGACCGCGGACATCGACGAATTCGGCGCCGCGCTCACCCAGATCCAGCGCGAGATCGGATCGATGTTCGCCGCCCGTCAGGGTGGCGTGTTTCATCCACGGGCGGCTCCGGTCGTCGACGCGCTGCTGGCACTCGGGGTCGGAGCGGTCGGACAGAGCTCGTGGGGTCCGACGGTCTACGGGATCGTCGACGGCCGTGCGCGCGCCGCCGACGTGGCCGACCGAGCTGCGCGCCGCGGTCGGCGCCGACACCGAGGTCCGCGTGGTCGACTTCGATCGCCGTGGAGCCTTGGTCGCGCGCGACGGCACGGCGCGCGCGGCGGCATGAAGCTGCTCGTCAGCGTCGTCTCCGCCCAGGAAGCCGAGCGCGCGCTCGCCGGCGAAGCGGACATCATCGACGTCAAGGATCCCGACGAAGGGGCGCTGGGTGCGCCAGCCCCGCGCGTCCTGTCCGAGGTGGTGCGGGCGGTCGGCAAGGCGGCGCCGGTCAGCGCGGCGCTCGGCGACCTGCCGGCGCTGCCCCACACCGCCGCGCTCGCCGCCCGCGGCGCCGCGCTCAGTGGCGCCGCCTACGTCAAGGTCGGGCTGCGCGGCGTGCGCGAGCTCGACGACGCGCTGACGATGATCAGCGCGAGTCGCCGACGCCGTGGGAGGGCAGGCCGCGGTGATCGCGGCCGCGTACGCCGACGCCGAGGCGCTCGATCCGCCGGCGCTCGCGCCCGCTTGGCTGCCCACGCTCGTGCGGCGAACGGGCATCGCCGGCGCGCTCGTCGACACGTTCGTCAAGGACGGCCGCGGGCTGTATGGGTGGTGGTCGGAGCCCGACCTGGCTGACCTGATCGCCCGCACGCGCGAGGCGGGCGCGACGTTCGCGGTCGCGGGCCAGCTACGGCAGGGCGAGCTGCGCCGCGTGGCGGCCGACGTGGTCGGCGTGCGCTCGGCGGTCTGCCGCGGCGGTGACCGGACGGCGGAGCTCGAGGTCGAGCTCGTCGCGGCCGCCGTGGCGGAGCTGCGCGGCGCCAGCGCTCAGCCGGGGACGATCCGCGTGCCCGACGGACCGGCGGCTCCGGGCGCCCGGACCACGACCGCGACGCCCGTGCGGCGGACCGCCTCGGGCAGGTAGGGATCGACCGCCCGTCCGCCGCCGGCGTCTTGCAGCGCTGCAAGCTCGTCGGCGGTCAGGCGCGCAAGCGGCGGCTCGTCTGACGGCCAGCGGGCGAGCACGCCGGCCACCGGCTTGAGCAGCAGCGCCTCGTCGGCCCCGACCGCAGCCGCCGCCAGCACCGCGAGCGAGTCACTCGTCACGGCCCAGGACTCGGGGATCTCGGGACGGTCCGCGAACGCCGGCGCCGCCGCGAGTATGGCCAGCGCGCGTGGCGCTACCAACCTAGTGAGCCGCGCGGCGGCGGGCAGCAGCGGTGTAAGCAGGACACCGAGCTGGTCCATCGCGAGCAGCGCCAGTACGTGCGCGACCTCGTCAGAGAGCCCCAACTGCGCGTCGACGGCGCGCACGGCATCAGCGAACGGACCACCGCCCGGCACCACCAGGACTGGCCGGCGCGCTGCCAGCTCGTTCACTTCCGCGCACGCCGGCCGCAGGCCGTCGAGTCCTCCGTCTCGTAACAGCCCGCCGCCGACCTTGACGACCAACGGCAGCGGCGGCGGCTCACTCACCGCCCAGCACCGACAGCGCGACCGCCGCGGCGACCTCTCCCCCCTCGCCGCCGAGCGGGAACGGCGGCCCTTGCGCGGCGACCGGCAGGCCGCAGCGCGCCGCCGCAGCGCGCGCCAGGAACGCGCCGACGCCGACGGCGACGACCGGGACTCCGCCTGCCAGCCGCGCGGCGACGCGTGCAAGCGCTGCCGCGATCGCGACTATCTGCCCTTCCTCGACCGCGGCGGCGATCGCCTCGAGGTCGCCGGCCGCGAGCTGCGCCGGGTCGGCGCACACGACGCGCGCCAGCCGCGAGCGAACCTCGCCCGGCGAGGTGCCGCGAGCGTCCGGAAACGTGCAGGTGCACTGCTCTGGCATCAGGCTGCCTCGCAGGAGGTGCGCGTCGGCGGTGATCGCGAACAGCTCCGACGACACCGGACAGGACCGGCCGCCGACCGGCACCTGCGACAGCACGGCGGCGATGTTGGTCCGCAGCGCGCCCGTATAGACGAGCTCGCCGGCCAGCAGCCGTTCGAGGTCGGTCCGGCCCTCTGCAATCACCGCGCCGCCGGCGATCGGGATCAGATCCGTGGTCGTGCCGCCGCAATCGACCAGGATCGCTTCGGGGAGCGAGCGCGCGACCACCAGCGCGGTCGCCATCCAGTTGGCCGCCGCGCACCTGCAATGGCGCCGCCAGCGCCTCGCGCAGTCCGACCAGCTCGCCAGCAGTGGTGAGCACGCTCAACCGGCGTCCGGGTAACGCGCGCTGCGCGGCCTCGAGGACGTGCAGGACCCCGTCTCGCTTGCTGGCAAACACGTCGACGAGCTCTGCGGTCGTGGTCAGCGCGACCGGCGCCCCGTCGACCTCGAGCCGGCCGACGACGTCGGCGACCACCTCGGCCATCGCAGCGGGCTGGGTCCACACCTCGTACGGCTCCGAGACGATCCGTACACCGCGGCCGTCGACGACCGCCGCCTTGGTGTTGGCGCCGCCGACATCAAGCCCGACCACCGCAGCCATCAGGGCATCATGCCTCAGACGTTGCGAATCGTTCCGGTCGTCGATCTCAAGGGCGGCATCGTCGTCCACGCTCGCCGCGGCCAGCGCGCCGCCTACGAGCCGCTGCGCAGCCCGTTGGTCGACGGGTGCGAGCCGGTTGCAGTTGCGCGGGCACTGTGCGCCGCGTGCCGGACGAGCACCTTGTACGTCGCCGATCTCGATGCGATCGGCGGACAGCCGGTCGATCAGGCGACGCTCGCCGCAGTGGCGGCGGTCGCGCAGCCGTGGGTCGATGCCGCTGCCACCTCGCGCGAGCGGGCAGCGGCGCTGGCGCGCGCCGGCGCCGCGCGTAACGTGGTCGGCACCGAGTCGCTCATAGCCGGCGCGCGCTCTCTCAAGGAAGCCGCTCTTCCACCGCTGGTCCTGAGCGTCGACCTGCGCGAGGGACGACTGATCTCGCCGGATCCGGAGCTTGCCGGCCGGGCTCCGGCCGCTGCGGCGCCGGTGGCGCAAGAACTGGGAGTCAGTGAGCTGTTGGTGATCGACCTCGCGCGCGTCGGCAGCGGCTCCGGCCCACCGCTGGACGCCGTTGCGGAGCTCGCGGCGGCGCTGCCCGAGGTCGCGATCTACGCCGGCGGCGGCGTGCGCGGCGACGAGGACCTGCGCGCACTCGAGGCGGCCGGTGCCGCCGGCGCGCTCGTCGCCACCGCGCTCCACGAGGGGCGCCTCACGCCGTCGTGACGAGCGCCTCGCACGCCTTCACAACCCGGGCGGTGAGGTCCTGCTCGCAGACCGACTGGAGCGCCTGCCACCCCGGGATCCCGTTGACCTCAAGCACGGTCACGTCGCCGTCGGGCGCGACCAGCAGATCGACGCCGGCGACGTCGGCCTGCAGTGCAGCGGCTGCCGCGAGCGCGAGCCGGCGCTCGGTGTCGGCGAGCGCGACCGCGCGCGGACGCGCGCCGCGTGCGACGTTGGCCCGCCACGAGTCGGTGACGCGCTCCATCGCGCCCGCGACCTCGCCGGCGACCACCAGCGCGCGAAGGTTCCGGCGGCCGGCGGGCGCGACCGTGCGCTGGACGTAGTAGACGGTCCGCTCCAGCTCCAGCGCGCGGAACACCCGGTGAGCCACGTCGCGGTCCTCGACCCGCACGATCCCGTTGCCCATCGCACCGAACAGCGGCTTGACGACGACATCGCCGCCTAGCCGCTCGAACGCTCGCATCGCGCCGTCGTAGCGCTCGCACACGATCGTTGGCGGGGTCGGCAGCCCGGACAGGGCGAGCACCGCGCCGGCCCACGACTTGTCGACCGTGCGCTCGATCGCGCGCGGGGTGTTGACGCACCGGACCCCCTGCTGGGCGAGCACGTGTAGCGCGTCCATGCGGAAGATCACCTGCTCGAGCGAGCCACGCGGGAGTCCACGCACAATCAGCAGGTCGAGCGCGTCGAGCGCCACGCCTTCGGGTCCGAGCACGTGGACCTCCCCACGTTCATCGACCGCCGACTGCAGGCGCGTCGCGGCGATCGCAATCACCTCGTGGCCGCGGGTGGCGAAAGCACTGATCAGCCCGCGCGAGTGCCAGGAGCCGGACGCACCCAATACGGCGACTCGCAGCCGTCCGGTCACTTCGCGAATGAGCGCTCGAGCACCTCGGGCGCGAGGACGCCGCCATGGTGGGCGCGCCCGGAGTGAGTGCTGGTCAGCGTCACCGCCGCAGGGCTGAACAGCATCGGATCGACGTCATAGAAGTTCCAGTCGGAGGCGGCCAGGAGCTCCCCGAACGGCGTCCCAAACGCGTCCGATGCCGCCGACGGCAGCCGTTGCGCCAGGTCGGCCGCCTCGTCGTCGTCGGCCTCGATCCACAGATGGACAGTCCCGCCGTACAACACCGCGTCGTTCGTGCGCCCGATCGCGGCCGGGTCATCGGCGGCCACCGGCGCGAGTGGGGAGCAGCCCCAGCCCTGGCGCACGCGGCTCGGGTCGACCTCGAGCTCGTGCAGCTTGTGCAGCGCGGTCTCGACGACCCGGGCCGAGATCTGCACCGAGCCGCATATCGAGGCCGTGGGCGCGATCAGGAACGTGACCGCCGACGTCTGAACGCCGCAGCGGCTGCGCGACCTTGTCGACGATCTCGGCCGGCGGGTCCTCCCGAGTCTCCAGGCAGAGGACCGCTCGGTCGGCGTGCTCGCGCCACGCCAGCTCCTCGAACAGGTCCTCGGCCCGGGCCAGCGCGCGCCCGGGGCCGCTGGCCATCGCGAAGAAATCTCCGTGCTCGAGCTTCCACCCGGCGTACTGTGCGGCCAGGCAAGCGGTGGCGGGATCGTCGGTGCTGACTGCGATGCCCGGCCAGGTCCGTCCGCCGACCGTGACCGGCACTGGATCGAGCCTGCCCAACCCGCCCATGCAGACGGCCGCGAATCCGACGCCGGCCTGGAGTCCGCCGCGGGCCCGGGCGCCACAATCCACCACCCGCGCGCCCGAGTCTGACACGCGAACCTCGATGCCGAGTGCATCGGCGTCGGCGACCAGCGCATCGACCAGCGCTGCGGCAAGTTCGTTCAGCGACAGGCTCATCCGCCAACCTCCCCCTCGTCGAAGATCAGGATCTCCCCCCGGCCGACCTCGGTCCGGTCGCCGGACCATCTCGCCCAGCGCCCGTTCATCAGCGCATCGTCGACGCGGAGCCCGACCTCGCGCAGCCGTCGCAGCTGCAGGCGTAGGGCCGGCGGGACGTAGCGCGTGGCGAACGCATAACTGGGGAGCGGCTCGATTCGCCGGCCCGACACGATGCTCCCGCGCTTGTTGCCGAGGCCGGCGTCCGCGCTCACGCCGCCGATTGCGATCACTGTCCCCGCGAGCATTCGCAGCCCGGCGCCAGCGCCGGCACGGCCGCCGATCGCGATCAGCCCGCGCCGCAGCCCGGCCCCGGCCTCCTCGCCGGCGTGGCCGAACACGAAGATCTCGCCGCCGGCCATCCCCGTCCGGACGCCCGGATAGGCGCCGCCGAGCCGGTCGCCGGCGTTGCCCCGCACGACCAGCAATCCGCCGTTCAGCTCGGCCCCCGCCCATCCGCCGACGTCGCCGTTGACGACGATCGCTCCGCCGGTCATCGCGGCGCCGACGTGGTTCCCGCACGGGCCGTCGACGACGATCTGGCCGCCGTCCATCGCCAATCCGATCGAGTCCAGCAACAACAGGTCGCCCTCGAAGAACAGGTACCCGTCGCTCGTGCCCGACAGCTCAAACAGGTCGCGGACCGCCAGGGTCTGGCGGCCGCACCGCAAGCTCAACCCGGCCGACTTCCGCCGGGCTGCGCCCGCGCAGGCGCCCGGGATCCAACGGCGAGCCATCGACCCGTCCCGGAGGCGCCTCCCGGAGTGCGAGCGTCAGCGTCACGGCGGGTCGCGAAGCTCCGATAGGGGGAAGTGGAACTCACCGAGCTTGCCGCCGAAGTTGGCGGCCGTCACGTACGACGCGCCGGCCCCCGCGGCGGTGTGCAGCCCGCGGCGCATCGACTCGCGCACGGCCTCCTCCGACACGCCGTCGATCACGATCTCGAACAACGCCCCGACGCCCTCGGGGACGAGCGTGTCGGGGATCTGCGCGCGCAGCGTCGGCGCGAGGCGATGGTTGGTCGAGGCCGGCATCGACTTCGACGTCAGCGCGCCGACCTTGCTGCCGCTGCGGACGATTCCGCCCGGGAACGGGAGCGCGATCCCGTCACCCCGCATCGCCTCCGCCGCTGCCTGTGCGGCCGCCAGCGCGGCTTCGTCGTCCGCAGCCCCGATCACGAGGTTGCCTCCCCCGACACCGCGGCCGATCCCGACCGACTCGCTGACCAGGAACTCGCCCTCCATCACCGGGATGCGCCAGAAGCGCTGGCCCACGATCACCTTGCTCGCCTGAAAGCCATCGCCGAAATAGCGCAGGCTGCTCCCAAGCGCCGCCGTCCGCTCGGCCGCTGCAAGTCCGTCGAAGCACGCCGTCGTCGGGCAGGTCATGACGCTCTGCCCGACGCGCTCGAGGACGCGCTTGCCGACGCCCTCGCGGTCCATCGCAAACAGCAGCACGGCGATCCCCGGGCGGCCGTCCGGGGTTTGCTCGGGCGCCAGCGGGCGTTCGATCGCCGCCTCGCACTTGCAGCCGATCACCGACGTGGCAAAGCCGGTCATCGAGCGGGCCGCCTCCTGCGCCCAGGCGTCGGTGGCGGCCGTGATCACGAGGCGCGCGAAACGCATCGGGAACGCCTCCGCGAACGTGTCGTCGACCTGCGTGTCGCCGAGCAGGTAGCCGCTCAAGCGCGCGCCTCCACGATCCGCGCGGGCTCGCGCAGCGCCGGGTCACGCACCGGGTAGTGCTCGAATGCGACCGTGTAGCGCTCGCCGAACAGCGGCTCCAAGACCCCACTCACATCCGGATCGAAGGACGCGCTGCTCGACAGCAGCAGACCGTCGTCAGAGCGGCGCAGGTCGCCCTCCTCGACGGCCACCTCGCCGCCCTTGATCACATAGCGGGGGGTCGCAAACATTTCCTCGCGATCGGCGCGGTCGTGGTAGATCGTCACGTCGGCGTCCGCCCCGATTCCGAGATGGCCCTTGTCTCGCAGCCCGAGCCGGCGGGCGGGCGCGGCGCGGGTGATGATCGCGATCTCGTTGAGCGTGTACTCGCGGTCGAGCCCGTCGAGCAGCACGGTGCGCCGGATCGCCTTCTGGTTTGCGCGGCCAAGCTGGTCCTCGCGGAACGCGCGGTCCATCAGCAGCCGGATCAGCTTCGGGTACGACAGAAACGATCCGCCGTTGGGATGGTCAGTCGACAGCATCACCTGCCAGGGGTTGTGGCCCAACAGCAGCAGCTCGAGCCCGATCCCCCACTGCAGCGCATGGACGTAGTTGCCGGCGCGATACACGTAGGGGACGATCCCGCAACCGGTCTCCACCTCCGTGTCGTGGTTGAGCCACTTGCCGCCGCTGAGGTCGCGAAGGATCGCCGATACCGGGGCGTCGGCCGTCATCGTCACCGCCGGGCCGAACATCACCTGGCCTACGTCCGCGGAGATCTCGGGGTGCGAGGACAGGTATTCGAGCAGCTCGGGCGCCCGCGAGCGGGGTTGACCCGCGGGCCGGCCGCCGTAGCAGTGGAACTGGAGGTGGGCGAAGTGCGCCTGGCGCCCCGACAGCGTGCGCATCGTGTCCAGCGTTGTATCGGCGTTTCCCGGGATCCCGAGGTTGTTGGCGTGGATGTGGACCGGGTGCGGCAGGCCGAGCTCGTCGACGGCGCCGCCGATCGCCTCCAGCACCTGGCGCGGGGTCACCTCGAACCCCGCGACCGCGTCGTCGAGCGAGTGGACGTTGCCGTTGTCGCGCTTGTAGAGCTCGACGCCGCCGGGATTGACGAGCTTTACCCCGTAGCCGCCGGTCGCGTCGAGCCACCACGCCACCGCGTCGCGCAACTGCGGCGAGACCGCGCCGCCGGCTCGGCGGATCAGCTCGAACAGCACCTGGTTGTTGCCCATCAGGATCAGGAACGCCTTGTCGATCATCGGCGTGTCCCGCAGTTCGGACAGCACGTGGCGCGCGGCCAGTGGCGGCGCGGCCGCCTCGACGACCGTCGTGTAGCCCAGCAGCGAGTAGCGGTAGCCGGTCGCGAAGGTCGACGGGACCAGGCCGCCGGTGCCGGAGCGCAGGACCTCCGTGCGGTCGAGCGGATCGTCGCGGCGATCGTCGGGCGTCAGCTTGCGTGCGGCGTTGACCTTCGGGCCCGCGATGTGGGCGTGGATGTCGACGCCGCCGGGCATCACGACCATGCCGCTCGCGTCGATCCGGCGCGCCTCGGGACCGACCTCGGCGACCACCTTGCCGTCCTCGATGCACACGTCGCGGATCTCGCCGTCGACGTCATTGGCGGGGTCGTGGACGCGGCCGCCGCTGATCCGGATCGCGGTCATAGCTCGACCTCGGACAGCAGCCGGGTCAGCAGCGCGGCGGCTGTCGGCAGGTCGCCGGCGACCGGCGACTGCAGCGTCAGCGGCACCCCGTCGAGGCGGTGCGCGGTGCCGCTCGCCTCCACTCCGGGCGCCGCGGTCCGGATCCACACGACCGGACCGGACCCGGGCCGCTGGCTGCAGAGCGCGATCTCCGGCACGCCGGCGACCGGCTGCGCGGGCGCGCCCTCGACGCACAGCTGTAGGTCGACGCCGTCGTCGCGCGCGGGCAACCGCGCCGCGGTGACCAGCTCGGGGTGCCCGCTGGCGAGGTCGACGTTGCCGTCGTAGCCCGTCTGCCAGGCGAGCGCGTCCCGCGTCCCCGTCGTGCCGGCGCCGCGCGGCAGCGCCAGCGTGACCACGTGGCGCTCGTGGCACAGCGACCGGACCAGCTCGTGCAGCGCGAGCGCTCGCCGCTGACCGCCCCCGCCGTTGGTGAGACCGGCTCCGTACACGAACGCGAGATGGGGGACGGCTTTGATCAGCTCCACGAGCGGGCCGAGCCGGGCGTCGAGGTCGCCCGGTCGGCGCGTCAGCCGGCGTTGCAAGACGTCGAGCGTGACCAGCGCCTCGAGGTCGCGCTCCGGGCCCCAGCGCAGTCGCAGATCGGCGCGCGCAGCGGTCGCCGTGTCGCGGTCGTCGACCACCACCAGTGTGCGCTTTGCGCGCGGCCGCGATGGTGCCTCGGTGCCGAACCCGAGCCGCTCGAGCAGCCGCGGGTGAGTCCGCTCCGGGTCCTCGCGCCAGATCACGACCACCTCCGAGCGGTCGCGGATCTCGCCCAGCGTGGCGCTGGACGCGCCTCGGAGCGCGACCGCCGGCGTTCCCGGCCAGTGGCCGTCGACGTCGTGCGTCACGACCAGGGCCCCCAGCCGGTCGGCGAGCGCGAACGCTGCCCGCGCATCCTCGACCGTCGCGCCGTCGAACCCGTAAAAGAGCGGACGGCGCGCGCCGCGCAGCAGCTCCGCGGCTCGGTCGAACGCCGACGAGATGTCCGCCGGCTCGCCGTCGAGCGTCGCGCCCGGCGTGTCTGCCGGCCGGGCGATGCGCTCGGAGAACCACTCGGCTCCCAGACGACACGGGGGCCGTAGGCGCACGCCCGCGTCTGAGGCGTCGACGATCACGTCGTCGCACAGCAGACCACAACCCGCGCAGGTGACCGGCTCGACCTCAGCCACTGACCAGCACCGCCTCGGGGAGCGCGGACAGCAGCCGGGCCCCACGCTCGACGAGCTCGGGCACGTCGACGTCGGCCGAGATCAGCGTGCACACGGGCGCGCCTCGCTCGATCGTCTCGCCGGCCCGTGGGATGTCGTGAACGAGGCCCGCCGGCCACCAGCCGGGGTCGGGAGCACGAACCGTGCGGTCGGCGAACAGCACCAGCTTGACCGCCGCGACACTAGTCGCCGGCGGACCACCCGCTGCGGGTAGACCGAGCCCACGCGCGCCCCGGACGTGCGCCTCGAAGCTGCCCGGCCCGAACAGCTCCAGCGAGGCTGTCGGCCGCGGGTTGACTTCCAGGACCCACGCTCGCCGCCCGTCCCAGACCGCGTCGACTCCGAATGCTCCGCGGACCCCGAACCGCGCCGCGACCTCGGCGCACACCGCGCGTAGCTGGCCGTCGAGCTCGGACCGCTGCTCGTCGGGCAGGCGCGGCGGCGTCACGTTGCCGATCCATTGAAAGCCGGGTGACCGGTGGAGCTGCTCGGTCAGCCCCAGCACCGACGGCCCGCTGCCCGTCGCCGATCGCTACGGCCGAGCACGACAGGCCGTCGACGCGACGCTGCAGGATCTCGGTGCGACGAAGCGACCCGCCTCTCCAACCGCGTACTCCGCGCCCGCCCCCGCCGAGCCGCGGCTTGCGCAACCACCGCGCTCCGGCCGCCAACGTCTCCGGCGCATCCGCTCTCGTCTCGGGAGCGCGCGCGCCGGCGGCCCGCGCCGCCGCGCCCACCGCCCACGGATCGCGGACGGCCGCCAGCAACTCGGGTGGCGTTCCGAGCAGCTCGCGTCCGTCGGCCAGCGCGTGCACGAGGTCGGGCCGATTCTCGAACCCGGCGCCGTACACGATCGCGGCGGCGTCGATGCCGGCCGCCAGCGCCGCGAGCCCGTCACTGGTCGGCGCCGTCGCTCCGGGAGCGACAGCGCGCAGGTCCACGTCGCCGAAGCGGTCGACCGCAGCGACCGGATAGCCGTCGGCAACCGCCAGCTCGGCGAGCATCCGGGCGCTGACGGCGACCACCAGAACCCTCACGGCAACGTCACTCCGGTCAGCAGTGCGGCCAGGAGCGTGCCGGCCACGAGGTCGGCGGTCGTGCCAGGGTTCAGCCGGTGGTCGGGCCCGCGCAGCGAGGCGTCGAACTCCTCGAGCGTGCGCGTTCCCGTGCGCACCTGACGCGCAGCCTCCGCGACCCCCCGCGCCGCGGCGTCGCCGGCCTTGCGCGCGATCAGGGTGTCTGGATGTGAGGCAAGCAGGCCGACGTGCAGTTTCACGATCGCATCGAGCGTCGGGAGCCCGTCGCCGAGCGCCTCCGCCAGCAACGGCAGCCCGGTGTCGAACACGATCGCGTAGCCGGTCGTGTACTCCGAGGCGATGCTGTCGCGGTGCGCGGCGGCGGCCATCGCCTCGCGCAGCGACACGCGCGCCGGAGCTCGCACGTCGTGCTCGGGCGCGTCGCCGAGGCCGCCTGGGTTGGCTCGGGCGATCGCCGAGAAGGCCGCGGTTGCATCGTCGACGCCCAGCTGTGCAAGCGTCCGCTCGATCGCCGATCGCAGCGATTCGTCGCTTTGCTGGCTCACCGCGGCGCGGACCAGCGGCGCGAACAGGAGCACGATCCCGAGGTTGGTGTTCGCGCCGACGACGCGCGCGGTCGCCGCAACGCCGTCCTCGATCAGCTCCCCGACGCTGCGTTGCAGCGCACGGCCGTCTCCGAACACCGGCCCGAGCGCGAGCGCCGAGCGCACCATGTCGGCGTAGGTCGTATCGACGAAGTCATGAACGGGTGTGATGTTGCCCGGTTTGGCCGCTGACACTTCGAGCAGACACGCGAGCTGTACCTGACGCTCGAGTAGGTCCCCACTCAGTCTCGAGTGAGCTAGGGTTGCGGTCACCCGCGTCACCATACGATAGGAGAGAGGAGACTCACTTCATGGCCATCACTCTGGCAACGGGCGAGGCGCTGGTAGGTGAAGGTAACGAGGTCGCCCACATCGACCTGCTGATCGGGTCAAAGAGCGGACCGGTCGGCGAAGCGTTCGCACATGCGTTCGTCAATGAGTCGGAAGGTCACACCAACCTGCTGGCCGTGGTCACCCCCAACCTGCCGGCGAAGCCGGACACGGTGATCAGCAACAAGGTGACGATCAAGGGGGCCACGCAGGCGGTGCAGCTGTTCGGCCCCGCGCAGGCCGCGGTTGCGCGAGCCGTGGTCGACTCGGTCGTCGAGGGCGTGATCCCGACGGACCAGGTCGACGACCTGTGCATCATCGTCGGCGTGTTCATCCACTGGGAGGCCGAAGACGACCAGAAGATCTACGACTGGAACTACGAGGCCGTGAAGACCTCGATCGCCCGCGCTCTGGGCGGTGAGCCGAGCACCGACAAGGTGCTGGCAGAAACGCCGGCGGCGCGTCACCCGTTCGCCGGCGGCGCCGAGGGGTAGCGAGGGAGCAGTTGACCGCGCAGGCCGGAGAGCTGCCGCTCGCCGGTCTGCGCACCGTCGTCACCGGGGCCAGCTCCGGGATCGGGAGGGGGATCGCAATCGCGTTCGCGGACGCCGGCGCGCGCGTCGGCGTCGGCTTCTGGCGCTCGTCACAGGAGGCAGCAGAGCTGACCGAGCGGCTCGGTCCAGACCACCGCCTGCTGCAGGCGGATCTCAGCACGGCAGACGGCTGCCGCTCGATCGTCGCAGAGGCGTTCGCCGCGTTCGAGAACGTCGACGTTTGGGTCAACAACGCCGGCGCCGACGTGCTCACCGGTGAGGCCGCGGGGTGGCCGCCCGAGCGCAAGCTCGAGGCGCTGCTCGAGCTCGACCTCAAGGGGACGATCCGTTGCTCGCAGCTGGTCGCCGCCCGGATGCGACCGGGCGGCTGCATACTGAACATGGGCTGGGATCACGCCACGGCCGACGGGATGGCGGGGCAGGACCCGGAGCTGTTCGCCGCTGTCAAGGCGGCCGTGCTCGGCTTCTCCAAATCATTCGCGCGCTCCGTGGCCCCCGACGTGCGCGTCAACGTGCTCTGTCCGGGGTGGATCGAGACCGCGTTCGGCGCGGACGCTGACCGCGGCTTCTACGACGAGGTCGCGGCCGGCACGCCGCTGGGGCGCTGGGGCCGACCGGAGGACGTCGCCGGCGCCGCGGTGTGGCTGGCGTCGCCCGCGGCCGCCTTCGTCACCGGCCAGGCGGTCAACATCAACGGCGGCACAGTTGGCTGAGACGCTGTTTGTCACCGGCCGGCTGGCCGAGCCGGCGTTGCGCAACATCGTGTCCGAGCTGGAGATCGACCATCAAATTGCGGTGATGAACATCAGCGTCGCGGCGCTGATGACGACCCGCTGGATCGCCCGGCGCCTGGAGGTGCCGGACGGCGTCGACAACATCGTCATCCCGGGCCTGTGCGACGGCGAAGTGGACACGCTTCAGCAGGCGACCGGCCTGCCGGTCCGCAAGGGCCCCGCCGACGTCCGGGCGCTGCCGGAGTGGTATGGGCGAGAGGCCATCCGGGCGCAGCTGGGTCCGCGTGATGTGCGCGTGTTCGCCGAGATCAACGGGGTGCAATCGCTGTCGCGAGACGAGGTGATCGACCGCGCGGACGCCTACCGAGCGGAGGGAGCCGACGTGATCGACCTCGGCCTGTCGCTCGATCGCTCGTGGCTGACCGAGGGGCCGCCGACGATCGCGGCGCTGCGCGAGCGCGGGCTGTCGCTCAGCATCGACACGCTCGACCCCGAGCACATCCGGATGGCGGACGCGGCCGGCGTGGATTACGTGCTCAGCCTCACGCCGGACACGATCGATCTGGCGAAGGACCTGCGCGCGACCCCGGTGCTGATCACGGACGACCCGGACGACCTCGACGGGCTGGACCGGATGGCGGCCCGGATGGACCAACTCGAGCGGCCCTACCTCCTCGACTCGATCCTGGCCCCGGTCAACTCCGGGTTCGCGGCGTCGCTGGCCCGCTACGTCGAGGTCCGTCGCCGCCATCCGCAGGCCGAGATGCTGATGGGAATCGGCAATCTGACGGAGCTGACCGAGGCCGACTCGACTGGGGTCACAGCGCTGCTGATCGGCTTCTGCCAGGAGGTCGGGATCGGCGCGGTCCTGACGACCGAGGTGATCGGGTGGGCGCGTGGGGTCGTGCGCGAGACGGTGCTGGCGGCGCAGATCATGCACCTGGCCCAGCGCCAGGCGGGACCGCCCAAACACATCGACTCGGGCCTGGTGACGAGCAAGGACGAGTCGATGCGCGCGCCTTCGGAGCAGGAGCTGCGCGCGATGCAGGCGCAGATCTCGGACGCCAACTACCGCCTGTTCGCCGATGCCGACTGGCTCTACGCGTTCAACAGCGAGCGGTTCATCCGCGAAACCAACATGTACGCGGTGTTCGATCAGCTCGGCGTCAGTGACGCGTCGCACGCCTTCTATCTCGGCAAGGAGTTGATGAAGGCCACGATCGCGCGCGGCCTGCGCAAGAGCTACCGCCAGGAGGGTCCCCTGGACTGGGGCATCCTGAGCTTTCCCGAACCCCGACGGGAGGACACCCGATGAAGAAGATCCTGATCCAGCTCGACACCGATCAACACCCGAGTGCGTTCGACGCGATCGCCGCCTACGACGCCGATGTGGACGTCGTCGTCGGCTACGCCCAGATCACCGCCGAGAACCTCGCAGGCGTCGTCCAGGGCGCGATCTTTCCGCGTGGGCCCGATGGCCTCGCCAACACCGCCTTCTGGGTCGGGGGGTCGAAGGTACGCGACGGCGAGGACGTGTTCGACGCAGCCCGGAAGCTGTTCTTCAAGCCATTCAACCCTTCGATCATGCTCGACTCGGACGGCTCCAATACGACGGCGGCGGCGGCCGTCGCGCGCGTCCGCGGAGCGGTGACGCTGGATGGCAGTCACGCGGCGGTGATCGGGGTCGGGCCGGTCGGGCTTCGTACCGCGGAGTTGCTGCGGGGCGAGGGCGCTGAGGTGACGATGTTCGCGTTCCCGCCCGATGTGATGGAGGGCGGCCATCGCCGCGCGTCCGGCATCCCGGTCGCCCAACAGGCCGGGTTCGAGGTCGTCGAGCCGGGGTCGAGTGACGATACTCGACGGGGCGCTCGCGGGCAGCACGGTCGTGTTTGCCGCCGGTCCCGCGGGCACGCAGATCCTGCGGCGCAGCGGCTGGGCGCAGGAGGGCGTGCGGGTGGTCGTCGACTACTCGGCCGCCGAGCCCGTCGGGGTCGAGGGTGTCGACCGAGGCGACAGCCTCGAGGAGGAAGACAATGTGCTCAAGCTCGGCGCGCTGGCGGTGGGGGGCCCGAAGATGAAACTGCAGAAGGCCTGCATCCGGAAGCTGTTCGAGACCAAGGGCACCGTGATGGACCTCGAGGGCGTCTACCAGGTGGCCCTCGAAGTGCTGTGAACATGGGCCTCTCGGGCCCCTTACGTCAGCTGCGAAGGGCCTCCGCCGGTCAGCTCCGCGCGGGCTACTTGGAGAACACGAACTTGCCCATCGGCCCGTCGAGCGGGCTGTCGGCCTCGGGCCGCCACAGGATCGTGTCCTCGATCTTGCGCGCCAACGTGAAGTCCTTGTCGGTGATCCCACCCGCCGAGTGCGTCGCCAGCTTGACCCAGAGCTTGCCCCAGGTGACGTTTAGGTCGGCGTGATGGCCGGCGGCCTCGCACAAGTACCCGACCGCGTTGACCGCCATCAGCGTCGACGGCCAGCCGTCGGTGTTGTACTTGCGCCGGATCCACTTGTCCTCGTAGTACCACTCGTCGAGGCCGTACTCGGAGAACTTGGCGGGGATCTCGTCCTCGCTGTAGGTGCGGGGCTTGTCTGGTTGTGCTCATGCTCGGATGATATGCCTCGCGTAGCCGGCATCGATCCCGGAACGGTCTCGTTTGACCTGTGCGTGCTGCAGGACGGCGAGCCGGTCGTCGAACAGGTGTTCGAGACCGGCGCGCTCAGCGAGGACAGCGCACCTCTGTTCGACGCGCTGGCGCGCCACGGGCCCTACGACCTCGTCTACGGTCCGAGCGGCTACGGCCTCCCGCTCGTGGCCGCCGCCGACGTCGGGGAGCGCGAACTATCCGAGATGGTGCTGGTGAGGCCGGACGAGGCGCGCGCGAACGCCGGCGTCGGGGGGCTCAGGTCGCTGCTCAGAGCCCTCGCGGCCAGCGGCTTGCCGGTTGTCTTCGGGCCAGGGGTCATCCACCTGCCTTCGGTCCCGCGCTGGCGCAAGTACAACCGGATCGACCTCGGAACGGCGGACAAGGTGTGCGCCGCCGCATGCGCGATCGTCGACCAATCCACGCGCCGCGCGGTTGCGCCGCACGAGACGGAAATGGTTCTGCTGGAGCTGGGGGGCGCCTTCACCGCGGCGTTGGCGATCGACTCAGGACAGATCGTCGACGGCATGGGCGGCTCATCGGGACCGCTCGGCGCGCGGGCCGCCGGTGCGCTGGACGGCGAGCTCGCGTACCTGCTGGGATCCGCGCTCCGCAAGGACACGCTGTACAGCGGCGGGGCCCTGGATCCGCTCGGCGCGCTCGAGATGACTGACCTCGAGGCGCTGTGGGCGTCACCGGCCCACGCCGAAGGCTGGACGGCGCTGCTCGAGGCAGCCGCCAAAGCGGTGCGCGCGCTTGGCGGTGAGCGTCCCGACCCCGCACGAGATCGTCGTCTCCGGCCGTCTCGCCCGCCTGCCGGAGCTGGTCGCGACGCTCGGCTCGTCGCTCGCAGCCGTCGCTCCCGTGGTCGCGCTCGCTCCGGGCCGGGCCAGCACGGCCGCTCGCGGTGGCGCTCTGCTCGCCGATTCGCTGGCTGGCGGCCGACACGCCCAGCTCGCCGAGGTGCTGAGATTGCGCGAGTCCAGCGGCACCGTGCTCGACTACCTGCGTGTGGCCGGCGCCGAGACGATCACGCTCGGCTGAGCGGCAAGAATGACTAGTTTGTGAACTGTAACTGAGTAGCCAGTGTAAGCACCTGACCGGTCAGTGTCAGGACTGACCGATCGGATAGTGTCACAACCTGACCGGGCAGCCAGCAGGTTTTTCGCTGACGGTCAGGTTGTGTCGCGGTCCTGCCCCTGTTACGGTCTTTTTTGCCCATTTTCCGTAATGGAAGGAGAGGTTTGCTGTGGCCACTGTCGATGAGAGTGTTATCGAAGGGCTGGCAAAACAGAACGGGGTGACGCTCGGGCGAGTACTTGGCCGGGGGAACGTCGGGATGGCCGAGGAGGGATCCGACGGGAAGATGCACGCCACCGTCCGAATCCCGCTGGACGAGCTGGTCTTCGACCCCGGGGTCCTGGTCCTTCCTCACGGTGGCGAGCTCGAGCTCGAGATCATCAACGACGACAACAACTCGCACTGCGCGGTCCTGCCGTGCAACGGCGACTCGAAGTTCATCTGGCTGGTGAACTTCTCGAAAGGAAGGGCGACCCTCCAGCTCGACGGTCCGGGCTACTACTGGTACGGCTCCCGGACCGGAAACGACGAGGGCGGCGGCCTGACCGGCACGATCGTCGTCGGGGGAGAAGTCCCGGACGAAGCCAAGCTCGACCGTCCGCCCCAGCCGCGGCCGTAGAAAGGAGCAGTTGATGGCAACTGAGACTGATACGTTGACGCAGGCGAGGCTGTCGACTTCCGAAATCTGAGCCCCGGCTACATCGGCACCGCGCCGCCGGTCGCGAAGGGCATCAACTACGACCGGATCCTGAAGGCCCGCGATGCGGAGCCCCACAACTGGCTCACCTACTACGGCGCCTACGACGGGCAGCGCTACAGCCTGCTCGACCAGATCAACACCGGCAACGTCAAGGACCTGAAGCCCGAGTGGGTGTTCCAGTGCGGCTCGGTGGGCATGCACTCCGGCGCCTCGACGTACTCGTTCGAGGCGTCGCCGCTAGTCGTCGACGGCATCATGTACGTCACCGGCTGGGACGGCTGGATCTGGGCGCTCGACGCCAAGACGGGAGCGGAGCTGTGGCGCTACCACCGCGCGTCGCCGTACGACGTGCGCCTGTGCTGCGGCAACGTCAACCGCGGGTGTGCCGTGGCCGACGGGAAGGTCTTCATGGCCACCCTGAACGCCCACGTGATCGCGCTCGACGCCGAGACGGGCAAGCTGATCTGGGACCAGCCGTACGGCGACGTACGGGCCGGCGAGAGCGCTACGGTCGCCCCGCTGATCGTCAAGGACATGGTGATCGTCGGGAGCTCCGGCGGCGAGTTCGGCGTGCGCGGCCACTCCGACGCCTTCAAGCTCGAGACCGGCGAGCGCGTGTGGCGCTGCTACATGGTTCCCGAGCCCGGGGAACCGGGGTCCGAGACCTGGCCCGACGACGGCGAGGCCTGGGCGCGGGGCGGCGCGAACTGCTGGACCACGCCCACGTTCGACCAGGAGCTCAACCTCCTGTACTTCAACACGGGCAACCCTTGCCCCGACTTCGACGGTGCGGTCCGCGAGGGCGACAATCTGTTCACCAACTGCGTCGTGGCGGTAGATCCGGACACCGGGCAGATCAAGGGTCACTACCAGTACACGCCGCACGACGTCTGGGACTACGACTCGACGATGGAGAACATCCTGTTCGAGATGGACGGGCGCAAGTGCTCCGGCCACTTCGACAAGAACGGGTACTTCTTCGTTCTGGATCGCACGGACTGCAGCCTGATCCGGGTCGTGCCGTTCGTCGATCGCATCACGTGGGGCGAGATCGACTCAAGCGGCAAGGTCACGCCGCGCGTGTTCCCCGACAAGGAGGGGGACCCCGTCCACTTCTGGCCCGGCCCGGCCGGCGCGAAGGAATGGACGCATGCCTGCTACAGCCCGAAGACGGGGCTCTTCTACGCGCCGGTGCAGGACGTCGGCGCGACGGCCACCCGGCGACGCCGGGAGTTCAAGGAGAGCATTCCGTACTGGGGTGCGGGCGTTGCCGTGGACACCGAGGATGTGTCCGGATACCTGTCCGCGATTGATCCAGCCACGGGTCAGGAGAAGTGGCGCTTCCGCAATGAACACCCAATGACCGCGTCGGTGCTGGCCACGGCCGGCGACCTCGTGTTCACGGGCGACCCGGCCGGGATATTCAGGGCGTTCAACGCCAGCAGCGGAGACCTGCTGTGGCAGTACACGTGTGGCAGCGGCCATCACTCGAGCCCCTGCAGCTACAGCGTCGACGGGCGGCAGTACATAGCGGTCCCTGTCGGCTACGGCGCTTGGACTGAGGGGTTCTACCCCGGGGCTCTCGCCCAGGCTGGTGGGTCCGCTCTGTTCGCGTTCTCGCTGCCGGAGTAGCGCACTACGACCGAAGCCCAATGCGATCTGTCACGGCGGTTGAGCCGTGACAGATCGCAGGGCTCGCCACGGATCTTCGGGAGAGCAAGGTGATCGCGCTTATCACTCTCGGGTTCACGCTGAGCCTGGACAACTTCCGTACCTCGATCGTGCTCGGAGGGCCTCAAGCCGACGCTGCTCCGGTCGATCAAGACCTCCTTCATCTTCGGTTTGTGGGATGGCATCGCACCGCTTGTCGGGCTACTCATCGGTGGCTTCCTGAGCAACAAGATCGACTCCACCGCGACCACGATCGCAGCGGTCGGCCTCGGTTCATACGGCCTGTATGTCGTCGTCCGGGCGTTGGTTTCACCGGAGCATGCGGATCCAGACTTGCGATTCGCGACGCGCGGGCTGCCGCTGCCGTTGAGCGTCGACAACGTGGCCGCGGGCGCCAGCCTCGGACTCCTTGGGTACTCCCCCTGGCTCGCGCCTCCCCTGTTCGGGATCATCACGTTTCTGATGTCCGTCGCCGGGCACCAGATCGGTCGCACGGCGGCCCACTTCGTACCCCGCATCCGCACCGACCTGTTGACCGGGATCGCGTTCGTCACGATGGCGGTCTTCCTGATGGTCGGCATTAGCCTCCCGGGCGGCGACTGAAGCCGGGCGCTAGAGCGGGCCCAGCGAGGCGCCGACGCCCAGCGCCCGCAAGATCTGCGGTAGCTCGGCGGCGTTGCGCGCGACTACGTCGGCATCCGAGAGCGCTTCGCCCCTGAACGATCCGCTCGCCACCGCCACGCAGCGCACTCCGTCGGCGCGGGCGCAACGGATGTCCTGCGGTGTGTCGCCGATCACAATCGTCTGACGGCGAGACCACGGCGACCCGGGCGTGCCGGCGCGTCGCCTCGCGATCGCGGGCAGCGCGGTTCGTTCTTCGGCGTCTGAGCCGAAGGCGCCCTGGCTGGCTCCAAACGCCGACGCCGATACCGGCTCGCGTCACCTTCAGCCGCGCGATCGGCTCGTAGTTACCGGTCAGCAATGCGAGCTTCACGTCGGGTTGCTCGCCGAGCCAGCTGAGTAGCTCCCGCACTCCAGGCAGCACCGTTGCGGAGAGATCGTCCGGGAGCAGGCGGGCGGACCATTCGCAGCAGCGGTCGCGCACTCGATCGGCAAGAGCATCGATCCGGGCCGCGGAGACGCCGGCGTCGAGCAGGATCGCGCGCGCGATTTCGCCGTCGGTCCGCCCAGCCGTCGGGATCTGCGTCCGGATGAGGCTGGTGTCGACCCGATGCACCTCCCGCAGGGCAGCGCTCATCGCCTCGCCGACCACGGGTGCCGTGCCTTCGAGCAGCGTTCCGTCGATGTCGAACAGTAGAAGCACCGGTGCTTGGTCCGTGAAGTGGCGTCCGTAGCAGAGCACCGGCGGCGAATGTTCACGCTTTGGTGGTCGTTTTATGCGCGAGAACGCAACCCGACCTGCGATCAGCGCGGTACGATCGCATGGCAATCCGGTCGAGGAGCAGGGATTGGAGCAACTCATCCCGGGACCAGCGGAGGTGGCAGTGGGTGCCCCCCGGGCGCCCACTGGGTTGGCTGGATCCATTTCTGAAGCGGCTCCGGTGTCGTCGGAAACCGTACCGGCGACGCGGTCGGTTCGCGGGCGCGTCAGCAAGTTCGTGATCCCGGAGGTGATCTTCGGCATCGGGACGCTCGCGGAGGTCGGCGGCGCGGTCCGGCGCGTCGGCGGCCGGCGCCCGATGCTCGTCAGTGATCCGGGGGTGCTCGCCGCCGGCTGGGTCGAGCGCGCCCAGCCGTACCTCGCCGACGTGCGAGTGCAGTCGCGGCTTTGGCACGACCTGACGCCGAATCCGAAGGACAACGAAGTCCAAGCGGCGTTCGAGAGCTACCTCGAGAGCGGTTGCGACGCGCTGCTCGCGATCGGCGGCGGGAGCTGCATCGATGTCGCAAAAGCGGTTGCGATCCTCAGCGGTAACGGCGGCCAGATCCTCGACTACGAGGGCATCGATCGCGCCACCCGCCCGATCCCGCCGATGGTGATGGTCCCGACGACCGGCGGCTCTGGATCTGACGTGTCGCAATTCTGCGTGGTGACCGACACCAGCCGACGCTTCAAGGCGACGATCGGGGGCCGCGCGCTCGTCCCCGACATCTCGGTGACCGACCCGGAGCTGTTGACCACGATGTCCGCCGAGCTGACCGCGCACACCGGGATCGACGCGCTCAGCCACGCGATCGAATCCGCCGTGTCCGAAGCCTGCGACTTTCTGAGCAAGGGGCTCGCGCTCGCCGCCGTCCGCGGAATCGTTGAGCACCTCCCGGTGGCGGTCGAGGATCCACTCGATCTCACGGCGCGAGAGGGGATGGCCCGCGCGAGCCTGGAGGCCGGGATGGCGTTCACCAACGCGCTGCTGGGCGCGACGCACGCGATCGCCCACCAGATCGGTGGCGCGCTCGATCTTCCGCACGGGCTGCTCAACGCGATCCTGTTGCCGCACGTGATGCGCTTCAACGCCGAGACTCACGCCGATCGCTACGTCGACGTGGCCAGGGCCCTTGGGCATCGAAACCGGCGGGCTGGATGCCCCGAGCGCCGCCGAGCGAGCGATCGAGCGCGTCGACGAGCTGTGCCGGACCCTGGGGATTCCGAGCGGGCTGCGCGAGATCGGCGTCGATCCGGCCGACTTCGACGCCTTCGCGGAGACCGCGCTGCGTGACGCTTATATCGCGACCAACCCAAGACCAGTCGGCAAGGACGATGTCCGCGACATCTGCGTCGCCGCCTACTGAGCAGAGCGCCGGGGTCGACCAGTTGGCGCTAGAGCGCCTAATCGGCGTCCGCTCGTCAAAGCCGAGCTTCTACGCAGCCTGGCGCGACAAATCGGCCCGCCTGGACCATACGATCGAGACGCTCGAGCGAATCTCGTCCGCGCTGTGTGCGGCGCCGGCGGGGCCAGTCGCCGTGTGCGACGCCGTCGTCGAGGCAGCTGCCTACCACTTCGACGCGCTGTGGGCGGCGATGGTGTTCTCCGGCGCGGCCGCCGGCGGAAGGATGCCTCGCGTCATCGTCCACACAAGCCACGCCGTCATCCAGCGCTGGGAGCTGCCGCCACCGATGCTCGCGGCGCTCGCCGAGCAGACGGCCACCGCCGCGAAGCCGGTGCTCGTCGCCAAGGAGGAAGGGATCGAGCTCGGCGGCGAGCCGTGCGCTGTCGCGGCAGCGCCGATGCCCGTGCACGGCAGGCTGTCCGGGATGCTCGTGGTGGGTCTTCGAGACGATGCTGAGGTCGCGCCCAGCGATGTCTCGATTCTGGTCACGCTCGCCAACCATGCCGGCGTCGCTCTGCACAACGCTTCGCTTTTCCAGGAGAACGAGCGTCGGGCGGCGGAGCTCGAGCGCCGTGGCTCTGAGCTCGAGGGAACCCTGCGGCGCCTGGAGCAGGCCGGCCGGCGCCAGCTGTTGAGCGAGGAGCGCAACCGGATCGCGCGCGAGCTGCACGACAGCGTCTCCCAACATCTGCTGACGATCGGAATGAATCTCGAGTGGTGCCGGCGACAGCCGACGACGCCTCCGGTCGTGGTCGAGCGGATGCTGGCCGCCCAGGCGCTGGCGCGCTCCTCGATGGACGAGATCCGCGAGGTGATCTTCGAACTGTCCAGCGACGGACAGATCGGGCTCCCTCAGGCGTTGCGCGACGTGATCGAGGACGTCGAGGCGGGCGCTCGCCTCGAGGTGTCGCTGCGGGTCTACGGGCAGAGCCAGCCGGTGCCCACGGCCACCCAGCACGCGCTAGTCCAGATCGCGCGCGAGGCACTGTTCAACGTGGTCCGCCACGCCGAGCGCGCACCACGCGTGGGTCACCCTGCGCTGGCGACCCCAGGTCGTGTCGCTGGCCGTCGGCGATGACGGGTCAGGCAACCACCGCAAGCTCCAGCATCGCTTCTTCATCTCGCAGCCGAACGGCGACCACCTCGGGCTGACGGGAATCGCCGAGCGGGTGCGTGCGCTGGGCGGCGCCGCATGGTTTGAGCGCCGGCGGGGTGGCGGCGTGAAGCTGAGGGTTGAGGTACCGCTCGGAGGGTCGGTTGCCGCCGGCTGAGTCGCCCCCCCAGTCCCGCGTGCTGCTGGTCGACGACCACGCGATCGTCCGTCGCGGGCTGCGTTCGATCCTCGAGCTCGAGCCCGACATCTCCGTGGTCGCCGAGGCCGGCGGCTGGAGCGACGCGCTGCAGGAGCTCGATCGCGCCAGCCCCGACGTGATCGTGCTCGATCTCAAGCTCAGCTCCGAACACGACACCGAAGGCCTGGACCTGTGCAGCGAGATCCTCCGGCGCCGGCCCGAGTCCAACGTCGTGATCCTGTCGACGTTCCTCAACGAGCGCCTCCTGGACCAGTCGCTGCGGCGCGGGGCTAAGGCTTACGTGGTCAAAGAGGTCGATGTCGTCGAGCTGGTCCGGATCATCCGTCGCGTGTCGCGCGGGGAGTCCGGCTTCGACGGGCGCAGCGCCGAGATGGTCAGGGCGCTGGTGGCCGGGGAGCGTGCCCCCGCCGAAGGGGCCTTCACCGACCGCGAGCGCGAGGTCACTGAGCTGGTCGCGAGCGGGCTGACCAACGCCGAGATCGGGCGCCGCATCTTCGTGAGCGAAAGCACCGCCAAGTTCCACGTGCGCAACGTGATGCGCAAGCTCGGCGTCCACAGCCGCGCGGAGGTAGCGTACGCCGCCGGCAAACGCGGCCTGCTGGACGAGGCTCTGGACTAACGATGGCGAGACCCGGAATCGAACCGTCCGGACGACGTCCCCGGTCACGGCACGGATGCCAGAACGACTAATGATGGCGAGACCCGGAATCGAACCGTCCGGACGACGTCCCCGGTCACGGCCCGGATGCCAGAACGACTAAGATCGATCGATGGCGAGACCCGGAATCGAACCGGGGACACCACGATTTTCAGTCGTGTGCTCTACCAACTGAGCTATCTCGCCTGGCGCGGCGATGCTAGCGGCTGTTCGGCCGGTGAGCGAGCCTCAGATCGCCGGCGTGATTGAAAACGAGTCGTAGCGCTCGGGACGCCTGCGCACGACCGTGTTGTAGTCGACGCGCGCGCCCGACGGCCCGCAGCTCACGGTCATGAAACCGAACGCCTGATGCTGGTAGGCCTCGAGCGTCAGCTCCGGCAGACCCGCGAATGACGCGGGGAGATCCGGGACGCCGAAGCCGAGACCGTGCAGCTCCGGAAAGCCGCCGCTCCCAGCGACGATGTAGGGGATCGAGCGCCCATCGTGGGCACGTGCGTAGCGCTGGTAGTTGTGCGCGTGAGCGCTGAACACGGCATCGGGAACTCGACCGGCGCGGGCGAAACACTGATCGAGCGTGTCTCGCAGTGTGAGGTTTGAGCCGTGCACCCGGTCGGCGGAGAACACCGGGTGGTGCATCGCCACGATCAACGTCACTCCGGGGCGCGCCGCACTCAGTTCGCCGACCAACCACTCGCGCTGCTGCTCGTCGATCACCCCACCCTCGGGGACGTGCGTGTAGAGGCCAACGACCGTGACCCACTTGTGCTCGAGCGTCCAGTAGATGTTCGGCTGCCGCACGGGACGGCGGTGGCGTGCTTCGCGCCAGGGCGCCCCGTCAGGCGAGCAGAATTGCTCGACGAACGCCTCGAGCGGCGCCGCGTCGCTGCGTGCCGGGAGGTCGCCGTCGTGGTTGCCGGCGACGGCGAGGATCGGCGCTTCGTAGGACTCGTATGGATCGAAGAACTGCGCCTCGTAGTGGGCGCGCTCCCCGTTCAGGTACACGATGTCGCCCAAGTGGTAGAAGAAGCTCGCCGGCTCCGGGCCCTCCAGCTCGGTCGCCATCGCTGCGGCAACCGCCCGCTGCGGGATCGGATTGTGGAAGCCGCCGGTGTCGCCGACGCAGTGAAACCGCAGCACGCCCGCGCGATCGACCCCATCTAGCGCGCTTGGCGACAACACCTCGTCGAGCTGGAATCGATACGGGGCATCACCGGTCGGCCTGGGCGACGGCAAGGTGCGCGCCGCCGCCGGATGGCGCCGCGTCAGCTGCTCATGCGCGCTAGGCCCCGAGTCGAGGGGAAACTGCCGCGCCGCTGCAGCCATAGATGAGATCGAACTTGGGGCGATGCCCCATTGTTGGCCAGGTCAGCGCCGGGGTCGTTTAGAAATTGTGACGGTTTGTCATCCGCCCCAGGAGTTCCAGCGCGCCTCGCTTCGACAGCGGCTCGTTGAGGTTTCCGCACTTCGGCGACTGAACGCACGAGGGGCAGCCGTCACGGCATTTGCACTCGCCGATCAGCCGCTGAGCGTCGCGGACCAGCCGTTCGAACTGGTCGTAGCCGCGCTGCGTGATCCCAACGCCGCCCGCGTGACCCTCGTAGATGAAGATCGTCGGGCCTCCCGTCTGTGGGTGGGCGTTGGTCGAGAGGCCGCCGATGTCCCAGCGGTCGCACATCGCGATCAGCGGCAGAACCGCGATCTGTCCGTGCTCAAGCGCGTGTAGCGCGCCGAGCAGCTGTGAGGGCGGGAACGGCTCGGCACCGATCAGCTCGTCGAGCTCGTACCACAGCGCCTTGGTTGGAAACTCGATCGTTGGCAGATCGAGCACCTCGAAGTCGATCACCTGGAGATCCTGCAGCCCTTTGCGTTGATAACCGAGCACCTCCTCGGAGTACACGACAGATCCATACGACAAAGTGATCCCGTCGACGTTGCGACGCTCGATCAGCCGCTCGATGTAGGTCATGCTCTCGCGCTTGGTCTGCGTGAAATAGTCGCCGTCGAACGGTTCGAGCAGCGCCCGCCGGGCCCCGAGATCGAGCTCGAGCACGATGTAGGAGCGTCCGAGGTGCAGGTAGATGGCGCCCTCGTGGACGGTCGAATATGCGCGCCCCGCCTCGACCGTGCCGATCACCTCGCCCGAGCTCGCGTCGATCAGTACGAAGCTGTCCGCCGAGGCCGAACGCAGCCCGACCCGCGCCGCTGGATAGTCGTCGGCGCGCTTTGGGACGAATCCGGTCGCCCGCTCGCGGAGCAGTCCGGCCGCCGTCAGCGCCCGGGCGTGCTCGTGCCATTGCGCTCCCAAGATCTGCTCGTCGTCCTCGCTCAGCGGGGCCTCGTGAGCCGCGCACAACAGGTGCTCGGCGTAGATCTCGCTGCTCCCCGGGTCGAGGATCGCGGCCTCGACGGGGCGGGCGAGGAACTCATCGGGGTGGCGACAGAAAAACTGGTCCAACGCGTCCTCGCCGGCGATGTAGACGGCCAGACCGCGTCCTCGGCGTCCCGCCCTCCCCCACATCTGTCGCAGGCTCGCGACCGTGCCGGGGAACGTGACGCACACCGCCGCGTCCAGCTCACCGATATCGATCCCGAGCTCGAGCGCGTCGGTCGCGACCACGCCGAGGAGCTCGCCGGTGGTCAGACGGCGCTCGATCTCGTGACGTTGCGCGGGCGTGTAGCCGGCCCGGTACGGCGCGATCCGCTCGGCCAGCTCGGGGTCGAGGCGGTCGGCGGCGTGACGCATGATCAGCTCGACGCCCTTGCGCGACTTCATGAAGCAGATCGTCCGCGCCCCGCTCGTGACCAGCCCTGAGAACACCTCGGCCGCTTCGTAGAGCGCCGACGCGCGGACGCCGAGCTGCTCGTCGAGCAGCGGCGGGTTCCAGATCGCGACCCGGCGTGTTGGCGCTCGGCGCCGTATCGCGGTCGACGAGCCTGAAGTCCTCAAGCCCGGTCAGCCGCTCGGCTAGTTCCAGCGGATTTGCGATCGTCGCGCTGGTGAGGAGAAAGCGCGGCTCGGTGCCGTGGATCGCGGCGATCCGACGTAGCCGGCGCAGCACGTTGCCCACGTGCGACCCAAACACGCCGCGGTAGACGTGGGCTTCGTCGACCACGACGAACGCGAGGTTCGAGAAGAGATCTCCCCATGCCGGATGGTGCGGCAGGATCCCGATATGGAGCATGTCCGGGTTGGTGATCACCAGGTTGCTCCGTTTGCGGATCGCGGCGCGCTCTGCTCGCGGCGTGTCGCCGTCGTAGATCGCGGGTCGAATCGCCTTGTTGAGACCAAAGCGGTGCAGCGACCGGGCTTGATCCTGGGCGAGCGCCTTCGTCGGATACAGGTACAGAGCGCGCGCCCCCGGATCGGAGGTCAACACCTCGAGCGTCGGCAGCTGAAAGCACAGCGACTTCCCTGAGGCGGTGCCGGTCGTGACGATCGTCGGCCCCTCGAAGGCGCGTGAAGCGCCTCGAACTGGTGCTCGTAGAGTCGATCGATGCCGGCTTTACCGAGCGCCTGGATGACGCGCCAATTGAGCTCGTCGGGGATCGCAGTCGTTCGTGCCGGGCGCGAACCGTAGACGTCGTCGTGTACGAGCCGGTCGTCCTCACGACCGCTCTGCAGCAGAGCTTCCCACGGCTCGGTTTCACGTACGGTGGCCACGACTGGTCTCAGTATGGCGGCCGTCCCGAGCGACCCGATGCTACGGTCGCCCGCGCGATGCGGTGCCTGTACGTCGATCTCGACGGGACTCTGCTGGGACCAAACGCTTCCCTGTTGACGGGCGCTGGAGGGCGCTTCAGTCTGCTCGGTGTGCGTGCGCTGGAAGCGTGCGCCCGGTCGGGCGCGGAGGTCGTTATCTACTCGGGGCGGCGCCAGTCATCGGTGTTCGAGGCCGCGCGCATGATCGGGTCCTCGGCGTTCATCTTCGAGCTCGGGTGTGGCCTCGTGCTCGACGGGGAGCTCGCATGGCTCACTGACGGTGTGGTCCCGTCGGCCGAGGCCGGCTCAATCTACGACCAGATCGAAGCGTCCGGCGCGCCGGAGCTACTGCTGGCGCACTACGCCGATCAGCTCGAATACCACACACCTTGGTCGCGGGATCGTGACGTCTCGCATCTGTTTCGCGGCAAGGTCGACCTCGGTGAGGCCAACGCGCTGCTCGCAGGCAACGGCTTCGAGTGGCTGCGGCTCGTCGACAACGGTGTCGTCCGGGCGGCTTCGGAGCAGATGCCGGGGCTGCCGGTCGTGCATGCCTACCACCTGATCCCGTCCGGCGCTTCGAAGGCCCGAGGCGTCGCGGCCCACATGCAGGCGCGCGGCTATTCGCGCGAGGACTGCATCGCAGTCGGCGACTCACGTGAGGACATGGACACGGCCTCAGTGATCGACACGTTTTGGCTCGTCGCCAACGCGCTCGAGCGCGACCTGACGCTCGAGGCTGACGTGGCCGGGCGCGCTGGGATCCGGATCGCCTCGGAGAGCTACGGCGCGGGCGTCTACGAGGCGGTGATCACGACGCTCGCCGAGCAGCGTTAGTTGGACCGCGCGAGGGTCGCTAGGTCGAGCGGACCAGTGCCGGCGGCGGAGCGCGAGTGTCGCTAGGTCGAGCGGACTAGTAGCGGCGGCGGAGCGGGAGTTTCGCTAGGTCGACCGCACCAGCACCGGCGGAGGAGCAGGGGCCTCGATCTGGGGTTGCTCGGGCCCGCTTTGCTCGAGCTCGAGCCCGCTCTTGCTCGACCGCATCCGCATCGCCCACGGCCCAACCGAGACGCTCCACGAGCTGCGCCTGGAAATGACCGGATTCGAAGTCGGCGACGGTCACTCGCTCCGTGAACATGACGGCGCGCTCGCCGTCCGCGCATGGATTGTCAGCTGTCACGATGATCCGAGGCATGTTCCCCTCCTTCGAGATCGCAGTCCGTTTTTCAGACTGGCAGCCGCGCCTTCAGCTCCAGTAAACATCTCGTAGCCGTTCGGCAACTGATCTCGCAGACTGGCGCCGCAACCGTTTGCACGGCCCGGAGATGCTGGTTTGCACGTCTCGCGCCTACCCCGTGGAACCTTAACCACCGTATATGTGCAGAGCGTTCCGAGGCCTTCGAACGGATTACGTCGCATGGACGCAACGCGTTTCCGATGCTCTGCTACTTGCCGATGCCGACCGGTTCTGGCGGAAGCCGTTCCGGGTGTCGGGCATAGGTGAACACTGTTGCCGCCTCCACCTTGATGTAAACGGCCTCGCCCTCCCATTCGCGCGGGCTCTGGCGCCCAGACCCGACTTGCAGCTCGTCGAGCTGTGCGAAGTCCACGCGATCGTTGCGGATGATCGTCGCGCTGCCGTGGGCGATCACCGCTAGCGCGGTGCCCTCGAAATAGCTGAGGCTCACGGCCGGACGCCGGGCGATGTGACGTGCCCGAGCGGACTCAGCCACCGTCGGGATGCAGAACGAGCCTCGGTAGAAGAGCGCGTTGATCGGTGCCACCCGTGGCTCGCCGCGCGCGGTCACGGTTGCCAGCGCGACGGTCAGCGAGCCCTGCAGGTGGGCCGTGAGCTACTGCGCCGAGAGCGAGTGCCGAGGCATATCGAATGACCGCTTCAGAAACGGGCTCGCTACGCCGACGCTCCGGTCGGGGAGCGCCTGCAGCTGCGCCAGGTCGGCGGCGGTCTCACGCACCGCGCTGCCTCAGGCTGCGCGGGCCTGGTCGGCGCGGGCGACCGCCTCCGCGAGCGCGCCGGCGGCCTCCGACATCTCGCCGAACGCGTCTGCGACCTTCGCCGCATCCGAGCCGGTGATCGCCTGATTGAGGCTTGCGACGGCATCGTCGAACCGCGCCCAGAGCTCGTTCGGCCCACGCCGACCCGTATCGGGTCTTAGTTCATACGGAGGCGCCGCATTCTCCGCACCTGGCACCGGACGCCACAAAAGTCCCGCCGCGTGCGCATGCTCCCAAGCGACCTGCTCGGCCGCGGCCGCCTCGGCTAGCTGGCGAAGGCGCTGCGCGAATCCGGTATCCGGCGGAGCAAGCTTGTGAGTCCGCATTGCCTGCGCCCAGCCGTCGCTCGCGTGGCGTACGGCGCGCATGATCTGTGCTCGCTGCGGATCGAGTTCGTCGTCGAAGCTCATTCGGATTGCGAGCTCGAGATCTCGTCGGGCGTCCGGCCTTCGTCACGCACTCCGTCGCCCGGTTCGGCCAGGCCAACGGACTCGCCGCCCCAGAAGTCGTCGGCGCTCGGCCCGCGGTGCTGACCGGCCTGGGATGAGCCGCCGCTGTAGCTCTGCTCGAGGATTCGTTCGAAATCAGAGCGCTTGATCCGCACCCTCCGGCCCACTCGCAGCGCCGGAAGCGAGCCCTGGTCGATCCAGTTACGGACCGTCTGCTGGTTGAGCTTGAGCGTCTCCGCGACTTCAGCAACGGTCAAATACGACTCGTCAGCCACGCCCACCTTCTCTAATTGAGACAAACTGGTGCTAATTCAGAGGTATAATAGCGCCTCGGGAGGACGCCACAGCGTCCGTGTTCGAAAAAAGGTCTGCAAACCACGTGGATCCGAACGGTCGCCAAACCGCAGACGGAACCAGGCTCGATGACAACGTCGTCCGCCTGCCGCGCGATTGGCTCGGGCCGCGGGACGAATTCACCCCGTTCGGACCGTCAGCGAACGGACAGTCTGTGGACTCGACTCCCACCGCGGACGCCTTCTGGGGCGAGGACTCTTCGTCACTACAGAGCGCGCTCGAGGCGCCAGTCGGCGCACCGCGAAGCTCCACATACCCCATGCACGGTGGATCGCCGGCGTCGCAGTAGCGCTGACCGTCGTGGTTGCGGTTGCGGTGCTCAGCACCGCCGGGCAGAGGGCGGCCGCACCGCCACAAGCGTCGACAACACGTGCATCGACAACCGCGAGCAACTCCTCGTATCTTGCGATGGGCGCGCGCACACTGCGCGCCCACCCCTCAGCTGCGAGCTACACGCGCGCGGGTGCTGCCCGCGGCGCTGCGGGTGAAGCGCCACACGACGGTCGGTGCCCGTCACGCTGCGCGCCATCAGACGCGCCACTCGACCACGGTCGTCGTACAGGTCCGCTACGTCACCGCACCATCCGAGCCCTCACCCGCCAGCACAAGCGCCGAATCCTCTGCTGCTCCGGTCCAACACACGTCCCAGCCTTCGAGCGCATCACAAAGCCCAGCAACGGGTTCTGAGAACCAACCAGCCGTCGGCGCCAACGGTGCACTCGGCCCCGGCACCTCACCCGACGGATAACTCAGAGAAAGCGAGCCCGCATGACCAGAGTCTTCAGCCACCTCCGGAGCAACGCGATCGCCTATCTGGCGCTGTTCGTAGCTCTGGGCGGGACGAGCTACGCCGCGGTCAATCTCCCTGCGAACAGTGTTGGTAACCGGCAGCTGAAGAACCACTCGATCACGCCGAGCAAGTTCGATACCGGCTCGATCGCGGGCTATGTGCGCGATTGGGCCGAGATCGGTCCTGCCGGTCAGTTGGTGGCCGTCGCGGCCAGAGCGCATCTGGTCGAGTTGGATTGAGACTGGGTCATTTCCGGGAGGCATCATCAGCTGGGGCCAGGCGATTCCGCGTTCTTGTTAGCTGTTGCGACACCGCCGCCCCGATCCCGCCTCTTGCTTACGCCGGCGCGAACATCATCAGCGGAGCAAGGCCAGGGCCGTTCGTCGGAGCACAAGTTCTGCTGTCGGCACCAATGACCGGCGTCACGGTGGCCGTGATCTGCCCCCAGCCGTGAAGTCAGCTGCGGCAACAAGCGCACGCGCCGATAATTTGGCCCTTCCTCGGCCGGCATGATCATTAGTGCGGCAAGCGCAGCGGTGATGGTGTTGCTCTTTGCCTCAGGTGCCCACGCCGACGAGTCCGTCACGGCGTGCGGCTTTTACCCGAATGGTGTTTTCGTCGCGTCGTCTGCATACGGGATCACCGCGACGCGCTACATGTCCGGGCGGCGGACTCAAGCTCGACGCCACGGGATGTATTCCCGAGGTAGGGGGCGATCTGGCAGGCGACGGCTCCGTACGGGCTTGAGATTGTCGGCGCAGCCGTTCCGCCCGGAGCGCTGTATTCGGATGGGGTCAACGCTGGCAAGAACGGCCAGTACGGCGGCGAGTTCTACTGGGGAGGGGGAAGCCAGAACATCACGCCGGGCGAGACCAGCCTGTGGGCGGGTCCGCTGGCCTCGAGCTACTTCGGGTTCTTGCTCGTCTGTGGCGACAGCACGTGCCAGTGGTCCGGGCGGCCCGGGCGTAATCTCGGTCGATGAGATCGTGCTCGGGCGTTCACGAGACGGTTGGCCCGTGGATGTCAGCGTCAACGGTCTGTGGCAGTCCACGGGCTGGGTCCGCGGCACATGGCCGCTGGGCTTCTCGGGCGATTCGCCGTCCGGTTTGTGCGCGATGTACGCGTCGCTTGCCGGCCAGTCGCTGCCCGGGAGCAGCTCTGCCCAGACCCCGTGGGAGTGGCATCAGTGCGATGCGCCGGCGGCGAACGACTCGGTGGTGACCGACGGCTACGGCCAGGGCGCGAGGACGTTGGCGGTGAGCGCGTCGGACGCGGCCGGCAACACGGTCGCCTACAGCAAGACGGTTTACCTCGACAACCAGCAGCCGACGATCTCGCTGTCCGGTCCGGCGCAGGCCGCCTCCACAGCCGGCACCCAATACATCACCGCGACGGCTGGCGCCGGCCCGTCGGGTGTGTACGGGATCTGGTGCAGGGTCGATGGCGGCGGACCGACCTTGTTCAAAGCCGCCACAGCCAGGGTTCCGGTCGCAGGCGTCGGTACGCACGTGGTGCGCTGCTTGTCGCAGAACAACGCGCTGGCCAGCGATGGCAGTCGCGGCTCCTCGCCGACCGGGTCATTCACGATCCAGATCGGGGTGCCGACCGTGAGCGCGATCGCGTTCTCGAGGATCGCCGATCAGCTGCGCTGCCACCGGGCTACGAGGCGTGTGATCGTGCCGGCGCGATGGATCAGGAACCGCGCACGGCATCGGGTAAGCACGCCGTGCGCGCATGGTGACAAAACACGTCGATGAAGTGCCATCCGAGAACGGTGCTCGGGCGGCGAACGGTGATCGTCAAAGTCAGACGGCACGGCCACATCGCGAGGATCAAGCGCGTCAAAACCGTCCGAGTGGTCGTGCTGCCGCACGTCATCAATCTGACAAGCCGAGCGCGTGGGACATGGCAAGGCCACAACCGTCAGCGGCTGGCTGGGCACCTACACGGGCGTCGCGCTCGCTGGGCAGACGGTCGAGATCCTCGCCGCTCCCAATGACGGGCAGGACGTCTTCGCCCCGATTGCCACGGCCACGACGGCAGCGAACGGTGGCTGGACCGCGACCGTGCCCCCCGGCCCATCGCGGCTACTCGAAACCGTATACGGCGGCGGTGGGAACGCCGAGGGTTCGGTGTCCGGCCTGGTCAGCGAGATCGTTCCGGCGAAGGTCGTCCTGCTCCGCGTGTATCCGCGTAAGGTGGCCTGGGGCCACACCGTCCACATCGTCGGTCAGTTGAAGGGTGGATATCTGCCTCAGGGCGGCGCGCTGGTGCGGCTGCGGATCGGCTTGGGACGGGTCTTCATCACCTACGGAGTGCACGAGCACGTAGGCGGCAACGGCCGCTTCACGACCACCTACACGTTCGGGCTCGGCGACGCCGCCCTCCTGCGCTCCTACTGGTTTCAGATCGCGTCGCTTCCGATGGGCGACTACCCCTACGCGCCGGCTGGCAGCCGCAGGATCTCCGTGCTGGTGGGAGGACACCCATCCTCCGCGCGCAGGCGATGACCATCCTCCGCGCACAGGCGATGACGCGCCCCTTAACAAGATGACGCTGGGTTGGTCGATCGGACGCGGTGCGAGTACCCTGATTAGTAATGGTCGGCGACATCCTGCAGCCCACCCATCTGTTGTTCGTGCTGATCATCGCCCTGCTGGTCCTAGGCCCGAAGCGGCTGCCCGAGGTTGCACGCCACCTGGGAAGCGGGATCCGCGACTTCAAGTCGGCGATCAACGGCGAGGACACCGGGCGATCGGATGACGTCGACGTCCGCCACCAAGTCACGGCCGACACTCAGCCGGCGCCAACATTCCAGCCTGATCCCGTGGCGCCCCAGCCGGCGACGTTCGAGGCTGCTTCAGTGGCCGCCGCACCTCAGGCTGCGCCGACGTTCGACCCCGATCCGTCGCCACCGCACCTCAGCCCGCGCCGACGTTCCAGGCCGAGCCCGTCGCGGCCGCGCCCCAGCCAGTGGCCCAGCACGAACAGCCGGCGACGAGCCGACCCGCCGTGCCGCGCAGCCGAGGCCGCACGAGCGCCGAGCCCGAGCCACAGAGCGGAGCCCGAGCTACAAGCGGAGCCGGAGCCAGAACCGGAGGCGACTCAGGCCGACGCGGTTCTCGCCGAGCCGGAACCCAACCCGCAGCCCGCGGCGGAGCCCGAGACCATGCAGACCGCCGCAGTGCTCTCCGAGCCCGAGCAGCACCCCAGTCCGCACGACACCGCGCCGGACCCAGCCGAGCCGGCGACCACGCAGCTCTCATCAGAGCGCCCTGCCTGAACCCCAGTCAACCGCAATCTCGGAAGAGACCGCCGCGCTCGTCGCGCTACTGAGGGTCGGCCGGCGACCGTGGCCGGTGTACGCCGAGCTCGTGGAGGAGCAGCAGAGCGCCCAGGCCGTGCTCGAGCGCGAGCTCGCCGAGGACGCGGACGGCCAGGGCCGCCTAATGGGCCCGAACGAGACCGAGCAACCTCTGACGGAAGCTGCCTCCGATGTCACGGTCTGGCAAGCAGCCGGTATCCGCTTGCTGACCGTGCTCGATCCCGACTACCCGGTCAACCTCCGCGCGGTGCACGACCGACCGCCGCTGCTGTTCGTTGCCGGAGTGCTGGAACCAGACGACGCACGGTCGCTGGCCGTGATCGGCAGCCGAACTCCGACAGACACCGGCATCGAGCGAGCCCGGGCCATCGCGGTGCACCTCGCCGACACCGGTTACACGGTCGTCTCGGGCCTGGCAACAGGGATCGACACAACCGCGCACACGACGTCGCTCGATATGCAGACCCGCACGATCGCCGTCATCGGCACCGGCATCAACCAGGCCTACCCGCCTGAGAACGCCGAACTGCAGAAGACGATCGCCGCCAAAGGTGCGGTCGTGTCTCAGTTCTGGCCTGACGCCCCGCCGACCCGCACGAGCTTTCCGATGCGCAACGCGGTCATGTCGGGCCTCACGCTTGGGTCGGTCATCGTCGAGGCCTCGGACACGAGCGGGACGCGGGTTCAGGCACGACTCGCGCTCGCGCATGGACGGCCGGTGTTCATCGCCAGATCACTGCTCGACCAGGATTGGGCGCGTGCGCTCGCGGCTCGCCCCGGCACGACCGTCTTCAGTTCGCCGGACGAGATCACGGCGGCGGTCGAGCGCCTCTCTCCGACGACCCTCTCGAGGCCTGATGCAGGATGCCGACGGTCACTGAGGTCTCGGGCCTTTACTCGAACTTCATGCTGGGTCCGCAACCCGGGCCGGCGGTCTGCGAGGTCTGCTTCGATCTCACCGGCGGCCACCGTCGTTGCTACGGCTGCGCCACGGCGCAGTCGTGGCTGGATGCCGTCGTGCCGATCTCGTACAGCATCGGTCACGAGCAACTGCATCACGCGCTCGCGTGCTACAAGCGTCAACCCCCCGAAATCGCCGATCGGTTCCAGGTCGAACTCGCCGCGATCCTGTGGCGGTATCTCGCCGCACACGAATCATGCGTCGCGAGAGCCGCTGAGACTGACCGGTTCGAGATCGTCACGACAGTTCCGTCGAGCTCTGAAGCTCGTGACGACATACATCCGCTGCAGCGCATCGTCGGCGAACTGGTCGGTCCGACGCGCGACCGGTACGAGCGCTTGCTGCGGCGGTCGAGCGCGCCCGCCCCACCCCGCACACTGAGCCTCGAGAAGTTCAAGACGGCTCGCAACCTCCACCATCAGTCGGTTCTGTTGATCGACGACACCTGGACCACCGGCGCCAACGCCCAGAGTGCGGCTGCAGCGCTGAAACTCGCCGGAGCGGGGACCGTCGCCGCGGTAGTGATCGGTCGGCATCTGAACCGCGAGTACGGCGACAACGATCGTCGGCTGAAGGCCCTACCGCGTCCGTTTGACTGGCGCCGGTGCGCGGTTCACGTAACGGCCGGCGACGAGCGTCAGGACGGCGCCCCGCTTCATGCGGACCAACATGTGGTTTGAGTTAAGGCGGGACGCGGTAGCAATGAAATCGTTGTGAGGAGAGAGACGCGAAGTGCTCGGGAGGCACTCACGCGGGCCGGGACGGTCGGTCTAGCGACGATCACGATGGTAATCCTGCTGGCCGCGTGCGGGAGTTCGTCCGGGAGTGGCCCGGTGACGCTGAACTGGTACGTCTTCCCTGAGCCTTCCGGCTCGTTTGCGGCCGCCGCGGCGAACTGTTCGAAGGCGTCGGGCGGCAAGTACCAGATCAAGATCAGCTTCCTCTCGACCTCTTCTGACCAGCAGCGGGTGTCGCTGGTTCGTCGTCTCGCCGCCGGGGATTCGTCGATCGACATCCTCGCGATGGACGTCGACTGGACCGCGGAGTTCGCGACCGCCAGATGGATCCTGCCGTGGACCGGCGCCAACGCAGCGGCGGTCAGTGCCGGTGTGCTGCCGGGGCCGCTGAAGACGGCAACCTGGAGGGGCAAGCTCTACGCCGCACCGATCAACTCCAACACTGAGCTGCTCTGGTACCGCAAGGATCTGGTCCCCACTCCGCCCACGACCTGGGATCAGATGATCAATGACGCGATCGCCCTTGCGAAGCAGGGTAAGCCGCACCTGATCGAGGAACAGGGCGCGAAGTACGAGGGGCTGACCGTCTGGTTCAACTCGCTGGTGAACTCGGCGGGCGGCGAGATCCTCAGTCCCGACAACAAGATCCTCGTCAATTACACATCCAGGATCGCGGCGCGCATCATGAAGCGCTTGGCGAACTCGCCGGCCGCGGATCCGGGGCTCAACGTGGCGATGGAGGGAACGTCTGAGACCGCCTGGGAGACCGGCAACGTCGCGTTCCAGATCAACTACCCGTTCGTCTGGTCGGCGGCCCAGGCGGACAGCCCGAGCGTCTTCAAGCACATGGGCTATGCACCGTTCCCGAGCGTCCTCCCCGGGGTTCCGCCGCGGGTATCGATCGGTGGCTACAACCTGGGCGTCTCGAGCCACTCCGCCCATCCGCAGCTCGCGTTTGACGCGATCAGGTGCCTCGTTCAGGAACCAAACCAGGTCCGCGACGCGATCAAGGGTGGGTTGGCGCCCGTGCTGGCGAGCATCTACAGCCAGCCCTCGTTCATCAAGGCCTATCCGTTCGCCGCGCTGATCAAGAACCAGCTCATCCATTACGGGCTGCGGCCGCAGACGCCCGCGTACGCCGACGTCACGGCGGCGATCCAGGACACGTTGTCGCCAACCTCGAGCATCGACCCGAGCACCGTCGTGAGCACGCTCCGCGGTGAGATCAAGAAGGCCCTTTCCTCGCAGGCGCTGCTATGACCACTGGAGCCGTAACCGCCCCCGCCGCCACGTCCGCGCCGCCGCAGCGCGCGCACCTCAGCGACCGCGCGCGTGCCGAGCGCCGGCTGGGCTTCATGCTCGTCGCCCCGGCCCTGATCGTGATGATCGCGGTCACCGCCTACCCGCTGATCACGACCGATCGTGCTCTCGCTGCAGCGCGCGGACCTCCGCTTCCCGGACGCGAACAAATTCATCGGGCTGTCTAACTACGGCGCCGTGCTGACCGCCCCGCTGTGGTGGCAGGTCGTGTGGCACACGGTGATCATCACGGTCGTCAGCGTCTCGATCCAGTTCGTCCTCGGGATGCTGCTCGCGCTCGCGATGCACCGCGTGATCTTCGCGCGCGGCACGTTGCGCGCGATCGCGATGGTGCCGTACGCGATCGTCGCGGTCGTTGCGGCCTACTCGTGGAACTATGCGTGGTCGCTGGACAGCGGCTGGATCCCGCACCTGCTCGGACTCAGCAGTGACCCATTGGCCCATCCGTTCGGGACCTACGTCGCGATCATCGTCACCGAGGTCTGGAAGAACACGCCGTTCATGGCGCTACTGCTGCTCGCAGGTCTCGCCCTCGTACCCGACGAGCTGCTGGAGGCCGCCAAGGTCGACGGCGCCAGCGCCTGGCAGCGGTTCATCAAGATCACCGTGCCACTGATGAAACCGGCGATCCTGGTCGCGCTGCTGTTCCGCACGCTCGACGCGTTCCGGATCTTCGACACGATCTACATCTTCAACCAGGGCGCGAACGGCACCGAGTCGATCTCGATGCTCAACTACACCACCCTGCTCGATCGCCTCAACCTCGGACTGGGGTCGGCCGTCTCAGTGATGCTGTTCCTGCTCGTGGCGCTCATCGCGTTCGTGTTCATCAAGGGATTCGGCGCCGGCACGGGGCCGGCAGGAGCGTCGTCATGAGACACAGCAATAGTGAGAAGGCGTGGTGGGCCACAGCTTTTGCCGTAATCGTCGTCTGCTCGCTGGTCCCAGTGGTTTGGATCATCATGCTGTCGCTGAAGACACCGGCGACGGCGACCGACGGCAGCTTCATACCGCACCATTGGACGCTGTCGAACTACTCGGACATCTTCAAGCAGTCGGTGTTCACCAGCGCGCTGCGCAACTCGATCGGGATCGGGCTGATCGCGACGTCGCTCGCGGTGACCTTGGCGTGCGCGGCCGCCTACGCGATCGCGCGCCTGAACTTCCCCGGCAAACAGGCGATCCTCGCGGTGTCGCTGGCGGTCGTGATGTTTCCGCAGATCTCGCTCGTCGGCCCGCTCTACAACCTGTGGCGCCAGATCGGTCTTTATGACACGTGGCCGGGCCTGATCATCCCGTACATGACTTTCGCGCTGCCACTCTCGATCTACACCCTGTCGGCGTTCTTCAGAGAAATACCATGGGAGCTCGAGCAGGCCGCTCAAGTCGACGGAGCGACGCCGTTTCAGGCCTTCCGCAAGGTGATCGCACCGCTTGCGACGCCCGGAATCGTGACCACTTTCATCATCGTCTTCATCATCTGCTGGAACGACTTCATCTTCGCGATCTCACTGACTTCGACCAACGCCGCGCAGACCGTTCCCGCCGCCATCGCCCAGTTCCCGGGCGTCTCGCAGTTCACCCAACCGATCAGTGACATCGCCGCGGCAGCGGTCGTCGTCACGATCCCGGTGATGATTCTCGTGCTCCTGTTCCAGCGCCGGATCGTGTCCGGGCTGACGGCGGGCGCCGTCAAGGGATAAGGAGAAACCAATGGCCGAGATCGCACTCGAGCACATCACCAAGCGTTACGGCGACGGCTTCGAAGCCGTCAAGGACATGAACCTCGATATCGCTGACGCCGAGTTCATGATCCTCGTCGGGCCGTCCGGCTGCGGCAAATCGACGGCGCTGCGGATGGTCGCCGGACTCGAGGACATCACTGCGGGAGAGCTGAAGATCGGTGGTCAGGTCGTCAACGACCGGACGCCGAAGGAACGCGACATCGCGATGGTGTTCCAGAACTACGCCCTGTATCCGCACATGACCGTCCGCGAGAACATGGGCTTCGCGCTCAAGCTCGCGAAGACCCCGCAGGCCGAGATCGACCAGAAGGTCAATGACGCAGCGAGAATCCTCGACCTCGAGCAGCATCTCGAACGCAAGCCGGCCAACCTCTCGGGCGGCCAGCGCCAGCGGGTTGCGATGGGGCGGGCGATCGTGCGCGATCCGAGCGCATTCCTGATGGACGAGCCGCTGTCCAACCTCGACGCCAAGCTGCGCGTCCAGATGCGGACCGAGATCTCACGGATCCAGCAGCGACTCGAGACGACGACGATCTACGTAACGCACGACCAGACCGAGGCGTTGACGCTCGGCGACCGGATCGCCGTGATGCGCGCCGGTGTGCTCCAGCAAGTCGGCGCGCCGACCGAGCTGTACTCAAACCCGGTCAACCTGTTCGTCGCGGGCTTCATCGGCTCGCCGTCGATGAACTTCTTGCCCGGCGAGATCGACGGCGACAACATCAAGCTCCCGATCGGTACGATGCCGATCCCCGAGAAGCTGCGCGGCCGGCTCCAAGGCGGTCCGGGCGGCGGTCGCAGCGGCGTGATCGCGGGGCTTCGCCCGGAGGACTTCGAGGACGCCGCGCTGATCTCCGATGACGCGCGGGGCACGAGGTTCAACGTGAAGATCGACGTGCTCGAATCGATCGGCTCCGAGTTCTACGCCTACTTCGTCGTCGAGTCAGAACGCGTGTCGTCCAAGGAGCTCGAGGAGCTCGCCCACGACGCCGGTTCGGCGGATCTGCCCCAACAGGAGGGCACGCAGGTCGTCGCGCGGCTGGAGGCGGCGAGCAAAGTGCGGCAGGGCGAGGAGACCGAGCTGTGGTTCAACAGCGAGCATCTGCACCTGTTTGACCCAGAGACCGGCAAGAGCCTGCTGGCGCCGCGCGACGGAAACGGCGCGAGCCCAGCTTCGCCCCCGAGCTCAGCGACGACCGAACCGTCCCAGACGGCCGAGCAGGGGACCATCGAGCAAACCTGATCGCGGTCGTGGACAGCGGCTAAGCTCGGCGCCGATGGCAGGTCAGCGGCGCTCCACGGGGCTGTCCGACGTCGACGCGCAGCACGACTTCCTGCGCGCGCGAAGGCGGGCGACGATCTCGAGGCTGGCGGCCCGCCTGCGCGGGGTCCCCGACGACGTCGGCGTGATCCTCCCCTACGAAGAGGTGGTCGACGCGCTGGGGTTCGTCAGCGAACATCCGGCCGGACCTGCGGTCGTAGCACTCGACGCGATCGTCGGGACCGTCGACCGCGGGCGCGACTTCGACCGTCGCTTCAGGCCCACGTCGGGCCGCGTCCGCTCACGGTGGGAACAGATCGCCGCCGCGATGCGGCGCGGCGACCCGATGCCGCCGGTGGACCTGTTGCGGATCGGCGAGATCTATTTCGTGCGCGATGGTCACCACCGTGTCTCGGTCGCGCGTGCACTCGGCCACGACGACATCAACGCGAACGTCACTGAGGTCGTGACGCGCGTCGGGGCGCAGCACGCGATCACACACGCCGATCTGCCGACCAAGAGCCACGAGCGGGTGTTCTTCGAGCGCGTGCCGCTGCCCGACCATGCCCGCGGCGAGATCTCGCTGACGGATCCCTGGGACTACGCCAAGCTCGCCGAGGGCGTCGAGGCCTGGGGCTTTCGAACAAGCCAGGAGCGTGGCGAGGCGATCACTCGCCGCGAGGCGGCGTTCCTGTGGCTCGAAAACGAGTACCGGCCGGTGATCGCGATGCTGCGTGAGGCGGACCTGATCGGCAAGCAGACCGAGACGGAGGCCTACATGCGCGTCAGCGCCGAGCGTTACCGCCTACTGCGAACCCACCGCTGGGACGAGGACGTGATCAAGCGCGTCGGTGCCGGCGACCGTCGGCGCAAACGACGCTAGCTGGTCGCCACCAGGCACCGAGCACCCGCCGCCAGTTGTCCCATGCGATCGCCTGGAGCTCTTCATGGCTGAAGCCGGCTTCGGCGAGCGCTTCCAGCACCCGCGGCATGCCGGCCACGTCGCCGACGGCAGCGGGAATCGTCGCGCCGTCGAAGTCGGACCCGAGCGCGACGTGTTCGATCCCTATCCGCTCGGCGATATAGGCAGCGTGCCGCGCAATCAGCTCGATCGGCGTGTCAGGGTCGTCGGCGAAGTCGGGTCGCAGAAACGGGCATGCGAACACGATTCCGACCAGCCCGCCGGAGGCACCGATCGCGTCGAGCTGGCGATCGGTCAGGTTGCGCGAGCTCTCGCACAACGCGTGGGCGGCCGAGTGCGACGCCACCAGCGGGCCGGCCTGTGCCCGCTCGACATCCCAGAAGCCGGCCTCGTTGAGGTGGCTGAGATCCACGAGGATCCCGAGCTCGGCGCACCGCTTGACGAGCGCATGACCGGCGGTAGTCAGGCCCGGCCCCGTGTCGGGCGACGAGGGCCAAATGAACGGCACGCCGTGCGCGAACGCATTCGGGCGGCTCCAAACCGGGCCGAGCGACCTGAGCCCGGCGGCGTACCACAGTTCGAGCGACTCAAGCTCGGGATCGATCGCCTCAGCCCCCTCGAGGTGGAGCACCGCGATCGGCGGGCCGCCGTCGGCTTGCGCTGCGTCGAGGTCGGCCGGCGAGCGCGCGATCCGGACATACCCGTCGCGGTCCAGCGCCGCCAAGCGGCCCGCGGCGGCGGTCGCGAAAGCGGCCGCGTCGGAATGCGGGACGGGCTCGGCGAGCTCGGCCTCGAAGACGTCGTCGTCGCGTTCGACCTGCTTCCAGTGCTCGTCGCCCGGCGTCGGGGTGAAGACCGCGAAGATCGCGCCCCGGACCCCGCCCTCCCGCATCCGCGGAACGTCGAGGTCGCCCTCGTCACGGCCGGTCCCGATCCCCGCGTGGCCATCCTTGGTCAGCGCGTCGTTGTGTCCGTCGAAGACTGCGAGCACGCCCTCGAACCTACCGTAAAAACGAAGCTACACCTGTGTAGGTGGAGTGGTAGCGTTGCGCCGCGACGATGACGCCTCGACGATCGGACGCAGCCCCAGCGCAGCGTCGCCGGTACGCACCGCGAATGCCACCCGAGGCGCGCCGCGAACAACTGCTCGACGCGGCGCTCAGCGTGATCGTCGAAGACGGATACGAAGGCGTCTCGATCGAGGCGATCTCCCGGACCGCGGGGGTCACGCGGCCGGTCGTCTACGACCATTTCGAGAACCTCGGGGGTCTGCTGGAGGCGCTGATCGAGCGCGAGGAAAACTACGCGCTCGAGCAACTGGCGCTGGTCGTGCCCGACTCGCCGGGCGCCGGCGCGCCGCCCGAACTTGTCGCTGGGGGAGTCAGGCGGTTTCTCGACGCGGTCGCGAGCCGACCCGCGACGTGGCGGGTGATCCTGCTGCCGCCGGAGGGCACGCCCGCGATCGTGCGCGACCACGTCGAACGCAACCGCGCACTCGTACTCCAGCGGATCCAGGCGCTGCTGACCAGCGCGATGGAGAGCGGGAGCACCGGGCTCGACATCGAGCTCTGCGCGCGCGCGATCAGGAACTTCAGCGAGGAGGCCGGGCGAATGGCCCTGACCGACCCCCAGAATTATTCGGCCGAGCGCTACGAGCGTTTCGCGCTCGCGGTAATGAGCATCCTCTCGTCGCCATGACGGAGCCGATCACCGAGCGCTCAGCCGTCCAGCTCGCGGCGGCGATTCGCAATCGGGAGCTGACCGCGACTCAGGTGGTCGACGCGCATATCGAGCTGCATCGCCGGGTCGGTCCGGCGATCAACGCGCTCGCGGCCGACCGATTTGAGCTGGCCCGGCGCGAGGCGGCGGCGGTCGATCGGCGTGTCCGCGCCGCGTCCCTCGACGAGCGGCTTCCGCCGCTGCTCGGGGTGCCATTCACCGTCAAGGAATCGATTGCTCTCGATGGGATGCCGCAGTCGGCCGGCTTGCTCGCGCGCAAGGACCTGCGCTCAGCGTGCAGCACAAAACCGGTCGAGCGACTGCTCGAAGCCGGTGCGATCCCGCTGGGTGTCACCAACACGTCCGAGCTGACGCTCTGGATCGAATCCTCGAACCGCGTATACGGGCGAACGAACAATCCGTTTGACCCGCGGCGCGTGGCGGGCGGATCGTCGGGCGGCGAGGGAGCGGCGGTGGGCTCGGGTGCCTCGCCATTTGGGCTCGGTTCGGATATCGCAGGCTCGATCCGGATCCCGGCGCTGTTCTGCGGCGTGTTCGGCCACAAGCCGTCGTCCGGCGTGGTACCGACGACCGGCAATTACCCGCCGACTACCGGCGACAACGCCCGGATCCTCGGGATCGGGCCGATCGCCCGCCGCGCCGAGGACCTGATCGCCGTCTTACGGATCATTGCCGGGCCAGACGGCGAGGACCGGTATGCGCGTGACGTACAGCTGGGCGACCCCGCCGGCGTGTCGTTGGACGGGCTGCGGGTCGTGCTGACGGAGGACACGACGCTCAGACCGATCAGCCGTCAGCTGCTCGATGCCCGCGAGCGCGTCGCGGGAGCGCTGGTGGCGGCCGGGGCGAAGCTCGAACGCGTGTCCTTGCGGTCCTGGCGTGGCGCGGTGGCGCCATTTCTCGCGACGCTCGGCGCCGGCTCCGAGCGCACGATACTCGAGCTGATCGTCGAGGCCGGAGCGGTCCGGCCTGGCTGGCGCAGCGTCGTCACGCCCGGCGGCCCGCACATGCTGCCGACCAAGATCACGCTGCTCTCGGACCTGGTGCCACATAAGGCCGGCTCCCGCGGGGAACGCCAACTGCTGGCACGGGCCCGCCGACTTGCCGCCGAGCTGACTGAGACGATCGGCGACGGGGTGCTGCTGCACCCGGCTTTTCGACGGGTAGCACCGCTTCACGGCGGGACGCTCGGTCGCCTGTGGCTGCTGAACTCCGTCGCAGTCTTCAATCTCGCCGGCGTGCCCGTGACCGAAGTGCCGCTGGGCCTGTCGCGCGGCGGGTTGCCGCTCGGGGTCCAGGTGGCCGCGGGGGTCGACCGCGACCACGTCTCGATCGCGGTCGCGCTCTACCTCGAGCGCGCGTTCGGCGGCTGGCGCGCCCCGGCAAGGCGCCAAAACGGTCGTTAACTGCGGCGGGGACCCGCTTTCGAGGGTCCCCGCCGTCCGATGCTCGCCAGTCCACACTCACGGCCGGGTTGAGCGCGGGCCAGGAACATCGCTTGCGTTGTCCAAAACCCGCCAAGGGTCCAAAAGTTGCGACTACTTATCGTGACCGGGGCCGGGTTGTCATACTTGCAATCCCCGTACGGGGGCGTAGCTCAGTTGGTTAGAGCGCCGGCCTGTCACGCCGGAGGTCGCGGGTTCGAGTCCCGTCGCTCCCGCTTCTCGAAGGCTCCAAAGGTGCTGGATTTGCAGGCACTTCTTGTCTCTGGACGGAGCTCAGCGGGAGCTTCGGGAGTAGCAGTTTGGAGTAGCACTTGAGCTGCCCGGGCGGGGCCACGGTAGCATCCGCACAGCTTTAGAAGCCTGCCCGTAGCTGCAAGATCGCACCCAGGAGGTCGCGAGTTCGAGTCTCGCTAGCTCCACTTACGGATCTCCTGTAAACAATGCGGTTCTGGCCACGCGATCGGATGCCTGTCGCGCCGCTGCCGACCATTGGGCATCAGAATTGGGCATCAGTTAGCCGTTCTCGGGTGATCGCCTCGTCGCCAAGGATTAGTCAGCTTCACCGGCGAGCTGACAATCGCATTCGTGGCCAAACGGTCGTCCCGCTCAGCGCTTCGCACGATGGAGATGTCGCCATAGGAATCGTTCCGATTTGGGCCTCCGGATCGCGAAAGCAGTCGTCAGCCCACGAGGCTGCGTGCAGCTGCTCGCAATGTGCGGGCACTCCTTCTGCGCAAAACCGATCATCTGGTTTCTCGTAGCCGCGCTGGGCGTCGCCAGTGCTCCGTTTGCATAGAAAGTTGTCCCATCTGAGGCCGCCTAGATCAAAAAAGCGATCGCCCCAAACGCATGATTCCCATACCGCTGGTCACTAAGCCCCGGGGTCGCTAGATCACGTGCCGTCGAGCCGAACTCGCACCCAACTGGGCGTGCTCGGGAGCTCCAGTCTTGATTCGCGGTTGTGGCTGTCCCGAGCTTCAGCGCCTAATCGATCGATCCGGCCTGGTGTAGGTCCTCGTCGCTCGCCATTTAGCAGTTCACGTCTGCCTGGGGAAGCGCGGTAGAGGCAGACGCGGACGCGTCTGGCGCAACGCGATCGTTCGTCAGAGCGCCGATCGCCCCTATCGCTACGACTGCGCACATCGCAGAACATCCACCAACTTATAGGGCTCTCGTTTGCACCAGCGTTACCGGGGGACGCGGCGGCGAAGGCAAGGGGTTGCCACCGCGATTATAAGCAGCCAGCGCTTACACGGGCTCGGCATTCGAAGTACTCGACACGCCAGAACCGGCCGGTTCCCTCATCGGCCCGATCCTACGTCGATGCCGACCCAGACCCGGCGATCGTAACGCGGACGGTGCATCGCGAACACTGACCGCGCCGTTGGCGTCAGACGCGGTTATCAGCGGAACAACTCGGGTCAAGTCGACGGGACGATAACAATCTCCTCCCCTATTTCAATCGCGTTCGCGGTGACACACGTACCCATCGGCTGTGGACGACTCGTGGAAGATCGGATCCCACCATCCTCAAGGAATGCATCGCCTCGACCCGTCATTTGCGTGATCCGGTTCACCCATCCACGCCAAGGTCCGTGGAACCCCTTGCGCAGACCGCGCCTTGCGTGACGGGCCGCCTTAGCTACTTGCTGAGGAATAACTCGTGACTTGGGCGGAAACGAAACGGCCGCGGAGTGGTCTCGCGCGGACCAGTTCAGTAGTGAGTGGGCTCAGGTCGAGCTGTCCTCGATTGTTTCAACGGTTGCGGACGGCGAGGGTGTCAGCGTTGTAGGTCAGGATCGACCATCCGGTCCAGATCTGG